>QZDW01000040.1 GCA_009917545.1 bacterium 1XD42-76
TCCTTGCGATATAAAGAAAGTATATCAATTGACTGGGCAAGATTCACTACGGTATTTTTTGTGTCGCTTACGCCTCTTTTAAAGGTTAAATTCCCATATCTTCCATAATTTGGCATATTTCGCTCACTTTCCTTCAGGTACTCCGTATAGCGCTTCCGGCTCTGCTATCATCGACAGCGTCTCCTGTCTGTCAAAATTATAAGTAGTCGCCTTATCTGCCGGACCGACAAAAGATGCCGAACCCCAATCCCAAAATATGTTTCAAAAAATGTTTTCAGCTTATCAACGACGTCCTGTTTTTTCCTGGATCTGCCGTTGCCGCCAAAGCGCGAAATTGGAGGCATGAATTTATCAATGTCTGTCCCGGATGTTTTAATCTCCCCATCCCGAAACGCATTCTCCATAAACTTACGGGTATCCTCCGGCTTCAGTTTTTAAACTTAAAATGGTTGATTATCTCAAAAAAGCCTTGATTTACGGGCATACAAGCAGGATTTCAAGCTGAATTTACTACCAATTTACTACTTTTGAGGGAAAGAGCCTTGATATGCCGCCCGGAACCCTGCAAGCCCAAACACCAGCACACAGCATTGAGAAAGAATAAATGAAAACTGAATACGACGCAAACGCGGCGTTTCTCTATCCCTAACCGGGAGAACAGGAACGCCGCTTTTAGTACCATATAAGTGTAAGAGATAAATCATATCAGACTCTTATCAGAGGAATTTCATTTCCCATAGACACAGAATTTTTTACAGCCTCGATTTTCCACCGGTCTAATTGTCGTGGAAAAAATTCATATCAAAAATTTATTTAAAAACCTGCTAAAAAGTCTTGACTTTTGTTAGCAGGTTTTCTTACCATAATAAAACCTCCAAACTGAGTAATCTTATCTTACATCAGTTTGGAGGTTTACACAAACTTTGGGATAGTCCCAATTCAGTTTTCAATACATAAGCCGAAATGTCCGGATGGCACATCTTCACTTCGTAACAGAATTTTATGCGTTCTTCTTTTTTCTGTTGCGCTGTGTTACGGTACACCTAAATGCCTTAAACATTGCTGGGGACAGTTCGGGGGAATCTTCATCAAATTGAATTTCCCGCTTTGCCGCCGCCCTGACTTCCTTCAACTGCTCCTGCGCAGGAGCCTGGCCCTCCTTAATTGTAAAAGTTTTGGTCATAGTAAAGCCTCCTTTCACTTTCTGTTGCCAATCTTTCAGAGATTAACCGGATATTTTCCCCTCGCTCGGTAAATACAACAAACAATAAATCGCCAACCATACCGATTGCAATATAACGGTCTTCTTCCATACTATGCTCGAAATCATACATCTCTATGTAATATTCATCGCGAAAAACGTATGAAGCTGTTTCAAAAGAGATGCCGTGTTTTTGGCGATTGATACGGTCTTTTTCCTCGTCCCATTCAAATTTTAGTTCCATGTGAATTTTCTTCTTTTATTTCACTTCTCCGTTTATTTCATCAACAATGGCTTTTGGCTTTATTGTCATCTCCACCCAAGCGGGAATAAAACCACTTTTTACAGCATTTCTTGCAGAACGGATATTTGACCATGCGGAGCAATAAAATGGAATTTTTCGTCTCTCAAGTATTTCATGAGCCAGTCCGCTGGTAAGTGCAGATGCAATTCCTTTTCTCCTATATTCTGGCAGTACATCCACCCCAATCTGCCACATCTTTTCACAATCAGCAGAACAGCCTGCAAGCCCGATTAATTTCTCATCTTCATATGAGAACGAAACTTAATTTTATGTTTTGGTAGTATTTTATTTCATTAACCAAGAAAGATACCGTCGGAATGTATCTTGACAATCGGAGCAAAACGCATTATACTATAACCATACCAAAAGAATGTAAACAGGGCGGGTGAGCAAATGGCGAGAAATAAATATCCCGAAGTAACCGTTGAAAAGATATTAGAAGTATCACAGCGGTTATTCTTGGAAAAGGGGTACGACAATACAACCATACAAGACATTGTAAATGAGCTTGGAGGTCTGACAAAAGGAGCGATTTATCATCACTTCAAATCGAAAGAGGAAATTATCGACGCATTAGGTGAAAAGCTGTTTTTTGAAAATAACCCATTTTCTATTGTACAAAATCAGAAGCACTTAAACGGTTTACAAAAAATGCGTGAAGTTATTAAGTTAAACCATATAGATGTTGATCGAGCCGAACTTAGAAAACAAAGTATTCCTCTTTTGAAAAATCCCCGTTTATTAGCAGAACTGGCTGACACAAACAGGAAATTGATTGCCCCTCTTTGGTTGCAACTTATTCAAGAGGGAATAGAGGACGGTTCTATCCAGACAGAGTATGCAAAAGAACTTTCCGAACTTTTGCCGTTGCTTACAAACTTTTGGTTAATTCCGTCTGTCTATCCTGCAACATCGGAAGAACTGATTTCAAAGTTTGCTTTTATCAAGTACCTGTTGGATAGCATGAAACTACCGATTATTGATGATGAAATTATCGACATAGTGCAGAGCTACCTTGAACATCTAAACGTAGGCGAATAAATAAAATTGCCTTGCAAAAGGCAGTTTTATTTTCACACTATACATTCATTCATAAGGTATTATTTTTTTGAACATATACATACCGTCTCAATGTATGAAAGGAGTTTATTATGTCTAACTTAGACCAAAAAATCGAAAACGCTGCAAACAAAATTGAAGTTGCAGCAAATAAGGCGTGGGAAAAGCGTTTGTTCCGTATTGTATCTAAATCCGCATCTGCTGCGGCAGAAATTGGACTGATGATAGGTGCGGCACATTTATCTGAGAAAGGTTATAAATCAGCCGCTACCTGTTTGTTTGGATTGGGTGCAGCAGGGCTTATTTGTGATGTGCTTTTTAACAGAAAATAGGAGGACGCAATTATGATACGTTATTTGAAACAAAACAAATTTTTACTGTTCCTTGCCGTTTTATTTACTGCGATCAGCTCCCTATCTTATGTGTTTATCGCTATCTTGCTGCAACAAGTTATGGATATTGTTGATATGGGCGATATGGATAGCTTCATCAGAATACTTCTCTTTTCCTTGGGATATTTTCCTCTTATGGGGGTATTCATGTATCTGCAATCTCTGTTTAGCAAAAAATTTATCTGCAAGATTATGAGGGCTGTCCGTTCCGAAACATTTACAGGAATTGAGCGGCACACGATTGAGGATTACTCTAAAAATCATACTGCGGATTATTTATCTGCAATTACGAATGATGTAAAAATGATTGAGGATAACTATTTGCTTCCTCTGCTGCAAGTTATCCAATACACTATTATTTTTATAGCGTCCCTTGCTGTAATGATTTATTTTGACGTTATCGTTACGGTGTGTGTAATTATTACAATCGTCATTATGCTTATCGTGCCCAGTCTATTTGGAGGGCTGCTCTCCAAACGGCAGGACAAATATTCTGATATGCTATCCGTTTTTACAAACCATGTAAAAGACCTGTTATCCGGCTTTGAGGTCATCAAGTCTTATCGAATGAAAAAATATGTTCTCTCACGATTTGAAACAACCAACGAGGACACCATAAAAGCGAAATATTCGGTTGACAAAGCGATTGCTGCAAATGAAGCGGTTTCTATGGTACTTGCACTTCTTGTTCAAGTTGTTGTTGTTTTTCTTTCTGCATACTTCATTATCATTGGACGTATCAGCGCAGGTGCATTATTAGGCATGGTGCAGGTTAGCAGTAACCTTGCAAATCCCCTTTTGATTATTTTTAGCAATATTCCAAAAATCAAGAGTATAAAACCGATTGCACAAAAGCTAAATGAACTTTCAGATTACAAGGAGCAGGACGTAAGTACGAAGAAATCCCCTTCTTTCAATGAGGCAATTTGTGTAAGCGATTTACACTTCTCCTATGATAAAGAAAATGAAGTCATAGACGGTATTTCGCTATCCATTGAAAAAGGGAAAAAATATGCTTTTGTTGGTAAAAGTGGTTGCGGAAAATCTACGCTTATCAAGCTGATTGCCGGATATTATTCCGACTTCAAAGGTAATGTGCTATACGATACAGACAGTCTTTCTGTTTTGGATATTGATAAAATAACTGCGCTTTCGTCGGTTATTCATCAGAATGTTTATATGTTTGACGAAAGCATTTTAGATAATATTTGTCTGCACGAAGATTACAGCAAAGAAGAATTGCAATCTGCATTGTCTGATAGCGGTTTATTACATTTTGTTGAGCAAGTACCAAACGGGCTTGAATATCACGTTGGAGAAAACGGGGATAACCTTTCCGGCGGGCAGAAACAGCGAATTGCCGTAGCAAGAGCTTTAATTCGTAAAAAGCCGCTGTTGATTTTAGACGAGGGTACGTCTGCTATTGATATGCAAACTGCGTATGATATTGAAAGTAGGTTGCTGGCAATATCTGATTTAACGCTGCTTACTATCACGCACAATATGAGCAAAGACATTCTTGAACTCTATGACGAAATTATCTTTATGGCAGACGGAAAAATAATTGAACATGGCACCTTTGAAACACTTATTGCGAAACACGCTGCATTTTATGATTTCTACCAACTGAAAAAATAAGCATTCATTTAAGGGGAAGCCGCTACTGGTTTACCTTACGGCGGCTTTGAATTTTATAAATCAAAGCCGCCGTTCTCCTTTTGAAAAATTGGATTTACGGAGGGTGTGTTAAAGTCGCCCTTTTTTGAGGACACGGCGGTATCCGGGAGGGTATTGTCGTGTTCATTTTGCTTTTTCACAGCACCCATGATTTACACCAGCTAAAAAAAGCGTAGCTCCCCCTCCGGGATCGTCTGGCCTTGGATGTGAAATTTTCCAGTACATCAACTGCAATAATGTTTCGTGCGCCCGTACAGTTTCATGCTGTGCGGGCGTTTTGCGTTTCTCCCCCTGTGACTTCGAGACACTTTGTCCCGAGGTAGGCAGGGGCGGCCCCGGCTGCCGATCCCCGCCATCCCCCGTTCAGATTGCCACCTATCACAAAAATCTGAACGGAGGAAAATATAATGACTACCATCAACTTGAAAGACTTTTACCCTTGGTACATGACCGATGAATATATCGAAGTTTCCGATGAAGTGGCCGCCGAGCTCCGGGCCAGCAAATTGGCCGAGGCCGCCTATGCCGAGCGTGTCCGCTACAATAAGGCGTACTACTCCCTCGACTGTGACGATGGGATCGAGTATTCCGCCTGTGTGCATGAGCCCTCTCCGCAGGAGCTGGTGGAACGCATGGAGCGTTTCTATCACATGTGGAACGCCCTCAACTCCCTGCCAGAGATCCAGGGCCGCCGGGTGGATGCCCATCTCATCCTCGGCAAGACCTACCGGGAGATTGCCCGTGAGGAAGGGACAGACAAAAGTGTTGTGCGCCGTTCCGTCCTGCGTGGGTTGGAAACCATGAAAAAATATCTGAGAAAAAATCTGTAATGTGGGGCTCCATTTTGATGTTTTTCTGGTGGTATATGAGAGGAGGTTTTCTTCCTCTCCATAACGGAACAGCGGGCGGCCCCGAGCATCATGCGGGGAGCCAAGCGGCGGGTGCGCTGTGACTTCCTCCACGGGAACGAGCGAACAACACCAGCGCCGCAAATGGGACTGGCCGACCCACGGCCACGATTCGCCAGAGGACAGGCTGGCCGCCTGTCCCTCCGGGCCGCCGTTTTCCGTTATGTGGGAGCCGCCGGGCCGAGTATCGCTGTCTTATGACGGGCCAAGAAAATGAGCCCGGCGCTCCCAATCCTAAAATCAGACTTCGAGACAGATTGTCCCGAGGTGGAGAAAGACGAAGGGCCAGCACTTTTCGGGTGCTGGCCTTTCCTGTTTCCCCACGAACACCGGGGAGCCGCAACAATCAAATTCAACATTAAGGAGGGTGCTATATGAGATTGACAACAGCGCAGCTTGAGTCCATGCGCCGTATTGATATTGCCGCCATCGACAAAGACACTCTTGTTGATGTAAGCGGAATGACCTTTGATAACACGCTCCCGAAGGAGCAGCGGGCGGCGAATATGCTGGCCGTTATGAAAAACCCGTATTGTTTCCGTCATGGGGATATGGTCATCAAGCTGGAGTTTGCTGACGATGGCCCGCCCCTGCAAGACCTGTTGACCTCTTTCTTCCTCCGTATGAAATCGGGACTGTGATGCGTCACGGCTCCGTTTTCAACTTCGAGACAAAGTGTCCCGAGGCCGGGGCTTTCAAAGGCATCCTTGTTGTCCCACGGGAACAGAGGTATAATATAGGTGTAATGTGATAGGGAAGGAGGGCAAATGGCAAGGACGAAAAACCGGGGAATGAATTTCGCCAGTTCCCCTACTTCTAATAAAATGATGCGCTGGCGGCTGGGGAAATATATCCGACTTTCCAAAGAGGATTTGCTCCGTGGCCGTGACGAAAGCAACAGCGTAGTCAATCAGCGGCTCTTACTGGAACAATACCATCAGACCCACATGGACGAGTTCTATGAGGGGGACGAAAGCGATGTGTATGTCGATGACGGCAAAACCGGGACAGATACTGACCGTGAGGATTTTCAAAGATTGCTGGCCGATGTTTACAGCGGGAAAATCAACTGCGTGATCGTGAAAGACCTTTCCCGGCTCTCCCGCAACTATACCGATGCGGGAAATTTAATAGAAAACCTGTTTGTTCGGCTCAACATTCGCTTTATCAGTCTGGCCGAAGGCGTGGACAGCTACCGCAACCCGGACAGCGTTTCCAATATCATTGTGCCGATCACAAATGTTATGAATGATATGTACAGCCGGGATATTTCAAAGAAAGTGCTTGCCGGGCGCATGACACGCTCCCGCCAGGGGAAGTTTGGCGGCGGGCAGCAGCCCCTTGGCTTGATGCGTGACCCGGAGGAAAGGGGACACCTTATCCTTGACCCGGACACTGCGCCGACTATCCGTAAAATCTATGACCTTGCCTTAAACGGCTGGGGGTGTATGCGGATAGCTAAACAATTGATGGAGGATAAAATACCCATCACACGGGTAAAAAGCAATACGGAATGTGACGTGAATTATTATTCGTGGGGGAGCGCAAGGATTAGCCATATCCTGCGGAACCCGTTTTACAAGGGCGCACATCTTGTCTGCCGGACGCACCAGAAGGGAATCCGCTCCAATACCTATGACATCATTCCCCGTGAGGAATGGGAAGTCCTTGAGGGCTGCCATGAAGCCATTGTAAGCCCGGAGGACTGGGAGAAGGTGCAGGAACTGATTGACCGCCGCCCTCCCATCATGGAGGGGAACGCCTGCCCCTTCTATAATCTGTTCCACGGCATTATCTACTGTGCCACCTGCGGGAAGTCCATGCAGGTACGCTATGAGAAAGTGGGCAGAACCGGGAAGAACCGCTTTACCGGCGAGGAACGGGAGCCGATAGACAAGGCGTATTATATCTGCCAGACCTATAACCGGCTGGGAAAAAACGCCTGCACCAGCCACAAAGTGGAAGCAAGGGATTTATATAACCTTGTATTGAAGGATATTCAGGAACTTGCGGCAATGGCGTTGAAAGACGTGGAATCGTTCTACCAGCGGATTAGCAGCCGCATGGAGCGGCGGTATCTGGCGGACGCTTCGGAGATGGAGAAGGAGCGGGAACGGCTGGAAGCAAGGAACCGGGAAATTGACGATATGTTCCTGAACCTGTATATGACAAGGCAAAGGGAATCCTGTCAGAGCAGCGGTTTGTGAAGCTGACGGCGGCAATGGAACGGGAACAGGAGGAAAACCAGAAGCAGCTTAAAGAATTGGCACTCTCCCTGCGCCGTTCCAATGAGCAGGAAAGTGATGTCCGTACCTTTATCCGGGAAATCCGGCAGTATGCCACGATACAGGAATTGGACGAGGGTATCTTAAACCGCCTTATCAGCCGGATTCTGGTGGGTGAGGTGAAAAAGGTTGACGGGGAGAAGTTTCAGGAAATCAAAATCATTTATAACTTTGTCGGGGAGATACCGGCGGTAACAGAATAACGGCAATGCCCTTCTCTCTTTTTGGGGGAAGGGGTTTCTTTTTGTCCGTACACGAAAAAGAAGCCGGGTTTCCTACTCTCCGGCTTCCGGGATAAACTCTAAATGGTCTAAGGCATAGCGCAGAGCCATACACATCAATTCATTTCGGGAGCGGTCGCTTTTTGCCGCCAGAGCGTCAAATTCTTCCTGCAATTCCCGGTCTAACCGCAGCGTCATAACGATTGACTTATCTTCCTTTTTGTCGGGTTTCTTCTGACGTACCACAAACTTATCTTCCATGTTACACCTCCGTATTACGTTTCTGCAACTATTATAAACGATTCTGCTTGACATTTATATAACACATTATAAAATATAAGTATGTAATACATAATAGTATTGCAAAAAAGAAAATGAGGTCATGGAAGTGAAGAACGTGCTGGAACAACTCTATAATGGTGAAATCTTCCCGGCGGAGCAGTATGCCCCCAAAGGTGAGGAATACCGGAAAATCCATCAAGGGCATTACCACCATTATGAGGACTTTATTGAGGTATTGGCTAACCTGGAGCCGCCCCTTGACAAGCGGTTTATTAAAATCATGGACGAACAGCTTGACGTAATCCCGTTTGAGTTCTCGGAAATGTTCATTGACGGTTTTAAGCTGGGGGCAAAGATGATAGCGGAGGTTTTCAGGGACGAGTAGGAGGACGGGGACAGGAAAAAGGCAGACGCTTTGAGGGGAGCGGCTGCCTTTTTTGGGGCTTGCTGATAAGTTGGAATTTACAAATCAACCATCCATTGAAAAATACTTTAAATCTTGAAATTCGTCATCCATAAATTCAAAAGTAAATATATGTATATCATCAAATGATTGTTGTAAATAATTTACTTGCCCATTGTCATAGTTAATAACAGGCTTTCCCAGCTTCTCTTTGATTTCATCAGTGCTGAAATCTCCAAAAGCAGCAGTAATATCGGGCATCATAAATTCTATAATGGAGTCTAATTGTGCATTATATTTTTCAGATATTGTTTTTACCTGTTCCATGTAATCTTCTCCAGGCTCTTCGTCCCAAGCAAAAATCAGCCCATAGTACTCAAATATAAACTGCTCCAATTCTTCATCAAACCTCATTATTGTTTCCTCCGTCAACTTTGAATTTATCAACCTGCTTGAATCATATCCTGATGTACCTCTGTATATGTACGGCATAAATCAGGGAATCATCCATCTGTATAATCCACTAAAACACTATTTGCCTTATCCCATATATCAGAATTTTTTCCTGACATAATAGAATCCCAAAATTCTTTATCTCCTTTTGGGTAAATACCGTTTGGCAAAGTATCCACTGCTGCATTAAGAGCGGCAGCACATTGAGATGCTCCAATTTCATCCAATGCTTGTACCACTTCACGACCATAGACTGAAAAGCCTTCTTCAAAAAAATTGGGCAAAGCATCGGCTTGTGTTGCACTCTCCATTTCCAATACCAGAAAAAGCACTTTTTGCGTGTGGTTCAGGTTAGATAAATCAAAATCCCCATCCACTCTCTTTGTCACGAAAGACCACAATATTTGTTCTAATGTCCGGGAAAAATCATCATTTTCATCCATAGCAAACAAGGCATTCCAATCTAAGTTTTTAATAATATTCTGCATTTTTGCTTCTTTTTCTGCCCATCGCCTTTGCATATCTTTTTTTGACATTGGCATTTTAATCTTTCCTCTCATTAAATTACGATTATTTAGTTCTATAAACAGGAATTTATCTTTCTAACTTAACAAGATATTCGGTGGTATCTTCTTCAAACTTTTTCTGACCTGTCAAATGAAAGCCATGCCTTTGGTAAAAAGAAATTGCTCTAATATTTTTTTCTAATGCCCATAAATTATTTGCATGGAGTTCTTTAATTGCAAATTCAATTAGTTCATTGCCAATTCCCTCACTTTGAAAAGACGTATCTACATATAATTTACAAATTTCTGTTCCGTCCATTTGAATAAAGCCCTTTATCAATCCATTATCAAATACATATATGTTTTTGATAATTTCATCTTTTTTGAAGTAATTATCTACTAATGAAACAACCTGCAACTCCCCAAAAGAAAAACTTTCATCTTTGAATATAGGGAAAAAATTTATCCTATTATTGAATACATATATTTCAGCTACTCTTGATAAATCATCTATTATTGCTTTTCTGATATACATCTTATATCTCCTTTACAAATCCCGATTTTCCAGTATGCCAAACTGGAATTGCTTTTATTGTAAATCATTTTTAGAAATTGCTATTGAAGGATAATGAGAAAGTTCCGTCAAATCAACATTTAGTGGCACACTATAAATCATGTAATAATTATTAGGATTGACGGCAATCAATTCATTCATTTTTTCTTCTGCTAAGTCCTTATTATTCGTAGCATACACAACTGATACAACACCTACTTTATCATTTTCCGTCCCCTGTATATTTCCGCATAATATTATTTTTAATGGGGCGTTCCCATTCAAGCCTTGCTTAATATAGTCCTTATATTCCATAGTTTGCCCTCCATCAATACCGATTTGTTGTTGCGTTCAGTTTAGCACATTTATAGAACACCTACAAGATTCCGTGTATGAAAAAGCAAAAAGAATGAATTCTTCACTTGACAATGTGGCAAAAGAGCTGATGAGCTAGGATGAGCTTGCGGTGATGGACGGGGGAAAATGTATCCTCCAGCTGCGTGGCGTCCGCCCGTTTTTGTCGGATAAGTATGACATCACCAGGCACCCCAATTTCCAGTACACCGCCGACGCGGACGATAAGAACGCCTTTGACATTGAAGCGTTCCTGTCCACCCGGCTCAAACCAAAACCCAACGAGGTCTACGATGTGTTTGAAGTTGACGTAGACACCGAGGGCGAATAATCCCGTTCCGCGAGAAAGGAGTGATCTTATTCCCTGAAACCTGCCTCGGTTGAGGCCATTGGCGTACAAAGCGGACAGCTCAACAAAAAAATGAAGAAGGAGGATAGCCGGAATCGAGCCGCCCAAAATGCAGGGCGGTCTTGTTGTCCGGCTTTTGTATACCTATGAACCAACACGAACCACAAAGCGATTCCGGCTAAATTAAAGTATGGAATTTTTCAACAGCGCAATCGAAGTTTTGCAGACCCTCGTGATCGCACTGGAAGCCGGCCTCGGTATCTGGGGCGTCATCAACCTGCTGTGGAAGGCTACGGAAATGATAATCGTGCGACACGTTCGTAACTGAAAAGGTTACGCACTAAGTCGAAAGGCTAAATAGCCTGAAATCTTAGGAGAACTGACAATCCGATGGGTGGAATGACAGGGTAACGCCTTGAAACGCCCACACTGATACTCCGATTGGCGGCGGTATGCAACTGCCTAACCGTCAAAAGCTCGGTGAAGTCGGCAGAGAGTGACCGTAAGCGGGATTTTCCCGCACGAAACCTGTCCAGAGGTGGACGGCGTCACCTATATGCCGGGTGTCGGATACTCATGGTGAGAATGTATGAAAATACTGGCGTACTTCCGAATGTACGGGTCTAAACGTTTGGATTTGTCGAAAGGCATTTTCCCATTAAATTGGGGTGTCCGTGGATTAGTAAGATTGGTTGTTATGAACGTCCACATACCGTTACAGGCGGTAAGATTCTTTGAATTGGGCACAGGCTTAGAGGAAGCGCCTAAAAGTATCTAATGATAGGATTGTTGGAACGTGGTAAACCGGGACGTGAATGATAAAGCTGTTGCAGGCTGATGTCACGCTGATGAGGAAAAGCGAAAACCAGCAGAAAATGCTGGTATATCAGTTATGATATTCCACTTTCGCTATAACTTATCTTAATCCCGGCGAATGTGGTGGCACAGTACCTGTGAAGCGGGAATAAAAAGCCCGTGGAGGGATAGCCACCAGTCGGATTTAGAAACAAAAACTGAAAACATAACAAACACAGCTTCGAGTATGACAAAAAAAATCCTAACCGAAAGGGGTGGGTGCCTGTGTTGACTTCGGGGCAGCAAAAGCGCAAACCAAAACAAAGCAAAATCCGCTATACGGAGTATTACGACCTGCAAAGCATCTTTGACAGTCTGTATGCTGACAGCCTAAACGGCAAGACCTTTCAGAACCTCATGCGCCTGATTGCAAGTGAGGAAAACATCAAACTGGCATATCGGACAATTAAGGGCAACAAAGGAAGCGGTACTCCCGGCGTGGATAAGCGGACAATCAAAGACCTTGCCGCACTTCGTGAGGAACAATATGTCCGGCTTATTCAAAAACAGTTCAGTTGGTACACTCCCCGCCCGGTGAAACGGGTGGAAATCCCCAAACCCAACGGAAAAACAAGACCGCTGGGGATTCCTACAATTGTTGACCGCATAGTGCAGCAATGTATTTTACAAGTGCTTGAACCAATCTTTGAAGCAAAGTTCCATGAGCGTTCCAACGGCTTCCGTCCGAACCGCTCTACGGAACACGCCATAGCACAATGCTGTCGGCTCATGCAGGTACAGCACTTGCATTATGCGGTGGGTATTGATATTCGTAGTTTCTTTGATAATGTAAGCCACGGCAAGCTGATAAGGCAGGTGTGGGAAATGGGTATCCGGGACAAAAAGCTGCTGTGTATCGTCAGGCAGATGTTAAAGGCACAGGTGGTACTTCCAGATGGAACGAGGATAACTCCGACCAAAGGAACACCGCAGGGCGGCATTTTATCGCCGCTGTTTTCCAACATAGTGCTGAATGAGCTTGACTGGTGGGTAATTTCCCAGTGGGAGGAAATGCCTACTCATTATGATTACATAACCCGGAAGAACGCCCACGGCACGGACATTAAAAGTCATACCTACCGGGCACTCAGACGGAGCAATCTCAAAGAAATGTATATCGTGAGATATGCAGATGATTTCAAAATCTTCTGCCGGAGCAGACAAGACGCTGAAAGGGCATTTGAAGCTACAAGGCTATGGTTAAAAGACCGGCTCGGACTGGAAATCAGCCCGGAAAAGTCTAAAGTCATCAATCTAAAACAGCGGTACTCGGAGTTTTTGGGATTTAAGATGAAAGTCTGCCCCAAAGGGAAAAAATATGTGGTCTGTTCACACATGAGCGACAAAGTTGTAAAGCAGGCAAAGGAGAAAATATCTACCGCTATCCGGGCGATACAGAATCCGGCAGATGACCGGGCGCAATACATCGCCATTCAGCAATACAATTCAGTGGTTGCCGGACTGCACAATTATTACCGTCTGGCAACACACATCAGCGTAGATTTTCCAAAGCTGTCCTATGGACTGAAACTGCAAATGGCAAACAGACTACGGGAATTGACACCAAAAGGAAAACTGGAACGTGGATTTATCAAGGAACGGTATGGCAAGAGTAAACAGCTAAGGTTTCTAAACAGACACCCTCTCATTCCAATGGGATATGTCCAAACAAGAAACGCCCAGCACAAAAAGAAAACCGTCAATCAGTATACATCGGAGGGACGGGCAGAAATCCATAAAAATCTTGGTATCAATACCGATACGATGATATGGCTCATGCAAAACTCTGTGTTGGATAAAACGATTGAGTTCGCAGACAACCGAATTTCGCTGTTTGCGGCTCAATATGGGAGGTGTGCCGTAACTGGTGCTGACCTTATGCCGTATGACATTCGCTGTCACCATAAAGTGCCGCTTGAAAACGGTGGTACAGATGAATATGGCAACCTTGTTCTTGTAACCGAAGTAGTACATATCTTAATCCATGCCACTTTGGGAGAAACAATCCAGAAGTACCTAACCCGGATAAACCGGAAAAGTTTTTTTGCATTTCCTCCACGTTTCAAGTACAATAAAGAAAACATTG
>QZDW01000041.1 GCA_009917545.1 bacterium 1XD42-76
AAATACCCGGTGCGTACTTCCTCGTTGTGCTGCCGCATATCAAGCAGTTTCATATCAGGAGTAATCAGGTTCCTAATCTGCCCGGATATGTCTGTACTTGCCTGAACTTCGATAATCTTATAATCTGTAATTCCCGTTAAAGCGGTGAACGTATTTTCGGAACAGACAATAATCCACTCCCCATTAGAAGAATCCAGCGGAACGTCAGACACAATGCCGGAAACTGTCGCTTCATGCGTTGTGCCGTTCATATCCAATGTGATAATGTCGCCAATCTCCCAATGAAATTCCTGTGAATAGCCATAATCCACTAAAACGCCGTTTCCATTCTGAACATTTTCAATGTCCCCGGAAATCAACACATCACTTGCCCAAGAAAATTGAGGTTCGTCATAAGAAACTAAAGTTGCCCTGCCCACGCCTTTTTTGTCATTTGCGGGAATGTCCGTACAAAACATTCTCCCATATACTTTTTCCGTTCCCGGAAGCTGTTCTATTTCTTCTTTCAGGGAATGGGGCAGAGAAATATGTGGTTCATTTCCCTCTACCGTTAAATCCGGCGCATAAGGTTTCAAGGGGCTTAACGCATGGTTCATGAACGTAATCAATATGGTAAAACACAAAAACAGGGTAATACTGATCGCAAAAGAACCCGCAATCAAAATCATGCTTTTCTTGTTAGAAAAGGCATGGCGCAGTCCCATAGCCGTATCTACATGAAATGCTTTTGTATTAGACGCTTTTTTGAAGTTTTGGTGAGCAGTCTGATTGATATTTCCTGTTACGGCTGTCTGCGGAGATACCTTTGCGGCATTTTTAGCCGGGGAACTTGACGCAATCATCACAACGAAAACACCTATTACCGTTCCGGCTAATATGCCGGGGAAGCTGAATTGAAACTGCGGCATTTCCGGGAGATATTGTGAGTTAATCGCATTTAGCACATAAATAGCAATCCATAGAATGACACTCCCCGAAAGCAACCCGGCGGGAATTGCTTTCAGGCAGTATAATAATCCCTCCCGACGGATATACCTTTTAATCTGCCGTTTTGTAGCCCCAAGACAGCGCAATAAACCGAAAAACTGTGTCCTCTCCAAAATGCTCATATTAAAGCTGCTGGCGATCATAAATGTTCCAGTCATGGCAACAAGGACAAAAAGAATTGCCGCAGTAAGGTAGACTTCCAGCATGGTAGTGTCTTTGCTTTGCCCCATTAAGCCAAGAAGCATAACATTTGTAGAAATCTGCTCATCTGTCAAGGAAAATTCGGCTTTCATTTCTTCATTTGCACGGTTGATATTGATTCCGTTCTTAAATTGGATATAATCATATTCCTGATATTCTGTTTCCGGCAGGAAGCGTAACCCTCCCTCTGCCAGTTGTAATCCGTGTGTGTCTGTTCCCTGCAAACTGGAAAAATCGCCATAAGTGCCTGAAATCTGATATTGCCTTGTCTGCCCGTCACTATATACAATTTCAATCGTATCTCCAATAGACAGACCGAATTGCTCCAAGCCCTGCCTGTCTAACAATGCTTCTGTTTCCGAAACAGGGTAATGCCCCTCGGTAACTGATAAATTCATTTGTTTTGCAAGTTCCTCACTGCTGCTTTGGATAATCAGTTCCTTTCCCTGATAGGTTGTACTGGAAGCCATACCCAAAAAGCCGGAAACAGACACGTCTTTTCGATTGCTGATAGCGTCTGCTGTTTCTAAAGGGATATTGGAAATAATCGTATGCCAGTTTCCATACCGCCGTATCGCTTCCTCTTTTTGGGCTTTCAGGCTCATATCTGCCATTCCGAAAATTGCCGTTACCAGCATGACAGAAATAGCAATGCAAATAATGGTAAGTCGGTTTTTCTTCTTATGGACTTTTGCATATTCTGAAACAAGACCAAGATAGCCTTTCATTCGCCGCACCTCCCGAAATCTGTTATGATACCGTCCGACACCTGCAATACCCGGTCAGCGGTAGAAGCAATGCTCCTGTTATGTGTAATCATAATGATTGTCTGTTCATACCGTTTGGACGCATTTTTCAAAAGCGCAATGACTTCATTACTGTTCTGCGTATCAAGGTTTCCTGTCGGCTCATCTGCCAATATCAGCATAGGGCGGGTGATCAAAGCCCTGCCGATTGCCACACGCTGCTGCTGTCCGCCAGATAACTGCCGGGGGAGATGATGCCGCCGTTCCTGCAAATTCAATACGGTTAATATTTCCTCTAAATAAGCAAGATCAGGTTTTTTATAGTCAAGCAGCAAAGGGAATGTAATATTTTGTTCGACATTCAATTCAGGTATGAGATTGAACGCCTGAAAAATAAACCCGATATTCCTGCGGCGAAAAATCGTCAGTTCTTCATCTTCCAATGTAAATATTTCTTTTCCATCGATAAACACCTTGCCCGAAGTCGGCGTATCAAGCGCACCGATCATATTGAGAAGTGTGCTTTTTCCAGAGCCGGACTCTCCAACAACCGCAATAAACTCTCCTTTCGCAACAGAAAAACTTACCTCTTTGAGTGCGTGAACGGCGGTTTCCCCCTCGCCATAGGTTTTACAGATAGAATTTACTTCCAATAAGTTCATTTTGTACCTCCCTAGTTTTTGTTTCTATAAATCAGTCCAAGCAGCAATTCAATTACGCATGATAAAAATAACAGACCACTGAAAATTTTTGCAAATGGCTGTAAACCGCCAAATCCAAAAGTAAATATCACTAGCGCCATGCCGCCGCCCGCAACAAGCAGAGAAAGAATAACTAAAAGAGCTTTCAGTCTGCTTTCCGCACACAAAGCGGCTATAAAGTACACGACACTTTCAATCAGCAGCAATGCGCCCGAAAAAACAGGCATAATACTAATCAAGTAACGGAAATAAACAATGCTTAAAATCCCAGACAGAATTGCCGCAGCCGTTACAAAAAGATTTAAGTATGAAATATGCTTTTCCTCTTTGCCCCTACCGAAAAAAAAATCTAAGATACCTAATGCGCCATTCAAAATGGCATAAGCCGCAACCGCATAGATTATGCTGCCTTGTAGAAATTCCGGGAACAGAAGCGTTACAAGCCCCATAGCCCCAAGCAAAACAGCCCGTAAACCAGACCACCTTGCAATCTTTTTGAATTGTAAAAAAGTCATAGATGTTATCCTCCTTTCGTTCTACAAGAAGAATAACATCTATTTCCTACTCCCAAGTGAATTGAAACTTACAATTTTGTAATTTTATCTGAATTTAGAAAAGTGATATTGAAAACACTTCCCTTGCCTAACTCGCTGTCTACGGTAATGTTTCCGTCGTGGGCTTCTATGATCGCTTTGGCAAGCGGCAGACCAAGCCCTATTCCCTGTGTATCCTTAGAAAAACGGCTGCGGTAAAAGCGTTTGAAAATATAATGTATATCTTCCGGGTGAATACCGCTGCCACTATCTTTTATTGTAATCTGCGCCATATCAGGAAACCCTTTCCATTCAATCACAACCCGGTCACCTGCGCCTGTATGGTCTAAAGCATTTTTCACAATGTTGCTGATCGCTTCGATAATCCAGTCACGGTCACAAAAGAGAGTGATGTTATCAGCCCCGGATAAAACAATTTCTTTTCTTTCCTGCTTCGCCCGATACGCAAAATGTAATTCAATATCTTTTATCATATCAGCTATGTTTTCAACGCTTTTTTCTATGATGATAGTACCAGCGTCTAACTTCGTAATTTCCAGCAGATTTTGTACCAGTGTTTCAATTCTGCTTAGCTCCTGCTCTGATAATATGGTAAATTTCTTTATTTCAGGTAGTCTTTCCGCTTCTCCCTGCACCATTTCGTTATAGATACTCAATGCGGCAATGGGCGTTTTGAGCTGATGTGAAATATCCGATATGGTATCCCTTAAAAATTCCTTTGAACGCAATTCATTTTCAGCATGGGCGTTTAATACAGCAGCCAAGGTGTTCACCGAATGGAACAGCTTATATAATTCACCCTCCCTGTCACAAGCAATGCGGGCGTTGGTATCGCCTTTCAGGTATTTGTCGATTGCTGATACAGCTACCCCGATCAATTTATGCTGCTGATAAAAATGCCAAAAGCAAACAGCCGCTATGCCACCTCCCGATATAACAGAAAGAACGGAAATGAATGGTATGCAACTGTCACGGAATACCCATATCCCTATCTGCGACAATAGTAAAAAGCCAGCTATAAAAGCAGTTATCCCTGTAAATAAAAATTTGGTATCTCTGTTTGTAAACAATTCCATGCTCCACCTCAACAAATAATATTCCATTTATACCCCATACGCCTGATATTGAGAAGCATTTGCGGCTCGCTGGGATTGTCCTCAATTTTGATACGCAATCTGCGGATATAAACAGTCAGTGTATTACTGTCAACATAATTTCCGTCACCGTCCCATAATTTCTGCAATATCTGCTCTTTAGACAACAGGACGTTAGGATTCTGCATGAACAGGCAAAGCAATTTATATTCCGCTGCGGTCAAGTCTAACAGTTCCCCGTTTTTATATGCCTGTCCTTGCAGGAGCAAAACTTTAATGCCATTTGAGTGAAGCTCTGTACCCACAGAACCAAAATCATTCGCCCGACGAAGCAGGGCATTGATCCGTGACATTAACACGCTGACCTTAAATGGTTTCGTTATATAGTCATCACCGCCCATATCTAAGCCCATAATCACATTGATTTCCTCGTCTGAAACCGTTAAAAATATGATTGGCACTTTTGATGTCTGCCGGACTTTCCGGCAAATTTCAAAGCCGGAACCGTCGGGGAGAGAAACGTCCAAGATCAGTAAATCATACTTTCCCTCCGTCCATGCGGTATCAGCTTCTTTTATCGTGCGTGCAACATCTAATTCAAAGCCCGCCTTTTGAAATGCGAATGTCAGTCCGTTGATCAGGCTTAAATCATCTTCCAACAATAATATTTTACTCATTTTTCATCCTTTTCCGTTTTTCTGTGTCCTTTGCATCAGCCATAACAGACTGAATCCATTCTGCATTATTTCAGGAGCTTAAAAGCGTCTACTGGTAACCTTAATAGACGCCTCCTCTTTTTTCTCACCTGCTAACACCGTCTTGTGAAAATGAATCCGATGTTTTACTTGTATCATAGCTTTATTTTTTCCTAGAGATAAATAATCTCACCACAGATACCCGTTGACGGTTCTCCCATATACCCAATGTGCAAATTTCCACTTAGAGATAGTTTCGTTAACATCCGATCCAAATTTTCTGCATCTTCCATCGTCACTCCCTCATACAAACCGCATATTACATAGTCCTCTGCCCCTAAAAGTATCACACCTGTTAATAACAGCCTGCTCCTCTCACCTACAGATAACGAACCTACATTTGCATTTTTATCAATCTTTGCAAACTCCAATAATCCTTCAAGGGTATCATCTGGATTTTTATAGTTCTTTGTTTTCCTAATACTATCCAGATATTCAAAGCAGGTTATATGATCTGGCAATATTTCATCAGCTACAAATACCACTCTTGTCTTTCCCTCAAACACATTCTCTGCAAAATACTGCTTGAGCTTTTTTTCACTTCCTACATAACCTTTCACTGTATACATTTTATTTTCTCCCTCAATTGTCTATTTCATTTTTTATGGATTTTTTCTTATGCCTATGATAATTAACTTACTCATACAAAGACTGGTATTTCCTCTATGAACTTAGCCTTAATCCTTTTAACACAAATCCAGAAAGCACCAGAAGCGGTATCAGCTTCTTTTACTGTCCGTGCAATGTCTAATTCAAATCCCGCCTTTTAAAAAGCGAATGTCAGTCCGTTAATCAGGCTTAAATCATCTTCCAATAATAATATTCTACTCATTTTTATCCCTCGTTTGTTTTTGAGGATTGTTGTCTTTGCCCTTTTTTTTCCTATATTCTTTGATAGCCTTGTTTCTAAGCGGTATTCCAACACCAAGTAGAAGCACCACAAATAAAACAGTAAAATCCATGTTCTCACCTCACATTTCTTTATTTTTCAATATCTTAATAGACACCAATATGGAAACAACATACATTACAATAACAAAAATAACAGCTAATAACATTAGCAGAACAGGGGAATTGATAATTGTAAAAAGCAGCTTATTTTCACCAACAGGAATTTTTGTAATGAGCAACAAGGTTATCAAAAATCCTGCAACTGGGATATACATAAACACCCTGCCTTTGATAGAGCCAAATTTATAATATCCGGGCAGTTGAAAAACTGTATAAAGAGCAAAAAGGAATATCCCTATGACAGCAGCACTTATATAATCGAATATGCTAATGGTTTCTCCCAAAATGGTTAATATGATAGGGTGAGAAACTAAAGAAAATATCAGTGCAGTTAAGCCCATGATAATGATAAAAATATATCGCCCAATAACCATGTCACTTTTTCGGATCGGTAAAATACCGTAAAGCCGTTCCATAGAGTTTTTTTCTGTAATCGAAAAGGTATATCCCGTTGTCATGGCAATAAAGCACATGGCAAATGAAATCCCTGTCAGTAAAGAACGGTTGATAGCGGCAAATACAACAGGCAATACCATTGTGAAACATATTGTTTTCACATAGGGCTTTACTAAAGAAAAATCCAGTTTTGCTGATTTCCAAATATTACTCATACTGTTCACCTCTCTTGCTGGTAAATACTACAATATCGTCAATGGTTGCCGGTTCCACATTTAAGTGTGCAAACTGTTTCAAATCCTCGGTTTTGACAAGTGCTTCAAATCCAGTTGAAAAATTTCTGATACCAAGCATTTTTTTGTTCAAATCCGCAGATAGTTCTTCACACCCGCCTTTGACTATCCTAAAACTATCTATAAATTCATCTTTACCGCCACTGAAAAATAATTCCCCATAACTGATATAGGTAATGTAGTCCGCAGCTCGTTCTAAATCCCCGGTAATATGAGTAGAGAACAAAACACTATGCTCACCATCTTCAATGTATTCTGACAAAATGTGAAGAAGCTCATCTCTTGAAACAGGGTCAAGCCCGCTGGTAGGTTCATCTAATATCAATAATTTTGCGTCATACGAAAAAGCGCAGGCAAGCATAAGTTTCATCTGCATACCTTTGGAAAGCTCTTTTACCTTTTTAGAGGGCTGGATATGAAATCTTTTCAATGTTTCCGAAAATTTTTGCGTATTCCAGTTTTCATAAAAAGCTGATACGGACTTTTCAACCTGTGAGATTTTCCATTCATCACTAAAATAATTGGAATCAAAAACAACGCCTAAATTTCTTTTTGCTTCCTGTTCGTTGGCAATATTGTCAAATCCTAAAATTTTCACTTCTCCGCTTGTGCGTTTTAACATATTCAGTATGAGTTTGATCGTGGTGGTTTTTCCAGAGCCATTCGGACCGATCAGCCCCATAATATATCCTTTTGGTAAAGTAAAGGTAATGTTGTGTAACTGGAAACCCTCAAAAGACTTTGATAGATTTCTTACTTCCAAATAATTATTCATCTGTTTTTTCCTCCATTAAGATACTCAAAAGATGATGTAATTCTTCTTCGGAAAGATTAGCAACTCGCGCAGCGCTTATTGCTTCCGATAAGTTGTTTTCAATTTTGCAAATTAGCTGTTCTCTCAAAAGTTCAGAACCCTGTCCTAAGACAAAACAACCGCGTCCTTGAATATTCTTTACAAATCCCTCCTGTTCTAATTCTGTATACGCCCTCGTTACAGTCAAAACACTAATTTTTAGTTCCTTAGCAAGTGTCCGTAATGAGGGAAGTGTTTCGTCCGCTTGTAAATCGCCGGACATAATAGCAGATTTCACTTGCTGTTTAATTTGCTCATATATCGGTATACCCGATATATTTGAAATAATGAGTTTCACAATCACCCTCCTAACTGACTATACTATTATGCTATTGTGCATAACAGTATAACACACAAAACAGCAAGTAGCAAGAGCCAAAATTTACAGAACACTCACCCAAATATCATTTTTCCGAAAAACGGTATAACAGTTACAATGTCTTATTTAAGCTATGCTTGCTGTTCTTATCAAGAACTATTGACAATCGTAGCAAGCACTGCCTGTGTCCGGACACACAGGCAAAATTCCCCATACTTCCCTACCGTCCGTATGATGAAATTTCCATAGGGAAGTATCCCTAACCCTCTTTGCTTTTCTTTCCGTTTTTTCTCTGCCAGTCCTTGACCTTCCCCCGCAGATTTGCTACAATAACGCATGGATAAATCTATCCAAAACAACTGAACAGACACGAAACCAGACTGTTGTAAACCGGACAATTTACAGCAGTTTTTTTATGCCCAAATTTAGAAAGGACGATGCAGAAATGGCAAACAGGACACGAACCAACCGAAACGAATTTCACTTAGATGATAAGGAGCAGTATATCCTTGACGAGAAGTTTAAACTGTCCGGCATGAAAAGCAAATCGGCTTTCATCCGGAAGCTGATTTTATACGGATACGTCTATGACGTGGATTACAGTTTTTTAAGAGAATACAATACGGAGCTTGGACGGATCAGCTCCAGCCTGAACCAGATTGCAAAAAGAATTAACAGCACAAACCATGTCTATCAGGAAGATATGGACGAAGTAAAGGAGTTGATGAAACAGGTATGGCATACACAAAAATCCATGCTATCACAGCAACCGTTGATAAAGCGGTAGCCTACATATGCAACCCGGACAAGACGGACGAAAGCATCTACATTTCTTCCTATGCCTGTGCGCCGGAAACCGCAGCAATTGACTTCAAATATACCTTAGACCACTGCCGGGAAAACAGCCCTAACAAAGCCTACCATCTGATACAGGCTTTCGCTCCCGGTGAGGTCAGTTTTGATGAAGCGCATCAGATAGGGAAAGAACTTGCCGACAAGGTTTTAGAGGGAAAATTTTCTTATGTTGTCACCACACATATTGATAAAGGTCACGTCCACAACCACATCATTTTTTGTGCCGCCGACAACATGGAACACAACAAATACCATGACTGCAAGCAGAGCTATTACCGCATCCGAAAATTGAGTGACGAGCTGTGCAGCGAGCATAACCTTTCCGTCATAATTCCCGGCGGAGAGCGTGGCAAAAAATATAATGAATGGCAGTCAGACAAGAACGGTACAGCATGGAAAACGCAGATAAGAAAAGACATCAACGCTGCCATCAAAGCATCCTCCACCTATGAAGAATTTCTGCTCCTGATGAGGGCAAAAGGCTATGAGATAAAAGGCGAAGCCTTTGGGGAAGATGCCCCCAAATTTATCTCTTTCCGTCCACTCGGCAAAGACCGTTTTGTGCGTGGCAGTGTGAAGTCACTCGGCAGGGAATATACAAAGGAACGCATCAAAGAACGGATTGAATTGAAACGGGAACGGAAGGCGGTTATCCCGAAAAGAGATTATGCGGATAAGAGATTGATTGACACCTCTGATGAAAAATTCCAGAACAATCCGGGACTGCAAAGGTGGGCGGCAGTTGAAAATTTAAAGATTGCTGCACAGGCGTACAATGAAGTTGGTTCGATTAAGGAACTGGAACAGAAGATCGCCGCCACTGCCACCACTGGAAAGGAAGCAAAGCAGACGGTACGGAAACTGGAAAACCGTATGAAAGACCTTGCAGAAATTATCAAATATGCAGAACAATACAAAGCAAACAGGTCTTACAATATTGCCTATAAGAAATCAAAAAATCCTGACGCATATTTCCGCAAGCATGAGAGCCAGATCATTCTCTATGGCGGCGCAAGGCGTATGCTGGAACAGGCGGGCATCTCCTTAAAAGGTTTGAACATTGACAAGCTGAAAGCGGAATATCAAGAGCTGACCGCACAGAAGAAGGAACTGACCGCCACTTACAAAAACTGTGACAAAGAACTGAAATCGCTGAACCGGAAACTGGAGAACCTGAACCAGTATTTAGGGCGCACAGAGCCGCCAAAAAACGCACAGGAACAGCCAGACCGGGACAATAACCCTGCCCTGTAATATCCAGCCCCAAAAAGGCTTTAAAAGCAAAAAAAGCATCGTGGACAGTGTGCATAACTCCCCATTCCGCTATGGACAACACTATTCACAGCATATGGAAAAGCAAAAGCAGCTTTCCCACATCCTGCAAACAGTGTTGCCCACAGCTCCATAAGACGGGGAGTTATACACACTGCCCACAATGCCGGCTGCGGCGGAATCCCACTCTTTCCTTCCTATCTATTTATAAAATCAGAAAAATTTCTTGCAGACAAGACCGTTTTCATGTAAGATAATCTACAAATCCGCAAAAAAAATAGGAGCGCCGAAGCACCCCTATCTCCTAAACCCTCTTGCAAAATCCGCAGTGTTGGTTTATAATCATCATAGAAGCCGAAGGATATTTGCACGTCCGACGGTTGTTCAATCGGAAACTTATAAAGCGTAAAAATTACGGATTACAAGGCTATCCTCTATTGCAGTAGAAGATAGCCTTTTCCGTTACTTGCGGTTGTGTTTATTGTCTATGTATGTTAATGCTGCGAAAATGACCAACAGCAGTGTAAGTATCTCAAGTGTGTTCATACTGACCTCCTTTCCGTTTCCAGAAAGGACAACCGCAGACTATCCCTACTCGCTCTAATCTGACTAAGGGGATTATAGCACGTTATGTCGAATAATGCTATAAAAGTTTTGCGTTAATTACTCCGCCGCATCCAATGCGACCTGTGCAAATTCTTCATCGCTCATGGCTTCCAGTTTCCCTGTGACCTGCTCCGCAAGCTCCACCATATCGCTGTCCTGTATGTGGGGGATTACATTCTTTATTTCGGCAATCATGCCCGTCCTGTCCTGCCCCTCAAACACGCACATCAAATTGATTTCTTCCACTGTAAATTTATCCATAGCTTATATCTCCCTCTCTGATTTTTTCTCCGTTCCCTTTTCCGGGACTTCTTTTTCTCCCTTATCCCTCTGTTCGATAACCGCTTTTTTCTCCGCCAGCTTTTCCTTTATGGAAATTCTGCCTGTCTGCTTTTCTTCTTTCGGTTTCTCATTGTTCAGGACGTTATCAATCATGTTATAGTTACATTCTTCCAGTTCCTCAATCTTTGCAAGCGGCTTATATTCCGCCAGCTTGTCTAACAGCTCCTTTGCCTTCTTTGCGGTCTGTACGCCCTCGCTGTCATCAAGCTCCGTCCCTTTCCCGAAAATATCCGTCATGCCCTCTCTGATACTGTCTGAAATGAGCGCATTGAGGAAATCGTTCAGATACCCGGTATTCCCGTTCCTGATGTCCTCTGTGATGTTCGCTATCTGCGCTTCCCTGTCCTCCACTGTATGATTATACTGAATGGTATCATAATCGTATCATGTATACGTTCAACGGCTTTTGTAAGACCGTCATACGCTTTGCGGCTATCAACGCATGGCGTGACAGGAGCAGACGGCGGCAAAAAGAAATATCCCTTGAATACCTCACAGAAGAAAAGTTTTACCCTTTAGGCACAACAGACGAATATTTTGAAGCACCCTATGAAGAATACCCCGTTACGATATGCGGTCAGACAGTTATCCTCACCAATGGGGAGCTTGCCGCCGCCCTGTTATCTCTGCCGGAGAGAAACCGGGAAATCATTTTCCTTTACTTTTTCGGAGATTACACACAACAGGAAATCGGGAAAATGTACGGACGCTGCCGGAGTACGACCGGGTATCAAATCCGCAGGACTTTACAGCTTCTGCACAAAGAAATGGAGGTGCTTTCACATGGGGAATCCGAGCCTTTTACCCTATGAAACGATTGTCCGGGCAACCAGCGGAGAGCCGGAAGCCGTGGACGAGGTTTTGCGGCATTACAGCAAGCGAATCCGAATCGCCGCTATTGAAAGCGGGCATATCGACAGAGATACCGAGGACAGCATAAAACAGCGTCTTGTCGCTGCCCTGTTCAAGTTCCGTTTTGATGAACATGAAGCATAAGAAATCGCTTTCATTTTTGGGAAAACGGGTATATAATAAAGCAACGACAAATCGAAGTTTGAAAGGAGTAACAGACATGGAATTTCCTTTTTATGATTCACCCGATACTGCTACGATTATCTGTTGCCATATATTGGAGCGTCAGGCACCTATTCTATATGTATCACATGATGAAGATGACGGAATGTGGCAATTTCTATGCGGAGAAACACACGAAACAGATGAAGCAAAGTTGGTATCTTTAAAATGGGTTTTTGATTTAGATAACTCTGTTAGTACCTTAAAGGATATGCCTTGCGGTTACTATGCAGAAAGAAAAACCCAAGATGACGATTGGATTATTAGAAAGCGATAACTTCCAGTTTGTAGAATTGCAGCCAGTTAAAAACTGAATAACCGCCGCTACATAGAACGGCACACCAAGACAGGAAATCAAGAAAAGGTTTCCTGTTTTTTTTGCGCCCATTTTTGGCATTTTGAAAAATCGCCAGTATTATGCCGTGCAAAGGGGATAGAAAGAAATCCTCTCTCCTATTTGGCAAATCCACAGACTACCCGTGGAGGGTGGGCGAAAAAAATTTTCACAAATTCCCGCCTATTCCGGCTTGTGTGGTTTTGTAAGGAATAGAGGGAAATTTCCGCAAATCAACATCCATTTTGCCTTGTGCAGTTTTGTAGGTATTAGCGGGAGAAATATCGCCGCTGATTTGGCAAAATCCCCGCTTGCGGCACTAAAGGTATTGAGGGAAGCCCATACAGGGGAAGCCGCCACTTTCTAAGAGCAAGATTCTACCACAGTACCAAATTTCGCTAACCGCTCAATTTTGTCCTGCGGGAATCTTGTTGGGGTTGCCACCCCAAGCCCGCCTTTTACGGCTTGCGCCGCTTGAAAAAACCACCCATGAAAGGAGGTTCACAGCCATGAAAAAATACAACACGCCCCACCGCCGCCGGGTAATCAAGACACGCTTGACCGAGGAAGAATACACCGAGTTTTCCGAGCGTGTCACCCTCTGCAAAATGAGCCAAGCCGAGTTTATCCGGCAAGCCCTTATCAAGTCGAGCATACGCCCGGTTATCACCGTTTCCCCGGTCAATGATGAATTGCTGTCTGCCGTTGGGAAGCTCACAGCAGAGTATGGAAAAATCGGCGGCAACTTGAATCAGATTGCCCGCTGTCTGAATGAGTACGGCGCACCTTATAACGCCCTCTCCCAAGAAGTGCGAGCCGCCATAGCGGAGCTTGCCGCCTTGAAGTTTGAAGTCTTGCAGAAAGTAGGTGAAGCCGTTGGCAA
>QZDW01000042.1 GCA_009917545.1 bacterium 1XD42-76
TTGTCGATAAGCTGCAGGTCTATCATACTCTGATAATACCGGCTTCTCTTAGGAAGTTCCTTTGTATGGCTCACCTGCATTTCTATGTCGTAAACAACTTCTTTCTCATCTTTTACATACACATCCAGCCTCACACTACGAGCATCCATATCCATGTTAATGCTTTTCTGTAATTCTGGATATTCAATGCGTTCAATGTTCAAATCCGGGAGAATCCTTTGCAATAACTCTTTGCACAATTCTGGATTCTGCATGACCTTTCCAAACAGGAAATCATTGGATATGCTTAATTCTTCCCATTTTGTCTGCTTTGTTTCCATAAACCACTTCCGGAAAATGTGTATTTTTTTAAATCCCTATTATCTATTTCTATTATACACAGACTTCCGGCAAATTACAATAAACCGAGAACCTGTCTCCCGCCATTTTTTCCTTTTTAATCCTTCAAGATAACCAGCTTATTCTGATAACACTCCACAGATACATAGCAGCCAATTTCAAAGCCCCACTGCTGCACCCAGTTCCCCTGCAGGATAATCTGCGGCACATTTTTCCATGACCTGAAACATTCTTGACATCATGGTTTACTGAACCTGTCTCAATCAGTTATCCTTTCGCACAGAAATGCAGAGAACACAATTAAGAAATTACAGGGATAACAAGATACAACGTCTGGATATTGATATTCTGAAACGCCTGTGTTATGTATTAGAGTGTAATCTGACTGATTTGATAGAATATATCCCGCCAGAAGAAACACAGACTCTGCAATAAAACCTACGTTGTAAGAACCTTATTGTCACGAACAGTAAAACCCCATGGAAGCCGCACACTCCCATGGGGTTAAAAATATAACTCTTATTCTCTTTTATTCATAAGAACATACGTTCTTTTCGCCTTTACTTATGATACGGCTGTCCATAACATACCTAAATGCGAAAAATCTCGTAATATTGTTAAGGACAGAAAATCTTTAAAATTTTCTGCCCTGTGATGCCCTACTTTTAAATGATATGATACTCCAAATAAAGTTTCTGACGATAACCATTATCTGCCTTTATTCTGGCAATATCATCAAAACGCCTATCTTCTATCAGCCTTTCCATTAACAAAAGCATTTTTTCTTCGCCAATTTTTACATTCTCCTGGTCTCTCATCAACAACGTCATATACTCATGCCTCCATTCCCTATTCTTCTTGGCCTCTTTTACTGCTTCTTCCAATCTCTCCACATAGGCATCCTTCGGCTTCTTCCCTGCCACATAATCAAGGAACGCCTTTAATTCATCACTCACATCATCCATAGTTCCTTTTGCATTGAGAAATATTTTTACCGCCTCATCACCCATGGAAATGCTGCCGTCTTCTTTACAGATATTTTCAAAGGTATAAATATGCCGCCCTTTCCCATATAAATCAAATGGACAGATAAATATAACATAGCTTCGCTTTAGCTCATCATAAAGCTGCCCTTTATCAATAAGCTGCAGGTCTATCATACTCTGATAATACCGGCTTCTCTTAGCAAGTTCCTTGGTATGGCTTACCTGCATTTCTATGTCGTAAACCACTTCTTTCTCATCTTTTACATACACATCCAGCCTCACACTGCGGGCATCCATATCCATGTTGATACTTTTCTGTAATTCCGGATATTCAATGCGTTCAATGTTCAAATCCGGGAGAATCCTCTGCAATAGCTCTTTGCACAGTTCCGGATTCTGCATGACCTTGCCAAACAGGAAATCATTGGATATGCTTAATTCTTCCCATTTTGTCTGCTTTGTTTCCATGTCTCCCATTTTATCCACCTGCTTTCTTTCAGCAAATCATTGCTGAAAAATTCTGCATGTTCCAAAAGCCCTGCTACCTATTTCTATTATACACAGATTTCCGGCAAATTACAATAAGCCGAGAACCTGTCTTCCGCCATTTTTTCCTTTTTAATCCTTCAAGATAACCAGCTTATTCTGGTAACACTCCATAGACACGCTGCAGCCAATTTCAAAGCCCCACTGCTCCACCCAGTTCCCCTGCAGGATAATCTGCGGCACATTTTTCCCATTCCTTGTTGTAAATGAGTATGCTTTCATCCTCCAGGTAGCCACGGTATAACCCGAACCCGCATCCTCTGCCACCATACAGTTATTTAACTGAAATCTTTCCATGACCTGGAACATTCTTGACAGCATGGTTTCTTTTCCAAATCTGCACGTTTCCGTGAAATCCGGACTTTTCAGGCCGTTCATGCTACTTCGGACTTCCTGGAACAAGACCTGTCTGTTCTGACGAATAAATCCTGATAACATCCACAGATTATTCATTCCATATAAAGTATCCAGGACTGAATAAAATTCTTCTTTTGTCAGGGTTCGGCTGGAATAGTAATCTGTAAAATCTTTATCCTTTGCCATCATCAGGAACCTTATTTTTTCCACAAACTCCCTCTGCTCCAGCTCCGATTTTAAATTTTCATATTCTGCCGCAATATACCGGTTCAAATTGTTTTTCATCACCTTTTCATCCTTCTTTCTGATTAAATTTATTTATGATAACACAAGCTCCAAATCCATGGTCTTAATCCCCAGTTCCCGAAACATAAAAACAGACGGCGCACCGTCTGGAGGTGTGCCGCCATAGCCCTGTAGAAATTGAATCAGCTCATCTGATAGCTTCAATTTAATGGAATCAATGTTCCGGTGCTGGTCGATTGTAATCTCTGAAATCAAAAGATGTAACAGACGTTTCCGAATGGTACGGTCAATATCGCTGGGCAAAATCCTGCTGAAATTTTTTAATATCTCCCGGATGGTTTCTTTGGGAATTTCTTTTTTCCCTTCTTCCAGAATCACCATGGATGTTTCCGTCTGTTTTTCACGAAGTTCACATAGCTGCCGGTTTAATTCCTCCCTGCGTGTTAAAAATTCCTCCCTGGAAATCTCGCTGTCTTCGTAAAGTTCATGGTTTCTCTGCTGGCGAACCTTGATTTTTTCCAGGTTTTTTTCCTGGACTCCCCGTTCCTTTATGGCGTTTTCCTTTAAGATTCTATGCTCCCGGTTAACTCTGCCCACAACCTCTTTAAAAAATTTCTCATCGCTTAACAGTTTATCCAGTTGATTGTACACAAACGTGTTCGCTTTTTCTACCCGGACCATATTGCTGTGGCATACGGTGGTTCCTTTATTTTTCCAGTTCCCGCAGGCGTAATAGGTAAGCTTCTGTTTGCTGCCGTCTTTGTTTCGGTTCGTTGTCCTGGAAATCACCATGCCTGCGCCACATTGAGGACATTTTAGAATACCTGTCAGCGGATATTCCCCGTCGTAGATTCTGGCTGGCTTTCCATTCTTTTGGGAAATCATAAACTGAACCTGTTCCCATAACTCCTCCGGTATGATTGCTTCATGTTTTCCGTCTGCAACAATAGGATTGGGATTGATATTGTTCCTTCGTTTTTCATTCCAGTCTCTCCTTACGTCATAACGCACCTTCCCAATATATACCGGATTTGTGAGAATTGATTTTATCTGTGCCACTGAAAAAGCGTTATCCAACTTAGTTCAATAGCCTTCCCTGTTAATCCGTCCCACAATAGCCTTGTATCCCTTTCCGGAGGCATAGAGCTGGAACATAAGGCGCACTGCCTCCGCCTCTCGTTCCACCACCTCCAGTCTTGATTTTCTTCTTCCATGGTTTTCCGTCCCCTCCATTGTCACCCAGCAATATCCAAATGGTGGAATCCCACCGCACCATTCCCCAGACATGGCTTTTGCTCTCATGCCCATTTTAAGATTCTGGGCAATGGTATTTCGTTCAAATTCGCCAACCAACGCCATCATCTGAAACTGCATTTTCCCGGCTGGCGTGCTGGACTCAAAAGGTTCTGAATAAGATTGGTAGCCAATTCCATATTTCTCTAACGTTTCTACAATTTTAATGGCATCTGATAATTTCCGGCTGATTCGGTTTATCTTCCAGCTCATGACCAGATGGAACTTCTTTTTAGAGGCGTCCTCCAAAAGCTGCTGCATGGCCGGTCGGTGGCGGATATCCTTTCCACTGATTCCGGCGTCTTCATAAACCATTGCCACTTCATAATTCTTCTGCTGGCAATATTCACGGATTAAACGCTGCTGTTCCTCAAGAGAATACCCTTCCTCTGCCTGTTCCTGTGTTGATACACGACAATAAATTGCTACTTTTTTATCATTGTGTCAGACATTTGTTGTCCCTGCCTTTCTATCTTATATTTCAAATCTATAATATATATTCTATCTATCTTTCCAGACCGGGAGCCTGAAACTCCCAGTCTGTATTTTTCTTATGTAATTACGATTCCTTCTCTTTTAAATAGAACTCAACAATAAGCTGTGACAGGATTGACATAAGCGTTTCCAGCCATTCCTCTTGTTTTAACTCATTCATCTTCCAGATTCCTCCAATATACAGGCATGATTTTTTTAAGCAGGACAATAAAGACGGTAAGGACGGTTTTTTTATCAAAAAAATTTTTTATATATTAAGTAATGCTTTTTTTATCAATAGACTTCTCCACCTTTTTTCTGTTTTTTATCGTCCTTACTGTCCTTATCGTCTTATTCTGTATTCTCTCTGCTGATTTTTACAAAACGTTTTCCGTTGTTTTTCCCTATCTCCACGCAAATCCCAACATTGTGCAGTCCGGCCTCCAGTTCTTTTAATCTCCTTGATAAGTGGTTCGCCTGTTTGATTTTATTGCTGGCGTACATTCCTTTTTCATAGAGCATATCAGACAATTCTGCGCTTAGTTCGCTCATTGCCCCTTCAAAATTCCCGGATTCCTCCAGATAATCCATGACCGCCCCGGCAACCTCATCTTCCTCCAAAAGCTCCTCGTTCAAACTGATACGATTCTTCTGGTATGCCTTCAAAAATTCCTCCTGCCCATACCCCAATGCCTCCGCAACGGCACAGCCCCACTTTAAAAAATCAAGGAGACGGTCATCTAGTTCTATTTCTATGGAAGGCTGGGTTTCCATAGCCTTAGATAAACATTCAAACATGCCATAGAGTATATAAGGCTTATCTTCTTCAAATTCCTCCATGACCTCTTTTTTACTCCTGCGTTTTTCTGATGATATGGCTTTCATATTCAAAAATACACAGCGGTCAAGGAAGTCTGAACGGTCGGAAATCAGATGGATTCCATTCATATAGACAACAGACCTTATATTTATCTCACATAGTTCACTGTCTGAATACTTCTTTCTTTTTACTGCTGTTGCCCCAGTCACTGCCTGACAGAAAATATTTGCCTGACTTTTGGTAATGGAGTCCATGTTGTCCAGACAGACGATATCCTGTGATTCCAGAAGCAACAGAAAGTCCTCCTCATTTTTCGGCATGACGGTCACATTGTTGCTGGATACATCCAGACAGCGTTTATCCATTTCCATAGAAGTGGTCTTTGACGAGCCTCTGCTGCCTTTGTAGATAACGATAGGCTGCTCAATCCCTGTTATGAGTCTGACAATCAAAATAACATTATGGAGAATACGGTCTGACATACTGGCAAAATGGTAGTATTTATTCATCAGCTTCCTGAATGACTTTCCCTTTTGCGGCATGGGCTGAGGACGTATATTTTTTCTGGTTATCAGTCTGACAGGCGGCTCACTGCAGCACTTTATCCCTGATTTGTCAACGCAAAGCACTGTGGAATCTCTGTCCGCCAGGTTATAATACAGGCGGCCCTCATGGAAAGCGAACCGATTGTATACCGGGTATTCTTTCCCTTGGCAGTGCGCTTTTGCGATAAGGGTCTCCATGACTGCCTGAATCATGTCGCCCCTGCTTCCTCGATTGTATGTCTGATAATACTGGTTTCTCAGCCACATCTGGTAATATTCCGATTTAATCGGATAATTCACAAAGCCTCCATTATTCGGAATCTGGATAAAAGCCTCCCCTTCTGTACTTCGGAACGGAATATGCCCTTGCTCCTCTATCAGTCTTAAAAGAACATCCACCGGGCTTTCTTTTTCTGCTGACGGAAGATTCTCTGTCTTTGCTTTTTTCACTGACGGCATAGGCTTCTCACCCTCCAGCATACGCCAGAGGGTTTCCCAGTTTTCTTCCTTACAGCTATCATGGTGACAGCCAGCCGCAATCCCACCATCATCAAACTGTATGACATAAGCCCCATTGTCCTTGGAATGTTCCTGATTCCATGGGCAGGACTCCAAAACATAGCACATACCATTCTCTACCTGCTTTTCCCTTGCGACGGGAATCTCATGGGATTCCAGCCATAAACACAAATCAAACTCCATCTTGCTCCCTGATATGCTTCTGACAGGCTCACGTTTCTCATTTCTATTCACTGTTTTCTTTTTATTCCCTTTCTCCACACACTGCGCCGCAATCTGCTGTAACAGCTCAATCGCTACCGGCACTCGTTTCTTTGGTGCATACAGGATTTTGGAACGCCTGTGTGGACGTTCTTCTGTGGAGTCTCCCTTGCAGGAAACTGTACCATAAAGCTTTGTAATTCTGGCCGCATTATAGGTTGTTGTATCGACCTTTACCTGCTCTGTAGAAAACCTTGAATCCAATGCGCCAAGAAAGCCCTTTGCCAGACTTGTCATTTCCGGTGTATTGGGAAGTTCCACAGGATATAAAAGATGAAAGCCGTTTCCGCTTAATGCGGTTACAGGCTCCGGGAATCCACAGTCTGTTAAATAACCCTGAATTTTCCTGCCCAATTCCTCAGACAGCTTTAACTCCTGCTCTGTGCTGGAGATTCCGGCCGGACGTTCCGGGTCTAAGTCAATGAGAATCCATCTACGGCAGCGGATTTCCTTGTCGCTGGTTGTATTCTTCGCATAACTCTTTAGATGGTTCTTGCCTCTGGCCTCGATTCCTTCGCTTAAAGCGTTCATTGTGATGTAAATATTGTAATTGCCATCATAACGCTGAATATGCTCAATCAGCTTATCTACATCATTGTAATAGCCTGAAAGAGTCCCTTGTTTGGTGTTTAATAATCTAACTTCTGTAAATACTCCTGACTCTATCAGGGTTTCAAATGTTTTTCTCACTTCGCTGTGAAGTATATTAGAATCTTTCATTATTTTCCTCCTGTTATTTTTTGTAGCTTTATTTTACAGCCTCCAAAGGCATAATACTCTACCCAAAAATCACTTTTTTGCTATAAAAAGGGGAAGGTTTGACTAACACGTTCTTTATTGTTCTTTATTCCATGTCATTTAACATTTAATTCTCATCTCAGAACAATACATTATAGCACCATTAACAATTTATCCATTTTTAAGGAGGAAGATTGAAGATGAACAATCCAAATGTAAAATTTATAAGTAAGGAAAAACTTCTTAACAGCCCAGAAATTTACCATAAAGTTAATAGTAGCAAAACTGCAGATGAAGGCTGCAATAATAAATGGAAACAAAGTTTATTCCAGTTGTTTTTTGAAATCACAAAAAAAGATAATGACAATTTATCCTTTTTACAGCCCCCTGGAAAATTCCGCTATCAATGCCCACCATATTTTTGTAACATTTTTATCTTAACTGCCAATTATTATACTTCAGATAAAATTACCTATAATAAAAACAGAAACGTTTTAAAATATTATGACTCTTCATCGATTCAGGATGTGGAGTTTTTTTTCGCCCAGATTATTCATGCCGGAATTTCTGACTTTCCATCGGCACAGCAAATGCGCATACTCCAGATTCGCAGTATTCTTTTAAAGCTATGTACACTTAGCACAAGAAGCAATTTTCCATACATAATGAAAATGAAGCATATCGATTTTAAAAAATTAGCAAAAGAATTATTTCTATATATCTTAGATGAGAACAAAGAATCCATTGACTTTGACAATCTCAAGGTTTTTAAAAGTATAGATGATTTTGATACCAAATTAAATTTATGGTAATATTTTAAATCAACAAAAAAAGAATATGTGTTGATTGACCGCCAATCCCCACATATTCTTTTTGCCCCTACTTTCTCCGTGTTCTGCCGCTCTGCTTCGCACACTTTGACGCTGTATAGATGGAAATTCCCAGTCCAACGCCTGCCGTCACGGATTCAATAATAACGGTGGATGCTATGGTACTTCCCACAGCCGCTAAAAATCCTAAAATCATGCTTCGACTCCTTTCCGGTAAATCAATATGATTCCATAATCATTGTTGGTAAGATACAGGGCTTCTACCCACTCTGTGCCGCTGACCGTGACCGTATCAAGATATTCATACATAGATTCCTGGATATAATGCTTCTCCAGTATCTGTCGGTAGGCTTTCTTTGCGGCTTCATCCAGTTTCGGGATAACAGCGCAGAAGCCGCCCATGCCGCCCTGCACATGTCTGTCCGCTCCATAATTGCTGTCCAATATGGCAACCTGTGAAGCAAGGTATTCCAGTATCTTTTCCGGCAGATACGTTTGCAGAACCGGATAAGTTTCCCAGTAGTCCCGTTCCGTTCCAATATAATAATAATCCTTCTCCCTGTTCGATTCCTCCGGCATTGGCCTAAACCGGTTATTTTTGTCTTCTATATCTGATTCATTCACAAATCCATAGCCCATACAGAAATAACCTCCGTCGCCTTCTTCCTTCCCTGCGGCATAGAAAATCATTCCGTCTGATTCAAAAGGCAACCGGAATGACCTTACTTCCACAGTCCCCAAACGCATTGCTAATTCCTCATAGTTAGAGGGTGACAATATCTTTTCCATGCCCTTCCACTCTCCCGGTTCCAGGTCGTCCATGTCCCATAATTCTGTGGCTTTCCTCCATTCTTCCTTATGCTTCATCTTCTCCTGACTCCCAACATATCTTAAAAATGTTTCCCAGTCTTTAAATCTTACACCCGTCATATAATCCCTCCTAATTATGCCGTTCCTTTGGTTGATAAAGAACATAAATCCTCTGGCCGTTTACTTTCGCATAGGCTATGTACCAGTCGGCTTTCTTCCGGCAGCCACTTTTTACCTCTATAGTTCCCATATTCTCATCCAGCCACATCCGGCCTGGATACATACCAACGGCCTCCTCTATGCCATAATCATCATCTTCTATCTTATTCAGGCACAAAACCAAAAAGCCCTTTTTTCCAAGTTTCCCTGAATGGACAATGCGGAACATTCTGTGAATAACCTCTTTGGGAATTTCCCGTTTTCCTAAGCAGGAATTAATCTGCTTTAGCAGGTACAACTGGCTGATGTTCCTGATTCTCACCGTTTTTATCTGTTCCACCTGGAGCCTCCTCTTTTGCTTCTTTTTTCGCTTCTTTTTTCACTTCCTCAAATTGATATGGCCTTAATTTCCATTGTCCCGGATAATACCTTCCAGCCATTAACGGATGTGTTGCCCTTAATCTTGCGTATTTTCAGCTTCATCCACTAAATCCATGCTGCAGTCCTTGTAATCCTTTAAAAGTTCTTTTAAATAACATTTTTCCTCTGACACAAATTTATTTCCGGTGAATGTATTTCCAAAGCCGATAAGGATTGTGTCAAATTTGCGCTTTAACACATCCCGAAGATATGCCCGGTTTTCCCTGTTATTGGCAATCTCGGAGGGTTTCAGTTTCTTGCACAGGTCTGCATACAGATTGCATATGGTAATCGTTGTGTAACCCATGGGCAGCAGATTATTTAAAATAAATATGGTTGTGGTATCCAACACTTTTATATCCGTACTGGCCGGATTCAAGGCGATTACCAGAATTTTTTTCTGCTCTTTCTCTCCCTGAATCTGAAAAGTAAGCTCAAACCGCTTTTTTCTTGTCTTGTCGAAAATAGTTTTTCGTTCCATTACAAACTTATCTGTTACGTTTTTCTCCATCTGACTGCTCCTTTACATAAAAAAATAAGGGCAATCAACTGTTACGCTGATTGCCCTTATTCCATTGTGTGGTTCTGTTGTCATGCGGTTACATGCTCTAATGCCACCAGTACACCTACTGTTATGACACATGCACTGATAAAGATTCCTGCCTGCATATATATCACCCCTTTCTACATGATTTCAGGGTAATAATATATATTTACGATTTCGATACAAACGCAAATTACTTCTTTTTTGCGGAATTCAGAAGCTGCCTCGCCTTATTCTGAATATTTGATGGTCTATCATTAATAGTATCCATTATTGCTCTATAAATATTTCCCCCTGGATATTTTTTCTTATTTATAAGATTGACATACGCAGAAACGTAATCCAAGTAATTATTGTCTGATGCTTTAAGAAGTAATTCATAAGACGAATCATAATCTCTTTGTGAAGCTGAATAAACGGTATCTTCTGTCATTAAATCCAGTGCCTTTCCTGCTAAATTCTTAAATAATCCCATTTTAAATATCCTCCCTGTTATTCTTTAATTGATTTATGTTTGATTTGTACCTCATAATCTCCAACTGCAACAATTTTATATTTTGACATATCCTTTGTAAGAATCTTCCCCACAAGCCCTGCCAAAAACAAAGGTGTAAAAAAGAAAAAGCCAATCGCAAGACCTGCATTAGACAACAAATTTCCAGTATCGCTATTCCTCATTTTTCCTGCAATTTTATTCGCATAATCTCCTTGAATATAGATAATGCCATATCCAACTTTTACAGCATTTTTTAGCGCATCCTCTGTATTTACCATAATTGTTTTACTAAGATAATCTTTTTTTGTATTCATAAAGCCCTCCCTATAAGAAGTAAACCCAATTTATAGAAAAAACTAATTTCGATTGAGCATATATCTACTCATATAAATATACTATATTTTCTTACTCATTTTAATACCTAGTTACATAAAATATCATAGAAATATATAGGATGGAGGAATGATGTATGAAAGACCTTGAATTTGGTACTGTTAAGATACATTTAGAAGAGTTAATGAAAAAGCGAAATATTTCTATCAACAAACTATCTTTTCGGGCTGAAATGCAAAGAACACAACTGAAAAAGTATTGTAAAAATGAGGTTCAGCGTCTGGACATTGCCGTACTGTCAAGATTATGCTATGCCCTGGAATGTGATTTGCACGACCTGATAGAATATATTCCACCAGATGAACTACACAACCAATAGTAAAACCCCATGGAAGCCTCAAACTCCCATGGGGTTAAAAATATAACTCTTATTCTCTTTTATTTCTAGGAACTCCCGTTCCCTTTCGCCCTTACTTATGATATGGTTCTCCATAACACACCTAAGTGCGAAAATTTTCATAGTATTATCTTAAAACAACTTTTGACAACCCTCTATTTTCCGCCTAAATCTTAGCTTTCCTGCACTTTCTGGCCTTCCTCAAAACTTCGCCTTTACTTATGGTACGGCTGTCCATAACATACCTAATTGCGAAAAATCTCATACTATTATTTCAGGCAGAACATGGAAATGCTCTGCCTGGAATATTTAGGTTATTTCTTTCAAATATGTTTCTGCAGTTTCTTATCAAATCCATACACTATATACCTGTTTTCGCTTATAAATCCAAGAACCGCTCTCACTGCTTCAAAAAGCCAGTCAGCAGCAAGAGCGGCCCCACATTTTTAATAAAATGCCAACCTTTTTCGAAATTTTACAGGTCAAAATTGCAGTCCGCCGATTTGGGGAAAATACAATCCGGTCTGTTTTGTTCTGTCTTAATTGTAGTATCCGGTAACTGTCAGCACATTTTCTTCACTGACAGACCACGTATAAGCGTCGTAGTTACCACCGCTGACCATTGCATGCAGGAATGGATTGGGACATAGAGTCTTCCAGTCTGCCGGAAGCTGGAACTGCCGGGTAATTTGTTCTCCGTCCGCCGGTTCCATCGTAGCAAGTACTTTAAAGATATCATTATACCAGCCAAGACTGCTTGTCTTCACTGGCTGGAATCCGGTTTCTTTCTGGTAGTTGCAGAGAACAACTCCCGATTGTCCGTCAAGCATGGGAACCAGACAGTGGAAGGCTCCGTCTGGCTGAATGGAGCCAAATTCCCACTCACCTGATGTGGCCATTTTCCCGATATTCGCATCATCTGCTGCAGAAAGATAATACCAGGGGCCGCCTTCCTCAAATCGCCGATAGCCGGTATCGAGATAACCATTAGCGTCAAAATGATACCAGGATCCGTCAATCTCTTTCCATCCGGCGCCTACCCGGCTTCCGTTATCGTCACGGTATTCCCACTTCCAGCTCTCAGGCCCTGTAAAATTCCACTCACCGGCCCAGGCGTTTATGCCTCCCCAGACTGTCATCATCAATCCTGCCATCAGAGCTGTGGCATACTTTACTCTTCTTCTCATGACTTTTGTCCCCCTGTTTTTGCACTCACCGATTCACAGGTGATTGTTAGATTTATAGGTTATGATTTAATTTTATTGAACCAAAATTTTTACCATATTATACCACAGAAGGCGAGGAAAAACAACAATATTCTGTAAAGCAAGGCAGAACACGGAAATGCTCTGCCCTATCATGTTTCTGTTCTCAAATGATATGATACTCCAAATAAAGTTTCTGACGATATTCTTTATCATCTGTAACTTTAATAATATCTGGCAATCGATTGTTTTTGCTCAATATCTGAATCAGTTTAGCCAGCTTTTCTTCTCCAATCTCCTGATTTTCCTGGTCTCTCATCAATAACGTCATATACTCATGCCTCCATTCTCTGTTTTTCTTTGCTTCTTTCACCGCTTCTTCCAATTTCTCAACATAGGAATCCTCCGGCTTCTGCCCTGCCACATAGTCCAGAAATGCCTTTAATTCCCTGCTGACATCATCCATTGTTCCATCCGCATTCAGAAATATCTTTACTGCTTCGTCTCCCATGAAAATACTGTTGTCTTCTTTACAGATATTTTCAAAGGTATAAATATGCCGCCCTTTCCCATATAAATCAAAGGGACAGATAAATATGATATAGCTTTTGTTCAGCTTTTTATAATGCTGACCTGCATCCACAAGCTGCAGGTCAATCATTCCCTGATAATATCTGCTTCTCTTTGGCAGTTCCTTTGTATCACTGACCTGCATTTCTATGTCGTAAACCGTCTCTCTGTTGTCCTTTACATACACATCCAGTCTGACACTATGGGCGTCCATATCTACATGGATACTTTTCTGCAATTCTGGATATTCAATGCGTTCAATGTTCAAATCCGGGAGAATCCTCTGCAATAACTCTTTGCACAGTTCCGGATTCTGCATGACCTTGCCAAACAGGAAATCATTGGATATGCTTAATTCTTCCCATTTTGTCTGCT
>QZDW01000043.1 GCA_009917545.1 bacterium 1XD42-76
CCTGCCATGCACCCCTGCAGGGATTTTTGACTACTGGGCATCCAATTTAACAGTTGTTTCGCAATTACCTACCTATGGTACAGCATCAACCTGACTTCTACATTCTCGCGTCCTTACTTTTACCTTACTTTTTCATAATGGCGTTCACAAAGCGGGTGGGCCGTGTTATAATCAAGTTGCAAGTTGACAAATCGGAGTTAATAATAAGGAGGAGACTGAAATGCCGGAATTGTACAATATACCACTCACCTACAGAGAAGGTACGTACCGTGTGATTGATTTTAGTAAGGACATTGACAGAGATGGCGTTATCTCCTTTGACTATGACACACAGTATCAAATGCTTGAATATGACATTCCTGTTGGGAAAGAGCGGCGTGAGATGACTCTGTACAGCGTACCGGAGGATGAATTCATTCGGACGCTGCGTGCCGTCTATGACAAGGATGGAACACTTCAGAAGATCACAGCTGTGCTTGAGGGCTGCGAAACACTTTTATACATCCGCTATGAAAGCGAGGAGGATGCTAAGGAGAAAATTCGGAAATTTGCTATCCGAAATGCAGATGTCATAATCGAGCAGATTCAACAATGCACAGATGCTATAGCAAGGCTTTTTATCGACTACTACTGTGACAGCGATAACATGGATTACCATGCAGTGGTTGGCACTGCGGCGCAAATGGAGGAGGTAAGACAGAAAGGGCTTTATGAGGATTCCTGCGACTATTCCGGCAACTACTCGTCTGAATATATGGAAGGCGACGATAGGATGCTGATTACGATGGTTCGCTGTGCCGAGGGGCATCCGTCAGAAAATTTTCGGTATGCCATAGAAATCATGTCGCAGCATATTGAGAAATATGCTTTGGAAGCGTTACACAAGACGGAGGATTTCAAATTTATCTGTGCGGAATATGATTAAGAAACGAGTGAAAATAGCGGAAAGAAAAGTGTTATCATGCGTGAGAAATGATGTCAATTTTCCGTTTATTGGGGAGACACTACGATGGACAATTCTTTTTTACACAGCAAAAAGCTCCTGCTGGTCGATGACGAGCCGGAGCTTTTGAAAATGGTATCAGCTATTTTAGCGGACGAGGGCTTTCAGCGCCTTGTGACCGCCGACAATATGAAAGAGGGAATTGCCGCCGCTAAAGCGGAAAAACCTGATCTGGCGATTTTGGATGTGATGCTCCCAGACGGCGACGGCTTCTCCCTGATGGAGCAGATACGCACATGGACGGATATTCCCGTGATTTTTCTGACGGCCCGTGACGAGGCTGCGGACAAGTTGGCCGGGCTTGGTCTTGGTGCGGATGATTATATCGCAAAACCCTTTCTGCCCCAAGAATTTTTACTGCGGGTATATGCGGTTCTGCGCCGGTGCTACAAGGAGGATGCCCCCCTTTTGAAACTGGATGGCTGTACAGTGGATTTCAGCCGGGCAGAAGTGGACAAGAGCGGTGAGATACTTCCCTTGACAGCGATGGAGCATAGGCTGCTGGAAACTCTTGCGAAGAATGAGGGCCGTATTGTGACAGTGGATACGCTTTGTGAGGCCCTATGGGGCGACAATCCTTTTGGCTATGAAAACAGCTTGAACGCCCATGTGCGGCGCGTCCGCGAGAAGATAGAGGCAGACCCGTCAAGACCGGTTTCCCTGCTGACGGTCAAGGGGCTGGGCTATAAGCTGCTGGCAAGGAAATAATGCGTGGAGGACAGACAAGGGCCATGAAAAAAAGCCATTTCAAAACACATTTGCTTTTCTATGTCCTGATAACAATGCTGCTTGCCTTGATCGTATGGACGATTTGGGGAAATACAGCGTTAATGGCAAATTCAATTACTCTTTCCGGCAATCAGATACCCTCGGAGTTTTCCGGGTTTAGAATTGCACAGGTTTCTGATCTGCATAACGCTGAATTTGGAGAAGAAAACTCGCTTTTATTAAACAGCCTTTCCGAGAGCAAGCCGGATATGATTGCAATAACGGGCGATCTGGTAGATGCACAGCATACGAATATAGATGCTGCTCTTTCTTTTGCTGAAAAGGCGGTTCAAATTGCGCCGGTCTATTATGTGACGGGCAATCACGAAGCCAGCCTGTCACAGTACAGTGAGCTTAAAACAGGACTTGAAGCCGCTGGCGTGATCGTTCTTGAGGACAAAGCAATACAGCTTGAACACAACGGCGGTATTGTCACTTTGATGGGACTTTCAGACCCTAATTTTACAATCAAAAGTAATATCTTCGATGAAGTCCCCGCTATGATAAGCACCAAGTTGAATGAACTGATGGAAAATAAGGCTGGCTATACGATTTTGCTTTCACACAGGCCGGAATTGTTTGATACCTATGTAAGCTGCGGCGTCGATTTAGTTTTAAGCGGTCATGCACACGGCGGGCAATTTCGGTTGCCACTGATCGGCGGGCTGGTTGCTCCCAATCAGGGATTTTTCCCAAAGTACGATGCTGGCCTATATACAAACGGCGGCACAAATATGGTTGTCAGCCGTGGCCTTGGAAACAGTATCATACCGCTCCGCTTCAATAATCGGCCAGAGATTGTATTAGTGGAGCTTAAAGCAGATTGACCGGCAAAGGGGTGGAGTGACCGATGAAAGCATTTGGAAAATATATATCAAAGTATCTTCTCTCCTTTTTTGCCTTTGCGTTGGTTCTCCTGCTTGTCAACATTCTGGCGTTTGCCTTGATGTTCGGGGGTATCGTATTCAGGGAATACGGTTCGGCATCACCGGCAAATATGTTAGAAGCCGTGGCCGCTGATCTGTCAGCATCCGGCATATCGGAAGAAAGGCTGCAAGAGTTAAACCGTAATCAGATTTGGGCTATGCTATTGGATGCAAGCGGACACTGCATTTGGGAGGCATCTTTGCCAGAGGAAATACCGACACAGTACACCATTCAGGATGTGGCCGTGTTCTCGAAAGGCTATCTGCAAGACTACCCTGTTTTTGTGCGGAACACAGATAATGGTCTGTTGGTGTTGGGCTACCCAAAAGACAGCTTTATGAAGCTGACAGGAAACTACTTTCCAATACGGGCGATTAGGATTTTCCCGCTCTTTATAACCGGCATTTTGGCAATAGACATCGTGCTTCTGTTTTTGGTCTACTACTTCTCAAAACGAAAAATTGCAAAAAATACGGAGCCGATCATGGCCTCTATCAAAACACTGTCCACCGGCAAACCTGTTGATTTGTCCATTCGGGGCGAGTTGTCGGAAATTGCGGATAGTGTCAATCAGGCATCCCAGGTGTTAAGCAGACAAAACCAGGCCCGCGCCAACTGGATCAGCGGCGTTTCTCACGACATCCGCACGCCACTCTCTATGATTATGGGATATGCCCAGCGGATTGCCGGAGATCACGGGGCCAGTGGAAATATTCAGCAGGAGGCGGAAATCATCCGGGCGCAGAGCGCAAAGATCAAAGACTTGGTGCAGGACTTGAATTTGGTATCGCAGTTGGAATATGAAATGCAGCCGCTCCATAAAGAGCTGGTACGCCTGTCCAAACTGCTACGCTCCTATGCGGCGGATTTGCTTAATGCGGGTATCAGTGAGAAACATTCCATCGACGTTGAAATTTCTCCCGAAGCGGAAACAGCAGTTATAGACTGCGACGCTCGGTTGATTTCGCGGGCTATCGGTAACTTGGTGCAGAACAGCATCAACCACAATCCGCAGGGGTGCAATATTTTCCTGTCCCTTGATTGTTCATCGGAAAATGTTTCTATCACAGTTGCGGACAATGGCGTGGGTATGTCAGCTGAAAAATTGCGAGAGTTGGAAGAAAAACCGCATTACATGGAAAGCACCGATGAACGGCTGGACTTGCGGCATGGGCTGGGGATGTTGTTGGTAAGGCAAATTATGGAGGTACATGGTGGAGTAATGGAGATAAATACTACTCAAATATGTGGATTGACAGTAATTCTATCCTTTCAAAAAAACTCACAGTAAATGTATTGCAACAGGCCAGATGGGTTATTTGTCCATCTGGCCTGTTTGTTATCAATAGTAAATCAGTTCTGCAAAAATGATTTCCTCCACCTGGGTCTTACAGCAATTCATCAGCCCCACCCAGCGCATGGGGTCGTGTGCTTTCAAATCCTCGGTGGCCCCGGCCTCTTTTGCCATTCCCGGCATCATGCTGTCCAGCATATCATTGGCGGCGTCCTCGGTTTCAAGCAGATGGGCGAACAGCTTGCCGCTCAAGGTCAGGCGATTGAACAAGCCCGGTCGATGCTCTTTCAGATACCGCAGACGCAGCAGCCCATACTTGCCCAGGCTGCGGTCAGGCTGCGGCTCCAATGCAAGGTTGGGGATATAGTAATCTCCAACTTTGGTATAGGTCAATTCGATTTCCATAGTGATGCTCCCTTCTCTCTCAAAGCGTGGGGCGGACTTGTATTGCCGCCCGTTTCGGCTCCTGGCGCGGTAGATCAGCGACATGGGCATAGATACCCTTTGCCATGTCCTCCTGCCGGATAGCGGCTTTTTGTGCGTCGATTTTAGCCTTTTTCCCCGGTCTGGTGCGTTCCTCATACTGCCGCTGCCAGCCGCTGGCCTTGCGGCGGAGATAGGCTTGGTGGCGTTTGTCTTTCAATTCCTCGTTCTTCCGAATTGCCTCCTGTTCCTCCCGGGTCAACTCCACTTCCCGGAACGCCGGAGGGATGTACTTGCCCACAAAATTGAAGTAGACCTCCACCGCCTGGGTGGTTTCGATACTGCCCTTACGGTCACGTTCATGGACAAGGATTTTCTCGACAAACTCATTGAGCATGGTATTCGTCATGTTCTCGAAGCCCTGGTATTTGTCAATCAAGGCAATAAACTTCTCTGCCGATTTCTTTCCCTGGTCGTAATTGCTGACGGCCTTTTCCAACTCGGCAATCTCGGTGGCAAGTGCCTCCTGCTCCTTGGCGTACTGTGCGTCCAGCGCGGCATAGCGGGCGTCTGGCAAGCGTCCCAGGGCGTTATCCTCATAAATTTTACACACAAGCCGTTCCAGCTCCCCGGCCCGTTTCTGTGCCGCCGTCAGCCGCCGCTTTTTCTTCTTGATGTCGCTGTCCTGCTGGCTGGCCTGGGCCTCCTGCACCTCCCGGATAAACGCCGTCCGGTCAGACTTGGCAAAGTCGGCAATTGCCTGGAGCATAGCAGAAATCAGGTCAAGCACAACACTTTCGTTGATACGGTGCTGGGTGGGGCAGAGCGTTCCAATGGGGACTTTACCGTACTGGGCGCAAGTATACTGATGGACACGCTTGCCGTTGTTGGAGCGGTGGACGTACATCTTGCCGCCACGGTCAGCGCAGTAGAGCAAGCCGGTCAGCGGCGCGGCCTCGCCCCAGCCGTCCGGGTATCGCTTGACATTCCCACGGATGCGCTGTACGTTGTCAAAGGTTTCCTGGTCGATAATCGGGGCGTGGGTATTCTCAAAAATCGTCCATTCGCTCTCGTCAACATAGTGGCTCTTTTTGTCCTTGAAGTGCTTGCGGGTCTTGAAATTGACGGTATGGCCCAGGTATTCCCGCTTTTTGAGAATATGGACAATGGTGGAGGAACCCCAGCCATAAATGTCCTTTACCGGCTTGGTACGGTTTACGCCTTCGTTAAACCTTGCCAGATGTACCGACGGGATTTCAACCTTGTCCTGGGTCAGTTGTGTGGCGATTTGATAGGGGCCGTAGCCAGCCAGCGTCATGGCGAAGATACGCCGTACTACGGCAGCGGCCTCCTCGTCCACCAGCCAATGCTCCCGCTTTTCATCCCACAGGTAGCCGTAGATTACTGTCCCCGTCAGGTGCTTGCCGCTCATGCCCTTGGCTTTGAACACAGAGCGAATTTTCTTGCTGGTGTCGCGGGCGTAAAACTCGTACATGATGTTCAAGAATGGGGTCATGTCATTGTCCCCTTTGTCGGTGTCCACATTGTCGTTAATGGCAATCAGCCGCACTCCCCGCTGGCGAAGAATTTCCATTACCTGACCGACTTTCAGATAGTCACGGCCCAGTCTGGACATATCTTTGACGATGATTGCCTCCACGCCGCCGTCCTCGACTTCCTCCATCATCGCCATAAAACCGGGCCGGTCGAAGCGGGTTCCAGAAACGCCGTCATCCGTGAAGTGCTTGAAACGGAGATACCCATTCCGGCGGGCGAAGTCCTCCAGCATGATTTCTTGGTTCTGGATTGAAAAACTCTCCCCGCTTAATTCGTCGTCGCGGCTGAGGCGTTCATAGAGCAACGCAATCTTGGTTTTTGCCATAGCACAGACCTCCTTGAATGAAAATATGCTCTAAGCTGTCCTTGCCTATCACCGAAAAATCAGTGAATTAACAAGTCGCTTAGAGCATATATCACCGCTGGCTAATTTGTATTTCTTATACTGCTTGACCGCAAAGCAGTCCGGCTTTCGCTTTTCCAGCCCGGAAAACATATAGTCCACAGCGTTCATAAAATCCTCGTCATCTTCTTTTACTTCCATCCCGGAAATCATATCCACTAAAGTGTTCATGTTCCGATCCTCGGCGGGGCCCTCAAAAATGATATAGGCGATTAAGGCGCAGTAGAGCAAAGTCTCTGATTTTGTCCAGAAGGGGTCGCCCTCCTTGCCTTCGCCCTTGGTGTTGGAAATGAGGGCATCCACAAACTTCAGGATGTCGGCCTCGTTTCGGATATAGGCCAGCGGTTCCGATAGGTAAGCCTTTGATGTTATCTCCGGCTTTTCCCCCGGCTAGCACCGGACATGCGACTTTCACCGCATCCGGCGCCCCATCAGGCATAGTTTCAGCAGTGATACACACTCACTCTTTCACATTAGCTAAATCAGTTTGTTACGATTTGCATTGACATTTCTGCCAATCCTGCGGCAACACGCAGTTTGTTTACTTTAGTAATTTGTGCCTTATTCAAATCATACTTCTTTGTCAGTGTAGCGAACTTTATACTGTCTGTTGTTGAGATAAGTTCATATCCAGTAGGTGATAAAAGCAACAGATTACGGTAACTGTCTCTGCCATTTTTACACTCATTCGATTTTCTGTAACAAATACAGTGAATCACTTCCAGATGTTCCCCGGTGATTGCACAGTTACCTTCCTGTCCGGCATAGAGAGAGATTCGGTTATCATTGAACTGTACCGTTTCTCCTGTTACCGGGTGGCGCATGAGCCAGAGCATATCTTCAACGTTCAGTTTCAGATTGCTGTGGATTTCCATTCTTCCGTCCGGAGTATATGGATTGATTTTCCTGCTCTTGCGCATTGGTATTTTAAACTGCACATATGCCAGAGGTACTACTGGTGTATCTCCAATCCAGCGCATTTGCTTCGATTTTCCATACCGGTTTTTTAAATATTTGTTGTTTAGCTCGCCCTGCTTTTTATATCCATCTATCCGATGGAGAAAGCGACCGTTATTCACATGAGCCATTCGGCTGAAATTCAGATTTATCCTCGTAGCAGTGCAATAATAGTTCTGCATACCTATGACTTTGGCGTTGTATTCGTGAATGTTGCTCTTTATGTTACTTGCTGTCTTGCTGTTTTGAATCTCTATAATTGCTTTTGAGAGTTCTTTCTGCATATGCGACATTGCCTTGTCACAGACATTTGAACTGATTACCCATGTCCTGCGTTTCCTTATCAGCTTCATACGGAACCCCAGAAATTCACTGTCTCTTTTCCTGAGATTTGTGACCTTTGATTTTTCATCAGAAATTTCCAGTTTGAGCCGCTTTAGTAGCCAGTCCTCAACCGCATGGTATGCTCTGTCAGCGTCCTTACAGTTTCTGCAAAAGATTTTAAAATCATCTGCATACCGGACTATACGCATTTCCTTGAGATTGCTCTTTTTGAGCGCCGTGTAGCTGTTGCACTTTTTCTCTGCCCCATTCGGATAATATGTGACCTTACAAGGAGACTTCATATGGTCTGCCATACCCTCCCACTGTGACGCTATCCACCAGTCCAGTTCGTTCAGGACAATATTGGCTAACAGCGGGGAAAGTATGCCGCCCTGAGGGGTTCCCCTGTCTGGATATAAGATTTCTCCATCTGGCATTTGAATTGGCGCTTTCAGCATTGCTTTGATTATCTGAATCAGTTTGGTATCCCGTATACCCAGCGTCCATATCTGCTGTAACAGCTTTCTATGATTTACGTTGTCAAAGAAACCCTTTATATCCACGTCTACCACATAGTGGAGCTTATTCCTTTGAGCCAGTCCGTAAGCGTAGGAGACAGCGTTTTCAGCACTCCTGCAAGGTCTGAAGCCGTATGAATGTTCATAAAACTTTGCTTCACAGATTGGCTCCATGACCTGCAATATACATTGCTGTACAATCCTGTCTATGATACACGGTATACCCAACGGTCTAAATTTCCCATTTGGTTTGGGAATCTCTACCCTCCTTACTGTTTTTGGCACATACCTTGTAAACTGTTTTTGAATAAGAGAGACGAAATCTTCTTCTGACATATCTGCCAGGGATTCTATCGTTCTCCCATCTGTGCCGGCGGTATGGCTCCCATCATTACTTTTAATATTTCTGAAAGCAAGCATGATGTTATTTGGCGCCGCAATGATTTCTACGAGATTATTGAATATTTCTCCATCTTTGCTTTTTGCATACAGTTCATCAAAGATGTTCTGCATGTCGTAGTATTCCGCATGGCGCAGTTTGCTTCTTTTTTTAGCTTTTTGTGTCATGTACATCACCCCATTTCATTGATTCGAGTGACAATTTCTTATTCTTACTCGACTGCATGATTAGAGAGTGTGTACTGCTGATTTTCTGCCTGACTTGTGGCCATTCCTCCATCGCCCTCTTTTTCGCAGGCAACATCGACAGTTCGACCACGACCTTTCAGCAGGGATTCATCCGCTTATTGTTCTTCGCCGGATTATCCATAGGACTCTCTGCCTTTCCTTGTTCCGATAATTCTATCTGTACATATATACCCTTAGGTGTTCCCTCTAAGCCTGACAGCTTGCATGTGCCTGTAACACATCACGGTGGTTCGTAACAACCATTCCTACTAGACCGCACTGTCTGGGCATGAACCCACACATACATTTCTGTATGTGGCACTTTTAGACCTTTACATTCGGGAGTTTCGTCAGGCATTGCTGCCATTCTCACCTTAGGTATTTTATAGACCCCCGGCATATGGGGTGCGCTGTCCACCTCTGGACAGGTTTCGTCAGCGTTATCTGTTACGGCACCTTTCTGCCGACTTTACCGGGCTTCACACCTCATCACAGAGTGATGACGCATGCCGGAGTATCAGGGGAGGCGTTTCAAGGCGTTACCCTATCATTCCACCTCTCGAATTATCAGTTCACAGAACTGGTTAAAAACAGCGCTGTGCGCCGCCTTTTCAGCGGCGAACAAGTCGCACGGTTATAGTGCATGGACTTGGAAAAGTCGATGGAATTAAAAACCTTAACTTTATATCCCTTTTTCTTTTGGAGAAAACAGCCCACCTGGGACAGCACCCCGCCCTTGGGATCGACCACCACGAAAGAGGAATGAGCCTGTAAAAGCTGGGGTGTGAGCCAAAAGCGGGTTTTTCCCGAGCCGGAGGAGCCGATGACACAGCAATTTAAGTTCCGGGCGTTGGCCGGGATTTTGGGCCGGGTATTCATGGTGAGAAACTCCGTCCCGGTAAGAATGACATTATTTTCAAACTTCGGATCGGCAAAAGGGGCTATATCTTTTGGCCCGCCCCATGAAGCATTTTGTCAAGTGCTTTTTTGAGTTATTGACGCAAAACTTTTCAGCGCGGCGGGAAACGGGCAGGAAAAGGGGCGCAAAACGCGCCTGTGAACGGTTAGAAGCCGTTTTCGTGGGTAGGTAGTATAAAACCCTTACCCTGTGGATTTTCGCGTCTGCAACGCCTTAAAAATCAAGCCTTTTCAAGTCCTATTGCGTAACATTCCATTCTGTTCTTTGGGAGAGGTCGGGGGCGCGGGGGCAGAGCCACCGCAAAACCTACCGACAGCCGCCGCAGTAGTGCAGACGGTTTTGCCGTTAGAATGAAGCGGGCGGAAGCGGGGGCAGGATTGTGTAAAATCCTGTTCCCCGTTTTCGGCAGCGAAATGGCAACGGCAAAAATCCAGACGGTCAAGGGTTTAAGAGTGGAGATTTTTTCGCACACTTTGCGAAAAAATACTACTCGTCCCTTGACTGTCTGGATAGTCGGAACGGGGTAAAGTGCAGATTGCTTTTCAAAATTGGATATGATATAATTTTCCCCAGTGCAAACCGACAAATCAGGATTGGAGAGAAAAAACGTGCAAAAAAAAGAAAGACAACTTACTCCTATTGAGCAGAAACGAAAAGAGGATTTTGAGAAAACCTGTGAAGAAATGGCGCAAAAGGGATATTTGAAAAGGGATTTAACGGTTGGTGTTTTGCAGGCAAATATCATGGCTGTTATCATCATGTTACCCTTTGCAATACTTGCCCTAATCATGTATCTTTTTGCTAATTCAAGTAATAGCAGAAATTTTTCTTTTTCTCTCTCTACGTGTATTATATTTTTGATTGCGCTACTTTTGTTGACTGTACTTCATGAAGCTATTCATGGATTGACTTGGGGATTTTTTGCCAAAGGACACTGGAATGCGATTGCCTTTGGTGTCATTTGGAAAATGCTCACCCCCTATTGTGCTTGTACCGAACCGCTGACCAAACAGCAGTATATTGTCGGTGCGGCTATGCCACCTTAATTTTGGGCTTTGGACTGGCAGGTATCGCCGCAAGTATCGGAAGTTATGGACTTTTTGCACTGTCTGAGATTATGATTTTTGGCGGTGGCGGAGATTTTTTGATTATTTTGAAATTGCTCCTATATAGATGCCGCAATAGAGAGGTTCTATATTATGACCACCCCTATGAATGCGGTGTTGTGGCATTTGAAAAGAAATAAACGAAAATCTTCGGTTTATTGGTGTAATGAAACTACCATAGGGCATAGGGCGGCGGTGACAGGTATTGACTATCCCGCCGCCCTGTCCGTTATCGCTCCATATCCTGCTTTCTGTGGGGGTGCTGTTCCTGTCGCAAGATACTGTAAACGCTCTTTCTGATTTTCTCGGCTTCTTTCACTTCCTCTTTCAATGCAAGATACCGCTGATTGAGTGTTTTCCTCTCGGCGGTCAGCTTGGTGTATTCTTCTTTCCATGTCTTTGTCGGGATTGTGGTCTTGCCGTTCATCACGCCTTTGAGATAATCTTTCGCCGTTGTGAATAGGATTTGCTCGGCTTCGGTCAGCGGCTTCTTTCCCTTGTACTTGAAATAAATGTCAGCTTGCTCTAAGTGCTTTTTCAGAGTGCCTAACCGCCGTTCAACGGGTTTCAGCTTCCCTTGAATATCCAGTTGTTCCCCTATCATAGACTTGAATTTTTCATCAAGCCCCGTCATATCCATGATGTTGTTGGCTTGCAGGAAATTCAGCATATTTGCCGCGTCTTTGAGGTTATACAGCGATTGTGAATATCCCGATTTTCCCGTCTGTGCCTTGCGTGACAAAATGCCTTGAATGTAGTCGGCAAGGGTAGGCGGCTCGGTGTTCTCGCTTTCTTCTTTCAACCAGTTTTGCAGTTTGGAGATACGCGCCTTTAACTGCCGTAACTTCTGGTTAGTCACTTCGATTTCGCGGTTGAGGTCGCCGCGCTCGGTGCGGATGCCGCGCTTCTCCATAGCGGAAGCGGCAACGCCTAAATGGACGGTGGGTATCTGGTCTATCCCTTGCCGTTCATAACTGCGGTGGTCTATGCGCTCGGCGTGTCCGTTCTGCTCCAACGCCTGATTGCAGAGCCTCGCCCATGCCGCCCTCCATTCCTCCGCTTTGGTCTGCTCGTTCCAGTCGGTAGCGGGAATGGACTTACATTTGTATTGCCGTTTTTTCGGGTCATAGATTTTATTGCCCTGCGGGTCAAGAATGTACTCTTTTTTCTGCTTTGCTCCCCACTCGCCGCGCTCGTCAAAAGGGCGCATTGTCAGCATGATGTGGGCGTGGGGGTTGCCGCCGCCTGTGTCATGTAAACATACGTCGGCGCACATTCCCGCCGTCACAAAATGCCGTTTCACATACTCGCGGACAAGGGAAATGCTTTGCTCCCTCGTCAGTTCGCGGGGCAAGGCAATTTCAATCTCACGCGCAAGTTGGGCGTTCTTCGCTTTCTCGACTTTCTCCACTTCGTTCCATAAAACCGCCCTGTCCACATACTCGGCGGGGGCGTGGTCGGGGAGTAAAATCTCGGTGTGGACTACGCCGCCCTTATGGGTGTAGTCGTGGGTCATTCCGTCAAACTCATTTGTAATTTTTTCCCCCGCCCGATAAGCGGCGGCGGCAACAGCGGACTTGCCCTTGCCGCGGGATATGACTTTGATGCTGCAATGATAAATCGCCACGCGCCGCGCTCCTTTCTGGGTGTAGATATTTTTTGGTGGTAATCGGTATTTTAACGCTACATCTTGTACTTTATGGCTAAGATTAATCCCGATATGTTGTATGTCGGTACTGAAGACCACCATTTTATATCTACACCCCTCCTTTCTGTTTAGCTTGAAAAAGAAATAATTAAGTGATATAATTCAATTCATATAAATGAAAACAAGGAGAAACGCTGATTATGTATGAATATAAAAAAGTGACTTTTAACCTTACATCTTCCAATCTGCGTACAAGCAAGATAGAGGAAAATCTTGATGAAATGTTTTCAATAATAGAAAAGTATGCAGAGGAAGGATGGCGGTTTGTTCAGATGATACACCCATACACAACAACCACTTTAAGTCTGCTTGTTTTTGAACGGGAAAAACAATAGTAACTTTTGTGCCGACAGGCACAAAACGCCGTCTGCAAGACCGCACATACCACATTTCATGTGGTATATAAGTGCGCTCTATCCAAGAACTCGGATAGGGCGCATTATCCGAGATAATCAATTATCCGAGGAAACTCTCAAAACCGCCAGCATAAAAGGCTTTCAGAGAAGTTACCTCGGATAATGTAAGA
>QZDW01000044.1 GCA_009917545.1 bacterium 1XD42-76
AAAATATCCCATACCTTATTTAATTTGGAGAAAAACTGAGGATTTTGGTTCAGATAAACTAACGAATAACACCAAAGTCCAGCTTGAAGTTCACATACTCGCCGGTATCCTCCAAAAGCACATCCGCGTCATAGGTTTTTCCGGTTTTTTCCGAGTAGCAGCCGGTGAGCCTTGCCCGCCCGTCTTTTAAGAGGGCCGCGACAATGGCCTTGGTGGGCTGTTTCTTCTTGGCGCTCCACCACTTGCTGTCTTTCCAGATGGCAAATCTGCAAGTTTCACTTTGGCAGAAAAATCCCTTTTGCGATTCTGTAACCTCACCGCCGCACCGGGGGCATCTGCCTACTGCTTCGCGGGGCGGGGAGAACAGGTACTCGGTCCCCTTAACCACCTGATAGGTTGCCGCCAGCTCCCGCAGCATGGCGTAAATCCCGGACAGAAATTCCTCCGGGGAAAGCTCGCCGCGCTCAATCTCGCCCAGCCGGTACTCCCACTCGGCGGTGAGCAGCGGGGATTGCAGCTGCTCCGGCAGAACCGTAATGAGGGAACGCGCGTCGCGGGAGGGCATCAGCTGGACCGTCTTTTTGCTCTTTTTCCGTTCCAGAAAACCGGTGGAGGCCAGCTTTTCCAGAATCCCGGCGCGGGTGGCAGGCGTACCCAATCCCTTGCGCTCGGCGGTATCCGGCATATCTTCTTTACCGGCGTTCTCCATAGCCGACAGCAGAGTATCTTCGGTGAAATGCTTTGGCGGGCTGGTTTTCCCCTCCTTGACGGAGGCATTGGAAACGGACAAAGATTGTCCCTCGGAGAGTTCCGGCAGTGTCTTTTCCTCTGGTCTTTCCTCCGGCTCCGGGGCATTTTTCAGACCGGCGTGATAAGCGGAATCCAGCCTGCGCCAGCCGGGGCGCTGAATGGTTTTCCCTTTTGCGGCAAACTCCTGACCGGCGCAGACCAGCGTGGCGGCGGTTTCCTCGTAGAGATGGGGTTCCGCCACCGCGCACAGCAGCCTTGCGGCCACCAGCTCCAACACCGCTTTTTCCCCCACAGGGAGGGCAGACAAATCCGCATCCCGAAGATTGCGGGTGGGGATCACCGCATGGTGGTCGGTCACTTTCTTATCGTTGATGACCGCCTCCGGGTTGCAGGTAATGCCGATCCCCTTTCGGAACGGCATGGCATTGGCGGTGAGGTTGACCAGCACCGGCAGGCCCTCCGCCATATCCGAGGTCAGATACCGGCTGTCCGTCCGGGGATAAGTACACAACTTTTTCTCATAGAGGTTTTGCAGATAATCAAGCGTTTGCTGGGCGGTAAACCCCAGCAGGCGGTTGGCGTCCCGCTGTAAGGTGGTCAGGTCATAAAGGGCGGGCGGCTTTTCGGACTTCTCTTTCCGCTGCGCCTGTTTCACCACCGCAGAACCGCCCCGGCAGGCGGTTTGCAGCTCTTTCGCGGCGGTTTTGTCTTTCATCCGCGCCCCCACAGCGGTAAATCCGGGCAGTTCCAGCGCCACCGTATAGAACGGCTCCGGCTGGAAGGCTTCAATCTCTGCTTCCCGCTGGACGATAAGGGCCAGTGTCGGGGACATGACCCGACCGATGTTGAGGGTCCGGCGGTACAGCACCGAAAACAGCCGGGTGGCGTTGATGCCCACCAGCCAGTCAGCCTTGGCGCGGCAGAGCGCCGCCTGATGCAGACCGTCATAGTCCGCGCCGGGGCGGAGGTTTTCAAAGCCCTCCCGGATTGCCGAATCCTCCATGCTGGAAATCCAGAGCCGCTTCATGGGCTTTTTGCAGCCCGCCAGCTCATAGACGTTGCGGAAAATCAGTTCGCCCTCCCGTCCCGCGTCACAGGCGTTTACCACCTCGGTCACATCCGGGGCGCACAGCAGCTTTTTGAGAATATCAAACTGTTTCTTCTTGTCCCGCCCCACGCTCATTTTCCAGTCCGAGGGCAGGATCGGCAGATCGTCATAGCGCCACTTGGCGTATTTAGGGTCATAGCTGTCCGCGTCGGCAAGCCCGGCCAGATGCCCCACGCACCAGCTGACCCGCCAGCCGTTCCCTTCCAGATACCCGTCCTTGCGGGCATTGGCCCCGATCACAGCGGACAGGCTTTGGGCCACCGACGGTTTTTCAGCAATCACAAGGCGCATAATCTTCATCCTCCCATTCTTCCCGCATAGATGTACGCAGCTTTTCCTCAATGCTGTTGTCCTCTGTCAGCATCAGGTCATAGCCGAACCGGTAATCATATCGGTACAGTTTTCCTACCAGATCATTGATGAGGATACGGCAGGCCAGAATGACACGTTTTTTATCCACCTGCATCAGCTGGTAGCGTTGATAATCGTTGTAATAGGACTCATGCCGGTGCGCGCGGCTGTTGGCGTCCTCCAGCAGCCAGTCTACCGGGTCCTGGCAGCCTTCCTCTTTTTCCCCCTCCATATATTTCAGCAGTTCCATCACCATCGGAAAACTCTGCTCGTCCATGCGGGCTTCTTCTTTCAGATAGCCGATCAGGGCGCATAAAAGCAGGCGGGCCGCTGTCTGTTCCCGTTCCGTTAAAGCCTCCATCGTCTTTGCGGCCTCCGGCAGAAGCCTTTCCCCTACAAAAGTTTCCACATCACCGGAGTACAGCTGGCGGATAGAATCTATGGACAGCGGGGCGGTTGTGTCGCCATCCATAGAAAAGTCATAGAGGTCATCGCTCTGTGCAGGCTTTTTCCGAAGTTTGCGTATCAGGGCAGAAACAATATCGCCGCCCAGATACACCGCCAGACAGCACAGGTCAAAAACAGCAACGATTTTGATAAATAAAATAAGATACTTCATTTCCGATCTCTCCTTTCTTTCAGCTGCTTTTCCAGTTCCCGGTGGCAGAATCCCACACAGGGCCTCCCGTAGTTGCCGCAGCCATAGCAGGGGTGGCTTTTGGGTAAAGAAGGGGGGCTGGAAGTTTTCTTCCTGCCCTCCGGTTTCTGTGTCATCATGCGCTCAAAGGGGCTGTCAGTGAAGCGGGTCATTCCGGTTCTTCCTCACTTTCCTCCGGTTCCTCCTCCGCGCCCTCCTCGGATTCCCACAGCTCATCTTCCTCATCGCCGTAGTCGTAATCGTCCAGATTGTCCGGGCCTTTGGTTTTCGGCTTGTTCTTCATAAACTTGAAGTAGTAGAGCGCGCCCCCGCCGCCTAACAGGGCCACAACCAAAAGCAGGACAGCCGGATTCATGCCGGACTTTTTCTCCGGTTCCGGCTCCATTGCAGGCGGCTCCTCCGGTTCCGCCGCCTTGCCGGTGCAGCTTGTCATGGTAAAGGCGCAGACCGGGCAGTTCCGGTTGATTGCGCCTGCCTGACATTTCTCGGTGCAGCTGCAAACAGCGGGGGGTTCCTCGCTGTTTTCGTCCTCCATCAGCGCCATCAGGTCGGCTTCGTCTACCTGGTTGAGAAAATGGACGGTGTTTTCCCCCTCGTCATCCCGGTCCACCAGGATGTAAAAGTAGTTGCCGTTTTTGGTGGTAACGGTAATCAGCTGCTTGTTCCCGCCGTAATCGTCCACCAGGGTGGCGTTGCCATCCGGGGTGAGGGGCGGCGTTTCCTCCGGCTGCTCCACCTGTACGTTGGAATCGTTGGTTCCATCAGCCGGTTCCTCTCCGCCGCCTGCGTAGGCAGGGACAGAAAAACCGCCCATGAGGACCAGGGCGGTGCAAAGCGCGGCCAGTGTCCGCAATAACTGTTTAGATTTCATCGTGATTTTCCTCCTTTTCCTGGGTATCGGGTGCAGGCGTTCCCACGCCGGGAATCCCGCCGCCGGACAGCAGCGCGTTCAGCTCCTGCGGGGTCATGCGGACCGCCCGCACCAGCTGGACGATTTGCAGGTTCTCCGCCTCGGTTTTCTGCGCCTCCAATTCCCGCAGCCGGTTCTGGTATTCCGCCAGCTTTTCACGGGTCTTTGCGATCTCCCGGTCAATCCGGTCGATTTTGTTCGATGCCATCTGTAACACTCCTTCCCATATGGTTTAGTTCCAGTTCATCAGGCCGTAGCCCTTGATACACTGGTAATTCAGGTCATAGCTTTTGATTTTGCAGGCGTCGCCGGAATTGCCCTCCACCGTATAGACCCGGCTCCCGTCTGTGCCGATCACAATGCCAACATGGTCGGCGGAACCGTCCAAATCCCAGTCAAAGAAAATGGCGTCGCCGGGGGCGATGTTGGCATATCCGCGCCCGCCCCATTGTCCATGCGACTGGAACCAGGGTACGCCCTGGGACTGGCAGCCCGCAAAGCGCGGTTCGCTTTTCCCGGCCTGGTTATAGCACCAGCTCACGAAGCAGGCGCACCATTCCACCCGGCTGTTAAAGCCGTACCAGCTCCAATACGGATAGCCGCCCACGTTTCCCACCTGACGCTTCGCCAGATCGACCAGGCCCGGATTGCCGGGGCGGGTCCCGTTTATAAACTCCACGCCGCTCAAATCCTCGGAATTTCCCATATCCGGGGAACCGCCGCCAAACAGCAGCGGCTTGTTGCCCCTGGTGGCGATATAGACCTGGTACATCTCATATTCGTCCGGGGTGAGAAGCTCCGGCGCAAGGGCGGAAATCTGGGTGTTCACAAGCTCCACATGGAGGATGTAGTATTCATAGGGGACTTCCTCGCTGGTCGTTTCCCCGGTTTCCGGGTCGGTGCTGGTTTCGGTGCGGTAGCGGATTTCCACCTCCTCGGTCAGTGTCAGGACATATTGGAGGTCAAAGACCCGCTGTAACTGTGCCGCCGCGCTCTGGGGCGTGTACTCATGGAGCAGGGCGCTTAAATAAGCCGCCAGCTCATGGGGGTTATGGCCGATAGGGTCCAGATCGTACCGGTACTCATCATAACCGGGGTGCAGGCTCTCCATGTTGTCCAGTTTGGCTTGCAGTTCCGCCTCCTTTGCGGCATAGTCCGCTTCCGTCCCCAGCATATCCTCGTCTTTGGAGGGATAGGTGGAGCCGGACACCGCCGAGCCGATGCTCTGGGCCAGCATGGAGCAGGAGGACAGGGTATTCATCAGCAGGCAGACCAGCAGAAACAGCGCCAGCGCAATCAGGAATCCCTTCTTGTGCCGCATGACAAAGCGGCCCGCCTGTTCCGCTTTTTCTTTGACGGACTTTGCCGCCTTGCCGGTCTTGTGCGCGGTCTTGGTGGTATGGCCTGCGGCCTGTGCCGTATGCCCAGCCGTTTGACCGGCGCGTTTGGCGGCGGCATATTCCTTTTTGATGGCCTGCTTTTGCTGCCAGCGGGAAAGGGGGTTGCTGGCAAGCTGGGGGTTCTCCGCCAGGGACTTTTGGTACAGGGCGTTGATGTTTGCTTTTTCCAGCTTTTGCTCCGCCTTTGCCGCTTCGCGGTAGGGTTTCAGTTTATGGCTGCGGTATCCCTCCCGCACCAGCCGCGCGCTGACTTCAACAGCCTGCTCGGTCTTGTGCGCCCCCTCCACGCCCACATTGTCCTGTTCGGACTTGCGGATTTCCTTATGCGCCCCGGCAAGCAGCGCGTTGGCCGGAGCGCCCCGTACCGCATGGGACAGCTTGGAGGGCGGCTTTGCCTGTTCCTCAAAGGTCAGTTTCGTTGTTTTCTTTCCGGTATCGGGGTCAATAACGGTCTGCCGGACCTTCTTTTTGGGTATCCTGGCCTGCGCCTTGTCTGCCCGGACAGCTGCTTTCTGTGCGCGGCGGATCGGCTTTTCCAGCGCCGGGGCGGTCCGTTCCTCCTCGGTGAAGCGCAGGCGCGGCTCCTTAATCAAACCATTCCCCCAGCATCAGCGCCTCCATCATATAGAGCAGTTCCACATAGAGGCCCATGCCAGCCGGGGTGTGCAGGGGGCGGAGGACCAGGCAGGCATAGACCTGTGCCAGCACATCGGCCAGAAGCTCCGCGCCCCGGCCCTCCAAAACCCTGCCGCCGGTGCCGGGGGAGAGGCAGCACCAGATTTCCGCAAGGCGGAGCAGGCCCGTTTCCCCGTCACGGTTCAGTTCTGCCGCCATGCTCTCCGCAGTACGGCACTCGCTTACCGCGTCCGCCATCGCCAGAAGCAGCTGGCGGCGCTGAATGTCCATCGCCCGCTGCAAAAACAGCCGGGGATTGTGTTTGATTTTCTGTGCAGTCATGATTGCTTTCCCTCCTTTAATTCCTGTAATTTCGTGGTCATGATGCGGTATAGCTCGGTATCCTTGGGAAACCGGTCAATAAAGGGCAGGATGATGTTGCCGTAGAACAGCAGCCCTTCGCCCTCGCCGGAGTGGGTCACATAGGACAGCTGGTGCGGGGAGATGCCCAGCTGCCTTGCCAGAATCTGCCGGTCCCCGCTTGCCTGGTTGAGCATATATACAAAGTCCGAGTTCTCAAAGATGTTCTCGATCTCCCGGCTGGCAAGCAGGTCCTTGATGTTCTGGGTGATGCCGGTGGGAATCCCGCCCCACTTCCGAAACCGTTTCCAGATTTCAATGGTATAGGCGGCGGTCTGGTCCTCTTTGAGCAGCAGGTGCATCTCGTCAATGTAGTAACGGGTGGACTTGTGGGCGGCGCGGTTGATGGTGACGCGGTTCCACACCTGGTCCTGCACCACCAGCATACCGATTTTTTTCAGCTGCTTGCCTAACTCCTTGATGTCATAGCAGACAATGCGGTTGTCGATGTTTACATTGGTCCGGTGGTTGAACACATTCAGGGAGCCGGAAACATAGATTTCCAGCGCCGTAGCGATGTACTGCGCTTCTTTTTCCTCCTGGGTCAGCAGAAGATTGTATAAATCCTCCAATACCGGCATATTCTCCGGCCTGGGGTCGTTCAGGTAATCATGGTAGACCAGCCGCACACAGCGGTCGATGATGGTTTTCTGGACCGGCTGCAAGCCCTCCTTGCCGCCCACGATCAGCTCACACAGCGACAGAATGAAGTCGGATTTCAAAGACAGCGGGCTTTCATCATCCGAGTAGTCCAGGTTTAGGTCCATCGGGTTAATGTAGTCCCCGGAGGTGGGCGAAATCTTGATAACCTGCCCATGCAGCCGCTCCACAAGGGGCGCGTACTCCGATTCCGGGTCGCACACGATGATGTCATCGGTGGTGAGCAGAAAACAGTTGGCGATTTCCCGCTTGGCGGAAAAGGACTTGCCGGAGCCGGGAGTGCCTAAAATCAGGCCGTTTGGGTTTTTCAGCTTCTTGCGGTCCACCATGATAAGGTTGTTGGACAGGGCGTTGATGCCGTAGTACAGCGCCTCTTTCCCGTTCTGGAAAAGCTCCTGGGTGGTAAAGGGGATAAAGATGGCGGTGCTGGAAGTGGTCAGCCCCCGCTGGATTTCCACCTGGTTTTGTCCCAGGGGCAGGCAGCTCATCAGCCCCTCCTCCTGCTGGAAGTCCAGCCTTGCCAGCTGGCAGTTGTACTTCTGCGCGATGCTGGACGCCTGAAACACGTTGTTGCCCAGCTGTCTGGCGGTGTCCGCCGTATTCAGCACCAGAAAGGTCACAAGGAACATCCGCTCGTTGCGGCTCTGCAAATCCTGCAGCAGCTTTTTGGCCTCGTTCCCGTAGGTAGCCAGGTCGCTGGGAATGATGTCCATATCGTACCCTGCCCGGACCGCCTTTTTCTGTTCCTCGATCTTGGCCCGGTCCAGGTCGGTGATTTTGCGCTTGACCGTCTTGATGGCCTTTACCTGGTCTAAGGACTGCACATGGAGGCTGACAATCAGGGAGCTTTCCATATCCAGAAAATCCGCCAGCATCCGGTCGTTCAATTCCGGCGCGAGAATCTGCACAAAGCTGACCGCGCCGTACTTTTTCCCCATGCGGAACTGCCTGCCGGTGCGGAACTCAAAGGAAGTGGGGGCGATGAAGTCTTTTGTGGAAAGGCCGGAGGGGGCCAGCCAGTCCCACGAAAAGGAAAAGGGAACCTGTTCGTCCATGTGGAATACGCCATGCAGCTGGGACAGCCGCGCCCGCCCGTCCAGCGGCTCCGCCACTACGCCCAGCCGCTTGAAGTTGTTGAGCAGGTCGGTTTCAATCCGTTCCAGCCGGGGCTTTGCCGCCCGGATGCTGTCCGCGTCAATGCCGAAGGTCAGGTATTTTGTCTTAATCAGGCCGTTGTTCCCCTTTGCCAGCTGGTTTTGCAGCATCTGGGTGTACTCGCCGCGGATGTTGTCAAAATCATCCCCCTGGGGCGGGATGGTGATGGACCGGGCAAAGGTTTCCTGGGACGCGGCCAGGTTGAGGAAGGACAGCTGGAACCGGATGGAGCTGTCAAAGTAGTTGAGGAAATCGCACCAGCCCTCGAAGATGGCGGTCTTATCCTCGTTTTGGGACAGCTGGTAATTGATGTCCTGAAACTGAATGGTCTTGGTATAGTAGCAGTCTGCCACGCGGCAGATGCCGTCCGGCCACATCCGTTCATAGGGGATGCTGTCCTGCGCGGAAATCCCCTTCTGGTCAGTGCGGCTGGCGCGGGAAATGGCGGCTTCGATCTGCTTCCGATCCGCGCGGGAGAGCTTCTTTTTCACCGGCATTGGCCCTTCGCCCTCCGGCGCTCTGCCGTTTGTCCGGTTTTTCTTTGCCGTAAACAATGTCATACACCTCCTTGTCGAGTTTGTCCTGCCGCTCCAATACGGCATAGAAGTTGTTGGTCTGGTAGGGGCGCTGCCGGGGCCGGAGAAAGGATACCCGGATCATGTTGCCGATGATCTTTTCCAGCGGCTGGCCGTTCTTCTCGTACATCGCCAGCAGGAAAAAGGGCAGCATGACAAGCATCATGCACAGGGCGGCGGCGCTGTTCCCGGCTGGCCCCCGAAGCAGAAAGAAAAGCGGCACGCCCACGAGCGCCCCGCCGCCAAAGCAGACTAACTGCCGTTTGGTGAGGTTGAAGGCCACCTTTGTCTTGACCTTCGTTAAGTCTTTGGGTACGGGTACATAAGCCATTTTTGCACACTCCTTTCGTTAGTGGGCCTGGAAGATCGCCTTTGCCATGCTGCCGCTCTTAAAGAGGGTCAGGCAGAGCAGGACCGTATATCCCACACAGGACCAGATGGCGGCAATCGTATCCTCGCCGGTGGCGATGTTCTGCACCAGTACCGCGTAGATCGCCACGCATACCATGATGAGGAACGCCTGAAAACCTAACGCCATCAGGGAGCGCAGGTAATTCTGCCCCATGCCGCCCCATTCCCGGCCCATCATAGCGGCCATCGGGACCGGCGCGACCGAGGTGACGAGATAAATTTCCAGCATACGGCCATAAATGACAATAAAAATGCAGATGGTCAGCGCCCACATGGTCAGGCCGATAAACAGGGACTGGAACCACAGCCCGAACAGCGGCCCCAAATCCATTTCCATCAGTCTTGGCTCCAAATCCGCCATCGCGGAGGAGATGTCGATAGAAGCGTCCGCGCCGACTACGCCAGCCGCCTGCGCCACGATATTCTGGGACAGGTCAAACACGCCCATGACAATGTTCCAGGTGTTGGTGACAATGAGGATGGCACAGGCAGTCTTGAATATCCACTTGAAAAACACAGCGGTTTCTATATCGTGAAGGTTGTTCTTGTCGGTGATGATCTGGATCAGCTCCAGCGTCATTACAAAGGCCAGAATCACGCCTGCTATGGGGAGAATGACCGTTTCCGAAAGGCTTTGGACCATGCTGAAAATACCCGCGTTCCAGCCCTGGGGCGTCTGCCCGATCTGCCCCGATATGTCCGCCACCTGGTTATTGACCGAATCGAACATACTGGAAAGGTTGCTCATAATGCCGCCCACCAGCATTTCTTTCAGCCAGGTGGTGATTGCATCCAGCAGAAAATCCATACAGTGCTACCTCCTTTCCGCCCCTCCCGCGTTTGCGGGAGGGGCAAAGGTATGGGTGTTTCTGGTGCGGGGATTAGCCGAACAGACCGGAGAGCAGGGGTACAAGCACCATGCCGATCAAGGCAACGCCGCCGCCCGCCATAAGCTGTTTTATCCCCAATTAGGTGTAAAAACTCTGCTCGATGGCGGGCGGCGGCGTACAAAAAATCTATATGGTGTTGTTAAGAGAACCGTCCCGGCGGGACAGGTCAGGCAGTGACCTGTTCCACCTCCGGGATGGGTTTGAGATTAAAATGAATTTCGATAGAAATGTGTCTTGTTTTATTTTCGTCAATGCGCTCATGCACGACGATTTCTTTGATTAAGCGGTTGAGGGTGGCTGCGTCCAGCTCTGTGATGTTGGCGTATTCCTGAATGGCTTCCACCCATTGTTTTGCGTCATTGGCAAGCTGGACTTCATCGGACAGCCGCTTCCTGCCCTCGGACACTTTTGTTTTAAGCTCCGTCTGCTCGGTCTGTGTCCTTTCCAGCATGGTGTTGAAGTTCTGCTCACTGATACGCCCTGCAATCATATCCTCATAAAGCCGCATTACCATTTTGTCCAGAACCTCAATCCGTTCCTCGTCCCTTGTAAGGGAGCGTTCCATTGCTTCCCGCTGTTCCCGCTGCTCGGCTTCACAGGTATTGGTCAGGCGGTCGGCAACCGCTTCCCCGTCCATCAGGGCAGCTCTGGCACATTCCCGTATTTTCCGCAGCACATGGCTGTAAAGGGTGTCATAATCAATCCGGTGCTGGGTGCAGTGGTTCTTTCCAAAGGCATTGTAGGTTTTGCAGGAGTATATCCGCTGGGGATGTTTTGCGTTTGTGTAGCGTATCGTCAGCGACTTCCCACACTCGCCGCATTTTAGCAGTCCGGCAAACAGGCTGATTTCATTGGTCTGCCCCGGACGCTGGCGGGATTTCAGCTTGTTCTGCACAATGTCAAAACTCATGCGGTCAATCAGCGGTTCATGCTGTCCCTCCACCACAATCCAGTCCTCCGGCTTCTTTTCCCCAATCGTGCCGATTTTGAAGCGGTAGTCTTTTTTCTGGGAAGCAATCGCCCCGGTGTAGACGGGATTCATCAAAAGGTCTTTGATAACGGAGAAGTCCCACATATACCGCCCGTTTTCCGGGTCTTTCTTTTCCCATTTGGTGCGGGTATTGCGAAGCCCCCGTTCCCGGTTCCACCATGTGGGGCAGGGGATTTTTTCTTCCTCCAGCCGTCTGCGGATATAGTTCGGACCATGACCGTTCAGGGCATATCCGAAAATCAGCCGCACAATCGGGGCGGTTTCCTCGTCAATGAGCAGATGGTTTTTGTCCTCCGGGTCTTTCCGATACCCAAACGGGGCAAGACACCCGGTAAACTGTCCTTTCTGCGCTTTCAGAAGATAAGAGGAATGGACTTTCTTGGAAATATCCTTGCTGTACATCTCGTTGAACACAGGTTATTGGGGAAAGGGAAAGCAAACAGGCAAAAACCCAGTATTCATGCGGGTTTGCGGCGAGATGGCTCTCAAAAGCTAACCTCACACAAGACAGATTATTGCACAATCACATATCGTTTCTAAGGGAGAATGTTGATTCCGGTCACATTCTCCCTTTTTTCATACCAAGAAACGAGGTGATTATCTTGAACACGCAAATCATCGCCATCGCCAACCAAAAGGGAGGTGTGGGTTATGAAAAGTAAGTTATTATGCAAAGTTGAGCCTACACTTTTGCTGATTTTATAGGGTATAG
>QZDW01000045.1 GCA_009917545.1 bacterium 1XD42-76
AAATACCCGGTGCGTACTTCCTCGTTGTGCTGCCGCATATCAAGCAGTTTCATATCAGGAGTAATCAGGTTTCTAATCTGCCCGGATATGTCTGTACTTACCTGAACTTCAATAATCTTATAATCTGTAATTCCCGTTAAAGCGGTAAACATATTTTCAGAACAGACAATAATCCGCTCCCCATTAGAAGAATCCAACGGAACGTCAGACACAATGCCGGAAACCGTTGCTTCATGTGTTGTACCGTTCATATGGACTTTTACATATTCTAAAACAAGACCAAGATAGCCTTTCATTCGCCGTCTCCTTTCCATTCCTGTCAGCGTAGAAGCAATGCTTCTGTTATGTGTGATCATAATGATTGTCTGCTTATACCGTTTGGACGCATTTTTCAAAAGCGCAATGACTTCATTGCTATTCTGTGTGTCAAGGTTCCCCGTCGGTGCTATATAGTTAGTAACAGTATGTGACCGAAACGGAAAATCGAGTAGGAGGTAGGTGATTAGTTCACCTACCGACCTCTCACACCACCGTGCGTACCGTCCGGTACACGGCGGTTCCTCAGTTTACGCTGTAACAGATTTGTAGTAAGAAAAGAAATATTGAATTCCGTCCTTCTCCAATCGCTCGTTAGAAAGTGCGGTATTTAGAATTGGGCTTCCGGCTATTCGCCAGCAGCCTTTTCTTGAATTTGCCAGTATCCCTGCGTTTGAATGGCTGATTCCCAGCTTTTCCAGATTATGATATCTTGTCTTCACCCTTTTCCAGCGTTTCCAAAATACCATGCGGATTCGTCTCCGCATCCACTCGTCAATCTGTTTGAGCCAGTTTCCCATATTTGCCAGTTTGTAGTAGTTTACCCAGCCCGTTATGAATTGTTTCAGTTCCTGTTTCCAGCCTTGGTAATCTGGTACATATCTTCTCCCGGTCAGTCTTTAACTTTCGCCTTCATCTTTTCCTTGGATTTCCCATGTACCCGGGGCTGATATCCTTTCTGGTTCTTATAAAATCCATATCCCAGAAATTTCATTTTCCCAGCATAGGCTACAACTGTTTTCTCCTGGTTTACTTTTAAGAACAGCTTCCTTTCTATGTATGGTACGATATGTTCCAGCGTTTGCCGTGCGCTTGCCTTGCTCCCACAAAGAATCACCATATCATACGCATAGCGGATATAGCGATGTTCTCGCCTTTCCAATTCATGGTCCAGTTCATTCAGCATTACATTTGCACACAACGGACTCAGAGGCCCTCCTTGGGGCACACCGATTGTCGTGTCCTCGAATCTTCCACAATGTACCGCTCCTGCCTGTAATTATTTATGGATAAGCGATATCACTCTCCTATCCTTTATTTTCTTTGACAGAATCTCCATTAATTTGCTCTGATTCACCGTATCGAAGAACTTTTCCAGATCCATATCTACTGCCCATACATATCCTTCATTCAAATACTCCTGGCATTTCCGGATTGCATCATGCGCACTCTTTCCCGGTCTGAATCCATAGCTTGTTTCCACAAACTCCGGTTCATAGATTGGAATAAGCACCTGTGCTATCGCCTGCTGGATGACCCGGTCTACTGCCGTTGGAATCCCCGGCATTCTTTTCTTCCCGTTATCCTTTGGTATTTCTACCCTTCGTACCGGGGCTGGCTTATATTTCCCTGCCAGTACAGACTCCCTGATTTCCTTGCCGTTGTCTTTTAGATATTGCAGAAGTTCATCCACTTTCATCCCATCGACTCCGCCCGCTCCTTTATTCCTTACTACACGTTTATACGCATTGTTCAGATTTTCCGGGCTTACAATTCTTTCCAGCAGCCTGTTTACATCTCTGTCGGCGTTGGTGACGTTGTTTTCAGTTATCCTCTGCCCGATAAGCGCTCCGCCTTCCTCTTCGTGTTCCGCACTATCCCTCCGGCGGCAGCCACTGCCACAGCAATGTTTTGTGCTTTCTTTTCTCTCGGTTTTGGTAACATTCATTTACTCTCACCTCCTAAGGTTCAGCCCTTTCCCAGCCCGTCGACTGGCCGGGTATTGTAATACGGCTGATGCTGACTTCTCACGACAAATCTTGTTTCAACCGTGGTTCGTAACAAAAACTTCCCACGTCCCTAAGACCTCCCCGGGTACTCACACGTTCTTTCCCTCTTATGTCCGCCATATTTACTGCAAATGATTCCGTGTAGTTATTGGGCTTTGACTTGTGTGGCAGTCTTACCCTCATTTACAGCCTGATATAATTTCTGTTCGTCAGACCAGAGGTTTGCCTCCGGCTTCCTTCAGATTCGCAGTCGCCCACGACACCCTTGCTCTTGGCTGTATCCTTCCCACTACCGGGCGGGTTAGGGACTTTCACCCATTAGAACGTGCGCCCGCCGGGCGCACCACCAAAAGAAAAGGCGGTTGCCTGCCTTTTTTCAGCCTGCAACCGCCTTTTCTTTACCAGTTGATTTCACTGTCTTTTACATACTCCCCGCTGTCTATCCTCTGCTCCGCCGCTTCCAGCCGCTTCCGCTCTTCCGGCGTCAGCTTTGTGAAATCCGGGTCCCAGGCAAGCACCAGCCGCTTAATAAACTGGCTTGCAAATTCCTGTTCGCTCTCCGGCAGCATTTCCAGCATTTTAACCGATTCCTGAACTACCTGTGTCATACTCTCAACCTCCATTCTATTTATAAATATCTCCGCGGCTCCCGATCTCCATAACAATCAGTATTTCCACTTCTCCGTCCTGCGTATACCGATAGATCACACGGTATTTCCCAACCCTTAAACGGTGTCTGCCGTCTTTGTAGCCCTGCATAGGCTTTATATCGCCTTTGGGCGGCTTCTGTGTCAGTCCTTTGATTGCGTCCCTTATGGAATCCCTTAGTTTCTGTGGAAGCCCCTGCAGATACTTGACCGCCGCTTTATCATACCTGATTTCCATATGCCCCGCTTTCCTCCATTCACTTAATCATTCCTCTTTCCAGGTCAGTTCTTTCCCGGTATCCCTTTTATATTTTTCCTTTATGGCTTCCACTATATAACTGTTGTATGAAGAATAGCCCTGCTCTTTTGCTATCTCTTTCATACGCGCTTTAAATCCTTTTGGAACCGCCAGTTCCGCCCTGTCATAATTTTTATCACGGTATCTGTTTTTTGCCGCCGTTGCCGCCGGCCCCCTGGGTATCGTCCACTTTTTTTCCTGCGTCTGCTGTTCTGCCATTCCTCAACCTCCTTTTCTGTTTATAGCTTATTGTATCACATTCTTTCCACTTACGGAAGTATGCAAAACGCACAATTATACTTCCGTAATTTGTATACTTTTTCTATTGATTTTATACTTCCGTAAATATATAATATCATCATCAATTAAGCGGAGGAAAGAAAAATGAAAACTAACACACTCACTACACCGCTGCCGCTTTTTCTTCCAAGACTGCATATTCCAGCAGGCCATGCTCGGTGAGGTAGTTCATTGTCTGCGCCATCTGTTTCAGATTGAATACCTTTGCCCAGCGCGCATAGCCAGCGCCTTTCCCCGCCTGCAATTTTGCCTGAATATCTACCAGAAGATTGACCTTGGGCGGCTCTGTTTGAACAGCCGTTTTCTTTCTTGGGGTATGCTCTTTTTCCCCAGCCAGTACCGCCCGGCTTTCATCTTCGCTGTACCCTTGCCCCAGCTTTTCATCCATGCGGGCAACATTCTTCCAGCCGGGGGCTTTGAGCCGGAGTGCCTGTCCCCGGCGCAACCCCTCACAGCCCATTTCCGCAAGCGGCTTTAACAGCCCGTCAAAGTCTGCCGGTTTCTGTTCCAATACCTGGTCAATCATCATGCGGAGCTGCTCCCGGTGGGAGGACTTTGCCCGATCCCCCAGCCATTTGTTGTAGCTTTTTCCATGCGGTTTTGGGTCCTCTACAATGGAATAGCCGTTCTCAACGCAGATGGTATCGTTGAGCCGCCGGACCGCGCGGGTGCTGCCCCAGAAGTTTCGGAATTTCCGGTCACGTTTCCATCTTGAGAGCCACCCCGGACACAAGATATAGTAGTACTGCCTCTGTTGCTTCAAAATACAACAGAGGCAATAGCATGTATAGCTTATTCAGACGATCATGATTCTATTTCGTCAACAAGCTTTTTCAGGTTCTTTGAATCATACAGCTTTCTCAGGTTTGTTTCATTTGTAGGGATTTCATAGGAAACGGGTACCCTTTTCCGTAAATCTGTCCGTCCGCGCTATGGCTTGCCGGACAGATTTTGCTTGTTGGGAAGAATCCCAAACCCTCTGATAATTCCTCTCACTACCTACAACACCACACAGGGCAGTTTTGACGGAGTTTTGAGAGAAATTCTTCAAAAAGTTTTCCTTGTTTCTTAATACGGGGAAGTTTGTGAAATGCCAATGCCACAGAATAAATCAGCAAAAATTTTTTTGTGCCATTGACAAATTCTCTGATTTGCAGTATCATATAACAGTGATATATAACGCCGTTATATGCAGGGAGGTGAGAAAATGAGCAAAGCAGAGCAGACAACACTACATTTAATCCATTCAGCCGCCATGCAGGAATTTCTTGAAAAAGGCTATAAGTCTGCTTCCCTGCGGAATATTGTCAAAACGGCGGGGGTAACGACAGGCGCGTTTTATGGCTACTATAACAGCAAGGAGGATTTATTTGAAGCACTGGTAGGCGAACACTACAATTTCTTATTGGAACTTTTTTGTAAGGCTCAAAAAGAATTTGCAGAAATCCCCCCAGAGGAACAGCCCGACAATCTTACTTCTACTTCCGGCGTGTATATGTATGAAATGCTCTTGTACGCCTATGAACACTTGAATGAATTTAAGCTCATACTTTGCTGTTCGGAGGGAACACGTTTTTCAAAGCTGATTGATGAAATGGTGGAAATAGAAACAAAAGGAACACATGATTATTTAGCAGTTCTTGAAAAGTTAGGCAGACCCGCGCCGCCCATTGATGAACGGTTAGAGCATATTTTGATTACGGGAATGTTCAACACATTTTTCGAGCTGATTATACATGAAATGCCGCTTGAAGAAGCAAAGCACTATTTGAAAGAAATGAGAGCTTTCTATACCGCCGGGTGGATGAAAATTATGGGGCAATAATAAATCGAGCAGGCTCGATTACAAATAAATGTCCAATAAGATTTGATAATGGAAAGTTTACACTTTCCATTATATTTGACACATGGGTTAGTTTTAGCTAACTTTATAAAGACACCACTAATTAAATAAGGATATTTGAGGGCAGTTATTTAGTCCTCATATCATAAAAAATTTTCAAGGAGGTTTTTTCAATGAAAAAACAGTCTAATCTATCAAGGTTGATGGGTTATGCCGGAGGGCACAGAATATTAACCTATCTTTCTTGGGTATTGTCCGTAATGAGTGCGCTGTTAGCTCTTGTGCCTTTTTGGTATATATGGCGTATCATTCACGACATACTGGAAGTTTCCCCGAATTTCTCACAGGCGGGGAATGTTACAAGCTACGGTTGGTCTGCGGTATTGTTTGCGGTTATCTCTATTGTTGTCTACATAGCCGCCTTGATGTGTTCGCATATGAGCGCGTTCCGGGTTGCCGCAAATATCCGAAAAGAGCTTATGCGCCATATTACAGCCTTGCCGCTTGGGGTAACGGAAAAGTATGGAAGCGGAAAGCTGCGGAGAATAGTAAATAGTTCCAGTGCCGCTACGGAAACATATCTTGCACACAGGCTCCCCGACAAAGCAGGGGCGGTTGCCACCCCCATAGGGCTGCTTTTCCTGTTGCTTGCCTTTGACTGGCGGTTAGGGCTTTTAAGCCTTGTTCCCGTTGTGCTTGGTTTTCTGATTATGATGAAAATGACAGGGAAAGACATGGAAAAGCGAATGGAGCAATATCAAAACGCGCTTGCTGATATGTCAAATGAAGCTGTTGAATATGTGCGGGGCGTACCCGTAGTAAAGACTTTCGGGCAGACAATTTTTTCCTTCAAACGCTTCAAAGACGCGATAGACAATTACGAAACATGGGTAATTGCATATACAAAGGGGCTGCGTCTGCCTATGATGTTCTATACAACGGCAATTAACGGCGTATTCGCGTTTCTGATTGCCGGGGAGATTCTCTTTACAAGGGGCGGCGTAACAAATGAACTTCTGTTAAACCTTATCTTCTATATTGTGATTACTCCCGTCATTGGTACGACGCTTACAAAAATTATGTTTATGAGCGAGGACGCAATGATTGTAGGCGACGCAATCAACAGGATTGATGAAGTGCTGAACGAAAAACCATTATCTGAAAGCAGCGTGAATAATATTCCTAAAAATAATGGAATTACATTGGAACACGTTAGTTACAGCTACAAGGTGAATGAAGGCGGCCTGGGCCGTGACGGAGAGAAAAACGCGCTCAATGATGTATCTCTTTCCATAAAGCCGGGGCAGACAGTCGCATTGGTAGGAGCGTCCGGCGGCGGTAAGACAACGCTTGCAAATATCGTCACAAGGTTTTTTGACCCGCAAAAAGGGCGCGTACTGATAGGCAATACCGACATATGCGACATTCCGAAAGAAACATTGATGAATAAGGTATCTTTTGTATTTCAGAACAGCCGCCTTATCAAAGCGTCCATATTAGAAAATGTGCGTATGGCAAAACCTAACGCTACACGCGGAGAAATCGCCCATGCTCTGGAAGCTGCACAGTGCTTGGATATTATTGAAAAATTACCGAATGGCATTGATACGGTTGTCGGCACAAAAGGCGTGTATCTGTCCGGCGGCGAACAGCAAAGAATAGCGATTGCCCGCGCAATTTTGAAAAATGCGCCTATCCTAATTCTTGATGAAGCAACCGCGTTTGCCGACCCCGATAATGAGGTGCGCGTACAGCAGGCTTTATCTGCTCTTTCAAAGGGAAAGACCGTCATTATGATTGCACACAGGCTGTCGTCAATCACAGACGCGGATTGCATTTATGTACTGCAAGACGGTGAAATTGTCGAAAGCGGCACACATAGCGGACTGATAGAGCGAAACGGCATATTTACAAAAATGTGGAAGAATTATTCCGAAGCGGCAGAATGGAAGATTTTGAATGAAAGTAAGGGATTGGAGGTAAACGCATGATTAAGACATTGCAAAGACGTTTTGCATTATCAAGACAGGGGGCTGTCGATTTGATAAAGGGCTGTATTGCTTGTGTCGCACAGGATATATCCTTTATGCTTCCCGTCGGACTGCTCTATTACTTTGTCATTGATACCATGAACGGGGGTATAAATGGAAGCCGCGCCCTCTTCTACGCGGTTGGTGCTCTGGTTTGCTTATGCTTTATTTTTATTGTGACATGGTTTCAGTATAACGCCACTTACTTAGCGACTTATGTGGAAAGCGGTGTAAGGCGTATATCCTTAGCAGAACAGCTCCGTAAAATCCCATTGTCCTTTTTTGGCAAGAAAGACCTTGCTGATTTGACAAATTCGATTATGGGCGATTGTGCTACTCTTGAACAGGCATTTTCCCATTATGTACCCGCACTGGCAGGCTCCCTTATTTCCACAACATTGATTGCAGTTTGCCTTTTTGCCTACGACTGGCGAATGGCTCTTGCGGCGGTTTGGGTTTTGCCGATTGCATTTACAATCACATTCTTTTCAGCCCGCATACAGGAATATTTTAACCGCAAATCCGTAGCGGCAAATGTCGCGCTTGAAAGCGGCGTACAGGAGTGTATCGAAAGTTTGCAGGACTTAAAGGCGAACAATGCGGAAGAAAACTATTTAAGAGGGCTTGACAAAAAAATTGACGATGTGGAAAAGCGGCACATTATAACAGAACTTGGGACAGCACTTTTTGTTGTTTCTTCAACGTTGATATTAAAGTTTGGGATTGCTGCGGTTGCGCTTGTAGGTTCTGCGCTACTTATTCGTGGGGAAATTGATATTCCGCTGTTCTTTATGTTTTTGCTTGTGGCTTCAAGGCTGTATGCCCCGCTTGAGGGTGCATTGCAAAATCTTGCTGCGGTAATCTCCACCAAAACGAACATAAACCGCATGAATGAAATTCTTGACCAGCCTATTCAGACAGGAACAGACAGAGTAACAAATAAAGGTTACGATATTGTGTTCGACCATGTGGGATTTGCTTATAATAGTGGGGAAACCGTATTGAAAGACGTGTCCTTTACGGCAAAACAGGGAGAAGTTACCGCCTTAGTCGGACCGTCCGGCGGCGGTAAAACTACGGTATCACGTCTTGCCGCGCGGTTCTGGGATATAAGCAAGGGGAAAATCACTGTCGGCGGTATGGATATATCGAAAATAGAGCCGGAAACCTTGCTGTCGCTGTACTCTATCGTATTTCAAGATGTGACGCTGTTTAACAACACAATTATGGAGAATATCAGAATAGGCAGAAAGGACGCGTCCGACGAAGAAGTGATTGCAGCGGCAAGACTGGCAAATTGCGAAGAATTTGCGGCAAAACTCCCGGACGGTTATAACAGTATGATTGGTGAAAACGGCTGCGAACTTTCCGGCGGGGAAAGGCAGCGTATTTCAATCGCCCGCGCTTTCCTCAAAAATTCCCCTATCATCTTACTTGATGAAGCAACGGCAAGCCTTGATGTAGAAAACGAAACATTGATACAGGCTGCTTTGTCAAGGCTGATAAAGGATAAGACCGTACTTGTTATCGCCCACCGTATGCGTACCGTAAGCGGCGCGGATAAAGTGGTTGTGCTTTCAGACGGTTCTGTTGCGGAACAGGGAACGCCGGAAAAGCTGATGAACACAGGCAGGATATACCCGCATATGGTAAAGCTGCAAATGATTAGCAAGGATTGGGGCATTTAGTATGAATACGGAATGGATAATATGCCCTATTTGCCAAAGTAAAACAAGGTTAAAGATACGGAGCGATACCGGACTGAAAAACTTTCCCCTGTATTGCCCGAAATGCAGACAGGAAACCCTTATTAACGTACAACAAATGAATATATCAGTTATCAAAGAGCCAGACGCACAGACGCAGAGCCGATAACACGCAGATTAAAAATGCGGTTATCGGCTCTTTCTTTTTGGTAACACTCATAAGCCGCCGTTTCTTCAAAACGGACAGCGGAGGACTTTTAGAAACCATGACTAATAATGCGGCGGTATCAGGAGGTACCGTCGTGTTATTTTTATATCCGCAAAATCAGACAAACTATTTTCTGTCAAAAAAACGCAGTGTTCGTTTAGGGGATATACTACCCATGAGTATGAACTGTCAAATCATTTAGTATGTCTTGATAACTCGTATTACTCAAATGCTTATGCCGCTTTATGCTGTATGGGCATTTGTTGTAATAGCCCCCTACTGGGGAGGAGGCCGCTGAAAAACATACCGTTTTTCAGATTTAACTTTCAAATGCACACAAAAAATCCACCCGCTTCGATTATTCTGGTGGATTTTTTGTGATTCGGATAAAATTTCCGATTATTTCAGATGTCATCTCTGTTTATTTTTCACTTATCAGCTTAATGATCCGTTTGAGGTTTACTGCAAATATAATCATTGCCCCCTGCATCTCCATGCTAATAAGGCCTGATGATGTCGCTGTGTCATAACCATGCCTGTGCTTTCATTCACTGTTTTTTGCTTCTATCTTATGGCGTTCCTTCATTTTTTCTTTGAAGTACTCTGTTTCCTGAAACTCTGCCTGTTTCCTGTGGGCATCGCTTTTTAGGGTTTCGCTGTATGCTTTCTTTTTTGCCCCTTCCTTATAGCATCCGTCCCTGTACGGGCAGCATTTACATTTCTCAACGTCAAAAA
>QZDW01000046.1 GCA_009917545.1 bacterium 1XD42-76
CTTCCTTTCTTTGATATCTTTGTCTACCGCTTGCTAAAGGCGGTTTATGGCATACACCCTAACGGGCGCACAATAGTTTCTTTTCCCAGGGCGGCGGCTAACTCCTTTAAGGTGGTGGGTTCTTTGCCGCCCAGAAAGATGGAAGTGTCCATATTTCCGATGATGGTGTCGGCGTTGTCCTTGTAGATGGCCTTTAACTGGGACTGCGCCTGCAATACCAGACAGGCGGAAATCTCCCGGCTTCGGATGGTGGCTACCAGCTTTTCCAGCTTTGGAATCTGCCCGATGTTGGCACACTCGTCAATCAGGCAGCGCACATGGACCGGGAGCCTGCCGCCGTACACATCATCCGCTTTTTCACAGAGCAGATTAAACAGCTGGGTATAGCACATGGAAATCAGGAAGTTAAAGCTGTCATCGGTATCGCTCATAATAAGGAACAGGGCGGTTTTTTTGTCCCCCAGGGTGTCCAGTTCCAGCTCATCATAGGCTGTGACCTCCCGCAGCTCGGCAATATCGAATACCGCCAGCCGCGCGCCGCAGGAAATCAGAATCGACTTCGCGGTTTTGCCCGCCGCCAGTTTATATTTTTTGTACTGCCGCACCGCAAAATGGTTGGGCTTCTCGGATTCCAGCGCGTCAAACATCAGGTCAACAGGGTTTTTGTATTCCTCATCGTCCTCCCGGACCTCCATCGCGTTGATAAACTCGATCAGGGTGGAGAAGTTCTGTTCCTCCACCGGGGCTTCGTAATGGATATACCCAATCAGGGCGCAGTACAACAGCGTTTCCGCTTTGACCCAGAAATCGTCCCCGGCTTTTCCCTCGCCCTTGGTATTGGCAATCAGGGTTGTCACCAGCTTCAAAATGTCCTTTTCGCTGTGAATGTAGGCGAATGGGTTGTATTTCATGGACTTCTTGAAATTGATGGTATTCAGTACCTTAATCCGGTACGGCTCATAGATGGGTTTGCCGTTTTTGTCCTTCATGGGCTTTCCGTCCTTATCCAGCCTGGGCGCGCCCCGTTGGAGCAGCTTTCCACATTCGATCAGGATTGTACCTTTTGGGTCAGTGACCACATACGAGCTATGGAGCTGCATCAGGTTGGGCTTGAGCCAGAACCGGGTCTTGCCGGAGCCGGAGCCGCCGATCACCAGCACATTTTTGTTGCGGGCGGTCTTGGGGTCCTTGGGGCGGCTGCTCATGGTCAGGCGTTCCGTCTGGGTGAGGATGACATTGTTCTGGAATACCGGATCGACATAAGGGGCAATATCGTCATGGTTCCCCCAGCGGGCCGAACCGTACTCGATATTGGGGCGGTACTTCTTGGCATTTTTGCCTTTCAGGTAAACCGCCAGCCGAAGCGCCGCCCCACAGCACAGCCCGATTAGCAGGTCCAGCGGGTGAAGGCTGGGCCAGAAGCTGCCAAGAGCCGCCGGGAGGACGGAGATTAAGGACAGCATCTTTTCCGAAGCGTCCGCGCCCTGGGCCATCCGCCATGCCTCCCCGAAGTTGGTGGCAAACAGCCCCGCCAGCAGATAGGGGAGGTTCAGCAAGACGAGCTTTTTGATGTTCAATGGCTTTTTCATCGTTCCAGCTCCTTTCGCCTGGTGCGGTCCACCACCGCGTTTTTCACCAGCTCCTTGAACTGGTTCAGCTTCGCCAGCACAGACGGGCGGGATGCCTTGCGGACCTTCTTCTGGGTGTACTCGGTAAATGCGGAGGTCAGCGCGTCCGAATCGCGGGCCTTGAAAAAGACCAGATACTTGGGCGGGGAGCAGCTGCGGTCCTTTTTGACCGCGTAATCCACGCCGTACTTCCGGGCAACCCGTTCAAACGCCTTGATGGAGGGGTCTGTGATTTCCAGGTTCGATACGCCCTGGTTCTGCCCGATGAGCTGCTTCACCGTCTGCTTGCCCTGAGGCTTGACCTCCGCGCCCTTTTCCCGCTGTTTCTGCATCTTCTGCTCTTTTAAGTGGGCCAGGTACTTCATAATGGCTGCTTTGAACAGCCTGCCGGTAAACTTTGTGCCGCTGACAATGAGCGTCAGGGTTTTGCTTTCCACTTCGTCCTGCATGGGTGTTTCGCCTCCTCTCTATGGATTTTCATGGTTCCTTTATCGAAGCTGGTCTTTCCGGTCATAGTGCAGATGGCCGTTTCGGACCTTTGCATGGCTCACAATCTTGATATGGCCCTGTTCCTGGCGTTCCAGGGATTTTTTATATCCCTCCTCGGTCAGAAAAGCGCGGCTCCGTTCCCCTTTCCAGCCAATAGGGGAATCCGTAGTCAGGGTATCAAAGATAATCATGTGGCGGGTGTCCTCCGCGAACCGTTCCAGGTCCATGTAGCCATGACCGGAATACTCCCGCGCCCCGGCTTTGAGCCGCATTTCCTCCATCAGTTGGCCGATGGTCTTTTTTTCAGGCATGGTGCGCGCCCCCTTTCTCCCGGCCCTGGCCTTTCACCGTCAGAATCCCGTCCAGCGTGGTGGCGGTGATCCGCAGACGTTCCGCGATGGCAATATCGTTTTTGACCGTTTCATCGGTGGCATGGCCGCAGACCACCAGCACATGGGAGCGGCGCAGATAATCCCGCGCCATGTCGATTCCGTCCTTGTGTTCCTGGGGGATTTCGTCTTTCAAAAACAGCGGCAGGAACAAAACGGGGCAGACCGGGGAATATCCGGCGTCATACACCTGGCGGCAGTAGCTGGCGGCGTTCTCCGCGTTTTCATACGGGTTTTTGCTCCAGGGAGCGGTGATATAAGCAAGCGGTCGTTTCATGGCAGATTCCTTTCTCCCGGCAGTTCCGGGCAAACAAAAACGGCCAGCTTTCAGAAGCCGCCGTACATATCGTGGTTGACCTGTGAGGTGTAGTGGTTGCTCATGGTGGTGGGCGCGTTGAACAGCACCGTCAGGAGGTATTGTTTCATGTTCCGTACCTGGGTGGTGTTCTTTTGCAGGCAGTCCATGACAAACTCGATGTGGGAGCTGTCCAGCTTCAAGAAACGGGAGCGCACCACCTCATGGGGGAAGTCCGCCCCGGCAATCCGGGTGGTCTTACGCTTGGCACAGACGGTTTCCACCAGCAGCTCCACAATCTCGTCCAGGTCCTCCCGGTAGGTGCCAAACCGTTGTTTCAGGCAGTCATACTCGATATTCTCCAAAATCAACTCCCGATAATTTTCCATCTCTGTGAGGGACATCGTTTCCCTTCGCTTCGGTTCCGGTGGCTCTGCCGCCGTTTCCCGGAAAGGAATGGAATCGGTAATTGATTGGTCAGTAATTGATTTTTGGGTATTTGATTTCTCTTTAATTATTTGCGTTGGATTTTCCGTTGACGGTTTTCCCGCCATCGGATTATCCGTTGTCGGAAAACCCGACAACGGTTTTTCCAACGACGGTTGGGGCGGCGGTTCCTCTGTAACCGGGCGCTCGTGTATCACATACTCGTTGGCGCTGAATTTACCGCCTGCATCGGTGGTCTGGCGGCGCTTGATGTACCCGGCCTTTTCCAGCTCATTGACCGCAGAGCGGATGGCGTCCTTGCTTTCCCGGTTGATAACAGCCAGACCGGAAAGGGTATAGTCCCAATCCTCCGGCAGCGAGAGCATCTGGGACAGCAGGCCCTTTGCTTTCAGGCTAAGGCTCTTGTCCCGCAGGTGGTAGTTGCTCATAACGGTATATCCCTGTGTGCGTTCTACGCGAAAAACGGCCATTTTCTGCACTCCTTTCGTTTCTCAGGGCATGAAAAAAGCCACAATCCCCTAAAAGACTGTGGCGCTTATCTGCTGGCTGACTTCCTCCTGTACCGGTGTGAGAACGGCGGCATAGGCGGCTTGTCAAACAGGTTATCACTCTGAGGAAACGGCAGGGTCTGAAAAATCCGGTCAATTTCGGTGGTTTCCATGTTGCGCTGGGAGCGGCAATTCTCCCGGATTGCTTCTTTGATTTCCTTAACGGTACACATATTCATTCCTTCCTCTCAATTTGGCGGGTTTACGGGTGGCGTTTCTTTTTGGGCTTGAAGTCCAGGATATGCCCCTCAATGACGCGGGCATACCGCTTGATTTTAATATCCCGGCGCTTCTGGCTGGCGAGGGCGGCCTGATAGCCGTCCCCGTCCAGAAACAGGCGCATTTCATCGCCGGGTGCGCCGTAGGCGGTGCGGGGCCGCAGGACGGAAAACTCGACCATCCAGCTGGTCTTATCCTGAAATCGTTCCACAGCCAGTATGTTGTGGCCCTTTAATTCTCTGGCAGCGTAATCTCTCATAGGCGCTCCTTTCATCGTTCCTGATCTCTCTGGCGCTTGCGCTGCCACTGTTCCAGCAGCTTGATGATGGTTTCCTCCATGCGTTTGGGGGTGTAGCTTTTTGGAAAATACTTGCGGAGGGTGTCAGAAGAAAAGGTGACTTTATCCAGGTCGCTTTTCTTTTCCTCCGACATGATTGCCAGCATGGATTCGCTGGTCAGTTTCCCTTCCTGGCTGAATTTCTTCATGCGCTGGGCCTGGGACAGAGAGGGCGTGGCCTGCTCATAGTCCATTGTTTCTAAAAGCATCTGCTGTTCCTCCGGTTTGAGGAAGGACAGCTCATAGGCCGGGTTAAAGGCAATTTTCTTCTCGTCTACCATATCCAGCAGTTCGGGAATTAACTCGGTCAGGCGGATGTAGCGTTGCACTTGCCTACCACTATCACCAGCTTTTTCTCCGACAACATCAGCCATTTCTAACTTCCCGACGAGTTGTCGGGAAGTTAAATCTGTTCTTGCGCCTTGATGTTTGACAGCCTCCAATTTCATCTTATAGGCGAAAGCCCTCTCGCTGGGGAGCAGGGTTTCCCGCTGCAAGTTGCTGTCAACCATAATAATAGTGGCGGCATCATCGTCCAAATCCCGGACAATGACCGGCATGGTTTCTTTCTCTGCCAGTTCGCTGGCCCGGTGCCGCCGGTGTCCGGCTACCAGCTCATAGCCGCCGCTGGGGTCCGGTCTGGCAATCGCCGGGACCAGAACGCCGTATTGCCGGATGCTGTCGGCGGTTTCCATCATGGCGTCATCGTCTTTGACCTTGAAAGGGTGTCCCTTGAACGGGTGCAGCTCGCCCAAAGGGATTTCTACCACCTTTTCCCGCTCCGCATCGGCGCGGCTTTCCTCGGTGGAAAACAGATCATCGACCGAGGCCAGATTTACTTTTTTCGCGCTGCTTTTCAAGTTTCAACACCTCCTTAGTCAGATTTGCGTAGCCTTCTGCCACTTTGCCGCCTGGGTCATGGGCGAAAATGCTCTTGCCCTCGGCGCTGGTTTCCTTTGCCCGGACAGAATGGGGAATCTCGGTGCCGAACACCTTGATTTTGCTGCCGTAGGTTTCCCGCAGAAGGGCGGCGATCTCTTTGGCGAAGTTGGTGCGGTTATCCACCATCGTCAGCAGAATACCGTCTATTTGCAGTTTCGGGTTGATCTGCCGCTTGACCTTGCCCACCGTAGAGAGCAGCTGTTCCAGCCCTTTGGCGGGCAGATACTCCGCCTGGACGGGAATTATAATCCGGTTGGCAGCTGCCAGCGCATTGACGGTAAGCATACCCAGGGAGGGCTGGCAGTCTATGAGGATATGGGAATACTGCCCTTTTACAGTGTCCAGGTATTGCCGCAGAATCGTTTCCCGGCTCATGGCGTTCACCAGCGATACCTCCATGCCGGACAGCTGTATATCCGCTGGCATCAGGTCCACGCCCTCCGGGTGGTGCAGAATCCCCTCGCGGGGAAGAAGCGGCTGATCGGTCAGGATGCGGCCCATCGCGTCAGAGAGGGTGAAAGGCAGCTTGTCAGGCTGGGGGTGGCCCAGGCTGATGGTAAGACTTCCTTGCGGGTCCCCGTCAATGAGCAGCACTTTCTTTCCAGTCTGTGCCAGTCCTATCCCTAAGTTGGCACAGGTGGTGGTCTTGCCCACTCCGCCTTTCTGGTTTGCGATGGCAATAATTTGTGCGTTCAAGATAGTCACCTCGTTTCTTGATATGAAAAAAGGGAGAATGTGACCGGAATCAACATTCTCCCTCAGAAACGATATGCGATTGTGCAGTTATCTGTCTTTTTTGAAGTTAGCTTTTGAGAGCCATCTCGCCGCAAACCCGCATGAATACTGGATTTTTGCTTGTTTGCTTTCCCTTTCCCAAATAACCTGTGTTCAATGAGATGTATGTGAAGGATCTGTCTAAGAAGATGAAATCTGCGTATAGGGCCATGTGGCAGAAAGGGGAATATTCTTCCGGGTCGGTTCCGTATGGGTATGTCAATGAGGGAAGGCGGCTGCAGCCGGATGACGGGGCAAAGGAAATCGTACAGGAGATATTCAGATTGTTTCTGCAGGGCAGTTCTTTGAAGGAGATCGCAAGGATTCTTTCCGCAAAAACTGTCAATCCGAAAGCCTATAAGACGTTACGGTTCGGGCATGAGGTTCCGGACGGGATGAACACGGAATGGAACTGTGTAACGGTGCGGGCAATCCTTACCAATCATGCCTATATCGGAGCCAGTGTCCATAATAAGAACAAACGGGTGAACGGGAAGCAGGTCAGGACCCCGAAGGAGGAATGGATCATTGTGGAGGATACCCATGAACCGTTGGTCAGCAGGGAGGATTTTGACATGGTTCAGGAAATGCTTGCGGACAATGTAAAGCAGTTCCGTTCCACGCATGGCAAAAACGGCTTTGACCATTCCAGATTTAATCTGGTTGGGAAAAAGATTATATGTGCGGACTGTGGGAAGATTATGGGGTTCCGCACAGAGGGGACACGGCATATCAATAAATTTTACCGGTGCAAGACCTATCTGGATACGACAAAGAAGGGCTGTACGAACCATAAGGTGTCTCTGGAAACGGTGAATCGGGCTGTGTATGACGCAATCCATGAGCATATGAGGCTCTGTGTGGATACGGAGGACGCTGTGAGGCGGAAGAACGCCGGGGCTGACAGCGTGAGGAAATATGATGTTTACGGGAAGGAAGCTGGCCGGATAAAGAGGGAGCTGCAGAGGACGGCGGAAGTAAAGGCGGGCATTTTTGAGGATTATAAGGACGGGCTGATTGATGAAGAGCAGTATACGGAGATCAGCCGGAAGTATGCCGTGAAGATAAAGGAGCTTTCTGCAAGGCTTGATGAGATGCTGAAAGCCCAGGCGGAGTATTCCATGGAATACCGTGTTGACGGGGGATGGAAAGCGGCGGTGGAGCGGTTCCGGAATGAGCGGGAGCTGACAAGGGAGATGGCGGAGGCTTTTGTGGACAAGGTTCTGGTATATGAGGATGGGAGTGTCAGGGTGCATCTGAAATATGATAAGGAACTGAAAGACCTGTTGAGTCTTGGGACAGAGAGGGAGGCGGTGTAAATGGATAGGATAATGGCTGCCATGTATCTCCGTCTCTCCAATGAGGACAGGGATAAGGAAAAGGGAGAAGAGAGCAACAGCATTTCAGCGCAGAGGGCGCTTCTGACGAGGCATATAGAGGAACTGCTGCGGGGGCAGGTGCTGTCCGTGGCTCAATAAATATGTAAAAAAAATTTTTATTCCTTACTTGACACAGGCAGATATGATGCTGCTTCATCATCCAGGTGCCGGCGATGTGGATGCCTATCTTGCTATGGAACAGGCAGTGGAGGACGGAAAAATCCGATCCCTTGGCCTTTCAAACTGGTATGTGGAAGAACTGGAGGAATTTCTGCCACAGGTAAATATTACCCCGGCGCTGGTACAGAATGAGATCCATCCCTATTATCAGGAGAATGATGTAGTTCCTTATATCCATGACCTTGGCATTGTGGTGCAGGGATGGTATCCTCTGGGCGGCAGGGGATATACTGCGGAACTTCTGGACAACGAGGTGATTTCCGAAATTGCACAGGCACATGGGAAATCCTCTGCACAGATTATTCTTCGCTGGAATCTGCAAAAAGGTGTGGTGGTTATACCAGGTTCCAGCAATCCTGAACATATCAGGGAGAATACGGAACTGTTTGATTTTGAACTGACGGAAGAAGAAATGGAGCGCATAGGCGGATTGGATCGGAACGAAAAGCACGACTGGTATTAAAAACTGTTTTATGAAAATAGAGGATAAGGAATACTTCGTGAACTTTGTTCTGACCTGGCCGAATGGATGGAAGGGCGAGGCTTGAAAATCGAGATTTCCAGAGATGTGCTAAAAGAATGACTTGAAAGTATATGGAAGAATAGTTTAACTTTTTAGAGAGAAGGTGGTAGCTTGGGAAAATGATAATCGTAACCTTTTCCGACCCGGAAGAACAGGTTGTAGAAAAAATCAAAGCAGTATTGGCAGAAGACCATGAAATAGAGTGTATTTCCATTGTAGGCGGAAAAGAAATGACATTTGGTGATGTGGAGATATGGGCAAAGCAGCGGAAAGTCTTTTTCAAAGGAAAAGAAGTGGAATTGACCCCAAGAGAGTTTGATGTCCTGTATACACTTGCCTATTATCATGACCAGGTGCTGACTACCAGACAGATTTATAAGGCAATCACTGGGGAAGATGTCATGGGCGATTATCATGGTATTGAAAGCAGTGTATACTCCATAAGAAAAAAGCTGGGGCGTAATATTATCCAGAATATCCGTGGATATGGATATCAATTTAAAAAAGAGAAATAAACAATAGCCAGAAACGAACGGATTGGTATGAAGTCGTTTCTGGCTTTTTTATATAATTTTAAGAAAATCGAGAGAAAAATGAATTTACGCTGAAAGTGCATTGAAATACATCTGATAAAATAAGAGTGTAGTGACCGATATATATTCAGCCAAATAATCATTCCATATAATGCCATTCCGTGTTATACTAAAAAG
>QZDW01000047.1 GCA_009917545.1 bacterium 1XD42-76
TCCGCCAGCGAACACCATAACGCTGGCGGAGACAGTGGGTGAAGCGGCGAAGCGGCCTGGATGACCTCCTTCCTGTCCGGGCTGGCCGCTGATTTGGCATGTATGCCGGGTTGTTCTATATACGGAAGTTTATAGAGTTCAATTCTGAACTGCACTTATCATTATAGCCGTTCAGAAATGTGCTGTCAAGTGATTTGCAAAAATTCCTTTCATTTTTGAACGGCGTGTGATATAATATCCGGCAGGACGGCTATACTCAAATCAACACCAGAACAGGGAGGGCGCGGCATGGAACTGCTGTCAATTAACTCGACATTGGGAGAGCGAATAAGGTTTTACCGCCAGCAGGCGGGGCTGACGCAAAAAGAACTCGCCGCCCTATGCGAGGTCAGCGAGTCCGCTATCAGGAATTATGAACTGGGGAACCGAGTGCCGGATTTTCTCACGCTCCATATAATCGCCGAAAAACTCCGGGTCAACTACGCCGCCATCAGCGGTGAAAAAATCTCGGATATGGAAGGGGCGCTGCAGGCGTTATATAAGCTGGAGGAGATTTACGGATTGTACCCGACGGAGGTGGGCGGGCATATCCATTTTGTGTTCAGGGACAGTGTGGCAATGGACGATTTCAAGCCGGATATAGAGACCATCACGAGAAGTCCCGGTGCGTTGCTCCAATACCGTACTCTGGGATTTATGAAAGCCTGCGCCCAGCACGATGCCGGAGAAATGACCGATGAGGAGTACGCCCTCTGGAAAAGCAAGTTCCCGGCGTTCCTGAGCGACTTCTACGAATTTCGGAAACAGGCAGGGCAGACAGAAGAAGAAAACTTTGATGGCGATGCTCCCGTCTCTTCTGAAAAACCGCAGTCCCCGAAGCGGAGCCGGGAACGGAAAATCAACAGTGGGCGGTAGCCAGAAGCGGCGGAACGCCGCGCAGCCAACCTCGGTAACGAGGTTGTTCAAAGGGTTTGGGACGCTTCCCAACAAGCAGAAACAGCGATTTCCGGCGGAGCCGGGAACCGCTGTTTCGAGGCTTTGTGGGAACAAAGACACTGCTTGCGGGATAGCGAAATTCCATCAATGGACAGAGTGTTTCCATTGATTTTAGAGTAGTAAAGTGGGATGGACAGAATTTGTCCACCCCACTACAGTAACGAGTTCTTTTGCCCAGTTGCCATCAATCCATATTTTGGGTGCGGGTCATTTTGACCCGCACCAGATTGATACAACCTCTCGGGGCAAAGTGGTCTTATGTTAGAAGTGCGCTACTGGGCAAGCAGGGCGTTTGTATATACAAACGCTCAAAACGGACTTCCAGCGTTGCCGCCGGAAATTCGTTTTTGCTTGCTGGGGTAGCACCCCAGACCCTTTGAACAGCCCCTTGCCGGGGCTGGCTGCGCGTTCGGTTTTCCGAACACTTAATTTCAACTTTGGAGTTTCAAAGGAATTTGTTCATATCAACCGGAAGGCCCACAGCTTTCATATTCTTTGCTAAATCCATTTTCCACGCTCCTGAACTATCCATAGGTACATACAAAACGCCACTGAGATCACCAGGGGTTTCAACATCTCCTTTGACAAATGCACAAACGTGGTCGCGTCCTAATTTTCCAATAAAGAAGCCGTGTTCAAATACGACATTTTGCCTCGCACGATACTTCTCAGAACCCGCAGGTGTTTTTTTGTCGCGTCCCAGGTCACATTCTGTATAGAGGATTACAGCAAAACTCACATCCGCATAATTCTCAAACTTCTCAATGATGGTGCGCCCTGCATCAGGTTGCTCATGAAGGATAATGGCCTCAAACCCCGCCTTTTCTAAAGTGCGTGCCATATCTAGTTTTGCAGCCTCATCGTGACCATGAACGATGAAAATTTTATTACTCATAATGCTCCTTCCTGCACCATCCGGCATCTGAATTATGTTTGCCTTAAAAAAATCTGTATCTGTGGACAGAGCCCGCAAGTGTCCCATCATATCTTTATAAGATGATGTCCTCTTGTGAAAATATGTATTGTGTATGCTATCATGCAAAGGATGGCTTTTTAAATGCCGCTCATTAAAAATGTTGATTTCACCCATCCACGCATCATACAACGGACCAGAGACACTTGAAACGGGAACCCCATTTCCAGCTGGATGAAATTCTATCCTTCCAATATCTAAACCACGCTGAATAAATTCATCTACTTTTGCTTTAATTGGATTATCTGAGATTTCAGCATTCTCACGTTCTTTTTTCAATAAATATGTCCTCAGCTTTGAAGCAATCAACTGAAGTTCTGGTCGATAATCAGCGCCACAGGCAAATGTAGGTACCTTTCTATAGATAGGAAGATTTTGCATAAAGTTATCTATTGGCCCACTATAGCGATTAACAAGCTCGGCATAAAGCCCTTCACTGCCGTTTACCGATTTTTGGCTTTCACATCTCCCGATGTCCTGTTCTACTTGAATTTTGAATAACGGTGATATTGACATATCGCTCACCTGCTTCCTTTTATCTATCAGCTGTGTTTACCAGAGGCATCAAAGCAGGACGTCTCAATTTCTGAGTAATATTTACGAATAACTTCTGTCCATTTTTGAATTGTCTGGATGAAAACCAGTCCATCCCCATACGGTATTGAGTTAAAAAAGTATGTCGAGATAATGGAAAGCGAAATAGCTGAGTTGACAGCTGGCATGGCAAGACCATAATCACTATGTCCAACAGGTATAAAATGTTCAAGACCAGGGCCATTCGCCAATCGCCCAAACGTTCCTTGGGGTGATGCGTGGACAACCTTGTTGGAGAGTTTATATTGTCCCCTCCATACATCATTTTGGGCGGTACACTTTCTTTTGATGTTGTCAAAGGATACGTGTCTATTGTTTGCAAAAAAAGGAGCTGCCTTTGCCCAGTCATGATAGTCATCTCCCGTATTTGCAGCTTCGCAGTATGCTTTCGCAACATCTTCATCATTTTTGCTGATGAATTCGGCGATGACACTCAACTCATATATCGACCGCCAGCGAGCATAGGCACCGTCTGCAAATCCATTTTTCAATAAATGAAGGATCTCCAAAAACTGTTGGCAAGCCCTGCCATGAATTGCACATAACGCTGCATATTGAAACTGCTTATCAGAAATATCTTCTTGAGGCAAACTCGCAACATAGTCATTAAATGTTTGTGCCAACTCTAACGAAACAATATATAAGGCTTCCGAAGCAACAAACCCTTTCCCCCAGATTTGTTCGTTGTGAGCAATGAATTGAGCGGCCTTTGCTCGTTCTTCCAAAACTCGCTCATACATTGTACTTTCCATCAAGGCAACTGTATCGGAGGCCATTACCGCACTAACATTCATAAGTGCATTCTCGATTTTCAATTCGGATATTTTATCTATTATTTCAGAATCAGACAATCCGTCAGCCCCAAGTTCCTCCACTCGCTGCTGAAGAACGGTATTCAAAAGTTCCAGTGTAAAATCGTTAGCCATTTATTCCCTCCGTCAAACTTTGATACATCCTCATCAGTTCTGCCACGCATATGCTCTCGGTCATGTCCCTGACAGAAAACCCATAAGCCTGCATAACTGCTCGATCATTATCCTGATGCGCCTTTCGCAATTCCGGGGGCATAGTCAATTCATCATAGAGATCAGCAAGGCTGCTTTCCGGATAGCGGGCGCGGGCGTCCAGAATTGCCTGGGCAGTCTGCTCAATTTTGGTCTTTTGCGTATCGGTGGGTGTGGGCCAAGGGAAGTTGTTGTAAACCACATCTTTGGAGTAGCGATAGTCGCTCTTAATGCGGCCACAGACAGCCCTTGTCCATGCCATATGCACGTTTGACATCATAATGCCAAAATGATAAATCTTAGCATCTGGGATGATTTGCACAGCGTCATTGACCACTATTTGCGGCTGCACAAATCCAAACGGAATATAACGGCGTGTTTCAGAGGAATGGCGAGGAATGATGATATACTCACTGTCAGGATGCCGGATTTCCTGGAACAAAGTCGGAGTATCCGCACTCCTCTGTGTAGCCGCTTTTGTGCTGTTCAGTCGGAACTGCCTTACTTGCTCCACTCGCTCCATGATGAATGGGGACTTGCGCAGTTCAGAAGGAGATGCGCCGACCAGCCACAGGCAGTAGCGGGCTTTATTGTTGATGTACTCGGTTGCGCCATATATTTGCCGGATAAACTTTTCCGTTCCCGGTTCACGCTTGAGCAGTTCGTCACGTTCTTCTGGGGATAGGAATAGAAAGCCGCCATCTGTTGGTTTATTCCCATATACCATCTGCGGTACATTGCAAATAGAATTGGTTCGGCTATCAATAAATACATTGGGGGCATCAAGCAGATAGGGATTGATATTCTCTACTTCTTGATATCGCTCTGTTGTATAAATCCGCTTAGGCGCAGGATTAGGCTCATTACTGAACCCCACAATCACACAATGGACATGAGCCTTAATACTGGCTTCGCTGTCCCAACGGAATGTGCGGTGCGCAAAGTCAATATGAATACCGAAACGTTCATAAAGCGGCTTCCAAACTCCTGCGACCTGTTCGCCTTGGGTAATGGAATTGGTAGACACAAACGCTGTCCGAACGGCGGTTCCCTGCATCAACTGTGCCGCCTTGAAATACCAGCCGGAAACATAGTCGATCTTGCCCGCTGTTTTGTAAGGCTTGCCCTTTTCATCAACATAGACGGAGAGAATATCATTTTTCTGTGCTTTGCTTTGCAGTGAGTAACCTACAAACGGCGGATTCCCCATAATGTAGTTCAGCTCATGCTTGGGGACAACACTTGCCCAGTCTACCTGGAGAGCGTTCCCCTCAGTGATATTGGCATAAGATTTCAGAGGAAGGAAGTCCAAGGACATATGCACTACATCCTCGGTTTCTTTCATCATCTGGCTTTCCGCAATCCATAGGGCAGTCTTTGCCACAGTCACGGCGAAGTCGTTGATCTCGATGCCGTAAAATTGACCGATGGACACTTGGATAGGATCGCCAACATCCAACATAATCTGCCCCCGGTGGAGCAGGGAGAGCGTCTCGTTTTCCAGCCGTCGAAGGGAGATGTATGTCTCAGTCAAGAAATTTCCAGAGCCGCAAGCCGGATCAAGGAATTTCAGACCAGCCAGCTTCATTTGAAATGATTCCAATTTGGCTTTGCGGGTTCGGTCAACTGTAATTTCTTTGATTTCCGCAAACTCGGCTTTCAGTCCGTCCAGGAACAACGGGTCAATCAGCTTGTGGATGTTCTCGATAGATGTATAGTGCATCCCTCCGCTGCGCCGGGTCTCTGGGTTTAATGTACTTTCAAAGACTGCGCCAAATATCGTGGGGCTGATGTCGCTCCAGTTAAAATCCTCGCTGGCATTTTCCAGAAGGAGCGTTTTCAATTCTTCTGTGAAAGGCGGGATTTCAATATCCTCGTCATTGAACAAGCCGCCATTAACATAAGGGAATGCCGCCAGTGCCGGATTATCATCCGCAAGGTATTTATCGCGCGATTCCGGTTTCTGATCTAAGATTTTGAACAACTCCACCAGCGCCCTACGAATACCACTGACAGGAACATCCCTGAGATAATCGTGGAACATACTTTTGCCGCCGAAAATCCCAGCATCTTCCGCATAAAGGCAGAATACCAGCCGGACACAGAGCTTGTTTAGGCTTTGAAGCGTTGACTGACTGCTGGGGTCCTTGTACTGTTTCAAAAGCGCGTCATAAAGCGCCCCTACCAGTTCGCCAGCTTGCAGGGAGATTTCCATTTCTTTTTTGATGTGTTCACTCCCAGTGTCCACCAGGAATTGCAACCGGTAATATTCCTTCTCCAAATCCGCAAGGAGAATCACTTCCGAGTCGCCGCCGGGCCGCTCCATGTCATACACATGGAATTCAGCAAAATTGCAAATCACAATCCAACGGGGGCGCTGGGAATAAGGCAGTTCGGCGGCGTACCGCTTTGCCTGCTGGAATGGGGACAGCAGCGAACCGTCAGACTGCTTGATAGCGGCTTTCAAATTCTTGTCGATGCTCTTTTGCTCAATCAGCACATGAGTAGAGGGGATGATGCCGTCAATGAAGCTGGTATGGTCCAGCTTCACCTGTTCCTCAAACGTGATAAAACTGCCCACATCCTCAACACCCAGCACATCAGAGAGTAGCGTCAGCCAAAATGTCTGGCTTTGTCCCTTCTCATAGCCTTTATCTTTCCAGTAAGCCGCGAACTTCCTGGCGGCCATCTTTTGTTGCGTATCAGTCATACTATCACCTCAGCGTCAATCGGACATTGAAAATAGCCCGTCCTTCAATGCGCTTATATCCTTAAACCTACTATACCACATAGAACGACAGATTTCCAGACAAACCCCAATAATTCTCCGAGCAATCTCGTTGTTTGTCACACATAAACGCCGAAAGCCGACCTACTTGTAGTAAGCCGGCTTTCGGTATTTGCGCACTTACAGTAGCGCATTTGCAAGGGCATTGAACCCACTAAGCATTGCATATCTCGTCTCTTATAATTTTTTCAGCACAACTGGCGATGCTGTTCATGGTCTGTACCCACTCCCATTGAGAACGCCGCTTCAAGTCCTCAGTTACGCCTTCGGTATCAGCCATCTGCTGGACAATGAGATGGTAGCGGTTCTGTGCTTGTTCGTTAAGGTCGGCAAGGTAGCTGTGTAGCTTACCCGTCAAAATCAGGTGGTTGAGCAGAAGCAAGTTCGTTTCTTCCAGATATGCCCGGTACATCTGTCCCCATTTTCCGATGGGACGGTAATCGTCCTCCGGCAGTTCAATGGCCGGGATGTAGTAGTCGCCAGCAAGGATGTAGTCGATGCCAGTGTCCTCGTCATGGATTCTCGGTTTCAATTCGCTCATTGTGTTTTCCCCCTATGTGATAGTCTTGTTTGATTATCGGTAGCCGCTACCGATAATGTGCCACACCATCTCGCCGGAGGTAATCGACCACCAATGCACTGCTGTGATGTCATTCTTTATGTAAGGTTGACTAACGAATGGCAGGCAAAGGAAACGAGCCGCAAGGTGAAGAATGCGATGAGAGCCAAGTTTAAAAATGGGGAATACATCGCCCCTGTCGTGCCAATCGGCTATAAAATCAGCCCTGCCGAGAAGAACAGGCTTGTCGTTGACGAGGAAACGAAGTGGATTGTGGAGAAGATTTTCGCACTTGCGGCGCACGGATATGGGGCGAACAAAATCTGCCGCACCCTTGCCGCCGAGAAAGTCCCGATACCCGCATGGTGGGCGTCGCAGAAAAACGGCTACAAGGCGAACATTTTTGAAGGTCAGCCAGAGGGAAAGAAATACCTCTGGAACATCGTTACCGTAAGCAAAATCCTTCAAAATGAAATCTATCTTGGCAACACCGTGCATTACCAGATACAGAAACTCTCCTACAAGTCAAAGAAGAACATTAAGCGACCGAAAGAGGACTGGATGCGGATTGAGAACACCCACGAGCCATTGGTTGACCGTGAAACATGGGATTTAGTGCAGGGGCATATCAATTCCCGCAAACGCAGCCGAAAGGACGATGAGCCGCAGATATTCGCAGGGCTGCTCAAATGCGGCGAGTGCGGTTGGAGCTTGTCGGCGGCAAACACAAAGAACAAGTCGAGGTATTACCGCTGTACGCAGTATTCCGCACATGGCAAAGAAGCGTGTTCCCTGCATTTCATCACCTACAATCTGCTCTATGCTTTTGTCCTCGGACGGTTACAATACTGGCTGATGGCGGTAAAGGAGAATGAGGACGCCATTCTGGAACGGCTGCTGCAGAGCAGCAAGAAACAGCGGAAGTCAGAGAATGCCCGTGATGAAAAGGAGCTGAAAAAAGCGCAGAAACGCAGGCAGGAATTAAACAACCTCTTTGCGAAGATGTACGAGGACAGGGTGAAAGGGCTTCTTGACGAAGAAAATTATTCCATGCTCTCCGTCAAATACCGCACGGAGCAACAACAGCTTGATGAAACAATTAAGACCGTATCCGCAAGGCTTGAGGATGCCAAAGCGGAAACGGACGACGCAAAACGGTGGGTAGACTTAATCCAGAAATACAGTGCCATTGATGAGCTTACCGCCCCACTTTTGAATGAATTGATTGAGAAAATCGCAGTCCACCAGTGGAGGAAAGACGAGAATGGCAAAAAGGTATGGGACATTGAGATTTATTACCGTTTTGTCGGGAAGATTGATTAGATTCAGAAACCATGGGGAATGTGCCATTTGCGGCAGTTCCCCGAAGGATTATCCTTAAGTAAAGTAAAGCGGAGATTATCTAATACCGAATTTAATTCCTGATCCGGAACCGGAGGGAGCGTTGAGAAAGCTTGGGATGATGAGGAAATTCTATTTAGAGAATCACAAGAGAGGTATCCATTCAGGTTTATTATTATCGAGCAAATTAAAAGAACCTTTGTTAATGATACAGGAGCAGGCAGAGGCAAGGTTTGATTTGTTGGCAGAGCGGATGGCAAAGCAAGAGGGAGTGACAGAACAGTTAAAGGCACAGGATTAGATACTTTGGGTAGGCCAAATCCAAAAGTTTGGATTTGGCCTAAAATCCCAACTTTAAAGAAATCCAAACTTTCACACAGATATGCTGATAAATACGGCATTGTACGAAAAGA
>QZDW01000048.1 GCA_009917545.1 bacterium 1XD42-76
AAAATATCCCATACCTTATTTAATTTGGAGAAAAACTGAGGATTTTGGTTCAGATAAACTAACGAATAACAGTAGAGGATTCCGTACCGCTTCGCCTCCTGCACGAATTTCTTTAAGTCGCTCTCCTTTACGGAAAATACGGTGAGCGGTTTCCCGGAGCGCACTAAGGTTTCCAGCCTCGCCCTGCCTTTGGTCTTTTTCTGCTCTTTCAAGATGGCGTACAAAAGCACGGCAAGCTGTTTCGCCCCTTCGCCGGAGATTTTTAAAGCCGCCTCCCCCACTTCCAGCGACATACGCACCACCTGGTCAGCGGCTTCGCCTGATGTGTTCATGGATTGTTCCCTCCTTTTCCGTGTGGATGTTCTTTTTATCCACACTATTTTCCTGCCGCACGGTTTCTAATTTTTCTTTCATTGCGCCGGAACGTGCGGCTATCCCGTCGCAGAGTCCCACCTCCTTTCGCAGTTCTCCGATCTGCTTTGTCAGGGCGGAGATTTCTGTTTTTATCTCTGACAGCTTTTCGCTGTCTTTGACGCTGCGGCTCTGATACCGCAGGTGTTTCCTTTTGTCTGCAAGCTCCGCCATCCTCCCCTGCAAATCTTCCTTCAATGAAAAAAGCTGCTCCGTGGTATCAATCCGATAACGGCAGAGCAGCCTTGTTTCCTTTGAAATCTTATCCAGTTTTATCAAGTCCTCCCTAAGCAGCATGTGTACCTGCTTCGGGCTTTTGGGCGGTCTGTTCTTTGGCAGGATTCCTAAAAGATAACAGTAATGCAGGTAAAGTCCACGGAGTCCGCCGATTTTCCTTGCACTTTTTAAATTTCCATGCGCTTTAATGACATAGGCTTTCTTTTCCGGCAATGGGGCAGGCGGAGCAGGCTTTTCTATCTTCTGCGTGAGTATCCGCCTGCGGATGGATTCTAAGGTGTAGTCCTCCCCTAAATTCCTCGCCAGCTTCATCCCCCTGTCCCTGCCTTCCGCCCGCACCGTGACGTCCTTCCCGAATTTGATGGAATAGCCTTTCTCCTTCAGGTAATGGAAAAACTGCTTTTCCGTCCTCGCCTTTGCGATGGCTTCGTCCACGTCCGCCTTTATCATCCCCAAATAGGTCGGCCTGCCTCCCTGCTCCGCCCTCCACTCGCCATAGTGCTTTGCCCTCTGTTTTGGCTTTTCTATGACGGACAGCCCGTATTCCCGGCACAGCCTGTCGGAAGCCTCCCGCATATCCCGGTAGTCCTGATTGCTGCGGTGATACCGCAAGCCGTCCGCAAAGGAAACGGAGTTCACCACGAAATGGTTGTGCAAGTGGTGCGCCTTATCTAAATGGGTAGCGACAATCACCTGAAAGCGGCTCCCCCACAATTCCTCCGCCAGCTTCACGCCAATCTCATGCGCCATTGCCGGGGTACATTCCCCCGGCGCAAAGGACTGGTAGCCGTGGAACGCCATGATGCCCTCGTCTTTCGCAAACCGCTTTTTGACCGCCATCATTTCTGACCGGGCGGTGGTCGGGGCGCAGTTGACACCGGACACATACTGCTCCATGACTTTCTCGTTTTCATCATCTATTTTCTCCCCCTCCGCTGCCCCTGCTTTCCTCTGCTGTCTGGTCTTTTCCGCATTGATCGCATAAGCAATAACATCGGACAGCCCCTGCGTTTCTTTCTCCTCCATGCCGGACAGCTCCGGCAGCTTTGCGATTTCAGGACTTCTCGTTTTGTCCGGGTTCTCCACATAGATAACTACTTTCCCCAGCCAGCCTTTGACGCTCCAGATAGATGTCGTAGCCACGTCACAGCCCACTCCGCTTGCTGCCTTTGTCCCTGACGGGCAAAGGCTCACCGCTCCGTGGCTGCTCCTTTTCCCCGCAAATCAGGCTTTGCGGGGTTCCCGATGGCTCCGGCAGGATGACCGCCTCGGTGATCAGCCTGACCGCTTCATCAAACTTCCTCATGTCGCTGTCATACCTCTGCACGTCAATCACGTTCAGCGTGTGCGCCTTCTGTGCGATCTGGTTTAAATTGTTCCCAATCTTATGCAGCTCCCGCATCATGGAATAATAGTCGGGCGGCGGCGCTTCCCTCGGCGTCTTTCCCGTGATTGCCTGACGCACATAGGCTTCCTGGCTGATCCCGCTTTTCCTTACCCGCTCCCTGAATGCCTCCGCCTCCTCTTTGTTCAGGCGGAACAGAAACGGGACGTCCCTCTTTCTCATCTGCCCACCTCCGTATCTCCCCCGTGCAGGCGGTTAATCTGCAACAGGCACATCGTCATCACGCCCACCATGCCGCCTACAAGGGTTCCCATTAAAAATGTCAACATACTGCTCCACTCACCTTTCCGTCATGGTGTGCTTTCACCATGCAACTTATCATGTCTGGCGGAACCTCCCGGCTCCGCCAAAAAGGGGTATTAGGGGATTTTCCCCTAACAAGCTGCCTTCGGGTTGCCGCATGGCAATCCAAAGGCGTTGCTTGCTGGTATTGTGTATCACCCCTGCGGCTGCGTACCGCCTTTTGTTTTGGTATCATTACCCGCCGAAAACAGATGCTTCCCCGGCTGCTGCTCCTTAACCGGATGGGTACAGCACGCACATTCCGGGCAACAATGCCCACAATCTATGCACTCCTGCCCGCAGTCCCCGGACTCCTTCGCCTCACACCTGCCGCACACTTTGCAATGGTTCACGCACTCCTGACAGCGGTTTTCCGGATCATCCCGCATACATTTCCCATCCATCGGGCAGGAATACGGGCATCTTGCACATCCATCCGGGTATGCGTTACAGCCACTTTCTTTTACATCCGCCGCTTTCGCAAGGACGGAAACATCCGTCACGTCCCGGTTGGAAAAATCTAAGATATTGGTTTCGCTGTATATCTTTTCCACCATCTGTGCTGCAGCTTCCGCACTCTCCGCAGAGATTTTCACCCTCTTTTCCGAGATGGCAACCAGCGTCATTTCATACTGCCTCATGGCAATCGCCTCCTTTCCTACCGCCCTATGCCTTTGTCCCGGACGCACTCTTTCGCCTTAAAATCAGCTCCCACAAAATGGTCTGCGTCCAAAATATACTGATTTGCAGGGTTTCCGTTATTGTTACGTCATACGTTTTCATCTCTCATGGCTCCTTCCGTGATTCTTTTTTACCCGCTCCGTTATCCCGATTCCTAACCGGATACAGAGGAAATCATTGCAGTCCTTGCCCTTTGGCGGCAGCTTATCCCGTGTCCGGTACTGTTTCGGAAGCACGGTCTTGATCGCCTCTGACGCCAGCCTGCCCGCCCGGTCATTGTCCAGGTGCAGCTCCACTTCTTCAACCTCCGGGTACTCTTTTAAAAACCGTGTGAGCGCTGCCGGAACCTTGCTGCGCCCGATTTCCTTTGCTGGCTGGTACACGCCTGCAAGGGATAAAAGGTGTTCCGCCCTCCAGTCCTGGCCGTCCATTTTTTGCAGGGTGGCATAGGACAGCAGGTCAATGGCGGATTCAAACAGGTGGACTTTTATGCTGTTTCCCTCTGCCGGGATGGAAAAGGAATAGTTTTTGTCGCTCCCGTTTGCGTCCCCGATAAAGTCCGTCCCGATTCCACGCAGGGCGGCATACCGGGGTGTTCCTCCCTTGTCCATGCCCACAAATACAGCGTTGTGGTAGTTCTCGCTCTCAAAAACCATTCCCCTTTGCAGACAGAATCCAATGATGTCCGTGTCAATCCCACGCCTCTTTAGATAGGAAACAACCTGCGTCTGGTAACGGTTCGGTTTGGGCAAGAGCAGTTTCTTTTCTGTTGTCTTTTCGGCTGGTAGGGAAACAGGCGGCGCAATCGCCGCCTGCCTTGCAATCGTCTGTACTGCCTCCATAAAGGTATAGTCCCTGACTTTTATCAGGTAATCAACCGCTGACCTGCCCCCGATTCCACGGCTCCACCACATCCATTTCCCGTTGGAAATCTTTAAGCTGTCATGGGTTTTCGTGGTGTAGGTGTTTCCCGAAAAATGCACAAGCTCATAAGGCTCATAGTTTTTCAGGTACGTCAACAAGTCCATCCGCTTCGCTTCCTGCACGACTTCCGGTGCGATATATGGCATAAATTTCAGCTCCTTTCCTGCCCATGATTGGATATTTGCAAATGAATTTAAGAATATCCGGGCATAAAAATAGCCGAACGATTTTCTTATCTGAAAACCATCCGGCTATGTATCTATAACTGCTCTTTGAAAAAATTTTACTTGACCTTAATATCCATATCTATAATTAGATTGTATAAATTAAGCCTCTTTCTTAATCTCTACATCGCCACTCTTAATCCCTTTACATACTTCATCAATATTTTTTATGATTTTTATTGCATCTTCTTTTGAAAGATTCACACTTCCATGAACAATACGATTTCTAATTTGCCTATATTGCTTCGTTTCAGAAAGTACTGTTTTAAGCTCCTCTCTTTCAGTATATAAGGAACTCAAACTCATTGAAAACGGAACTGGCTTAGGACTTGAAACATCTGTAAGTAATGTTTCCAAATATCTAAATGCCATAATTACTGCTGCCTCATATTCCTCTTTTTCTAACAGTCTATGATAATTTTGTACCCCGTCTACATATCCATTTTTATCTTGAATTTCATTCAAATATCTTTCTAAACTATCTGCAAACTCAAAATTATCTTCTGAAAAGCTATATGTTAAATAGAGTAATCCCGACAAATTTGATGGCAAATTTCCAGCTTGCTCTTTATCTACTATTAACACTACATTTTTAACTTTACTCATTGCATTTCCCAATTCCCACATTACATTTGCATTGTTTCCAGATAAATCAACAACTACCATAGAACATTTGGTAATCAACGTATCCACTTTACGGGTAATCAATTCCCCCGGCATAATAGTTTCATCTAATGAGATAGGTGAAATTCCATTTTTCTTCAATATCGGATATAACAATTCTTTTAAAAATGATATTCGCTGATATGGGGCAGAAATAAAGCACAATCTATTATTTTCTTTAGGGATTTTAAGTTCCTCGGTTGCCTTTTCATTTGTAATAATCATTTGTTCTGGTATCTTTTCATCTATTAACTCCTTAATCTCAGCAAAAAATTCAGTTAATATTTCTGGATAGTCCTTTTTATTCCCTTGTATATTTATTACCTTTATATTCCTTCTTTCAAAGCGTGAAATTTCGATTGGATTAGCATCAACCAAAACAACATATGCTGGTGTTCTTAATTTCCCTAGCCTGCTTCCAATAATCTGCCATAATGTTCTTATATCATTATCTTCAAAACTATAACCAATGAGCAGAAGCGTCTTGGTAATAAAAAGATTTGATATATATGTAGAAAACACCTTATTCTTGTCTATAAAATTATCGTAATCATTTTCCGTAATGACCATTCTTTCTGGATGATTAAAGTCACCATGCAGTTTTACTAATTTCGTTTTTTCATGCGTACTAATTGGCAACCTGTCCTCAGATACAATAGTAGAAAATGGAATACTTTTTTCATTTAATGTTTGTTCTATTAAAAAATCAAAGTTTGTTGTACAAATTGTATCAAAATATAAATCGCAAAATGCTCTGTGTGTCTTGCCTGCTTTTATCTGATTGATTTTTAATTCCTTCGCTAATATCTCAATCAATTTTGTTCTTGAATACTCGCTTTCAAAAAGTGATAAAGCATCTATTGCACTAGTATAAGAATAATTGGAAATATATGTTGCTATACGCTTTCCTAATTCATCCCATTCAGGTATACTTGTCCCATCAGGCACTATACCATTTTTAGAAAAACCAGCTCCGATAAATGGAATAACTCTATTGTCTACAAAATCTTCCTGTAATGTTTTTGGTATATATTTCAAATACTTTTTATCCATCTCTTGCTCCTTCTCCCAAACGTAAGACCATATCTCCATCCTCAATATAAACAACAACCACATCATTATTATTTTCAATTTTATCATATAAATATGGTTTTTTCTACCAAAAGCCAATTTAAAAACGGTACTCCTATTGAATACCGTTCAAAAATTCTCTGCTATACCGCCCCTATTTTCTTCAAATAAGCATACCCGTCTGTATGCCCCCGAAAATAAATCTGCTTTCTTTCAATATTGTCTTTCTTCAAACTGAGCCTAAAATACTCCACCAATACCCTGTGTTCTTCTGCTGTCAAAGAAATCTCTCCCTCACCCTCCGTGACATCCAATATGAACGGATAGTCCCTCTCCATATCCCCGATCTGCCTGCAAAGTGCCAGATAGCTGTCATCCTGCCTCCGCAAGTCCACGATTATATCGTTGTCTATCTCCATAAATCCATGTTCCATACGCTTGACCAAATCATTGTATTCCTCTGTTGCTGCGCTCATTTCAATCACCCTTTCGTTTTTATTATAATATACCCATTTTTCACCGCAACAACAAATATGCGAACTGCCTTCGTTTTGCCCGTCCGCTATGTAGGCGGCACTGGTTTCCCAATACCGCTTTTTTTACCGTTCCCGGTCTTTGTTCCCTTTCTCCGGCTCCGTTTCTTCCTCCTCCGGCTCGCAGTCCAGTACGATATTCTCTTTCTTGTCCATGTCAAGCAGAGCGTTTAACTCCCCCAGCCGGGCGGTCTTTTCCGCCAATTCCTGCTCTTTTGGGAATTCTTTGACTGCCTCTATCTTTGCATTTTCAAGCTGTGCCTTTAAGGTTTCCAGACGTTCCTCGCACCGGGAGAGGTTATCGCCAAACTTCTCTATCTCATTGTCCAGACGGGTGATGTTCCCGTGGATGTCCGTCCCCAGCGTCACATGGTACGCCCGTTTCCCTTGCAGGGTGATGACAAATTCCTTGCTGAAGGTGCTGTAAGAAAGCTCCATCGCAAGCCCCCGGTATGCCCCCAAAGGAACCGGATCGGGGGAAGTCATGGCTTTGCAGGCTGCAATGATTGCCTGCCCCGCCTCCTTTTTCTCCCCATAGGCCACGCCGTTTATCTGCATGGGCGGAAACGTGTCACAGTCTGGCGGCGTGTGCGCCTTCACCTGCTCAATGTCCTGCTGGTACTCCACAATCCACTGGCTGTGCCTTTTAATTTCCATCGGGTAGTGTTTTGTCACCTTATCCTCCATCTCGTAACGCTGGCTTAAAAAGCTCTGCTTTAAAAGTTGCAGCTTCGACACTTGGATGTCTAAGTCCATTTTCTCCTTAATATACGGGTTCCCGGTGGCTAAGGCTTTGATTTCCGCATAGGATAAAGCCACCTCGTCAATGTCCTCGATGGTGCGTGCCGGGCTTTTGGACGTCATGATCTGGCTGATGAATTTCTGCTTGTTCTCAATCATCTGGTACATATAGGCATCAAATGTCCCCTCCGTCACATACCGCACGATAAATACTTTCTTGTTCTGGTTGCCCTGCCGGATGGTTCGCCCGCCTCTTTGTTCCAGATCTCTCGGCCTCCACGGGCAGTCCAGATCGTGGCTGGCGATAATTAAATTCTGGACGTTTGTGCCTGCCCCCATCTTGAACGTGCTGCCCATTAAAATCCGCACGGCTCCCCTGCGTACCTTTGAAAATAACTCTTTTTTCTTCACCTCCGTGTTTGCGTCATGGATAAATTCTATCTCCTGCGGCGGGATTCCTTTCGCAACCAGCTTATCCCGCACGTCGTTGTAGACGCTGAATGTCCCGTCATTTTTCGGCGTGGAGAGGTCGCAGAACAATAGCTGTGTTAATTTTTGCTCCTTCCCCTCCTCCCAGAAGCGGTAGACTTCATTGACGCAGGCGTTGACCTTGCTCTCCGGCTCGTCCGGCAGCATTTCATTGGTGAGCCGCTGGTCTAACGCCAGCTTGCGCCCATCGTTGGTAATCAAGAGCATATTGTCCTGCATGGGGTTCACCATGCCGTTGCGTACACGCTCCGCCCGCTCGCCTAACGTCTGTACCATGTCTTTTTGTATCTCGCTGGGCTTCACCGCCACCACCTTGTATTCCGCTTCCGGCACGGGCAGGTTCAGCATGTCGGCGGTCTGGATGTCCGCCACTTCCCGGAACATCATCATAAGCTCCGGCAGGTTGTAGAACTTCGCAAACCTCGTTTTCATCCGGTAGCCGCTGCCCTCCGGGGCTAATTCTATGGCAGAAACCGTTTCCCCGAAGGTGGACGCCCATGCGTCAAAATGCTGCAAATTCTTCTGCACAAGGGTGTTGTACTGCAAATACCTCTGCATGGTATGAGGTAAGCACCACATGGGTACTCCCTCCCGAACCGTGCGGGCACCTCTCGATGCACACGGCTC
>QZDW01000049.1 GCA_009917545.1 bacterium 1XD42-76
GTGGACTTCATCCCATCGTCTATTTATCTGTCGGTGGTGGATGCGAAGCTGCGGCTGGAGATGGGGGCGGAGAAGATGCTGTCCGGGATTCTGGAGCCGCTGCGAGAGAAGTATGATTATATCCTGATTGATACCTGTCCGTCCCTTGGGACTCTGACAATAAATGCGTTGGCAGCTGCCGATGAGGTCATTATCACGGTGAACCCCCAGCTTCTGGCTATGATGGGGATGCAGGATTTTTTGCGGACGGTGGTGAAGATCAGGAAGCGGATCAATCCGGGGCTGGGGATTGCAGGCATCCTGATGACCATGTGCGAGTCCAGGACGAAGCTGTGCAGGGTTCTGACGGAGGAAGTGACAGAGAGTTTCCAGGAGCAGATACGGGTGTTTGAAACGAAGATTCCAAATACGGTGAAAGTGGGGGAGAGCATTTATTACAGTTTGCCGGTGGCGGAGTACAGCCCGAAGGCGAGCGCGGGGATGGCTTATAAAAAATTTGCAAAGGAGCTGGTTTTGTATGAAGGCTAATGGGGCGAAGAGGAAGATTTTTAATGACGCTGTGGATCTTCTGGCGGGGGCGGAAGAGGTTTCCGCTCCGGAGAACGGGATCAGGATGCTGCCTATTGACAGTATCCGCCCGTTCCGGAAACATCCTTTCCGGCTGTATGAGGGGGAGCGTCTGGAGGATATGGTGGAGAGCATTAAGGAGCATGGGGTTCTGAATCCGGTGATTGTGTGGCAGGAGGGGGACGGGTATGAGATGCTTGCGGGGCATAACCGGCAGGTGGCGGGGAGGCTGGCAGGCTTGACGGAGATTCCGGCCATTGTGAAGACGGATCTGACGGAAGAGGACGCTTATGTGTATGTGATTGAGACCAATGTGATACAGAGGGGATTTGCGGAGCTTCTGCCCAGTGAGAAGGCGGCGGTGCTGGCGGAGCGGTATGAGAAGGTCAGCAGCCAGGGGCGGCGGAATGATATTTTGGAGGAGATCGCAAGGCTGAATGGGCAGGACACGGCGGGGACTTGTGGACATGATGTCCACAGGTTGAAGAGCCGGGATGCCATTGGGGAAGAGTATGGGATGACCGGGAGGAATATTGCCAGGTACATGCGGGTGCAGAAGCTGGAGGAGCCTTTGAAGGGGCGGCTGGACGAGGGGACGCTGCCTTTGGTGGCGGCAGTGGACTTGTCTTATCTGTCGGAGAAGGAGCAGGAGGTGGTGTCCGGGCTGGCGGATACAGGGAAGATTAAGCTGGATGCGAAGACGGCGAAGTGCGTCAGGGGCATGGCGGGGAATGTGACGGAAGAGGCTGTGCTGGGGGCGCTGGATGGTGGAAAAGGGAAGAAAGCGGCCGCCGGAAGGAGTGTGAGGCTGTCGGCGGAGGTGTATGAGAGGTATTTTGGCGGGGTGAAGCCTGGGGAGGTGGCGAGTATCGTGGAGGACGCGCTGGCGGCGTGGTTCGGGAAAGGGGGAGTGTCTGATGTTCCGGGCGGAAGAAATCGGGCGGCTGGATAGGTCTTATTTTAACATTATTCTGGCGGAGGAATATGATGTGACGCTCCAGTCGAAGAATACGGGGCATATCTGGTATATCCATAATCCGGAGTATCCGGGGGAGGGGGAGTGTATTATTTTCCATAAGCACAGGGCTTCCCAGCCGTACCATCAGCATGGGAGGGCCAGGAGTCTGGGACAGGCGGTACGGAGCATTATGGGGCATGATGTGTTCCAGATGAATGGGCGGAAGCGGATTTAGAAGTATTATGTTGATGAAGCAAGGAGCCGGTTAGGAATGTTGATTCCCAATCGGCTCTTTTGGATAGTAAAATGAGAAATAGTGTGGTAAAATATAGTAAATTGCTTTGGTACAAAGGAGAATGAATTATGGAAATAAGTTTAAAGGAGTCAGATTTCTTGGGATCATTCGATTTGCTGTGGTCAAAGGATTTGGACAAGTATAAAAAGAATAAATTGAACCTTTTTGTATTGAAGATTAATTCTAATGAGTTTGATTATGATTTGTTGATAGAAATGCTGCTTGATCCAGTCATTGATTACTCGATATCAAGGCAGGTAAAAGAGAAATATAGAAACAGACCAGCAACTCTTTCTAAAAAAGCAAGAGAAAAATTTGTTGAGTATACAAGAAATAATGGAGAATTGGGAGAGCTGCTTTTATTTTGCTTTTTAGAAACACATTTAGGAGCTCCCAAAATACTTACAAAATTGGAACTGAAAACATCAACAAGCCACTATGTAAATGGAGCTGATGGTGTACATTTCCTGAAATTATCTGATGGGAATTATCAATTAATATTTGGAGAGTCAAAAACCTACCAAAAAATAGATGCTGCTATAAGAGATGCGTTCATATCTATAAATAATTTTAAAAATGGTATAAACGATAAAGGAAATGCGAAGAGTGGAATAGGTTATGAAAAAAGTTTGATTAGTGATAACTTATTTAAGGAATCTTTTTCAGATGAAGAAAGAGAGTTCTTAGAAAGTTTAATTTACCCTACCAAGAACAGAAATTTTGATGTCGATGATGCCTTTGGTATTTTTATTGGCTTCCAAATAGATATAAGCGATGAGGAAAAGGAAATGCCAACATCAGATTTTAGGAAATTAATAAAATCGAGAGTAGATATTGAGGTTAGTAAGTACCTTGTGAGTATACAACAGAAAATTATTGATAATAAGCTACAAGGTCATAATTTCTACATATATGTTTTGCCATTTACTGACATAAATTCAAAGAGACAGAGGATAATGGAGGCCATTACACAATGAAATGGTTGGAGGCTATGGTTCGCCGGGCATTGAACGATCCGTATTTGGATGAACTAACACGAAAACTGGAATACAAGTATGCACATATATTCTTATACCAAAAAGATGATATTTTATTGACTGAAAAAGAATTTGATGATGTGTTACGATTTGCAGATATTTTATCGAGAAGTGATAAAGCAGACGGAAGAAATAAAGCATATAAAATTGTTAGCTTATTATATGACGTATATAAAGACAATGTGCAGTTTCAGTATTATGCCAATTCAATTTTAACGAAATTAGGGAATTTCGCGTCTTTAAGTATTGCAGTTGGAAATTCTGAAATAGTAGACACGATTGAGACAGCATTGGAAAAGCAAATAAAAAAGACTTATCAAAAAGTGCCTTTCAATGATTTGGTATTTACAGATCCGCAGTACAAGCTCTTTGAAGCGATGAAAGATAGTAATCATTATAGTTTTTCGGGGCCAACTTCTTTTGGTAAATCTTTTATAATGGATGCTTTTATTCAATATATTATTACTGAAAGACATGGGATAGATAATATTGTGATTTTAGTACCTACGAGAGCCCTTATCAATCAGGTCACAGCACGATTAAAGAAAACTATCACAAATAAAAATTATAAGGTGTTGGCACATCCGGTAGTTCCTATGATTTATAGAAATAGGATGTTAAAATATGTATTTGTTTTTACTCCAGAGCGATTAATTTCATATTTAGGTGAAAAGGAAAATCCTGTAATCAATTATATGTTTGTCGATGAGGCACATAAAATAATTGCTGAAAAAGATTCAAGATCACCTTTGTATTATCATGCCATTCTTTTGGCGGAGAGAAAAAGTATTAAATTGTATTTTGCATCGCCTAATATTCCGAATGCACATGTCTTTTTACAATTATTTGAAAAGAGTATAGATGAACAAATGATTATTAAGGAATCTCCGGTTGCTCAAAACAGATTTTTTATAGACTATGTTGAGGGAAAAGGCAGGATGTTTACGGAGACAGGAGAAGACATTATTTTTCAAGACTTGGGGAAGAAAGAACAAGACTATGTAGGGAAACTTCTTCGGAAATTGGGAAAAAACTGTAAAAATATTGTATATTGCAATACAGTAGCGGATACGATTGATTTTGCTTTGAAGTTTTCTAAGGGTTTGCCTGAACAAAATGATGCAAGGATTGATTCACTTATTGAATTGATAAAATCATATATACATAAAGATTATTTTTTAATTGATTGTTTAAAAAAAGGAGTTGCATTCCATTTTGGAAGATTACCACAACGTATACGGGAAAGAATCGAAAGATTATTTGAAGAAAAAGTAATTGACTATATGTTTTGTACATCTACACTTTTAGAGGGTGTGAATCTTCCTGCAAAGAATATTTTTATTTTTAGTAATGCTATCGGAAATTCTAAATTTTCGGATGTTGATTTTTGGAATTTGGCAGGCAGAGCCGGTAGATTGAGTAAAGAATTGAGTGGAAATATTATTTGTGTACGAATAGAAGATAAAAAGAATAGATGGGATAATCCAAACAAAGATTTAGAAGTTGTAAGGAATAAGAAGATAGAGGCTGTTAAACCTTTGGTGATTAACGGTCAGAAAAATTTTTATACAAATTTAGATTATTCTTTGAGAAATAAAGATTTTACCAGAGCTAATTACAGTCAAACAGAAAAAGAAGTATGGGATCATTATGCTAATATTGTTTTCTCTCATCAAGCATCAAAAACAGATTCCATTTTAATGAGTAATTTTTTGAGAAAAAATGCAGATGGGAAAAAATTATTAGAGCGAATGGAAAAAGAGAATCACATTCCATTATATATTTTAGAGCAGTGTTCAAATATAAAAGTTATATATCAAAATAAGGTATGGGAAAAAATAAAAGAATCAGAGAGCGCATTCCCAAATGAAATCACAACTCAAACTTGTCTGGAAGTATTGGAAAAGATGTATGATTATTATAATTGGGGTGAAGAAGAATCTAAGGGAAGAAACCCGATGGTTAAACAAAGAACAAGGTTACAATATTTTGCGGTTTTAATGTATTCATGGATGAAGTCTACACCACTAAATATGATGATTATTTATATTATTAATTATTACAAAAGGAAAGGCGAAATCTGGGATAGAAATGAGATGGTAATATTTAATCCTAATGATCGAAATCAAATTAATCTTATAATAAATAATTTGATTTCAGATATTGATAATGTTCTCAGGTTTAAAATCAAAAATTATTTTTTGAATTATTATTTGATTGTTTCTGAAAAAGTAGGTAAACAAAATGCAGGTGCAAATTGGGCAGAATATGTGGAATATGGAACAACTGACGATATAATCATAGAACTGCAAAATATTGGACTTCCACGCCATTTGTCAATGATGATAAAAGATGATTATATAGATTTTTTAACGTTTGAGGATGGTATGCTGGTTGATTTGAATGCAAGGGAATTAATTGAAAATATTGATTGTAAAAAATACAAAAACGAAATAGAAGAGTTGAAAGAAATGATTTTGTAATAGAGTTGTAAAAGGAGTTCTTAAATGGGTGAAATACATTAAAAGATATGAAAATTTATAAAAGGAATCTGAAAAGTATAGGGAGTGGGATATGAAGCCGGAAGGGATTTTGGAGTATTGCCTGGAGAATCTGGAGGGCAGTATACTTGTGGAGAGCTGGGGAGAAAAGGGGATTTTTTATAATCCCGGACATGTGCTGAAAAGGGGCGTGTACATATTGACGGTCAAGGAGAAGGACGGGGATAACGATAAAGGCTCTAGGCTGGACAGGCCGGGGGTTTACCGGGTGAACCTGGGTGTCCGTAAGGATACGTTTGTGAAGCTGTTCGGGGCTGTGCCAAAACGTCCGGGGGCAGGCGGGGTTGTGGAAATGGATTATGATTTTTCTGCGGTTGACTGTTTTTTGCCGCATCCGGTCTATGCGTGGATGGGGTGGATGTGTGTGCTGAACCCATCGGAAGAGACTTTTGAGGCTTTAAGGCCGTATATCCGGGAAGCATATGAATACGCAAAAGAGAAATTTGCCAAAAGAAAATGAAATGTGTGGGGAAACAAAAAGGGAGGAGCTGGGATGAATACTTATCAGGTGATAGACGAGAAAAATTGGGAGAGGGCCATGCACTGTATGGTTTTCAGGGAGAGCGTGGAACCTGCTTTCTGTGTGACATTTGAGGCGGATATCACGAATTTCCGGCGGAAGGTGAAGGCGCAGAATCTTTCTTTTACGCTTGCGTTTGTGTATGCGGTATGTAAATGCGCAGATGAGGTTGAAGCGTTCCGGTATCGTTTCCTGGAGGGGAAGGTGGTTCTTTTTGAGCATATTGATACTGCCTTTACTTATCTGAATCAGGATACGGGGCTGTTCAAAGTGGTCAATGTGCCGCTTCGGGGTAGTATTCAGGAATATGTGGAGACGGCGGGAAGGATTGCAAGGGAGCAGAAGGAATATTTTACTGGTCCCCTTGGAAATGATGTGTTCCAGTGTTCGCCTATGCCCTGGGTCACCTATACGCATATCTCACATACCAATTCTGGGAAAAAGGATAATGCGACGCCTTTGTTCGACTGGGGGAAGTATTATGAGAAGGACGGTAAGATTTTCATGCCTGTATCGGTCCAGGCGCATCATTCTTTTGTGGATGGGATACATGTTGGACAGTTTGCAGATAGGCTCCAGAAATATTTGGAATCATTTTAGGGGCGGAAGTTGGATTATATCATAAAATTTTGCAAGTATACATAAAGGGCTGAAAATGCTGAGGTGGCATTTTTCGGTCCTTTTTTCATGGATTTCTTTTGCATTTGAGAGAGTGTTTGCGGAAGTGATTGACATGGATGTAAATTCTTTGTATAATAGTTATTGACTTAAAGTCAATAACTATTGAAGGAGGCGGTGGGAATTGGCGAGGCCAGTGAAAAAACAGCCGGAACAATGGAAGAAAGAAATTTTGGATGCGGCAAAGGAGCTGTTTTTATCGAAAGGTTATGAGGAAACTGCCATTACGGATATCATGGAGCTGGCAGGCGGCGCAAAGGGGATGTTTTATCGGTTTTTCCAGAGTAAGGAAGAGGTCATGCACGCTTTGGGGGATCGGCTGTTTTGGGAGAATAATCCTTTTGAGGCGGTTCGGGGGCGTTCGGACCTGAACGGGCTGCAGAAGATTCGGGAAGTGCTTGCTTTTGACAGGGCTGATGGGGAACGGGAAGAAATAAGTACGCAGGCTATTCCTATTTTGAAAGACCCGCGCATTCTGGCGGCTGCGGTGGAGGCGAACCGGCGTGTGCTGACTCCTTTATGGCTGGAACTGATTGAGGAAGGGCGGCGTGACGGTTCGATCCGGACGGAATACGCAAAGGAGCTTTCTGAACTGCTGCCCCTTGTCAATTTCTGGCTGCTTCCGTCCGTGTTCCCGGCGGATGCGGAAGAGATTCGGCATAAGTGCAGGTTTGTTGCGGAGGTTCTTGCGGCAATGGGGCTTCCGATCATAGAGGATGAGATGGTTGGACGGACAGAGAGGATACTGGGAGGCTATAGGGAAGAAAGGAAGGAGTAGCGGATGGAGCAGAAACTTTTTACGAAAAATTTTACACTCCTTGTACTGGGGCAGGCAAGTTCTTTGTTTGGCAATTATATCCTGCGTCTGGCGCTGTCCATGTATGTGTTGGAGGTGACGGGTTCGGCGGCTGTGTTTGCGGGGATTTTATCTATTGCGACGATTCCGACGATCCTTTTGTCCCCCATTGGAGGAATCCTGGCTGACAGGGCGGATCGGAGGAATATCATGGTGGCGCTGGACACGCTGACGGGAATATTTGTCCTATGCGCAGCGGTCTTTTTGTCCGGGGACAATGCAGTTGTAGTGATTAGCGTGCTGCTGGTGATACTCTCTGTTCTTGGGGCATTTGAAACGCCTACGGTGCAGGCGTGTATCCCGCAGATGCTGGCAGGCGATAACATTATTAAGGGAAACGCGGTGGTAAACCAGGTGGCGTCCATTTCGTATCTGATCGCGCCTTTGCTGGGAGGTATCTTATATTCTGCTGTCGGTTTGAAGCCGGTGATGTACGCAAGTGTTGTATGCTTTTTTGTCACGGCGTTATTTGAATGCTTTATCAAATTGGGCTATCAGGCCAGGGAGTTTCAGGGAAATGTTTTGTCCATGGTAAAAAATGATTTTTCTAGTGCATTGACCTGATTATATTTAGCTAAATTGATTTTCATTTGTAATGTCAAACTTAGGGTAGAGCGATGTC
>QZDW01000004.1 GCA_009917545.1 bacterium 1XD42-76
GATAAAGAAGTAAAAGAAGTGTAAAAAATTTTGCCGTTCCCTGTCCGGCTGACTGCCGGACGGGTCGGGCTTTAGTCGGGCAATTCTACCTTGCCGACAAAAGAGTAATAGATTTCGATTTCCTGTCTGCGGAGCTTCCCCCGGCGTTTCCCGTCAAGGGCTTCCGATTCGTGGATTACGATTTTCTCCACAAACTCCCGTAACAGGGTAGGGGTGAGTTCCTCAAAGCTGGTGTACTTGCGTACCACTTTCATAAACTTTTCAGCGTTTGCCGTGGCTTCCAGCGTTTTAGAAAGTTCGCTCTGCAAGGCGGCGGCTTTCTCTTTCAGCTCCTTTTGCTCGGCTTCGTAGTCTGCCGAAAGCTCCGTGAAACGCTCGTCCGATATGCGCCCGGTCACGCTGTCCTCATACAGCCGCTTGAAGATGGCGGAGAGTTCCGCAATCCGTTTTTCTGCCGCTTCCAGCTCTTTCTTCTTTGCGGCGTTTGCGCTGCTTGCGCAGCTCCTGCACACGCTCCCATGTGTCCTTGTCGATTATCTGCTCGTGGTGGTTCTCAAAGATTGCCTGTTTGTCCTCGCTGTTGTAGATAATCTTGCTGCATTTATAGGATTGTGTGGTGGTCTTGAAGTTCACAAGGCAGCCTGTGTATTCCTGGTTTTCAAGGATATGCACCACGGTGTTCACCGCCCACTTGCACTCATAGCCGGGGTGGTAGCGGCGTGTGCTTCCCGTCCGGCGGTATTCCAGCGTTCCCGGCGTGGGGATTTCCTGTTCCGTAAGCATACGGGCTATCTTGGTCGGACCGTTCCCGGCAAGGCATAGGCTGTAAATCTGCTTCACCACGGGGCGGCTTCCTTGTCAATGATGAAATTTTCGTCCTCGTCCATGAGGTAGCCGTACACGGGCTTGCTTGTGACAGGCTTCCCACTCATGCCTTTTGAGCGTTTTACCGCCCGGAATTTCAGATGTTCTTCCGCATCTTTTAAAAAAGGGATTAAGGTTGTTGTATCTGTCGGCTGCGGGCCATGATAAGCCATGTAATATATTCGGAATCCACCCCAAGCCAGAGGTTATACGCCGGTTTTAACGGTCCGTTTCCCATGACATCCTCTTTCATCCTCATAAAAGTGGCGTCGTGGTCTGTCTTGGAATAACTGTTGCGTCTGCCGCAGATATGTATTTGATGATTATATTTTTTGAGCCGGGACAGATACTCTTCGAGGGTTTCAATGCTCTTTTGAAGCGGCGTTTTTCTTTTCCCAATGCCATGAACAAAGACCACCTTTTCACTCTGTTTGAGGGCATAGAGCTTCTTGCGGAGTTTCTTTACATGCTTCATCTTTACGGTGTGGCCATAAACAATCTTTAAATCGTAGAGCTGTTCGCACTCCGCCACAAAATCAGCAAGTTTTATCAGAAGTTTTGTCTAATTTGGGGTTACGGCCTTCTTCCAGACAAACGTGTATTTGTTTGCGGCAGCTTCGATTTTTGTGCCGTCAATAAAAACGGTTTCGCCTGAAATTTCTCCCAGGTCAAAAAGCGCGTTGGACATTTCAGCAAGAATGCGCATGGCGCATGGAGCAAAATGAATGCTTCTAAATCGTGCAAATGTTGCATGGTCAGGAGCAGGCGCACCTTCTAAAAGAAACATGAAATTGATATCTCTTTTACAGTTAAGCTTCATGGAACGGGAAGAATAATCCCCATTCATGTAAGAGTAAAGTACAATCTTCAGAAGAGTTCTCGGGGATACTGAATTTATTCTTTCAGAAGCAGAATATAAGTCAGTCAAATCCATCGCCTCCACAAACTGACTCAGTAACCGCACAGAATCATCCTCCGGAATGATCGTTTCAATATTTAGCGGAAGTTTTAATGGATATCCGCTTTGATTTAGGCTATAATTTTTCTGTAAGTTAATGTGTTTGGTCATACATTAATTTTACACCAACTGCCGGATACTTTCGAGGTCTGGCAGTTATTTTTTTGCATAGAAAAGGAGCTGCGCACTAATTACTTAGTGCGACAGCCCCCCTATGCCGCCTATACTCAATATATGTATTAGCCTTATAAATATAATTTATGATGAGTACCTGTCAAAATGCAAAAGGGAAATCAAATTCTTCCCCTACGGAGAGGAACCCTTCCGGCGCCTCTGTAACTGTAAAACTTGCGCCGTTCCATCCGTTGATTTTTATGATTCCCTTTACAATTCTGGTATCTGCATCATTCGATGTGAAAGACAATTCTCCATTTCCATTGTCAACAAAGACTCCTTTTATTTCCCCCAGTCTGTAAATGGAGATAACAGCTTCATCGTCTCCCGACACTCCCTGCCGGGTAATCAGAGAACTGTAGATGCTGCCTGTCCCCTGATTGTCTACAAAGAAACTGTACTTTGCCGATTTTTCCGGCATGATGAAGGACTCGCCTTTTATCTTCGCCAACTCATTAGCAAGAACATAAGCCCTGTTTCTGGTAATCTCTTCCAGAAAAGAGTTTTCAAGTAGAGGATACATGCTGCCGTTTTCTTCGCTGAGTCCGATGTTCTCAAAGACCGCCTCTTCTTTCATGTCATTCCAATTCCTTTGATCTGCAAGGATATTCTCCTTTGTCTGCTGATCAGCTGAATTACTGAATCTGCTCCACAGGTTATTTAATTCCGTATCCCATATTACGTAAAGCCACTTAGATGATACATTCATTTCGCCTTGACTTTGAGCTTCCTCAGCTAGCAGATTGTACTTCTGAATAACCGTCTCAACATTCTCCAGCTCTTTTTGCAGGGAAGTTGAACTTGATACCACATAGTCAATATCCGCCCTGATATCCTCCGAATAGTCATATATAAAATCCACTTCAAGTTCATCATTCAATTCGGTTTCGTTGTTTGCTTCTTGCTCTGCTTTTGCGGACGAGTTCTCTGTTGCCGAATTTTCTGAAGGGACTTCTTCGGTTTGTTCTTCCTTGGCAGACGTCCCTTTTTCTGTTTCGTTGCTTTCTGGTAAGGTTGGTCTTTGTGTCTGGGTTGCTTTCTGCGCCTGTGATGACTGCTCGCTGTTCCCACCGGACGAACACGCCACAAGAAAAAACATGAGACAAGTCACAAGAAAAATAGTTGCTCCTTTTTTCATGATGATAGGTTTCCTTTCGCTAGTAGATTCATCAAAAAGCTTAGCTTTTTAACTCCGTCACATTATACTCCCAATAGACTGGATTTTCAATATTGTTTGCGCAGCACATATTATTAGTGACAATAATCTATCCATATAGAATAGAAAACGCTCCAACGATTTTGTGTCCTTGTTAGAGCGATTCTATCATATTTACCTTGCTCGGAGCGTGGGTGGCTGTCTGTATCAGTTCTCTTTACTATGCTTCTTTACCATACATGAGCATTGGACATCCCTGAATGGATGCCGCCTGACGGTGGACTTTCACAGGCTATGGAAGTACAGAGAGTCCCCTGGCGACGCGTGTGATAAAATCCTGCACGTTCGTTACCATAGTAGTCGCACTGAGGCTCCCGCGGTCTAACAATTTATTTACCACAAATTCGTCGGCATCCACTGTATACAGATAGACCGGACGTATTGTACCGTCTGCCAGCACACGGAACGAAGGTGTCATATTGCCTGTGGCAATCGTGTGCAGCATCGTCGCCAGACAAATGACGGTTGTACAGTCCCGAATCTGCGCGCGCATGGCATTTGCCGCCTCATAGACATCACGGATGACCTCCGGCAGAGGGCCGTCGTCGCGGATCGAGCCGGCCAGCACCACAGGCACGTGATTTCTGACGCAGCTGCAGAGAATTCCGTCATTTAAATGATACTCCTCGATAAATTGTGGGATCGAGCCGCTTTTTCTCACCTTATTGCAGACATCCAGGTGGTTATAATGCCCGTTCGGCTGTGATTTCTGTGTATAAATGTCCTGTCCCAATGCTGTATGCAAAAGTGCCCCCTCAAGATCATGGGTTGCCAAGGCATTGCCGGCCAGCAGTGCCTGCGCATAGCCGTGGTCAATTAACGCTGACATAGCGGCCCTTGCGCCTGCGTCAAAAGCAAAAGCCGGACCCATTACCCACACGATCTTTCCACCATGCTCTTTTTCGTAGCGCAGAAGATCAAAGAGCTTGTCGTAATCCCTGGCATAAGAGGTCTCACGACTTCTCCCCTGCCGGAATACAAACTGATCTTCCAGGACATCTTTGCTCTCCTCAAAGCCACGGCAGTGCATATAAATGCCCTGTTCACATTTTTCTGTCCGTCCAAGAATCACCTTGTCGCCCTTTTTTATATTTCTTGCTTCCACCACGTCAAGCCGTCCATTCTCTCTCAGGATTACGCAGGAATCCATACGGCTCTCTTGGGCAAGCGTCCATGTTCCGTCGATCTTAAAATATTCCGGATACATTGATGTACTGTGGTAATCCTCCGGCGCCACACCGTCCTTTTCTGCCGTCTCCCAGACAGCATCCGGCGCCTGTAAAAACAGCTCCTTTGTAAAATCGGGATGGTGGTATACTGGCATTTGAAAAGACATATCGCTCCTCCTAAAAAAATCATTTATTTGCAGGGAAATAAATCAAACAGACTCATCTGGCGGCCGCCGTCTCCCGGCCTGGGCTTTTGGCGTATGGTTTCTCTGTGGATCACATGCTCCGGTACGCTTTTAAGGAATGCGGAAGGCGTTCCCGAGCCTGTGAGCATCAATTCCTCCTTTGCCCTTGTCATGGCAACATAGAGGAGGCGCCGTTCCTCTTCCATATCGGTTTCCCGTCCGTGGTATTCAAGCGGCACGATTCCCTCTCTGACGCCGTACAGAATCACTGCCGGAAATTCCAGGCCCTTGGAGCCGTGCATAGTCATTAACGTCACCGCGTCCGCTGTGTAAGTTTTTCCTCCACACCGCTTCAGATCACTTTCCCTGCCAAAGGCCAGAGCCGTCAGCATTTCCGGCATGGTTTTATAAAATACTGCCATCGAGGCCAGCTTTTTCATGGCCTCTTCTGTTTTCCATCCCAAGTCCTCATTCCAGGCCTTCCATATATTCTGAGGCTTTCCCCTACGCAAAAGCGCCTGATATTTTTCAGCCAGCGCATCATATGTGGAGTCGAAGTCACTGTCCTTTTTTTCTTTCCACAACAGCCTGCGGCATATGCTCTTTGAAAGCTGGTCGGCCGGGTTTTGTATGCTTTTGAAAAATGCCAGGCTCCCGCGCACGCAGTCATCCTCCAGGAACTCTTCCCGTCCCGCTACCAGATAGGGGATGCCCTCCTTTTTCAGGCAGTCCTCCAAAAGTTCTGCCTGACGATGGGTACGGTAAAGAACAGCGATATCGCCAAAACTTCGGATTCCCTCATCCTGAGCGCGCGAAAACCCTTCCTGCGCGTCCAGCATATCAATCCCTCCGACCATGCGGTTGATTTCTTTGGCTATCAATACAGCTTCTGCTGTCTCTCCTGCTGTCTGTATCATACAGACAGGCTCCCCGGACTCCCGGACAGGAATCAGCCTCATTCCCGCATCCCCCAGAATTTCCTGTGAGGCTGTCAGGATTTCCGGACGGGAACGGTAGTTCTTCCTTAAGCGGATCATTTCCGTCTCCTTGCCGGCAAAAAAGCGTTCAAAGCTGTCAGTCCCTGCGCCGCGGAAGCCATAGATCGCCTGATTGGGATCTCCAATGACAAAAAGCTCCCTGGCGCCCCGGCCCCATTCTTCGATCAGACGGTACTGTAAGGGGCTTACATCCTGAAATTCATCTACGAAAAGACAGGGGAAAGTGGTATGGGACTTTTGGGCAAGCTCAAGAGCTTTCAAAAGCAGATCGTCGAAATCCAAAGCACCTAATGCAGTCAGGCGTTCCTGATAGAAATGGACAGCACGGTCGATGTCAGCGGAATCCTGATCTCCCAGAGCTGCTGACACCTTTCTCTGTGAAATCTCCTGGCGCAGCGTTCGCGGTTTTCCTTTGAGACCGATCGCCTCCGCCGCTTCTCTGGCGATCTCCAGAGTGCTGTTTTCATCTGCCAGGGTGAATTCTTCACCCGCCTCCTTCAAAAGGTCATGGCAAATGGAGTGAAAGGTTCCAATCCGCAGGCCGGCGGCCTTACGGCTGCCAAGCTCATCTTTAAGGCGTGTACGCATCTCCTGTGCCGCCTGATTTGTGAAGGTGACGGCTGTGATATCCGACGGCTTTCCCCGGCGCTCCTTTAGCAGATAAACGATGCGTGAGACGAGCGTTTTCGTCTTTCCCGTACCCGGCCCGGCAATTACAGCGATTCTGGGAGCGACGGCCCGTATTGCATGCAGTTGTTCTTCATTGAAAGAAAGTCCGGTTACGACATCCCCTGCCTGTCCGTCTGTTACGGACATATCTCTGTTCCCGGCACAATTCGTCATATCAGTAACCGCTGCCTCACGCTGTGCAAGGGACGCCTTGCCATCTTCTGATAACAGTTCTTTCTCCGAAACAGAGGTTGCTGCTGGTACGGCCGGCACTCTTCCACTGGCCTGTATTTCTCTGCCCGCCTGTGCGTTTCCATCCGGCTGTGTTTCTCTGTCCGTATTCCCGCTAAGACCGGCCCATGAAAACATTGTCATCTGTCCGTCCACAGATGCAAGCTCCGACGGCTCAAACAGGCTGATGATTCCATATTCCCCATCGTATCCGGGAGAGCGTTTTACTTTTCCCTGCCGCAGCCTGCTGATTCCCTCGGAGATAAAATAGCCACACTCCTTCCGAATCTCTTCAATTGGCGTCTCTCTCAAAACTGTAAATTCATTTCCAAACTGCCTCAGCATTTCCTCATACTGCTTCTGCACTTTGGCGCTGGCGGCGGAACGGCCTGTGGAAGCAGCGATGACTTCTGTAAGCGGCGCCAGGCTTTCATAATATGCCGCGTCTGCACGGACGAATCCTTCCGGCCGGTCGGCAAGCTGTTCCACCCGATGGGAGACGCCAAGCGTCAGCTTTTTTCCGCACAGGGGACATTTCCCCTGATATGCGTCTGCCTCGCGGGGGCTCAGACACAGATGGCATTTACGGTGCCCATCATAGTGATATTTCCCTTCTTCGGGGAAACATTCAATTGTTCCGGCAAGTCCTCTCCCTTCCTGTATGGCCCCGTATAAACCCTCGTATGACATCGGAATATCAAGCAGATTCGCCTCACGTCCCAGCTTTTGCGGAGAATGTGCATCGGAATTCGATATCATCTGGAGACGGTCCAGAGCTGATAAGCGCCAGTTCATCGGCGGATCAGAGGAAAGCCCGGTCTCAAAGGCATGCACATAGGGCGTCAGATCCTCAAAACACTCTTCTATGGTATCGAACCCGGAAAACGCCCCGAACATGGAAAAATGCGGCGTCCAGATATGGGCCGGGATGAAAATGGCCCTTGGGCAGACCTCAAGCGTAATTTCCAGCAGATCGCGGCTGTCGAGCCCCAGAATCGGCCTTCCGTCCGAGTGGATGTTGCCGATTGCCTCCAGTCTCTGCGACAAGGCCTCAGCCTCAGAAAGCCCCGGCAGAAGAATGACATTATGCACCTTGCGGACCCGCCCGTTTTTCTTGTAAATGGAGCTGATCTCCCCGGAAATCACGAATCTCTGGGCGCCTGCATGCGGCGAAACAGGATCCTTCATCCGCAGTTCATTTTTCAGGCAGTATAGTCCCTCCTCTGCCGGAACCAGCTTTTCCGAAAGCTCCGCCCGCCACGCCGGATGCGTGAAATCCCCTGTTCCCAGAATGTCGATCCCTTTTCGTCCCGCCCACAAATCCAGTACCTCCGGCGTACAGTCCCTGCTCGTGGCACGGGAATATCTGGAATGGATATGTAAATCTGCAATGTACATGATATCTTACCTTTCCGTCTCTTATTCTACTGTATTTCGCACATCGACCACCAGCGTGTAAATGATTCCCTCTTCTACAATGCACTGTCCGGGAAAACCTTTCCCAAAATCCCGCCTCCTGGCGTCAAAAATAATCAGATATCCGACACCAGTCTTTCTGGCCTTCATATAATGTCTAAGCTGATCTAATCCGTTTTTGGCATAACCTGCCGAATATCTCTCACCACACATTTTAAGTTCTGCCAGTACAGAAAGCTCCGAATTCAGGTTCAAATAAAGGTCAATTCTCCCGGCCCCGGCCGCGCATTCCTCAATCGTCAGGATATCGTCCCGAAAACATCCTTTTAGGCTGGTCTGTAATAATACTTTTCCCAGGCTTTCCGGCTTTTCGACCCATTTGTGCTTCTTTGGATCCTTCGGGTCAGCGCGCCAGAAACTCATACGCGTCTCGTTCTGTACGCTTTCTTTAAATGCAGTCAGGGCATCTCTTACATCCTGCACGGTATAGTGGTGCATGTCTGGATTCTGCCTGGCCTTTGGGCGGCCGCCGCTGTCTAATGCCTCATGCAGCAACTGATCTGCATATTCCGAGGACTGCGACGGGCCGTTCAGATATGAGACTGCCGCATCATAATCTTTTAATTGGAACGACGCCTCTCCGGCCAGAATAAGATAATCCTTTTGTTCTCCCAAAAGCATAAGCTGCTGTTCACAGAATGCAAGCAGCCGTTTCCAGTCTTTCATCTCTCTGAGACCTTCCAAATACAGCTCAATGATAAAATGATTAAAACGATTGACATTAAGCACTTTTTCACAATATTTCAGGCACTCCTCCTGATCGACTGCCTGGTAAAACTGTGCCATCCTGGCATAGACAGCCTCCAGATAGTCCACCCGGAAGCTGTAATTCTCCCTGACAAAATGCAGCGCTTCCTGCATTTTTTCCATCTTTTGTATGTCGGACAGCTCTTCTGATAAGGACTGTACCAGAAAAATCACCCAGCGCAGCTCTTCGTTTTCTCCTGTCATTGCCACTTCATCCATCCGGTCATATTCGCATGCCTTCAAATGCTCCAGTAATTCCTGTCTGGCTTCATATTGCCGCTTCTTTTCCATATTGAGCGACAAGCGCTTCTCTTTCAGATGAAGAAGCTTTGTAAACTCATCTTTGGCCTCCTCGTCCTTAAGCCTGTCGGCGAGAATCAGACCATGATGGATAAAGGAGAGCTCCTCCGTCTCTGTGCCGAACCTGCGCATGGAATCCCTCCAGCCTTACTCTTACGCAGTCCATTGCCTCCTGGATGCGTCCCTGCGCTGACAGAATTTCTATTTTCATCTTCAGAAGGCAGTCATATATATCCTGATATTTCGTTTTTTCCTGTATCAAAGCCAACTGTTCGTCGACCCGGTTAAGGAGCTCTGGCCCGCGATGCCGCAGTTGCTTCTCATAATGGATAATTTTTAGTTCTGTCTTTAAATAATCTGTAGTCTCACCATTTAACAGGAAGGCCTCAGAAGCGGATTGTAAGAGCTCCAATCGTTTCGGTTCATGGAATGGGTAAAGATGGCTGAAGCCCAGATTGGCCCAGGCCGCACTGACAGAATTGTGTGGGAGAGATTTTAATGCCTTATGATAGTAGAGCCCGGCCACCGCATTTTCATGCAGGCTGGCATGGCAGTTTGCTTTCAGTAAATCGAGATCCTGTTTGATTTCCTGCGGCATTTCATCATAAAACTGTGATTCGTAATACTGCGTGATTTCCAGTAAAAAGGCATTGTAGGAATTTCTATTGAAGAAAAGCACCTGCCTGTAAAATAAAAGATACGTTTCTGCATCAGGAAGCTTCCGGTAATCCAGCTCCTTTAGTATACGGTATACCTGCCCGCTGGCACAATACAGTTTATCCATATGCTGGTCGATACGTCGAATCAGATCTGCCTCATTGTACGCTTCCTGTCGGATCTGCGTCAGACATTTTAAAGCGGCCTCTTTCTGTTCCCCAAATACTTTCTGCACAATATGGCCGATATTCTGCGCGATATCCATCTGAAGCTCTTCTTTTTTCTGATCATCGGTCTGCTGTTTTTCCATCCCTGTTCCTCCCTGCACCTTCGCGTTCTCAGCCTGGCAGATATTCACTCCAGTGGCAGAGTACACTCCTGTTGGAAGTACATGCTCCTGCCCGGCAGGCATATCACAGATATATTTTTCAGACATCGGAAAACAGAAACGCCTGCCTGCTTTGACTTTGGGAATGCAAAAAAGCAGAGGCTGGCTGCTTCTTTGCATTCCGTGGACCTAAAGCAGACCGGCTGCAGGCCGTTCTTTTAGTTCGCCGCTGTTACAGAAGTGATATGGGGATTTACTCCCTCATACCAGTACAGGAAGCCTTCCATGTCGATGACATCACCGATTTTTAAGTTCTTAACAGCCTCGTAGACTTCTGTTGTGTTATCACAAAGATAGGATTCTACGGTGAAGGTATATGTTTCACCGTCCAGAGATACGTTGAAGTAAAGGTCATTTCCGTCCTCACCGGATCCATCCCAGTTATAAAGGAACGCTACATCATTCCCGGCATCGTCTTTTCCTGCTGCTTCCACCGTCATACCCTTGAAAGCGACAAATTCGTTCTGATGGTCGATTAACTCATCCTTTCCTAACAGAGCTGTCACGTCCTCGGCTGTTGCAATATAGTTCCCCTCTTCGATCTCAAAAGAAGCGTCGATGATTTCCACCTCGCCGGACCACTCTGCCTTGTATCCCGTTACTTTAATCTTGGTTCCCGGAACCAGCTTTTCATAGTCTTCCTTAGAGCAGGCCGCGTTGTAGACAAAGTAAGCGCCGTCCTCAGACTGTGTGTAAAGGGTTGCCTTATCTTCCCACCAGGACTGTTTCGCCTGAACGTAGGTCTCCACAACGACCTGCGTCTCTAACTCTGCGTCCATGAATTCCTCATGCGTCATGACTCCCGTGGACGCTTCGTCTGCTGCCGTCGTCTCTGCGGCTGTGGTCGTCTCGGCAGCCGTTGTCGTTTCCGCGGCTGTGGTCGTCTCAGCAGCTGTCGTAGCCTCTGCTGTTGTGGCGGCTTCCGTTGTGGCCGGACCCTCGTTTTTGGAGCCGCAGGCAGTGACGGTGAGAGCCATCGTGACTGCCAGGCCCAATAATGCGATTTTCTTCATAATCTTCCTCCTCAAAATATGTTTTGCTTTTTGCAGCGCGTAATGCCAGCTGAGTCTGCACGGTTCACGACTGCAGATATTGGTTGCTTTGCGGCTGTCGCCGCATGCATTGCTTTTGTCTGAATCGTTTCAGTTGGCGGGCATGGCATAATGGTTTGCGCCAGAATTGTCTGCTCCAGGCACACCCGCAGCTGACGCTCGGAAATCCTTTGGCTTTCCTCGCTTTGCGGCTGTCGCCGCATGCATTGCTTTTGCCCGAATCGTTTCGGTATGCAAGCATACCTTCACGATTCCTGCAAAAGCAATGCGCGCTGCTCATAGCTATGAAAGATTATACTCTTTTTTTAGTCAAAATCAATAGATAAATCGCATATCCTCCCATCAAAACCCAGGCAGCGGCCAGGGAGATAATCAGGAATATGGCTGTTCGGGGGAGGGGGCCAAGGTTGGTTTTTCCAGAACGGGTGTTTTCGTTCCGGGCGTTTTGCTGGTCTAAGCGGTACAGGGAGGCCACATCCCCATAGAGTTTTTCCACGTATGCGTCGTCAATCGTCTCTTTCCTTCTGGCAGATTTTACCGTGTTTTCAATGAGCTGTCCCGCCCCGTCGCGCAGAGAAGCGGAGCCGTTGAATACCGGCGTGGTGAAAGTATCGCCAATATGCTCCAAAAGAAGTCTGGCGGCTTTTATTTTGACTTCGTAGTGAACCGTCGTATCCTCCCCGCCTCTGGATAAATAGTCTTGATATTCCGGCGATTTCTGAGCTTTGATCGTCACAGGGATATACCCTTCCGTCCTGGAATAGGCCGTCTGCACCTTATCGCTCAACAGATACTGGGCAAACAGCCAGGAGGCCAGGACTTCCTGCGGATCCTCTTTATTGAAAAGGCAGACCGAAGGCCCCTGGGAAATCATCTGCGGATGTTCAGGGTCAAACTGCGGGACAGGAAACACCTCTGTCTTGAATTCCACGATTTTATCCTCGCTGATATCGCACAGAGGCGCATCCGTTCCCATCCAGGTAGCCCCTGCCGTGGAATCCACGGCAAAAATACACTGGCCTGCATTGAGGAAATTCGCCGGATAGCCTGATATCTTGAAGGTAGAAAACGCGCCGCTTTTAGCGTGTTCCGCAATCGTGTACAAAAGCTCCCTCGTCGTGTCATTGAACAGCAGAATCTCCCCGTTGTCGGTGGAATATCCTGTATCCTTCTGCCAGAGCATCTGTATCATCATATTATCCGTAGATTTATAGAGAAAGGGGATCATTACCTTTTGTCCGTTAATAAGGAAATTCCCCTCTGCATCCTTTTCCATCGCGGCCTCTGAGACCTCCCAGATAAAGTCCCAGGTCAGGACATCCGGAAGTGTGTAGCCTAATGCCTCCACATAGGTACGGTTCACATAACAGGCCTCAGTCGAACGCATATAAGGGATGCCGTAATAATGTCCTCCAAACGAGCACTCTTCCAAAAACTGGGGCACCATCTCCTCAATGCCGGGGGAGCCAAAGCGCACCTCGCTCCCGCCGAGGCCGTACCGTTCATCCTCAAATAACCCCTCTAAGGGAACGACCTGATTGGAACCGGTCAGGTACGTCGCCACATGGTCTGGATACGTAATGCAGACATTGGGCGTGGTGTCAGTGGCAATATTGGTAATCACATCATTATAAATTTTTCCGTAATCCGTATACAGACGCAGGTTGACCTTGATATTCGGATACATCCCCTCAAAATCAGCGATTGCCTGCTGATAAATATCGGTCTGCGATTTATTGGTATCATTTTTGGCCCAGAAGGTGATCTCGTATGTCCTGGAATCGTCGAACTCCTGCGGCGCCTCAAATGCATGCAGATCCTTCTGACCGTGGCAGCCTGTAAGCAAGGATATCAAACTGAACGCAACAGCCAGAAAAACTGGCCGCAGTCCGGCAATACCTGCGATTTTACCACAGATACCGTCCCTTTTTCCCCCTCTGTCCCGGATGGTCTTTCTGAACATTCTGTCTCCCATCATCCCTTTAAGCCTCCTCTGGACACCCCGTCCATGATTTTCTGGCGGAATACCAGAAACAGCATGATAAGCGGCACCGATATCACCACCACTGCTGCCATCATTGCAGGGATATTCTCACGGCCAAAGCCGTTTTCCCGGATTTCCTGAATCCCGTTTGAGACCAGGAAATACGCCTGCTCATCGGTAATCAGGCGGGGCCAGACATAGGAATTCCAGCACTCGATGATCTTGAGGATCGTAATGGTAATGAGTGTCGGCCTTGACATGGGAATCATCACTTTAAACAGGTATTTAAGATCCGAAGTCCCGTCCACCTTGGCCGCCTGATAAAGGCTGTCCGGAATCTGTTCGAAATTCTCCTTCAAAAGGTAAATATAAAAAACAGACATCACTGAAGGCAGAATCAGTCCCTGAAACGAATTACGCATGCCAAGATTAGAAATCGTCACAAAATTCGTGATAATTACCAGCTCGTTCGGAATCATCATCAGAGACAAAAACCCCACAAATACGGTATTCCTTCCGGGAAAATCAAGCCTTGCGAAAGCAAAGGCCGCCAATACCGCCACCGTCAGCATGACCGCAGTCGTGCAGACGGCAAAAATCGTGGTATTCAACAGATACCTTCCCAGCGGAACCTCCATAAAGGCATCCCGGTAGTTTTGCAATGTGGGCGATAATGTATAAAGTTTCGGGATATATTCCGAATTGTAGGCACTATAGCTCTTTACTGAAGTGAGTATCATCCAGTAAAACGGAAACAACACCAAAAGCGCCCAGAATCCCAGCAGTCCGTAGGTGAACGCACGCCGGATCCGCTCCAATTTCCTGTCTTTCTTCCCGATCTGTTCGTAATTCATTTCCTTTTCCATGTTATCCCGCCTTTCAGTCATCCGCCTGCCTTCTGCCGGCCAGCAGGTTTGCACATGTAATGGTAAGCACGATGACAAAGAGAATCACTGCCGCCGCTGAGGCATAAGAAGGATATCCGCCACTGTCCCCATAGAGCATATCGTACACATACCCCACGATGGTATTCATCTCTGCCGCATTCAGATCTGTGCCAAAAAGCGCCACTACATCGCTGTAAGCCTTAAAAGCGCCGATAAATCCGGTAACGATCAGATAGAATACCATCGGCCAGATCATGGGCAGCGTGATACGCATAAAAGTCCGCAGTCCAGACGTTCCATCCACCCTGGCCGCCTTATAGTAATCATCATTGACGGAAGCCAGCGCACTGGTGAGAATCAAAATCTTAAAGGGCATAACGACCCAGATGGTATAAAAACACAGCACAAACAGTTTCGCCCAATAAGGCCCCTCGATAAAATCGACGGATGGCCCCCCGAACCAATGGATAATAAGGTTAATAAAACCATCCGTATAAGCAGTTTTCTGAAACAGCAGCATAAACACAAGCCCTACCGCCAGTGTGTTTGTCACATAAGGCAGGAAATATATTGTCTGAAACACACTGCGCAGACGTTTTATGGAATGCAGGCATACCGAAAGAAACAGGGCAATCCCTGTCGATAAAGGTACCGTGATAATAACCAGAAGAAAGGTATTTTTCACTGCCTGCAAAAAATAAGGGTCATGCAATACATAAGAGTAGTTATAAGTCCCGACTCCGAAATATGTCTGGGAAGCGGAGTGGTATCCTTCCTCAAAAGAATAAATAAAAACATCTATCAACGGGTACACCAGAAAGGCCGCCAGAAAAAGCAGTGCCGGCAGCAGATAAAGCCATCCCTTCAGGCTATGGTTCTTTTTGCTTTTCATATCACACCACCTCGAAATCAATCCGTTCTTCCGTGTCCCGGTGAAATAACAGCACTTTTGCAGGATTCAATGAAAAACGCACCAGCGCACGGTCTGCCTGCACGGCCTGGCCTCCACTTATCATAGCGCGAATCGTTGGGTTCAGGGAAGCTTTGTGCCAGCCAAGCACGCTGATGTCGCGTCCCATCACCTCCACGCCCTTTAAATCACAACAGAGAGGGCCGTCCTCGCATACCTGAAATCCCTCCGGCCGCACGCCCACAGACACCTCCTGGTCGGGGATCCCGCGCAGAGTAAAAACGGCATCTTCTCCGATGAAAAGCTTCTGTCCCCTGATCTGTCCGTAAAAAAGGTTAATGGGAGGCGTTCCCAGAAACTTTGCCACAAACAGGTTTGCAGGGCTGTCATAGACGTCCTGCGGCTTTCCGATCTGCTGTACCACGCCCTCTTTCATCACAACGATAAGATCAGAAATACTCATGGCCTCTTCCTGGTCATGCGTCACGAAAATCGTGGTGATCCCTGTCTCTCTCTGGATCCTGCGGATCTCCTCTCTGGTCTGTAAACGCAGGCGGGCGTCGAGATTGGAGAGCGGCTCATCCAGTAAAAGCACCTTCGGCATCTTCACAAGCGCTCTGGCAATCGCTACACGCTGCTGCTGTCCGCCGGAAAGCTGCCCCGGCTTCCTGTCCATCAAGTCCTCGATCTGAACCATCCTTGCTGCCTCACGAGCCTTTTTTTGCATATCGGCTTTGGACAGCCTGTCCTTTCCCCTGCGGTTTTCCAGCGGGAACATGATATTCTGCCGTACCGTCAGGTGCGGGTAGAGCGCATAGTTCTGAAATACCAGGCCGATTCCCCGCTTCTCCGCCGGAAGTCCTGTCACATCGTCCTCACCAAAAAGGATCCTTCCCTCTGTAGGCATTTCCAGCCCGCTAATCAGATTCAGAGTCGTACTTTTTCCGCAGCCGGAAGGCCCTAAGAGGCCGACCAGGCTTCCGTCGGGAATCTCGAATGAAAAATCCTTTACTGCCGTTACCTCCCCCTGATGCTTTCTGTCCCGGCCCGGGAAGCGTTTCGTCAAATTTTCTAATATGATTTTCATGTGATATCTCCTGTTGCAACACATTTATGCAAAAATATCTGATAACAATTTTCACTATCTTATCACAAAAATACATAATCGGCAATCATCCGTTCCTGATTCCTGTTATTTATCATTTTGTTTCTCATCCCGTTTTCTGCGCATCTGCTGATGGCCCGCAGGTTTAGTCAATAAGCCAGTTCGCCACAGCTGACCTGTCCCGAAACCAGCATGCCGTCGAAAAGAAAATTTCTATAAAAAAGGCCCGTCTGCTTTTTATCCAAACGTCAAAGCAGACAGGCTATTTCTTCTTAAATATATAATATACAACTTCTTAAACCATGTGTCCGATCCCTGTTTATACCATATTATTCGCTAACGGCAGCCAGTCAAGAACCTCCTGAATGTATGTATCCCAGAACTTCCAGTCATGGATTCCCGGATGTGTCACATACTCGATGGAAACGCCGAGTTCCTTCGCGTAGTTGATAAAGTCCTCGGAGCTGTCTTTCAGAAAATCTTCTGTGCCGATGGTATGATAAAGCTTCGGCAGGCTGGCATTTTCATCCAGCCGCTTTTTCAGCACGACTCTCAAATCATCCTTACCGCCGCAGGCTTCCAGGTTTTCCCCAAAAACTGCCTTACGGTAGTTGAGCGGCATTTTCTTCGAGTGCGCTTCCTGGCTGTTCTGAATGCGCGTCTTGTCCAGTGCGCCTGACAGGCTGGCCGCAGCCGCATACCGTTCCGGATGCTCGAGCGCAGCCCGGAAGGTTCCGAAACCGCCCATTGAGAGCCCGGCAATGAAGGTATCCTCCCGTTTCTTGCTTATGGGGAAAATTTTACTTAAAAATTCCGGCAGCTCTTCACTGATATATGTCAGATATGCCTCTCCGTGCAGCATATCAACATAGCTGCTGTTCTCGCCGGAGGGCATTACCACGGCAACACAGTGTTCCTGGGCATACCGCCCGACATTTGCCAGAAGCGTCCAGTCCATACAGTCGCCATAACTTCCGTGAAGCAGATATAAGGTCTGATACTTTGCACCCTCGCAGTAGTAATCCGGATGGTTATCATGGAACAGGTAATCATCCGCGCTCACGGTCGGCAGGATGACGGTAATCTTTGCATTTTTTTTGAGGCTTGGAGAATAAAAACTGCAGTTTAAATGTGCCATCGAATTTCCCTCCTATTCTTCCACAGAATCGTTGACAAGCGGCAGCCAGTCGAGTGCTCTCTGGATATGGGTATCCCAGTAGTCCCAGTCATGAATGCCGGGGTGTTCCTCATAAGTCACGTCAACGCCCAGTGTTTCCAGCTTTTTTCTGGCATTCACATTGGCCGGATAAAGGAAATCCTCTGTCCCGATCGACTGGAAAATACGTGGGAGCGGTTTCCCCTCCGCCTGGAGTTTTTTAATTAAGGTAAACAGATCCGCATCTGTTCCTTCGATGTGTGTTCCGCCAAATACGGCCTCATAATCAAACGGCGCATTCCGCTCCCCTGCTTCCACCTGTGCGATCGAAGCTGCTGCATCAATGGCTCCTGAAAGGCTCACGGCACAGGAGTACATCTCAGGCTTTGTGAGCGCCAGCTTCAGTGCCCCATAACCGCCCATCGAAAGCCCGGCTACGAAGGTATTTTCCCGCTTTTTACTAATGGGGAACAGGCTTTTACACATCTGCGGCAACTCTTCTGTCAGATATCTGAGATAATCACTGCCGTATTTCATATTCTGATAAAAGCTGTTGGAGGCCGACGGCATAATGACAGCCAATTTGTGGTTCTGTGCATACTTCTCAATGCTTGTCAGACGCATCCAGTCCGTATAATCGCCAAAAGCACCATGCAGAAGGTAAAGCACCTGATACCTGGTACCTTCATGAAAATAGTCAGAACTTTTGTTATTTAACAGCTCGTCCGAATTCGGAGTCGGAATAAACACATTGATATCCGTTCCGAAGCAGAGAGTCGGAGAGAAAAAATGAGTTTCAAAAAAAGCCATATCGCCTCGTCCTTTCTTAATGCTGCTTATTTACGCAGTTTATTACCCTGTTTTACAAAATCAACATATACTGCAATCAGGATGATCGCACCCTTGGCGACCATCTGCCAGTAGCTGTCGATACCGGCCAGGTTCAGTCCATTGTTTAAAATGCCGATTAAAAGAGCGCCGATGATGGTTCCGCCGATGCTTCCGCGTCCGCCGCCCATCGAAGTACCGCCAAGCACCACAGCGGCAATTGCATCCATCTCGCCTCCGGCTCCAACTGCCGGCTGTCCGGAATACATACGTGCAGAGAGGACTACACCTGCAAGAGCTGCCATGATACCAGAGAAAATATATACAAACCAGCGCACCTTACGGATATTGACGCCGGAGAATTCGGCCGCCTTTTCGTTGCCGCCCACTGCATAGATATGGCGGCCAAGCTTGGTGCGGTTTAAAATATACCATACAAATACAAGGATTACTCCAAGATAGATTAACGGCATCGGAATCACGCCAAATGCATACCCTGCGCCCAGGAAAATAAAATTCTGATCTGTCAGCCGGATTGGCTGCGCCCCTGTCCACACATAGGCAATGCCCTGACAGATACTTTGCAGGGAATATGTAACGATGAAAGGCGGAAGCCCTGTTTTATAGATAATCGTGCCGTTTAAGAAACCAACCATAGCGCCGACTGCAAGCGCCACCAAGATGGCAAGCGGAATCGGAAAGCCGTAGTTTACCATGAAAGTGGAGACCACAACGCTCGAAAGGGAGGTCACAGCACCAATGGAAAGGTCGATGCCGCCTGCAATCAGGATCATGGTGATCGCCGATGCGCAGTACAGATTTGTGGAAATCTGCCTCAGTACGCTGATGATATTTTTTGATGTCAGAAATTGTGGAGTGTTGATCTGGATAATCGTTGCCAGGATAAAGAAGCCGATGATGATACCGCCGTTTCTCTTCATGTAGGCCACAACCGGGTTGTCGGCCTTCACAGCACCTTTTTCTTTTATGCTCATTCTACGTCACCTCGAATTACAAAGTTTAAATATTGACAGCGTTCTTCATGATATTAACCTGTGTTGCCTCTGAGCGCTCCAGCTCGCCGGAGATCTCACCGCTGCGCATAACGATTACGCGGTCGCTCATACCGATGATTTCCGGAAGTTCCGAGGATACCATGATAATGGATACGCCATTCTTTGCCAGCTCGTTCATAATGGCGTAGATTTCCGTCTTGGCCCCGATATCAATTCCCCGTGTGGGCTCGTCAAGGATCAGAATTCTGGGCTTTGTGGCAAGCCAGCTCGCAATTACTACTTTCTGCTGGTTGCCTCCGGACAGATTGCCTACCAGAGTATACGTTCCCGGTGCACGGACAGAAAGCTCTTTCATATATTTATCTGCGATCTCATTTTCCCTCTGTGCATTGACACGGAAGCCGCCGATAAACTCAGTAAGCACCTTAATTGTCTCATTGAATTTAATGGACATAGCCGGGAAAATGCCTTCCTCTCTCCGGCTCTCCGGTACAAGGCCGATTCCGGCATCCATTGCATCCTGGGTGCTGTGGATCTCTACCCGGTTCCCGTCGATCAGGATTTCCCCGGATTCAATGGGGTCTATGCCGAAAATCGCCCGCATGGTTTCAGTACGCCCTGCACCCACCAGACCGGCAAATCCGAGGATTTCGCCCTTTTTCAGGGTAAAGCTTACATTTTTCACATTTTTGTTTGTCAGGCCCCTGACTTCAAGAACCGTTTCCTTACATTCATTATACGTACGGTTATAATAATTTCCCACTTCACGGCCGACCATCAGAGCCACAAGCTCGTCTGTGGTCGTCTCTTTGACTTTTTTTGTTGCCACATATTTTCCGTCCCGGTAGACGGATACCCGGTCAGCGATGATATCCAGCTCGCTCATACGGTGGGAAATGTAAATGATGCCGATTCCCTGCGCGGTTAGTTTTTTTACGGTGTCAAAAAGTGCATCCACCTCTTTATCTGACAGGGATGAAGTTGGCTCATCCATAACAATGATTCTGGCCTCACCGAACGTCGCGCGGATGATCTCCACCATCTGCTGCTGTGCGATATTTAAGGAGGACACCTTAGCGCCTGCCGAAAGCCCCATGTCAAAGGAATCCAGAAGCTCCTGCGTCTTTTTTAACATGCCAGCCCGGTCGATATTGGCTGCCGGCCCCGTCTCTTTCCCGAGAAAAATATTATCAGCAATCGTCATCTCCGGCACCAGCACAATCTCCTGGTGAATGATGCTGATTCCATAACGCTCTGCGTCCTTGACGCTGTTAATCTCTGCCTTCTGGCCGTTGATGATGATTTCTCCGCCATCCTTGGCATAAATGCCGCCAAGAACCTTTATCAATGTGGATTTACCGGCGCCGTTTTCTCCCAACAGCGCATGTACCTCCCCGGAAAGCAGATCCAGATGTACATCGTCCAATGCGTGTACGCCCGGAAAATACTTTTGTATCCCGTTCATTTCCAGTAACCTGGGTTCCATCAGACTGAATCCCTCCTTACAACTGCCTATTTCTTCCTATTGATTTCTGTATATCTGCCGGGAAAGCACGGGACTCCCATGCCCTCCCGGCTGTCTGACTATGCCTTAATTAATGCCACTGTGTGATGTCGTACTCGTCGATATTGTCCTTGCTGATGATAAAGCAGGGAACTGCGATATCCTCAACCGGCTCACCTGCCACCAGCTTTTTAATGGCGTTAAAGGATTCCACGCCAAGCGTAACCGGAGACTGAGCCGCTGTGGCCGTCATACCGCCGTCCTTAATGGATGCCTGGCAGTCCGGAGAACCATCAACAGAAACGACAACGATATCATCCCTGCCGGCAGACTGGCAGGAACCGAGTGCGATCATACCGCAGGTATCATTTAATCCAAAGATGAACTTGAGATCCGGATGTACCTGGAGCGCGTCGTCCACTTTGCTCAGAACGTCTTTGGAGCTCTGGATTGCTGCATCTTCAACAATCACGAAGTTCTCATTCAGATTTTCTGTCAGACCCTTTACACGGGCAACCACCGACTCTGCCTTCGGATTGTTGATAATCATCAGCTCCCCGCCTTCCGGATAGTGCTCATTCAGGTATTCTGCATCCATTTTACCGGCAGAATAATTATCGGAAGCAATATAGCATTCAACCAGATCACGATCTGTAACAGCAGAGTCATAATTTACCACCTTAACTCCGGCTTCTTTGCATGCCTGGAGCACCGGAAGAATTCCGTCCTGGGAAACCGGACACAGAACAAGATGCGTGATACCTGCGTTAATCATATCCTCTACCAGGTTGATCTGCTTGGCATTGTCAGAATTTCCGTCACCGGACTGGAATTCCCAGCCTTCTGCCTCTGCCAGCTCCTTAACGGTATCACGAACCGTAATCTGGAACGGATCCGTCAGGTTCATAGCCGTAAAGCCAATCTTTACTTTGGCATCAGAAGCTGCTGCTTCTGACTGGGCGGCTGTTGTTGTACCTGCCTCTGCCTGAGCTGCTGCCGTTGTACCTGCCTCTGTCTGGACGGCTGCCGTTGTGTTGTCTGGGCTGCTGTTTCCACAGCCGGCTAAAGACATCATCATAGCGCCGATACAGGTAAAAGCAAGGACGTGTTTCATCACTTTCATATTGATTCCTCCCACTTTGTATAATTATGATATTTTGTTAAACGTTTTTCTCAAACGCTTTACCATATAATACCCCCCCCCTAGCGCTCTGTCAGGATTTTTTTGACAAATTTTATATTTTATACAATTATTTAAAATCTTTTTGTGTATTTTTTACAGTTGACAGGGCACGGGATTCACTTTATACTTGTCAAAAAGATAAACGTTTAACTTTCATACAGAAACGCCGTTACATTCTCTTTTCTCAGTCCGCCGCTGGTATTTTCTGTATCCGGAAGGTTAAAAATGGAGAATATCTATGAAAACGAAGATCACTGATGTTGCGAAACAGGCCGGTGTATCCATCGCCACAGTTTCACATGTAATAAATGGTACACGCCATGTCACGGATGCCACAAGAAAAAAAGTGGAAGATGCGATTCATATTCTGGACTACTCCCCTGATATCTCGGCCCGTGGGCTGAAAACAGGCAAAAAAAATCTGGTTGGGCTTATCACCCCGGATCTTGGAAACCGTTTCTTTTCCCTGATCCTGGAAGAAATTGAAGATGAACTGAGCCTCCACGGCTATAATGCTGTGGTCGTAAACACCAGAGAAAACTGCAACCGGGAAGTGTCCGGCCTCAAGCTTCTCACCTCCGGCATTACGGATGGCATCATCATCGCCTCCTCGTTTCAGAATTACCGGGATATTGCCACGTATATCCCCAAAGGCTTTCCAAGTGTCCATATCGACCGCCTGCCGCGCGGCTACCAGGGTGATAGTGTGCGGGTTTCTTCCTTTTCCGCTGTCAAAGAGGCGACTGCCGACCTTCTGCGGGAGGGCCACATCCGCATCGGCTACATTGCCAGCCTGGCACGCTTGAGCTCCACCGAGGAACGGCTTCAAGGATATGAGTGCGCATTAAAGGAAGCCGGACTTTCTCTGGATCCGGCCCTGATTAAACAGGGCGATTCGCACAGCAGGAGTGGATATCTCTGTATGCAGCAGCTTGTGGAAGAAGGCGTCCGGGCTGTCTTTATCTCCAACAGCCTGATGGCGAGCGGCGCTCTCACCTATCTCGATAACTGCGGGATGCGCATTGGTCAGGATATTCAGGTCGCTTCCATGCGGGATTATGAATGGCACCGTTTCCAGCGGGAATCCATCCGCACAGTGGAACAGCCCGGCCGGGAAATGGCACGTCTGGCGGCCCGCAGGATTCTGGAACGCATCGAACGGCCAGATGAGGCTGGAAGTGAAATCCTCCTCCAGGCTACCTACCACAAGGAAGGAGAGCACAGTGGGACAGATAACGTTTTTCCTGTATTTTAAACGGACTGTACGGCTGTTCTTTCAGCGTTTGGGCCGTATCATACGAACATAATTCACATTTGAGGTGATCCTATGAATGTATCTGCTACCTTAATCTTTTCTGGTATCCTGCTACGTCTTGCCAAACCCGAAGATGCCTTTTACTGGTTCTCTGAAAAACTGGCGCTGAAAGGAACTTGTGGTTCGTCCGGAAATGTGCCGGCTTTCATGAATCATGGACGCCAGGCCGGAAAACAGTTGGTTCTCAACTGCCCCGGATGTCCGATTTACCTTGAGGCATCCGGCCAGCCGCTTCTGATACAGACTGCGGCTGAAGGCTATTACACCGGGCTTTCCCACATTGCGTTTCGAAGCTCCGATCTTAACGACTCCATCCGGTTTTTAAAGGAGCGCAGAGCATCTCTGGAGCATGGCGATACCATCAGCCACAATCCCGGCATGGATTACATCAATCCTGTCTGCCCGTTTGGCTTCGGGCTGGAAATCAGCCGCCTGACGGAAAAGCCCGCTGCACGCATGAGCGCTCCTGCAGACGGACTCGACCATATCGGCATCCCTGTGCCGGACATCAAAAAAAGCGTCTCCTGGTATCAGACGCTGGGCTTTTCTGTCTCTTCCTACCATGAGACGCACCGGGATTCTGACAATGCTGACATTCTCTGTGCAATGGTAAACGGCTGCGGCACAACGCTGGAGCTGTACGAATTTTCTCATATGGAGCATGAACCCTGGACAAACCAGCCCTTTGCCTCTCTTCTGTTTGAGACGGGTCACTGCCGGATGTTCGCCAGACAGCTTCCGGCAGAATGTATTGTTCATGAGGATGACTACACTCTCATTTTGAAGGGACCAGGTGGGGAGACCCTTACTGTATGGCAGAGATCTTAAATCTCCGTGCACTTTATGGATACAAATTAAGCCAAAGGAGTACGATTTTTGTATTCCTCTGGCTTATAGAACGATTCTTAACAACCGGTCAATTTGATTGACCTCTATATCATTTGTAACATTCTGATCTTGTAGTAAAATAACCCCCCTGTTTTGTGATAAGCTCTGAATCAATTACATAATCGGTTTCTTTTTCAACGATATCTGATGTCCGGAATCCGTTTTCCAGTATATCGTTGCTTTATCTTAAAGAAAATTTCACCCGCTATTTGTGTCAGCCTGGTTGTCCATGCATTTACAAAATAAAAGATATCAGCATAGCAGCCCCTGTGCTAATCTCCAGCAACTTTATTTAACTTTTTGCTGTGTTTTTCCACCACTTCTTTCAAGATGCTGACATCTTTCTTTACTTCCTCAAACTCTGAAATTGTGCGTTCATATTTCTGAGCGGCAGGTACATAATTCTCTGCCAGTAATTGTATCGCCGGACTGATCTCATTTTCTATGCGGATGTTTAACTTTCTCACATTGTCTTTTACTTCACGCAGCTCTTCTTTCATAGGCCCGATCTCGTTCATTAATGTCTGAATATCCCTTTTCATTGCCGGAATCTCGTCTGCCAATGACTGGACCTTGCCCTTCAGCGTCTGGACCTCTTCGGTCAATGTCTGGAAATTGCCCTTCAATATCTGAACTTCTTCGGCTAATATCTGGAAATTACCCTTTAATGTCTGAACTTCACCTTCTAATGTACAAACTTCCATTTTTAGTGTTTGAACGTCACTTTTTAATGTTTGAACGTCACTTTTTAATGTTTGAACGTCACTTTTTAATGTTTGAACATCGCCTTTTAATGCTTCGACATCGCCTTTTAGTGTCTGGACATCCTCTTTTAGCGCATGGACATCCTCCTTTAGCGGCCGGAGTTCATTCGTCAATACCAGCTTTAATTTTTGTTCCATCATATTGGAAATAGCTGACAATAACTCATCATTATTCATACATATCGTTCCCTCCTCTCTCTGCAAAGAATATTTTAACGTTTATCCGTACGAAGTCTCTCCTGTTATCTAATCATACAACATCCTTACTGTGTTGTAAACAGAAATATTCCAAATATCTTTCAGACTGTTTCGGCTAACTTCCTGACATACCTGCCTTCATCTTCTCTGTGGTTTGCCAAAGTGCAATCGCTGTCCGGGGATATTCTCTGAAATATGGCCTGCCTGCCCATACTCGGAGGCTCTCGAAGGCTGTCCAGGCCAATCTTCTGATAGCTAGGAGGGGGAAACTCTGGACAAGGGAAGGGGGCAGATTCGTGATCACATTATCGCCGTAATTCACGATCTGTAAACCGGACAAAGCCGATTATAAAAAACCCCTGACTGCATCTGTCACAGCCAGGGGCCTTTCTTTACTTTCGCCTTTTTCCATTCTTCTTTCCAATCAATCCAGTAAATTTCGATAATACGGCCAGTTCGCTGTCATCACGCCCACCGTAACATTGTTCGCAGAGCCTGTCTCGTGGATACACTGGATCTGGCCGTTCGCAGCCCAGTTCATAAACATGATGACATGCGGTGTCCTGCCGGTAATGACAATAATATCGCCCGGTTTTAAGTCGCTTCGTCTGACCTGCCTGCCTGTCTCCTTAAGCCCCTCCGTTCCCTCATAGGGAAGGCGGTCTCCCGTCACTGACCAGTATACCCAGTTGATCCACCCGGAGCAGTCCAGTCCCCTAATGATGCGGCCTCTGTGATCAGGCACTGTGACTGTTCCAAAATGGTTTCCGCCATAGTTGGGAGCCGAAGCCTTTCCTCCCCAGTAGTAGGGAATTTTCCCCACAGACTGCAGGGCGTAGCGGATGATGTCCTTTCTCTCCTCCGTCGTGTTCTCCGGAAGCTGGTTCATATATGATTCGATCTCAGCGTTGGATAAAGGCGCTCTTGTACCCTCAACCGTTACATAGAGATCATACTCTTCTGTCCAGTCCTGCCGGTTGATATGTCTGACATAAGCTGTCGTGCGCTTTGTCCACCCCTCCCATGTGCTGTCCTCTGTTCCTTTACTGCCTTTCTGGTCGAGCGCATAAAGGTTATTCTCCTCTGAGAGGGTCACAACTTTAGCCGTAATCTTCAAATCAATATGACCGGGACATACCTTTTCCCTGGAGAATGCGGACGAATTCAATGCATGGGAGGAATCTTCCGCTTGTCCTTCTGTGCCTGCTCCCTGAGCGGCAGTCGCTGCATAGACCCGGTAATCAGCTCCGGAAGGATCCAACAGTCCGGAATCCGAAACCACGGTTTCTATCCCCTCACCAGAAGCTTCTTTCTGATCTCTTGGAGCTTCCGAACGCCTTTTTACCATGCCCGGCTCAGGCGGCGGCTCGTCGGAAGGCGTCTCTTCAACCGGTGTTTCACTGTATTCAGTTACCCCAGGTGCTCTTTCACTGCTGCCCGAAGTCTCTGGCGTACTGCTGCTATCTGCCCCCTGCGGTGCTCCGTTTCCGCCCGGTATGCCCATACCGTTTGAGCCGCCAGAACTCTCCCCTGCGCCTCCCTGCACAGGACCGGAGCCGTCTGCATTTCCGTCCGGTGTGCCCGGCTGCCCGTTTCCATCGCCTGAAATACCGGGCTCCCCGGCTTGCCCTTCTGTGCCTCCGGTTGTCTCCCCATCACGGACAATGGTCGGCTTATTACCGCTATCCGGGCTTTCTGTCCCGGGTGCCTTCGTCTCTCCTACTGCTGTCGTCGCCTCTCGGATGATCGTAATCTTAGGCTTTGTTTCCTCCAGGATCACACTTTCGGCTGTCTCTGCCAGCGACTGTATAACACTGTTTTCCGTCTGGGTCTGCGTATATACTTCATACGACTTGTCGGAATCCGCTGTGACATGATCAGGTATGTCAACAGAAGCCGATCCCTCTGTCCCTGAGGGCAGTCTTGATGAGCTGCTGCCAGGCACTGTCCCATTCTCTGTGTTCCCATCCTCTGACTGGTCAATCGTCGTTATCTCTGTATCAATCGTCCATCCCGTGGGGAATGTATCTTCTCCTGACAGCTCGGAATCTTCCAGGCCTTCCTCGCCTGCGCTTTGGTCCGGATTCACACAGCCGTCACAATAATAGACCTCTCCCATTAACACACTGTAGGAATGGGAACGTTTCCAGAGATCATCGACATAGCTTTTCAGCTCCTCCAGGTCCTCCACCTTATTATAATAAGCATAGACACTGGCCATCGAAAGGATATCCTGAGCGTTGGAGACAGCTGAAGTGACCTCTCCGTCCCCATTGTAAAAGGATACCCTGACATTTTTAAAATGCTCCACAGCCCAGGTGGAGGCATCGTCTGCATTTTGTGTTCCGGAGGCCGGATTATACTGTCCGAGGACAGAGGACTGTGAACGGCCCAGAGAGGACGCCAGTCTTGCCGGAGCCATATTGGCCATATCATAAATCTCCGAATACCAGGAGGAATCCTTGCTGATTAACTCCTTTAGCAGAAGCTTTGCATGACTTTCTTCTGCTCCCTCCCCGTACTGATAAGCCTGATTCAGGCGATACGGCATGGGTTCATATTCTTTTTCCTCTGTCTCTTCTTCTGTCTTTGCAGTCGTTTCCGTTTCCTCTGTCTCTTCTGCCTCTGTCGCCGGAAGCGTTTCCGGCACTGCCATTTCCACGTCCGGCTCCGTCTCTGCCGCTGCCAGGGCCGCCGGAGGTATATAGGAGGCCGTCGCTGAAAATGCGATGCAGGTGCAAAGAAGCATAATCAGTACCGGCCTTGCCTGTGTCCATTCCATTTTATTATTCTTTTTTATCATCTTATCCACTTCTGCCGGTCAAAGCCTGCTGTTTCTTTATGTAAAATCGTAACCAGTCGGGAAGCAGCAGATAAAGCTGCCATTTCCCATGAGAATAAGTATACCATACTGTTGACATACAGTTATTAAAAAAATATTAATTTTTGTTTCAGAAATTTTTGTCTGCATTGACTTTACTTTTAATTCATACTATGATGAAACAGAACGGATACCGTGGATATCAGAATCATATTTATTCACGCCGGGCGTGGTATCTGCAGCATTTTGGCTCTGGTATCCTGTCACTGAACTCGTAATCGTTTAGATCATCTGAACCATTACCGGATTTTCCAATTTAAGGAGGGAAACCTATGTGTGGAATTATCGGATACTGCGGTCCGCTGGACGCCCAGGGACTGATACTGGAAGGACTTTCACAACTGGAATACAGGGGCTATGACAGTGCTGGAATCGCGCTCTTTGACGAAGAGTCCCACATGCATTTCATCAAAAAGGTAGGAAAGGTCGCCGCTTTAAAGGAAGCGTGTGCCAAAGATCCCATTCTCTCGCACTGCGGTATTGGCCATACACGCTGGGCCACGCATGGCGGTGTAACCGGGGAAAATACGCATCCCCATACTGTGGGAAATGTCACAATGATTCACAATGGAATCATTGAAAATTATCATGCACTCACGGAGAACTATCATCTGCAGGGAAAGCTGAAATCACAGACCGATACTGAGGTGGCGGCGGCTGTCCTCAATGAACTGTATACCGGCGATCCGCTTGGGGCCATCCGTGAGTTTCTCGGCTGTCTGGAGGGCTCCTATTCGTTCTGTATTATGTTTGAGGACCGCCCGGGAGAGATTTATGCAGTCCGCAACATGAGTCCTCTTGTAGCGGCTTATACGGGATCGGGGGCCTTCATTGCCTCGGATCTGACCGCGCTCCTGCCCTATTCCAGAAGCTATTTTGTCGTTCCTGAGCAAAAGATCGTCAAGCTCACAGCATACACAGTGCTTCTCTATGATCCGGACGGCAGGGAATGCGAACCGGAGATCCTCACAGCCTCCTGGAATACGAATGCTGCCATGAAAAACGGCTTCCCGCATTTCATGCTGAAGGAGATCCACGAGCAGCCGGAGGTCTTTAAAAACACAATCCTCCCGCGCCTCAATAAAGGCCTTCCCGATTTTTCCGATGAGAATATTCCGGATGAACTTTTAAAAAATGTAACGGGCATCCGCATCATCGCCTGCGGCACTGCCATGCACGCCGGTATGGTCGCACGTGCTCTGATGGAGCCGCGGCTCCGCATTCCTGTCACGGTCTCTGTAGCTTCTGAGTTCCGCTATGAAGAACCGCTCATTGACGATTCCATCCTCTCCATTGTCATTTCACAGTCAGGAGAGACTATTGATACCCTGGCAGCCCTCAGACTTGCCAGAGAATCCGGTTCCAAAGTAATTTCCATCGTAAATGTAAAAGGTTCCACGATTGCCCGGGAAAGCGATTATGTCATCTATACACACGGCGGCCCGGAGATTGCCGTAGCCAGTACCAAAGCCTATACGGTGCAGATCGCTGCCCTCTATTTACTGTTCTGCCGCATGGCGCTTGCACGGGGAGTCTACAGTGAGGAACACGCTCAGTCCTTTACCGGAAGCCTCCTGGCCTGCGCACCGGCGATGGAAGCCATGATACAGAAAAAAACCCTTATTCAGGAAATCGTGACCCATATTGTGGGCAGCCCGGATGCATTTTTCATCGGGCGCGGCATGGATTACGCGTTCTCTTTGGAAGGAGCGCTGAAGCTCAAAGAAATTTCCTATATCCACGCCGAGGCCTATGCGGCCGGCGAGTTAAAGCATGGGACAATCGCCCTGATCGCTGACCATGTTCCCGTTGTCGCCATTGCCACACAGACGAATATCCTGGCAAAGACGATCTCCAATATCCGCGAGGTCAAGGCGCGCGGCGCCTATGTTATCCTGATTGTCACAGAAGGAACCAGGATTGATAACGGGCTGGCAGACGTTCTGATTACCCTGCCGGCGACAGAGGATAAATTCACTGTATTCCCTATCGCCGCTGTCTTGCAGCTCATTGCCTACTATGCATCTGTTCAGAAAGGGCTCGACGTAGACCAGCCGCGCAATCTTGCGAAATCTGTGACGGTTGAGTAAAGAAAAACTCTTTTCCTTGAGATGAACCCCCCTCCAGCAGCCATTCCGGTCTGCCAAAGGGGGGTTTTATCCTGTTATTTTCTATTCTTCTGATATGCCACCCTGGACTCGGCAAAATCCTTGATAATACGGATTGCCCCATCCATGCCGACCTTGCTGCTGTTAATACAGAGGCCGTAGCTTCTGGAATCACCCCAGCGCTTGCTGGAATAATAGTTATAGTAGCTGGCACGTCTCTTGTCTGTCTTAATCATGATATCCCTGGCCTGCGATTCCGAGACCTGATGGCGCTCCATCAGAGTCTTAATCTTCTCCTCCTCATCTGCTGTGATGAACACAGTCACCACATTCGGAAAATCTGCCAGTGCATAATCGGCGCACCGCCCGATGATGACACAGGATTCATTCGCTGCTAACTGTTTGATCGTGTCAAACTGTGCCAGAAATATCTTGTGATTGATCGGCATATCCATGTATGCTGAATTGGTGTATCCCAAGGAATACGTATCCATCACCAGGGAATAAAGGAAGCTGCTGGTGGGTTTTTCGTCATGAGTCTCAAACAGCTCTCTGCAGAGTCCACTGTTCTTGGCTGCCAGATTCAAAAGCTCCTTATCGTAGCATTTCACTCCCAGATTCTCTGCCAGCCTTTGTCCGATATGCCGTCCTCCGCTGCCGCATTCTCTACCGATCGTAACAATTAAGTTATCACTCATATCCCACAACTCCTTTCTGTCAATTCAAACGTTTCTATTCATATTATACAACATTTTCAGAATATTGCAAGATATTTTGTGTAAAATCACATAGCAGTTCCGATTCCCGGCTGGCACTGGGCTGATTCCTCTGGTCCGGCGCAGCAGAAAGATGCCATGCATGGGCCAGAACCTACGGCCCACGCCTCAGCGTTTCTCCTGCATGATCTCCACGATTGTTTTCTCCGTCCCCACCATTCCCGGCGAGGCGATAAGTCCCATGTGGCGCATGGTAGCCTCCGGCGTCCTGCCGTTGATACCGTGGACAGGGTCGATAAAGACTCCCTTCATCGCCATCTTCACGGAAGCATAAGCGGCATCTACCGCCACCGCACCCTTCATCGTACAGCCCTGGTTTCCGCCGTCACAGATCATGCCGGTAATGCTGCCCGCCATATTGTTGATGACGTTTTCCATCACTTTCACTGACCCGCCTTTCAGGAACACCAGGCCGCAGGCCATTCCTGTGCCGGCAGCAATCGCGCAGCCACAGAACGCCGACAGCTTTCCGGAATATTCTTTTATGTACATGCACACGAGATAGCTCAGAGCCGTGGCCCGAAGAAGCGCTTCCTCCGCATAACCGTTCACCTGATATGATGCATACAGGGGCAGTGTGGCGATGATACCGTGTGCGCCGGACCCAGTGATGCTCATGGCAGGCCGGGAAAGGCCGGTCACACGGGCCTCAATCGCCCCGCAGCAGAGCAGGGAAGCTGTTTTCTGCTCATCTTCCGAAAAAAGCACTCCGCCATTTTCTGCCAGAAGATATGGCCCAAAGGTCGTCTTTTCGCTGTCAAGCCCTTCCTTTAAAAGTGCCAGATTCATCTCATGCGCTTCACGGACGAAGCGGATCTCCTCAAGAGGAACCGTATCCGCGTATTCCTTAAGCTGCTCTAACGTGTAACTGTGGATGAAATGGCTGCTCTCTTCGCCGGCTTCGCCTTCGGACTGCTTCTCAAAAATGATCCGGCCATTCTCTTTCATCTCCACAATATTCGTGTGAGCGTCCCGGATGGTAACGGAAGCTTCCGAATTCTCTCCCCAGACCGTGGCTTCGATAAAAATCCGGCTGCTGATCTCACTCATACTGACCTCAATCTGTTCGTTCTCTACCATCTGTCTGGCTCTTTTGGCTGCCTCAGGCGCAATGTTGTCCAAACATTCCAGCCCTTTTGCAGGGTCCGCAGCCACAGCGCCCAGAGCAGCCGCATGGAAATTCCCCACCTCGCTGCTCCCGGGGATTCCGCAGGTAAATGCGTTTTTAAACATTCCGCTGTTTAATCTCAGGGCAACCCTTGTTACCTCTCCCTTTATATGCTCTCTGGCCGTCGCCACGGCAAATGCGATCGCACCCGGTTCTGTCACACCAAGCGCAGGCTTCATATCGTCTTGAATCAGCTGTGTTAATCTATGCATAGTTTCCTCTTTCCTGACGCATCCTACAGCGTCCTCAGCAGTTTTTCAAAATACTCCGGTAACGGCGCGGTAAATTCCACATACTCTCTGCTCCGTGGATGAATGAAGCCCAGGATACCGGCGTGAAGTGTCTGCCCCTTTAACCGGTACAGGCATTTGGCAGGCCCATATACCGCATCCCCCAGAAGCGGGTGTCCCAGATACGCCATATGGACACGGATCTGGTGGGTTCTCCCTGTCTCTAACCGACATTCGATATGGGTAAACTTCTCAAAGCGCCTTAGCACACGGTAATGTGTGACCGCATTCCTGCCATTTTTTTCATTCACACACATTTTCTTGCGGTCCTGCGGATGGCGCCCTACCGGCGCGTCAACCGTCCCCTCGTCCTCTTTGAAAGAACCGTGGACAATGGCCTGATAACGCCTTGTAATCGTATGCTCCTTAAGCTGTGCAGCCAGAAAAGCATGTGCCATGTCATTTTTACAGGCCACAATGACTCCTGTTGTATCCATATCAATGCGGTGTACGATCCCCGGACGCAGTACCCCGTTAATCCCTGAAAGCTCCCCCCGGCAGTGGTACATAAGGGCATTCACCAGCGTTCCCGTATTATGCCCCGCTGCCGGATGGACCACCATGCCCTTGGGCTTATTAACGAGGATGACATCCTGATCTTCATACAAAACAGAGAGAGGGATATCCTCCGGAACGATCTCCGGCTCCAGAGCCTCTGGGACATTCAGGACGATATCATCCCCTTCTGTCACTGTATAGCTGGCCTTCACCGGACTGCCGTTTACAAGGACATCCCCGTTTTTTAAAAGCTTCTGCAAAAAGGAGCGCGAAAGCGCCTCATACTGACCTGAGAGAAAGCGGTCAATGCGTTCGCCCTGCGCCTCCTCCGTAGCCATAAGCTGTTGTATCAATTTTTCTTCCCCTCCCCCACATGAAAGCAGGAGAGTTCCTCCTCCTGATAGAAAAAGCCGGTCAACAGGATCAGAAGTCCTGCGGATACGACGACATAACAGTCCGCCACATTAAAGATCGGAAAATCAATCAGTTTAAAATAGAAGAAATCTACCACATAACCGCGCCATACACGGTCAATGAGATTACCAAGGGCCCCGGACGCTAAAAGCACCATACAGCCAAACAGAGGATAATAGCGCTTTCCGTGCGGAATCCTTGCCAGAGCAAGGAAAACGATCAGAATCACGCTTCCGGACACGAGGAAAAAAAAGGCCTGTTTTCCCTGAAGGATTCCGAAGGCAGCTCCCCGGTTTTCCGAATAGAGAAGCTCAAACACGCCCTCCCAGATCACATACGGCCCCTGAGAGCGCAAAAACCGATCCGCCAGATATTTTGTCCACTGATCGAGTGCCGCAAAAAACGCCGTCAGGATACCAAAGAGAGCATACCGTTTCCATATCTTATCCATGAAAGACTCCTCACATGACCGCAGACAGGGCATGCTCCATCTCCGCCTCCGTCACCGTAGTGTCAATGTACGCATGGCCGATGCCGTTAAGCAGGATAAAGCGTATCACGCCTGCCTCCATTTTTTTATCATTCTTTGTGGCTGCGATCACAGCCTTTGAATCGAGCCCGGCAACATGCAGGGAAATCCCAAAGGCCTTTGCAGCCTTCCTGTAGTCCGCAACCTCTTCTGCGCTGACTAACCCCCGGCTCCGGCAGATCTCTAATGCTGCAGCTGCTCCCAGGGCAACACAGCGGCCGTGCAGCAGCTTAAAATCCATGAGCTTTTCAATCGCATGCCCCAGCGTATGCCCGAAATTGAGCGTGGCCCTCTCATTCTGCTCTCTGGGGTCAATCTCCACCACTTCCCGCTTGATGCGATTGCTGCCAACGATCATAGTAAGGCATGCTGTCTGGTCCCGCTCATGAATCGCCGCCTGATTTTCCAAAAGCCAGGTATAATATTCCTTATCACGGATCAGTCCGTGTTTGATCACCTCGCCCATACCAGCTGAAAACTGTTCCTCATCCAGTGTTTTCAGGACAGAAACATTCGTATACACTAACATCGGCATATGGAATGCACCCACCATATTCTTATAGGAAGCAAAATCCACACCAGTTTTCCCTCCGATACTAGAATCCACCTGGGACAGAAGTGTCGTGGGAATCTGGATAAAGCGCACGCCGCGCAGATAAGTGGCAGCGGCAAACCCGCACAGATCGCCTGTCACGCCTCCTCCTAATGCCACCAGCACGTCCTTTCTGTCAAAATGCTCCTGAATCAGGTGTTCATAGAGGGATGCGACCGTATCAAGGTTCTTATGCGCTTCCCCGGCTGGAAATACAAAGCTCGTGACATAGCGGCAGCAGCCGGACAGAATTCCGGATACTTCATGCAAGTAAAGGGATGCCACATTCGAGTCCGTCACAATGCATATCTTTCTCGTCCCGATATCAAGTGCTCCGATCTCCTCTTTAAGCCTGTCAAATGAATCTGCAGTTACGATGTCATAAATCGCTTTTCCCTCAAGGTGGACCGTCATGCGGTCCGTATTCTGTATATTCATTGTCCCTCCTTCGGCGTCTCAACGATAACATCCGAGTTTTACCATTATCCGTCCCTTTTTCGTCTCCCCCCGGAGGCCCAGGAAACGGAATTTACCAATCCCGCGAATGGACAGCACATCGTGTTCCTTCAATCCCCTGCTTGGCTCTGTCACAGCAGCCCCATTCAGGAATACTTTCTCCCCTTCAATATATGCAACAGCCTTAGAGCGCGAAACACGTCCCGCGAGCGCCACGATTGCGTCCAGTCTTAGTGAGCTCACACTGCCGCTAAGTTCCTCAAGCTTTGGACTCAGGAAAGTACGGTCTCCTTCATAGAACTCTGCTGTCACATTGGTATGTCTGACCTCGGTCAGATTTTCCATCAGATAACGGCTCATCCCGCTCATAACAAATACATAGGCCCCAGTCTCATCAAGCAGGATATCCCCGACGACCGAGCGCTCAATACCAAGTCCCATGACAGCACCCAGAAAATCCCTGTGGTCGAGATTCTCGGCAAAGCGGACGTTCCTCGGCGACACTCTGAGACAGTCGAACGGCGGATTAGAAAGCGATTCCTCATAGGATGGAAGAAAACAGACAACCTTCCGCTCTGCTTCCTCATACCCGCCGTCCATAACATACCGTACCGGCGGCAGGCCGGAAATACTGCGGAAAATTGTCTGTTCATTTAAACTCAGAAAATCCGTATTGACGGGGATATCCCGTGAAAAGCAATTCCCCGCTAATTCCTGTATTCTCTTTTTGAAAAGCTGTTCCTCTTTTCCCATATGCTTCTCTTACAAGTGAATTTTCATGCCGGAAACATCCATACCACTGTTCGTAATCAGATCCTGAAAATCACCCGACAGCTCAACCGACTGCGGAGTGGCGATAAATATGTAATCTGATATTTTCTGTAGATTCCCATTCATGGAATAGGTAGAGCCGGACGTAAAGTCAATAATTCTCTGCGCAACCTCTGTATGGAGTCCTTCCATGTGGATGACCACAGACTTTCCGGCCAGAAGATAATCACAGATCTCCTTTGAATCATCAAGCGAGGTCGGCTTAATAAGAGACAACTCCATGCCGCGATGCATGGATACCACCTTACTGCCGCTGCTGCGGTTTGATGAGCGTGCAGAAAATTTGGGCTTGGGCGGTTCCTCTTCCTCATAATCGTCGTAATCTTCCGTACTGCTGTTCCGCCTCGCAAAGCTGCTCTTCCTGGCAGGCCTGTCCTCTTCCTCGTAATCGTCATCTAAAAAGTAATCGTCATCGTCGTCATCGTTTAAGCGCATGGTATCCATCAGCTTACTCAGAAAACTCATACTTGCTCTCTCCAATCTTATCTGGAACCGAAAATACCAGTTCCAACTCTAATCATGGTTGCACCTTCCTCGACAGCTACTTCAAAATCTCCTGTCATTCCCATAGAAAGCACACTCATAGTACCATTATCAATGTTTTTACTTTTGATGTCAACATATAATTGGTACAAATCTTTAAAATATTTCCGATTTTCTTGTGCATTTTCGACATTTGGCGCAATCGTCATCAGTCCTTTGACACAAATATGCGGAAAACAGACGATTTTTCTCAGTGCTTCCTCCGTCTCTTCAAGATAGAAACCAAACTTGCTTTCCTCTCTGGCGGCATTTACCTCTAAAAGGATCTGCGCTGTAAACTCCCTCTTGGAGGCCTCCTTTTCAATCCGTTCAGCCAGGTGCAGGCTGTCCACAGAATGAATGAGAACCGTCTTATCCAGAACCTGATGTACTTTATTCGTCTGCAGGTGTCCGATCATATGAAACCGGCAGTCCTCGGGCATATGTGGATACTTGTCCACAATCTCCTGAACCTTATTCTCGCCAAAATCCCGCATGCCAAGGTCATATGCCGCCTTTAACATGGCAATTGGTTTGGTTTTACTCACTGCAATTAATGTGATATCTTTGGGATCCCGATTGCTGCGGGCACATGCCGCCTCAATGCGGGCCTTTATTTCTGCTATTTTTTTCTCCATCCAAAACTGCCCTCCAATCCTGTAAACACTCCGTGTCATTCTCCCATGAATCCTTGTCAGCCAAACAGGCATGGAATTACTGATAGATCAGATAATTCTCATGTTCCACAGCCGCTGCGTCCAGCACAATGTGGTCGTAGACAGAAAGCCCGTAGCTTGTTCCCTTTTTTATCGTATAATATTCGTCGTTTGACGTGAGCACCTCAATCCTGCGAAATGCCGTGTAACCACGGTTAATATTATACACACCCTGAAGCGGTGAAGTAATACCGATCTGGAAACGGTCCTGGGAATCATTTTTTATAATATAATCTCCCGCCTTCAGCTCACTTCCTTCTCCCGCATTTACATAATAATATTCCTCATCTGTGTAATAAATATCCGGATTCACAAGCGTGATACTGGCTTTGCCGTCCTCGCCATATACTTCCTTATAAAAGCCGACGATAGCGTCATTCTCGGATTTGACGACAAAGCCTTTGGGAACCAGGAAAAAATCCTTGGTCGCAACAGAGCTTCTGGGAATCTTTAAGCCCCTGACAGCCTCTGTGACAATCTCGAAATCCACATAACGGTCCGAGACAAACTGGTCTACCAGATATTTGGAAAAATCCAGTCTCCCATACAATTTACCATCCGCACCCGTGAGGGTCGAATAGGCAGCATCTGTCTGCAGGCTGTGGCTGCTGAATTTGACCGTCAGCGCTGTATTGCCGTTATAAAGAGCCGCATCCTCCTCGGTCAGAGGGAACACGATACTCCAGTCTCCCGAGGTGATGAGCTTATAGGCAGGCGCCCCGATCTCCACGCGGGAACCGGATTTGGCCGCCACCTTTTTTACATAGTTTGTTTTGTTAAACATCTCCTCTGTCACCTGGGACGGGAGCAAAGTTTCCATTTCGTCAATCGTATAGGAAACAATACCGGAAGCGTCAGATCTGGCCTGTTCAAAATTGATTCCCATCTCGTTGATCACGCTGTCCAGGTTCCTCAGTGCATCAATGTTCACATACTCGAGAACTGCGGAATCCAGAGTGTATTTGATCCCGTAAACTTCCTTAAATCGTTCGTTCGTAAACCCTTGGCTGAATACAGAGAGCTGCTTCTTAAGAGAGCTCAGATTTTCCTTTGACAATGACGTATCGTCTTCCGCACGCTCTGCCAGAAGCTTGGAGAGCGCTCCTGTCTCATCAATCGAATAGATCCGCGTACCCACAGCCGCTTTCTTCCCTTCCCGCAGATAGTAGTTAATGTTACCTGCATGTTCCGTATATTTCGTTACCTCTTCTCTGAAAATAATTCCCGTATAGCGCTTATCATTGACGATACCGCCCTCCACGACCTCATAAAACTCGATCTTATCGCGTTTCAAATATGTATACACATAAAAGGAGATGTAAATGAAAATCAGCGCAAAAATAATCATCCCCACATTGATATTCAGGGGACGGCGGTATCTTACCACTTTTTTATTTCTTTGCTTCGCCATAACGGATACCCCTCGTCCTGCAGTTAAAGATCATTGACTGCATTTCGTCTATTATATATGCTGCGTCTGAAAAAATCAAGCATCAGCCCGCGCAAAGCGTTTTATATCACAAGAAACACTTTTTCGCGATACAAAAAAATGGCATAAACAAAAAACCGCTTGTCTATGCCATTAATCACGAATATTCCCTTCAAAGCCGCGTTACAAAGAGGCGTTTGGATCCAGTTATCATTGAAAGAGCCGTCATTTACAGGGCCATCAGAACCATATCCTTTGTACATTCCGGAAGTTCATCCTTGTCAAGAGATACACTTAAAACAAAATCCACATGATATTTTGTACTGATCTGATCTAATTCAGTAACCACATCACTGATATCCTCTCCTTCCATGCAGGAAAGCTTAAGGAAACTGTCGAGATACATTACCTCCAGATCATGATCCTGGGAAATGATTCCGCACACAAAACCAATGAAGCCTTCTGGACTATGTACCAGAAATTCAGCGACATTAATCAAGCGGATCCGGTTATTCAGCTCATACATATGCTTCGAGCTCTTGTCCAAATATACGATGGAACCCTTGGATTCCTTGACTGCCTTATTTGCCATATCTAACAGGTGTTTTGTTTTCCCTTTTCCTTTTTTACCAGCGATGATCTGAACCATAATGATCTCCTCCTTGGGTTTTATATAATTTGTATAAAAAGTCGTTTCTATATGATATGATTATAGACTATTTACTGAAAAAAAGCAACGACTAATTGACAATTTTAGAAATTATCTTTGTCATGTCCTGATATAGTTCACTGCGGCTGGACGCTTTCATGATGACGGATACATATTCCTGCATCCCCTCCGTGCGGCTTCCCATGACGAGACAATAGCCTGCAGCCTGTGTCGTCCCCGTCTTACCTCCAAAAACAGACAGGCCTTTCGGCGTCTCTGTCTTGCCGTTCATATAATAATTCCCCACTGTCCAAGTCAGGCTTTTGGCCTGCCCGTCTGCTCCAGTCAAATCTGCCGTATAGGAGCCTGTGCCTATGACCTCGCGGAATTTATCATATTTTAAGGCCTCATGGAACATGAGATACAAATCATAAGCTGTCGTATAATGGCTGGCGTCTGTAAGCCCGTTCGCATTTGCAAAATGTGTCCCCGTAGCCCCTATTTTCCATGCCTCCTCATTCATCCTGTCAACAAAGGCCTCGATCGACCCATCCATGTGGACGGCAATCGCATTTGCCGCATCATTTCCGGATGGCATCATCAGCCCATATAATAACGATTCCAAGGAAATCTGATCTCCGGGAACAATGCCAGCCATCGAGGAGCCGGACTCGTTAATAATAGCGGCATCTGTCACTGTCACCATATCATCGAGATTTCCATACTTCAGGGTCAAAAGGGCTGTCATAATCTTTGTCGTACTGGCCGGATTCATGCGCTCAAGCGCATTTTGGCAAAACAACGCTTCGCCGCCGTTAAGCTTTAGCACAGCGGCCGCTTCTGCTGTCAGATCTTCTTCCGCCCCGCTTTCTCTGCCAATCACACAGATATCCTCAGCAAAGGCCGGAAAAGACTCCGTGTGTGTATCCTCTTCAAAAGCCCAGAGCCGCTCCTCAAACGAGTACTCCTGTACCAGAGGCTTCTTTTGACAACCGCATGCAGCAGCTGCCATAAAAAACACCAGAAGTATAAACCTCATACAGCGGCTCTGTCCTGTTTTTCTGTTACTTACTTGTACATTTCTCTCCATTCCAGATCTCCGCGGTCTAATGCCTTGATTAAAAGCTCTGCCGTAGCCACATTTGTCGCCAGCGGCACATTGTGGATATCACACAGCCTGACTGCCTTATTTACATCCGGCTCATGCGATTTGGGTGAAAGCGGATCTCTCAGGAAAACGACGAGATCCATGTCGTTATTTTCTATCTGCGCTCCCATCTGCTGCTCGCCCCCCAGATGGCCCGGCAGAAATTTGTGAATGTTGAGATTCGTTACTTCTTCAATCAGCTTGCCGGTCGTTCCGGTAGCATAGAGGGTGTGCTTACATAAAATTCCCTTGTAAGCGATGCAGAAATTCTGCATCAGTTTTTTCTTGGAGTCATGCGCAACCAGTCCTACGTTCATAAGCTATACCTCCTGTTTTGTTTGCTGAAGTCCGACATTTAATATAATACCTATTCCTATATAAAGACTTACCAGAGAGCTTACACCATAACTGACAAATGGAAGCGGCAGGCCGGTATTTGGGAAAATACCGGTCGCCACCGCAATGTTGGTAAACGCCTGGAACCCCACCAGGGCTGCCATACCAGTACAAAGAAGCCTGCCGGACAGATCTCCGGCTTTCCCTGCCATCCTGAGACACTCATAAATAAATAGAAGAAACAATATGAGTACAATCATACAGCCCACAAATCCAAGTTCCTCCCCAATGACTGAAAAAATAAAATCTGTGTGCTCCTCTGATAAGAAATTCCCATTTTTAACGGAAATAGCCGTGTCATTAAACAAGCCCTTTCCGTAAAGCATTCCCGAACCGATCGCCATCTCCGAATTATCCTGCTGGAGATTTAACTCCGCATATTTCTCAGGATTGACAAAGGCCAGGATCCGGTTGACCTGATACCCTTTAATGAATGGCACCAGATCAAGCTGCGCCAGATACAAAACAACTGCCAGCAAAGGGATCATAACTGCAACCGAGCCGAAAATCCATTTATAGCTGATCCCAGCGATAAAAACCAGACAAAGAATGAAAAACGCGATAACGATACTGGTGGACAGATCCGGCTGCTCCACGATAAGTAACAGCGGAATTGCTGCTAACAAAGCAAGAACTACAAGTGTCGAAAACCGGTTGATCTTTTCCTGGTTCTTTTGCAGATACCAGGAAAAGAACAGAATCAGTCCAATCTTTACAAATTCGGACGGCTGGAGCCGACCGAGGACAGGAAGCGTAATCCACCTTCGGGAGCCGCCTCCCGTGCCGCCCAGCTGTCCGGTCAGCATGACTGCCGCTAGAATGCCGATACATCCCAGGTATACAATCCACGAAAGCTTCATAATATAGTGATAATTAATCAGGCAGAAGATCAGAGCCATAAGGAGTCCGCCGAACAGTCCGATCAACTGCCTCCTGGTATAGTTTAAATCTCCGTTGACCGCACTGTTGATGACCAGAACACCGATAACATTTAAGGCTATCACACAGAACAGAAGCCGGAAATTAAAGTTTCTGAAATTGTATTCTGAAATCATTAAAGATAAATCCCCTTGGTAAGTAAGACACGGACAGGGATACTGGCATAAAGGACAGGAAGGCGTTTGTCTGTTCCTTTCTCCTCTACCTGCGTGATCTTGATCTCCAGCCCATCCGTATCAATCTCCATGTACTTTGATATGACCTTTATCATATCATCTTTTAGCATTTCCAAAATCTCCGGCGTGCATCCGGCCCGGTCAGAAACCAGGAGAAACTGTAGTCTCCTTTTGGCAATGCTTCCGGAATTCCGCTTGGTCAGGATTTCAAAAAGATTCATGCCTATGCCCGCTTTAAGAAGCCGGTAAATTTTGTGAAAAAGCCCTTGCCCCTCTCAAGCTCCATTAGGGGCACCTCCTGACCGAGCACCCGCCTGCAGATATTGAGATAGGCCTGTCCGGCGAAGGGATTCATCCCTACGAGCGGCTCGCCCTGATTCGTGGAAATCACGATCTCCTCATCATCGGGGATCGCTCCCAGGACAGGCAGGCCCAGGATATCTGTTACATCCTCGATGGACATCATATCTCCCCGGCGTACCATATCCATACGGATCCGGTTGACGATTAACTCCGCCCGCGTGATTTCATTGGCCTCTAAGAGGCCGACAATACGGTCGGCGTCACGGATTGCAGACACTTCGGGAGTCGTTACTACAAAAGCCCTGTCCGCGCCTGCAATGGCATTTTTAAACCCCTGTTCAATGCCGGCCGGGCAGTCTAATAAAATATAGGCAAATTCTTCTCTCAGATCCTCCACTAACTTCTTCATCTGACCGGGAGTCACGGAGGACTTATCTCTGGTCTGAGCGGAGGGAAGTAAAAACAGGTTCGGATATCTTTTGTCTTTTATAAGGGCTTGCTTCATACGGCAGTTTCCCTCCACTACGTCCACAAGATTGTAGACGATGCGGTTTTCCAGCCCCATTACCACGTCAAGGTTCCTCAGTCCGATATCGGTATCAATAAGGACCACCTTTTCACCCAGCATGGCAAGGCCGGTTCCGACATTCGCAGAGGTTGTTGTCTTGCCTACACCCCCTTTACCGGATGTAATCACAATGACTTCACTCATAAGAATATCCTCCTGTATTCAGTTGTTTCCCGCAACTGCTTATGCCTGCACAGTTACTTATTTTTTACCTTTCTATTTTACAGGAAAAACAGAAATATTTCCAGTATTAAATGAAATTTAATGCGCTTAAAAAACTTTTTTTCATAGCTTCGAGACAAATTCGTCCGTTTTCTACAAGAATCATCATCGGTCCACGCCCCAGAGGCCGTCCCCGCTCCGCCCGCTCAAGGGAAAGTTCTGCGATCTTCACCTGTGAGGGCGCCATTTCCAGAGCTACGATTACAGAATTCATATTGCCGGTGACCCCTGCGCTTACCGCTCCTTTCAGGCTCCCAAGGACAATTACATTACCTTTTGCCACAATCTTGGCACCCCTCTCCACATCGCCGATGACAACGATACTGGCCTCGGATTCCAGCACATCCCCGCTTTTTAAGTCTCCCCTGTAGAATTGCCCTGTCTGTGAGGACAGCTCCAGAAGCTTTTCATTCAGTGCCTTCTCACAGCGTTCGATCCGTTCCGCATCCGTATCCAGGAGACATAGGATCTCAATATTGGAATTTTCCGTGATCGTATTTACAATCTGGAACTCTTCTGCCGAAGTCAAATCCCTCCCCTCCAGTGTCAGTGTCATCTGGACCGCTCCCCAGAATCTGGCTGTCTCCTTAAATTTGGCAGCCAGAGCTTTTAAAAGCTCATAAAATGGTATCGTATGATCCAGATAGACGGTAAGCCCCGCCTTATTCCCTTTAATGACAACATAATTATGCACGATCGATGCCCCCCTCCATCAGTCTCCGATCTCAATATTGGAGACGCTCAGCGCACTGTTGTTCAGAATATAATCCAGGTCCGTATAGCCATAATAGAAACGGTAAATATTTTTTGCCGCCGTCGCCGCGTTGGACGAGGAATATCCGTAAGGAATATTGATCGTCATGGCAATCTCCGGATTCTGATACGGTGCAAAAGAAACGAAAAATGCATGGTTTATCTTGTGGTTATTCTTGATTTCCTCTGCAGTCCCTGTTTTTCCTGCAATGTCAACTTCCAGATCCGTAAAAATCCGCTTGGCGGATCCGTCGGAAATCACACGTCTCATACCCGTCTGAACGGCATCCCAGGTAGAGTCTGCAATTTCAATCTTTGACGCAATGCCCGGTGTAAAGTCCTCAATCAAATTACCTTTGGAATCCGTCATTTTATCTAAAAGGCTCAGCTTATAGAGATTGCCGCGGTTGGCTACCACTGTAATATACCGTGCCAGTTGCACATTGGAATAGGAATTCTTTCCCTGTCCAATGGAGGAGGCTTCCGGTTTTTCTGTCGTCATCTGCGGCGGCTTCTCAGAAATCTCGATTCCGGAAGTCTCGTTTAATCCGAACATGGAGGCGTATTTCTGTATCAGGCTGATTCCCTTTTCCGGAACATAACTGCCATTCTCATCGAGTGACAAACGGTGCCCCATCTCTGAGAAAAATACGTTGCAGGAATTCTGGATCCCGTTTACCACATCGAGAGCACCGTGATAGCCTGGATAGATCCAGCATTTCAGATTCGGCGTGATTTCCTCGTATTTTCCGGTACAGATAACGGAGTCCTCCAGTCCGATCACCCCTTCCTCAAGAGCTGCCACTGCAATGATCGGTTTAAAGGTCGATCCGGGTGCCTTCTGCGCCTGTGTCGCATTATTAAATAACGGCAGCGACATGTCATTATTTAAGCGGTTATAGTATTCCGCATCCACGGAACCTGAAAACTTATTGTTGTCATAGCTCGGATATGTGACAAGCGCACGCACCTCGCCTGTATTAACATCCGTGATGACACAGCTCGCCGAACAGGGATCCAGGGCAAGCTGTGCAGGCGTAATCTCGATATCCGATATCTTCTGACGGATGAACTGGAAAGCATAATCCTCCCCGCCCGCCTCCAGAAGCCGTACCTCGTTCTCGTCATACGCCAACACGTTCTGGGCATACAAAGCCAGACACAGCTCTTTTCCTGTCACCACGCCGTCATTGATGAGATACCGGTAGATTCTCTTACTGAAAGATACATCATTTTGCAGATTCTGCATCACAAAATCCACGATCTTCTCATAGATTACGTCCGCACTCGAATATTTGCTCTCAATCCCCATTCCGGTCGTATCAATCCAGTTGCCGGCGATCCCTGCATAGAGATATTCCCTAAGACTGATCGTATCGTCCTTCCACGCTTTGTAGGCCACAGACGACTGATCAATGGCATCGGAGCGGACGATATCACATGACACAAGGTAGGAGTAAATATGCTGCATGTAGGCAAACATTGCTTCCGGCAATTCTCCAATCTGCCTTGCCTGAGGGCTCATAAGTTCTGCCCGGATAGCAACCAGAACCTGCTCCTTTGAGCTGTTAAATTTCCCGTAAATCGACTTTTCCGCCTGCGACGCTTCAGCGGCTGAAAAAGCTGTCAGATCCAGAACGTTGTTATTAATCAGCTGATAATAAGCGTCTTTAACCGGAATCGGTATCTTCGAAGCCTGCCGGTAATCCGCCTCTTCCAAATCCCGGTTTACGAGTTTGGTGGTGATGACTCCGGCAAGCTGCTGTTCCAGAATATGGTAAATACCGATCTGCAGCTCCCGGTCGAGTGTCAGATAAATATCATGTCCGGCCTCGGATTCTTTATAATCCACAATTTCAAGAATGCGGCCTGTACTGTCAACATACATGGTCTGCGAGCCCTTTTTTCCCTGAAGGTACTGCTCCATCGAAGCCTCAATCCCCGTCTTGCCGACGAGATCCGTGAGCTCATATTCCGGATTCGTCTCCCTGAGCTTTTCTAACTCATCATCCCATATCTTGCCGATATAGCCGATAATCGGTGCAAAATATACGCTGTCTTTATATACGCGTAATGTGGATTTCTCAATACTGACTCCTTTTAAATCAGAAGAATTCTCCAGAACATCCGTCATAGTGGCCTTACTCACATTGGAGGCCACCGTAGTGGACTCGTATTTGCGGAAGGCTGTAAACCCCATCGTATAGCGGATATTGATGATGCCGAGCGCTTCCTCGTCGGTCAGCTCGATCATCTCTCCGGCTTCATTCTTTAAATCATTGAGACCATAATCTTCTTTTTTGCTCTCAAAGATTTCTCTCGGAGTAATATTGGAAGGGTATTTCCCTTCCGCGTCATCAAGGTCGCTTGTGGACTTCAGACCATAATAATCGCTCACAAAACGTTTTCTGGCCGTATCTGTGGACGTCGTAAAGACCATCTGTCTGTCTGCATCAAGTCCAATGGAAAATTCCCCTTCCACTTTTTCCCCGTGGCGCGCCAGAATCTGCACCAGAAGGAGCAGCATCCGGTTCTTGTCATTCGCTCTTGGATAGGATCCGTTATCCTGTATGGTCACATTGTAGGCAAGCTGATTGTAAGCGAGCAGATTCCCGTCCCTGTCGTAAATATTCCCTCTGGTACTGGCAATTTTCACGTTTTTCTCCGTCTTCGCCATATAATTTTTCTGATATTCCTCTCCCATAACGATCTGCAGATCAAACAGACGTACTGACAGAATACAGAAAAGGCACGTAAAAATGACCCCCAGAAGGAAGATTCTGGAATCAATCAGCTTTTTTAAAAATTCTTTGAGGATTTCTGATATATCCTTAAACAATCGTCGTATCTCTCCTTTTTTCTATCTCCTCTAGTTTCCTGCTGATAAACAAAAACAGACGGTACAGCAAAAGCGTTGTGACAACAGTAAAAATCGTCTCAGGCAGGATGATATTTACCAGATAATATCCGAAGTTCAGCCGCCCGCGGACGAGAAATCCGAATACATATAAATACAGATTATAAGCCAGCTCATTTAAAACACACAGAACCAGCGGAAGCGTAATATAATCCTCATAATAATATTTGGTAGCAATACCGTTTACGTATCCAATCCACATAAAAATCAGGGTGTGGAAGCCCAGTGCACCGCCTGATGACAGATCGGTCAGAAGCCCTCCCACAAGTCCATAACCGATTCCCGAACGGCTCCCCCTGATAAATCCAAAGGAAAATACAAGAATCAGCATCAGGTTGGGACCGGCGGACAAGACCGGAATCAAAGGAAATACACAAGTCTGGACGGTAAACGCCAGCACAATCAGAAACAAATTGATACAAATCTGTTTAATGCTGTTCCTATTCATCTGCTTCGGGCTCCACATCTTTAAGTTTTGTGATAATCAGCACCTCCTGCAGGCGGTCAAACCGGGCAGCAGGAATCACATAGCCGGACTTTGAGAGGTTATCGTTATAGTCGATCTCAATGTCTGTGGCATATCCGATCAGAATCCCGGGAAGAAATTTTTCGCTGATATTGGAGGTGACAATCATGTCCCCGTCCTTGATATCATCGTCCTTTTCCATATAGGACAATGCCAGCCTCCCCTCACGGAACAGCTGCAGGTCTCCGGAGACAATGCAGGTATCACCGGACTGCTGCGCCATTGCGCTTACCTGGCTGGAATCATCAATAATGGCGCGGACCGTCGCATAATTGGCCCCCACGTCCGTAACGATTCCCACCAGGCCGCCGCCCGCGATTACATTCATGTTCTCTCGGATGCCGTCGTCAGCGCCTTTATCAATGCGGAACACGGAAAACCAGGCGCCCGAATCCTTGGCAATGATCCTGGCGCCGATTTTTTCGTACTGCATGTATTCCTGATCGAGCTCATAGAGGCTTCTCAGGCGTTCCAATTCAAACTGTTCCGCCCGAAGCCTCGTATTTTCCTCCATAAGTCCATCAACCTGCGCCTTAAGCCTCTCGTTTTCTTCCAGGGCCATCTTAAGCTTTCCGACGTCAGCCATCCCCTGGTACATACGGCTGCCGACTGTATTGATACCGGCCTGAATCGGAACCAGCACATATCCCACTGCATTCCTTATGGGATTTACCAGCGGACTGTTTAAGGTCGTAATCCCGATCATGCAGATGCAGACTGCCGACAAGCCGAATAAAAAATATCTGGTGTTCTTCATATTTCCAATATTCCCCGTTCTCTGAGACTCACATAGGAATTATCCCCGATAATAATGTGGTCTAACAGCGGAATTCCAATTAAAGTTCCTGCTTCCTGGACACGTTTTGTAAACAGGCAGTCTTCCTTACTGGGCTCCGGTGTCCCGCTGGGATGATTATGCGCCAGGATGATACCAGTCCCACGGTAACGGAGAGCCTCAATTAAGATCTCCCGCGGCGTGGACACAGATGCATTTACAGTACCCTTGGAAATGTCAATGCTCTTGAGCAGAGCGTTTCTGCTGTTTAGTATCATTAACATCAAATGCTCCTGCTCCATGTGCCGCATTTCCTCCATATAGAAATCAGCAATCTGGGAGGGGTGGCAGAACGTTTCCTGGCTGCATGCCGAGGCGCGCCAGATGCGTTTGGATATCTCACCAAGGCAGGACAGCTGGATCGCCTTTACCTTACCGATGCCGCGGAGTTCCCTGTAGTCTGAAAGTGTGTAATGCAAAAGCCCCAGAAGTCCCTCCGGCTTCCCGTGGCTTAAAATCTGTTCTGCCAGCTCTTTGACCGGCAGGTCGCGCGTACCGCTCCTTAAAATCACTGCCAGAAGTTCCGCGTCTGATAACACCTCCGGACCAAAAGCCAGTACCTTTTCGTAAGGGCGTTCGGATTCCGGAAGCGTTTTCATGGTTCTTTTTTGTATCTGTTTGTTCTCGTTTTCCATCAGATTCCCCGGCCTTTCATGTGCTCTCCAAGTACCTGGCGCGGGTTTTATGTGAAGGCTCAGATAAGCCGTTCCGTTAGATGAAATGGTATGTGAGGATGGCAATGATGACTCCGATGATGCTGGCCATCGTGATGCGGATACTAAGCCCGAAGGTAATCACGAGGATACCGAAGTTCAGGACCATTGGGTCTTTGAGGCCGAAGGATTGTCCGAAATTCAGCCAGGTGAGGCCCGGAATCTTCGCCGTCATCTCTCCGATGAAGCCGCCCAGGACAATTCCCGACAACAGCATCAGGAGCAGCGCCCAGGAATTTTTACTTCTCATATTGTTTCCTCATTTCGTTTCTGTTTTCCTTCTCCGTCATTTTATTTTCTTCTGTGTTCTGGTTAAATATACCATATTTTGGGGATGAAAACAATGTATCATAAAAATTTTATCTTTGTGGCAAAAGGAAGGCTGAGTATGACTGCAGATCCGCCTTGGGAAAGCAGAGGACGTTATAGTTTTATCAGGTTAGCTTCATAAAGTTTTTGCAGGGACATCAGGATACCCAGTTTGGCGTGATGCCAGGTGAGGCCGCCCTGGAAGTAGACCGCATAGGGAGGCTTCATGGGAGCATCTGCAGACAGTTCAATGGAGCTTCCCTGAATAAAGGCTCCGGCCGCCATGATGACATCGGAATCATAGCCGGGCATAGCCCAGGGTTCCGGGGTTACGAAGCTGTCCACCGGCGCTGCCGCCTGGATTCCCCGGCAGAACCGGATGACCGCCTCCGGTTTCTGGAAAATGATGGACTGGATGATGTCGTGACGGCTCTCCGTGCCATTTGGTATCACGGAAAATCCCAGGCGTTCGTAGAGATTCGCGGCGAAAATGGCTCCTTTCAGCGCTCCGGCGACAACGGAAGGGGCCAGGAACAATCCCTGATAAAGGGACTGGCTGACTCCGAGGCTGGCGCCGACTTCTTTGCCGAGCCCCGGGGCTGTGAGGCGGCAGGCAGCGCGCTCAATGCAGTCTTTTCTTCCCACAATATATCCCCCGATGGGAGCAAGTCCGCCCCCCGGGTTCTTAATCAGGGAGCCGACGATCATATCCGCGCCTACATCCGTTGGTTCTATGGTCTCCACGAATTCTCCGTAACAGTTGTCTACCATGCAGATGACATCGGGTTTTAACGATTTGAGGAAGGAGATCAGCTCCCCGATCTGTTTCACAGACAAGGTAGGCCTGGTGGCATATCCCTTGGAGCGCTGGATCTCGACGAGTTTCGTACGTTCGTTTACCGCTCCCCGAATTGCCTCATAGTCGAAACTCCCATCTGCCAAAAGGTCTGTCTGGCGGTAGGTGATGCCGAATTCTTTCAGGGAACCAACGGACTCACGGATACCGATGACCTCCTCCAGAGTGTCGTACGGCTTTCCCACTGGCGACAGAATCTCATCACCAGGCCGCAGGTTGCCGGACAGGGCCACCGTCAGCGCGTGGGTGCCGGATATGAGCTGGGGACGGACCAGTGCGTCCTCGCCATGAAAGGCATTTGCATATACCGCCTCGAGTGTGTCGCGTCCCAGGTCGTTATAGCCATAGCCCGTGGTTCCGGCAAAATGGATGTCGCTAACTCTGGCTTTCTGCATCGCCTGTATGACTTTGAGCTGATTGTATTCCGCCGTCTGATCGACTGTTTCAAACCGTGGCCTGAGATCCGATTCGGTTTCCTTTGCAAATTGAATGACAGCTTCCGAGATCCCGAGCTGTCCATATAGTTCCGTTAATTCCATGTTCCATTCCTTTCTGACATCGTGGCAGGGTTAAATGATCCCGCGGCTTTGCAGATCCCCAAGCATCCAGTCCAGAATCCGCTCTTTATCAAAGTGAAAGGCTTCCTGGGACAGCCAGCACACCTCATGTTCCCTGCGAAACCATGTAAGCTGGCGTTTGGCAAAATGCCTCGTATCGCGTTTCAGGATGCGGACCGCCTCTTCCAGGCTCTGCTTCCCGTCAAGATAGTCCAGAATCTCTTTATAGCCCAGCCCCTGCATGGAAACCATGTCTCTCGTACATCCCATTTCTTTCAGCTGTGTTACTTCTCCGACAAGCCCTGCTGCCAGCATCTGATCGACTCTGGCGTCAATGCGTTCATAGAGCAGCTCACGCTCCATATTTAGCACATAATAGGCAAAGCGGTAAGGCGACGGTCTCTGGCGCTCTTTTTCATTATGAAGGGAAATTTTGGTCCCCGTTTTCTCATGGAACTCCAGGGCGCGGATGACTCGTTTTATGTTATTCTCATGGATCGCAGCAGCTGACTCCGGATCTGCCTGCTCCAGCATCGCATGAAGCGCTTTGGCTCCCTTTTCCCTGGCAAGTGTCTCCAGCATATGACGGTATTCCATGTCGCCGTCATTTTCTGTAAAATCAATTTCACGAAGCAGTGCCTGAATATAAAATCCGGTTCCGCCTGCAACGACCGGGATCCGGCCCCTCTCATAGATCCGGGAAAGCGCCTCGTTAGCCAGACGCTGGAATACCGTCACGTTAAATTCTTCCCACGGCTCCAGCACATCAATCAGATGATGCCTGACGCCTTCCATCTCTTCTCTGGAAACTTTGGCGGAGCCAATGTCCATATGGCGGTATACCTGCATGGAATCAGCACTGATAATCTCCCCGTTTATCCTTTGTGCCAGGGCCACGGACAGTGCCGTTTTTCCAGCGGCTGTGGGGCCTGTAAGAATAATCAGCGGCGGTCTGTTCATCATGTCACAATCCTCTTAAATTTCTTTTCCATTTCCTGTTTGCTGATCGAAACAATCGTCGGCCGGCCGTGCGGGCATGTATAGGGATTTTCCAGCGAAAAAAGCTCTTCGAGAAGCTCTTCTGCCTCCCGTGCCGACAGACGCATATTTCCCTTCACCGCCGCCTTACAGGACATAGAAGCGACCCGATTATAGACCGTCTCCGGCGTCTGTCTCTCTGCTCCTTCAGACAACCCGTCCAGTATTTCCAGAAGAAGCTCCTTTTTAGCCAAAGAGAGCAGGTTATCCGGTACAGCCCGTACGGCATATTCCTTTCCTCCAAATGGCTCGATCTCAAAGCCAATCTGCCGGAATACCTCCATATGGCGGTTCAGGACCTCTTCCTCCTGCATGGAAAGTGTGAGGATAATCGGAGGGCTGATAAACTGGGAAGTATATTCCCGTGACTTAAAAGAGGCAAAATTCCTCTCAAACAACACTTTTTCATGGGCCGCATGCTGGTCGATGAGATAGAGCGCGTTCTGATATTCGACCAGCCAGTAGGTATCAAAAACCTGACCGATCAGTCTGTGGCGATGTCTGGCTTCCCGGGAGAGGAAACGGCCGTCAAACATCTCCACCTGTTCCACCGAGCCAGCGTTCTCAGATGGTCCGGGGGAAATATCCGGCTTAAGTTCCCCTGCCTGTCCGACGGCTTTCTCCAAAGCTTCCGGCGCATCCAAAACAGCGTTCTCTCCGCCCGGCGATTCAGGCGGCCTGACAGAATACGGTGCGGACGGCTCCCTGATCTCCATTGCCGCCATCCTGCCTTTCTCGAAGGGCTCCGGCTCCCTGTGCGGCATCTTTCCATTCTCACCAGTTTCACCAGACGGGGGCTGACTTTTAAGCGTCCCGGCCGTTTCCTCCGAAAGTCCGCTTTTTACAATCAATTCCTCAGAAGACAGGGCACGCGTGACAGCCTCGGATACACATCGGTACAGCTCTTCCCCGTTTTTAAAGCGAAGTTCCATTTTCGAAGGATGTACATTTACATCGATATATTCCGGTTCTACGGTGAAATGGAGCATGGTAAAGGGATATTTATGCTGCATCATATAGCCCTTGTAGCCTTCCTCCACCGCCTTCATAATCAGGCTGCTTTTAATATAACGCCCGTTGATAAAATAATTTTCAAAGTTGCGGTTGCTTCGTGCTAACTGCGGCTGGCCAATAAAGCCCTCGATGCGTACGCTCCCCGTCTCTACGGTAAGCGGAATCAGGCTGGCGGCCGCCTCACGGCCATAGATCGTATAAATGATGTCTTTCAGATTGTGGTTCCCCGATGTGTGCAGCCGGTTCTGGTTGTTGACGATCAGGCGAATTGATATTTCCGGATGGGAAAGCGCGATTTTCTCCACAAGGGCGGCCACATGTCCGCCCTCCGTAGCCGGTGTTTTCAGAAATTTCCGTCTGGCCGGTGTGTTATAGAACAGGTTTCTTGAAATAAAGGTCGTCCCCTCCGGGGCCCCAACCTCTTCAAGTCCCTTTTCCGTACCGCCTTCCATGCGATATCGGGATCCGGTAAGGCTGTCCGGCGTCTTGGTAATCAATTCCACCTGTGAGACTGCCGCGATGCTGGATAATGCCTCCCCGCGGAAACCCAGCGATGAGACGGTTACAAGATCCTCTGCCGTCCGTATCTTACTTGTGGAGTGGCGCAGGAAAGCCAGAGGAAGCTCTTCCCTGGCAATCCCGCATCCATTGTCTGTGATACGGATGAACCCAATACCTCCATCCCTTATTTCCACGGTAATCGCCGTTGCACCCGCGTCGATGGCATTTTCCATCAACTCCTTGACAACAGAGGAAGGCCGCTCCACCACCTCTCCGGCGGCGATCTGATTGATCGTACTCTGGTCCAGCACCTGAATCGCCATGTTCTCTCCCCCCTTAAATCTGCTGCCACCTGTTTTTTAACTTCGTCTGAAGCCGGTACAAGGTGTTCAGCGCGTCAATCGGCGTCATGGTGGAGAGCTCAAGCTCTCCCAGCTCCTTAATGATATCATCGTCCCTCACTGTATCAAAGATTGACAGCTGATTCAGATCCACTTCGTCCGGACGAGCCACACTCTTATGGACCACCGGCTTTAACGCACTGTCCGCAAGTTCTCTTGCATGGGCCGTAATATCGGCGCTCGAAAGCTCCTCCACAAGCTCTTTAGCCCGCGAAATAACAGCATCCGGCACCCCGGCCAGCTTTGCCACCTGGATTCCGTAGCTCTTGTCCGCACCGCCTCTTACAATCTTTCGCAGGAATACGATATCGTCCCCCTGTTCCTTGACAGCGATACAGTAATTATTCACACCGTTTATGGCTCCCTCGAGTTCTGTAAGCTCATGATAGTGCGTGGCAAACAGCGTCTTGGCCCCTAAGATCCGCGGATTACTGATATGCTCAATCACCGCCCAGGCAATGGAAAGCCCGTCGAAGGTACTCGTGCCGCGCCCGATCTCATCGAGAACCAAAAGGCTGTTTTTGGTGGCGTTCCGCAGAATATTGGCGACTTCCGTCATTTCCACCATGAATGTGCTCTGTCCCGAAGCCAGGTCATCGGATGCGCCCACACGTGTGAAAATGCGGTCACAGATGCCGATCTCTGCCTCCTCTGCCGGCACAAAGCTCCCGAGCTGTGCCATGAGGACAATGAGCGCTGTCTGTCTCATGTACGTGGATTTTCCGGCCATATTGGGTCCTGTAATCACGGCAATCCTGTTTTTACCATTGTCAAGCCGCGTGTCGTTAGCCACGAAAAGCTCATCCTTAAGCATCTGTTCCACTACGGGATGGCGGCCGTCTTTAATGTGGATGGAGCCCTTTTCATTGATCTTCGGTTTGACATAATTGTTGCGCATAGCGACAGAGGAAAGTGAGGTAAACACATCAATGCCCGCAATGGCCTTGGCCGTCTTCTGAATACGCACCACTTCGCCTGCAATGTGGTCGCGGACCTCGCAGAACAAATCATATTCGAGTGCATAGAGCCGATCCTCGGCCCCCAGGATCGTATCCTCAAGTTCTTTTAAGCGGTCCGTCATGTAGCGCTCCGCATTCGTAAGCGTCTGCTTGCGGATAAAGTAGTCCGGCACCAGATCCTTAAACGAGTTTGTTACCTCAAAATAATATCCGAACACCTTGTTAAATTTGATTTTCAGGTTCTTGATGCCGGTCTTTTCCCGTTCCTCTGCTTCCAGTCCGGCTAACCAGCTCTTGCCGTCCGTCTTGGCCTTCCGGTAGCGGTCTGCTTCCTCGTTGAAACCGTCTTTGATGATGTTCCCCTCGCGGACGGTAATCGGCGGCTCCTCGGTGATTGCACGTTCAATCAGGTCACGAAGATCCTCAAGAATATCCAGATCTTCATGGATCTCCTTCAAAAGGCTACCGGAAAATTCTCCCAGAAGCGCCTTGATGTAAGGCAGCATGGAGAGGGAATTCTTAAAAGCCAGAAGATCCCTTGGGTTGGCTGTCTTGTAGCTGATCCGTCCGATCAGCCGTTCCAGATCGTAAATGGAGCCTAAATATTCCCGGATCTCCTCACGGGAAATATAGTTCATATTCAGCTCCTCCACAGCCTCCTGACGGCGTTCAATCTCGCTTTTTAAGATCAGCGGCTGTTCAACAAACGAGCGCAGCATTCTGGCCCCCATCGCCGTCTTTGTGCGGTCCAGCACCCACAAAAGCGAGCCTCTCTTCTGCTTTTCGCGCAGCGTTTCCACGAGTTCCAGATTCCTCCTCGTGGAGGTATCAATCACCATATACTGTCCCGTCGAATACGGGGTCAGCCTCGTCAGATGGGACAGATCGCTTTTCTGCGTTTCATAGAGGTATTGGAGCGCACAGCCGCAGGCAATCATGCTGTTACTGCTGTCGCCAAGGCCAAGCCCGCCGAGCGTCATGACCTTAAAATGTTCCTTCATGATTCTGCGGCAGGCATCGTCCGAAAAGAAACGGCTCTCTAGCGCGGACACTGTCATGTGGAACCTGTTTTTCAGCTCCTCCATATCGAGCCCTGACATGAAAAGTGCCTCGTTGCAAATGAGCTCGGACGGGGTATACTTATTGATCTCGTCCACAAACGCCCGTTCAGAAGAAACCTCTGTAACAAAAAAATCGCCGGTCGTTATATCGACCGTCGCTATCCCGTAGTTATTCCCCGTATACACAACCGCCATCAGGTAGTTGTTCTTTGTCTCGTCCAGCGCCTGTGAGCTCGTAATCGTCCCGGGCGTCACCACACGGATGACCTCCCGCTTTACAAGCCCCTTTGCAAGCTTCGGATCCTCCATCTGCTCTGCAATCGCTACTTTATAGCCTTTCTGGACAAGCCTTGTCAGATACCCCTCGACCGCGTGATAGGGAACGCCGCACATCGGCGCGCGCTCCTCTAATCCACAGTCTTTTCCTGTCAGGGTCAGCTCCAATTCCCGCGATACCGTCTTCGCATCCTCGAAGAACATTTCATAAAAATCCCCGAGACGATAAAACAGGATACTGTCAGGATACTGATTTTTCGTCTCCAGGTAATGCGTCATCATTGGCGATAACTGTGCCACTTTCCTGCCCTCTTTTTCTTTGTGTATCGGCGGCTCAGACGGGCTGAACCGCTATATTGTACCATAAATATCGGAAGATGGATTCTGCTGATGCATTATCACTGTACATTCGGATCCGACGGATCAAATCTCTGATCGTTCGGAATCGGCACCACATATGGCTTCATGAACGGTGACGGAACCTCTGCATCCTCATAGATTGTAACCTGAGTGCCGATCTTGCAGTTATCATAAATCCATTTGGCATTTCCGCAGGTCAGACGGATGCATCCGGCAGAGCGGACAACACCGAGACCGTTGTAGCCGTTCGTATTCAATGTATGCGGATTCGTTGTCTCATACGTGATGGAATGGAACAAAAAGCCTGCTCCTGCCTTAATCCGTGTAGCGTACTGAGTATATGTATCGTTTATCATCAGCCTCCAGCGGTATTTCTCCGGCGTGGTAAAGGTGCCGATCGGTGTATCGTCGCCAACTGAGGTCAGCATAGCCTTCACTGGTATAATATAGCCGTTCTCACCGTCTGCTGCATAGACAGTAAGGCAGTTTAAAGTCTTATTCACGCGGATGTGATAGGAATCCTGTCTGCCGATCAGATCATCCACATCCTGCCTCAGCTGGCCGTTTTCCTCAAAGAAAAACTTGAATCCGTCTATGTAATGCCAGCCGCTTAAGGTCCGGCCATCCTGGAAATAATAACGTTTCATGTCATAATCAGCCCAGCCTGTATACGGCACTCCATCCTCATTGACGCAGATTGCCGCTGTCTCTGTAAAGCCGATACGGCCGGAAAATTCGTTAAAATAGCGGTCTGCCGTCGAAGCAGGTGCACCGCTTCCCTTGGGAACAAGAACCACTTTCAGATCCGTGATGGAATCTCCGACATTCATGGCGCCTGCGATCTCGCCTTCCGCGGCAAAGCCCAGCTGACCGCGGTTAGCCGTTGAAACGGCGTAATACAGATCATACTGCTGCGCTGCCTCTCCGGTCAGATGCATCTGTATCGCTTCCACATACGTCGAACCCTCTGTGCCTCCCGCCGGCTCCCCGTCAGAGTAAAATTTAAGCCATCCTCCGTGATTAACAAACGGGCGGTAAGAAAGCTTGCCGTTATAGCCTTCCTTTAGTTTGGCAGACAGCCAGGTATACTGCGTGGGATAGTTGGCCTGCTGGCCGTAGACCTCGACTGCATCCCAGATAGCAGCTTCGTTCGTTGGGGTCAGATCAATATTCCCTCCGTTTTTCATCGTGTTCGGAACCATTCCCTCCGGATATGTAACCTGGCTTTCTGCCGGCTGGCCTTCCTGGCCTGCGCCTCCCTCCGGCTGGCTCTGATCCGGCTGATTCTGTCCGGCTCCATCCTGAGCCTGTCCATTGTCCGGCTGGCTGCCCCCCGGGATATTTTCCTGACTGCCATTCTGGCCGCCTTTGTTCTGATCCCCCTCCGGTTGGCCTTCGCCCTGGCCTGTCATTTTGTCCTGATCCCGGCCTCCCTCACCGGCGCCATCGGGATCCAACGGGGAACGTCTGACCTCCTCCTCGACCGCCTCTTCATAGCCCGGTCCGACTCCTCCTTTCGCCTGAGCCGTAAAGGCCATAGAGAAGGAAAGTCCTGTCACCATTGCGGCGGCCGTCATTTTTTTCCATTTCCGATTCATGTCAAACACACTCCTTAACGTTTTATTCCCTCAGGCTTCCCATAAAGTAAAAGCCCTTTGCCTCATCCAGAGAAACATTTACGATCTTCCCGATCATGGAAGCGTCGCCTTTAAAATGGACAACCGTATTGCTCTCAAGCCGTCCGGTCAGATACCCCGGCTCATGCGTGTCCAATTCCTCGGCCAGCACCGGCTTTACCGTCTTTTCGTCCCGTCTTACCACTTCTGCAGCCATCGTCTGCACCTCGGTGAGCAGTCTGTCAAAGCGATCCTTCATCACTTCCCCGGGAACCTGTTCTTCCATTGCAGCTGCCGGGGTCCCCGTGCGCCTGGAATAGAGAAAGGTAAACGCGCTGTCGTAACGCACTTTCCTTACCACATCGAGTGTCTCCAGGAAATCTTCCTCTGTCTCGCCCGGAAATCCGACGATAATATCGGTCGTAAGTGCGATATCCGGCACAGCTGCACGCAGCCTGTCCACAAGCTCCAGATATTGTTCCTTTGTATATCTGCGGTTCATCTGCCTGAGGATCCTGCTGCTTCCCGACTGGAGAGGCAGGTGTAAATGGCGGCAGATCTTCTTTGAATCCTTCATAACAGCGATTAACTCATCCGAAAGATCCTTGGGGTGGGAGGTCATAAAGCGGATGCGCTCTAACCCGTCGATCTGCTCAACACGCTTAAGAAGCTTTGCAAACGACAGGGGCTCTGTCAGTGTTTTCCCGTAAGAATTGACATTCTGCCCAAGGAGCATGACTTCCACAACTCCGTCTGCCACGAGCCTTTTGATCTCATCTATGATATCTTCCGGTCTGCGGCTGCGCTCCCTGCCCCGCACATAGGGGACAATACAATAGCTGCAGAAATTATTACAGCCGAACATAATGTTGACACCGGATTTAAACGGATATTTGCGGTCGACAGGAAGCTCTTCGACGACCTGGCTCGTATCCTCCCAGATCTCGGCCACCTGCTTTTCCCCTTGCAGACGGCGGTATAAAAGCTCTGCCAGGCGGAAGATATTATGTGTTCCAAAAATGATATCCACGAAGCGGTAGCTCTTTTGAAGCCGCGCCACCACCTCCTGCTCCTGCATCATACAGCCGCACAAAGCGATTATCATATGCGGATTCTTACGCTTCAGGCTGTTCAGGTATCCGAGCCGTCCGTATACCTTGAGATTGGCATTTTCACGGACTGTACATGTATTATAAAGGACAAAATCCGCGTTTTCTGTCTCTCCCTTTTTAAAACCTGCCTGCTCAAGGATTCCCAGAAGCTTCTCCGAATCTCTGGAGTTCATCTGACAGCCGAAGGTCTGGATATATGCGAGGGGACAGCGTCCGTTTCTTTGTTCAAACTCCCGGACCCATTCCCGGCATTTCGCCATAAAATAATATTGCCTGGCGGGTTCTCCTGCGGGAGGCCCTGAACTCATGTCAATTCTGTCTAAATCAATTTCCTGATACATTTCTTTTGACTTTTCTCTCTCTATTCAATAAATCGAAACAAGAAATAAGTTTTTAACCGTACAGGCGGGATACTCGTTTCTTATTTATACTTATACTGTTCGGGGACAAACGGTATTCTGTCCTCTGTCATACCAAGGTTTACTGTACTGCTCTGCAGATTTTGCGGACTGCTCGTATATTATAAACTTTAATTTCCAAAAATGCAACCGGATTCCCGATTCTGTAAAATTAACGTAATAATTTTGTCAATCCCTCCCATTTATTTTCTGATCTGCCCGTCTCCGTAAATAATATATTTCGTTGAAGTCAGAGCCAACAGCCCCATCGGCCCTCTGGCATGAAGCTTCTGGGTGCTGATGCCAATCTCTGCCCCGAAACCGAATTCAAACCCGTCCGTGAATCTTGTCGAAGCATTGACATACACAGCGGCGGCATCCACCTCGTTTAAAAATTTCTGTGCGTTTTCGTAGCTTTTTGTGATGATAGACTCCGAATGTCCCGTATTATAGCGGTTGATATGTTCGATAGCCTCGTCCAGCGAATCGACAATCTTACAGGAAATAATGTAATCGAGATATTCCTTCCCCCAGTCCTCCTCCATCGCTTCTGCAAATTCCGGCACGATCACGCGCGAATCCCTGTCAGCACGGATCTCCACCTGTTTTGCGTCCAGCCTCTGCTTCATTTTCGGCAGGAAGCTTTTTGCAGCTTTCCTGTGGACAAGCACGGATTCACATGCATTGCAGACACCGATGCGCTGTGTCTTGGCGTTAAAAAGGATATCAAGCGCCATTTCCAGATCCGCTGATTCGTCCACATAAATATGGCAGTTTCCTGTACCTGTCTCGATGACGGGAACCGTGCTGTTTTCCACCACTGTACGGATTAATCCCGCACCGCCCCGCGGAATCAGTACATCCAGAACCCCGTTCATTCTCATAAATTCTCTGGCTGTTTCTCTGCTTGTGTCCGTGATGAGATGGATGGCATCCCCACACACCCCCGAGGCCGCAAGGCCGTTTCGAATGGCTGACACGATCGCTTTGTTCGATTCCAGCGCATCACTGCCGCCCTTTAAAATAACAGCATTGCCTGTCTTAAAGCAAAGGGCAAAGGCGTCCGCTGTTACATTCGGCCTGGCCTCATAGATCATGCCGACAACACCGAGCGGCACGCGTTTTTGCCCGATTAGGAGCCCGTTCGGCCTTTGCTTCATGGAAATCACTTCTCCGACCGGATCTTCCAGACGGCATACCTGCCGGATTCCTTCCACGATTCCCATGATTCGCTCTGATGTCAGAAGCAGGCGGTCCAACAGCCCGTCCGCCAGCCCTTTTTCCTTCGCCCGTCTGATGTCAAGCGCATTGGCGGCCAGGATCGCCTCCTCTTCGGAGATAATTGCCTCAGCCGCCGCAGATAACGCCGCATTCTTCATTTCCGTCCCCATTTTCCCCAGGATCAATGAAGCACGTCTGGCCCTCTGACCGCATTCTTTCAGCTCCATACACTCGTTCCGTCCTTCCTGATTTTGTACACTGCATCATACCGGCATCGCGGCCCGTATCTGCATAAACGTCTGTCACCTGCGGCAATCTTCCCCGGAATCATATTGGATAGAACCGGTCCGGCGTAACGACCAGATCCATTTTGATATCATGCTCCTCCAAAGGCAGCATTTTAACAACCTGAAACGGATACGCCAGCGCAATTTTCCTGTGTCCCGGCTCTGAGGAAAGGAAGCGGTCATAAAACCCGCCGCCCTTTCCAAGCCTCAGTCCATCCTCAGTAAATGCCATCCCCGGAATCAACATGAGCGCGTCCGGCTCTGCCGCCCTCTTTCGCGCATACCTGACCGGACCGGCCGGGCCGCTGTTTTGCTGCCCCGGCACAGGCTCCATGATATGAAAGCTTCCCTCTGACAGCTCCGACAGGGATTCGACCCAATAAAATTCCATCGTGTTTCCCTCAACCCGCGGCAGAGCCAGCCTGTGTCCCTCAAGAAGCAGGTGCTCCATGATACCCCAGGTCCCGGCCTCATTCGGAAGCGAGGCGTATGCATAAATACACCTGGCGGCACGCACGATCGGCATGGTGCACACGCGTTCGCAGAGCATGGCGTCCCAGGCTTTTTTATCTGCGTCAGGAATGTACCGGAACTGTTCCCTGATCGTTCTGCGCAGCTCAGCTTTCCGTGTATCCGACATTTCCATATTTTTTCCCCAGATCGGTTACGCTTCCATCCTGTTCCATGATGGAAACACTGTTTAACGTTCCCCTCAGACTCGCGCGGACTGCCTCAATATAGGCCTTGCGCAGGGCTGCCTGCTCTTCCTTTTCCTCTTCTGTAAGGCCAATATCCTGTGATTTATGGTAAAGCTCGTTGATTCGTTCAATTCTCTTCTGATCCATGTTCCCTCCGGTTCCAGTGCATAACTGCTGTGTACCAGTGTACTAACCATGCACGCTTTCAATATAATCAAGCAGCTCAAAATCCGTACTTTTATGTGCTGTAAACAGGGTTCCCGTCTCCTTACCCGCAAGGATATCCCATAGGATCTCCACGCGGTTTGCATTGGCAATCACCATATCCGAACCACTGTCTGTCGCAATTCTCGCTGCATGCAGCTTTGCGGCCATACCGCCTGTTCCCACATCGCTCCCGGCATCCGCCCGGCCCATTGCCATTAACTCGTCAGACAGGACATCGACCTGGCTGATAAACCGCGCATTCGGATTTTTCCTGGGATCGTCGGAATAGAGTCCGTCAATGTCGGATAGGAGAACCAGAAGATCCGCATGGATGAGGGCCGCCACGATCGCCGACAGTCTGTCATTATCGCCAAAACGGATCTCGTAAGTGGAAACCGTGTCGTTCTCATTGACGACCGGCACCGCCCCCAGCGCCAAAAGCTCGTCAAACGTATTTTTGGCATTTTCCCGCGAGGTGTTGTCAAGAATCGTATTTTTCGTCATCAAAATCTGCGCTGCCGTCTGATTGTACTCCGCAAACAGCTTCTGGTACACCATCATCAGCCGCGCCTGCCCCACGGCGGCAAACGCCTGTTTCCTGGCTACAGTCTGAGGCTTTTCACAGCCTAGGGCCTGCCTTCCGGCCGCAATCGCGCCGGATGAGACCAGCACCACCTCTCTGCCAGTACCCCGCAGATCGCAGATCATACGGACAAGCTTTTCGATCTTACCCAGATTCAGATCCCCGGTCTCCTCATGCGTAAGCGAAGACGAACCAATCTTAATCACAATCCGTTTCTTCCCCTTAAGCGCCTCCCTGGCGTCTCTCTCTTCTCCCATCCCTTCATCCATCCTTTCTGTCTGCCTCTTATGTCATACGTTATGTCCCGGCATCCGCCATTACCGTCTTGCCCTGGAGGAAACCGGCACAAACATCTGGTATGTTTACCCTAGAGGTGCAAACCTGCCAATCACCTGTTCGGCCACCTTCAGCCCGTCCATCGCCGCTGAGGTAATGCCACCGGCATATCCGGCTCCCTCCCCGCAGGGAAAAAGCCCTTTCACACTGCTCTCAAGCCCGTCATCCCTGACGATACAGAGTGGAGAAGAAGTCCGGCTCTCAACCCCGGCAAGGACTGCATCCGGCCGGTCAAAGCCTGCAACCTGCCTGCCAAACACCTCCATCCCCTCAAGGAACGCCCGGTTCAGGTATTCCGGCAGCAATTCCCGCAGATTCGCAAACGCTGTGTTCCCGCAAAACGCGCCATTCACATCACCGAACTGTCTGGAGAGCCTTCCTTCCGCAAAATCACCATAGAGCTGAATGGGAATCTGCCCGTTTCCCAGCCAAAATGCCTTTTCCTCCAGATGCCTCTGAAATTCCAGGCCTCCTAGTACGCCCGGGAAATCTTCCGGCGTAACCGTGACGATCACTGCACTGTTGGCATTTTCCCCATCACGTGCAAAACAGCTCATCCCATTGACTGCCAGCCGCCCGGCTTCCGAAGATGCGTCCACTACAAAACCACCGGGGCACATGCAGAAGGAATATACCCCGCGTCCGCTTCCTGTTCTGGCCGTCAGCTTATAGGGGGCCGCGCCAAGGCCTTCCGGATTCTCCATGCCGTACTGGGAGAGATTTATCATCTTCTGAGGATGCTGAATCCTCAGCCCGACTGCGAATGGCTTGGGCTTCATAACAATCTGCTGCCTGTGCAAGGCCTCGAAAAGTTCCCTGGCACTGTGACCGACCGCGAGAATTATCTGTCTTGCCCCTATGATACTCCCGTCTGAAAGCTTCACGCCGCAGACGGTCCGTTTCCCGTCTTTTTCCGATATAATCAGCTCCGACACACAATGCCGGAAACGGATCTCTCCACCATTCTCAAGGATCCGGTTCCGGATATTCTGTACCACTGTGCGCAGAACGTCCGTACCGATATGCGGCCTGCTGTCATAAAGAATTGTGCTGTCCGCTCCGGCCTCCGCGAAAGTCTCAAGCACCTTTTTATTCCTTCCGGAAACATCCTTTACCAGCGTGTTTAGTTTCCCATCAGAAAAGGTTCCCGCACCGCCCTCCCCAAACTGCACATTCGAACGGATGTCAAGATGCTTTGGCCCGTATTTCCAGAATTCCTCCACCTTTTTCGTCCGGATTTCAACCGGATCCCCCTGTTCGACAAGGAGCGGGGCATAACCGTTTTCTGCCAGTGCGAGCCCTGCAAACAATCCGGCCGGGCCAGCGCCGATAATAAGCGGACGCTGTTCCATAGGCACGACGCCGCGCTTCGGATAACCGTACGTCGTTTCTTTTTCAAGACGGATATTCACATTAGCCGCCTTTTTCACAAACCGCGCTTCGCTCTTTTCATCTGAGAGCGACAAATCAAGGATGTAACTGTATAGAAGCTGCCCTTTTTTTCTCGCGTCGAGGGAACGCCGGATGATCGTTATTTCCCCTATGGCAGTCTCCGGTATCTTTAACAGCCTGGCCGCCTTTTTCTTTACTGCCTCCCGGCCGTGACCGACCGGAAGGACGAGCTGATTGATTCGAATCATTATGTATTCGCCTCCCCCTTTGCCGCGCTTTTTCCAGCCAGACATCCGCTTGCCCAGGCCCACTGCAGATTGTATCCGCCGCAGATTCCGTCCACATCAAGGATCTCCCCGGCAAAATAAAGGCCCGGAACGAGCTTCGATTCCAGCGTGTCACGCTTCACCTCTCCGAGCCGCACGCCGCCCGTGCAGACCTGCGCCTTATCAAAGGGGTTCGTCCCCTCAACCATAAAAACGGCATGCCGGATTACCTGGCAGAGTCCGGACAGCCTGCGGTCTGTAATCGACTCCACAAGCTGATCTGGCTTTATCTGTGCTGCCTTCAAAAACAAAACCGCCAGTTTTTCATGAAACATACCGTCTAAAAAAACAGCTGCACGTCGTTTGGGAAGGAGCGTCCGCTGTTCCTTAAGAAGCGTTTCAAACTCTTCCACAGAGGCCAATGGAAAAAAATCCACCACGGCCGCCACTCGTTTGCAACGGTCAAGTGCGATCGAAGCATAGCGGCTCACCTGAAAAACTGGGATCCCGGATATTCCGTAATCGGTCAGCTGCAGCTCCCCGCGGTCTGAGGCAAGAAAGGTTTCCAGCTCCCCTGCCTTTCCGACCGTATAGAGGCTCACACAGGCCTCTGTCCTCACTCCGGCAACCTGGCGAAAGAAATCGCCGCCGCATCGTAACTGCACAAGGGCCGGAAGCGGCTTCTTTATCCTGTGGCCGAGACTTCTCGCAAGTGCATATCCGCTGCCGTCCGAGCCGGTGGATGGGGCTGCCATCGAACCGGCTGCAAGGATCACAAACCAGCCGTCAAAGCGCCCCTGATCCGTGTTCACAGTAAAACCCGTGCCTTTTTTGGTAACTGAATGTACCTTACACTCCAAAACAGTCCGCACGCCCAGCTCGTCCACCCTGCCTTTAAGCGCACGGAGGACTGTCTTCGCCTGTCCGGAGGCCGGGTACACATATCCGTTCTTTTCCGTGGTAACAATGCCCAAACGCCGGAAAAAAGCCAACACTGCCTCTGGCGGCATTGTTTTTAGGACCTCCATCGCAAATTCCCCATCCCGGCAGTGATAGCAGTCTGCCATCAGATGCAGATTGGTCAGGTTGCATTTCCCGTTTCCTGTCGAGAGCAGCTTTTTTCCCACTCCTGCCATATGCTCTAATAATGTAACCGAAGCCCCGGCCTCTGCCGCTGCAACTGCCGCCGCAAGGCCGGAGGCCCCTGCTCCGATGATGATTCCTTCCCGCCTCATAAATTCCCTCTTTCTCTGACTGCGAGCAATCCGTGTATCATAGTATATCGGTATCAGGGGCAAATTTCAAGCCTTAACTGGTGTAAGATTCCAGATAGCTGAAAATTTCCGTCATGGTCTCAAACCAAATCCCCTCCATCAGCTTCTCCTGCTCCTCCACCGGAAAATCCCGCAGGGGCATATGCGTAAACATGTTGACAGCATCCATGTCTCTGTCATATACAATCAGATATCCTTCCTCTGACACCAGACAGTAATTTTCTGAGGCCACACTCGGAACGACTTTTTCCTGGTTCAGTACAATATGATAGACCGGCTCCCTGCCGGCAGTCTCCGATTCGTTTACGGCGGCAGAACCGGCAAAGGCTGGCTGCTCCACGGATTCCGTGACTTGCACCTTCTGCGCCTCCATACTGCCGGTGATAAAAAATAATGCCACCAGACAGCCTGCCGTCAGACATAAAAAGAAAAGAAAGCTCGATACATACCTGTTCATGGGAAAATCCCTCCTTTGGGTACAGTATCTGCTTTCTTTCACATTTTTAAACATCCGGCTGAAAAAGCCCGCAATATAAAATCAGAGGGGACTGGCAAAATGTCTGACCGGCCACTCCCAGACTACAAAAGCCCTGCCTTCCTGAGCACCATGAGGAGTCTTGTACCGCCTGGCATACTGTAAAGCTCATCCTCGGTCAGGCAGCCTGTCCCGATAAGAAGAAGCCCGTAGACCACCATTGCTGCCAAAATCGCAATCAGCGTGGACAGCATATTGCTGGTGGAAACAAAATAGAACAGCTTGTATACCCCGTAAGCTGCTAATCCCATAATGGCCGAAGCTGCCGTCGGAAATAGGACAGTACGTTTCAGCTCCTGCCGGTAGCCCAGAACCTTACGGATCGAATAGTGGTTAAGCGCGCACATGATAAAGGCGAAGAAAATATTGGCATAAACCATACTGAAGATGCCCAGATCAAACACGATCACCAGTACCTCCAGCAAAATCAGATGGAGCACCAGAGCCGCCACGGCATGAAAAATAGGCAGGTGCATCCTGTCGATTCCCTGCAAAATGGCGTTCGTCACCGTGGATACGGAATAAAAGATCACAGCAGCCGAACCGCATACTGTCATACGGATTGCCAGTGTATTGTCCCCTGAAAACAATAAATCATTGACCGGCCGCGCTAACACTGTGAGGCCGACAGTGGAAGGAATGGCGATCAGCAGGGAGAAACGGATGGCTGCCGCCACTTTTTCCCTCACCATGCGTCTGTCATGGACTGCCATTGCCCTGGAGACAGAAGGAATCAGGGAGGAGGACAGTGCATTCGATACTGCCATCGGCACATTAATAAGGAGATGGTATTTGCCTGTATAGATCCCCCAAAGGGACGTAAATTCCGCTTCCCTGCCCCTGGCGGCAAAATTATGTGCCAGAACGCTGTTATCAATCACATTATTCAGATTATAGATCGCCGAGCTTACAATCACGGGAACCACGGTAAAGAACAGGATTCTTGTGATTGAGGCATAGCTTTCCGCATATCCGGAGCGGTCCTTCTTTATCTGACGGCGGATGGTTTTCTGGTACGCGGAAAATACGAACAGCAGGAACAAAAGCGCCGTAAATGCTCCCGCTCCTGTGCCAATCGTACCTCCGGCTGCTCCCCAGGCATTGGCGTAGCCCGCTCCTGCATTCTTTAAATCCGCTGTTTTTACGGCCTGATTGAAAAGAATGCTTCCCGCTGCAATACTCACAATAGCGTTGACAATCTGCTCCAGAATCTGAGAGAAGGCAGTTGGAATCATTGTCCCTTGTCCCTGGTAATATCCGCGGAATACGCCCAGGTAAGCCATAATCCAGACCGTTGGCGCCAGTGTTTTCAGGGCAAAGGCCGCATAGGGCATATAAAACAGCTCTTTCGCAAAGAAATCGGCTCCGAACCAGATAACGGCGGCCGTAACACCGCCTGCCAGAGTCGCGTAGCAGAGCGCTGCTTTTAAAATACGCACAGAATTACGGTACTGCCGGTTGGCAAGCCTGGCCGACACCATTTTGGAAACCGCTAACGGCAGGCTGTAGGACGACAAAAGAAGTGCGATATTATAGACGTTGAAGGCCGTCCCATAATAACCCATGCCCTCGTCGCCGATGATATTGATCATGGGGATGCGGTACGCGATACCAATGATGCGCACTACGATGGAAGCCACAGCCAGGATACTTCCCTGGACGACGAAATCCGCTCCCCGTTTCTTTTTTGGTCTTTTATTTTCCATATATCTCTGCCTTATCGTACTGGTCGGCACCGATGATGCAGATCCAGGTCTTTCCGGTATTTAGTGTAATCTCTCTCCCATCCGGGCCGTAATATCTGGTCGGACCGAATTCCCCGTCCTTTTTCCAGGTGATCTTCTGACATTTCCCGTTGGTAAAGTAAAATCCCTCATGGCCCGTATGTACGTTGATATTCAGGTATTCCGTCGTCGCATAATGCCCGTACTCCACATATTGAAAAATCACGTTTTTGACGGCGATGAGACTCTCGTTCCCTTTATGATGGTCGCCGTACTGGAAACGGTGGTAAACACCCTCCTGCTCCTGATATTCAAACCAGGGGGCATTCACCGGATAGCCGGGAATGATCTTATAGGCATCCTCACAGTCTGCTAACATTACCTGTCCATCGACCGGATCCGTGAATTGATAATGCCCCTGGTACGTCCCTTCGTATTCCGTCCGGTAGCCCAGACGTTCCATCGCACTTTTTATTCCGGCACTGCCTATATAGGCGTTGTGAGGCGATTTCCTGTCCTTTGAACGGAAAAAGACGGCGGAACCGGTTCCGTCAATGCCGTTTATATTGTCCACATTTTTTAAATATGGGACCGCAAATGTGCTCTGTCCAAAATGTACATAGACGGCATCAAATTCTCTTGCGAAATAGGTGTAATATGTGCGGCAGCTCCTCACCGATCCAATACGCTCTAATTCCCCGTAATCCTCAATTAATGCCATGAAACGATTCATCCCGCCCTCAACCGGCGCTTCGTAGACAACGCCGGCCCGGTTTATACCGTACTGCGGGAGCGCCGCCTTGTCGTTACTCATCATGACTGCCACCGGCCTCTGCCTGGCCCTTTCCTCGCTGACCGGTTCGCCGGTCAGATAGCTCCTGGGGCCTGACGGGACTTCCTGCTCCCCCTCGTCACGCTCTGTTTCCATCTCCAGAACCACACTGGCCTTTGTTCTCTCCGCTTTTGTCGTTTCCGGGACAGTCCCTGCCGTCGCCGCCGCAGCCGGCTCAGACTGCTTCCCGCAGCCGCACAAAGCGCCTGCCAAAAGTATTGCTGTCAGAAAAAGAAGCAGAACCGGCCGCATGGGCTTTTTCATCGTCTGTACCCCCTGTGTTCCAGAATTTCCTCCTGCATCCGCTCCATGCAAAGCCGTTCCTCATCTTCCACATGGTCGTAGCCAGACAGATGCAGCATACTGTGCGCCACGAGAAAGGCGAGCTCCCTCGTCTCAGAATGGCCGTATTTTACAGCCTGCTCCTTTACCTTGTCCACGGAGATTACGATATCCCCCAGAAGAAGCATACCCGTATCAGGGTCAAAATACTCCTCCGGACTCTCTTCAAGGCCAGAAAAATCTCCCGGCGTCAGAAAATCACACATTGGAAAGGAAAGTACATCGGTCGGGCTGTCGATTCCCCGTGTGTCAAGATTAATCTGGTGAATCCCCTCATTATCCGTCAAAAGCACGCTTACCTCTGCTTCATACGGGCAATCCACGTAATCTATGGCTTCCTCTGCCACGTTCTTTATAATCTCCTCATATGGCAGCGAAAGCATCTCTCCTGCCTCGTATTCAATCGTCACCGTCATGCCGCTTGTCCTTTGCAAAATACCCATTTCCTCTCTCAGGCCTCTTACGGCCTTTTTCCCGTGCTTCGTAATCGTCATACGCTTTTACAATTTTCTGTACCAGCGGATGGCGTACCACATCCTCGCTCGAAAACATACAGACGCCAATGTCATCAATATTTTTGAGGATCTTCAGGGCCGTATCGAGACCGGAAACCGTCCCTGACGGCAGATCCTTCTGGGACTGGTCCCCGGTAATAATGACTTTCGAACCAAACCCGATCCGTGTCAGGAACATTTTCATCTGCGCCTGCGTCGTATTCTGAGCCTCGTCGAGAATGATAAACGCGTTATCAAGTGTCCGTCCACGCATATACGCTAAGGGCGCAACCTCAATCAGTCCCTTTTCTGAATTGTGAAGATAGCTTTCCGCGCCCATAATCTGATAGAGCGCATCATAGAGAGGCCGCAGATAGGGATCAATCTTGCTCTGCAGATCCCCTGGCAGAAAGCCCAGCTTCTCCCCGGCCTCAATGGCAGGCCTTGTGAGGATAATGCGTCCGACATCCCCGTTTTTAAAGGCCTGAATCGCCATCGACATCCCAAGGTACGTTTTTCCTGTTCCCGCAGGTCCCACGCCGAATACGATCATCTTCTTACGTATCAGATCAACGTACTGCTTCTGGCCCAGTGTCTTTGGCTTAACCGGCTTACCGTTTATCGTCCGGCAGATGATATCCTTATCAATCTCTAAAAGTTTGTCGTCCTGTCCATCAAAGGAAAGGGCCAGCGCATAATCCACATTCTGCTCGCCGATCTCCTCCCCCCTCCTGGAAAGTTCAATCAAGGTGGAAAAGACGCTTTTGGCCTTCTTTGCTGCATGCTCCGGGCCGATGATCTTAATCTCCCCGTCACGCGCAATCATCGAGACGTGCAGCGTCCTCTCGATCTTTTTTAAATGGCTGTCAAACTGTCCGCAGACCTTTCTCTCATGCTCGATCGGAAGATCCACAATCGTTTCAATTACGCTCATTCGCTGTCTGATTCTCCTCCTGTCCTCCCGGCACGGGAACCTCTCTGGCAATATCCTCCACTACGGTAACGGTTCCCAGGATCCGTATGCCGGTCTCGTCTTTCTCTATTCTATCATCATTTCCGATCATTTGTATACCTTTTTCTGTTAAATTTTCCATATATTCCTTTTTGTATGCATCCTTTTCAGCCTGAATCTCTTCGTCCGTATAGGCGCTCTCATAGGGTATATATTCATATGCCGTCATCACACCGCCCCATACAGGCAGATAAAAATCCTCAAACAGCTTAAGCTGATGCTCTTCCATGACGATCTCCCATGAGCTGTCCCCCAAATCAGGCATCAGGAAATGAAAGGAATACCCAAACACGGTCACAAAGCCGCCCAGACGTTTCCTCCCCGTGCGCGGCCGCTTTTCATACGTGAGCGGGAGCCGTTTCTCATAGGTATGCGTCGTTCTGGCATAAATCTCCGCGTCAGCATGGATCTCGTGGCTGTTTACGAGTGTTTCCGCATCGTCATAGATAGGAATCGTCCCGTCCACTAAAAGCTGCCCCTCTTCCACGATATCACCAGCTCTCACCCGGCAGATACCGCTCCGTACCACAGTACGCACGATCTCCCCTCCTGAGACTGCTGTCAGGTCACAGGGGGTATCATCTTTCTCCGGAGGCGTCAGCACAGCCTCATTTTCCTTCACGCGGACAGTCAGTCTGGTGCCGGAAATCTCAGCAGAGACCCAGGTGATCTCTGTAAAGGCATTACGTATATTCCATTCCAGATTTTCACAGGAAATCTCAGCCTTCCTCATACCGCAGGCCACGGGCAGCGTTTCCATATAGTGAAGAAGCATCTCGTCCGTAAAGCGGTGGTTGCCCTCAAACGAGATATCCCAAATAAAAAAGGAGAGCGCATATAATGTCAGAAAAAAGGATACGACGCCGGCGGCAAACAGCTTACGGCCTCTGTTTCTGTATAAAAAAAAGGGAAGTCCATACTTTCCCCCGATTCGTAAACGGACACCTGCCTTCCGTGCCACTGGCTTCATTCTCTTAAAATCCTTTATGGTCGTCCAGAATGTGATGCCTTCCTCCTTTGTCTCTTCCGAGATCTCGCAGACCATAAGCTTTCTCTGGGCTGCGATGTTAAAAAAGCGTTCTTTATGATAGCCCCGCATACGGGCCTTGACGCCGCCGCAGAAAAAGAATCGTTTATGTACCGCCATATCCTCTCACCTCACTCAAACGTGATATGCTCAAATTTGCCTGTGATCTTCATCTCGTCCCTGTCATAGTAGCTGATATTCAGATTACGCCCGGACAGGCAGAGAATATAACGCTTTGCCTGGATCCGGATCGCTGTGTCGGAAAACATGAGAATGCTTCTGTAATTTTCGATCTGCACTGTTGATCTCCCAATAAAGGTAAGCAGAGTTTCTCCCCTGACGGCATCCTGCGGAAGCCGCAGAGATTCGACAAGGGCCTCCCCGCGTTTTGTTTTTCTCATAGGCTGCCCGCCGCGCTTCTTGTGATTCATATTACTATATGCGCCAAAAGGAAAAAAGAGAATGGCTGGGCTCCTTTTTTGCATGCCGGATCCCCTTCTGGCCGGAATAAGAGATAGAAAAAGGAGATATCTCCTCTCCGGAAATATCCCCTTTAAAGCTTCCATCCATTAATTGTACTTGCGCTTTCTCGCAGCTTCAGACTTCTTTTTGCGTCTTACGCTGGGCTTTTCATAATGCTCTCTTTTACGAATCTCCTGCTGAATACCAGCCTTTGCACAGTTTCTTTTGAATCTGCGTAAAGCGCTGTCCAGGCTCTCGTTATCTTTAACGATCACGTTTGACATAAGCTCACACCTAACCTCCCTCCAGTTGTGTAATTGTGCATAATACAACTGTTTGGGTATTTTTAGCACTGCATTGATTATATCATAAAATGCACATTCGTCAACATATTTTTTTAAATTCCTGAAAATTTATTCCTTAATCTGCCCAGAAACGACATCGACCGCCTTTTTTAAGGCTTCGCCGACGCCCTGCGGATTCTTTCCGCCGGCCTGAGCCATGTTCGGCCGGCCGCCCCCGCCGCCTCCGACGAGTCCGGCAATGCCCTTTATGAGATTGCCGGCATGAGCGCCCTTTTTCATTGCACCCTCGGTGGCTGTCGCCATGAGACTTACCTTACCGTCAAGAACAGAGGCCAGAACGACAATCCCCTCGCCGAGCTTTTCCTTAAGCTGGTCGCCCAGATCCCGAAGCCCGTTCATGTCCACACCGTCCGTCTGCAGGGCCAGAAGCTTCACACCGTTCACCTCCGTTACCTTCTGCATTGCGTCGCCGACTGACTCCCTTGCCATCTTACTCTTAAGCTTCTCAAGCTCTGAGTGGAGAGACTTCAGCTCGCCTGTCATCGCCTCCAGCTTTGCCGCCAGAGAATCCGGGGTGGCCTTTACCACAGCACAGGCTGCCGTAAGGAGCTCCTCCTCTTTCTCATAATGGGCAATCAGACCGTCGGAGGTAAGAGCCTCAATTCTTCTTACATTGGCTGCGATTCCCGCCTCGGAGATGATCTTGAAAAAGCCGACCGAGGCCGTATTGGCAACGTGGGTTCCTCCGCAAAGCTCTGTGGAGAAGTCTCCCATGCGTACAACGCGCACTGTCTCGCCGTATTTTTCCCCGAATAAAGCCATCGCGCCCGTCTTTCTGGCGTCATCCAGGCTCATGATATCTGTGCATACAGGAAGTCCTTCACGGATTTTTTCGTTGACAAGCGCCTCCACACGGCGGATCTCTTCTGCCGTCATGGCAGAGAAATGGGTGAAGTCAAAACGCAGCCTGTCCTTTGATACGAGAGAACCTGCCTGCTCAACATGCCCGCCCAGAACAGAGCGTAACGCCGCATGGAGCAGGTGCGTTGCACTGTGGTTTCTTGCCGTCAGTGCTCTCTCCCCTTCCGTAACTGACAGGGAAACCGTCTCACCGACACTTAACATTCCCTGTGACATATGGCCGACATGCCCCACCTTGCCTCCCAGGAGCCGTATGGTATCTTCAACGATAAAAGTACCATTCTTTGATGTTATCACGCCGGTATCGGCCTCCTGGCCGCCCATAGCGGCATAGAACGGCGTCTCCCTGACAATGACGGTACCGCTCTGACCGTCTGTCAGTGCTTCAACCAGCTCGTCCTCTGTCGCCAGTACCGAAATCTCCGACTCATGCAAAAGGCTTTCATAGCCTACGAACTCCGTCGTCACAGCCGGGTCGATCGACTGGTATACAGTCACGTCTGCTCCCATGTAGTTTGTCGTCTTTCTGGCAGTCCTGGCCTTCTCCTTCTGCTCCTTCATACAGGCCTCAAACCCCTTCTCGTCAATGGAAAGGCCCTTTTCCTCCAGAATCTCCTTTGTCAGATCAAACGGAAAGCCGTATGTGTCATAAAGCTTAAAGGCATCACTGCCGGAAAGCGTCGCCGTGCCTCTCTTTTTCATCTCCTCTTCCATATCAGAGAGGATGGAGAGACCATTGTCGATATTCTTATCGAAACGTTCCTCCTCCTGAGAGAGGACCTTGAAAATCATTGCCTTCTTCTCTTCCAGCTCAGGATATCCGTCCCTGGAAAGGGCGATCACCGTACCAGACAGGCCTGCCAGAAATTCGCCCTTGATTCCCAGCTTCTTTCCATGACGGGCCGCACGCCTTAAAAGCCGCCGCAGCACATAGCCGCGCCCCTCATTCGATGGCATGATGCCGTCGGAAATCATAAACGTGCATGATTTGATATGGTCTGTGACAATACGCAGGGAAACGTCCGTCTCGTGATCCTTCTGATATTCTTTCCCTGCAAGCTCACACACACGGTCGAGAAGCGCCTTATTGGTATCGACCGTGAACAGAGAGTCCACATCCTGTACCACCACGGCAAGCCGCTCCAGCCCCATTCCGGTATCAATGTTCTTCTGCGGAAGCTCGGTGTAGTTTCCGTGTCCGTCATTCTCAAACTGGGTAAAGACGTTATTCCACACCTCGATATAGCGGTCACAGTCGCAGCCCACGGTACAGCCCGGCTTTCCGCAGCCGTATGCCTCCCCGCGGTCATAGTAGATCTCTGAGCAGGGACCGCAGGGGCCTGCCCCGTGCTCCCAGAAATTATCCTCCTTGCCGAAGCGGAAGATACGCTCAGCCGGGATCTTCATCTCCTCATGCCAGATACGGAAGGCCTCTTCATCCTCCTCATAGATCGAGGGATACAGACGGTCTGCATCCAGTCCCACGACCTCGGTCAGAAATTCCCATGACCAGTGAATCGCCTCGGTTTTAAAATAATCTCCGAAGGAAAAGTTACCCAGCATCTCGAAAAAGGTCCCGTGGCGGGCCGTCTTACCGATATTTTCGATATCACCGGTACGAATGCACTTCTGGCAGGTGCAGACTCTGCGCCGCGGCGGGATCTCCTGCCCCGTAAAATACGGTTTTAGCGGAGCCATGCCGGCATTGATTAAAAGTAAACTGTTATCATTGTGCGGAACAAGGGAAAAGCTCTTCATTGCAAGATGCCCCTTGCTCTCAAAGAATTCCAAAAACATTTTCCTAAGTTCATTTACACCATATTTCTGCATGGTTTTACTGCCTCCTGGTCGCTGTTATTTTTTGCTGTCCCTGTATTTTTTGCCGAGTATGATTCCTGACAGAGCAATGGCAGCAAAAATTACGAATTTGATAGCAGTCTGGAACAAAGTAATAAAGAATGCGGACATCCTAACGCCTCCTTAATCTAACGCCGCTTTCTGCCGGCGCTGTCTCTTATTTTTTATAACTGTGATATTGGTGCCGCAGCACCAGGAAACGATCTTTTTATGTCGTTTTATCAATCTATATCATAAGCGCAAACCGTAAGATATGCAAGACTTACTTTAAAATAATTTTTGCCTGCCGCAGGAATGCTTATATGAGGAAATACCGCAAATGGCGCTGCATTCCCGGTAGGGGAAACAGCGCCATGACTGCAGTTCATTCTCATTCGTTCTGTGATGATCCGATGTCACCGCCCATCATCCTCTCCATCTCCTCAATCCGTTCCAGCGGAAATGGCGGGGAAGAGACAGGCCGCATCGCAATCGACATCAGCTTCATGGGGTTATCATCTGCAGCGATACGGTTAGAACTTAACGTTTCGCATATCTTACAACGATGAATCACAGCCCATTCGCCGTTCTTTCTCACCCATATAGCAATCGGCTCCATCACGCCGCCGCAATCAGCTGCCCTGTCACCTGGCTCAATATCCAGATGCTGACTTGACAGGCAGTATGGACAGTGATTCCTGTGGTCGCTGCCAGCCCCGGCCGGCACAACTGTCCTGCCACATACCTTGCAGACGAACGTTTCGCTGCAGGGGTGTGTTTTATAGTAACCTTTTTGAAATAGTTTCCTCTTATTCTCCCGATTCATGGGATTCTCCTCCTAAAAGTTGTAAGTTGTATGATCATTTTCCTTTTGGGAGGTCTGTCGGAAATGAAGCAAACCTCCCGGTTATGCCACAATCTCCATTCTTTCATTTCCTGTTTTCAAAAAGCAATCTCCTCTCTCCTGTTTGCATGATGTGTAATCAGGGAATCCAGACCCCGTCACCGCCTACATAAAAGCCGTCCGGCGTCCTAGCATTCTTTAACATGGCTCCGCTCTCGTTACAGTAATACCATCTGCCTTCGTCCTTGACCCACTGGCCTGTCAGACAATAGCCTGCCTCGTCAAAGTAATACCATTCCCCGTTAATATATTCCCACTGGGACGCCGGCCACGTCCTGTCAGACCGGCACCACCACCAGCCGCTCCCATTATGGAGCCAGGCGCCGTCCGCCGGCTTCCTCGCTCCGCCAAGGAGCTTTCTGTCCCCGCTCTTTTCCAGATACCGCTCGTCGGACTCCTTCCAGTATCCCTTATTGGAATCCGTCCTCACTGCCCTCACCTGGAAACTGTAGTTCCCACTCTCAGCAAGATAGCCTGAGAAATCGAAACGGTTCTGCTCTGTTGTCAGAATCTCTGTCACTTCCCCGGACTCCAGAACCAGTTTTACCTCGTAGCTCCTGGCGTAATCACTGCCGCTCCAGAAAGCAGTACCTGCCTCCGCCTCGTCCCAGGCCAGGTCATGCACCTCAAGATCATAATCACCATTGTCTTCACGGTCGTAATCATAATCATCTACTTCTGGAAGCGTAATGTTCACTGTCACCTGGCTTGCCTGGCGGCTGACCGCAGTCACTGTCCCCTCGTCCTCCTGAAGGTATACATCCGACTTCACAAGCTCCTTTGCAAACCGGTATCCTTCGTCCGCACGGATCACAAGACGCAGGCGCGGCTTATCCCCTTCGTCCCAGCCGTCCGACGGCTCGTTCGTAAACCGCAGCTCTTCCTCATCCAGATAGCAGCCTTCTGTGTCCACAATAATCTCCAGGCCTGATACACTGTCTGTACTACCGATCGTGATATCCGAGGTAATGCTTAAGGTCAGCTCGCTGATCTCCTCCGTCTCTGCAGCGATGGCGGAAAAAGCCAGGACAGCTGCCAAAACCGCTCCAAGAAACAGCGCACAGATTCGTTTTTTGTCTCTCATCTTGCTACTCCTTTGTCGTATTCCTGCTCATAGGATACCACAGATCCGGAAAAAATTCTCAGGTATTTCTCCGCCATATCTAAAGCAAAACTGCGGCATTTTTAAGGCATGCCTCCTCCGTCCCTGGTCTTGTCCATCTGTAACGTCTCTTCCAGTGCCTCTGTACTGCTGAAAAGTTCCTCATAGTCTGTAAGAAGGCTGTAGCAGCGCTCCTTTGTCATTCCTGCGGCTGCTTCTGCCCAGGCCGTCTCCATCGCAGACTGGCTTTTCTTTTCTGCAGCCGCCCTGTCAGCCGCCAGATCTCTCTGTCTGAGCCACTCCAGTTCCTCCTGCCTGAGCTTTTCTGAAACCGCCCCCGGAAGCCGGGCGCGGATACAGGAACAGATCAGATCCAGTTCATGGTTCCACAGCTCCTTTTCATATTCTGCCGACAAATGGAGCGAAACATTCCTGTCCGGAGCGGTCTCTCCGGCCCTCTCCCGGTATCTGGCCGCCTGCTCCGACGCCTGGCTTAACCGCTCTCTTAACTCCTCAATCGAAATGCTCTCATAAAAAGTCTGCTCCCCGGGCACTGCACCAGAGGCGGCTGTCTCCAGAGGCGATTTTACGGTCTCGGATTTTGCCTTTTTAACCTCCGCACGATCTTCTGAAGCGCTCTCCTCTGATACAATGATCGCAATCTCCTGCACATCTGCCGGGGCTTCCCCGCTAAAATCAGATGGCTGCGCCTCCCTGGCTTCATCAGGGCCGGAAAAACCGCCTGCGCCTGCATCCTCTGAAAACGCAGACAGTCCTACTGCCCTATTTCCTTCTGCTTCCCCGTACGATATGACTTCCGGAACCGCTTCCTCTGCATATGCTTCGGCAGGGCTGCTTTCCGACACAGGGGGGGGCATACCTCCTGTTGCCAGGCGGCCTTCCTCTGATACAAAATTTCTTGTCATCCTCGTCACGGAAAAGCCGATCACCAGGATACCAATGATAGCGGCTTTTGCTCCGTTTTGTCCACTCATCTGAATTTAACCTCATTCGGCAATTAATTTGTCGTTAATGATAGCATAAACAATACAGCTTGTGAACCCATAAATCGAATTAGTAAGCTTTTGTAAGATTATCGTAATGTTCATCTGTAAGCAGGCCTGTCCCGTCCGCAGCCGTGGTCGCCAGCTTATCGCAGCGCTCATTCTCCGGATGCCCGTCATGGCCGCGCACCCAGAAAAAGTTCACCTGGTGCGGCTCCATTGCTGCAAGCAGCCGTTTCCACAGATCGACATTTTTTACCGGGCCGCTCCTGGGGCGTGTCCAGTTATGCTTCCTCCATCCGTCAATCCATTTCTGGTTAAAGGCATCCACCAGATAGCGGGAGTCCGAATACAGCTCGACCTCGCAGGGCCTGTTTAAGGCCTCCAGGCCTGCGATCGCCGCCATCAGCTCCATGCGGTTATTGGTTGTCTTTTTGTATCCCGCGGACATCTCCTTTTCATGAAGCTGCCCTTTCCCGTCCACATACTGGAGTACAGCCCCGTAACCGCCCGGCCCGTCGGGATTCCCGCGGGCCGCGCCATCCGTATATAATGTCACCTTCATACTTTAGAATCCTTTCCGGTAAATTGGGTATGCCTACAAATCCCACTTGTCGCACAGGGCGTTGACATCGGCTGTGAATTTCTTGATGTCTTTGTTGGCACATACCCTGTTCTTCCTGATGACACGCATCAGGCGCTCGCCGGCAGCCACAAGAAGCTCGAAGATTCCCCTGTTCTCCTTTTGACGCTCGGTCTCTTTCTTAAACGGAATACCAAGGGTCCTGGTAATCCACTCGCCAGCCGCCAGATCGTAAATCGAGCCGGAATACGGTGCATCCGCTGGAAGATCCAGTCCGGCACGGAGTTCATTGGCAAATTTCGTACATACGGCGTCATCCCCGTGCACCAGGAAAATCTGGGATGGAGTCTCTTGGAAGGCATGCAGCCATTTTAAAAGGCCGGCCTTATCCGCGTGGCCGGAAATACCGTCCAGGCGTTCGATGCGTGCCCTGACGTCGATAACTTCTCCGAACAGCTTCACGACCTGTGCTCCCTCCACAAGGCTTCTGCCAAGCGTGCCTGCTGCCTGATAGCCTGCGAACAGAACCGTACATTCCGGCCGCCACAGATTGTGTTTTAAATGATGGCGGATACGGCCGGCGTCACACATTCCAGCTGCGGAGATAATGACCTTGGGCGTCATATCAAAGTTGATGGCCCGGGAATCATCACTGGAGACGGAGAGCTTAAGCCCGGGGAATGTGATGGGATTGATTCCCCTGTTGACAAGCTCCATTGCCTCCTCGTCAAAACATTCACTGATATTTTTATTGAATACGTTAGTCGCCTCCACGGCAAGCGGGCTGTCAACAAACACCTCAAAATCGTCGTGGCCTGCGATCATATGGTCTTCCTTTATCTTTCTCATAAAATAAAGGATCTCCTGGGTACGGCCAACGGCAAAGGCCGGGATCACCAGATTGCCCCCGCGGTCTAACGTCTCCTGCAAAATGTTGGCCAGCTCGTCGATATGCTCATGCTGCCGTTCGTGGTAGCGGTCACCATAGGTACACTCCATGACAATATAGTCGGCCTCCTCCACATAAGCGGGATCCTTAATCAGGGGCTTATTATAGTTACCGATATCCCCGGAAAATACGATCTTTTTCTCCACGCCCTCTTCCGAGATCCACACCTCAATCGAAGCGGATCCCAGAAGATGCCCTACGTCTACAAAACGGATCCGGATCCCCTCACACAAAACAAACTGCGTATCGTAATGGCAGGGCACGAAATGTTTCAATACCCCTTCCGCGTCGTTTACCGTGTAAAGCGCCTCTACCTTGGGATTGCCGGCACGCTGTGCCTTCCGGTTCTTCCACTCTGCCTCCATCTCCTGAATGTGGGCGCTGTCTTTTAACATAATATCACACAAATCGCACGTCGCCTGCGTCGCGAATACCTGCCCTTTAAAGCCCTCTGCATAAATCAGAGGCAGCAGTCCCGCATGGTCGATATGCGCGTGGGTCAGGAGCACATAATCCACATCAGAAAACGGAATCGGGAGCGCAGCATTTTCGAATACATTAACCCCCTGTTCCATCCCATAATCCACCAGGATATGTTTCCCGCAGGCCTCCAGATAATGGCAGCTCCCCGTAACCTCATGATCCGCTCCAATAAATGTAAGTTTCACAAATACCCCTCCTCGTTTGTAGGCCCCTCACGGCAGTCCGGCCCCCATAGTCTCCTTCCGGCCGCAGGATGGTGATTGACAACAAGTCCCCTGTGCGCCGCACAGTCAAAAGATGCCGGGCGCATAAGATACCTGAATCCAGAAAACAATATAGCTTTATTATACATGATTTCAGATAATAATGCAAATCATTCCACCATTACTGTCATTAATTATTTTCTGAAGCGTATCCTGGAGCTTCATCTGGCAGTCCTCTGTCATCTGGGAAATCTTGGCCTGCATACCGTCCTCCACGATCTGTTCCACGGATTTTCCGAAAATATTCGTCTCCCAGACGCCGTCCTCTGTTGTTTCACTGTCTTTTATGTAAGCGATCAGATCCTTCGCCTGCTGTTCGCTGCCGACAATGGGTGCAATCTCTGTCTCGATATGTGCCTTTATAAGGTTGATGGACGGCGCCTGAGCATGGATTTTTACGCCGTATTTATTGCCGTGGCGGATGAGCTGCGGCTCGTCGAGCATGATTTCTGATTTATCCGGCATAACGATACCATAGCCTTTTAAGCGCACCTGGCACAGCGCATTTTTTACCTTTTCATACTCGTCCTGCATCCCGCAGAGACGTCCCAATGTATGGAAGAGCTGGTATTCATCCTTCACCGGAAGCCCTGTATACTCGCTGATGACCTGGTAATAACAGTCATCATCCATCTTGACCTCCAAAGAAACGGTGCCATCCGACATGTCGAGCCCCGTCACTGTGATTCCCAGCACATTTTTATCATCCGTATCAAACAGGTCTCCCGAAACGTCCTTCATCTGGCTGATATTTGTCAGGATTTCCCTGGCATTGCCGATGATTCCTTCCTTAAGAGGATGAGCGTCTGGCAAAATCTCCATCCATTTCGGAATATGGAAATCGACCTCCTTCACCGGGAATTCCTTCAGTACAAGTGCCAGGATATTCTCGATATCATCCTTTTTTAACTGCTCACAGTTGACCGGGAAAACAGCGGCGCCGTACGTCTTTCCCAGCCTTCCCGCAAGCTCCCTTGTCTCCTCGGAAAAAGGCCTCGCGGAATTCAAAAGCACCACGAAGGGTTTGCCGATCTCCTTTAACTCATGGATCGTCTGCTCCTCCGCAGCGACATAATCTCCTCTGGAAAGCTCTCCGAAGCTCGCGTCGGAGGTGACTAACACGCCAATTGTGGAATGGTCGTGGATCACCTTTCTCGTGCCCACCTCCGCTGCCTGGGTAAAGGGGATCTCATGATCGTACCAGGGCGTTTTCACAAGCCGCTCCTCCCCGTTTTCGATGTGTCCGGCAGCCCCGTTTACCATAAAACCGACACAGTCGATCAGACGGACTTTGGCCGTAATTCCGTCGTCTAAAATGATCTCTGCAGCCTCCTTGGGTATAAACTTCGGTTCCGTCGTCATAATTGTTTTTCCGGCAGAACTCTGCGGAAGTTCATCACGTGCAAGCGATTTCTGGTGCCCGTCCGGCAGCTTGGGGAGTACCATAAGCTCCATAAACCGCTTGATAAAGGTGGATTTTCCCGTCCGCACCGGCCCGACCACGCCGATATAGATCTCGCCCCCGGTCCTGGCCTCAATATCTTTGTATACATGGAAATTGTCCATAAAAATACCCCCTTATGCTTCTGCTAAACTATATGCATAAGGGGGAAAAATATGACTTATGCTTCCCAGGGCAGGTCGTTGCTCTCGTTACGCTTATCTCTCTGCATGAGCTCCATCACCGCGTCCTTCGCCGGTTTATTCTCAAACAGGACCTGATTCACCTGCTCCACCACCGGCATGGGGACATCATACTTTCTGGAAAGCGCCAGGGCCGCTCTGGCCGAATAGACGCCCTCCACCACCATATTGACCTCCTTCATGGCCTCTTCCATTGTATAGCCCTTTCCAAGAAGGATCCCGGCCCTGCGGTTACGGCTGTGCATACTGGCACAGGTGACGATCAGGTCGCCGATTCCGGAAAGACCGGTAAACGACTGATATTTCCCGCCCATCGCCATACCAAGCCGCGCGATTTCCGCAATCCCGCGCGTGATGAGCGCCGCCTTCGTGTTGTCGCCATAGCCCAGGCCGTCCGCAGTACCTGCCGCCAGAGCCACCACATTCTTTAAGGCAGCGCCGACTTCGATGCCCAGCACATCCGGGCTCGTGTACACCCGAAACACAGGGCTCATGAACACGGACTGAACATACTCGGCCAGCGCTTTCTTGTGCGCCCCGGCCACACACGTCGTCGGCAGCCCGCGGGCGACCTCCTCGGCATGGCTGGGCCCCGAGAGGACTGCAACGTCTGCATCGGGAAGCTCTTCCTTTATCACCTCAGACATGGTATGCAGTGTCGCTTCCTCAATCCCCTTTGCCAGATCCACGATCCGCTGCCCTGCCTTGCAGTACAGACGCATGTTAGCCGCCGTGCTGCGCACAAATACAGACGGCACAGCCATCACCAGAAGATCCTTTTCCTCCATAGCCTCTGAAAGCTTTGCTGTATAGCAGATGGTTTCCGGAAGCTTCACCTCCGGCAGATTTTTATGCGCAAGCGTACGCTTCATTTCCTCAATCTCCTCAGGAATCGCCGACCACAGCGTAACCTGATGTCCGTTGTTCGAAAGAAGAACGGCGATTGCGGTACCCCATGTTCCGGAACCAAGAATTCCGATTCTCTCCATTATCCCAGACTCCTTTTCCTATTTTTTTCCATTCCCCCAAAGCCTGTTTTCCGTTCCCTTAAGAAGCCGTCCGATATTGGCGCGATGCCGCCAGACTGCCATAACGGTAAGGAAGGCAGCCACACCGAAAAACTCCGGCAGATCCCCTGCTGCCACTCTGAAATCGCCCTGCTGCCCGTAATAGACCATCTGTATCAAAAATGCAGCCACAACCAGAATAGAGCCGAGTGATACGTACCGTGTGAGCAGTACGATACTGAGAAAAAGCACTGCGCATACAAGCGTTATCCGCCAGTCCATTGACACGAAGATTCCTGCCATTGAGGCGATCCCCTTTCCGCCCCTAAAATTTAGATAACAGGGAAAATTGTGTCCCAGGACAACTCCCAGCCCGGCGTACAGTACGTAGAGATCCGTACTTGCTGAATCCCGGAACAAAACTCTTACTGCCAGGCAGGCGAACACAGTCTTGAAAAAGTCGCCGAAAAACACGATCAGTCCGGCCTTTTTTCCCATCACTCTCAAGGCGTTCGTCGTCCCTGAGTTGCCGCTTCCGTAGTTGCGGATATCCATATGGTGAAGCTTACCATAGAGATAGCCTGTCTGGAAAATCCCGAACACATATCCGATCAAAAGGCAAAGAATTCTTGTCATGGTTTATCCCTTCTCCTTTCGTTCCCGGATCATAAATTTGAGGGCTGTCCCACGGAAGCCGAACGCTTCCCGGATCTTATTTTCCAGATAACGTGTGTAGGAAAAATGCATCAGTTCCTTATCATTTACGAATACCACAAAGGCCGGGGGCTTGACCGCCACCTGGGTCACATAAAAGATCTTTAACCGTTTTCCCTTGTCCGACGGGGGCTGCTGCATAGCCACAGCCTCTGTCACAATTTCGTTTAAAACTCCGGTGGCAATGCGCAGATTCTGGTTTTCCCGCACCATGTCAATGAGATCAAACAGCTTCCCCATCCTTTGTCCGGTCAGCGCGGACACGAATATATATTCGGCATAAGGCATATAGGACAGCGTTTCCTTAAGCCGTCTTGTATATTCATAGATCGTCTTATCATTTTTCTCGACAGCATCCCATTTATTAACGACAACGATCACACCTTTGCCCCTGTCATGGGCAATACCGGCAATCTTGGCATCCTGTTCCGTTACGCCTTCTACAGCGTCGATAACCAGAAGGACGATATCGGCCCGTTCCACGGCCGTGACCGTACGGATAATGCTGTAACGCTCCAGGTTTTCCTTAACCCGGCTCTTCCGTCTGAGTCCTGCTGTATCAATAAAAACGTATTCCGTACCGTTGTGGACGATATCGGTGTCCACCGCATCCCTCGTCGTCCCGGCGATGTCTGAGACAATCACCCGGTTTTCGCCCAGAAGTTTATTGATAATCGAGGATTTGCCCACATTGGGCTTTCCCACAATCGCAATCCGCGGCCTGTCGTCCTCCTCATCACCGTACTGCTCCTGTGTAAAATGCTTTGTCACCTCGTCGAGCAGATCTCCGATTCCCAGACGGGAGGCAGCCGAGACAGGGAACGGCTCCCCGATACCGAGATTATAGAACTCGTAGACATTGTTACCATACTTGGCAAAGCTGTCCACCTTATTGACTGCCAGCACCACCGGCTTCCTGGCCTTTCTGAGCATGTCTGCGACCTTGGAATCGGCATCCACGAGTCCCTGGCGCACATCGACAAGAAACACGATCACATCGGCTGTGTCAATAGCGATCTGTGCCTGCTCCCGCATCTGTGAGAGAATGATATCTGCCGAATCCGGCTCGATTCCGCCTGTATCAATCAGGGTAAAGCCGTGATTCAGCCAGGTACAGTCCGCATAGATCCGGTCACGTGTCACGCCGGGTGTGTCCTCCACAATTGAGATGGCGCTGCCGGCCAGCACATTAAACAGAGTCGATTTGCCAACGTTGGGCCGCCCGACAATCGCTACTACTGGTTTGCTCATATGATTTCTCCTTAATTTTCCATTCTGTGCCGCATCTACCTGCGGCTCATCTCCAGAAGCTTCTGTCTGAGCTCGCCTTCGATTCTCCCAAGCTCTGCTTCCGCTGCCCGCCGTTTCTGCCGGCCTGCCTGCTGGATCTTCATCACCTCGTCTAATGTGGAGATCAGGGTCTGGTTTGTAGCCTTTAACGTCTCAATATCCACGATACCGCGTTCTGCCTCTCTGGCTGTATCCATCGTGGCGATTTTTAACATCTCTGCATTCTTACGCAAAAGCTCGTTCGTGGTATCCGTCACCTGCTTCTGGGCCCTGGCGGCATCCGCTGAATGACTCAAACCCACAGAGATCACCATCTGCGTTTTCCACAAAGGGATCGTATTAACCAGTGTGGACTGGATCTTTTCGGACATCACGGTATCGTTATTCTGTAAGAGCCGGATCTGCGGCGCCATCTGCAGGGAAACAGCCCTCGTAAGCTCGAGGTCATGAAGCTTCTTTTCGAAACGGTTGCAAAGATTCGCCAGGTCATTGGCTCTCTGCGTATCCTCGGGAAGCCCTGTGCGTCTCGCGCACTCCAAGGCCTTCGGGATCTCATTTTCCATCGTCTCTTTCAGTTTTTTCTTCCCGGCCAGAATATACATGGACAATTCCTTCAGGTATGTCAGGTTCAGGTCATACATTTTGTCCATTGTGGCAATGTCCTTTAGAAGCTGCATTTGATGCCCCTCTAATACCTTGCATACCTTATTTACGTGCTCCTCTGCCTTTGCATACTTTGCCTTTAATCCGGCCAGACGGTTCCCGCTCTTTTTAAAAAAGCCGAAAACGCCGCCCTTTTCTTCCTCCGCATCAAAATCCCTCAGTTCACCTGCGACCTCGGCGAGCATTCCCCCGATCTCGCCCAGATCCTTCGTCTTAATATGCTCTAATGCCGACTCGGAAAAATCCGCAATCTTTTTCTGCGCGCCCGCGCCATAGCGGAGCACCATACCGGAATTGGACAGATCAATTTTCGAGGCAAAATCGTCCACCATCTTCTGTTCCTGGGGGCTTAGCCGGATCTCTGGTTCCTCTTCCTTTTTCTCTTCCATCTGTTTCGGAAGGGCCGGCTCCTCCTGTACCGTATCAAACGGTTCAAAAGTCAGATCCGGTCCCTGCACTGTCATCTCTTCCCAATCCGTTTTCATCGTCATATCTGGCAGATTTCCCGCCCTGTCCTCCTTTTTAAGCGTTGATTCATCCTTATCACTGTCTGGTACGCTGTGATATCCTATCTGTTGTCATCCATTTCAAAATCCGGGGCTGTCAGGCCTTCCCGGGCAAGCACGGTCTGTAACACGGACGCATCTGTCACTGCGTCAAAAGCAGCGTCCTTATAAAAATCATCCAGCAGATTTTCAAACGCCGTGTTGATCGTGTCCAGGGTTTCTTCGATCTCTTTTTTGGCGCTGGAAAGATTCTCACCCCGAAATTCCACTCCGGAAAATTCCTGATAGGCAGATACCAGCTTCACGGTGGTCGGAAGATAATATTCCATAAATTTTTCCAGCTCATCCAGCTGATCCGGATATTTTCTCAGGGCTTCAAACAAGCGTTCCAAAATCGTATCCAGACGCATCAACTTCGCGTAAACGGGTCTCCCAGGCATGGATTCCCGCAGACGGTCTAACGTATCCATATATTCCTGTCCGCGGCGGACGGCAGCTTCTGCCGGCGTCTCCCCCTGCCGCCTTCCCTCTGTTTTCGCGGTTTCTGCCTTTTTCTGTTCCTGTTCCCTCAAAAGGAACGCTTCCTTTGAACGCTTGTACTGGCAATATGTCTCCTCATCGAGCATCACACACGTCGCACCATCGTCCATGCGTACATCAGGCAGCATTCCCAAACCGATTATTTTGCGCAGATCCTTTTGGATAAACGGGAGGCTTTTCCCGCTCACACGCGCCAGCCGTTCTGTCTCACAATACGTTTTTCCGTATCGCTTTAGTTCTTTTAAATATCCCTTCAGACGTGAAATCCGGCTCTGCCTTGAAATGCCGAAAGAAAGCATGACGGCAAAACCAGCCGCCAGACATCCAAAGATCAGGCTGAGTACCCATAATGGCATCTGCTCTGTAAACAATGCAACGAAAAACAGGGTTATGGCTGCAATGCCGAAAACCCCGGAACCGATGCTCCCGAATACGGTATAGAGGATTCCGGACAGCTTTCCCTTCCAGTTGACGCGGATCGCGGGAGGTTCCCTGGGCGGCAGGCTATTTACTCCCCGGGATTCCATGCTCTGCCACCCCCCGGGGGATTGGATGCCGGGGCCCCCCGGACGATTCTGCTCTGCCTGGAATGCCTGCCGGTCCCGGCCGCCGATGAACTGCTGTCTCGCCTCTTCCAGGGCAGAATTGACCGTGTCTCCTACCAGCTTATTGATCTGATTGAAATCCTTTGACTCGATAGCCTGAGCTATCACATGACGAAGCTGGTCCCTAATATCCCGATTGTTCCAGTTTTGTTCCATATCCGTCCCTCCGCAAAGCCGTTTTGTCCTCTGAACCTGCAGACTATAGTCGAAATGATTATACCCCAATTTCACGATACAGGCAACAAGGAATTCGGGCGGCAAGGAGAGAAAAGCAAAAATCTTGTCATGTTCTTTTCAGTTCCTTTTTATAAATCTCCACTTCATAAGTTTTCCCGCTATGCTGGTCTGTTTTCTGCTCCGAACACTGGTAATCCAATCCGCAGGATAACGCCAGCGCCTTTGAAGCCAGATTCTTTGCCCGTGTAGAATAATAAAATTCCTGCCCGCCTGAAGAAATACAGTATTCCATCAATAAGCGCAGTATCTGTTTCCCATATCCTTTTCCGACATACTCTGGTCCCAGGGCAATACCAGTCTCATGATAAATATGCGGCTCTGTTTCCTTCACTCCGGCAAAACCAATGGCCTGCCCGCTGCCCCTCTCATAGACCAGCCATGCGTTATGGGTCTCCTGCCATGTGATTGTCCTCTGTATCCTCTCCCTGGCTTCCTCTTCATCAGTCGTCACCTTCCATACCATATGTTCCGCCGTTTCCGGTCTCGACCAGACATTACGGTACATAGTTCTCCAGTCCTCATATTTTGCTTTCCCAAGAATGATATCCTCTGTCTCCATCTCCATATCTGCTGCTCCTTTCAAAATCTGTAAACAGTGTCATGAATCTATAATAGCACATTCTCTGGTATTTCTCATTCAGATGTATGGCAGGGACCGAAATCCATCCCGCCCCCAGCCTTTGCTTTTCACGGTCCTTTGCTGCTGGCGTCAGTGTATAACCGACACGCAGATGAAACAGCAGACAGAAAAAGCGGCCGGGAACCAGCATCCTGATTCCCGGCCTTTCCCGCCTGTGTATCTATTTTTCCAGTCTCTTCACAGTCTCATAAAGCAGCCCTGCCCCGTATCCTGTGCCGCCTCTGGAGCTGTAGGCATTTCCCTCCCCGCTCCAGTTGACCGGGGCCATATCAATATGGGCCCAGGGCTTTCCTTCTGTAAACTCCCGGATAAACAGTCCCGCAACAATGGAACCGCCTCCCATCGTATTACCTGGATTGCTGCTCTTTATATCTGCTGCCTCAGATTTCAGTACTGTCAGAAGCTCCTCGTCCTCCGGAAGCCTCCATACCTGCTCACATGTCGTTCTGGCCGCTGTTTCCACTGTCTCTGCGAGTGTTTCATTGCTTGCAAGAAGCACCGCATGGTTTCCTCCGACAGACGTTTTGGCCGCTCCGGTCAGAGTCGCGATGTCAATTAACGTCTCTGCCCCTTCCCGGCGGACCGCATATGTGATGGCATCCGCCAGTGTCAGGCGTCCTTCCGCGTCCGCATTTAACATCTCGATCGTCTTGCCGTTCATTGAGCGGAGAATATCGCCCGGCACATAGGATTTGCCGGATATCATATTCTTGCAGGCGGCAATCACGCCGACCACAGGAGTCGGAAGCTTCATAAGAGCGATAGTCTGCATGGCTCCGATGACAGCAGCCGCGCCTCCCATATCGTCATGCATGGTCGCCATTTTTGATTTCATGCTGTAGCCGCCGCTGTCAAACATTACGCCTTTGCCGATCAGGGCCACCGGCGGCTTTGCACTGCCGTCCCCCCGGTAGCGCATGACGATCACCACCGGCTCATCGTCCGCTCCGCGGGCAACAGCCAGAAATGCCCCCATATGTAAGGCTTCAATCTGCGGTTTTCTGAGAATTTCCACTTCGATGCCGCATTCCGATCCTACCTTAACTGCTTCCTCTGCAAGCTGGTTCGGCGTCATATACATGGACGGGTGATTTACCAGATCCCTGGCAAGCAGCGTACCGCGGGCAACCGTCTCTGCCTCACGGACGATCTCTTCAAATCCCGGCATCTCCGTGATAAATGAGACCTCTTCAAAACCGCATGGCGCTGCCGCACTCTTATAGGCCAGGAACTGATAGGAGACCAGATGGGGAAGCTCACAGAACTTTCTTGCCGCTTCCTTTTGGTTCGTAATCTCCTTTGCATGGTCTAAAAAGACTGCAATCTTCTTTGCACACACGCTGCGGCACTTCCTGAAAGCCTTTGCCATTGCCAAGAATAACTGCCTTTTTGAGGCCGTCCCGTCCCCCAGAGACACCAGCACAAGCTCTGCAAATTTATTGTCTGCAAACACGCTTCTGCTTAAAACTGTGCCGCATTCCGGCTTCCATGCCTTTGACGCCGCCAGGGCCTTTACTGCCTCATCATACTGCGGGCCCAGAGAGAGCGTATACTCCCCTTTGGCGGAAAACGGAATCACCACCGCGTCATACCCGCCGGCATTTCCCGCCGTTCTTTCTATTGTTGTAATCATGTTTGTCTCAACATCTCCTTATACGTTTCCTGTTCTTCCTGATTCGCCAGAACATAATGCCCCTCTTCGATCTCCACCCACTGCGGACGGTCCGTCTCATAATGATGGCAGGCCGGGTCGTAGACCTCTATCGTTTTCTGCCGCTCAATCGCCGGATCCGGCTGGGGAATGGCTGACAGAAGCGCCCTCGTGTAGGGATGGAGCGGGTGCTCATACAGCTTTTCCGTCTCAGCCAGCTCGACGATCTTTCCCTTGTGGATCACAGCCACCCGATCCGAGATAAAACGCACGATAGACAAATCATGGGCGATGAACAGGTAGGTAAATCCTTTCTTTTTCTGCAGTTCCGACAAAAGGTTCAATACCTGCGCACGGATGGAGACATCCAGCGCAGAAATCGGTTCATCGGCAATGATAAGCTTCGGCTCCATCACGAGTGCCCTGGCAATCCCGATTCGCTGTCTCTGTCCTCCGGAAAACTCATGCGGAAACCGGCTGGCGAATTCCGGCAAAAGTCCCACATCCAGAAGCGCCTGCTCCACCATACGCTTTCTGTCCTCCTCGTCCTTGTGCTTATGAAGATTATAAATCCCTTCGGATATGATATAATCCACTTTGGCACGTTCGTTCAGAGAGGCCATCGGATCCTGAAAGATCATCTGGATATTCTCGATGACCTTGTGATCCATTTCCTGTGTGATATTCCCGCTGATGCGCTCCCCGTCATAGAGGATTTCCCCGTCGGTCACTTCATTAATGCGGATGATGGCCCGGCCGATGGTCGTCTTGCCGGAACCGGATTCCCCCACCAGCCCGAACGTTTCCCCTTCATAGATATCAAAGCTTACGCCGTCTATGGCAGTGAATTTCTTCTTTTTGCTGCCAAACTCCACTTTGATATTCTTTACCTCCAAAAGTTTCTTCCGCTCTTTCCTCTCAGACATGTTCCGGGGCCTCCTTCCATTTTTCAAGCATTCTGACAATCAGCTTTGGCGGCTCCACCTTTGGCGCTCTCGGGTCGAGAAGCCACGTTTTGGCCTTGTGGGTCGGGCTCACCTCGAAATACGGCGGCCTTACCTCAAAATCCACCTCCAGCGCATAGGGGTTGCGCGGTGCGAAAGCATCCCCGTGGATCTCATGAAACAGGTTCGGCGGAGTACCCTTGATGGAATACAAGGGCTCGCCCTTTACGCCAAGCTGAGGCAGGGAGGACAAAAGTGCCCAGGTATAGGGGTGTTTGGCATTGTAAAAGACTTCCTCACAAAGCCCGACCTCGATGATATCGCCCGCATACATGACGGCAATGCGGTCAGCCACATTGGCTACCACACCCAGATCATGCGTGATATAGATGATCGTCAGGCTGTATTTCTCCTGAAGCTTGTGCAGAAGCTTTAAAATCTGCGCCTGGATTGTGACATCCAGGGCCGTGGTCGGCTCGTCGCAGATTAAGATATTGGGATTGCAGGCCACAGCGATGGCAATGACAGCCCTCTGGCGCATGCCGCCGGAAAACTCATGCGGATACTGCTTATAGCGTATCTCCGGCATTGTAATCCCCACATCGTTTAAGATCTCAATCGTCTTGGCCTTCGCCTCTGCTCCCTTCAGACCCTGATGAAGCTCCACAGTCTCCCGAATCTGCTTCCCCACAGTCTTTAAAGGATTTAAGCTTGTCATGGGATCCTGGAACACCATCGCAATCTCTTTTCCGCGGATTGTAAGCCACTCCTTTTCCGTGGTGTACTTTGCCAGGTCGTTCCCTTTATAGAGGATGCTGCCGGAATCCACGCGTCCATTAGCATCCAAAAGTCCCATAAATGTTTTTGTAAAAACGGATTTTCCAGAACCGGATTCGCCGACGATCGCCAGGCTTTCCCCTTTGTACAGATCCAGAGAAATGCCGCGGATGGCTGTGAGCGTCCTGCCGCGCAGGTTGAATTTGACAACTACATCCTTTGCTTCCAGAATTTTTTCCGTATATCTGTTGTTCATTCCTTCGCCCTCCTACACATGATTTCTTGGATCCGCCGCATCCCAGAGCCCTACCACCAGGCCAATGAGCAGGGAGGTTCTTGTCCCGCTCCAGATTCTGGACCACAGATCCTGGCCGATGGAATTGGTGCCGAACCAGTATTCTTTTCCCGGAGGCTGGTTCCTGTCCTGAACCCCCGTTTCCTCACTGATATAGATTTCCGTAGCGCTTTTCTGAGCCGGAAGCAGGGGCTGAATGAAGGTAAACAGCATCAGCCCGATCAGAAGTACCATAAAAAACATGGCAATCCTGTTTTTCATGAAAACGTTCCAGGTAGACGTCCAGTAGGAATAATTGGAATAGCCTGTAAGCTCGGCCGCCTTCTCGTCATACTCTGCAAAGGTAAACAGATCCTGACTGATCTCGGACAGATTTTTTTCCATGCTGTCGATTTTTTTCCCGAGAGTCATTATCTTCCACTGCCTTTCTTTCCAAGCTTAATCCGCGGGTCGCAAAGAGCCATCAAAAGATCGCCCAAAAACAGACCCAGAATGCCGATGCAGGAATAGATAAGCACCAGCGCCTGCACTAACGTATTGTCCTGCCTCTGGATTGCTGATACCAGAAGCCCCCCCATCCCTGGGATCGAGAACAGGGATTCCACGTAAATGGAACCGGAAATCGTCATCAGGATATTGCTGGGAAGCTGCTGCGCCATTGGTACAAAGGCGTTACGGATGACGTGGCGCGACATGACAAGCGAATTTTTAAGGCCCTTGGCCCTAGCAAGCTTGATGTAGTCCTTATTGAGCTCATCCACCATATAGCGCCGGATCCACATGGCATAGGTGGCGATGCTGCTTAAGGACATGCAGACTGCCGGAAGGATCCAGCTCACCGGCTTTTTTTCATTGAACAGCATGGGGATTTTCAGGGCGTCTGACACATAAAGCTGCAGAAAGAGGAAATAAACTGCAGCCGGAACCGCCTTGATTAATACCACATAGGCGGAACCGAGATTGTCGAGAAACTTTCCCTTAAACCGCGCCATCACCATCCCCAGAGGAATGCCCACGCCAAGTGAAATCGCGATGGAGGCCAGGCCGAAATACAGGGAGTACGGGATCTTGGGCCCGATAATCTTGGTGATCGGGACTTTGGGACGGAAAATGATGGATTTTCCCAGATCTCCGTGCAAAATCCCGTTAAAGAAATTGCCGAGCTGGACGGGGAGGGGGTCTCTCAACCCCATCTCCGTCAGCGCAGCCTCAATCTGCGCTTCATCCATCTTATCATAGCCTTCCGCAAAATATCCCTCTTCCGGCATCAGACGAAGCAAAAGAAATACAACCGTCGCCACAACTACGAGCGTCGCCATAGATTGCAGGATACGTTTGACAACATATTTTAGCATGAAACTGCGTCTCCTTTCCGTCGGCCCGGACAGTTATTCTGCCAGAGCGGCCGCACGGTCTTTTTCGTACTGTTCCAGAGCTGCCGGATACTCGCTCATCCCCATCGGGTGATCAAGGAGCACGGCTCCCTTAAGCTTGATGGCGCCGTTTCTTCCCATCTGGCTCGTATAGCCGGAGAATGGGTCGAGATACGATGCCCGGTAGCCGCCGCCGGAGGTGTAGAACGGGATCAGAACCGCCTCGTCGAGGAGAAAGGTCTCAGCCTCGGCAAACAACTCGTAGCGCTTCTTTAAATCCTTTGTCTCAGCTGCTGCCGTATCAAGCATAGCTTCAAACTGATTTGTCCCGTCGTCATTCAACAGATCCTCTGCCAGATAGACACGTGTGTAGTTTGGAGCCAGAGAACCGGAGTGCACCGGGTTCATCATACCGAGCGGATCCGCATAATCCGGGCCCCAGCCGAGTTCCATCATGGAGAAGTTCCCTGGCGTACGCACCTGCTTTGCAAAGCCCGTGGACGGGTGCGACTGAAGGATGATGTCAATGTAATCTGTCCCCAAAAGCCCCTCCATCTGCTGTTCGATGACCTGCATACGGTTGGCCGTATCGACCTTGGCCGTGCTGAAGGGCATCACGATCTGAATCGGGAACTGCACGCTGCCCGCGAGCTCTTCCATCGCCTTTTCCTTATACTCCAGAGCCTTTTCCTTATCAAAGGATTCGTTCTCCGTATAAGCGGCCAATCCGCCCATCATCGTATAATCGACGCCCCCGGACTGCACCAGATCTCTTCTCGTGAAGGTGTTTAAGAGTTTGCTCTGCGGGTCATACGGCTCAACCGTGAGGATCGCTGCGGTCCGGTCCAGGCCGTGGAACAGGGATTTCCTGAAATTCACGTTGTTGACCGCTGCTTTCCAGTCCTCAGGACGATATTCTGCCTCATAGTTGGGTTCAAAGTTAAAGCCCATAAAATACGACATGTTGGTGAGATTATGCGGACGCATCTGCTCCTTTTTCGTCTCGTCATTCATCCATTCGTCGAGAATGCTGCCCGGCAGGATGAAATCGTTGATCTCTCCCCGCAGGAAAAGCTCCGGCCCGAGGGAATTGGCTTCCGCGTTATACTTGTAATTTAACGTCCCGATGGAAATGAGATCACTGTTCCAGTAATCAGGATTCATCTCCATGACCCGCTCACTCTGCGGCTCGAAGCTCTTTAACAGGTAAGCGCCGCAGTACAGAACATTGTCCTTGTCAATGCCGAACATCTCTCCCTGCTCTGCCATAAATTCCCCGTTCACCGGGAAGAAGCATGGGAAGGAAAGCTGCTTTAAGAAATAAGGAGTCGGCTGCTCCAGGGTGTATTCCACCGTAACGTCATCGACCGCGCGCACGCCGACCTCGGCAAAGTCCGTGATCTCCCCTTCGTAATACGCTTTCGCGTTCTTGATGATGTCGTAGACCGTCTTACTGTTTGCGGAGGCATTATCCTTATTGAGGATCCATGCAATCCCGTCCACAAAGTCCTGAGCCTTTACGAGACCCACTTCTTCTCCCTTCTAGTCATACCATTTGATGTCGTCACGCAGGTTCATCGTGTAGGTAAGTCCGTCCTCCGATACGGTCCAGTCTTTGGCGATGCAGGGAATCATTTCGCCGAAACGGTCAAACTCGACCAGACCGTCCAGGATGCTGTAAAACAGGGCGATGCTGTCGCTGTTCGTCGTCTTTAAGTAGTTTAACGTATCAATTTCGGCCGTGTAGACTGTGGTGTATTCCGGCATGTCGTCCGGATCCTTTATCTCCTTCGCGGCCGCCTGGGTCTCCGGCTCCTTTCCCGGATCTGACTGCGATGCCTGTACTGTCTGCTCTGCCTGCGCTGCTGTCGTCTGGGGAGCTGTCTCGCTCTGTCCGCCAGAGCATCCGGCCAGAGAAGAAATCGTCAGTGCAAATGTGAGGATTGCCGCCAGTTGTTTTTTCATAAATCCGCATTCCTTTCTATACTATACTTTACTCAGCCAGAGCTGCCTCCCGCTCCTTTAAATATGCTGCCTCGGCTGCCGCATACTCCTCGTTCGTCATCGGATGGTCGAGAACCTTTGCGCCTTTATATTTGTCGAGGTTGCGGCCAAACTGGGTGCAGCGGCCGGAGAACGGGTCAAGCATTGTCGCGCGGTAGCCGCCGCCGGATGCATAGAACGGGATCACCAGTGCATGTTCGATCAGATACTGCTCAGCCTCGGCAAACAGCATATAGCGCTTATTGACATCAGCCGTCTCCGCTCTCGCTTTTGCGATCATAGTTTCATAAATGCTGTTTCCGTCTGCATCTTTTAGATCCTCTGCCAGGTACGGGCGGCTGTATTTGGTGCCGATCGAAGTATCATGCGTCATAACCTCGACGTAACCTGCCGGGTCAGTATAGTCCGGGCCCCAGCCCATTTCCATGAGAGAGAACTTTCCGGAACTTCTCGATTCCTTCAGATAGCCGGTCGGCGGATAGGGAACCAGCTCAAGCTGGATATAATCACTTCCGAGAAGATTTTCCAGCTGCTGCTTTTCCACCTGTACACGGTTCGTAAGGCCAAGTTTTCTGTATTGTAGGGCATAACGACCGTCACCGGGAACTCCACGCTGCCGGCCAGGGCCTCCAGAGCCTTTTCTTTATGCTCCAGAGCTTTTTCCTTATCAAACTGTAAGGTATTGGTAAGCTCCTTTAAAGGCTCGGACTCCGTGTAGTCCACGCCGTTTATCGTCACAAAGTTCTTTGTGGTAATCGTATTGATGAGCTGCTTTTCCGGCTCATACGGATAGCTTGTGAGGATCGCGGCTGTCCGGTCAAACGCATAGTAGATGGATTTTCTGAAATCCTCGTTATTGACTGCCTTAAGCCAGTTATCCGGATGGTATTCTTCCTCATAGAGCGGCTCAAAGTTAAAGCCCATGAAATTAGAGGAGGTGCTGGCGGGCTTCACCAGAATCATGTTCTTCTTCTCTTCATCGTTCATCCACTCGTCAAGGATTTCTGCCGGAATATCCGCCTCAGATACCTCGCCGCGTAAAAACAGCTCCGGAGCCAGTGTCTTGGCCTCCTTGTTGTAGTTGTATGTAATGGAGGAAATAAAAATATTGTCCTTATCCCAGTAGTTCTCATTCATCTCCAGAACCCTGCGGTTTTCCGGCTCAAAGCTCGTCAGAAGGTACGCGCCATTATAGAGAAGCGTATCTGCTCCAGTTCCGAAAGACTCCCCGCATTCCTCCAGGAATTTGCCGTTAGCCGGCCAGAAGCAGGTATAGGCCGTCATTTTAAGGAAATACGGAGTGGCCTGTTCCAATGTGTATTCCAGTGTGTAATCATCGACCGCACGGATTCCGACCTCTGAGAAGTCTGTAATCTCCCCTTCAAAATAGGCCTTGCTGTTCTTTACCACATTGTAGAAAATGTTAGCTGTGGTGGAGGCGTTTTCCTTCGTCAGAAGCCATTTGGCTGCATCGACAAAATCCTGTGCCGTCACAGGCGCATAAACGTCCCCGTCACAGGTATACCAGTTGACGCCCTCTCTCAGGTGAAACGTATAAACAAGCCCGTCCTCGGATACCTCCCAGTCAGTTGCCAGACAGGGAATTGTTCTCCCGTACTTATCAAAATCAATCAGAGCGTCAATATAGTTCTCTGAAAACCGGGTGCAGGTGGATAGCGACGACACCAGATAATTGATGTGTGCCTGCTCAGCAGCGTAAATCACCGTATAATCTTTTCTCTCGATTTCGGCCGCGGCCTCTCCGGCTCCCTGCCCTGAGGCGCCGGACTCTGCACTGCTCCCCTGTGCGGCTGCGTTGTTTTCCTGTGCCTGCGACTCACCGGAAGGCGCGGAATCCTTTCCGGAACACGCCGTCATGGACAGAGCCAGGGCGGCGGCTGTCAATACTGCCAGCATTTGTTTCTTCATAACGCATTTCTCCTTTTTAAATAACAGTTATGTTCCAATCAAAGCGGCCCGCGATGTGATATTCCCCACTGTTCCCGATCTGGAAAATTGTTGTATCATTCTAAGGTTAAACGTATAACCAATGAAGGTTATTGTTTAGTTATACGTTTAATCATTTACAACCATCACTGCAGAGACCATTTGATTTTACAGAACGTATTATAACACCTCTATCAAAATTGCGCAAGACTCTTGCACTTTTTTTCTCTTTTTTATATAATGTGCACAGAATTCAGTCACTCAAGCTTATTCTGGATTTTACATTACATACTTTTATTGCCTTATTTATCCTCTGTTCCATATAGCTTTAACCCTTGTTGCACCTCCAGTCATTCAGCCAGTCAACCATCATTTTCCCTTTTCGGAGAGCCTCTGTTATCGACTGGAAACATTTATTTTGGGGATTTGCAAAATTAATAACCAATTCCGGATTACTTTTCACTAACTGCGCAACAGGTTCTCTTGTTGATGGACCGTGATACTCGTCATAAATGTTAATCTTTGTGTTTCGGATACGTTCTAATGCTTTTCCCTGCATCCTTTCGTCTTTTCTGAACAGAGAATAAGAAGGTATCCCACTATCCCCGACATATTTCCCGAACTCCCTACGCTCTTCATCATTTTTATATACCGGTATCACTCGCAGGAACATTTCTCTTGCCTCCGACGAATAGTTAAAACGCCGATGCTTGAATACCCATTCAAACATCAGATACTGAAAGCTGTCCTCAATATAATACTGATTTACCATACTACGTTCTGGCGGTACCACACTGGTTCTTCCCTCATCCACGCTTTCAATAATACTGGAAAATAATGGAACTTCCTTGTAATATAAAACCACTTTGTTCCGGCAGGAATACCCCGTATGATAACTCACATTACAGAATGCAAACAAGTAATAAGACTGTGGCCCAACCTATAATCTGGATCCGGTTTGTAAAAAAGGAAACTATCTTCTCTACCAAGCTTATCTGCTTCACCCCCGGCCGATTCCCAATTTTCCAAATCTTTCAAATAAAATTTTGCCCGCTGGGAGGGATTATATAGTAACCCAAATCTCCGTTTCCACAAAAGTTCTGTATCTCGTAAATCAGCGGTTCCTGTCTTTGGAGTGTTTGTGTCTCCTTTTCTGGAATAGATTGCTCCCTTAAAAATTGACTGACCTTCTTTCTTATAATCCTTCAACAAATAAAATGGGGTATTATCATTCTGCTTAACAACCACTACGTCTATTTCCTTACCCGCTATGGAAATCGTCTTGACATACACTTCTGGTATATATCCACCTGCCCATACCGGCTTTTGATGAAGCAGATCAATTACATTTTGTTGGTTCTTTCGATTTTCATCCTTCACACCCAAAATGTTATAGCTCCTATCTTCTACTCCGATAATGAGATAACAGTCCCTGTTGGCAAGGCTGTTTGCCATACAAATAATATCGTGAAGCAGGTCAGCATTGTTTGAATGCCATTGCTGTTTGAAATCCCAATATTCCCCTTCTTTATGGCGCTCTATCAACTCTTGTATCTCTTGTTCCAATTCCAAATTATTCACTTTATCCCGTTTCCCTCTGTGTCTTCGTAAATTATCTCACAAAACTGTAGATGCAAACCGTTTCAGATTTCATATTTATTTTAGCACAGTTTTTCTCCCATGTCATTTAACTTTGTCATACTATTATCTGTTTTCATCACAAGCTTATTTTTTCTTAGATTTTACGTCTCTGATACCTGTACGCATCCTCAAACTCAATAGTTCTGTCGACCTACTCTACTTCCTCCACGCATTTTGTATGGAGGCAGCCAAGCAAGCGATTTTCACCACCCTGCACCATGTCGGTCACGGCGGAGGATAAAGACTAGATCAGATAATCCCCCTCCACCATCCCTGTCATAAGGTATTCCAGGCAAAAATATAGCAACTTTTTGAATATTTTAGGACGGCACTGGCTTTGATGTGGACAGTCCATACAGTGATTCCAGTCGAATGAAACTCCGCACTGTCTTGTTGTCTTGGTGTAACTCTGTCTTACGGGTTCATATCCTAAAGTATACCTCATCTGATAGGCTCCACCTTCGCTGAATTTAAAGTCCGCCAAAACATCCTGAGCTTCTTTCCCTATGGTTTACAAAATTACATAGTTTAAACCGCCTGTGTTCTGCTTCAATCATTCCCTGTCGGCGTAGTTTCCCGATCTCTGCGGACAATCCGCTTCTTTCCACCTCCAGATAATCGGCCAACTCCTGCCGGTCATATGGTATCTCAAACTCTAACCGGCCCTGCTGTCTGGCCTGCAGCATCAGATAGGTCATTAATTTTTCTCGTGTGGTGCGCTTGGATGTGACCTCAATTTTCTGTTGAAATATCAGGTTTTTCGCCGCGACGATCTGGAGAAGATTCAAAATCATCTGCTGATGAAACGGACAGGCATCAGAGCATGAACGGACCAGCTTCAGACAGTCGATCAGCATAACCTCTGCGTGTTCTGCTGCTCTCACTGTCACCGGAACCTCTTTGATACCAGCACAGGCAAAGGACTCTCCGAACAATTCCCCGGGAATCAGGTTCGCAATCATGCTCCGGTTTCCAAAGAAGTCCGTCTGCTCGATTTGAAGCCTGCCGGTCATAACAATCCCTACATGGCTTGCCGGAGCCCCTTCACTCAGGACCGCTTCGCCTTTGTCAAAGGAAGAAATTCTTGCGTTGAGGCACTCCAAAGTTTTTGCAACTTCCTGCGGTGCGATATCCCGAAACAGCGGACATGCATGCAATATATCAAAATATTTTTTCACAAATTCACTCCTTGTTGAAATTTCAACATACAAAACAAAAAAAGCATACTATACTGGCATCAGAAAATCAATGGGAACATCAAACCCACATTGACAGGAAAGGATTTTTTATGATTCGCAAAATAATTCACATCGACGAAGAAAAATGTAATGGCTGCGGAGCTTGTGCCGCTGCCTGCCATGAGGGAGCCATCGCGATCGTAGACGGCAAGGCAAGGCTCACCCGTGAGGATTACTGCGATGGCCTGGGCGACTGCCTGCCCGCCTGTCCCACAGGAGCCATCACCTTTGAAGAACGGGAAGCCCCTGCCTACGATCACGCAGCCGTGCTGGCTGCTAAGCAGAAGAAAGCGCCTCTTCCCTGCGGTTGTCCGGGGACTCAGTCCAGAGCCATCCATCGACAGTCCTGCTCTGCTCCTGCCGGGGAAATATCTGCTGCCAGTCAGTTGTCTCAATGGCCGGTACAGATTAAACTGGTTCCTGTGAATGCCCCTTATTTTGACGGAGCAAGACTGCTCGTCGCTGCTGACTGCACTGCCTATGCCTACGGCAGCTTCCACAACGATTTCATCCGCGGCCATGTAACACTGATCGGGTGCCCTAAGCTGGACGAAGAGGATTATGCAGAAAAGCTCTTGCAGATCATTGCCGGAAATAACATCAAAAGCGTGACTGTAGTTCGCATGGAAGTTCCCTGCTGCGGCGGGATCGAACATGCAGTCAAACATGCTTTGCAGGAAAGTAAAACATTTATCCCGTGGAGTGTGGTAACGATCTCTACGGATGGCAGAATTTTAGACAGAGCATGATTGAAAGAGAATACCAGGATAAGGAAGAGAGGATAAAACGCCTGTCAGCACTTTGATTCCATAGCTGTACAGGCGTAAAATTTTTTCATGTATTCTTGATTTACCTCGCCTGTAACGGTATAATAAATGCACGGCTCTTTTAAGAGCCGCATCTGATTACAATTTTGAGGTAACGAACATGTCCAGACACCAGGGAATCACTGCCAAGGATATCGCACTGGCGTGCGACGTCTCGCAGGCAACCGTATCTTATGTCGTAAACAACACGGAGGGAAAACGCGTCAGCGAAGCCAAACGCCAGCAAATCCTTAAAATGGCTGAAGAATTGAACTATTTTCCCAACCGTTCAGCCAAAAGCATGCGTCAGCAGACCTGCAGCTCCGTCGGCTTAATCTGCGGCAACAACTACGACAACACCGGTTTCGGAGACACTCTGCGGGGAATCAAAAAGTCCTTTGACGAAGCCGGATACACACTGACGATCCTGAGCGATTTTAACGACCCGGAGCGAAAAGAGATCTTAAGATACTTTTATTCCAACAGCATTGCCGGAGTCATCTATATCGCCTTTGACACACAGGTTATTGATACGTCTGTTCTCGACGTCAATCACATCCCTTATGCCCTCATCAGTGAAAACGGCGTAAGCTGCAACCGCTTCGAACCGCAAAAAGCCTTCGAGAATGTCATCCGCGACTGTATCTCTTTCTGCCATGATAACCGGCTTTCCCGTATCCGCTATTTTACGCGTTCCATCAACGGCAGGATCCTGCACAATAAATATGATCTCATTTATAAGGCCCTTCATGACCTTTACCCCGAATCGGATTTTCAGCGCATCATCTGTGATATCCGCAAAAAAAACGACGAGGAAATCACGGTTCCGATGGAGCGGTATTTAAAGAACCATGATTTCGATATTGCGATTACCGCCAATCAGCATTTCGGGCTTCTGATGCAGAACTGTATTTTAAAAAACGGCTTTGCACTTCCGCAGCGCCCCAAACATATCTGTCTGGCCTCGTCCCCGTTTCTGCTGACGATCTACCCGCAGATCAGTTCCCTGAAAATTCCGCTTTATGAGATGGGATGCTATGCGGCCGAGCTGATGCTGGCCTTAATCCACGAGGAGCCCATCGAGGAACGGCACTTTGAATGCCAGCTCATACACGGGGACACGACGCTTCTGGAAGATTAGTCCGGATCCGCCATCCATTCCTGCTCCTCTGCCCGTTCCGCGCTGTCCGGCATCAGTTCATAGTTCGCGTGCTCTGCTGTCTGCCGTCCAGCTACACCCGGGTCAAGGATGGCTTCCACGAAATCGTTCCCGCCGGACTTTATGATGTGAATCGGCACTTTTAGCCGAGCTTCCGCCTGCTCCTTTGTCATATCGTCCAGAAAGACGGCTTCGCCGTTCTTAAACATAGAGGCAGAGAGAAGGAGCCTGCTGCCCAGCCTCTTCCCCTGCAGCTGGGCTACCAGATCCGTTCCGGTCAAAAGCCCGGCCACCGTGATGCTTTCGCCAAAGAAGTCATTCCGGATCGGATACAGATGAATCGTGCGGCCGGGATATACGGATGTTATGCGTTCCAAAAGCCGCCCGATATACGGATAGGCCAGAAAGCCGGTGGCAATGGAAAGCTCCTCGCACTTCCCGTCGTCCGTCTTTCCCTCTAGCGCATCAGTCACTTCTTCATATAAGAGCCGCAGCATACCAACGCCGTTCTCAAGCTGAAGATATCCGTCATAACGTGCCTCCTCGGGCAGTTCCCGTTCTGCCAGGATATACCACTCATCGCTTGCATGGACAAAATGGAGCCCGTGCTTTTGGTACAGTACCTTCTGCCAGCGCTCGATCCTGTCGATCACCTCACAGGCGTCCTCCTTCGTGAATGGTTCCAGCCTGCATAGCCCGTCACGATATCTGGAGAGTCCTACCGGAACCACGGATACGCTCTGCATACACGGCGCGTAGGCGGATAATCGCCCGAGGCTGTATTCCAGCTCCGCCCCGTCGTTAATTCCCTTACAGAGTACGATTTGTCCGTTCATTTCCGTTCCGGCCTCATAGAGCCGGTCTATCTTTTTTAAAGCCTCTCCGGCAAAACGGTTATTTAGCATCTGACAGCGGAGTTCGGGATTCATCGTCTGCACGGAAATATTGATCGGCGCCAGATGAAAACGGATGATCCGCTCAATATCCCGGTCGCTCATATTGGTGAGTGTGACATAATTTCCCTGCAAAAACGACAGCCTTGAATCATCGTCCTTAAAATAAAGCGTCTCGCGCATTCCCGGCGGCATCTGGTCGATGAAGCAGAAAATGCATTTGTTACGGCAGGAACGGTATTCGCTCATGAGCCCGTTCTCAAATGTCAGCCCCATATCCTCTCCGCCGCTCTCAATCTCAAGCTCCCACTCTTCCCCGTCCGCCTTCTGAACCAGCATAACGAAACGGTCACTGTCCGTCAGATAATCGTAGTCAAAAATATCTTCAATCTCATTCCCGTCAATCGTAAGCAGCACGTCTCCCGGTTCCAGCTCCAGCTCTTCCCCAATCGACCCCGGCGCAACCCCGGTGATTATGTGCCCGCAATATTTCGTATTCATTCTCCCGTCCTTTCCCGAATCCGCATCGGTTTCCTGATGTTTCCGGCCTGTCTGTTCTGCCACGGGGAACCTTCCCGTCTGCGGCCCTTTCATTTTCATCCCCATACTATCATACACTGAAACTATTTTCAATCATGACAGAATCGTCTGCGCCGAAAAGCCAGGGAAATGCCGGACCGTTTCTCTCTCTTCTGTCCATGCTGCCGGCAAATCCCCTATTGACGCCCCCGCCCTTCAAATGATATATTCTATTTGTCAGACACACGACAAATAATCATACCGGAGGAAGCCCTACCATGTCAAACGAATACGTATTTAATGACCGCCTTCCCATCGCGCCTTTAAAAATCGCTGCACTCGAAAGCTGTAAAAGCCTTGCAGAGGAAGTCAACGGCCATGTCGTCAATTTCCGCCGCAATGACACGGAAGAATTAAAGCGCAGGCAGCAGAACCTTCAATACCGCGGCTATGATGTCGATTCCTATCTGTTGGACTGTGCCTGCCCGCGTTTTGGAAGCGGCGAAGGCAAAGGGGTCATCAGAGAATCTGTCCGCGGCACGGATGTTTTTGCAATGGTTGATATCACCAATTACTCTTTGACGTATAAGATGGCCGGACGCATCAACCACATGTCCCCGGACGACCATTATCAGGATTTAAAACGTATTATCGGCGCCTGCGCTTCCACTGCGCACCGCATTAACGTCATCATGCCGTTTTTGTACGAGAGCCGCCAGCACAAGCGCACGAACCGGGAATCCCTCGACTGTGCGATGGCACTTGAAGAATTAGTCAATATGGGGGTATCCAATATCATCACCTTTGACGCCCATGACCCGCGCGTCCAGAACGCGATCCCGCTCTCCGGCCTTGACAATTTTATGCCTACCTATCAGTTCGTAAAAGCGCTTTTTACACACGATAAAAACATCAAAATCGACAAAGAACACCTGATGGTGATAAGCCCTGACGAAGGGGCCATGAACCGCGCCGTATATCTTGCCAATAACCTCGGCGTCGATATGGGTATGTTCTACAAGCGGCGTGACTATTCGCGCATCATCGGCGGCAGGAACCCCATCGTGGCCCATGAATTCCTGGGAAGTTCTGTCAAGGGCAAGACGGTTATCATCATTGATGATATGATTTCCTCCGGGGAAAGTATGCTCGATACGGCAAGAGAACTGAAAAGCAGGGATGCGGAACGTGTCGTTGTCTGTTGTACGTTCGGCCTTTTTACGAGCGGCCTGTCACGTTTCGATGAATTCTACGAGAAGGGCTATATCGACTGTGTTGTCACCACCAACCTCAATTACCGGCCGGCCGAGCTGTTTACAAGGGAGTGGTATGTCGAGGCTGATGTGAGCAAATATATTGCCGCCATCATCAATTCCCTGAACCATGACGTCTCCATCGGCAACGCGCTTTCACCAACAAGAAAGATCCAGAAGCTGATCCAGCGCTACAATAACGGCGGTTATGATTACTACCAGAAACTGGTTTAGCATTTCGGCGTAAAGAAAGGGGATGCCGCAGCATTCTGCGGTGCTGCATCATAGAATCTGCATACTATGTTGCAGCAGCCGACTGTTTTTGCGGCTTCCCTATCCGTCAGTTCATCCGTTCAGCCGTCTGATTTTTCCCTGAACGCGGCTCCCGTATGACGCCAGATACAACTCCGTATATTCCTCAAAGGAAACGTCCTTTTGATTTGCCATCGTCTCCATTTTAATTCCAAAAAGCTCCACGTCAAAATCTAAAAGCACCATTCCGTTTCTCTCGTAGAACGCTTTTCTCCTGAGCCGCTGTATACGGTTATCTGCTTCCTCCTTTGTGCTCTCGATCTCAATCATCAGCCGTTTTCCTGTATATGTTGCAAAGAGCGCTTTCAGAGCCTTCGAACCATATCCATGTTCTCTGGCCGATTCCTCCACTGCAAAATAGTCGAGAAGCACGAGATCCCCGTATTTTATCGTAATTGCCAGACCGGCAAATTCCCCGGATTCCTCCAGTGCCAGTACATCCACAAAGCCCTCCTCCCGCTTTTGCAGGATGATTTCAAAGGGTTTTCTCTCACCTTTCGGAAATGCCGACAGATACAGCGCTTCCACCCGTCCAAGCTGCTCTTTTGTCACTGCCTGTATTAACTCCATATGAAACTTCCCCTCCTGTCCCTCTTTATGCGCTATTGATCGAGTTTAATCCCGGCCAGGGCCTGTGCAAATGCATTATTGAGCGGCTCAGCGGCTTCCTTTTTCTGTTTATTCAGATAACGGGCCACGTCTTTTTTGGAAACACCCGCGCCTTCCTTTGTGCGCCTTTCCTTAAAAGCTGTAAGCTTTTCCTTATGGCCGCAGGAACAGACGAAAATCTGTCCCTCCCCTTTTCCGCGAAGCTCCATTTTCTTGTGGCAGATAGGACATCTGGCATTCGAGGTACGGGAAATCGTCTCCCGGTACCCGCATTCCCGGTCCTGACAGACTAACATTTCACTGTTCTTCCCCTTGACAAGCAGTAACGGCTTCCCGCAGTCCGGACATTTCTTGTTTGTCATGTTGTCGTGGCGGAATACTCCGCTTCCGCCTTTGATCTGCCCTGTCAGCTCCCTGGAATACCCCCGGATCTCTTTCATAAAGGTATCGCGTGCAAGCGTCCCCTTAGCGATCCGGGAAAGCTTCATCTCCCATTCTGCCGTGAGCTCCGGCTTTTTTAAATCCTCCGGAACCAACTCTAAAAGCTGCCTTGCCTTGGAGGTGAGGAGAATGTCCTTCCCCCGCTTTTCCAGAAGGAAACTGGAAAACAGCTTTTCTATGATATCGGCGCGCGTCGCTACCGTACCGAGCCCTCCGGTTTCCCCAAGAGTTTTCGCCATTGCCTTATCCTTCGATTCCATATAAGCGGCCGGGTTTTCCATCGCCGACAGCAGTGTGGCCTCATTAAAATGGGCCGGCGGCTTCGTTTTTCCCTCTGTCATGGAAAATGTGAGACCTTTCAGCACATCGCCTTTCTTAAGATCCGGAAGCTTCTGATTCCCGACCGGCGCCGTCTCTTTCGAATCGTAGTCTGTCTCTTCCCCGTCCTCTTCCATACCGCTGTTCTCATAGACGGCTTTCCAGCCGGGAGCTTTCACAATACTGCCCTGCGCCGTAAAACTCTCGTCACCTGCCTTTACCAGAATTTTCGTCTGTTCGTATTCGTATGGAGGATAGAGGACAGCCAGAAAACGCCGGACGACCAGATCGTAGATTCTGCGTTCGTCGATTGTCATATGCGTCAGATCTACATATTGCTCCGTGGGAATGATCGCGTGGTGGTCGGAGACCTTGCGATTATCGACAAAGGGAAGCTTTGCGGGAAGCGGGCTTCCTATGAGACTCTTTGCGAGCGCCCGGTACGGACCGACGCTGCATGCTTTTAACCGCTCCTTTATCGTCGGTACAATATCGTCGCTCAGATAACGGGAGTCTGTCCTGGGATATGTCAGAACCTTATGATTCTCATAAAGCCGCTGCATAATGTTCAGGGTTTCCCTAGCAGAGTAGTCGAAACGGCGGCTGGCATCGCGCTGAAGCTCCGTCAGGTCATAGAGGAGCGGCGCCATCGTCTTTTGGGGGACCTTGTCTACCTGGCAGACAGACGTCCTCTGCCCGGGAAGCGCCTTTAAAATGGCGTCAACCCTGTCTTTATCAAAGGAACTGGTGCTCTTCGAGGCCCCGTCCTGCCAGGTCAGAATCAGGTTATTCGTCTTTCCCCGGATACCGTAATACGGCCTGGGAACAAATTTTTTTATCTGCTCCTCCCGCCTGGCAATCATAGCCAGCGTCGGCGTCTGTACGCGTCCGCACGATAGCTGCGCGTTATATTTGCATGTCAGGGCCCGTGTGGCGTTGATGCCTACCATCCAGTCTGCTTCCGCCCGGCACATTGCAGCGTCATAGAGCGGCTCATACTCCCTGCCGTCCTTTAAGGACGCAAAGCCTTCCCGGATCGCCTTATCCGTCACCGAGGAGATCCACAGGCGCTTTATCGGCTTCCTGACCCCTGATTTTTTTAAGATCAGCCGCGCAACCAGCTCCCCTTCCCGCCCGGCGTCTGTGGCAATGATAATACTGCCCACATCACTTCTGAAAAGCTGCGTCTTTACCGCCTGGTACTGCTTTGCCGTTTGCTTTATGACCTCCAGCTTAAAGGTGTCAGGGAGCATGGGCAAATCTTCCATTTTCCATTCCTTATATTTCTTATCGTAATCCTCCGGATCCGCGAGCGTCACAAGATGCCCCAGTCCCCAGGTAACGATATACCGGTCGCCCTCAATGGCTCCGTTTCCGTTTTTCCCGCATTTTAAAACGCGGGCGATATCGCGGGCTACCGATGGTTTTTCCGCAATTACTAATGATTTCACCAATCTGCCTCCTGTTATGCGGGCGTTTTCATAAGGTCGGCGCAAATAAGCCCTCAAACCGATCCAAACGCCGCAGTCTGATATGTTTCCCTGCCGGTGTTTCCCGACAATATTATCAATTGATACCCAAGTTAAAAATTCGAAAAATCAATGCAAAGCAATCCGTGGCATCACGGGGGGGCAAAATACCTTCTGACTCCAACATCATAAATTTAATGTATCAAGACTTGTCTTAAGATAATCGGTCAGCTTCTTTTTCAGCTCCACGTGTTCTGGACGGGCAAGCTCCTCATCCCCGGCAAGCAGCCGATCCACGTCCTCCGATACTTTTTTAAGCGTCACGGCATCCGTATAGATATCCGCCAGCTTAAATTCCATCTCCCCGCTCTGCCGAAGCCCGAAAATATCCCCCGGCCCTCTGAGACGCAGATCTTCGGAAGCGATAAAAAAGCCGTCGTTTGATTTATTTAACACCTCGAGCCTGGCGTTTTTCCCCTGATCCTTTGAAGCGTTTACCATAATACAGTAGGACTGGCTGTCCCCGCGCCCCACTCGCCCGCGCAGCTGATGAAGCTGTGCCAGGCCGAACCGCTCGGCATTCTCGATCATCATCACCGTCGCGTTTGGTACGTTGACTCCCACCTCCACGACCGTCGTAGACACCAAAACCTGAACCGCGCCCGCAGCAAACTCCTCCATGACTTTGTTTTTCTCTTTAGCCTTCATTTTCCCGTGTAGGAATTCAATTCGGAAGGCCGGGAGCTTTTCGCGCAAAAGCTTCGTATAGTCGAGAACGTTTTCTGCCTCCAGCATCTCGCTCTCCTCCACCATCGGGCAGATTACGTATGCCTGCCTGCCTTTTGACACCTCGTTTGCGATAAAACGATATGCGCGTTCCCGGTATCCCGGATCTACCACACAGTTTTTGATTGGCAGCCGGTCTGACGGCAGCTCGTCAATCACGGAAATATCCAGGTCGCCATAGAGGATGATCGCGAGTGTCCTGGGAATCGGCGTTGCGCTCATCACCATGACATGCAAAAGCGCACCTTTATTTCCCAGCATTTCTCTCTGGGCCACGCCAAACCGGTGCTGCTCGTCGGTAATCACAAGGGCCAGCCGGTCAAAGATCACCTTCTCCTGAATCAAGGCGTGCGTGCCAATGATGATATCCGCTTTGTGCGTCTCTATGTTCTCATATGCAATTCTTTTTTCCTTTGCCGTCATGGAGCCGGTCACGAGAATTACCTGCTTTTCGATCCCATGCTGCGCAAAAAGTGCTGTCACCGATTCAAAATGCTGTCTTGCCAGCACCTCCGTCGGAGCCATGAGGGCCCCCTGAAAGCCGTTTTCTGCGGCCAACAAAAGCGCCAGGATGGCAAGAATCGTCTTGCCGGAACCGACATCTCCCTGAATCAGTCGGTTCATGACCCTACCGCCCTTTAAGTCCCCGTACACTTCATTCAGCGTGCGCTCCTGCGCTGCCGTCAGGCGGTATGGCAGCTGTGCTTCCAGGCGGCGGCACATGGCGTCCTCCTTCATTACATAATCGCTTTTCGTCTCCCCGCGCTTTTCCTTAAGCCGTTTCACTGCCAGCAGAAAGAAGAAAAATTCATCATAGACCAGCCGCTTTCTCGCAAAATGCAGATCCGTCTCGTCCAGCGGAAAGTGGATATGCTCGATTGCAAAATTATATTCGGCCAGCTCATTTGACTGTCTTAATGAGGATGGCATGTAGTCGCGTTCCATGACTCTGGCGGCCAAAGCCTGCTCTACGGCCAGGGTGATCGTCTTATTGCCGAGGCCCTTTGTCTGTGCATAGACCGGCTGCATCCGCTTCATCTGCTCCTCATATACATCCGGCCTGTAGATCTGCGGCTGCTCCATCACCAGCCCGCTTCTCTTGCGGACGACTCTTCCCCGGAAAATAAAATGGGTATCCTGGCGCAGTGTATGCTTCAGATACGGCATATGATACCATGTAAGTTTGATCCTGCCTGTCAAATCACTTACCGTTGCAGTCACTACTGCCATGCCGTTAAAATAGCCTGTCGAGGCGCTGCTTTTGAGATATCCGTCTACGACTCCGACCTCGCCTTCCTTTAGCTCCCCGATCGCGGACGGCGGTCTGTATGTGTCGTAGCCTTTGGGATAGTAATGAAGCAACTCGTCTAACGTCCTCACGCCGATCTTTTCAAACAGCTTTGCCGTCTTTTCCCCGATCCCTTTCAGAGCCGTTACCGGCCGCATGTTGTCATCCATAACAACCATCACTCTCCTACTCTAAAAAGCTGTCCCCGCAGCCCTTATGAGACTGCAGCGGACAGCTTTTTGCCGTTCCATCTGCTACATCGCTTCCTTCATTCCGATTCCCTTGCCGTACCGGCTGAGACAGCGCGTCTCTCTACTCTGCAGAAAGCAGGTAGTAATAGATCGGCTGGCCGCCCTGGTTAAGCTCTGCCTCACACTGTGGAAACTCCTCCTGAATACATGTAAGAAGCGTATCGGCCTCTTCCTCTGACACGTCTGAGCCATAATAAATACTGATTAACTCCGTATCCTCATCGACCATACAGCGGAGCGTTTCCATCGTCGTATCATGTACCGTCTGCCCCGTAGCCAGAATGCCGTGGTCCCCGATTCCCATAATATCGCCCGCCTCGATCTCAAAGCCGTCGATCGACGTGCTACGTACCGCATATGTGACCTGCCCGGTACGGATCCGCTCCATCTCTTCCGTCATACTCTCCATATTTTCCTCTGGCGACGCGTCCGGCATGAAATTAATAAGCGCTGCAACCCCCTGAGGAACCGTTTTGGAGGGAACAACGAATATCTGCTTATCCTCTACCAGATGCTTTGCCTGTTCCGCTGCCAGAATGATATTTTTATTGTTCGGAAGGATATAGACCACATCTGCGTTCACCTTCCCGACTGCATTCAGCATATCCTCTGTGCTGGGATTCATGGTCTGGCCGCCCTCAATCAGATAATCGGCCCCGATCCCCTTAAAGATCTCTCCCAGGCCGTCGCCAATGGATACCGCAATGAAACCGTATGGTTTCCTCTCTGTCTCCTGTGCCGTCTCCTCTGCATGCCCCGGAGCATTGGGAGCATTCATAATCAGCCGTTCATTGTGCTCCTCACGCATATTGTCAACCTTCATTCTGGAAAGGGAGCCATACGTAAGACCGCGTTCAAATGCCAGACCAGGATGGTTTGTATGAACATGCACTTTTACCACATCATCATCCGATACCACGACAATCGAATCCCCGATAGACTCCAGGTACGCTTTCAGCTTCTGCTCTTCTTCCTCGTTATATGCTTTTTCTACATTGATGATAAATTCTGTACAATAACCGAATTTGATGTCAGCAGTCTCCAAAGATTCCCTGGCAGAAGCACTGCCCCTGGCAGCGTCCGAACCCGTTAAAGGCGCCTTCGCATCAAACGGAATCCCTTCTCCCAAAAGCCCGGCAAGTCCCCCGCGTACGACCTCCATTAATCCCTGTCCGCCGGAATCCACGACGCCTGCCTGCTTTAAGACCGGAAGCATCTCCGGCGTCTGGCTGAGTACGAAGTCACCGTGTACAATAATCTTCTGCAGGAATTCGACCACGTCATCGGTCTGTGTTGCCAGCTCCACTGCCTTGTCCGCCATTCCCCTGGCGACCGTAAGGATCGTGCCTTCCTTGGGCTTCATCACTGCCTTGTAGGCCGTCTCCGTTGCCCTGGTAAAAGCATTCGCCAGAATCGTCACCGTAACCACATCCGTACCCTTGATCTCTTTCGTGAAACCACGGAAAAGCTGTGAGAGGATAACGCCGGAATTTCCCCTGGCGCCGCGCAGGGAACCGGAGGAAAGAGCCTTTGCGATCGCTTCCATCGTCGGCTTTTCGATCGCGGACACCTCATTTGCCGCTGCCATAATTGTCATCGTCATATTGGTGCCTGTGTCGCCATCTGGAACCGGAAAGACATTCAGCTCATTAATCCACTCCTTTTTTGCCTCAAGGCTCTTCGCTGCTGCCAGGACTGCCTTTTGAAGCAGCGTGGCATCTACAGACTCTAATTTCATGGATTATTTCCTCCTTAATCTATCACTCTTACGCCTTCAACGTAGATATTAATCTTCTCGACTGGCATACCGGTGAATTCTTCTACTTTGTATTTTACGTTGGCAATCAGATTATCAGCAACCGTTGAAATGCTGACGCCGTATGATACGATTACATGAAAATCAATGCGGATCACATTCTCATTTACTGTCACATTAATCCCGTGAGTCAGGCTCTCTCTCTTTAAGAGTTTCACCAGGCCGTCCTTCATGCTGACAGCCGCCATTCCCACGATTCCGAAGCATTCCACTGCTGTCGTACCAGCGTAAAGTGCGATCACATCTGTGTCAATCTGGATCTGTCCCAGCTTATTATTAATACATCCTTTCATACTCCTGCCTCCATTTCCAATCGTTCTGCCCGGCAGACTTCATAAAATCATCTGCCTCAAACTGGCCGGCATATTTCTGTTCTCTGACGCGATTATAACATGTCCCGCATTTTCTGTCTATTGATATCATAATATTTTCTTAAAAATAAGAAAATTTATATTTTTTTGCTTGCAAATTTCTACAGTATCTGCTATCATATCTATGTTATGGGTTTTTATATCCAAATCCAACGAACGGTTAGGAGGTGCGATGATGGCTAAATGTGCTATTTGTGAAAAAGCTGCTCACTTTGGTAATGGAGTCAGCCATTCCCATAGAAGATCCAACAAGATCTGGAAAGCAAACGTAAAATCTGTTAAGGTTAAAGTAAATGGCGGAGCCAGGAAGATGTACGTATGTACTTCCTGCCTGAGATCCGGTCTTGTGGAGAGAGCTTAAACCTCCGCTACAGAGCTCAGACAACGAAAGGCATCCTTTATGCACAATAAGGGATGCCTTTTTGTTATGCATCTGTTTTATTTACAGCAGAACATATTATATCCGAGAATGAGCATGGCAATCGCAAGCAGGACCAGCAGAAACGTTTTCGGGAGAATCAGTACCCAGGTCATGCCTACGCCAATGCAAAATACCATCAGGCCGCACAATCGTCTCATACCATTCCTCCTTCAAGGCAGGCAGCTGTCTTAAAAGTCTCCCGTGCCTGTATGATACATCATATGCAACCTGATTGATTCCATGCTTATTTTATTCCTGCTCTTCGGCTTTCCCTGCCTTTTTTATGGTCTCTGCCATCTCTTCCGCTTTCGCCACCGCTTCTGCCGATACATCCTTTCCTCCCACGAAACGGTTTACAAAATCCGGAACCATGTCCAATACCTTTGTTACAGCATCCTGATGCTTGATATTTACCAGCTTCGTAATCCCGTTCTGAATGATGAGAATCGCGCTGGGGCTCATCTTTGCGCTCATACCCCCGCCGCCGCTCGTCTTTGTCTGCTGCGCAAATGAACCGGCCCCCATCCCGCATGTGACGTCCACGAGCGGAATGATGATCGTATCGTCAATTTTTACTGCTTCCCCTATCACTGTCTTTGTCGTGATAAAGTTGTCCATCCCCTTAAACAACGCCTCCACTGTCGAGGGAAACTGATTTTCTGTCATAGGGCTTCCTCCTTCTTATCGGTCAACGGCCGTTTCCTGCCGCCGCAGACATCCTGCGCCTTTACGCATGCCGTCCCGTCTCTTCTCTATCGAAAAAGTCTGATAAGCTTTTTCAAAAACCGGCGCGAATCTTTGTTCAGCAGAATCCGCAGTCCTGCACCGGCAAATACCGCAGCGCGGATGCGGCCTCTGATGAAAATCTCACCTTCGATCACCTTTTCATCAAAAACCGGCTCGATCACCAGGGTTTTTGCATAAAGTCCATAGAATGGGCTGATCAAGGTCAGCACCTGTCCTGTCTGATATGGATCCTCAAAGCCGTAGCGGATATGGCCCCTGATTTTTCCGGGAAGGACATGGCGAATCAGCTTCCCGGCCCGTGACAAGAGAAATGCCATTGCCCTTTGATTCCCCTCGTCCTTAAAGAACGCGAGTATCTTATTGATCTTATGCCTGGCATCCTTTGCCTTCTCCTGTGTGTGACGGAAAAATTCCGCTGCTTTTTCCTTTCCTTTTAACAAAACATCAGCAGCCGCACGGAATATTCTGCCTGGATCCGACTGTTGGGAAGCTGTCTCCCCTGCCCCTTCCTCTTCCTTTGGAAAAAGTATATGGACAGCCTGATCCTCCCTGTCTCTCTGTATTCCGGAAAGCTCTGTTTCCTGCGCCTGAAGCAGCATATCATCGGAGCTCTCTTCTTTAGCTGTTTCTTCCTCTAAAAACGCTTCCAGAGGCAAATCCATACTCTCTTCGAAATCATCCCCGTCCGGCTCTCCCTCCGGACCCACCTCAAAAGCTTCCCCTGCTGAATCTTTCTTCCAAACATCTTCAGCGCCTTCCCCGGACAAGGTTTCCTCCAGGGCATCTCCGGAACGGATATGAAACACCTCGGATACCGGTTCCTCATCAGAAATGTCATCAAATTCTTCCGGTCCTGTCTCCTCCAACGGCCACAGCTGCTTTCGGACAAAACAATGCCACAGCGCCTGTATCCGAAGCACAGCAGTCTCTTCATAGGAAATACTTGCCCGCAGAGCACCCAAAAGCCAGCCTATCTCCAGCTTTGCTATGGGTTTTCCATGAAAATCCGCGTTCAGCCGGTAACGAACCGGAACAAAAAGCACAAGAAGAAGCACCACTGCCAGCAGTCCGAGAAGTACTAAAAAGAGGATTCCCAGAATTTTCAGTATCAATAACGCAATATGGAGCATGGATTCACTCCTTCACACAGTTTCTGCGGCTGAAGGTCATTTTACTCTCTGTGACAGAAACTCCTCCAGCCGAAAGGCCCCTGTCTTGCGGTACATCTCTTCGATAATACGCCCTGCCAGCCGGGCCGCATCCCCGTAATCTTCTGCAACCCCGATGATATACGGTTCCTTCTCCTCGTAATAGGGCTGGCATAAGGTAAACATCGGATACATATCAAGAATATTTTTTTCATTCGAAGGGGGTGTCAGGACATAATATCCGGATGCCTCGTTCTTTCTGATGGAACGTATGATTGTATGACGGCGCTTTTTGGCCTTTTCTCCAACATACAGCCTTTCATACCAGCGCATAAAGCTTCCCGCCTATCTATAATTTTTAAGGATGGAACGCCGCAGCAGATCAAGCGCTGCGGATGCGGACTGCTCCCTGATCTCTGCTCTTGTCCCATGAAAATGGTATTCTTCCACTGTTACGTCGTCTTTCATGCAGCAGGCAATGTAGACAAGCCCCACTGGCTTTTCTTCAGTCCCCCCGTCCGGTCCGGCAATCCCGGTCACAGCCACACATGCGTCTGCATCCGAGGCAAACACACCGCCAAGCGCCATCTCACGGGCTGTCTGCTCACTGACCGCCCCATATTTTTTAAGCGTTGCCTTGCCTACATCCAGTATCTTTCTCTTGGCCTTATTCGAATAGGTAATAAATCCCTGATAAAACACCTCGGAAACCCCCGGAACATTGACGAGCCGGGCTGCAATCATACCTCCTGTACACGACTCTGCCGTGGTGACAGTCAGCTCATATTTTAAAAGCAGCCTGACAACAGCTTCCTCCATCGTCTCGTTTTCTTTGGTAGAATAATACAGATCGCCCAGCGCCTTCTTGAGCTCTCTGCCTACCGGCTTTAAAAGGTTCTTTGCCGTCTCCTCATCCTGCTCGCCTGTCTCTGCCAGAACATGGACCTCCCTGGCACGCCGCCTTGTATAGACCACGGATGTCCCGCCCTGCTTCAGAATATGTTTGATCCGTTCTTTGATGTCCGTCTCGCTTTGTCCGTATATTTTATAAAGCTGGGCATAGCCCTTCTCTGTTTTAATCATCACATCTTCCCTTCCTTCAGCACGCCTGCATTCTTTATGATATAGTCCGCCAGGGAGATCACGGTCAAAGCCAGCGCAGCCCACACCAGGATATCCGTCACGATAGACAATGTCTCAATATTAAAGATCAGAAGCACCACGGAAATCATCTGGAAGGTAGTCTTAAACTTCCCCCAGTAGCTGGCTGCAATCACCACACCATTATCTGCAGCCACGAGACGGAAACCACTGATGATAAACTCACGGCCAATGATAATAATGACCATCCAGGCCGGAAGCTGACGAAGTTCAATCAGACAGATCAGGGCAGAGCAGACTAAAAGCTTATCCGCCAGAGGATCCATAAATTTTCCGAAATTTGTCACCAGATTGTATTTCCGCGCGATCTTCCCGTCCAGCATATCTGTAAGGCTGGCTATGATAAAGATCACCGCTGCAATATAACGGCCGGTCTGGTTCATTCCGCCGTCCATCATAAGAGCAGCCACAAAAAAAGGAATCAGGATCACCCGAAGTATCGTAAGCTTATTCGGCAAGTTCATTTTCTACCTCCCCGATCAAATCATATTCGAGCGCCCCGGTTACCCGGACACGCACGAAATCTCCGGACATAAGAGATTCATCGCTTTTTACAAAGATCAATCCGTCCACCCCCGGGCTGTCCATATACGTTCTTCCCACATAGGCGTCCTCGTCCGCAAGCTTTCCCTCAATCATGACCTCCAGCACAGCCCCATTCTTTGACCCGGACTTAAAAAAAGCGATATCCTGCTGAAGCTCCATGATCTCCGCACGCCGCTTCTCCTTAAGCTCATCCGGAATCTGTCCTTCAAATCCAAATGCCGGCGTATCTTCCTCAGCAGAATATGCAAACACTCCCAGACGGTCAAATTCAATCTCATCGACAAATGAGAGCAGCGCCTCGTGATCCTCGTCCGTTTCTCCGGGAAAACCGGAAATCAGCGTTGTCCTCAGTGCAATATCCGGAATCCGGCTGCGAAGCGTTTCAATCAGGGCTGTAAGCTCCCTGCGGTTTGTTCTGCGCCCCATCCGGCGCAGGACCGTATCGCTGGCATGCTGAATCGGAATGTCCAGATAATGGCAGACCTTTTTCTCTGTTCTTATGGTCTCGATCAGTTCATCCGTTATCTCCTCCGGATAGCAGTACTGCAAACGGAGCCAGCAAAGCCCTTCCACACGGGAAAGCCGTTTCAAAAGCTCCGGAAGCATTTTCTTTCCATATAGATCAACACCATAGAGCGTCGTCTCTTGGGCTACCAGAATCAGCTCTCTGACCCCGCCTGCAGCAAGCTCCTCTGCTTCTTTTATGAGCTGCTCCATCGGTACGCTGCGGTATCTGCCGCGCAGATCAGGAATAATACAGTACGTACAACGCTTATCGCACCCCTCGGCAATCTTAAGATACGCATAATGCCCCCCTGTTGTCAAAAGGCGCCTGGTAAGCGGGCTGACCGGAGCATCTATATTTTCAAACCGCAGGATCTGATGTCCTTTCAACGTCTCTGTGATCGTTTCCGCGATTTTCTCATAGGATGTAGTTCCAAGAACCGCATCCACCTCCGGAATTTCTTTTATGATCTCTTCCCTGTATCTCTGTGCCAGGCATCCTGTGACAATCAGGGCCTTTAACCGCCCGTTTTCCTTTCTCTGCGCCATCTGAAGAATCGTGTTAATGCTTTCCTCTTTGGCATCACCGATAAAGCAGCAGGTATTGATGACAATCACATCGGCCTGCGTCTCATCATCCACAAAGGAATAGCCCTCTCTGCCGAGAAGCCCCAGCATTTTTTCCGTATCTACCAGATTCTTATCACAGCCCAGGGAGATAAACAGCAGGTTCATTCCTTTCATTCCCCGCTCTCCCACTCCGTCTCCAGTGCCTCCGGCACTTCTTTCTCCTCAGATTCGTCCGGCTCATCGTTCAGTATCTTTACCTTCTGCTCGTACAGCTCTTCCACTGCAGCGGAAAGCGGTTTCTTGCTGGCCGGACCGTATACCATCGGCTCATCACCGTCAATAATCATCCTCGCCCTCTTGGCCGCCGCAATTACAATCGAATAGCGGCTCTGTACCACAGGCTGTTCCCCGGGCTCCACACCGCTGTTTACTGCCTCCATGAGGTCGGAATAAGATGGATGCAACATATCAGATTAACTCCTTTCCTCAGTCCGACTCCGGACTGCCGACAAGCTCTTTCAGCTCGCCTTTTATTTTTTCTGTCAGCTCACGGTTGTGAACCACTTTAAGGTGCTGGGACTGGATCAGCTCATGGAGCTTTCTCGTACAATCCTCCACCACATCATTGACTACGATGTAATCATAGGAATCCATCCCGTCGGACTCCTTCGCTGCCCGCAAAAGCCGCTTCTCGATCACCTGGCGTTCCTCTGTGCCCCGGCCTGTAAGCCTCCGCTCCAGCTCCTTTGCCTCCGGCGGCGTTATGAACACGAGAAGCGCCTGTGGAAAGCGCTCCTTTACCTTAAGTGCCCCCTGGATCTCGATCTCTAAAATGACATCCTTTCCGAGGGACAGCTGTTCCTCTACGTATGCTCTGGGCGTTCCATAGTAATGATCCACATAACGCGCATATTCGATGAGCGCTTCTTGCTCAATCAACGCCTCAAACTCTTCTTTGGTTATAAAAAAATATTCCCGGCCATTCTCCTCGCCCGGCCGCGGCTTTCTCGTAGTAGCGGAAATCGAAAGCGCATAGTTATCATACGTTTCCAGCAAAGCCTTCATTATCGTCCCTTTTCCCGCTCCGGAAAATCCCGATACCACGGTCAGAATCCCCTGCTGCCTCATAAGCTTCCCTCACTTATTCAATATTCTGAATCTGCTCCCTCACCTTTTCGATCTCTGTTTTTAAAATAATCGCATGGTCAGAGAGCTCCAGGTCATTGGCCTTGGAGAGAATCGTATTGGATTCCCGGTTCATTTCCTGTGCGATAAAATCAAGCTTTCTCCCCACGCTTCCACCGGAAAGCAGTTCCCTCTTCATGCTTTCAATATGGCTCTTCAAACGGACGGTCTCCTCGTCCACACATACCTTATCAGCGAAAATCGTCACCTCTGTGAGAATCCTGGCCTCGTCAACGGAAGCGCTTCCCAGCATATCCCTGACCTTGTCCAGGAGGCGGTTCCGGTAATCCTCCAGCACCCTGGGAGAACGTTCTTCAATATAATCCACGATGGACACCATGTATTCCAGTTTCCCCAAAAGATCCTGTTTCAAATGTCCGCCTTCCGCGACTCTCGTCTGTACAAAGCCCTCAGCTGCCTTCTTCAGCACGCCCTCCAGCAGTTCCCATGTGTGCTCCTCATCCTCCAGGGCCTGCTCCATTGTCAGCACCTCCGGGCATCTGGCAAGCACAGACGCCGTCACGTCGTTCTCGAGTCCGAACTGTTCGGCCATCTGCTCAAAGTTCTTCATATACTCCGCCGCCAGAGCGCTGTTATATTTCAGGCACAGTTTTTCCTTCGTATAGTCCTCATATGTGATAAAAACATCCACCTTGCCCCTCTGGATATACTCCTTCAGAAGATTGCGCATGGCGGCCTCAAAGTAATTAAATTTCTTTGGCATCTTGATGCTCAAATCCAGGTAGCGGTGATTGACGGCTTTGATCTCCACAGACAGTTTACATTCCTCCGTCACAAGCTCCGAACGGCCGAATCCGGTCATACTCTTTATCATGTAAAACAGGCCCTCGCTTTCCCATAGATAATACCATTATACGGCAAATGGAAACGTCAGTCAACTAATCTTCATTGAAATTTTATCGGGTTTGTGATAAAGTGTATTACGAACGGCAAAGAAAGAACGGGAATCATATCCGAACAGCCGTGTAAGAGACTTTTGCATATTTTCGACAGAGGGCCAAAAGCCCTGGGAAAGGATGGATTATGGCATTTGACGGCATCGTAATCGCAAATCTTGTACATGATTTAAAGGAAAAGATCGTCTCTGGACGTATTTCCAAAATCGCACAGCCGGAAAAGGACGAGCTTCTTCTGACGATAAAAGGGAACCGGGAAAATGTAAGGCTGCTGATTTCTGCAAATGCCAGCCTTCCGCTGTTATATTTTACCGACACCAATAAACCTTCTCCCATGACAGCTCCCAATTTCTGCATGCTGTTACGGAAGCACATCTCAAACGGCCGCATCATCTCCGTCACACAGCCTGCCCTGGAACGGATCATCCGTATTGAAATCGAACATCTTGACGAGCTTTCCGACCTGCGCAGGAAATCTCTCATTGTCGAGCTCATGGGAAAACACAGTAATATCATTTTCTGTGACGAAAATGACATGATTCTTGACAGCATTAAGCACATTTCGGCACAGGTCAGTTCTGTACGTGAGGTCCTTCCCGGACGCAACTGGTTTATTCCCCATGCCGGAGAAAAAAAGAATCCGCTCACAGTCAGTGAAGAGGAATTCAAATCTCTGATAACAGGCACCCCTCAGAACCTTTCCAGGGCCCTTTATACTGTCCTGACCGGTTTGAGCCCTGTGGTATCCGCGGAGATCTGCCATCTGGCCTCGCTTGACGGGGATATTTCTGCCAAAGAATATTCCGACTCTGAGCTGACCCACCTCTACCATGCCCTGACATGGCTCATGGATGATGTCCGCGAAGGACATTTTACGCCGAATATTATCTATGAAGGAGAACGGCCTGTGGAATTTGCCTCCGTACCACTGACCATGTTTGAAGGAAACGGATATCGTACGGTTCATTATGATACGGTGAGTCAGCTTTTAGACCGCTATTATGCGGAAAAAAATACCATTTCCCGCATTCACCAGAAATCAACCGATCTGCGCAAAATCATCACGAATGCTTTGGAGCGCAGCCGTAAAAAGCTTGACCTCCAGCAAAAGCAGCTTAAGGATACACAAAAACGTGATAAATACCGCATTTACGGCGAGCTTTTAAACACCTACGGCTATGAACTGTCCGGCGGGGAAAAAAGCTTTACCTGTATCAATTACTACGATAATACGGAAATCACCATTCCTCTTGACGTGACTCTGACAGCCAAGGAAAATGCACAGAAATATTTTGACCGCTATAATAAGCAGAAACGGACCTTTGATGCTGTCTCGGAGCAGCTCGTTCAGACACAGGCAGAGCTCGACCACCTGGAATCCATCAATACTTCACTGGATATTGCGCGTCTGGAGGAAGATTTACTGCAGATTAAAGAAGAATTGACCGAATATGGATATATCAAACGCCACTACAGCGGCGGCAAACGGCCCAAAATCACCAGCCGGCCTTTTCACTATCTCTCCACGGACGGCTTTCATATCTATGTCGGGAAAAATAATTATCAAAATGAGGAACTGACCTTCCGTTTTGCAAACGGCGGCGACTGGTGGTTCCATGCCAAGCAGATTCCGGGATCGCATGTGATTGTCAAGACAGAAGGACGTGAACTCTCTGACCGTACCTTCGAAGAGGCCGGTGCCCTGGCAGCTTATTATTCCAAAGGACGCGAAAATGAAAAGGTGGAAATTGACTATGTACAGCGTCGGGCATTAAAAAAGGTTCCGGGAGCGGCGCCGGGCTTTGTCGTCTATCATGAGAACTTTTCGCTCGTAGCCGCCCCGCGGCTTACATTAAAGGAAGTCAAATAGGTTTCGGAATTGGGGATAAACGCGGTTTATCCCTTTTCTCTTTCGTAGAATTGGTCCGATATGACTAAGAATTTCAAAGACTGTGAGCTGTCGGTCACTGTGCGATCGGCAGTATATTTCTGTGCTCTAAAACAGTGATAATCGTTTCCTGGGCATCCTGAAGGCGAATCATACTTCTGGTGATATTCCTCTCAAATACAGCTACATTTCCGGCCAGATCACCCAGCTTCTTATTGGTAAGCGTCACCTCCACGGAAATATCCTGCATCTGCTTTTCCATAATCCCGAATCTGACATTCAGGACATCCACACTCTCCCTGAGGGAAGCCGTTTCTTTTCTATTCTGCTCAAGCTTCTCTTCCAGGCATGTGACTCGTGTATCAAGCTGATCAAACTTCTCTTCCAGGCGCGCGACCCGTGCATCCAGCTGATCAAACTTTTCTTCCAGGCGCGCGACCCGTGCATCCAGCTGATCAAACTTTTCTTCCAGGCATGTCATTCGTGCATCCAGCTGATCAAACTTTTCTTCCAGGCATGTCATTCGTGCATCCAACTGATCCAGTTTGTCTAAAATTTTCATCAGCATCTCTTCAATGTTCAAAATATCTCACCTCCTTCTTTGTACCACGAGCATACCATTTTTTACCAGTTCTGTCAATTCCGCCTGCATCCTTAAATGTGGCAATCAACAGGCAGATACGGACCAGAGAGCATGTCCCGCTGCTGGTTCTTTATGCCATATAAAGCAGTGCATTGCAGATCGCTGCTGCCACTGTACTGCCGCCCTTTCTCCCGCGGGCCACGATGGCCGGAACCTCAGAATGCAGGATTAACTCCTTTGCCTCCCTCACATTGACAAACCCGACCGGCGCACCGATGATAAGGCATGGATGTATCCTGCCCTCTGACATCAGTTCATACAACCGCATTAACGCCGTGGGCGCATTGCCGACTGCATAGATACACTGTGGATACAGCCTGGCCGCCTTATCCACACTGGCCGCCGAGCGCGTCATGCCATCACGCCTGGCCGCTTCTTTCACATCCTCGTCTCCAATAAAGCAGTGTATGGTAATCTTGTGCTTTTTTGCCGCCTGCTTGTTGATTCCCGCAGCAGCCATCGTCGTATCAGTCACGACTGGCACACCGCTTTGGACTGCCTTAAGCGCTCTGGCAATCACATCATCCGAGAAATAAAGGCTGTCGCGGTAGGAAAAGTCTGCCGTGGTATGGATAACCCGGCACAATACAGGAAGCTGTCCGGCAGGATAGGTCTGCAGAAAATCCACGCCCAGCTCTGACTGAATGATCTCAAAGCTCTTTTTTTCAATCTCTTCCGGTCTTGTTGCCAGAAAATCCACTCCCGTCTGTTCCCTGAGCGCCTCTGTCCAGTCTGCTCCCATCGGTATCCCTCCTGAATATCACATTTTACCGTCTGTCCGGCTTCACACAGGCAGCCGTACCATTCCACCCATATAAGACCTGCCGCTATTGTTCCTTATACCTGTGCGTTCAGAAGCCCATAGATCATTTCCATATCCAGACTCTCTCTCAGAGTCCTGGCAAGCGCGTCATACTGCGCTTCCTTATACTCTGCTGTGGAAAGAACCGCCTGTCTGTCCGGCCCCGGGGACACAGCACCTGCCTTTTCTGTCAGAAACCCCTGAAACCATTCCTGCATGCCGGGCGCATCGAAGAGCCCATGAACATACGAGCCGCATATGTTGTGCAAAACACAGCCGTCCTCCTTTTTTGCTCCTGTATTCTCTTCATATAATTCGCAAAATGCCTGCCCGCCGTGTCTTACCGTCTCTCCCATATGGATCTCGTAGCCCTCAAGCCATATTTCCCTGTCTCCGTTTTCTCTACATTGGGGGGATAATACTCTTCCTCTCACTCTGGTCCGTGTTTTCTTCTCTGCAAACACAGTCTCCACAGGAAGAAGTCCCATCCCGCGAAGCGTTCCCCCTTCCTCTGTCTTACAGGGATCGCTTAGCCGTTCTCCCAGCATCTGATACCCCCCGCAGATCCCAATCACAGGCGTCCCCTCAGCCGCCTTTCTAAGAATCGCTGCTTCCAGACCGTTTTGTCTCATCCACTTCAAATCACCCATCGTATTCTTTGTACCCGGGATGATAATGCAGTCAGCCGCCATCACTTCCCGGGGCTTTACCGTATAGAAAAAGGAACCTCCCAGCAGGCGTTCGAGGATATTAAAGTCCGTAAAATTAGAGAGCCTGGGCAGACGAATTACTGCCACTCTGCCAGCGCTTCTGCCTGCCGCATCATTTGGCCCGCACACAAGCCGCCCGGAAAGGCTGTCCTCATCATCAACGTCCACATCCATATACGGGACCACCCCGGCCACCGGGATAGAGCATCGGTCGTACAGCATAGAAAAACCGGGGGTTAAAAGAGACTTATCTCCACGGAATTTATTGATAATAAAAGCTTTAATCCGTTCGCGCTCCCTGTCCTCAAGTAACGCTGCCGTCCCATACAGCTGTGCAAATACCCCGCCGCGGTCAATGTCTCCTACAAGGAGAACCGGCGCATCCAGCATCTCTGCCAGCCCCATATTTACGATATCATGTTCCCGCAGGTTGATCTCAGCCGGGCTTCCGGCCCCCTCCACCACGATCACGTCAAATCGGGTGGAAAGGTCGTGAAACGCCTGCATGATATCAGGGACCAGCGTTTTTTTCATCTTAAAATACTCCACAGCCGAATAATTCCCTCTGACCTCGCCTCTTACAATCAGCTGGGAGCCCATGTTGGAAACCGGCTTTAACAGGATGGGGTTCATTGACACCTCCGGAGCAATCCCGGCCGCCTCTGCCTGCATGACCTGGGCGCGGCCCATCTCCCGCCCGTCCTTTGTGATAAAAGAATTGAGAGACATGTTCTGGGACTTAAAGGGAGCTGTCCGGTATCCATCCTGCCAAAGCATCCGGCACAGCCCTGCTGTAATCAGACTCTTTCCTGCACCGGACATCGTTCCCTGTATCATAATCACCTTTGCCAAGTCCAATCCCTCCCCTCAATCTTCTCACCACATATCCCGTAACAATCACATTAGCCGCTTCCGAAATAAAACAAGGCAGACAGGATATTCTGCCGGATAAGATCATAACCAGGATGCCGCACTACCAGAACCAATACAAGACCACCTCAAATATCACAGTCAAGGCAAGCATCAGATAAGAGGTCATGTATAAAAGCCGGTTGGCACGCCGGATATCCCCGGCTTCGGCATCCCTTATGTTTTCCCCGATCGTCTGTTTATGATGCAGTGTCCCAAAATAGTACGCGTCTCCCCCCAGCATAATTCCCAATGCTCCGGCACAGACTGCTTCCGTCTGCGCGGAATTCGGACTTGCGTGATGGTATCGGTCCCTGAAAAATGTTTTCATGGCCTGACGCCAGTTCATGCCGAGAAGCGCTGATGCCAGAATCATGAGCCCGGCCGAAAGCCTGGCCGGAATGTAGTTCAGCAGATCGTCAAGCTTTGCGGCTGCACGGCCGAAATACAGATAACGCTCATTTTTATAGCCGACCATCGAGTCCCCGGTATTTACCGCCTTGTAAAGCCAGCCTGTGACAGGACCTCCGAGCGCCAGATAAAAAAGCGGTGCTACCACCCCGTCAGACGTATTTTCCGCCACGGTCTCCACCGTTGCCCTCACAATTCCTGGCCTGTCAAGCCTGTCCGTATCCCGGCCCACAATCATCGACAATGCTTTTCTGGCCTTTTCAAGATCATTTTCCTTAAGCGCCTGATATACCTTCATGCTCTCTGTTTTTAACGCCTTCACCGCTGTCAGCTGGTAACAGAACAGTATGGAAACGCACAGATACAGCTCACAGGAAACCGCTCCGCAGAGCCTCAGAATCATCCACACGGTAAACACCGTGACGCCATTTACAGCCACAGCCAGAAAAAGTCCGCAGACAAGCAGCCGGTCCGGCTCCTCTTTGCAAAACCGGCGCAGGATCCGTTCACACCCGGTAAGAAGATGCCCGATCAGGCGGACCGGATGATACAAAAACTGCGGATCCCCGAAGATCTGGTCGAGGAAAAAGCCGGCCGCGATCACACCGGCCAAAATCAATCTGTCCATATATTATTTCATATATTTTCTGTTATTCTTGTAGGCAATGATAATGATATACACTGTCATCACAAGAAAACAGATCTGCCAGAGAAGCGGCAGAAACGCTCCCTGTAAATACATTGCCAGAAAAGCCAGGTCAAGCCCCCACAGGATCTTGGTATAGCCCTCTGTCTTACACCATGCGCGCCGGTCCTCGTCCTCTATGAGAATCTTTGACCCGATCGGGGTATAGATCCCGCTGGTGACAAGACCGCCATAGATAAGAAAGCACAGGCTGATTATCAAAAAAAGCAGTACAATCATAATTTTTTATCCTCTTTTCCATATTTCGTTCTGACATACACGCAGACAACAGACACAGAATCAGACCGCCCATGCATCTGTCCGTCCGGTGACTTCACAGCAAAGGTTCCGCCATATAACCAGTATACTATAGGATTGTCGTTTCTGCAATGTCCCAAAGCCGGATTCTGCCGGTATCATCATGCCCATCCCATGAAGCTCCAAAAGAAAATCCCTCTGCCCTGGCCGTATAGCCGGAAAGGTTCTTCGCCTGCCAGGAATAATACTTCCTGTGAGGACAGGCAAACGCCTCCATAATTGCCATGATCGTTCCCCCGTGTACGATAAAGACAAGCGTTTTACCCGACTCCCTGCTGTCACAGAACGCACGTTTTACCGTTTGTGAAAATGCCCTGATACACCGTCGTTTAAAGTCTGCAAGCGGTTCCCCGCCCGGAAAACCGCTTTGCCCCCCGGTATCAAGAAAGCGCTGATAGGCACGGCTTCCATTTAACATTGCATAGTTCTTGTATTCAAACACTCCAAAGTCACACTCACGAAGCCCGTCCACTGTATGGAACGAAAGCCCGTCCCGGGGATATTTCTGAAATAAAAGCTCTGCCGTCTCCACACACCGCTTCATCGGGCTCATATATACGGCGCAGACCGCACCAAGCCTGTCATAAAAGGTTTCCCCGCATGCGCTGACAAAGCGGGTAATCTCCTCTGCTGACTGACTGGTAAGCCCTTCGTCTGTCCTGCCGACATACCTTCCCTCCAGATTTCCGGGCGTTTTCCCGTGGCGCAAAAGAACCACCCGCATCTGCATCACCTTCCTCAATCCAATATATAAATTCCGAAAAGAACAGCCAGCAGAAAGAACAGCTCACAACACTGTAGAAAATATCCGGCCAGGTCTCCTGTGATGCCGCCGAATTCCCGGAGCGCCATGCGGCAGAAAAGAAGGAAAACGACGAGTGCCGTTCCAGCTGCCAGCAGGCCGCACCAGCCGCCGCACGCTCCGATTAACATGGATGAAGCCAGGACGCAGCCCAGCATGAACACGGCCAGCCGCCTTTGATCGACATCCTTCATAAAATCTGCCAGCATGCCCTGTTTCCTCGCCTCCGGAAGCACGGCTACAGCCAGCCCGCTTAAAGACCGTGACAGGATAAAGCCCGCAGAGACCGCAGAAACGGCCCCCAAAGGTACTCCGCCTGTCATGCTCCGTCCGTCAAAAGCCATTGCTTTAAGCCCGTTCCCTCCCGGATATCCCCAGTCTGCCATCTCCACGCAGGCTGCAAAATATATAAGAAGATACAGCGCACCAGAAAGGACAGCAAAGGCTCCCGCATGCGTATCTTTTAAAATCGCCAGCCTCTTTTCTCTGTCTGTAAAGGATGCGCGCGCATCGCACGTATCGAGAAAGCCGTCCATGTGAATCCCGCCCGTGACAAATAGCGGCACGGCAGTGAGCACAGCCCCGAAAATCATCCGTCCAGCCCCGATATACCGCATGAGAAGAAATACAGCCATGAAACAGATACCGACTGCTGCTCCCACGAGCGGAAAAAAATACATTGCCCGCCTGCGGTCCCGCTCCTCCCATAAAAACTGTGGTGTGGGTATCCGGGAATACATGGAAAAGGCAATCCACAACGCCTTCATGAAACGGTTCCTTCCCCGGCTGTATAATCTTCGTATTCCTTTACGTGGATATCGCTGAAGGTGCTCATATTTTCGTAGATTCCTGCCCCCATCTTAAGAAGCGGCAGATAGGCCGCCGCCCCGCTGCCCTCGCCCAGATGAAACCCCAGATGCAGCGGCGGCAGGAGACCAAGCGCTTCCATAATGCGCTCACCGGCAGGCTCGGAGGATAAATGGGATGCCAGCAAAAAGTCCTGCACGGTATCTTCCATACACACGGCAAGAAGCGCTGCCACAGAAGAGATCAGACCATCAATCAGGACGGGAATTCGGTAAACAGCTCCCCCCAGAAAGAGCCCGCACAGCCCTGCAATGTCAAAACCTCCCAGTTCCGAAAGCAGTGTGATGACTGCTTTTACGCGCTCTGCCCGTCCGATACGCCCTGTCTCTTCCAGAAAACTGTGATTCATTATGCCTGCATAATGTGTATCGCAAAACCGCTCCACTGCCCGGCTCACAGCCAGTTTCTTTTTCGCCAGTCCTTTGTTAGAGAGCCCTGCGCCGCGACCGGTCGCTTCCTCCGGGGTAAGACCGGTAAGGACACATGCCAGGGCACTGCTTGGCGTCGTATTGCCGATCCCCATCTCGCCTGTCGCCACAGCCCCATATCCCATCCGCTTCAAGTCCCCTGCCAGCTCCACACCGCTATAAAGTGCGCACACACACTGCTCCCGGCTCATTGCCGGCTCCTTCACGATATTTTTACTGCCGCAGGAAACCTTGCGGTCCAGAAGTACGAAAGGCTCAGCCTCATTTGCCTCCGGCGCATCCCCCAGCATACCGATATCCACCGGGAACACATCGGTTGCCGATGCGCGGCACATCATCACAACCGCCGTATTTCCTTTTGTGAAATTTTCGGCGACAATGCGCGTCACCTCCTGACCCGTCTGGGTCACGCCCTCCTCTGTGACGCCGTGGTCTGCACACATAACAGCCAGGGCTGTCTTTTCCAGGCCGATGTGCTCCGCTCTCCCTGTCATCCCGGCAATCTTTATGATATCACGCTCCAGCACACCAAGACTCCCGATCGGCTTGGCGATGGAATTCCACCGCCGTCCGGCCGCTTCCATCGCCTCCCTGGATGCCGGGACAACCGTTTTAAGAAGTCCGGTCAGCCGTTCCTCGGATGCTGTTTTAAAAAGATACTCCTTTTTCTCATTCATATCTGTCGTCTGCCTCCCCGACCTGGTCTCTTCGTGCCTGTTTCATGTGCTTTCCGCTGTCTTTTACGCCCGGTTCATGGCATTTCCCACTGTTCACGATTTCCTGCTGCTCTTCCCACACTTTTTTCATTCTGTCTTCGTTCTTTTTGTGTGTTGTCCGGCCGCCTTTTCCACAAATCTTTGCGCAATATCGCTGCCATAAAAATAAAGATGTGGAAACCCGGCATAAAGCGTATCCGTCATATAGCCGCATTTACGTCCTGACGCCCTGCCCGGCTTATTGATGGAAAACGCCCTGCCCTCTGTCCCGGTCTCCCAGTGGTGGAATTCATGAACAGGAAAGCAGTCACCCCTGTCTCCCAAAAGCCCGGCTGACTCCAGTGTCATGAGCCCATAGCCGAAATGGCTTAAACGGCCTGAATCCGCACTGCCGCCGGGAAGCACCCCGGCCATCGGCCACTGCCTGCCTTTTGTATCAGCAAGCCATTCCTTTAAATACAGATAGCCGCCGCATTCCGCAATGCATGGCAGGCCTTTCTGGAGTGCCAGACGAATCTTCTCCCGCATTTCTTGATTTTCATAAAGTTTTTCTGCATGGAGTTCCGGATAGCCGCCCCCCAGATAAAGCCCATCCGTCCCGGCCGGAAGTGCACTGTCCCAAAGAGGCGAAAAAAAGACCAGATGTGCGCCCGCCTGTGTAAGCGCCCGGAGGTTATCCTCATAATAGAAGCAGAAAGCCTCATCTCTTGCCACGGCGATCACCGGCTGCTGTCTGTTTCGTTCCTCCGCGTGTTCTAAATACGCAGACGGCTCTTCCCACGAAAGCAGCCCCGCCTCACGGGCCAGGGAAAGAAGCGCTTCCAAATCAAGCCCCGGACGCAGCCTGTCCGCCAGCTTCACAATCTCCTCACGAAGCCCCGGCAGCTCCTCTGGCGTCACCAGCCCAAGATGGCGGCTTTCCAGGGAAAATTCTTTCATCTTCGGCACATAACCGATCACACGGACATCGAAGAGACGTTCCGTTTCATCCTTAAGCCCCGGATACAGCATCGGCGAAAGCCGGTTAAAGATCACACCGCGGATCCGGCTGTCCTCCTGATAAGTCAGAAAGCCCTTTAACGCCGCCAGAACGGAAAGACTTCTCCCCGCGGCATCCACGACAAGAATGACCGGCGTATCCGTGAGCCTGGCGGTCTCATAGGAGCTGGCACGTACTGTCAGGCCGGAAATACCGTCATAATATCCCATCACGCCCTCTAACAGTGCGACTCTGGTGCACACTCTGCCGCAGTCTGCCGGTGCCTCCCCATGCCGGCCCAGGATTCCCGTCAGGTTCCTCTCCCCGGCCAGAAAGCTGTCCAAATTGCAGGACGGCCTCCCGGTTACATAACAGTGATACATAGGATCAATGTAATCCGGCCCGCATTTGAATCCCTGCGCCTCTACTCCCATATCCATAAGCAGGGAAAGAAGTACGCAGGTAAGCAGTGTTTTTCCCTGCCCGCTCTTTTCTGCCGCAATCATCACTCTGGGCAGGCAGGCTGTCCGCATGCCGCTCATTTCCTTCCTCCCCGTCCGTGACAGCTCCTGATCCGGTTGCGTTTCAGCATCGAGGTATATCCGTAAAACAACCTCGCATTGATTCTGCCGTTTTCAAACAACGGATGCCAGCCGAAATCGGAACGAAAAATCGTGATGCGGAGCAGGACTCCCAGATAAACGAGAAAGAAAAGGAGCAGAATCGTATCCGTTCGTTTTCCATGCTTCATATTTCCACATCCTTTCCGGCTCCCGCCCCTGAAAATGAAATCACAAACACCGGATTCTGGCCCGAGAGCAAATGATTCCGGCCGGCTTTCTTTACACCGGTCACTGCAACCTGTACGATCTCCACATCTGTCACTGCTTCCGTATGGACAAGTTCCCACATGATGCTCATGCTCTCCAGGGTAATCAGGTTGACGACAAAGCGCGCCGTCCTGTTTTTTGATAATACTGCCCGCACAATGTCCGCAAGCTGCCCGTTGCTCCCACCGATAAACACATGGCTGGCGGCCGGGAGGCTTTCCATCGCCTCCGGAGCCGTCCCGGCCACAATCTCCATATTGAAAAGGCCGAAGCGCGCCCTGTTTTTCTCCAGCAGGTTCAGAGCCTCCTGCTTCCTTTCGATCGCATAAACGCGGATTCCGGCAGACAGCCTGGCGCATTCTACGGAAATAGAACCAGTCCCGGCTCCCACATCGTAGACCACTGCCCCATCCGTCAGCAAAAGCTTGGAGAGGGAGATCACTCTCACCTCCCGCTTTGTCATGGGCACCTTATCGCGCAGAAACCATTCATCCGGCAGTCCATGCGTCAGCCATTTCCTGCTTTCTGTTTCCTTCCAGCAGCCTGCCGCATTTTCATTTTCAATCAGAACCACAGTCAGGCTGTCGATTTCCCGCTCTGAAAGCGTCCCTGGCGTCCCACGAGAGATTGCCTCATCGTCAAGGGAAAGCCGTTCCCCGATTGTCAGTATCACATCAGTAAGGCCGGCAGCCAGAAGCATCACGCAGATCTCTTTCAGTGCATCACGCGCACCTGTAAGAAGAAATGTTTTCCTGTATTTCCTGACCCTGCGTACAAAATCTGTTTTCCGGCCATGCATGCTGAGCAGTCTGGCGTCTTCCCAGGCCATACCGAGTCTGGCGAAAAAATAATTCACCGTGGAAATTCCCGGCAGGATAAAAATCTCCATCCCCGGCTCGTCCTTAAGCTCCGCAAAAAGTTTCCCGGCCCCGCTGTAGAAACCAGTGTCGCCGGAACATGCCACGCAGATTTTCGTATATTCCGTGTGTTCCCTGAAAAACGTTACGAGCTCCTTTGGCCTGTATTCCGCATAAACAGGCTTTCCAAATGAGGCAAGCTGTTCTGTGACACGCCTGGAGCCTGCGATGAGATCACAGGCTGAAAGTGCCTGACGCGCCTCCTCTGTCAGAAGTTCTAACGCGCCCGGCCCCGTGCCGACCAGACAGACGGTTCTTTTGACCTCCTCCCCGGGCAGCGAAAATCGCTCTGTGAGCTGGCGAAACGCTTCCTCAAGGGAGATGCCGTCCTCGCCGGGCCTTCTGATTACAACAAGGCCGGCCCCTGCGCGGGCGGCAGCCTGACGTTTTTCCTCAAAACCGCCCTCCCGTCCGGAATCCTTTGTCACCATCCAGGCTGCATCAACACTGCGCAGCATGGCCTCGTTTAATTCTCTGGAAAACGGCCCCTGCATAGCAATGAGGTGCTTTCCCGCAAATCCTGCCCTGGCACATTCGCAGACAATTTCCGGTAGTGGAAGGACTCTGGCAAAAATGCGCTCCTCCCAGCCCGGAATCGCCTGAAAATAAGAAAGCTCCCGGCTCCCTGTTGTCACAAGAATCTTTCCCGAAGTACCGGCAAGGAAAGCCGCAGCCTCCCCGGCGCTTCCGACAAAAACCTCATTCGGGACCGCTTTGTCCGTAAGGCTCCTGCCAGCTGCCTCTCTTTCTTTTACAGAGCCATTTTGCAGCCCCTTTCCCTTCGACTGACCGCCTTTGCGGAGAACCCGCATCAGGGGAAGTCCTGTTTTTTCGCAGGCGCTTTTAAGATTTCGGGATACTTCCCGTGCATAAGGATGCGTGGCGTCAATGACTAACGCATAATCCCGGCCGGCAAACAGTTCAAGCATCTGCTCCTCATTCAGTCGTCCACAGCAGACGCGGATATTTTCCGCCTCCGGCAGACCTTCTTTCCCATACTCCGTGGCCGTAAATACCTCTGTGAACACCTCTGTCCCTGCCAGCCGTTCTGCCAGAAGCCGCCCCTCCGTCGTACCTGCAAACAGGCATACGTTCTCCTTCATAGCCGGTATCCCCGCGGCGTTATCATTCTTGCAGGCTGCGTTTCCTCTCCTTCATGCCCGTTCCTTCCTGGCAGGCAGAATGTCTCATGGTTCCCGATAAATACTGTTGTAAACATATCCGCCTCATACTGTGAGAGTTCCGAAAGGGTAAGAATCTTTATCCCCTCTCCCTCACGTCCTGCATTGCGCACCACGCCGCAGACTGTCTGCGGGTTCTTCTCTTCCAGCAGGATTTCACAGGCGCGCTTTAAATATCCGGCGCGCTTTTTGCTTCCCGGATTATAAATACAGACGGCAAAATCGGCCTGCGCCGCGGCCTTAAGGCGCTTTGCGATCGTATCCCAGGGCGTAAGAAGGTCGCTCAGGCTGATAACGGCAAAATCATGCATGAGCGGCGCTCCCAAAAGCGCAGCGCCGGAACATGCCGAAGTGATTCCCGGTATTATCTCCACCTCCACGTCTGCAAACTCCCGGCCGATCTCCAGGACGAGCCCTGCCATCCCATAGATCCCTGCGTCCCCGCTGCAGACAAGAGCAGCCGTTTTCCCCTTCCCGGCCTCTGAAAATGCCAGAAGGCAGCGCTCTTTCTCCTTGCGCATCGGTGTTGTGAAATATTCTTTGTCTGGAAAATACTGCTCAATCAGCTCTACATAAACCGTATAGCCGATGATCACATCGCACTCCCTCAAAATACGCCTGGCTTTTATCGTCATGGACTCATAATCACCCGGCCCGATTCCTGCCACATAAAGCTTCCCCATGCTAAATGCCTCCTTTGCGGTATCCTGTCGTAAATTCCGGCGCATAGAGCCTGGAATTCTCATATCCGTTTTCTTCCCGCATCCCCAGCACGTCCCCGACGAGAATCATAGCGGTTCTTTCAATGCCCTCCCGCAAAGCCGCCTCATGCAGTGTGGCGACTGTGCAGAGAATCCGCTTTTCTTCCGGCCACGTCGCTTTGTAGACAATGGCAGCCGGTGTATCCCCGGCATATCCGGCCTCCAGAAGCTCTGTTTCCAGCTCCTTTGTCATACCTGCACTTAAAAATACCGCCATTGTTGCCTGATGTGACGCCAGAGAGCGGAAGTTCTCCCGTTTGGGGACATCCGTCCGCCCGGCAAGCCTTGTGATAATCACACTCTGGGAGACACCCGGCAGTGTAAGCTCTGCCCCCAGACACGCGGCAGCCGCACAAAATGAGCTCACTCCCGGGCATACTTCCCAGCGAATCCCCCGGCTGTCCAGAAAATCGCTCTGCTCCCGGATAGCGCCATAAATGGAAGGATCCCCCGAATGAAGGCGCACGGTCGTCTTTCTCTCCCGTTCTGCCTGCTCCATTGCAGAAAGGACCTCGGGAAGCGTCATCCTGGCACTGTTAAGAATCAGACAGCCTTCCTTCGCTTCCTCAAGAAGCTCCGGATTTACGAGGGAACCGGCATAGATAAGGACGTCTGCCTCTTTCAGGAGCCTAAGCCCCCTAACGGTAATCAGATCCGGCGCGCCGCTCCCGGCCCCTACGAAATAAATCATGTTTGCCTCCTCTTCATCAGACCACAATCTCCAGACCTGTATAAATCTGCTGTGCCATCTCCCCAAGGCCTTCCTTCAAAAGCTCCATTGCTCTCTGCCCGGTACAGTGGCCCGTGTAGATGCGCTCAATTCCTGTGGCCCGGATACGTGTAATTAGGGAGCGTACCTCCTCATCCGTGGAACGGAACAGATGAAATCCCCCGATCAGGGCATAAATCTTTCGGCCCGGGTATGTTTTTATTGTCTCGTTGATAATATTGTCGGCGCCGCCGTGGGAACAGCTGTTAAAAATCACCAGCCCCCTCTCCGTGTCAAGCACCAGACTCTGCTCATGCTCAAAAGCGTCAGGGATGAAACGAAACCCCTGTCTGACATACATCCCGGCTTTCCTCCCCACCTCAGAGAGCCCGGGCGTCTTGTGCGGCAGAAGCGTTACGCCGGGTATGATCTCATAATCCCTGTCCACGTAGACCATTCGCTCTTTAAACTGCTTCAGATACCCTTTTCTGACTCCGATATAGGCCGGAAACAGCCCGTGTCTGCTGTAACAATTCTCCCTGACGCCGTTTCTCACATAAAAAGAGGCCCGGGCATTGCACTCAAAGAAAGCTCCAAGCCCGTTGGCATGGTCGTAATGTGCATGGGAAAGTACGCCAAAATCCACTGTCTTTAAATCAATTCCCATTGCTTCTGCATTTTTCAGGAATTTCCCTGTCGTTCCTGTATCAAGCAGGATTTTATGTCTGTTATATTCAATGTAAACAGCCAGGCCCCACTCGGCCAGCCATTCATTTTTTGTCACATTATCAATCAAGATTCTTGCGAGCATATGCGCCTCCTCGTATTCCGGCATTCGCAAAACCGGCCCCGATAATTCCGGAGCCGGTTTGTCTGATCTCTATAAGGCTTATGCGTCAGCCTGATCCTGACTGGAAGCTCTCGCCTCCACTTCCTTCTTCTGTACATCACCCGGGGCCTGCTCATAACGGCTGAATTCATAAGAGAACAAGCCAATACCGCCGGTCATGGAACGAAGATCCGTATTATAGCCGTACATCTCCGAAACCGGAACATCGGCCACAATCTCCTGCTTTCCGCCGTGGATGGAATTCATTCCCAGCACACGGCCTCTTCTCCTGTTCAGATCTCCCATAACATCGCCGGTAAACTTATCCGGAACGACTACCTTGACAGAGGCAATCGGCTCTAAGAGCACAGGATTTGCCTCCATAAAGCCCTTCTTGAAGGCCAGGGTTGCAGCCATCTTGAAGGCCATCTCCGAGGAATCGACCGGATGGTAGGAACCGTCTAACAGGGTAGCCTTTAATCCTACAACCGGATACGCGGCTAACGGCCCCTTCAGGCAACATTCCTGTATGCCCTTTTCCACAGCCGGGAAATAGTTCTTTGGCACAGCGCCTCCGAATACCTGCTCCTCGAATACGTACGGTGTCTCCAGATCACCGGACGGCTCAAAGGACATCTTGACATCGCCAAACTGTCCGTGTCCGCCGGACTGCTTTTTATATCTGCCGGGCGCTTCTACTTTCTTACGAATCGTCTCACGGAAAGCAAATTTGGGCTTGGAAAGCTCCACCTCTACTTTATATCTCGCAAGGAGCTTGCTGACCACCACTTCAAGCTGCTGGTCGCCGATACCATAGATTAAACTCTGGCGGTTCTCAGCGTCATTGACTGCGCGCAGGGTGAGATCCTCTTCCATAAGCTTCGAAAGAGCACTGGAAATCTTGTCCTCATCCCCCTTTGTCTTGGCCGCGTAGCGCATATACGTATAGGGAACGGAAATCTTCGGCTTGTGGTATACGATCGGGGCACTCCTCAGCGCAATCGTATCGCCTGTCTGGGTGACATTTAACTTGGCAACTGCACCGATATCCCCGGCCTTAAGCTCCGGAACCTCAATGACGTCCTTGCCGCGCAGAATATAGATCTTGGCAATCTTTTCTTCTGCGTCCTTATTTACATTATAAATCGTACTGTCTGCCTTTAAAACGCCTGTACAAATCTTCATCAGGGAATATTTTCCGATGAACGGATCCACGATCGTCTTAAACACCCTGGCGGACAGAGATACATCATCATTATACTTGGCCGTGAAACGCTCGCCGTTTGAGACATCAACGCCGATGCATTCGCTGGCAGCATCCGGTGACGGGAAATAACGGTCAATCGCGTTCAATAACGCATTAAAGCCCTGGCAGTTGATACCGGAACCCATCATTACCGGTACGATCGTTCCCTCACATACATGAGTCTGAACAGCTGTGTAGATCTCATCCTGCGTAAATTCCTCACCGGAGAAATAACGCTCCATATATTCCTCGCTCGTCTCAGCAACTGCCTCCATCAGAGCGTCACGGATGATGCCAAGGTTCTTCTTTGTATATTCCGGAATCTCGCACTCCTCATAGTCGCTGAAATTCGTGAAACGGCGCCCCTGAACCTTAACTGCATTGACAAAGCCGACAAACTTCTCGTTCTCTCTGATCGGAACCTGGAACGGGGCAATCTTTCTGCCAAAGCGCTTCTCCAGCTTCAGGATCAGTTCACGGAAAGACGCGTGGTCGTCATCCATATTGGTAACGAAAATAATCCGCGGGAGCTTATATTCCTCACACAAATCCCATGCCTTCTCCGTACCGACCTCAATCCCTGCCTTGCAGTTTACCACGATCACCGCAGCGTCTGCAACACTGACTGCTTCCTCTACCTCGCCTACGAAATCGAAATAACCCGGGGTATCGAGAAGATTGATCTTGATCTTCCCCTCTGCTCCGTCGTATTCAATGGGAACCATTGAGGTTGAGATGGAAAACTGTCTCTTAATCTCTTCTTTATCATAGTCGCTGATGGTATTTCCGTCAGTGATCTTTCCCATTCTCTTGGTGACTCCGGTCAGATACGCCAGTGCCTCTGCAACCGTAGACTTTCCTGCGCCGCCGTGGCCTAAAAGTACAACATTGCGGATTTGCTTTGTTCCGTAAACATCCATATGAATTCCTCCCGTGCTATATTTGGGTTATGATTCCGGTGTGCCATGCACTTTTTATATCATAAGGAAACTGCGGGAGCTCTCAGTATGAGCCCTTTTATCAGACAACAACCGAAGCATAACATCTCCATCTGTTTACCCATGTGAACATTCTACCAAAATTTTTTGCAAATTACAAGTTGAATTGCACAAATTGTATGAATTATTTGGATTCAGGACGCACCAAAGTGATCGAACATCCTTACGGCTGTCTTAAGAATCAGCTTGATATCCTGCTCAAGGCTCCAGTTTTCAATATACTGTGTATCCAGGCGGATGACCTCCTCGAAATCCGTGATACTGCTGCGGCCGCTCACCTGCCACAGGCCTGTGATACCAGGTTTGATACTCAGACGGCGTTTGTGGTGCGGGCTGTAGCGCTCATATTCGTCAATCGTCGGCGGGCGTGTTCCCACCAGAGACATATCACCTTTTAAAACATTGAAAAACTGCGGGAATTCGTCGAGACTTGTTTTACGGATAAAGCTCCCGATCCCTTTGATAACGCGCGGGTCATTGTCGAGCTTGAACATGAGTCCGCCGGGAATCTTGTTTTGTTCCATGAGTTCTTTTTTCCGCTCCTCTGCATCCATATACATCGAGCGGAATTTGTACAGATGAAAGGTACGCCCGTGCTTCCCGACACGCGTCTGCCTGAAAAAAACAGGGCCCGGGGAACACAGGAAAATAAGCGGGCCAATGACAATCATAAGGAAAACCGTCAGAGTACATCCCACGAGACCGCCGGCGATATCCATCATACGCTTCACTATGGCCTGACGGAAGGAAATCGGGCTGATCGTCGCTGTCAGCACACGATAGCCGAATACATCGCTGATTCTGCGGTTGGGAAGGCTTTGATATGCGTCCTCAACTGAGATATGTACGTTAATCCCCATTTCCAGGAGCTCTGCGGCCACAGCAAGCGTTTCCTCCTGTCTGCCCGGAATACTTAAAAATACTTCATCCACAATATGCTGCCTGATATAATCCTTGAGTGTTTTACGGTCAGCAGATACCGTTACATTACCGATCATTTCCCCAATCATGGATTCGTCCAGGACCGCCAGTCCAAAAAACTGATAGTTGCGTATGGACGACTCCGTGATCGTTTGGACCATCGTCTCGGCTTCCTGCTTTATCGTGGCAACTACAATCTGGCGCGCATGTTTTACGCTACGGTAAAAGCGGCTCAAGAAAAATTTGTAGAAGAAGCGGAATACATACGAAAGCGGGATGCAGAATGTAAAGTAGGCGATCAACAGCCTGCGGGGAATTTCCAAAAATAGTTTAAGAAAGTAAAAGAAAAAAATCTGTAAAAAGAAAACCCAGAATTCCAGCCTCAAAAGTGCTGTAAATTCTTTCAGGTATCCTCTCTGCAGAACCCCGTCATACGCATCGAGAATCAGACAGGCGGACAGATGCAGAAAGGGGATGAAAAGGCAGAGCCGGTCTGCACCGGCTGCCATACGCCAGGAAAACAGCCTGAAGGCGGAAAACGTAAGGAGCAGGGAAATCTCAATGGCAAACAGATCGACCATGATAAAGTCAAAATGCCGCAGCCAGTCTTTTTTCATTCGCGGTTCCTCCTTGCCGTATCTCTTTCCTGAAGATACTCGAATCCATCTGCTCTCTGCTGGGTAACAGAAAGCCGTATTCTTTTATTATTGTATCACAGGTTTCCCAATTTTTGAATCCCTGTTTTAGTCAAAACCAGCGCGTTCCATGAGCACCTGTTATCGACCTTGCCATGTTTTTAAAAAATTGGAATTCCGGCGTCCGGCAGTAAGCGGCCAGATAGACTATATTAGGGACTGTGATGCACAGAAAAATTTTTATACCAAACCCAAAGGCTGTCCCGCCCGCCATCCGGCACAGTATTCCTGTAACTGCACCGGCGGCAACTGTCACAGACAAGCGAAACAGATAATCTGTAAAATACGCCCTGACTGACCGCTTAAGGCCAAGACGGTAGAGGCCCAGTGGTTCAATCCAAAAAGGCAGTGCCATCGTACTGATAAACGTTCCGACAAGGATTCCCAGAATTCCCCATTTCTGTGCCAGAAAAACGGAAACCGCCAGATTCATCAAAGCCTCCATAATGGATTTATAGCGTTCATCCCAAAATAACCCCATGACACTTTTCGTATTTGCGACCGGGATGCGCATGCTGTTTATATAAAAATTTATTACAATCATTATCACTACAGGTCTTGGTAAAAGATATCCGCCGCCAATCCATACATGAATAAACGGGTCATAAAGCCAGAGCAGACAGATGCTCATCCACCCGAACAGCCATGCCGAAAAAAAGTTAAGGCGGCCGAATGCCTCCCGCTTGTGCTCCTCTGCTTCTGTGGCATTCAGATTTCCAAGGGCAGGTGTAATCACGTTAAACAACGTATGAACCATCGTATTCAAAAAATTTCGTATCATGATATAGTTGGAATATAATCCGGCCGAAGCAACACCTGCAAATTTAGAAATCAAAATATTATCCGTTCCAAATACTGCCACAGCCCCCACACGGTGAAGGATCATGGCACTGACATTGCGTCGAATCTCCCTCACAGTCTCTTCCGGCAGAGGACGGACGTCCTTTTCCCGCAGACAGGGAAAGAGTTGATCTGTTTTTATAGAAACCATTGCATTCTGTATGAAGGAAGCTCCAATCGTAAGGAGCAGATAATACAGATAATTTCTTGTCAGCATCAAAACTGCAATCTGGGCTATCGTGGCAGTCAGCGTCACGGATGTATGGATTATGGCTTCTATGTATTTTTTTTGATGAACAAACAGAAGTGTGGATTTGTAGGTAAAAAAATAGGAAATACCCGTATTCAGCACATTCAGCATATAAATCAGAGGAATATTCGGAATACTCTCCGGCATTTCCTTAACGAAAAAATTCAGAAACGGAGTCAGCATAAGCCCTGCCGAAAGGACTGTCACCCCAATTATTTGGTAGACCCGGCGGTACAGACGCATCAGAGACTTAACCGCCTCTGTATTCCCCTGCGCTACCGGGCGGTAGAGGCTGTATGTAATTGAGATGCCAAACCCCATCTCTGCCAGGGACAGCATGGAAAGAATATCTGTAAAAAGGCCGCTGATCCCCAGGTACTCCTTTCCAAGAGAAAGAACAAAAATTCGTCGGAATACAAGCTTGAGCACAGCCAGTACAAGCTCACTGACTGCTGTAAATTTTAAGTTTTTTGCGGCATATCCAACTCGATCCATCAAACTCGTTCACTCCGTCGTTTCAGTCCCATCCGTTTCACCCACCGATAGATGACAGCAGTCTGCCAAAAAACTGCTGTACTGGCATACAAAAGAAGCTCTGCCAGCACATCCTTTTTCCCAGGAGACAGTACCAGAGCCTTCCAGTGGAAATGACGCTGGATACTCCTTTGAAACCGTGTCAGATATTCAAAAACCTGCCTGCCTGCCATATCCCCCTCTATTGTCTGCATTGCTAAACGCACACTGGTATCCATAGCGATCTGCCGAAATCCCATCTCCAAATCAGAAAAATCTGCTGCCGCATCTTCACAAATCTCATCAAGGGCAGAGAGCACCGTGCATCTTTTTTCATTTATCGGGCTGTTGATAATGCTGTTCTCCCGATGGGTATAATGATACAGCTGTTCCGGCAAATAGCTGATTCGGCCGGTGTGTTTTAAAATTTGATAAAAAAACACAAGATCCTCACAGCACAGGGCGCGCCTGTCAAACGGTACGTGTTTCACAAGTTCCGCCGGATAGAGTTTCCCCCACGCATTCCAGAGGAACGGGGCACGCCGGGCAAGACAGGCAGCCGCATCTGCCCGGGAATAGACCCCGGCGGAGCCACTCCTGCCTCTTAAACCTTTGGTCCCACAGATACTGATATCCGCTTCCTTTTCCCGCAGATTGTCATACAGCAGTTCCAGCATTTTCGGTTCTGCATAGTCATCCGAATCTACAAAAGAAATAAACGCCCCTGTTGCCATGCGGACTCCCTCATTTCTGGCAGCAGATAACCCCTTGTTTTCCGGAAAATGTATGACTTGTATCCGTTCATCTCCGGCCGCACAGATATCGCAGATACTGCCGCCCCGATCGGTAGATGCGTCGTCCACCACAATAATTTCGAGATTCGGATACGTCTGTTCCGTTATAGATTTCAGACATCGTTCCACATATGGCTCTACATTATACACCGGTACAATTACGCTGATGATTGGTTTCCCTTGTTCCATTTCTCCACTTCCCAACATACCCGCCTTTCAGCCGCTTCACGCAGGTATATATGGCGGCGATTCTCCTAAAAGCAGCCGTGCTGATATACAATACCAGCACGGCCGCCTGCTTCTTCTTCGAAAGCAGCAACAGAGCCTTCCAGCTAAAATTCCGGCGAATATTTTTCTGGATTCGTCTCAGGTATAAAAAAATCTGTTTATCTGCCTTGTTCGCCTTCACGGCCATCACCGCCAGCTCACGGTTGACATTCAGAGCCATTTGCTGAAAGTCCGGAAGCAGACATGGGCAGTTGAGTGCGATGTCTTTACAGATGGCATCATGAACACAAAGCGCCGTGCATTTTTTCTCGTCAACGCCGCTGTGTACCTGGCCTCCCTCTCTGCAGCTATAGTGATACAGACGGTCTGGCAGATAGCATATCTTATCCGTCTGTTTAAATAACTGATATAGAAACAGGATATCCTCACTGTAAAAAATACGCTCGTCAAATGGTGTCTTTTTTACAAGCTCCATCGCATAGAGCTTTCCCCAAGGCGTCCAGGGGAAAGGGGCGCATCGTGCCAGACAGCGTAACGCCTCTGTCTGGAAATAGCTCCTTGCAGACCCGCCTCTGTGTTCAATCCCCCAAGCCCCGCAGGCACTGACCTTTGCTCCTGTTTTCAGAAGATTACCATACAGTTTTTCCAACAGATCTGCTTCCACATAATCGTCTGCATCTACAAAGGCGGCAAACGTTCCTTTTGCCACCCGGATCCCTTCATTCCTCGCAGCCGACGGGCCCCGGTTCTTTGAGAAATGTATGACCTGTATCCGTCCGTCCTTTGCCGCACGGGCATCACAGATTTGTCCGCTTTGATCGGTAGAGGCATCGTTTACAAGGAGTATCTCTATGTCAGAATAGCTCTGCGATACAATCGAATCCAGGCATCGTTCCAGATAAGGCTCTGCATTATATACCGGCACAATCACACTGATTAATGGCTTTTCCTTCCCCATATCCTGCCTCACTCCAGTACTTGTCTGTAATACTCTGCCAGCTGTTCGTGCATCCGCCGGATGCTGAACACGTTTTCTGCTCTTTCCCTGTTTTTTTGTGACATACTTCGCAGCATTTCCACATCGCTGCTGCAACGCAGCAGACCTTGTGCCAGCGCGGAAACATCGCCGGGCTCCACCAAAATTCCATTTTCTGGTCCGACGACTTCGGGAATTGCTCCGACGGTAGTGCTCAAGACCGCTTTCCCTGCCGCCATTCCCTCCAGAATAAATACGGGCAGCCCTTCATGATAAGACGGCAGAACTACGGTCGAGGCATGCTTCAGACGTTCCAGCTTCTCTGCCCCGTCAATCCAGCCAAGTACCGTAATGTACTGTTCCAGCCCTTTTTGGGAAACCAGAGCCCGTACCTGTTCCACCTCTCCGTCTCCCGCCACACAGACCTTCAGATCCGGGTTCGAACGGACAGCCGTCTCTACTGCCTCAATCAGGTCATAGACGCCTTTTCGCTCTCCCAGCCTTCCCAGCATCAAAAATGAATTCCGGTACTCTTCCACATCTGAAACGGCAGTACAAAGTTCCGAAGGGTCAACGCCATTATTAAGAGTACGGCACGTATCCACATGGACGCGCGATTCCAGCTCTCTTTTCCAGCTTTCTGATAATGTCAGCACCAAATCTGCCCTGCCAAAAAACCGGTCCACGATGTTTTTGCCCCTGGCATTCAGATTGTCATAAAAAGTCAGGTATTCTGCACCGTGAATATGTATAATAGCCTTTTTCCCTGCCCGTTTCACTCTTTTCAGATAAAGATTTTTACGGAAGGTACTGCCCTTTTCTGCAGTATGGATATGAAACAGGTCATACTTTTTATAACACAGTAAAAACCGCAGATAACCATAACCGGAATATAAAAACCGGACCATCAGACTGCCGTCTATGTAAGAGGGAAAGCTGTCAATCTGAAATTCCCGGCTTAAACGGGCGCTGCATCGGATTCCCCGGATCACCGCAGCCATCCCGCCCTTTGAGCGGGTTTCACTGGGGCCGATCATCAAAACCTTCATACTTGTTTTCCTTTCAAAGTGTACGGATACATTCGTCAACCGAGGCAATAAACACTTCTGTATTTGACGGAAATGTATCATAAGTATGGTCCCTGACGATTTGTACCGCCTCAGGCAGTTTTTCCACATCAAAACAGGCATGGACAAGGTTCATCTCATGGAACCGGCTCACCAGCTGGATCTGATGATCGTCTACATGCTCCCCATACAGGGCGAACCGGGGTACTACGATTGTTTTCTTTCCCCGTCGCACGGCATCAATGATCGTACCGGTTCCACCGTGTGTAATGACTATGCTGCAGGTTTCCATTTTTTCTGCAAATTCAGTTTGATTACAAAAGTTCTGATATTGACAGCAGGCCGGTACATAATCACTGACTCCCGTTTGCATATAAACCAGTTCTGCAATCGTATGGTTCTGCACCATCTCATCTACCTTTTTCAGCAGACGGTTAAAGGGGAATTTCTGTGAACCGACTGTTACAAATATCATGACTCGTCACCTCAATATATATAGCCCTGATATACTGCTTTCGGATAGGATTCCTGCAGCTCCGGCCATTGAATATAGAACCGGTCAGCGAAATGATATAGAAGCCGCCCGGTCAGGGTAGGAGTGTTTACCTTGGCAAAGGATTCAATAAATATCAGCTTTTTCCCAAGTGCCTTGCCAAGCAGGCACAAAGGGATTGTCGCAAGGACACCAGTACAGACCACCATATCCGGCTTTTCATCCAGGAAAATCTTCAAAGAGCGGAATGCATTTACCACCAACTTGAGGAGACAGGTTCTTTCCCTGCGGTTGACCTGCAGCAGATAATAGCAGCGGAGGCCTCCTACAGCTGCCCTGTATGCGGTTTTCTCAGTGACAAGAAAGCTGTCATAGCGCTCCATAAGAGGCCTCAGAATCAGCAGTTCATCCAAATGGCCGCCAGAGGAAGCTGCGAAACAAACCTTTCGTTTCATACCGTCCAAAATTGAATCACCTCCCGGACTCCAGGCCGTTTTCAGAAAAAGGCCTGTTGTCTTTTTTGCCCCAGCGGGCACAGTACTTTTCGAGAGTGCAATCCGCCAGTCGGTTCAGCTGACAGGACATGGGAACCAGGGAACAGGCAATCATGGTATAGGGATAATATATCGTATTATCTGTGGCATATAAGACAAAACAGTATATACAGATCCCAAAAAACAGGCATCCTGTCTCTTTTCCTCCCTGCCGGAACCAATACCGCAGCCGGATGAACAGCCAGCAGCCAAGCCATACCCAGTATCCGATAAAGCCGATATTTAAATACATGCGCAGAAAGTCATTATGAATCTGCATCGCATTACGGCGGGGCGTTTCATATACCACTCCGGAAGCCCAGTCCACAAAACGCTCAAATCCTGTCCCCCGGCCTAGATAAGTAAAGCTGATATCATAGTAAGGCTCTAAATTGGTGAACATATCTGCCCGGCCCATCGTATTAATTTGAAGCCGTTCCTCCAGATAGGGAAAAAGCCCGTACCGGATCCCGGCAATATACAGGAAACTGACGACGATCATCCCAACAGCTGCACATAGTGCCGTCTGCCTTGCCGCTTTCTCTGACAGGCGCTTAAGAAGCGATGATGCCAGGAAGCCAAGCAAAAGAGCCGGGATGGCGATTCGTTTCAGGCCAACCAGGAAAAAAGCAGATACGACTGCCAGCCAGAGTGAGAAGCCTGAAATGTTCTTCCGATTTAACAGCAGATAAAGCAAAAACGGACCAAACGCAAATGTAAGATCATGAACTTCCAGCTGCAGCATCAAAGGGCCTGTTTCTCCGCTAAAGGTGATGAGGAGCGTGTAAAGCTCCTCCAGAAAGGCGTTAAAACCTCCATATTGAATCACAACCAGTATGCCCAGTAAATTCGCCGCACACATGGCTCCAAGGCAATACCAGATCCCCTTTTCGCCGAACAAATACAGCGTTGCAGCAGCTACAATGATTGACAAAATCTGCGGGGCAATCATACCGATCCCATTTATGATGGCAATACCATCTGCCCTGGATACCACCCAAATGATCGAAGAAAAAAGGAACGGCACCACACAGGGAAGCATCTGTACTGCTGTATGGCGTACCAACAGAAGGAAACGGCCCAGCCGCACGGTCGCTGTGAAATTTATAAGTGCAAGAAACACAATGGCGATTGCGCATGGGTTTTTAAGGCTGAATTCCACGCCGCCCACTAAAAAATAGGTATCCTGTAGGTAGAACATGGCAGTTGCCAGCACCAGATAAATGATTGAAACCACGCTCCACGCCGCCTCCTTCCTGACCTTTCTATACAGCTGCCGTCTCTTTTGCTTCTGCTGCACCAACTCTCTTCATGGCAGTCGATAAAAGTTCACGGATATAATAACACTGTTCCTCGCCCGCGCAGGCATAGCCCTGCAGCAGCTCAATATGATAATCGTGATCTTTTGATATCTCTTCGAGCATAATATCCATCTGAAGCAGGGCCGCACGTACCTGGTCTTTCTCGAGAGACTCCGCAAAAATCAGGTATTGGCCTGCTCCGTTATTCCCCACAAATATCTTGTCAGACGGGGAAAAAGCGGAGGTCAGAATTCCTACAAAATCTTTTATCATCCTGTCGCCTGCCTCCCGTCCCAGACGGGCATTTTCCATCTGCAAATTGGCAAGCTTTAATACAATGCAGGCAAAGCTCTCTGGAATCGGACGCTTTGCTCTGGATGTGATAAACTGATCGCATTTTGCCCGGTTGGGAAGGCCGTCTACTTTATTCGTAAATGCATAATATTCTATAAAGTCTTCAATCCGGCCAAAAAGAGCCGCACCGGCACAGCCCAGGGCACCAAAGATGATTACAATCAGAACAGTAAAAATCAAAATAGGGAACCGTTCTGTGACTCGTACACTGGAGAGTACCATGATATTCTGTGCTCCCAGATACTCGTTATACTCGTCGTTGGTTTCATAATAAACGGTCCAAAGTGCGTTGATCTTCTCTGCCAGGCGCGCAATCTCTTCCTGGATCCTCTGCTGCGCTTCCTGGGGGGAACTGGACGGTGCGCCAGTAAATACACCGAGAATATAATTGTTATAATCGGTATCAATCAGGTTATGTTCATAGAGCGTGCGGTCCTCAATAAACTTCATCAGCAGCAAATCATATTCTGCAGTCCGGTCCACTGGCTCCCAGTTACCATCCACATCCTTGTTCCAGTCATCGTACACATCAGGAAGCACATTATTCTGCTGAACGGTATTCTGACCTTCTTCTGTGGATGATGAATCGACTGCAGCGCTGAATTCTCCCATTGCGTTCTCATATGCACTGATAATGCCGCGAATCCGTTCGATTTCAAACGATGCCGCACTGTTGGAAATTTTCAGATTATTGTTGCGGTTCCGATATTTTTCTAAAAGCAAATCACGGTCTTTTGTGATCCTTCCTGCCAGAATTTCAGACAAAAGCTGACGGACCTCCACCTCTTTGATAAACTTAAATTCATCCTGAAGGTCCTGAAAGCTGCGGCCTGTCCGGCTGGACCGGAACTCACCATTCCATCCCACTTTATCAGAAAGGTGTTCGGTAATGCTCTCCAGGGTATCATCCATAACTTCTGCCATTTCCAGATAATCATAGCCTTTGGAAGTGATGTCACTTACCGGATTGGCGGCCAGAGAAGTATTGACATGGGTTTTTCCATAATAGCTCGCATACTCCTGAAGAATCTGATTCAGAACTTTTCTTGGATACTCTTTGCCATTTCCAACACCGCAGTTAAAGGATACTACATACCGGGTTGGTTTCAGCTCGTAATCGTCCTCTCCGTTATCCAGTTTAGATTGCTGCACCAGAAGATCTTCCTCTGTGATAATAGGCTCGACATGGATATTCATGCGTATACTGTCCGCTGTCGCTTCCGTATAATCAATATCCAGTTTTCTCATTGCTTGGGCGACAAGGTTGGTAGCATAGAGTTCGGAAGGATCAATACGGCTCCCATCCGGAGAAAGGCCCTCGACTGCACGGGAGCCTGTGTACTCAATCACGGTCGCAGCAGTATACTGCTGGATACGGAACTGAGCGATCAGGAAAAATGTAATCCCCGCCAGAATCGAGATACCTGCAATCAGGGCCCGGTATTTTTTCAGATAACGGAAAACATCAAGTTCCTTCATGATACGGCCTCCTCCTTACCTTGCTTTTTATTTGCGGTTCGATTGCTGCGATATTCACGATAGAATGGTTCGAGAACCGCATTCCCGCCCTGAGCAGCAGCAAACAGCACAGCGAGAAGAAGAGCCGGCACGGCCTCACCCGCGATAGCTGGCGGTGTGAAGCATATCTGAATATATCCATCACGCTTTTCCTTTACGTATGCGCTGCATAATTCTCTGCACTGCGAAGCCAGATTTAAAAGTTCTGTCCTGAGCTCAGCGATGCGCTGGTCCGCCAGCGTGTAGGCCTCTGCGGAAGGCCAGGCAGCTCCGATCTGCCCGGCTGCGTAGATATTATGCTCTATTTCCTCCACCAGCTCTGTAGCCGTTTCCAGGTGTTCCTTTGCCTCATCTGCAAAATAGTCTACTCCTACCTTTGTTCTTGACATATAAAACTCCTTGTCCGTATCATAAGTAGGAATCAGTACAAAACGCGTCATAAATGCATTGTACATGTTGATCGCTTCAATCCGCACATCATGGGCCGCCATATGTTTCATTCTGGATGTATCCAAAAGCCGGTTTTCATACTGCATCCGCGACTGGTACGTGTTTTTATCCAGAGAGAGTCCATTCTCGAGGACAAACGCTTCATAACGCTCCAGCTCAATTTCTATATAATTGTTGATTTTTTCAGATAAAGAGGCAAACGTTTCTCCGCTTTGCGTCGCACGGAAGCTGCTGCTCTCGCTGCTGTAGACAGGAAGATAATTTTTCAGCTTATATGCCTGCATCTGGAGATAATCCTTCACATCTATGTACTCCATTCCCTCTAATTCATCAAAGGAAAGATCCAGGATATCGTCATTCTCTGCGTAATTAAGTACAAAATCCTCCCAGTATACATCCGCCAGAAGGTTTAAAACTGTCTTGGGCTCTGTATGATACAGGGAAACCAGCTCAGAACAGCGAATCCAGTATTCTGTGGATATCTTCAAATCCGAATCCTGAGTGACATCCAGCTTTTCCTCATCTAAGGAGGTCGATATCGTTAAAAATTCTGCAAGCTTTCCGGCATCCATCTTCAGTCCGCCTCTCTGGACGACCTTTTCCAGAATGTGGTCAGACAGGATATTGGATTCATTAAATCTGGTGACATTAGGATTCTGCCCTTTGGCCGCCTCCTCATAGTTAAAAGCCATCAGCATATCAGGAGCCCAGCTTTTTACTGCCAGCCGTGCGGCAAGACATACGGAAAATACAAGTACTGCAAGCACTGCGACCCGAATCCTTCGTTTATTCAGGCGGTCCATTCCGTCCCGCACCTCCAGAACCGACAGCTTTGCTTTCACTCTGAAAAAGCGGTAAATGAAAACAATGTATAGAAGAGCCAGATATAGAGCTATTATTGGAACAATCGCACTTATTAAAATCATATCGTACCTACTCCTTTGTCATACTCTCTTGCTTACGGCCAATCTGCTTCCTGCCGCCCGTTCATATCAATCACAGCCAGCTCAGGCCGGTTATTGATCCTGGGAAGTCTGTTATGCCCTCCCATTCCCCTGGAAACAAAAATCGTACTGTTCGCCAGGCGGTATACCCCGCCGCTGTATTGTGGGAAAAATCCTGTATCATTGTGATATAAGCCGCCAATAAATGGAAGCCGGATTTGCCCTCCATGATAATGTCCACAGATGCCCAAATCAATTTCTGCATCTGCAAGCGCTTCATAATAAAGACTGGGATAATGGGCAATCAGCAGCTTGAAACCGGAACTTTTTTCATATTCTTCATAAAAGGAAGCTCCATATTCTTCATAGCCTTCCGGCGATGTTGTCAGGCCTCCGATCAGAAACCTAGTTTTATGGATCGTCACCTCCTCCGCCCGGTTGACTAACACATGAACCCCCTTTTCCAGCAGAAGACTTTCAAGGGGACTTCCCTTTTCATACATTAAATTGCTCTCATGGTTTCCCGGGCTGTAGTAAACAGGTGCAATCTCCACCAGCTTTTCGCATAAAGCGATCACTACATCCAGCCGTTCCTCGTCCGCATTCAGCATGTCTCCTGCCACAGCAATCAAATCAGGCTCCAGAGCGGCGATCTGTTCTGCCAAATCTGTATTATTCTGGCCAAACTCCCGATTATGTAAATCAGACAACACTACCATGCGAATGTTCTCCGCGCCTGTTATTTTGGGTGAGTGTATGTGATAGAACGTTATTTCCAGTTCATCCGAGAGCAGATCATGTCCGCCGAATACCGCGGCGGCAATCAACAGCGCGACGCAAAACAGTATGCGCACGTTCCTTCTTTTTGTCCTCTTCTGCCTTTCTTCGGCATCCGGCTTTTCCTGCATTTGCTTTTTCATACAGTCTTTCTCCTTTGTACAGCTTACGTCCGGCAATACAGCCAGTCTTGAAAATATATCAAAATACACATTTTGTATTAATTTTAGTTGCAAATCAGTCATGGGAATATAAAAATAAACCTAAGAATTGGCGCCAAAGATATGCAGGCAAAAAAATAAGCCTGGAAAGCTTATCACTGGAAAGCTTATCACTGGAAAATCCGAATTATTGATATTTTTTTAACGTGATTTTGTAAAAAAGAAATAATTTTTTCTGTACTTTTTGGCAAAAATGTAGTACAATATGGTCAAAACAAAATCCCATATCAGTACGATTCTATATATGATACAAAATGTGTATTTCGTTGTTTTATAATCAGGCATCTCTGTCATACTCAGCCTGCCCGTTTATGCCTCCTGCCTTTCTGCACAAACTAAGTGACTAATCCCAGCTGTTCCAGCTGTTTTCTGTGCTCCATTCCTGTTGAGATCAAATATATCCTTGTCGTCTCAATCGACGTATGCCCCATCAGGTCTGCGAGTTTCACGATATCCCCGCATGCCCGGTAATAGGCAACGGCAAACAGATGGCGCAGATTATGCGGGAACACTTTGGATGACTCCACTCCGGCATACTGGCAGAGACTTTTCATTTCTTTCCAGATCTGGTGTCTTGACAGACTTTTTTCCCTGGCAGTCACAAAGATTTCCCCGGAATCTGTTTTCTGTTTCTGCGCAAACAGGAGAAGTTTTCTACAGAGTCTTTCCGGAAGGAGAATCGTTCGTATCTTACCTTTCAGGGAAATATCGGCCCTGCCCTTTCTCACTGCCTCCACAGTAATATATTTTACCTCTGACACCCGGATTCCCGTGCCGCATATCGTCTCCATAAGAAGCGCCAGCCGTTCCTTTCCTCGTTTTCGTGCAGTTTCCAACAGCTTTCGGTATTCCTCTTTTCCAAGCTCTTTTTTCTGGTCGCAGAACACCCGCCTTTGTATCCGCAAAAACTTCACCCTGCACTCATCAAGCCCCAGAAATTTCAGCAGGCTGTTGAGGGCGGACAGCATGGAATTGATTGTGACAGACGCATAGCCTGCCGATATCAGGCTTTCTTTCCACTCTACTGTATGCTCCTTATTTAACTCTCTGCTTCCTAACCATTCCGTAAATGTTGAAATATCATGCAGATATTTCTGGATGGTGCCTTTGCTCTTCTCATCCTCTGCCAGATACTTGGCAAACTTTTCGATGTCGTCTTTCTTCATGTAATAACCCATACGTTTTTTCAACGAGCCTGTGCTCTTTCCTCCTTATTTTATTATGCGCATCCCCGGAGGCCTGTGGAAACGCTGATCTCCTTTGTCGCTCCCTGTCGTTTCCTCCACAAATTAGGGATACGGTTGCCACGAGCCTAAAACTGAAAATAAATAAATGCATTCCCCCCATCGTAATAAAACATAAGCACGCCAAAAATCAGTGTGCAAAATACAAACATCCCCCTGAATATATCCAGACGAAACAACGGATAATATGCCTGATTTTCCTTTGTCTGCCGCAGACGTGTGACCGCCTGCGCTGCGAATACCAGAAGAATCAGGGGAATGGAGTATATATAGTAATAGCGGATTCCCGGTGCATTCGTAATAATGCGTGAAAGAATCGTCCACACATCATCAAAGCTCTGTGCCCGGAAAAAGATCTTGGTAAAGCAGGTAAACAGATACATCAAAATAACAGGGCATACCATAACCGTCCGGCTTCTCAGTACCATTCCGCTTTCTGCGTTGTTTCAACCACTTATGTATGGCCAGTGCCAGCCCGTTTATGCCTCCCCAGGCTACAAATGTCCAGTCTGCCCCATGCCAGAGCCCGCCAAGCAGCATGGTAATCATGGTATTTACAGCTGTCCGGACGGTTCCCATGCGGTTTCCTCCCAGTGGAATATACAAATAATCCTGAAGCCATTCAGAAAGGCTGATATGCCATCTGTGCCAGAATTCCGACGGATTCCCTGCCAAAAAAGGAAGGTTAAAGTTCATGCAAAGATCATATCCCAGGATTCTTGCAGTTCCGATCGCCATATCAGAGTATCCTGCAAAATCACAGTATAGCTGAATCGGATACGACAGTACGGCAAGCAGGATAGAGAGTCCGCCGAAACAGGCTGGTGCGGCAAACACGCTGTCCACACACACTGACAGACGGTCGGCAATCACTATTTTTTTAATCATGCCGTAGATAAAAATCTGAATTCCCTCCTCAAAACGTTCACGGGTCATGGAAACATCCCGGTCAAGCTGAGGCAGAAAATCCCCGGCGCGCACAATCGGCCCTGCTACAAGCTGCGGAAAAAAGCTGATATACAGCGCGATTTTTTGATAACTTCTGCGCGCCGTCAGATTCTCCCGATACACGTCAATCAGATAGCTGAGTGCCTGAAAGGTATAGAAAGAGATCTCCATCGGAAGTATGATATAAAAGTCAGAGAGCGCGGTTTTCCCCGTAAGCGGCATTAACGTGTCAAGAAAGAAATGGAAATATTTGAAAAAGCCCAGCACCAAAAGGCAGCCTGTACAGCCAGCAGCCAAAAGGATACGCGCCCTCTCTGTCCTGCCTTTTGCCCGTTCTGTTTCAATTCTGAGCGCCAGTCCGTAGGCAAGCGTTGTCTGAACGATTAAAAGTGTCAGAAACCGTACATCCCACCAGGCATAAAAGAGGTAGCTGGCGGCCAGAAGGATCCGCTGGCGGGCTTCCTTCCCTTTGCAGAGCCGGCACAGAACATAGGTGGAGGCCGCCAGAATAAAAAATGCTTTTGAAAGAAAGGCCATTTGTCATACTTCCCCTATCATTTTATAGAGCTCCTCGGCTACAAGCCGGTGCCCGGTGCGGTTTAGATGCCCGGTTCCCGGGGATGTATTGGAAAACCCATAGGGAACCTCATACGAAGCCTCATACTCCTTAAGAAAGGCGTCTCCCATATCCAGAAACAGAATATCATTCGCCTCGCACCCCTCCACAAAACAGTCATAGGAGTCCGGTGTGCGTATGACAGACATACTCCCGTCCCGGTTCAAAGATACCTCAGAAGGAGCTCCTCATGTGTATAATTCGTAAAACCGGTATCCAGGAAAACAATCTTTTCCTTCCCTGTCATCTGCATACTGTCCTTTCTCCTTTGTACCTGTTGTCGGAATTTTTGCCTGTTTCTGTTACCCATCTATTCCAGCAGCCTGGTTTCCCCGCCATTACTGCTGTCCAAGATGTTTTGCTCCGCCATCTCCTTAAGCTGCTTGACATCTGTGGGGATTCCTGTCATTGCCCGGCTCATGCTCCCATATATCTTGGCAATTCCCTGCTGCAGCTCATCCAGAATATCGAGATAATCGCTCATTCTCACTTTGACTGTCAAAAGCTGCTCGATCTGCTGCTCGACTTCCTTCTGGTATACATTCTCCGCTGCTCTCTTTTTAATTGCGGCATCGTCCTCCGCCTGTCTGACAACAAAAGCCGCCTGTGAGCTGGCATCCGAGACCATTTTTTCCGCCTTAAAGTTTGCATTGGAGACCAGTCTCTCTGCCTGCTGATTCGCGTTGGAGACCATCTTTTCTGCCTGCACCCTGGCCTCTGTCAGTACATCCGTGATGACTGCAGAACGCTCCTCATAAGCGCTTATCTTTTCCCGCAGCTCCTTTGTAAGCTTCACGTATTCCTCCTCGCTGTCCGTGCCGCGAAGCTTGATCCTCTCATTCATATCCAAAAGCTCTTTTTCCAGCTGCTCCCTCGCTGCCCTGCTGCTCTCATTCGCCGACTTCAGCTCGTTACAGATGTTCCGGAGCCGTTCAATCTCTTTCTCCTTCTCCTGCAGAATCTCCGGAATCCCTTCGACTGTTACATCACCGGACGACTGCATAATACGCTCAATCTTCTCTCCAAGACTCTTGAGCTGTTCCCCTTTCTCCTTAAGCTCACGCTCCATTGACTTTTTTTCTGTACGAATGTTTTCTATTTCGCCCGAAAGATGCTCGATATACTCGATCACATCCCCCTTTCGATATCCGCCAAACAAAGATGTGCGAAATTCCTCAAAGCCATTATCCATATTCTCTGTATCTCCCATTCGTTTTCCTTATATATCTGTTCCAGCTGTGTGTGGAGTACCACTAACCCTTGATTGCTTTGAAGTAACAAAATCTATATTTCATAAACATTCAGACTGCGCAGCCGCAAAATTGTACCCATTTCGTAACGCACACCCTCACAGCTATTCTGGCAGATCTATGTACTTTTTGTACCGGCATATAAAAATCTGATCTTCAGATGTTTCCTTTTCCAAACACTAACTGACTAATCCCAGCCTCTCCAGCTGCTTTCTGTGCTCAGCGCCGGTGGAAATCAGATAGATCCTCGTCGTCTCAATCGAAGTATGTCCGAGCAGGTCAGCAAGCTTCACAATGTCCCCGTTCGCATGATAATAAACCACAGCAAACAGATGGCGCAGATTGTGAGGAAATACTTTGGACTCCTCCACGCCCGCGTGCCTGCACAAAGCCTTCATGTCCCGCCAGATTTGATGCCGTGACATCCCTTTTTTCCTTGATGTCACAAAAATCTCCCCGGTAGTAATCTTCTGTTTTCGTGCAAACAGAAGCAGCCTTTTGCAGAGTCTCTCCGTCAAAAGAATCGTACGTATTTTTCCTTTCAGGGAAATATCGGTCCGGCCTTTTATAACCGCCTCCACGGTAATGTACTTCACCTCGGAAACGCGGATCCCCGTACTACAGATTGTCTCCATTAAAAGTGCCAGCCGCTCCTTTCCCCGGCTTCTGGCTGTATCAAGAAGCCGTCCGTATTCATCGCGGCCAAGTTCCCGTCTCTGGTCGCAGAACACTTTCCTCTGAATCTTTAAGAATTTTACCCGATATTCGCTGTATCCGAGAAATTTAAGCAGGCAGTTGACAGCCGACAACATGGAATTAATCGTCACCGGCGCATAGTTTGCTAGGATCAGGCTCTCCTTCCATCCGGCCACATATTCTCTGCTCAGCTCTCTTCCGGCAAGCCAGCCGGTGAATACAGCCACGTCATGCAGATATTTACCAATCGTTCCTTTGCTTTTCTCCTCTTGTGTCAGGTAATTACGAAAATTTTGAATGTCTCCCTTGCTGATGTAATAACTCATGTCTGATACTGGCAGAGCACCCCGCCATTTCCTCCTTTTTCTCTCGTATTAATCTGAAATGACTATCTGTTATTCCGACTATTATGACATATTTCGACACAAAACAGAAGAGAAAATTAAACCCGTGCCTGTCCTTCCTGCTTTCTTTACAGCTATATCGGCATCCCCTCCTGAAATGCCATTTTATTGCTTTACAGTGTTGACATTGCAGGGTCTGTGCTTTAAAATGGTAAAATAGAATAACCGTTTTGCTTTTCCAAACGGCTGCGGTCAGGAGGAAACATATATGAAAACATCTATCGTCGGCTTTATCGGGCTGGGACTGATTGGCGGCTCCATTGCCCGCGGGTTAAAGCGCGCTGACCCACAGACTACGATCATGGCCTATATGAGAACGCGTTCCCGGCTGGAGCTCGCCAAAAAGGACGGCATTGTCGATATCATTCTCGACGGAATCAACGAAACTTTGTCTCAATGTGATCTTATCTTTTTATGCACTCCCGTCGAACATAATATCTCATACCTGCAAAAAATCCGCACCTACCTGAAGCCTGGCGCCATTATCACGGATGTCGGAAGCACCAAGACGGATATCCATGAGCATGTCGTATCACTCGGGATGGAGGATGTTTTTGTCGGCGGACACCCGATGGCCGGTTCTGAAAAAACAGGCTACGAGAATTCCACCGACCACCTTCTGGAAAGGGCCTACTATATTATCTGCCCCACTGCAAAAAGCACACCAGAGCAGATTGATTGTATCACACAGGTGGCGCTTGCCATCGGCGCAATTCCGCTCGTTCTGGACTGTAAGGAACACGATTACTCTGTAGCGGCTGTCAGCCACCTGCCACACCTGATCGCCTCCAGTCTGGTGACCCTTGTGCGGGACCATGACAGCAAAGAAGAAATCATGAAGCAGCTTGCCGCCGGAGGATTTAAAGACATCACGCGGATTGCCTCCTCTTCCCCCGTCATGTGGGAACAGATCTGTATGACAAATGCAGACAACATCAAGCTTCTTTTAAGAAATTATATCGGATCCCTGGAAACGATATACGACTGGCTTAACGGCGGCAACGGGAATGCCATACACCGGCTCTTCGAGGAATCCGGAACCTACCGAAACAGCTTTTCGGAACACTGGCGCGGCCCTGTAGCGCCGGAATATTCATTCTCCATCGACGTTGTGGACGAGCCGGGCTCCATCTCCATTATCTCTGCTATCATGGCAGCCAGAGGAATCAGTATCAAGGATATTGGCCTGAACCACAGCAGAGAACGCGGGGAAGGGGCTCTGCGCGTATCCTTTTATGAGGAAAGCGCACGATCTGCCGCCTATGAGCTTCTGGAAAAATATAACTATGTCCTTACGAGCTGATTCGTGTTTTTCCTGAACCTGCCTTCTGTCGTCTCCGGTATTCATACCGATACAAAAACAGGGATTTTGCAGCGTTTTCTCTGCGCATCCCGGGAATTGAGGACTCTATGAAACTGAAACCTGTAAAATATCTGCGCGGGGAACTTGCCGTCCCCGGCGATAAATCCATCTCCCACCGCGGCGTCATGTTCGGATCGCTCGCAAAAGGAACAACGGAAATCCATAATTTTTTAGAAGGGGCAGACTGCCTGTCGACGATTGCCTGCTTTCGCAGTATGGGGATCGAGATCAGTCAGGAAAGCGATTTCGTGCGCGTTTGTGGAAAAGGCCTTCACGGGCTTTCGGCGCCCTCTGAGCCATTATACTGCGGCAACAGCGGCACGACCATGCGCCTGCTCTCCGGCATTCTTGCCCCGCAGCCCTTTGAGACCGTTCTCACCGGAGATGCATCCATCCAGAAACGTCCCATGCGCCGTGTCATTGAGCCGCTTTCCCGGATGGGGGCTGATATTCAGAGTGTCAATGGAAATGACTGCGCCCCGCTCCATATCTGCGGCCGCCCGCTTGCCGGAATCGCCTGCCATTCCAGGGTCGCTTCCGCTCAGGTAAAGTCTGCCATTCTCCTGGCCGGTCTGTACGCGGACGGGGAGACAGTTGTCACAGAGCCGCAGCGTTCCAGAAACCATACAGAACTCATGTTGAAGCATTTCGGCGCAGACATCCGTTCTGAGGGCACCCGCGTGACAATCGCACCTTCGCCGGAGCTTTTCGGCAGCCGGATTATTGTACCGGGAGATATCTCCTCTGCCGTTTATTTTATCGCGGCAGGGCTCATTCTTCCCGGCTCAGAGATTCTCATCAAAAATGTCGGCATCAATCCCACAAGGGCGGGATTACTTGAAGTCTGTGAAAAAATGGGCGCCCATATCCAGCTTCTGAATCCGTCGCATAACACCGCAGAGCCAACAGCTGACCTTCTCGTCTCCTCATGCAGCCTAAAAGCCGCTGTGATCGAAGGCGACATCATCCCGACTATGATCGACGAACTGCCCACAGTTGCCCTGATGGCCTGTTTTGCAGAAGGCACGACGGTCATTCGGGATGCGGCAGAGCTTAAAGTGAAGGAATCGAACCGTATCGCTATCATGACAGAAAATCTGCGCGCAATGGGCGCTGACGTCACGGAAACAGAGGACGGCATGATCATACATGGAGGGCGGCCGCTCCACGGTGCCATGATCAATACTCATAACGACCACCGAATCGCCATGACCTTTGCCATCGCCGCTCTGGCTGCCGAAGGGGAAACCGAGCTTCTTGATGCCGACTGCGTCCGCATCTCGTACCCTGGTTTCTACGATGATTTGGACCGCCTTTCTGTTGTTTTGTAGAGATATCAAAAAGCATGGTATCCGCTCCAAGATACCATGCTTTTTCTTTCATCCTGCCTGGCAGGCCCCTGTCTCCTGATTTTAGTTAAACCCAAAAAACTTCTGGGCAATCTTGTAGCCTGCAATCGAGATACTTCTTCCACTTTTTCCCGGCAGATTCATGCCCTGGCCCAAAAAGCCAAATCTCAACCGCAGATACAGGGAAGGATTCATTTTCTTCACATAATTCCACAGTTCCTTCTTCTTTTCCATGTTCTCCCTGCTTCCGGATTTGATCGCCAGAATAGAACTGATTACCATCATAATCTCCAGATAACGCACCATATAATGCTTTAACTTCCGGCTGGAAAGCTTCGTCACATCATGACATCCCAGCATCTGCTTTGTCACCAGAATCTGCTGGTCAATACGGCCGATCATGACCTGCTCATTCACGGACTGGTCAGAGCGCCCGATAAAATACCGGTAGAAATTCACATCCAGATAGTACATCTTCTGTACATGGGGAAGCGGCTCGTAGACGAAAATGTTATCCACATAAAAAGTATGCTTTGGCAGCTCAAGCCCGCACTCCCTGAGAAGCTCTGTCCGGTAAATCACGGAATGCATCAGGATATACTGCCCTGCGATGAATACCTTCACATCGTCCCATGTAAATAACTCATTTTTCGGAAGGGCCATGTTATAATTCATGACTTTTTTATGCTTTGCACCCTGTTTTTCATATACAAAGTTCGTAATCAGCATGTCCAACGTGTCTTTGCCGTACACGAACCGTCTGAGTGTATCAAGTACCTGGCGGTAAGCCTGTTCATTGACCCAGTCATCGCTGTCAACCACTTTAAAAAAGATTCCTGCCGCATTTCTTAATCCTGCATTGACTGCTTCGCCGTGTCCCCCGTTTTCCTGATGGATTGCACGGCAGATCCCCGGGTACTCTCTCTCATAGCGGTCAGCAATTTCAGCCGTGTTATCCTTTTGGGAACCATCGTCCACGATGAGAATCTCCACTTCATCCCCGCCGGGAAGCAGCGATTCGATGCAATTTTCCATATAGGCGGCGGAATTGTAGCACGGGATTACAATTGTTAATAATTTCACACTTATGCCTCCTTAAAGGACAAATTTTCGCAACCGTTCAGGCAGTCTGAACCATTACCGATTTCTCCGTTTCCCATCATAACACATTTCACTTTGCATTGCAAAACAAACCGGCAAATTCCGGGCCTTTCCAGATCTTACGATTCTCTTTCATTCTTTGGCACGCCATCTCTTTTTAAAACGTCCGCTCCTGCCTTCCAATGGGGCCTATAGGGCTCAAACCTATATACCCTGAAATACGTGCGGCCTCAGCATTCGAACAGCTTTTATGATACTCAGGGGGATCAAAAGGCTGCACACGATACAGGCCGAACAAACCAGAGGAATCGGCAGATGCATTTTTCCGTAAAGTACAAGCGCTATGAAGCCGCAGCAGAACGGCTGATGCAGCAGATAGATATAAAAGCTGTTTTTTCCGAAACGGGCCAGCCATGCCTGTCCCGGAATCTTCTTCGAACATACCATCAGTACCCAGATAAAAGCAAAGCGGACGAACAGCCACAGGCACTGACGGAGACATTCCAGATACCATACATCTGTCCGTTTTCCAAAGACAGTGAACAGGATCCAGATAAACCACAGATGTGCGGCATATGGGCTGTCATAGAATAGCGTCAGATTCAGATATTCCATGATACTGCAGCCTGTATAGGAGGAATGCTCCAATATCCTTCCTGTCAGAGGCACTTGCATGGCAATCTGGAAGGCCGCATAAATCAAGATAGCGTAACCGAAAAAAGGGACCAGAAGCGACCGCACTTTTTTTCGCGCAAATCTTGCCCGGTTTTGGGGCCTGCCGGTTTCGGAAAGCCTGTAGGTATAGTCGGAGATGACAAAAAACATCCCCATCGTAAAAGAACAGATAAAATCATAAATCCATCGGCACCAAATCTGTGCATCCCGCATCTCCGGCCGCATGGAGAGTGCAAGCACAATCAGCAAAATCCCTGTTCCCTTTACAGTGTCCACCCATTGTATACGTTTCTCAGCTCCGGCTTCCATCCTCTGCTCCCTCCCCTGTTCTCATCATATCGTCCCGGGCCAGGCCTGAAATCATCTTTATACGTTACAGCCATATGATCCCATTGCCATGACAATCACTATTCAACATGGTATCACGATCATATGATTTTTTCAATCATTCCGTCAGTGATACAGAACTTTCCCCGGATCTGTTCCAGCTTTATCGGGAACAGACCGGATCCGTATCCGGCGCTTGCATGTAATTATGATTCATTTACAGCTGTTTCACCATATTTTATCAAAAAGTCCAGCGCCAACCATTTCCAAACCTTCTGTTTCATGCTAAAATGAAAGAAATCTTACTATCCAAAGGAGAATCCAACTTATGTTAAACACCAATTATGATGTTCTTCCCAAGCTCCTCACCCAGGGGCAGGTCCGTCATTCGAAAGGAACCGAGGCATACCGTCACACGATTGACGGAGAGCCTTACACTCTGCCGGCCACCGGCGGCATTACTTATAATGCCCATATCGGCGACTGCTGCGTTGGCTGGGCTGCTGACCATTTAGAGCCAGGCGTGACTGTCCGTAACGAGAATGATGACTACAACGCAGCAATCCAGGGGCTTTCCTGTGTCGGAAATGAAGTCATTGTCCATTCCGGAGATGCAAAAGGCGCCCGCGGCTTCGTCACCGGCAAGCATGGCGGGTGCGAGCACCTGCTCTGCTACTTCTCTGACGAGGACATGGAAAAAATGTCGATCGGTGATGTGATTGATATCCGCACACAGGGGCAGGGCATGAAGCTTTTGGATTACCCGCAAATTCTTCTTCGCAACACCAGCCCTGAGCTCTTAAAAGCCATGAACATCATTGAAGAAAACGGACGCCTCAAAGTCGGAGTTGCAAAGATCGTTCCGGGCTGTATCATGGGCTCTGGCCTTGGCGCCTCCAACGCTCACTACGGCGACTATGATATCACTCTGCATGACAAAAAAATCACTGCTGAATATGGCCTTGACAAGCTTCGTTTTGGTGATATTGTTGCCGTTATGGATGCTGATACCCGCTTTGGACGCAATTATATTACAGGTGCTGTCACGATCGGCGTCGTTGTACATAGTGACTGCATCCTTGCCGGTCATGGCCCTGGTGTCACGACTCTCATGACCTGCAAGACACCAGAGATTGAGCCATTCATAGACGAAAACGCAAATTTAAAAAATTACTTCGTAAAATAAATATCCCCTGGTATATAAAAAGGTACTGCTTAACCGTCAAAGCTGACGATTAGACAGTACCTTTTTCCTTATGTCATTTCCCTAACTAAACCATTCGTTCTGGATATAAAAGGAACGCATACAGCGCCTGCCTCTCTAAAGAATCACCTTCGCCGGGCACTTGGAGGCACACTTACCGCAGTTCGTACACTTCTCGTAGTCGATAACTGCCACGTTATTATCCATATGAACCGCATCGAATTCACACTGCTTTGTGCACAGGGTACAGCCGATACAGCCTGCATCGCACTTCTTCTTGACATCCGGCCCCTTGTCATGGGAATTACATTGTACCAGATGCTCTGCCTTATACGGCACCAGCTCAATCAGGTGACGCGGGCACGCAGCCGCACATTTTCCACAGGCCACGCATTTTTCCTTATCAACAACGGCGATACCATCCACGACATGGATTGCATCGAACTGGCAGGCCTTTACACAGCTTCCGGAACCGAGACAGCCATAGGAACAAGCCTTGTCTCCTGCACCGGGAACAACCGTGATCTTGTTGCAGTCGTCAATTCCAAAATAATTGTACTGGACATTGGCCTTATCGCAGGTGCCCTTACACTTTACAAAAGCTACCTTCTTTTCCGCGCCGCCGGCCTCTACGCCCATGATCGCTGCAATCTTTTCTCCGACCGAAGCGCCGCCGACCGGACACTGGTCTACGGCCGCCTTACCTTCGACGATCGCCTTGGCGAGCGCGTCGCAGCCTGCATATCCGCAGCCGCCACAGTTATTACCGGGGAGCTCTCCACGAACGAGGATCTCCCGCTCGTCAACCTCTACCTTAAATTTTTCGCTGGCAATGCCAAGGAGCACGCCGATGATAATACCAACCGCACCGACAACGACTGCCGCGATTATGATTCCTGTAATATTCATCTTCCGTCTCCTCCCTTAAATCAGGCCGGAAAATCCGAAGAATGCGATCGACATGAGTCCCGCCGTAATGAGTACAATTGGCGAGCCCTTAAAGGCATGCGGGAAATCATTATATTCAATTTTCTCACGCACACCGGCAAGAAGGATGATGGCGATCGTAAAGCCCACGGAAATACCGATACCATTGACAACACTCTCGATAAAATTATAGCTCTTCTGTACATTCGTAAGAGCCACGCCGAGAACGGCGCAGTTCGTCGTAATCAGGGGAAGATATACGCCCAGAGATTCGTAAAGGCTTACCATGTTCTTCTTCAGGAACATTTCCACAAACTGTACCAGTGCAGCGATCACCAGGATAAAGACAATCGTCTGCAGATACTCAATCCCCAGCTTCACGAGCACAAAGTCATAGATCAGGCTCGTGCACGCTGTTGCGATCGTGATAACGAAGATAACCGCCGCGCCCATACCGGCAGCTGTCTCTGTTTTCTTGGAAACGCCAAGGAACGGGCACAGTCCGAGGAACTGGCTTAAAACGACATTGTTTACCAGGGCAGAGCCAATGGCAATCAGCAATAATTCTTTCATTTTTCCATTTCCTCCTTAACTTTCTTTCCCGTCTTTTGAAGCCTCTGCCGCCTTTGCTTCCTCGGCTGCCTTCTTGGCGGCCAGCGCCTTTTCGGCTGCTGCCTTCTTGGCTGCCGCTGCTTTTGCGGCCTCCTCGGCCTTCTTCTCAGCCAGAATCATATGGTTGGCCGAGCTTCCGCATCCCGTGCAGGCCAGGCAGTTGCCGCCGCAGGCCAGAGCAGACTTGGGTGCATCACCGTTTGTCGCTGACGGAAGCTTCAGCTTATTCTGGACTGCTGTCAGCATGGCCAGAACAAAGAACGCACCCGGGGCCAGGACGAAGATGGAGATATGGAATTCCTCAGGGATAATAACATGGCCGAACACAGCTCCGGAGCCTAAGAGCTCACGGCACAGGCCGATTGCTGTCAGAGCAGCCGTAAAGCCAAGCCCCATTCCCACGCCGTCGAAAAATGATTCCGCAGGGCCGTTCTTAGAAGCATAGGACTCTGCACGGCCGAGGATAATACAGTTTACAACGATAAGCGGGATATAGATTCCCAGAGAGTCGTATAGAGACGGTACATATCCCTGGATTAAAAGCTGTACGATCGTCACCAGGCTGGCTACGATTACGATAAACGCCGGGATACGTACACGATCCGGGATGATGTTTCGCAGTGCCGAAATGAGCAGGTTGGAGAACATCAGTACCATTGTCGTGGACAGTCCCATACCAAGACCGTTGATCGCTGAAGTCGTTGTCGCCAGAGTCGGACACATTCCCAGCATAAGGATGAAGGTCGGGTTTTCTTTAATGATACCGTTATAAACGCGTTCAGTACATTTATTCATATTATCCCACCTCCTAGTTCATGCAGTTATGCAGATAGTAAAGGGCTGCATTGACTGCGTTTGTTGTCGCGTTTGAAGTGATGGTGGCGCCGCTGATGGCGTCAATCTCATGATCTGCAGAGGCTCCGGTCTTGGTGACTGTAAGCTGATCTGCATTCTTTCCCAGATACTGGTCACGGAATTTCGGTTCCTTGGCCTTTAATCCGAGACCTGGCGTATCGCTGATCTCACGGATCCCAACACCGGTAATGGTCCCGTCTACATCAAAGCCTACGGACACCTTTACGGCTCCGCCGTAGCTGTCGTTCGATAAAGAGTTGATGACATAGCCCACGACTGCTCCGTTTGCGTCCTTTCCTTCCAGGACAGACTCGATATCGACATTGCCAAAGCCTGTTCCGGTCAGGGCGCCCGTCTTTCTCATAACTTCCATCTCTTCTTCTGACGGGGTAATATCGTTGAACTCGTTCGCTATCGACAGTACCTCACGGTAAGTCGCATTATTCTTGGCAATCGTGGCCTGTTCGATAGGCCCTTTTGTCATATCATATACAAATCCCAGGCAGACGCCCGAAATCAGGGTAATCACGAACAGAATCAGGGCATCTTTCATGAAGCTGGATGATTTACTTGCTGCCATCTTTCTTACCCCCTTTTCCGAACGCCACAGGAAGCGTATATTTCTCAATCAACGGAACCAAAATGTTACAGAAGATGATTGCATAGGAAACGCCCTCTGCACTTCCGCCGAAAATACGGAACAAACCGGTCAGAATGCCGAGGCATACGCCGAATACGATCTGGCCCCTGGGTGTAATCGGACTCGTTACATAGTCCGTAGCCATAAAGAACGCACCGAAAATCAGGCCGCCGCCGCATACCTCTGCCAGCACATAATTTAAATCGTGCTGTCCAAAGATAAATGCAAATACAGCAAACGTCAGAATATATGTACCCGGAATGCGGATGCTGATGACCTTTTTATAGAGCATATATGCGGCTCCGATCAAAAGGGCAATCACGGAAACCTCACCGATCGTTCCCGGGATTCTTCCAATGAACATGGACATCACGTCGTATGTACCGCCGGCCTTGATGGTTGCAAGCGGAGTCGCACTGGCGATCGCGTCTGTCATCGGATCCGTAAAGCGCGTCATGGCTCCGGCAAACGAAATGAGCAGAAAGCATCTTGCCGCAAGTGCTGGGTTCATCCAGTTCTGTCCCAGGCCGCCGTAGAGCTGCTTCACGATAATAATGGCGAACATACCGCCTAACACCGGGATCCATAAAGGGATCGCGGGCGGCATATTGAGGCCCAGAATCATACCGGTAACAACCGCGCTGCCGTCGCTTATGGTGATCGGCTTATGCATGAGCGATTCATATGCATACTCACTGAGTACACAGGAGAGAACCGTCACTAAAACTACGATCAGAGAATAGATTCCAAACTGCATCACACCCCAGATAGTCGCCGGGAGCATGGCGATCGCCACATCGTACATGAGATTCTTCGTGGCGACATTGCTGCGTACATGAGGTGAGGATGACACATTCAACAGTTTATTACTCATTTGTTACACCTCCTACGCTTTCTTTCTTTTGGCCGCGGCCACCGACTTACGCATCTCCTTGAAAGCCTGGGTAAGCGGCCTGTGGGCCGGGCAGATGAAGGTACAGCTGCCACACTCGCAGCACTCCATACCATTATATTTTTCAAACAGCTCCAGATCATTCCGCTCCGCCGCTGCCATCATCATCTGCGGCACAATATGTTCCGGGCATACGTCGATACAGCGTCCGCAGCGGATACACGGAGTCTCCTCGTGGGCAGCCACCTCATCCTTCGTAAAGCAGGTAAGCGCGGAGGACGTCTTCATGACTGGAATATCGAGGGAAAACAGGGCCTGCCCCATCATCGGGCCTCCGGAAATCATCTTTTCCGGCTGTGTCTTAAAACCGCCTGCAGCTTCCAGGACCTCCTGGTAGTTTGTTCCAAGCCTGACCTCAAAATTCTGAGGATTGGCAACTGCATCGCCTGTCACCGTGATAATACGGCGGATTAACGGCGTCGTCTCGCAGACTGCGTTATAGATTGCCACCACCGTGTCCACATTATCCACGATACATCCTGCGTCTGCGGGGAGCATGGCAGAGCTGATCTCACGGCCGCCCGTCACGGCGTAGATCAGGAAACGCTCGCCGCCCTGGGGATATTTTGTCTGTAAGGGGCAGACCTCGATTCTCGGCTCATCCTTTACAAGTTCCGTAAGCTTCTTAATCGCCTCCGGCTTGTTCTCCTCGATGCCGATGACGCCCTTTGCCTTGTCAAAGAGCTGTAAAATAACCTTTAATCCGCCGATCAGGCGTTCCGGCTGCTCCATCATCACACGGTAATCGGAGGTCAGATACGGCTCACACTCCGCAGCGTTTACGATGATATAGTCGATTGCCTCTTCATTCTTCGGCGAAAGCTTGACATTGGTTGGAAAGCCTGCGCCGCCGAGGCCTACGATACCGGCCTCCTTCACGATATCACGGATCTCCTGCTTGGAGAGCTTCGCATAATCGCGCTTTGCGCCAAAGCCCTCGACAGTCCTGTATTCGCCGTCACTTTCCACAATAATGGACTGCACCATGCTGCCGTTGGCCACCAGGCGCGGCTCAATCCCTTTGACCGTTCCGGAAACCGAACAGATCACATTCGCGGAAATAAAACCGCCGGCCTCTGCAAGCTTCTGGCCAACTAAGACTGCGTCGCCCTTTGCCACGAGCGGCTTTGCCGGAGCGCCGATATGCTGAGACAGAGGAAATACCAGCTCTCCCTTGGGCTGGATCACCTGAATTGGCTTATCAGCAGACAGTTCCTTACCCTCAAAGGGATGGACGCCGCCTATAAATGTGCTCAGACCCATTTAACAAACCTTCTTTCTGTAGAATTTCATATTTGCCATCTGAAACAGTATAACATATTTATAAATTTTGTACAATTAGGAAAAGATTAACAAACGAACGAAAAACCGGAATTTTCCAGGTTGTACCTAAAAAAATACAAAAATTATCACACTTTTATTTTGACAATTAAGTGAGCTTTGACAGACCGCTCATGGCCCGTCTGAGTCATTTTACTCCAGCTCAGAAAGACCTGTATAAAGCTCATAATAACGGCCCTTCTGTTTCAGAAGCTCCTCATGATCCCCGCGCTCAATGATGTTCCCATCCTCTAAAACCATGATAGCGTCTGCATTTCGGACCGTCGAGAGCCGGTGGGCGATCACGAACGTCGTGCGGTCGGCCATCAGCCGCTCCATCCCGTGTTCAATATGTTTTTCCGTCCTCGTATCCACGGAGCTTGTAGCTTCATCCAGGATGAGAACCGGCGCTTTGGAAATAGCGGCACGTGCAATATTTAAAAGCTGCCTCTGCCCCTGGCTTAAGTTGGCCCCATCACTCTCCAGCACTGTGTCATAGCCATTCTTAAGCCGGCGGATAAAGGAGTCCGCTGAAGCCGTTTTTGCCGCTTGGATCACCTCTTCGTCCGTAGCGTCGAGTCGGCCGTAGCGGATATTTTCCATCACAGTCCCGGTAAAAAGGTGTGTATCCTGGAGAACCACAGCAATGTTCTTTCGCAGCTCGTTTTGCGAAATGCGCCGGATATCCATGCCGTCAATTGTAATCGAGCCCGACTGAATATCATAAAACCTGTTCAGCAGATTCGTGATCGTAGTCTTTCCTGCACCGGTCGAGCCGACAAAGGCGATCTTCTGGCCCGGCTTCGCATAAAGGCTTATATCCTTCAAAATCACCCGGTCCGGGTCATAGCCAAAAGTCACATGGGAAAGCGTTACCTCTCCGCGAAGGGCTTCGGGCACGAACGCATCTTTGGCATCCTCAGGTTCCGGTTCCTCATCCATAACGGAAAAAACGCGCTCTGCCCCGGCAAGCGCTGAAAACACATTCGACACCTGCATGGAAAGTTCATTGACCGGCCTGGAAAACTGCCTGGAAAAGTTGAGAAATACGGTCAGTCCTCCCACATCAAAGCCCTTTAAGACACAGAGCAGGCCTCCGATACAGGCCGTCAGCGCATAGTTGATCTGGCTTAGATTATTCATGACAGGCCCCATCAGGCCGCCCAGAAACTGTGCTTTAATCTGTTTTGTCCTCAGACTGTCATTAAGAATATCAAATTCTTCTTTCGCCGTCTCCTCGTGGCAGAACACCTTTACAACCTTCTGCCCGGAAATCGTCTCCTCTATATACCCGTTCAGCGCACCCAGAGCGGTCTGCTGGGCGCTGAAATATTTCTGGCTGCGCCCGGCCACAGCGCTTCCGGCCTTCATCATGAGCGGGAGCAGAAAAACCGTAATTACCGTCAGATAAAGATTCGTATACAGCATGAGTACCAGTGTACCGATGATGCTTAATGTACCGGAAAACAGCTGGAGCAATGTGCTGCTCAGCATATTCCCGATGGTATCCACGTCATTCGTGAACCGGCTCATCAGATCTCCATTGGAATTCGTGTCGTAAAAGCGGACCGGAAGCTTCTGCATCCTGGCAAATAAATCCGTGCGGATCCTGAGCAGGGCGGACTGGGCGACTGTCAGCATAATCCTGGACTGGAGATAGCTCGCCAAAACGCCTGTAAGATACACGGCGGCCATCACAAGAATCGCGCCTGCAAGCCCTGAAACGCTCCCCCTGCTCCCGTCCACAGGGGCGATATACGTATTGATAATCGGTCTCAGCATATAGGAACCGGCAAGGTTCGCTGCTGTGCTTACCAGGACAAAGATAAGCGCAGCCATAATCATAAAACGGTCCGGCTGCAGATAGGTCAAAAGCCTCCGGATCACGGCGCCGCTGTTTTTGGGCTGTCCGCCCCCTCTGGCATGCATTCCGGGGCCCCTGCCGCGCGGGCCACCGGGACCTGGCCCTCCCGGGCCGTGCAGGCCGCCGGGACCGCCCCCCGGGCCATGCGGCCTGCCGGAGGGCATACGGAAACTCTGGTTCACGTAACGTCTGGTTAAGCTCTTTTCTCTCTCACTTCTCGTCATTTTGCTGCCTCCTCTGCCAGACTGCCGGCGGCATTCGGCTGCTCTTTTGTGTCTGTCTCTTCCTGCTGTCTCTCTCCCGCCTGTGTCAGGTAAATTTCCCGGTACGCCGTGCAGTGCTCCAGAAGCTCGTCATGTGTCCCTCTTCCGCTGATCTTTCCTTCGTCCAGAACAAGAATCAGATCCGCATCCCGGACAGATGAGATCCTCTGGGCAATGATAATCTTAGTCGCATCCTTCATTCCGGTCCTCAGACTTTCCCGGAGTCCCGCTTCCGTCGCTGTATCCACAGCGCTTGTTGAGTCATCCAGAATCAGGATTTTGGGGGTCTTAAGCAATGCCCGTGCAATACAAAGCCTCTGCTTCTGACCACCAGAGACGTTCACGCCTCCCTGCCCCAGATCTGTATCATAGCCGCCCGGAAAAGACTCAATGAATCCTGCGGCCTGCGCACTCTCAGCTGCCTCCCTGATCTCTTCCTCCGATGCCGACTCGTTTCCCCAGCGCAGATTTTCCTCAATTGTTCCGGAAAACAGGACATTTTTCTGCAACACCATGCCGACCGCATTTCTCAGCTCTTTTAAGGAATAATCACGTACATCCGTGCCGTCTACCAGCACGCTGCCGGACGTTACATCGTAAAGCCTGGGAATAAGCTGTACGAGTGATGTTTTCCCGCTTCCCGTCGAACCGATGATTCCCACGGTCTGGCCGGATTCTGCGCGAAAGCTTATGTGTTCTAAAACCGTCCTGCCTGCCATGCCGTCCTGTGAGTAGCCGAAGCTCACATCCTGAAATTCCACACAACCGCTTTCCACCATTTTTTCCTTTGTTGTTTCTCTGACATCGTTTAATGTTACGTCCTCATCCAGTACCTCATTCACGCGCTTTAAAGACGCTTTCGCACGTGAACTTTGTAAAAAGATCATGGAAAGCATCATCAGAGACATTAAAATCTGGACGATATACGTGGTAAATGCTGTCAGATCGCCGACCGCCATCCTGCCTGCAATGATGATATTTCCACCGTACCATACGACTGCCAGCGTTGTCAGATTCATCGCAAACATCATCACCGGCATGGTGGCAATCACGATTCTCAAGGCCCCGAGGCTGCTTTCCTTTAACTCCTCATTCAGGACGGAAAATTTCCTGATCTCAAAATCCTCTCTCACAAAGGACTTGACAACACGGACATTGGTAAGCGCCTCCTGGATACCGGAATTTAGCTCATCCAGCTTCTTCTGCATGATCTCAAAGCGTGGAAACGCTGCCCGCAGGATGAAGATAATTGCACATAAAAGCAGGGGAATCACGATCAGAATAATCACGGCCAGCTGCGGATTCATAAAAAACGCCATAATCAGCGCTCCGATAAACATACCGGGGGCCCGTAATGCCATCTTGAGACTCATCATCAGTACATTCTGTACCTGCTGGATATCATTCGTCAGCCTCGTCACCAGAGAACCTGTGCTGAAACGGTCAATATTTTCAAAGGAAAATTCCTGCACCTTCGCAAAGACATCACGGCGCAGATCGCTTGTAAAGCAGATGGATGCCCTGGCGGCAAAATAAGCTCCGAGGATCCCGCCGGCTGCCATGACTGCAACTGTCAGCACCATTAAGAGTCCGATCCTTATAATGTATGCCATGTCTCTTTCCGCTACGCCATAATTGATGATAAATGACATAAGCCGGGGCAGCATGACTTCTCCAACAACTTCCGTGAGCATCATGACAGGCCCGGCAATAAAGGAGCCCAGATATGGCTTTATATACTTCTTGTAACGCTTCATGTGTGATGTCCCTCTCTTTTTTCTGTACCATAACGAATCCAATTGCCGCCTGCCACAGTGAGCCGGTAAAGCACATGTTTCATAAATGCGGCATTTCCTGGTAAATAGTATAAGCCCCTCTGCATGAAGTTGCAAGAAGGGCTTTGTGAAAAATCTGTGTCTTACCAGTTCTCTTTAGGCAGCTTCTTCCGTATCAGGCAGAAGCAGACAGCATGGCAAAGCGCCGTGATCGTCCAGGAAACCGGGTAGGAAAGGTACAATGTCGTCAGGCTCCGGCTCCACTGGAATATGGTGAAAATCCAGATCACACGGAAACCGCATGCTCCTGCCAGGGAAACACACATCGGCAGAATCGAATAGCCAAGACCACGGATACTCCCCACCAAAGTATCCATAATTCCGCATATAAAATAGGGAACACCAATGATAGCCAGACGGCGCAGGCCGTATGCCAGCACCTGCGGATCCGAGGAGTAAATGCCAAGAAACGCATTTCCCATCGCATATGCGCCGATACCAAGCGCAAACCCCACAACCGAAACGACTGCCACGCAGACAAGCATGATACGGTTGATCCGACCGTATTTCCTGCCTCCGAAGTTCTGGCTTGTAAAGCTCAGGTTCGTCTGATAGACCGCGTTCATGGCCGCATATACGAATCCCTCGATATTCTGAGCTGCTGTATTGCCCGCCATCGCAATGGAGCCAAAGGAGTTAACGGAAGACTGGATCAGCACATTGGAGATGGAAAAAATCGCTCCCTGCATTCCGGCGGGAAGTCCCACCTTGACGATTCGGCGGAACTTGGTACGGTTGATCTTTAAGTTCTTAAGCTGGAGCTTCAGACTCCCTTCATTTTTCATCAGGCAAATCACAACCAGTCCGGCAGAAATCGCCTGGGAAATCACGGTAGCCAGAGCCACCCCGGCCACATCCATATTCAGGTTGATGACAAAAAACAGGTTCAGAAGGACATTGATGATGCCGGATGCTGTCAGAAAATACAGCGGACGCCTTGTATCGCCCACAGCACGGAGTATGGCGCTGCCGAAATTGTAAAGCATATTGACCGGCATTCCGATGAAGAAGATTTTCATATAGATTGAAGACTTGTCAATCACATCCTCCGGCGTTCCCATAAGCTCTAAAAGCGGTCTGGATGCAAACACCCCCAGAAATACCAGAAGCAGGCCGGACACGAGACTTAAAGCCACAGCTGTATGTACCGTCTCGCTGACATCCTTATCTCTTTTGGCCCCGTAATACTGAGCCACCAGAACATTGACACCGACAGAAAGTCCGATAAAAATATTGATTAACAGGTTGATTAACGCTGTCGTTGAACCGACTGCCGCTAACGACTGGCTTCCTGCATACCGGCCTACCACAATCACATCGGCTGCATTAAACAGAAGCTGCAGAATCCCCGACAGCATCAGAGGAATAGAAAAAATCAGGATCTTCCCCAGCACCGGGCCACTGCACATGTCCATTTCATAAGATTTGTCCATTTTTATCCCTGCCTTTCTCATTATAGGACGTGATTTCCTGTGAACTGAAACAAAGGCCTTCCGATTTCTCGGAAAGCCTCCTGTAATGTTTCTCCAAAAGCTGCCTAGCAGATTCGAACTGCCGACCTCCGCCTTACCAAGGCGACGCTCTACCAGCTGAGCCAAGGCAGCACGTTTTGTTGAAACCTTGGATATATTATCACAGTATTTTCTTTTTGTCAACCGGAACTTTTTATTTTTTTGCACATATACTAAAGTAAAAAATCATTGAGGTTTTTTATGCCAGACACCAGTAATTTTAATGCGCAGGCTGCAGCCGATGAATCATCGACTCCCGCGGCATCCGTATGGCCGGATATTTCAGGCGTTCCCACCACACCAGTAGCACCTCCAGGCGGCATGCCCGTCTATCCGGGTGACGACATCGCGGGCGTCCCCACCACACCGGTTGCGCCTCCAGGCGGCATGCCCGTCTATCCGGGTGACGACATCGCGGGCATCCCCACCACACCGATTGCACCCTCAGGCGGCATGCCCGTCTATCCGGGCCCGACCTGGCCGGATTGTCCCATTTATCCGCTTCCAACACCCACGATTCCCATCATTACGATCCCGTCCGTTACTTATTATGGGCAGGTCCGTTTTCTGAATGCCAGTACAAACGGGCTTTCGCTCGACGTCTACATTGACAATCAAAGTGTATTTTCCGGTTCCTCCTTCGCAACCGTATCCACTTATACCCAGGTGTCTGACGGTTTCCATACCGTGACCGTACGCCAGACACACGGCCAGGTCCTCTACCAACAGACGCTTGCCTTTGTATCCGGCGAAAAGGTAACAATGGTTCTCCTTGATTCCTCCGGCGGCATCACCCTGACAAAGGTGTCTGATATGGGCTGTACCAATGTTCCCTCAGGATATGGCTGCCTGCGGGTCACCAATATGACATACAGCGGTTCCAGCTATGATGTTCGCCTGTTCAACAACCAGATCGTCTTCGCAGGGATCGGCTATAAGGATGTTACCTCCTTCAAACAGGCTTCGGCCGGTAACTATACATTCTTTATCACCAATGCTCAGACCTCTGTCACCAGCTTTAACGAGCTGCCTGTCATTATCTTCACGGCTATTGTGGGAGGCTGTCCGGCATGTACGGTGGCAAACCCGCTTCTCACCTACAGCATCAATATACGGGCAGGAAAGGCATATACGAGCTATATTATCGGCAATCCGTGGTCCAATCTGTACCGCGTCTATACGCTTGAGGACTAAATACCATATCAAAGAGGACGGATACTTTATGCGTCCGTCCTCTCTCCCGTACAATATTGAACATTCACTGCTTCTGGAACAGGCGCTGCCGCACGATCTCATATGCCAGCACGCCTGCTGCCACCGAGGCGTTGAGGGAATCAATATCGCCGTGCATCGGGATCGAAGCCACAAGATCGCAGCTCTCTTTCACCAGACGGCTGACCCCTTCACCCTCATTTCCTATGACAAGACCGACAGGACCGGTCAGATTCAGGCGGTACATACTTTCCCCGCCCATATCGGCACAGACAAACCACATGCCTCGCTTCTTGAGTTCCCCAATGGCCTGTGTCAGATTCGTCACCTTTGCCACCGGGGTATAGTTTAACGCACCGGCTGAGGTCCGGGCGACCGTGGCTGTGAGGCCTGCCGCGCGCCGCTTGGGGATAATGACCCCGTGAGCGCCTGCCAGATTGGCGGTACGGATAATGGCTCCCAGATTATGCGGATCCTCGATTCCGTCCAGGAGAAAGAAGAACGGCGGCTCGCCCTTTTTTTCGGATGCCTCCCAAAGCTCCTCCAAATCCGCATATTCATAAGCAGCCAGACATGCCACCACCCCCTGATGACGGCCGGTCTGTGACATGCCGTCCAGCCGTTCCTTTGTCACAAAGCTAAGGAGCGTATCGTGCTTTTTTGCTTCCCTGACGATCGTCCTCACCGGGCCGTCCTGGCATCCGTCCAGGACAAACAGCTTGTCAATCGTTTTTCCTGCACGAAAGGCCTCCAAAACCGCATTCCTGCCCTCAATCGTCATCTCCTCATATCTCATCTGCCATCTCCTTCTCTGGTCTCTCCAGCCGCTCAAGGCCAAGCCTCACTAGCTCTGTCATTCTCTCATACTGCCCGTTCAGATACAAAAAGCCGATCAGGGCTTCGAAGCCCGTCGCCTTCCTGTAATCGCTCATGGTGGCATTTTTTGCCATCGTCGCTGATTTTGCGTTGCGCCCCCTCCTGTAAACAGAGTGCTCCTCAGGCGTCAGTTCCTCCTCGATCAGCAGAATGAGTCTCGCCTGGGCAGCTGCCTTTACGAGGCCTGCACTCTGCCTGTGAAGCCATTTTACCGGGGCGTTCCCTCTGTTTACCACGATCGTGCGGATTATAATCTCATAGACCGCGTCCCCGATGTACGCCAGCACCAGAGGGGAATACTGCCCGGCATCCACATCCTTTAAGCGGAATGCTTCCTTAAAGAAGCTTACGCTCTCTTCCATTTTACGCCTTCTCTCGTATCCTCAAGGATGATTCCGCGTTCCAAAAGCTCATTGCGGATCTGATCTGCCTTTGCGAAATCCTTCGCCTTTCTCGCCGCCTGTCTGGCTGCAATCATGTCTTCGATCTCGGAATCGAGAAGCTCTTCCTTCCGCTCCGTGAGGATCCCCATCACATCACAGAGAGTCCTGATACGTGCCTCCATAAAAGAGAGATAGGATTGGCTGCTGTCTGCGTTAATCGTGGAATTCGAGAGCTTCACCAGTTCAAAAACAGCAGCAATCGCGTCAGCCGTATTAAAATCATCCTCCATCGCTGACTCGAACTTGACTGTCAGGGCTTCGGCTTTTTTGGCATTCTCTTCCTCTGCTCCGCTCATCCTTCCCTCAGGCGCCCGGCCTTTGGCCTCTTTAAGCCGCTCCATTGCCGTCAGAATGCGGTCCAGGCCGTTTTTGGACGCTTCCATAAGCTCTGCACTAAAGGTAAGCGGGCTTCTGTAGTGGGCGCTCAGCATAAAGAAACGCAGCACCTGAAGGTCGTAGCGCTCGCTGATCTCGCGCACGGTAAAGAAATTACCCAGGGATTTCGACATTTTCTGACTGCGGCCGTTCGTATCCACATTTAAAAATGCGTTATGCATCCAGTATCTGGCAAATTTCTTTCCGTTTGCTGCCTCGCTCTGGGCAATCTCATTCTCATGATGCGGGAATACGAGATCCTCGCCGCCTGCATGGATGTCAATCTCCTCGCCCAGATAGCGCTTAGCCATCACAGAACACTCGATATGCCATCCGGGACGTCCATTGCACCACGGCGACTCCCAGTAAGGCTCACCTTCCTTCTTCGGTTTCCAGAGCACAAAGTCATTTGCATCCTCCTTATCCTCCTCGCCCCGCACCTTGATCTCGCGGAAGCCTGACTGTAAATCATCCAGGTTCTTGTGGGAAAGCTTGCCGTAATCTTTAAAATTCCTCACACGGAAATAGACTGTACCGTCCTTTGCCACATAGGCATAACCCTTTTCGATCAGAGTCCGGATCATCTCGAGCATGCCGTTAATCTCCTCTGTGGCTAACGGATTTTTCGTGGCAGGCTTAATATTCATGCCTTCCATATCTTTTTTGCACTCTGCGATATAGCGCTTGGAAACCGTATCCGCATCCGTGCCTTCTTCGATCGCCTTTTTGATGATCTTATCATCGACATCTGTAAAATTGGAGACAAAGTTCACTTTATAGCCTTTATATTCAAAATACCTCCGGACCGTATCAAAGACGATCATTGGTCTCGCATTTCCGATATGGATAAAATTGTAAACCGTGGGTCCGCAGACATACATCCTGACCTCGCCCGGATTGACCGGAATAAATTCTTCTTTCCCCTTTGTCATGGTGTTATAGATTTTCATTGCCTTCTCCTCTTCTTTTCATACTATCGCCTGCCGCCAGACTGGCAGACCACGGCCTTTCCCGGCTGCTTTTCTGTTGTCATAACGACGAATCCTGATTCCTTGTCCCGCAGCCGGGACAGCCTGCACAGCCGCTTCTCTCTGACCGGTCGTCAAACGTAAGATCCGCAATCGAGGATAAAAGTGCCACTGCCTGGGCAGCGATCCCCTCTCCGCTCCCAGTAAAGCCAAGGCCTTCCTCTGTTGTCGCCTTCACACTCACCTGGCCTGGTTCGAGTTTCAGCGCCCTGGCGAGATTCTCTGCCATCTGCTCCCGGTACGGCAGAAGCCTGGGCCTCTGGGCAATAATGGTAGAATCAATATTTTCAATGAGATATCCGTTCTCTGCTAAAAGTGCTCCGACATGCTGCAAAAGCCCGATGCTCGAAATCCCCCGGTATGCCTCATCTGTATCCGGAAAATGCATGCCGATGTCTCCGAGTGCCGCAGCCCCCAAAAGTGCATCCATCACTGCATGCGTAAGCACATCTGCATCCGAATGTCCCAAAAGTCCCTTCTCCCAGGGAATCTCCACGCCTCCCAAAACCAGCCTGCGGCCTTCACAAAGGCGGTGTACGTCATAGCCCTGCCCGATTCTCATGGAATCTCCTTTCTGTCAAACATGATAAACCTGCTTCCCGCATCAGGAGCCTATCATCCTGATTGTCCTGGGAATACAGCGTATCTGGATATCCTGCTGGCACATACAGCTTTCACCGTCCACATGGACAGCCAGAGGCCGGTTTAAATGTACTGCTGCCTCACTGCATTCAAATACACGGACCTCACGCTCCTGCTTATGGAAGCCCATCATCCGGTTAAAAAGCAGCGGAAGCATTCTACGCTTACTCGAGCTGTTAGCCACACACATCAACAGCTTCCCGCCGTCATTCTCTGTATGCTCCTGCCCTCTCTTCTTCTTTTTCTCCTCCCTGCGGATATAAAACGTCATAAAATAAATATGATTGAACTCGACCCGTCTTGCGCCGTCAAGCAGAATATATCCCTTCACCGGCCTTGCCAGAAAGAACTGTTTGACTCCCAGAAAAAAATGAAGCAGACCGTTCAGATGGAGCCGGTTCATCTTCTTTCTCACCGGGCAGCAGAGCAGATTGTGGCAGATCGCCGCGTCCAGGCCAATCCCGCAGCGCGAGGCAAACCTGCGGTTAAAGATCTCATTCCCACCGCTGGTTATCACACCGTAATCCAGCATCCGGTAATATTTCGGATGAAGCACCCGGCGGATCTGCCTCCTCGTATTCCAAAACGAACGGAATCCTCTGGAGGCATAGTTTGGAAAACCTGCCGGGATATATCCCAAAGTCAGAAGCCCCTTAAACGACAATCCGTTCAGAACCTCATTATACGTCCCCTCGCCTCCCACGACAACAACGATCTTAGCTGTATCCCTGTCTGCCGTCAGACAGCGGGCAAACTCAGCCGCATCCCCCTGATACTCTGTAAAATAAACCTGGTACTCCTCACTGTCATTTTCTAACTGCCTCTCCAGCTTTTTCCATATACGATAACCTCTCCCTGTTCCCGCAGCGGGATTTACGATAAACTGATACATGGAACCCTCCGATTGATCCTGCTGGTATTATAGGGAGCAAAATACCTTTTGATCCCAACATCCTTGTTTTAGTATAGCACAGAATGCGAAAAAAAGATAAGAAAATTTCTATAAAAAAACTGTTGACATTTTCTGTAATCTGAGTTATACTATGCAAGCAGTCGCGAATAAGAGTTAAAAACAAAGATTCGTGTCAGTAAGGGGTCTTAGCTCAGCTGGGAGAGCATCTGCCTTACAAGCAGAGGGTCATAGGTTCGAGCCCTATAGGCCCCATTGACAGAAAACTGTCTTACAATTTCATATGGCGGAATAGCTCAGTTGGCTAGAGCACACGGTTCATACCCGTGGTGTCGAGAGTTCAAATCTCCCTTCCGCTATTTGTTGATATCCCTGAAACCATTGACTTACAATGTTTTCGGGGATTTTTCTTTTCCCACATTTTTCAGAGGCAATCAAAAAGATAATCACATCCATTTACTGATAATCGACCACTCTGTTTATCTTCTACATCCTCTCACATTCTGGTGATATATCATAATGACAATATCCGTGTGTTCTGGAGATGTTTTTATGCCCCATCTGTTCGAATATGATAGATTCGTCCACGTTATCAGCCAGCAACTTGCTTCCATGAGTCTTTCTTATTTTATGAATGGATCCCGACATTATGTTGTTTTCTCTTCAGGTTTTCTGGATATAGTAATTGAGCGTTCACTCTGCGGTTGCTTCGCATTTTTCATAAAAATATATTCACCATTGGGATTCATCATTATTATCTTGTCAGGAATTTTCTGAGCATATGAAGGAACCATAATATCGCGAATCCCGTTTTCTGTTTCTCTCCATGCGATGGTTACTCAAAGAAAAGCAGGCGTTTATCCAGGAACGCATGGCCGGGGCAGGTATCCGCAATATGGGCGCGTATATGCGGAGGATTGCCCTTCGGGACATTTTGTTCCAAAGGCGGAGGATTGCTGTTCCAAAATGTGGTATACTTAGTTTTTAAGCAGATAAACGGATATAGGGGGTGCTATCGTGGAAGAAATGTTGGTTTATTTGATTCTGCTTTTTGAGGAACTTGTGGCGCAAAATGACTATAACAAACGGCTTGATGAATTATTTCTCGATAACCCCGAAAACGATGACCTGCTCTATTTAGAATGGGAAACGGATATCAGAAAAGCCGTCATTTATATAAAGACACATATTGATTATAATAATCTTGACTATGAACGGTTTGGCAGAGCTTTAATGAGTAAATTAAAAGAAATTTATAAAAATCATTCGGATATAAGAAAATTTGCAAGTCGAATGTTTAGCCTGTGGGAAAGTCTGCCTGGGAACATCCAAAATACAGAACCATTTTGGATACTAAGCTATGCTGATGACCCCTTATCATGGGGGGATGAAGAACAGACCAGAAATATTTATGAGCATATGCTGAACTATTATAATGATTAAACGAATACAATCATTATCATTCAATTGACCACTGAGACATCCGGATGCTGCTTGCCGGAAAGCGACCTCTACCGGAGTTCCCCCAAGGACGCGCCCCCCGTCCCGGCAGGCAGGCCTTATCATTGACATCTGCAATACAAAACGGGAGTTCGAGTCTAACTCCAATTGGAAAACAATCATGAATGCGCGATTCAAATACGGAGCGAAACATAAACGATTTACGAATTCAAAACAGGCCCTGTGATTTATCAGAGGAACATATTTATAACTGCATCTCATTACAGATTTTCAACATTCTGCATCAAGGGGATTGTCCGCCTGCCCCATATCTGATATTCTAATAAAAAAACCTGGTGAAAATATGCTAAACTTTGCAATCTGTGATGACGAACCTGTCATGGTGAAAGAAATCCTGGAGCAGCTTTCCGAATACATGTCAGAAAGAAACAGGACTCCATACAAGGTCAAAAGTTTTTTAAGTGGCCGTTCCCTTCTGGAAAGCAGCTGCAATTTTGATGTGATTTTTCTCGATATCCAAATGGAACAGCCAGACGGGATGGAAACTGCCAGAAGGCTGCGCAAGCAGAAAAATGACAGCCTTCTGATCTTTGTCACGGTCCTAAGAGAGTATGTGTTTGACGCTTTTGAGGTGGAGGCGTATGACTATCTTGTCAAACCGCTCGATGGCCGCCGTTTCAGGAGAACAATGGACCGGGCTCTCAGAACGTTGGCGCAGAGGACGGCAAACAGTATCGTCATCCGACGCGGAAACTCCTGTGAGGTCATTTTATTGTCCCGGATTGTATATTGTGAAGTGCAGGGCCGGAAAATCTATATTCATCAGAATGATGGAACAATCACGGATTACTATGACAATCTGGAACGCTTTGAGCATCGTGTTGACGGGCGCTTTTTTAAATGCCACCGGAGCTATCTTGTTAATCTTGACTATGTGTGCGGATGTAGCTCGGGGCAGATCGCGCTATCCCAGGGCAGTGTAATTCCCGTTTCCAGACTGCGTGAACGGGATTTGACTCAGGCCCTTTTGCATCATATGAAAGAGAGGGATTTCTGATATGGATTATTTCAGTCTATGCCTCAGCGTCCTCTGCCTGACCGGCCAGAGCGTTATGCATATTGCTTTTATCGGCCGTCTGACCGGGAAAAAACCGGGCTTTCGGCATTTTTCCGTATATTTTTCACTGCTCTGTATCCTGGATTGGTTTTTCACTGAAAACGCTCTCCCAAATGCTGCTGCCGTTGCCACGCAGCTGCTTATCTTATATGACATAAACCGCATTGCATTGGGCAGTCCGCGGCCTGCCTCTTTAATCGCTTCCATTTTTGCAATCTACATTTCCCAGCTCTCCTTTGGTATCATGAACTCGGCAGAAGCGGTCCTGTTCCCGAATCTGATAGGAAAAGCACTGCTCTATCCGCTTCTTCTTCTGGCGACATTATCCGCTTTTGTGATCTGCGCCTGCTGCTATGCTGCTACGTTAAAATTCCTGTCCCTGGCAGAGGTCTGCCAGACGCCCTGGAACGGAGTACTGCTGTTACCCGGCCTATTTTTCTTTGCTGCTGAATGGTACATCCTGTGCACCTCCTACAGCAGGATTCCCTCTTCTCTTTCACACGGGGCAGTCGTGGAACATGGCGCACTAATGTTTTTGCAGGTTCTGGGGCTGGCGGCTCTTCTCTGTACCCTATATGCCTGGCAGCAGCTCTGCCGCAGCCTGCAGATACAGACAGCATTCCAGTCTTTGGCACAGGCGGCGCAGGCACAGAAAATATATATCGCCGAAGCACAGGCGCGCTACGAACAGACCAGAGCATTTCGGCATGATATTAAAAATCATCTGGCTGTGTTGAACGGCCTGTTAAATCATGAAAAATGGGACGAAGGCAAGGCTTACCTGAAAAAACTGGAAACCGTCACGTCTTCCCTGTCCTTTCCCTGGCAGACCGGGAATCCTGTAGTTGATATTTTACTGGGGGAAAAGCTGGGATTAGCAAAAACAAACGGAATCACGTCGGAGGTTTCTCTGCTTCTGCCGCACTCCCATGAAATCGACGATTTTGACCTGTGTGTGATCTTTGCCAATGCCCTGGATAATGCGGTCGCTGCCTGTCAGGACAGCAAAGGGACTCCGTCAATCCGTATCACGGGGAAGCAGCAAGGAGGTTTCTACATGCTGGGATTTGAAAACACCTGCTCGTATGAACCGCTTCCCCCGGCAGGAACCGGGCTCGCCAATATACGGGCAGTGGCAGAGAAATATCACGGCGCCGTATTGACAGAAAAAACGGGGCAGCTTTTTTCCCTGAGCGTGCTGTTAAACATCTCATTACATCCAGAAAGCATTTCAATTCCAACTAATTGAAACCATATGGAAAGAGTAGTAAACTGATTGAGGATAAGATATTATCTTTAATATTATCTGCAAATCAATCTAAGGAAAGGAGGGATATCCATGTTACCTGTTTCCGGCATAAATACTGACACGGTCCGTTCCCTGGCAGAGGCCTGGAAAACCAATGGAACGCCCAGGGTACAGAATCCCGAAGAGGATAAGGAGAAACATCTTTCAAAACCTGATCTGGACGAATACATCCCGGAAAAAAAGCAGGAACTGTCCGGACATTTTCGGCCCGATGAGGCCGAGGACAATCCGGAACAGAGTGAGGGGACAGAAGGCCCCAAAGATCCGGACAAACCATCTGAAGAAAAGTCAGAGAAATGTGTCGGTAATACTGACCAGGTTGACCGGGAAATCGAAAAGCTGAAAAAGAAACAGAAAGAGTTAAAACAGCAGATTAACTCTGAGACAGACGAGGCGAAAATCAAAGATTTGGAAAAGAAGCTCGCACAGGTGGAGCGTGAATTGAGCCAAAAGGACAATGATGCGTACCGACGTCAGCATACCAAATTTATTTGAATCCGTATCCAGAAAATCTGTCAGGCGTGAAGGCAGTTCTGCCTTTTGCGTTCTGACAGATTTTTCTGTATCCGGTGATCCGGTTCTCTTATTCTCTTATTTCATGGCTCCGTTCTCATCTACGTCATGGCCATCCGGAGTCTTCTCAGACTGGTACATGGAGCCGTATGGTCTCTGCCCTGCCGTTGTCTGCGTCATAGCGCCTGTGGCCTCATCCTTTATCAGAACGGGTGTCGGCCTTACCGGATTCAGATAATACCACTTTTCGTTAATCATCTGCCAGTCGATTCCCATCGCGCCGCTCGGAAGCAGATAGTACCAGGTACCACCATCCCAAAGCCAGCCGGTGCTCATCTTTCCGTTCGTCCCGTCAAGATGATACCAGATTCCGGAAAGCTCCAGCCAACCCTTTTTCATTGCACCGCTCGTGCCCAGGTAATACCAACTTCCCTGCTGATACCAGCCGGTATCCATATTGCCGTCTTTGTTGATATGATACCATTCGCCTTTTACGAAAATCCAGCAGTCTGCAGCATAGGATCCGGAAGAAAGCTTGAATTTCCAGGTCGTTCCCTGTTGCTCCCAGGTTCCGGCTGTCTCTGTCGCGTTTGCCTGCGGCTCAATGTACCCACTTCCTGAAGGCATTCCCGAACGGCTTCTGCTGCTAGAGTTTCCACTGCCACCTGAACCGCCTCCGCCGTTGGAACTGTCGTCTCCGCCAGGCTTGTTGTCATCATCTGGAGTATTTCCGCCACTCGGTTTGTTCCCGTCATCGGGGTTATTTCCATCATCTGGTTTATTCCCATCATCCGGCTTATTTTCGTCATCCGGATTCTTTTCTGAACCTGACACGATATAGGAGCTCTTCTGATCCCCTTCCTGTGCCAGTGTGAAAAGCTCACCATCTGCCACAACCTCGATCTTCTTTACCGACACTACGACGTCTTGATCTGCCTGTACCGTCAGCATACCGACACGAAGCTCCTGTTCCGGTTTTACCACAGCCACGTCGTTTCCAGCTACGAACAGAGACATTACAGAATCTTCCTCGTTGAAAACATAATCGTGAATCGTGATATCCGAAACACCGGTTATCCCGGAATCAAAAGCAAAACCTGCCTCCTTGATACTCCCGCCTTCCTGTACATCCAAGGAAAGTCCAATCTCGAATGCCGTCATATCCCCGTTTATATCCTTATCTTTGGGCATATTCATGGAAATGCTTACCTGATTATTCTTGTTTCCTTTTTTCCAGTTTATGATATCGCCTGCGTCCGCTCTGGCGGCGAGCTGCGGTATGAATACCGCAGCCGCCGTCAGACAGACGGCTATACTGTATTTCAGCCGTTTTTTAATCATTCTCTCCTGCCTCCCGGTTCTGGATCGTTGTTTTTAAAGCGCTGCTGCGGTCTACGGCAGCAGCCGTTCCGGCATTTAACTCAATGTCCGGCAAAGCAGACGGGACATCCACAAACATCGTGGAACTTACCATCCTCTCGCCTTCCTGAGTCTCTGCATTATCCACACGGTAGAGTTCTGCACGTACCTTTTTGAGATTCATTGACGATACGTATTCTGGTTCAATATAATATACCCAGATACCGTCGCTGACTTCTCCAAGCATACCATCTTGTGGATCCGGAGCGAAAATATACTGACCGGCGTTCAGATTGTCTTCGGCATCCAGTCCGCCTACAATCGTTCCGTTCTCATCCCAGAGAAGCACAGTATTATAAGCGGGATTCCCCTTATACGTTCCCGTAAATACAAGCGAACCAGCAGGAATTAAAGTCTGACCGTTGTCGATATACGCGTTCTTTAAGATTCCGATCCCGCCTTCTGCCGTGAGCACTACATCGTCTCCAGTCTGGCCCAGAAGGGAAATCTCTGAAATCGTCAGTCTCTTTCCTCCCTGCCCCTCAGCTACAATCTTTACATATGAGGCATCATACGTATAAAGATTCTTTCCATCGGTAAAGTGGATCGTCTGCTGTCCGTTCGCATCAAGCGCAAACTGGCTTTCACGGACTTCGGCCTGCTTCCAGGTTCCTCCGTCTTCACTCACATAAATCTTAAAGCTGCCAATCGGCGTCCCTTCTGTAGCTTTGTATACGAGTCCCGTAACCGTCTCCGCCTGGTTGAGGTGAAGAATGATCTCCGGCACAGCCCCGTCCTCAGTAAGGCCCGTAAAGCTGGTCTGTGCGTCATTATCAATCATGACCTCAAGCCCTGGCTGAACAACCTGCTCCGGATTCTCGTCGTCCGGTTCATCCGCCTCTTCGTTTGTCAGATTCGTCTCAATCGTCCACAGGGAAGGATCCAGTCTTCCGTCATGGCAAACCTTCACGGAACCAATTTCCTTCTTTTCTGTCGGATTCAGCCATCTGTCATAACCAACGGCTTCGTAGGTAAAGGTGTGGTTGTTGATCGTGCCGATCACGTCCGTAAACTCTGCATCTCCGGTCTCTGTCCGTACATAGCCGACCGGCCTGCGGACGATCTCATTCTTAATCCTCTCATAGCGGTAAATCTCGTACACCCAGATATCAGGACTGCCGGAAAGTGAGAGCGTAACTTCGTTTGCTCCATCCGTATAGGAAAGACTGCCGGAAACTGTCACTTCGGATGCCTGGTTCTGTTCGGGAGTATTTTCCATCTGGTACACTCTCATCTCGTCATTAGCAAACCAGATACCGCGCGTCTCTTTAGCAAACTGCTCCGCATACTTGATCGTGCCTGCATCCGGTTCCATGCCCCAATGGCGGAAGAATTCCAGGATATCTTTCTCTGCTGCCGCCACAGAAAGCCGCATCAGCTTGTTATCCGTATCGGCTCCCTGGAGCGTCAGTTTATTCCCTTCTGCTCCCGGTGCAGCAGACTGATTTCTGGCATAGGAATCCACACGTGCAAAGAACAGGTTGGCAAGCTGATCACTGCTCTTATCGTATGTCTTGAAGTTGTAGCCGCCAAGATCATAAGCCTGGTGAAGCTGCCAGTACAGAGCGAGCTGTACAGCTCCGTTTGAGCTCTTTCCCTTGGTTCCGGACGTTACCTTTTTAAATACGCTGTCATAATTAAAACGCGTTGTATCATTGGTATCGCGTGATTTTGCAAGCTGGGCAAAGTAGTTGTTCGTGATTTCGGCAACCGCATAAGCCCCTTCATTGATCTCATGACCGATTTCATGGGCAATGCCCCAGCCGAAATAGCTTCCGCTGATGTACTTTCCGTTTTCTTCCGCTTCTACCGGAACACCTGCCATCATACCCGGGATAGATCCCCATTCGATGCCGATATGTCTTCCACCCGCATACATAAACGCGCCTGCAAACATTCTCTGATAACGGATATTCTGACGGCCTACCGGCATTTTATTGTATGCGGCAGCCTCCGGATCCTCGCTCAGACCTTTGTGCTGGTAGAACAGATAGATCATATCATCCATTGCCTGCATGGTATCACAGAGCTTTTTCGCTTTCTCCTCACGGCTTCCGTTTCCAAGACCGCCCAGTACCTGCGGCGTTGCCAGAGAGAACATCACATAGCGGCCAACCAGATCCGTAGCCTCATAGATACAGTTCTGCGCATCCCATGCATGCTCTGTGTGGTTTGCCATATGGAGTGCTTCTGCTTCACCATTCATCTTTTCGAGCGCATCCACATAGACAAGCGCTTTTTCCATACGTTCAGACGCATCCGTCGTATCGGACAGATCCAGTACCGGGATCTTTGTTCCGCCGCTGACACGGACTCCGTATTCTTCGGCTCCCTTATTGCCTTTATAAACAACATAAAGCTGGCCGCCGCGCTCCAGATCCATCTGGTCGATCGCCTGTATCGTAATTTCATTCGCTCCGATCTTTAAAGCTCCAAGAGATTTGAATACAGCTGCTGAGCTTCCATGATACTGTGCTTCAATCAGCTCCAGATTCGTGGCATCGCCTGTCATACGGTTTGCCCCGCCTGCATAGATGACAAGTGTGTCACCCGCCATTGCGGTCACTCCAAGCGGCTGGTACGTATTCAGACCGCCGCTGAAATTAATATGCGAATCTGATTTTGCCGTATCCTTGCTGTCAACCTTTAAGATCTCTGCCTGGAGACTTCCATCCTTCAGAATACGCTCTGCATTGGAGAGCTCTGTTTCCAGGATTTCTTTTTTCGGATGCAACTCACCGCTGACCTCGTCCTTCACGTCCAGGCGTGCTCTCAGGGCATCTATCTGCCCCTGGGTTACATCTGCCTTAAGGCTTACATGATAATCATCCGCGTAAAGCGCCATGATATCGTCCTCAAGCGGATCATAATAGTAGAACTTGTATTCAGCAACACTGATTCTGCGGCCGCTGTACGTGCTCATGGCGATCTGTACGCGTTTGGCCGTAAACGGTTCCTGCGTCTCAACCATATAATAGGCCTTATTATTACTCGTCTTGCGGTTTAATACTCCGCGCAGGCTGTTTTTCTGACCCGCTTCATCCCAGTAATATACGGTCGCCGCAACGTAGGAATAGTTCTGCTCCTCATCCGGAATCAGCGCAATCGTATCCATCTGATAAGCGGCGTCAAATGTAACGATAGGCGATTTGTTCTCACCAGGGTAAGCGCAGCCGGCATCCCAGTCCAAGCGGATCCAGGACGTCGCATAGTCTCCATCTGCAATGTCAAATTCGTGTTCCCCCTCGCCGCCGTACTGCACGGATTCGATATGGGCCGTCCGGTTGCTGTCTGGCACAAGGGTATTAATCAGCTTATAATTTGGCGTCACTGGCGGATCCAGGGAAGCCGTCTCAGCCGTATAATGGATCGAAGCCGGGCCTTCACCCTTGATATTGGTACCTGTCATGTAAATCTCATATTTCGTCACATCCAGAAGATCACGGAGTACATAACTCGTACCCTCGATCCCCTTTACAGATGCATACGGCGCATTTGTGTCACCCGCCACACGGTAATAGAGATTATATGTTTCCGTATCCTTCATATCCTTCCAGCTGATCGTAAGCTTCATGTAGCCCGGTGTAATCACAAGATTTTCCGGCGCCGGAGGAATCTTGGTTGCCCTGGGCTTCGCCTCTGCGAATACTGCCGGGCTTCTCCAGTCGCCGTTGACAGAACGGATCTCAATCTCATACGTATTACCGTTCACCAGCTTACTGGTGCCGATTCCCGCAACCTCCAGGCTCGTACCGTTCTCTACCAGCTTCGTCTCGGTAACTTCTTCATCCTTACTGTTTGTGCCTGTCACCTTAACTTCATATCCTGTGACATTCGGCTGTTTTCTCCAGCTGACAGTAAAGGAAGCGTCGCTGTTTGCCACCTCAATCCGATCCGGTATCGACATCTCCGGCTCCGGAATATGGTCTTCCATATTGTTTAAAAATTCCACACTGGAAATATCGACCAGTTTGGTATCGCAAAGTGTCTTGTTTACCTTAATCGTAACCTTTTTCACCGGAATCTGGCCGCCCAGATCAATGACAATCGGAATACCTTGTGTCATCTCGTCGTCTGTACCGTCTGCCCGTGCCATCTTCCTCGGTGTCCCGGCACGGGAAGAAATCGCCTGCTGCTTTCCGTTAATAACGGAAATCGTGGTCTTGTTCCCTGCTCCGTCCTCGACCGTGATCTCTGCGTTCTGAATGCTGTTTCCCGAGCCGATCACCGGGGAAATCACAAAGCCTGCCATCGTCTTCGGATTCTCAAACGTCGCAGAAAGGGAGACCGGATTTCCCTCTCCAATCGTCTCTTGTGTCCCAATCTGAACACTGCCTGTACCGGAAAAAACATCCTCAATTGTACCATCGAGGATCTGAACGGCATCACTCGCAGTCGCCACTTCGATATCGTCCACAAGAAGTGACTTTACTGCCTGCGCCTTCCTGTCCGCAAGCCCGGCCTTATAAAATCTCGCAAAATATGAGACATCCAGCAGATCCACACGACCGTCACCATTTAAATCTGCACGGCCGGATGCGTTTTCTGCGGCACGGTCCTTGGCCGCAAGCTCTAAAAGCTCTTTCTTATCTTCTTCATTAAGTATACCGTCGCCTGTAATGTCACCCATGCTGAGAGCGCCGACCTTCTCCGTATAGCCGTGCACCTCCGGATTATCATTTACCAGGCGGAGTGTCGTGATATCGCTGCCGACCCGGATGTTTTTGTGCTCGTACGGAAGATACGAAGTCTCGCTCTCTTCTGTCGGGAGCAGCTGCAGATCATAGGTTCCGTCCGCAATGTCATCCAGTATGAGTGTCCCTTTTGTATATAGTCCATCCTCTTCCATCGCAGGAATTGTAACAATATACTCTGTATCCAGTTCCTGACCGCCATCTTCTCCTGTCGGCCGAAGCACGATATTCCATGATGAGGCCTTGGAGGGGATCACCCCCTGAAGCTCAATTTTAATTTTGCCGGTTCCCTTTCTTCTTTCTGAAACGGCAGATGTCTTCCCTGTAGACACTGTGTCTGTGCCCACCGGACGCTGCCCGGCGTCGGACGGCGTTGCCGTCGTCTCCTGTTTGCTGTCCGCTGCCCCATTGCGGTCTCCGGACAGTGCCGCCAGGGAATGGAACATTCCAAGCGGGCTCTGCAGCGCAAGGAAAGCCGACATAAGCGCAGCTATCCCTCTTTTCATACAATTTCCTCCTTTTATAGCAAACATTCAAAAACGGATTTTCCTATCATATTTTTTGTTTTGGAAAGTCCGAAATTGTCAAGTATGGTGGCCCCCACGGCTCCAAAGCTGTCACATTCCGGCAAGGGCCCGTTTCCCGTCATAGACGGGGAGTACGCCAAAAGCGGAACCTTCTCTCTCGTGTGATCCGTCCCTTTATAAGTCGGATCGTTGCCGTGATCTGCCGTAATGAGAAGCAGGTCATCTTCTCTGAGCCGGAAAAGCAGCTCACCCAGCTTTTTATCGAAGCGTTCCAGCTCCTCTCCGTAGCCCACAGGGTTCCTTCTGTGGCCCCACAGTGCATCAAAATCTACCAGGTTCGTAAAGCACAGCCCACAAAAATCGCGGCTGCAAATCTCTATCGTCTGATCCATTCCATGAACTGAACTTTTTGACTGATTACTCTCTGTAATCCCCTCGCCGTCAAAGATATCACGTATCTTTCCGACGGAAATCACATCGAAACCATATTTCTTCAGAAGATCAAGTGCTGTGACGTCTGTCGGCTTCAGGGCGTAATCGTGGCGGTTACTCGTGCGCACGAATCCACCGCGCTTTCTTCCCACATACGGCCTCGCAATCACGCGGCCGACGCGCCATTCCTCCTTAAGCGTAAGCTCCCGGGCAATCTCACAGCAGCGGTAAAGCTCCTTTAAATCAAACGTTTCCTCATTTCCGCAGATCTGCAACACAGAGTCAGCAGAAGTATAGACAATCATATGCCCTGTAGCGATCTCTTCCTCACCCAGCTCGTCGAGAATGGCTGTCCCGCTGGCACTTTTGTTACCGATTACCTTATGGCCTGTGCGCACCTCCAGCTCGTCAATCAGCTCTCCGGGAAAACCAGTCTCCGTAAAGGTCCGGAACGGGGTTGTGGTGTAAATCCCCATCATCTCCCAGTGTCCCGTCATGGTATCTTTGCCATTGCTGGCCTCATTCATTTTCCCATAATATCCCAGAGGGCGCTCACAGGGCGCGATGCCGGGAAGGGGACACAGATTGGCGATTCCCAGCCGCACCAGATTGGGGATCTGAAGCGTCTCCATACGGGCCGCAATATGGCCCAGCGTGTCTGCACCGGCATCGCCAAACTGTTCCGAATCTGCCATCGGCCCGATTCCCAGGGAATCCATTACAATCGTAATGATGCGTTTATACTTTGGCATGTGGCCCTTCCTTTCTCCTGGCCTCAGATACCAGACGGCTCGTGCCAAGGCGGTCTGCCCCCAGAGTAAGAAATTTCTCTCCATCTGCAAAATCCCGGATGCCTCCGGCCGCCTTGATTTTCTTGCCGTTTCCCATATAGGCTTTCATAAGCGCCACATCTTCAAACGTAGCTCCTGCTTCCGAAAATCCGGTGGAGGTCTTGATAAAATCTGCCTCTGACCCGGTAACGGTCCGGCAGAGGCGGATTTTTTCTTCCTCATTTAAAAGGCAGGTCTCAATGATCACCTTCAGGATCCGGCCGCCACATGCCTTTTTTACCTGATTGATCTCGTCGAGAATCCGGCCATACTCTTTCTCCTTCACCCAGCCCAGATTGATTACCATGTCGATCTCGTCCGCGCCGTTTCGCACAGCATCCTCTGTCTCAAATACCTTCACAGCCGTCGTGCAGTAGCCGTTGGGGAAACCGATCACCGTACACACAGCGCAGCGCCCGCCCAGATACTCTGACGCCTGTCTTACAAAAGACGGCGGAATACAGACCGATGCTGTCTGAAAGCGCATGGCATCCTCACAAATTTCCCGGATCTGCTCCCATGTGGCAGTCTGCTTTAAGAGTGTATGATCGACTGCCTGCAATAGTTCTCTCTCAGTCATACCGGTTTATCCTCCCCGCTCTTTTTCACGCCGTCACCGGCAAACCCAAGCGGCAGAAGCTCGCAGAGCCGGTATTCTTCAAATGACAGGTCTGCCCTGCCGAGAATCACAAGGAAATCCTGCGGACAGCAGAATTCCATCATGACCTGGCGGCATACGCCGCAGGGCGAGCACAAGGTCTCCGGTTCCTTTTCTGCCGGGCCGCCGACAATGGCGACTGCTTTAAATCGTCTCTTTCCCTCGCTGACTGCCTTAAAAAAAGCAGTGCGCTCCGCGCAGTTGGTGGGCGTAAAAGCCGCATTCTCGATGTTGCAGCCTGTGTATACGCTCCCGTCCTCACAGAGTAACGCCGCACCGACCGCAAATCCGGAATAGGGCGAATAGGAAAAGATTCTTGCTTCCAAAGCTGCCTGAATCAGTTTCTTATGTTCCATGAATCGTCCTCTCTGTCTGGCAGATACCTACAACGCCGTTACTTTCTCCCTGTCCCTGCGGATTAACAGCCTGAGCGCCTCTACACCGACCTTCACTGCCGCCTCTGTGTCATGTACGACAGGGTTGGGAAGGCCTGCCTTTGCCCGCTCCTGGTTTGCCATTGCCAGGAAACAGGAGCCGCAGCGGACCTTCAGATAGCTGGCGGCAATGAAAAGCGCCGCCGATTCCATTTCCGAGGCTTTACAGCCCAGACGGAGCCATGCACGCCATTTTTCCGTCAGTTCATAACCCACCGGCTTACTCTCCGGCTCATGCTGCCCGTAAAAAGAGTCCTTACACTGTACGACCCCGGTATGGCACGGATATCCCAGGCTCCCGGCTGCTTCTGCCAGCGCATTTACCACCTGGATATCGGCAACCGCCGGGAATTCAATCGGCGCGTATTCGCGGCTCGTACCTTCCATACGGACAGCACCTGTCGCTACCACAATATCGCCGCCCTTTACGTCCAGATCCATCCCGCCGCAGGTCCCGACACGCACAAACGTATCTGCCTGGCAGCGCACCAGCTCCTCAAGCGCAATCACAGCCGAGGGGCCGCCGATCCCGGTCGAGGTAACGCTGACTTTCTCCCCCTCGAGAAAGCCGGTATAGGTGACAAATTCGCGGCTGTCTGCGATCTGCCTCGCTTCGTCAAAATGTTTCGCTATTTTTTCGCAGCGCTTCGGGTCGCCTGGCAGAATCACATACCGGCCCACATCGCCCGGCCGGATATTTAAATGATACTGCAGTCCCTGCTCTTCTACATATGGCATATGCTACCTCCCTCTGCTGTGTCCTTACCACGGTTCTCCAATCTGCCAAAAACTCATGTACAGACGTATTCCATTCTTTGGCAGATCTTGTTTGTCCTACCATTCTACCATGTCCCTGTTCTTGTTTCAAGTGATTTCGAAAGAGAATCCTGACCGCTTTTCTTTCTGATTTTTTCTTACATTTCCGTTAAATGTCTTGAATCGTGCATGTCCATGTGATATAATCTGCAAAAGTTGTTAATAATGATGGGGAAAGAAGGCGTCATTTTATGAAGCAGCGAATCAAAAGAGACCCGGCCAAACGGAGCCAAAAGAGGCAGACTGACGGCGGCAGGGTATCTGCATTTTTCAAAAAATACGGGCATGCCTGGATCCTCTCGTATTTTCTGATCTATCTTCCCTGGTTTTCCAGACTTCAGGCAAACGTTGGTAAGCCTTACCATGTGATTCACTCGAAGCTCGACGATCTGATTCCTTTTGAGGAACTTTTTATCATCCCCTATCTTCTGTGGTTTCTGTATGTCGGCGTAACGGTCGTATACACCTTCTTTACAAACCGGGATGACTATTACAGAATGTGTGCGTTTTTGTTTACCGGGATGACGATCAGTCTTTTAGTGTGCACTCTGTATCCGAATGGTACGAACTTCCGTCCGGCGGTTGATCCGTCAGAAAATGTGTTCTGCCTGCTTGTATCCAGGCTGTGGAGCATTGACCCATGCATCAATGTATTTCCCAGTATCCATGTATATAATTCTGTCGGAACCCACATCGCGGTCTGCCACAATGAGAAGCTTAAGAAAAACCGCCTGCTCGTCTTTGGCTCAGGCGTATTGATGACTCTCATCTGCATCTCGACCGTATGTTTAAAGCAGCATTCCATCCTCGATGTCATCGGCTCCCTGATGATGGCCTGTGTGATCTATCCGATCGCCTACGCGCCGGAGACAGCAGGCCGCAAAAAGTATTCAGGTGAATTTTATCATATCTGATATTGGAATATGCAAAAAGCTACCCGCAGAATACATCTGCCGCGGCCGGATTTGAATCAGAGTCCGGCCGCGGCAGTCATATTATCCGGAAAAGTTTCTATTTTCTGTAGCCTGTCTCAAAATCTACTACATTTTTCATCTCTCTTCCGTTACACCATGCCTCAAGGTTATCGCCCACGATACGCATGATACGCAGAAATGTCTCATTAAGGAAGAAATTCCCTGCCACATGCGGCGTGATAAAAAGATTTCCCAGATCCCAGAGCGGATCATCTGCGGGAAGCGGCTCTGGTTCTGTCACGTCCAGGCCGCAGCCGCCCAGATGCCCCTCTTTTAACACTGTATAAAGGGCCTTCGGGTCAATGGCACTCCCCCTGCCCGCATTGATGAGATAGGAGCCTGGCTTCATCAGGCGCAGTCTCCGCTCGTCCATCAAATGGTTCGTGGCGTCTCCTCCCGGGAGAATCATGGCTGTAATGTCCGCCCGTGGAAGAAGCGAATCGAGCTCTGCCAGTGTGTGCTGCTCGTCGAGATAATCCGGCTTTTCCTTATTTGTCCTGCGCACTCCGATCGTATAAGCGCCAAGGGCCTTCATCTTGCGGGCAAAATCCCCGCCGATATCGCCGGTACCGAGAATCAGAACCACCGAGCCCTCCACGGAAATGATATTCCCCATCGCCTTCCACTCATGTGCAGCCTGGTTTCTGTGATACTGGTTGAAGCGCCTGATGAGGTCAAACGTCATCGCCACCATATGCTCAGATACGGAAAGCCCGTATGCGCCCGTGGCATTCGTCAAAACAGTTCCTTCCGGCAGAATCCCGGGAGCCGTATACTGGTCCGCCCCCGCCGAATTCAGCTGCAGCCATTCCAGCTTCTCTGCGCCTGCAAGCATTGCCGGAGGCACATTCCCTGCAATTACATTCGCACGCTCCACGTCCTCTTTTTTTAATTCAGCCTTACTCATGTAGCGGAAACAGCAGCTATATCGTCCCGAGGCCGCCCTCGCCTCCAGCTCCCGCTTCTGTTCCTCTGTAACCGGCATCACAATCAGGATCTCTTTTGAAGTATGTTCCATATTAAATCCGTTCCTCCCTTTCTCTCGTTGCCTCCTTAAGCCACTCCTGCTCCTCCTGCGTGAGACCGGGGGCAAGCAGCTCGTAGACCTTTTTGTGATATACGTTCAACAGACGGATGTCTGACGGCTCCATAATGGAGAAATCCACTGCCTCCATGTCGATCGGCGCATAGGTCAATGTTTCAAACTGCATAAACTGCCCATAACCGTTTTTTTCTGCCTTTCTGCATAAAAGCATGTTTTCGGTGCGGATCCCGTGGCTGCCCTCCATGTAGAGTCCCGGCTCGTCGGATGTCACCATACCTTCCTCAAGTATACAGCTGTCCTGACGCTCCGGCACGATCTTCCAGCGGATCCCGTTCGGACGCTCATGCACATTGGACAAATACCCAACGCCGTGACCTGTCCCATGATTGAAATCAAGCCCGTGCTTCCACAAAGGCCCTCTTGCCAGGTAATCCAGATTGATTCCACGGCAGCCATAAAGGAATCTGGCATCTGACAGACGCAGCATCCCCATCAAAACAAGGGTAAAATGGAACCGCTCCTCGTCGGACAGCGGCCCGCCCATGACAATCGTCCGTGTCACATCTGTCGTGCCCTCATAATACTGTCCGCCTGAATCCACCAGATAAAACCCTCTGTCCCCGATTTCTGACTGCTCCTCTTTGGTAGCATGGTAATGGCACATGGCAGCATTGGCCCCATAGGCAGAAATGGTCGCAAAGCTCGGCCCCAGATAGCCTTCCTGCGCTTTGCGGAAGCCTTCGAGTTTCTCTGCCGCCTCTGTTTCCGTGAGCGCGCAGTCTTTGGAACGTGTTTTCATCCAGTAAATAAATTTGGTGAGCGCAATCCCGTCTTTTCTGTGTGCCCTGCGCATATTTTCCATCTCTACCGGGTTCTTTACCGCCTTCATAAGAGAGGTGGGATTCATGGCCTCCACCTTCTTACAGCTTCCGTGGATGCTCTCATAAAGGCGCAGATTCACCTTGGCCGGTTCTAACAGGACCGTCTCATTCCTTAAGGAAGCGACCGCCTCATAGATCTCCCCGTAATCTGCAAGCGAAACCCCGTTCTCTGCAAAATAAACACGTACATTTTCTGTGATCCGGCTGCTGTCAATAAATAGGCGCAGCGAATCTTCTGTGGCAATGACATGCGCCATCGGCAACAGATTGCCGTCCTCTGAGTGCTTCCTGATATTGAGAAGCCAGGCAATATCATCAAGGCCGGAAAGGATATGTGCCGTGGCTTTTTTCTCCTTCATGGCACTGCGCAGACGGCCTATCTTACTCCCGGCTGTCTCTCCCGCATACTTCTCCTCCAGCACCCACACATCTGGTGACGGAAGCGGTGGGCGCCCCTCCCACACTTCGCCTGCAAGATCGCGGTCCATAACAAGCGCAGCCTGTTTCTTTTCCAGAAGCTTCTTAAAGGCCAGGCCAATCTGGCTGTTTACGACGCGTCCGTCCATACCGAGAACACCGTGTTCTGGAATATGCGCTTCGATAAACGCTTCCACTGTGGGAACACCCTCATCCCCCATTCTCATAAGCTCCGTATCCTGCCCGGCAAGCTGCTTTTTGGCCTGTACAAAATAACGGCCGTCCGTCCACATCCCGGCAAAATCCTTTGTAACCACCATGGTTCCGGCCGATCCGGTGAAGCCGGATAAAAATGCCCGGCAGCAAAAGTAGTCCTCCACATATTCTGAATCATGGAAATCCGAAGACGGAACGTAATACAGATTAATTCCGTTCTGCTCCATACGTGCACGCAGCCTGGCCAATCGTTCGTTTGCCATTTGTCTTTTCCCCCATTCCTTTCCTGTTCTTTATCTCTAAAAACTGTTACCCTACTGCAGCCCATCTCTACAATAGCGGAATTCCCGCTAAAACTGCGGCTGTCCTTACCTCGTCCGGCCAGATGGAGGCCTGAATCTCTCCGATATGCGCCTTGCGCAGAAAAAACATACAGATCCGCGATTGTCCGATCCCTCCTCCGATCGTACATGGCAGTTCCCCGTTTAAAAGTGATCTCTGAAACGCAAGCTCCATTCTCTCCTCGCAGCCAGCCAGCCGAAGCTGTCTTTTTAAAGCCGTCTCATCCACCCGGATCCCCATAGAACTCAGCTCCAGTCCCATATCAAGAACCGGATAATACACGATGATATCCCCGTTTAATTCCCAGTCGTCATAATCCGGCGCACGTCCGTCATGCCGTACCCCGGACCGCAGAACTCCGCCGATCTGTTCAATAAATACTGCACCGTGAAGCTTTGCCGCCCTGTATTCCCGCTCCTTCGGCGTACACTGCGGATACCTGTCCTCAAGCTCCTGGGAAGTCATAAATTCAATGTTTTCCGGAAGGACATGTCCAATGTAATCATACTCGTAGGCCATGTAGTCTTCTGTGATCTTCAGGGCTTTGTAGACAGCACGGACCGTCTGCTCTAATGTATCACGGTTGCGTTCCTCTCTTGTTATGACCTTTTCCCAGTCCCACTGATCCACATAGATGGAATGCACATTATCCGTATCCTCGTCCCGACGGATGGCATTCATATCCGTATAGAGCCCCTCCCCCGGCAGAAAGCCATACTGCTTTAGGGCATAGCGTTTCCATTTCGCCAGGGAATGCACAATCTCCGCCGGGCGGTTTCCTTCCCTGATATCAAAGGCTACCGGCCGCTCTACTCCGTTTAAATTATCGTTGAGGCCGGATTGCGGCGTCACGAAAAGAGGTGCTGACACGCGCATCAAGTGTAACTGCTTGGTCAGCTCCTTCTGAAAAAAATCCTTTACTGTCTTGATCGCAATCTGAGTCTCCCGCAGGCTGATCTGCGGGCGGTAGCCCTCCGGCACATAAAAATTCATCCTGTCCCATTCCTTCCCCGGCAGCAGACCATGTATTTCCTGTGCTGCCTTCAGTCACCATTTTCATTTCCCTGTATATGATACAGTAATCGTAATCATGGAGGCTTTTATGGCATTCTATACCCCCACCACGGGAATTATCACCAATATTTCCGTTCAGAACACACAAAGCACCGCCACGAACGGCTGCACCCTGTTTCTGACCGTCCAGAGCGAGGATCAGGGACTTATCAATATTCTTCTACCCGGGAGCGCTTATGTCCTGAACGGCAGGCCGTTCCAAATCGGGGACCGTGCGACCTTTTTCTATCAGTCACAGGCCCCGGCGCCTCTGATCTTTCCGCCGCAGTACCGGGCCGTGGCAGCTGCCTGCACCCCTCACGGTCTGAACGCTGCTCTCGATGTGTTCAATGCACTCCTCACCAACACAGAAAACAGCCTCATGCTCAATATGTCCGGAAATGTGCCCATCGTGCTCCCGAACGGGCAGCCCTTCCGGGGCGATCTCGCAGGAAAGCTTCTGCTCGTCATCTATGGCGCCACGACCCGCAGCATCCCCGCGCAGACAATTCCGTCACAGATCGTTGTGTTCTGTTCACCGGTATAGCGGATAAGCGTCCTGATCATATCCTGCCCGCTGGTTTTCCTATCTGGCGGGCATTAAAGTCTGTGCGCTGTCGGACCATGTTCCGGCAGCGCACAGGCCGTCAAACTATGTGGAATTCTTCTGCCGGCTTCCCGTTTGATCGAATCCCCAGAGAATGCAGCTGCTCTGCGCCAATCCGCGAAAATGCGATTACAGGAGCCGGTTTTTCCACATGTTCTCCAAGAATCTTTTCCATCCACACCATATCATACCAGGTATTGAATTTATAGCCGGATTCCTGAAAGCGTCCCACCAGGCGGTATCCCATATGCTCATGAAACTGCATGCTGTTATTTGTCAGATGGACATCCTCTGTCCGTGGACAGCCGATGCAGGCGTTCAGATTCAGGATATTCTGCGCCCCAGAAACGGCTTCCAGCGCTTCATAAAGCCGCCTTCCAAGTCCCTTTTTGCGGCAGTCCTCCCGCAGGTAAATACTCACCTCAGCCGACCAGCCGTAGGCGGCGCGGCCGATAAACGGACCTGTATAGACATATCCGAGAATCCTGCCGCCGCACTCTGCCGCCAGATATGGATAGTTCTCCAAAGTCTTTTCAATCCTTTTCTGAAACTCCTCCACCCGGGGAACCTCATACTCAAAGCTGATGGCCGTCTTTTCCACATACGGCGCATAGATGGATAGAAGTTCAGCGGCATCGTCCGGCGACACGGTGCGGATGATGATCTCTTCTGTATTCAAATCGGATTCCCCTTATCCAGTCTACGCCACAGCAGAAAACGGGCGGCGCTCCGGCTGGCCCGCACTGTCATCCTGCTTTGGCTTGTTAGCAGCCGTCGTTGTACGCGTCACGCCGCCGGAAACATAGACACGGCCGCATTCCGGACATACGGACGTATGCAGTGACACACTCTGGCTGACCACATGGCGGTTTTCCCGTTTCGCCTTGGCTTGCTCACGGGAGACATGCTCCTGCTCATGCCCGCGTACAGCCGAGGCAGCTGCCTCCGGAGCCACACGCGTCGGTGACTTGAAGGACACTCCCATATCGTTCGAACCATCCTGATATTTACGTTCCTCACAAGTCTGGCACTTCCCGTCGCCATACTCCTTCCCGGCGCCTGTAACCTTTGCGGCGGTCTGCTCCTGTCCCGACAGACCCGAGGTCTCCGGATCCAGATTCTGCATACGCATACGCACGGCATACTCTGCCGGATCCGCTCCTTTGCGGATAAAAAGGCCCGGGGAAGCAGGCGGACGGCCTGCTGTCTGTGCTGTTGTACTTGCCGCCTGCGCCGTTGCTTTGGCCGCCGGACCGGACGACAAAGAAGCGCGCCCGGCCGTCGATACCGACGGATTCTCCTCCGCCGGAGCGGAGTGCTGCACTCTGCGCGCAGACCGGTTTCCATATACAGAGCCATATTGATACATTCTGAAATAGGAACCTGTTCCTGAAATACCTCCTACCATACGATTCCCCCTGTAATATTAGAATATTGAGAAATACTGCCATTTGGAAATGTCATGTTAATCTGTCTTTTCCTGCAAGATACTCCGGCACTTCACCCGCCAGAGTTCTTCCAACCGTTTGGAGTCCGTCTGTCCGGTTCGTATCGATACAGGCGCACTTCTGTGAACATTTCCCCGGCTTCTGTAATATATATCGGCTTATATTCGATGGTGATAACGATATCCCTATCCCTATCGTCGTCATAATCATCAAAACTGACTGCTGGAATCTGATAAAGCGGCAGCCTTTGTCTGCATATGCCAAAAGCCCGCATATCGTTTTCCCGATTATACCATAAAAACAGTTCTGCCGGCAAACAAAAAACAAGTCTTTTACGGCATGAATCAAATCAAAAAATGCAGGAAACCGGCATAAAAGGATCCGGATTCCCGCAAAATAAATGATGTTTCGTGACAATATTATCTGATAAAATTTGTGTTCACCTTTGCCTCATATTCAGGCGCTTTAACACCGCTTCTCATCCCTGCCGCCCTGTTTTCCAGCATCCAGGCCATATTCTGCCCCAGAGTACGCATGGTCTGCAGGCCTTCTGCATCTTGTTTCACTTCTTCCGGCGTGTTCCCGTGTACCTGATTCCAGTATTGGGAGCCAACCACATACATGTTGCTGATCGTGAAATACTTATTCAGACGGTCAAATGTTGCGGTCGCTCCGCCGCGGCGGCATGAGACAACTGCTGCTGCCAGTTTCCCGGCCATCCGTCCTCTGCTGCTATAGAATAGTCTGTCCAGGAACGCACACAGCTGACCGGCCGGACCGGCATAATAGACTGGTGATCCGACTATAACAGCATCAAACTCGTCAATCCTTCTGTTGATCTCATTCACCTTATCGTCAAACACACATTTTCCTGTCTGATAACAGCAGCGGCAGGCAATGCATCCGGCAACCGGTTTTTGGCCAAGATATAACATCTCAGTCTCCACACCGTTCTTTGACAGCGTGTCCGCAACCTCACTTAAAGCAGTAAACGTACATCCGTGCTCATGCGGACTGCCGTTAATCAGTAATACCTTGTTCATATCCTGTTCCTCCTTCTCCATCCCCTGCAAAAATCGCCCTGATCCTTCGAAGGGCTATGGAAAGTAATCCTTTGATCTGTCTCCCATACGCTATATACACCCGCAGGCCTGCCGTTTTTTGCTTTTCTCCTTTTCCTTAAAGCAGGCGATCTTGTCCTCCAGACGCTTTAGAGTATCGTCCATCTCCTGCCGCTTTTTTAAGAGGATCTCCTGCTGCTCCACCAAAAGCCCCATCCTCTCTTTGCTTGTTTCCTCTCCCTGTCTGATCAGGCTCATGTAACGCAGAAGTGTTTCCACCGGCATCCCGGCACTGCGCATACATTTTATGAACGCGATCTGTTTACAATCTTCTTCCTGATAATCCCGGACTCCGTTTTTCTTTCTCTCGACACGCGGTATCAATCCGATCTTTTCATAATAACGAAGCGTGTCGGCCGTCAAACCGTACTGTTCGCTTACCTCTGAAATAGTCAAATTATACTCTCCCGCCTTTCATCAGGCTTACATTCCAAACAATTCCTTTACCTGCCTCATATTTTCGATCATGGAAACCTCACACATCCAAATGCGTATTTTCTCTTATCTCCATTCCATATCGCTGCTCCTTTCATGAATCGCACACCAGCCCTGTCTGGTATGGCGCCCTGGCGCCTGTTTCCTGACTGCTACTATACAACATGGAGTCCGCTCCAAGTCAAGCGGTTTTATTATCGGAATCCGTGTTCAGCTTTTCTGCAATGCTTCCTGACTCTTTTTAAAAATGTGCCGCAGCATGATGACTGCCGCCATCGACAGAATGAGTTCTGCAAATGGCTGTGCATAAGCAAGTCCATAATATGGGAAAAGCCGGTTTAAGAGAATGATCGCCGGGATTTCGAGAATAATTTTACGCATAAAAGCAAACATGAGAGCGTATCCGCCAAGCCCCAGAGCCTGAAATACGCCGACGGCCAGAAAGTCCATGTAAATCAGAGGCAGCCCCAGACAGAGTCCGCGCAGGTAGCGCGTTCCATGTGCGACAATGATCTCATTATCCATAAACAAGCGCACGATTCCTCCTGCGCCGAAGTAGTATACCGCAGTTACCGTCAGCATGGCCGGAAGCATAAGGCGCATGGCAAAGAGAATCGTATCTTTCATCCTCCGGTGATTTCCACTCGAATATGTGTAGCTCACCAAAGGCATCACACCCTGGGAGACGCCAAGCGCGATCTGGAAGGGGACTGAATTGATCTTCTGCGCGATCCCGATCGCCGCCACTGCATCGGCTCCGTAGGCGGAGGCAAAGTTATTTAAAATTGTCATTCCTGTCACGTTCAGGAGGTTTTGAATCGAGGCCGGAACCCCTACCATACAGACTCCGAGCACGATCTCTTTCTTAAAAGAAAGCTTACGCGGGTTGATACAAACATATGTATTCTTCCGCTTCACATACAAAAGTATGAAAAAATATCCGCAGGCAAAGCAGTTCGAAAGGAACGTCGCCAATCCTGCCCCCGCTGCTCCCATGTTAAGGCCCCAGGGAAGAATAAAGATCGGATCCAGAATCATATTCAGGCCACAGCCGCTCATGGTTCCGATGCTTGCGTGCAGCGCAGCGCCCTCAGAACGTACTATATAGGCCATGACCACATTAAGGATTGCGGGGGCTGCTCCAAAGGACACAGTCCAGCGCATGTAGTCGGATGTCGCTCCTGCCGTAGCATCATTCGCGCCCAAAAGAACTAAAAGAGGTTCTTTGAAGATCGTGCAGAAGAGAGAAAATAAAAGACCGCACGACAAGGCACAGTAAAAACCGAAAGCCGAACTTCTTCTTACTGTATCATAGTCTTTTCGTCCAAGTGCGCGGCTCATCATGCTGGAGGTTCCCACGCCAAACAGGTTGTTGACTGCATTAAAAGCCAAAAGCACCGGGTAGGCAAGCGTGACTGCCGCGTTCTGCACCGGATTATTTAACATTCCTACAAAATACGTATCCGCCAGGTTGTAGAGTACCATGACAAGCGAGCTCAAGACCGTCGGAATCGCCAGCTTCGCAAAAGCAGAGGGGACTGGCATCCTCTCAAATAAAACGATTTTCTGGTCTTCCCCCAACTTCACCACTCCTTTTCTTTTCCACGCCTTCATGCGCCGCCATAAATGAAACGTTTCGGGCGCATTTGGCATACCTGAGTTTTTCCTATTATACTACATGGAGTCTGCTCTAGGTCAAGCGGTTACTGTATCCTTTCATTCCCCGGCTTATGAACCCGCTTCCAGGTTATCGAACAAATCGCTGATTTCTTTCCTCACATGATTAATGAGCTGATCGTTCTGGGTACTCAAAGCCTCATTCAGGCGCTTTAACCCCATCGCTGCGATCTCCCTTTCGGAACCGGTAAGTTCTTTAAAGAGCCGCTCGCCCCTTGCCATCACCAGTCTGACCCGCTCTCCGCCGATCGGCTGTGTCTTAAGTTTTTTCATCTCGGCAAGGCGTTCTTTAAGCTCCTCTTCGGACAGTCTTCCGCTTCCACCCGTCAGAACAGTTACAACACGTTCTTCCTTCAGGCGGTCGTATACCTCGACCTCCAGGATCCCGTTAATATCATAGGTAAAACGTACCTCCAGATGTACCTGACCGCGCGGACGCGGGAGGATTTCCATATTAATCTCCCCGAGCTTAATATTCTCATCACAATAATACGATTCCCCTTGATAGATGCCCAGCTTTACATTCTTCTGCCCATCGTAGGCGTTCATAAAATAGCCGCATTTCGACGTCGGAAGCACGCTGTTCCTCTCAATAATGGGAGACATCAGGGGACGGGAACGGTCCCTGGGATTGATAATATCCGTTCCCAGCGTAAAGGGACAGATATCCGTCAAAAGCACATCCTTAATCTCCTCGTTTCGCTCCTTGATTCCTGCATAATAGCCTGCTCCCAGAGCCACGATATAATCCGGAGAGCCCACGACCACCGGTTTTTTCTCCAGAATCTCTTCCAGATACAGGGCGACTACCGGCATTTTGCTGGAACCACCCGCCAGAATCACCTCGTCAATATCATCTATTGTGCGGTGGCTGTCCTTCAATGCCCGCTTCACCACCTCGAAAATGCGTTCAAAAATGTCCTTGCCAACACTGACTAGCTCCTGATTGGTGAGGAACATACCGTATTCCTCCCCGTCAAGCTCTGCTTTATAAAGCGCCGCACTGTTCTGTGTAAGCTCGCATTTGGCCTTCTCCGCGGCCTTCAAAAGGGCGACCTGTTTTAAGGCGTCCATTTCACGAAACACAAAACCGTGCTTTTCGCAGAAAGACTCAGCGATCTTTAAGTCAAAATCATTGCCGCCCAGATGGTTATCACCGCTCACGGCTGCGATCTCGACCACATTTTCAAAGCAGTCCACCACAGAGACATCGAGTGTCCCCCCGCCAAAATCGAATACCAGATATGACGCTTCCTCCACATTCTGAATCTGGCATACAGCCAGCGCCGCTGCCGATGGCTCATTAATAAGCCGTTCTACTTTAAGCCCTGCCAGAATCCCGGCATCCTTGGTGGCCTTTCTCTGATTGTCATTAAAATAAGCAGGAACGCTGATGACCGCTTCCTCAACCGGTTCGCCCAGATACTGTTCCGCCTCCTCCTTAAGCCGTTTTAAAATCAGGGCAGAGAGCTCCTGTGGGGTAAAGTTTTTATCTCTCAGGGAAAAGCTCCTTCCAGTCCCCATAAAGCGCTTAAACGACGAGGCCGAATCCTCCGGATGAAGAAGCTGCCGTTCCCTGGCCGGAGCCCCGGTCCAGATCATGCCTTCCTCGTCCACGTTCACCACGCTCGGCGTCAGCGGTTCGGAAAGTGCATTTGGAATCAGCACAGCCTCCCCGTTCCGATATACTGCCGCCAGGCTGTTCGTCGTCCCCAAGTCAATCCCGATCACTGCCATCGCCAGTCACCTCCTGTAAAAGTAAATCGCTGAGCTTATTGATTTCAAAAGCCGTCTCCGTCTCAATATTAATTCTGGCGGCCTGGTAAACTCCTTTTTCGGAATCGGATGGTCCGCCAAAGAAATACAGGCAGTTGTTTCCGTAAACATGAAAACCACGGCCGTCTTTATGGACAGTTACATCCATTCCCATTCCAGCGCAATAAAGATAGAGGTTTCCCACAGTCATATACTCCCGTTTCCCTGTATCAGAAGCAACCTGGTATGTCGCCACAGGGAGGTCAAGCTCCTTTATCTTCTCACGCACCTGGATCTCTGTCTCTTCTGCTGCCTGTCCCGGGCCCGGCTCTGCCGATAACCTTCTCTCAGCCTCACCGGCGTCCCTTGCCTTTGCCAAAAGCATACGATATGGGCCCTCATACCGCTCCCTTATCGAAGGGGAAAGATGCCAGGACTCATAATTATACAGATAAGATGCATAATCCATCCTCAACGCCTCACAAATCCTGCCTGCCTCCGGAAGCCCGCCAATGCGGTAATCCTGTTCTGCGGGAAGACCTCCCTCGCCCCCATACATAAAAAATTCTTCATAAAGCGCCTCTTTGGGACAGAAAAATACAGGCAGCCCGCGAATCACCTCACAGAAGGCGCTGTCTTTTGCAAGTGCATTGAGTGGTTCCTCAAGTCCGTCAATTCCGTCCATACCATCAAAAGATATAATGAACTCCCAGAGCGCATCTTTGCCACTCTTTTTCTTATACGTAGAAGAAAGTCCATATTGCTCTTTAAAGCGCCTGGTAAGCTCCTCCGGGAAATGATCCGTTTTTACCGTAAAACCGCCAAACCAGCCATCCCGTTCCATATCAAGAGAAATCCACAGATCAGAAACTGTCCCACACCGGAGTCTCACAGTCCGCATCCTGTGCGTCGTTCTCCCTGTCTCCTCATAATCTATAAACTGTGTATCCGGATAACTGGCAGATACATACTCTTCTGCCGCCTTACGCACCCGTGCTGCATCTATGACAGGTGCAGTCAGGAGCAGAAACATCGCTGCTGCCGCAAACACCCCAGCCAAAAGGGCGGTTATTTTCCGTTTCCTCTGCTCCCACCAGAGACGTTTTTCATTCCTGCGCCGTTCCTCCTGCTCTTTTAACCGTCTGGCGTCCTCTTTTGCGCCATACAGTTTCATCGCCGGGAGCAGATAGCGGTAAAGTCTCATATGCTCCGGACCCAGAAATCCCTCGCACTCTGCCGGTTCGCGGAATCCGTATTTGTCAAACCCGTATACCTCCCACAGCTTCATGCAGGATTCCTCACGGAAATACAGGCAATGTCCAATCTCCTCCAAAAGTTTATCGACTACCCACGGGTCAGAGTGAATCTCCAAAAAGTCCGTGCCCTCCAGAAATTCCTCCCAGTATAAATCATCTGCCCTGACACTCTGCTTGATAACATATGTTTTCCAGGCTCCAGCAAATACACTCCGTTTTGTCTCCTGCTCCTTTTTCTGTTGTCGGAAAAGCTCAAGGATCTCCTCCCTTGTTGTACAGCCGTCAGAGCGGGAAGCCGGATCTTCTCCATTCTCCCCGCACCTTAGTGGGGCGGACTGCACAGGCGGCCCCTCTTCCTCTTCAGCCTGACTATCGCGGACAGCTTCCTCTGCCCAGTGGAGGGCTTTCTGATAGGCACTGTAAAGTACCTGGAACTTTTCCGGCGTATCCTCGGGATGACAGTTTTTTGACAGCCTGGCATAGGCCCGCCTTATCGCCCTTTTGTCCTCTGTCGGTTCCATCTCAAGAATTTTCCATACGTCCATCCATAAATCCTCATACTTTTCGCACAGAATCAGGAAGCGTTTATCTTCCCACGAATACCATCACGCTCCTTGGGCGGATCAGAAAGCTTCTGCCGGGATAGCGGTGAAGCTTCTGGCTGCTCTCCCACGTATCGACAGCCAGCTCCCACTGCATCGAAGGAGCAATCTTCGGCAGTTTTATGGAAAGCTCTTCCCAATAGGCATTCGATGCAATATAGACCATCTCCGGCCTCTGCCCTGCCTCCTTACCGGCAAACAAAAGCCCTACATAGCGGTCATAATCCGCAAACTGGCTTACCTCTGACTCCACGCCGTAGAAACTCACATCAGGAAAGCCGCAGGCCCCATCGCTGATATTGGCGCGCAGGACGCGATGCTCTTTGCGAAAGCTTATCATATACTGGAAAAACTGGAACATGTCCCGGTTCTTCTCAAGCAGACGCCAGTCCAGCCATGAAGTGATATTATCCTGACAGTATGCATTATTATTTCCAAACTGTGTGTTACAGAATTCATCGCCTGCCAGAAACATCGGAATCCCGCGGCTGCACATGAGAACCGCAAACGCATTGCGCATCATACGGCGCCGCAGTGAAAGGATTCCGGCATCCTCCGTTTCCCCCTCCTTACCACAGTTCCAACTGAAATTTTCCCCGGACCCGTCCGTATTATTCCATCCATTCTTCTCATTGTGCTTTTCATTATACGAATAGAGATCATAAAGCGTAAAACCATCATGACAGGTAAGGAAATTGACAGAAGCGTTCTTCCTCTTATTGACCTCGTAAATATCTCTTGAGCCGATCATTCTCTGGGCCGCCGCCTGTGCCATGCCGCCGTCGCCTTTCAGATAACGGCGCAGATCGTCCCTGTATTTGCCGTTCCACTCAGCCCAGCGGTTCCAGGAAGGGAAGGTTCCAACCTGATAGAGTCCGCCGGCGTCCCATGCCTCGGCAATCAGCTTGACATCGCCCAGAATCGGATCAAATGCCAGAGCCTGTAACAGCGGCGGCTTATTCATTGGGGAACCGTCCTCATTCCGTCCCATGATGGAAGCCAGATCGAAACGGAAACCATTGACCCGGTAGGTCGTAACCCAGTAACGCAGACTGTCGAGAATCATCTGGTGGACAATCGGATGATTGCAGTTTAACGAGTTACCGCAGCCGCTGAAATTATAATAATGGCCGTCCGGCGTCAAAAGATAATAGATATTGTTGTCAAATCCCTTGAAGGAAAAGAAAGGGCCGTCCTCATTGCCTTCTGCCGTATGGTTGAACACCACGTCCAGATAGACCTCAATCCCGTTCTCATTGAAGGTGCGTATGAGCTTCTTTAACTCGTTCCCCTCGCGATTATATTCCCTGCTGGCCGTATAGCTCGTATTGGGCGCAAAAAAGCTTACCGTATTATAGCCCCAGTAATTGTAGAGTTTTTCCCCCTCCACTTCCCGGTAATCCTGCATTTCGTCAAATTCAAAAATCGGCATCAGCTCTACAACATTGACACCCAGTGCTTTTAAGTAAGGAAGCTTTTCCATCAGAGCTTCAAAGGTTCCCGGATGAAGGACGCCTGACGACTCATGCCTCGTGAACCCTCTGACATGCAGCTCGTAAATGATAAGATCCTCCATTGCGTGCAGAGGGGGCCTCGAATCCTCCCAGTCAAAGTCATCCTTGACAACACGGGCCCGGTATTGGTGTCCGCGTAATGTGGACTCTCCCCAGCGGCTCTGACCCGTAACTGCCTTGGCATACGGATCAAGAAGATACTTGTTTCTGTCAAAAATCAGTCCTTTTTCCGGTTCATATGGACCGTCCACCCGATAGGCATACTCAAATTCTTCAATGTTGAGCTTAAATACAATCATGGAATACACATTACCAATACGGTAATGTCTGGGAAATGGCAGTATTGCAAACGGTTCCTCCTCTGTCCGTCTGAACAGCAACAGCTCGATCGAGGTGGCTCCGCGGGAATATACGGTAAAATTCACACCGCCCGGAATCGCGGTAGCCCCGTTTATTTCATAAAAGCCCGGGCGCACGTCAAACCCATCCAGATGATCCATCGGCACAAGATGTATCGTGCGCGGGAGGCTTACTCTTTCCACACTGCTTTCATTCTTTGAAATCTCCGCTTTCTGCAGCTGTACGTTCTTCCTATCCTCCATATTTTTCCTTTCTGTCATGTCCTTCGGACATGACACCTCCGGCAGAACTTTGCGCCTGACTTTTCCTGTCAGCTTTCCACGTCTTCACCGTAAAAGCTGATTCCACAGCGTCCGTTCCCTTTCACATAATAAAGCGCTCTGTCCGCATTTCTGTAGAGCTCCTCTGTAAATCCTTCCTTTGTAAATGCCACCCCCACACTTAATGATACAGCAGGGAAGTCATCATCCGGATTCTGCAGCATACGGTTCAGCATATAGATCTTATTCTTAATTACCAGGCCCAGATGCTCTGTGATATCCGTCATAATGACGCAAAATTCATCTCCGCCGATTCTGGCTACAAAATCCCGCGTACGGAAGCTCTCCTGTATCAGACTGGCGACACGCTTTAATACCTTGTCACCCATTTCATGGCCGTATCCGTCATTCACTTCCTTAAACTTATCCACATCAATGATAAGAAACGCCATCGGCTTTTTCTCATCCTTTAACACTTTCTTAAGCTCCTCAAAGCCACCTCGGTTAATCACCCCGGTCAGTGGATCATGTTCTGCCTTATGACGAAGCATTGATGCATTTGACTGGTTGGTCTCATAGATCTCATTATATGTCTTGCCCAGATACTGAAGTTCGTACGAACCCTTAATATCAACAGTCCTCCCCTCCTTGATGCAGCGGATGTATCCCTGGAGAGGCCGGATAACAAGTGCAATAATCGAGATAAACATACAGACTATCAGAACAAATAAAAGTGCGATATAAATTCTCTGGCCTCTGAGAAAGCTTTCCAGAGAGGATATGCTGTCTAACTGCCTTTCATGTGTCATTTCCAGAACATGGTTAAGAAAATGGGAAATATCATTCATAATCAAAGCCTTGGACTCCCGATATCCGGAGCCAAACACGATTTCTCTGGCCTTGGCAATCTTTTCTTCCGGGCTCAGATTTTGATCCGCATCAGAAAGTTTTGTATCGAGAAGCTCCGGCGAACCATCAGACAGATCCGTACCCATCGCAGTGGCTACCAGTTTCATGGCATACAGCTCATCCCTGACGAGCTCGTCCGAATTTTTTAAGGCGGCTTCCAGATACTGGTATGCAGTCTCATCCGGTTTCTGCTTTTCGAATGCTTCCAAAGCCGATTCCCTGCGCCTTACAATATTTTTCTCCTGAAAATATGCATCAATATAAGAGGTATCCCCTGTTACAACATAAAACCATACCTGCTCTGACAGGCAGTCCGACCCGTCGGTGACAAGCCCTGCATCCATCACACAGGTGATATAGTCCTCCGTATGCTCCAGCATCCTCTCATACCTTGATGAAACCAGAATCGTAACATAAATCAATAATGTACACAAAATACAGGCAATCAGGATCATCGCATTATTCATCGTCTGTATTCTGGTCCCCATACTACCTGCCTTCGGCTTACTGGCCCTTTTCATCATTCCGGCCCCTCCAATGCTCTTAAATCATTTTAAAAAACTGCCGCTTTCCTTCTGGTCGGCTTAAGACCAAGTATACCAGTTTTTTCTTGATCTGTCATCTTTTTTCGCATGCTTTTATTCACGACAAAGATATAAATTCAGGGATGCCAAAGGCGCCTGACTACTTTCATTCTTGGTGGTGTCCTCACTCGTGGGCGCATGAAGGTTACTGTCAATCCTCATTCTGCTGCTATGCTGACACAGAGAGAAGGTCATCGCCAAAAGCAGTTCAAAATGGCTTAAAGCAAAAACTCACCCCCGGACTATCACGATTCTGATTGATCCGGGGGCAAGTTTCTATTGGTAAATCTCAAACATCTCGGTCAGCATTCCACGTCCGGTCTCAGTGCGGAAAATATTTTTCTGCGCGGCAAGGAGCGCGCTGTACCGCTCCCCCGACTCATGCAGATTGACAAGGAAATCTGCTTCAATGAGAATCTGATAATCAAGCCCGTCAATCTCGTCATACGTATGATGATGGGCAATCAGATACTTGACACGCTCCACCTGATCTGTCCGAAAGCCGCCGATCTTAGTCATCAGCCGTTCTGCCTCCGGCGGGCCTTCCTTTTCCTGGTTTTTCCCGTTACCAGAGCCATATTTCTCCATACTGACGCGGATCCCGATATCATGTAAAATAGCTGCTGCTTCCAGGATATATAAACTTTCTTCGTCAAGACCCTCCAGAATTCCGATCGCTGCCGCCAGATCATGTACCTTAACAAAATGCTGTATCCTGGCAGCATTTCCATGATCGTACCGCATCATTTCCTGCATTAACTCTGCCAAACGTCTGTCCATATCTCATCCTCCTCTTATTTTGCGGCATATAGACCGGCTTATTCATGTACACCACACGGTTCACCAGTAGCAGCCCATCCCTTCATCCATCCGGCCCGTCCCTTTGCATAGGTTGGTTCTCTCCCCAAAACTCCTGCTTTTGTTCTTCACAATATTCGCAAGCATAACCTTTGTCTCTTTCTCACTCAGACATCCGAAATATCCGGATTTATAAAACGACCAAAAGGCTTCTGTAACGACATCTTCTGCATTTTCAGATGGAACTCCGCTGTTATAGGCCAGTTTCATATACATCTTCGCATATTTGTCGATCAGCTCCTGCAAAAGAGCTTCCTCACTCTTTAACATAATGTTTCTCCTTTGTAAAAAGCACACATGCTATAAAACCACATGTATGTCACTGATTTCCGACAATTATACTACGATTTTTCAGAATTTTGAATAGCTGATTTATAACTTTTCAAACATTCTTCCTTTGATAGTCTGAAACACTTTGGATATCCTTATACTTCATTGGCCAGGCAGCCTGAAGCCAAATCCCATTTGGAGCTGCAAGACATCAGTCCTTTATAACAAAAACCCCCTGCATCTGCTCCGGATTCTCTCCGGTTATGCCGCAAAGGGGATACTATCTTTTTTGTCCTCTTTCTTTCATTTTTCGCCTTTGCAGTAAATCTGCTACACTTCGCGGCATATCACATCAGGGGGCTTTTCTGCTTACACTCCAATTTCCGCCCAGTATTATAAAGATAATAAGCAATGGTATACATATCCAAAGGTGGGGGACCAGATTTTCTTTAAAAATTCTGTTCGGATCTGTTATACGGGCATTATCAAAATGGTGGATGGTGGCAGAGTATGCACCATCGAAGGCAATACCAGCGGAGCTTCCAGGATAGTGGCTAACGGGGGTGGGGTCTGTGAGAAGTCTTACGCCTTGTCCTATACCGGAATTGTTGGTTATGGGCGCCCTGATTGGAGTCTGGTGGAGGAACCGAGGTATGAGGTAGGTTAGGTTAGCACCATGATACTTATGGCTGGTGGTATCAGAATGCAGATGGCACCTTGTCGGCGATGTGTTGGAAGTTAATTAATCACCATTGGTACCTGTTCGGCACATCCGGTTACATGCTTACTGGTTGGGTTCAGTGGGACGGAGAGAAAACCGGGGCAGGAGACTGGTATTATCTGGAGGAGTCCGGCGAGTTCGAGGGTGCCTGCTGGCATGAAAATGCCAAAGGCAAAGGCGGCATGGAGCGGTGGTATGTAGAATAAAAAGTAGCGGAGATCATTCTCCGCCGATTTCCTGATTTTCATAAATTCCCCGTTGATTGAGGAAATATACGCAATGCGTAGCTTTTTTAATATGTAATATAGAGAATGCTGGAAAGTAATACTCTACTTAAATACAACAGTTTAAAAATTTATGCCCATATTCTGTCATAGAAACAAATGTCCGTGTAATAGATAAATCAACTATTTGATCAGTTGGAAGGCTCTTACATTGGGATAACATATTGTAAAGCTGTAAAGTTTCAGATTGAAGCAACATCGAATGAAACATATCCGTATATGTTTTTGTTTCCCCATAAATATGTGCATTTTGAGTCCGTAATATCGCATCATTAAAAAGTGATGGTATCTCGAAATTTGCTATTCCTTTCTTTTTTAATTCAATCAAATTGTTAAAAAAGATATAACCACTTTCAAAATCATGCTTAGTTTTAATCAGACCAAGCGAGGAAAGAAGGTTTGTGATTCTTCAACTGGAAAATTCAAAGATGGAAATATTCCTGGCGTGGTTACAGGTATTTCCAATATCTTCTCTCCATTATCCCAAGCAATAAATGAAGTTATGACGCCTAATTCAAAAAAATCCCCTGAATCCAAAATTCTTATATTCGATGAACATTTTTTTATTTCGTCAGAACACCATTGCAGAAGTTTTGCTTCATTTCCAGATAAAAAACGCATAACTTCAACAAACGATTTTTGAATTTGGTTTGAGAAATCTTGATTGATAGCAGAAGATAACAATTTAGAGAACATATATTGAAGCAAATCATTTCCGGGTTCATCGGTAAAACAAAATTTTACATAATCTAACAATGGTGCTATAATACTGCTTTTAGGAGGAGTCAACTTTTGCTTAGGCACGTCATTAATAGCATCTTCAATGAATTTAGTATATTTCTTTTCGAGCTGATCAGATTTTAAACCTAAAAACTTAAATGGTAGAGCAACAAATTTTAGTAACCCCTCAGCGCTTAGCCCGATTTGCTTCATAGCCGGACTAGTGTAATGTCTGTTTGATAAATACGGTAATATATGGTATTATAAAAGTAAAAAGGTGTGATACTATGGCAAGACTCAAAAAATATATTATTTCTTTATCTGAGACAGATGTTGATAAACTACAGGCTATCATTCGCAAAAAAGATA
>QZDW01000050.1 GCA_009917545.1 bacterium 1XD42-76
TTACAGTATGCTGAAAACATTCGCAAATAAATACCGCACAAAGACCAGAAAGATTAAGAAGAAATATTTTAGGGATGGACGGTTTACCGTCATTTATAAGACAAAAAGCGGTATGAAGGAGAGCGTATTTTACAGAGGGCCTTTTATCCGCAAGGATAAGCCCAATGTGCCGCAGGCAGATATTCTTCCGGCCTACAAACGGTATGACAGACCAAACCGCATAGCGGCAAAACTGCGCTCAAAAACTTGTGAACTCTGCGGACAGTACACAAATGACGTGGAGATTCATCAGGTAAAACGGCTGAAAAGCCTTAGCGGTGAATATGAGTGGGAAAAAGTCATGCTAAAGAATCGCAGGAAAACGCTGGCAGTATGTCCGGCGTGCCACCGTGAGATACACGGAAAAGACTGATTTTGTTAGTTGACGGCATATGGAGAGCCGTGTGCATCGAGAGGTGCCCGCACGGTTCGGGAGGGAGCGTCCACGAGGCGCTTACCTCATGACAGCTTTAACACCTCTGAAACGCGGGGACGGGAGCTTTCCCACGGGCTGAACTATCAAAAGCTGGGGAAAGAGCTTATGACACAGGACGAAATCGCCGTTATGGACGGGGGCAAGTGTATTTTACAGGTGCGCGGGGTGCGCCCGTTCTTTTCGGATAAATTTGACATCACAAAACACCCGAAATACAAGTACCTTTCCGACGCAGACCCGAAAAACGCCTTTGACATGGAAAAGCACATCAAACGCCGCCCCGCCATTGTGAAGCCGGAGGAAGAATTTGACTACTACGAGATTGACGGGGAGGGCTTACAGGAGGACACAGACCATGAATGAACACCCCGGAACTGACAGGCGGCGGTTCACCCTGCTTGTCAACCCCAAAATCCGGGAGGAACAGCGGCGGCAAGCCGCCCTGCGGAAATTTATCAAGGATTGCGAACGGCTTTACGAGAAGAACCGGGCGCATTTACAGGAGGACGCAAGAAATGAATAAGCGTATCAGAAAGAAACAGGAGAAGCAGCGGAAGCAGCTTGAAATGAAGTGGCTGCTGGATATGGCAGTCGCCATTGACACAGCAATACAGGAGTATTGGCAGTGGCGGGAGGAAATGGAACGCCGTTATGTGGAGCTTTATGCGGAGGAAATAGCCCGCCGCATGGGGCTTATCCCGAAACAGTGACAGGGCGTAAAAGATTTGCGCCGTGGAAATGTGGATAACAGGCTATGGGGCTATGGAAAACGCCATTCACAGCACATGGAAAAGCCAGAGTGCGGCTTTCCCACGTCCTGCAAACAGCGTTTCCCACAGCCCCAAAAGAGCAGCCAGTTACCCACATTCCCACACCGCCGACTGCTACGGAAAAAGACCCTTTCCTACCTGTCATTCATAAAAAGATTTTTTAAGGAGCTGATCGGAAATCAAGAACGTAAACACGGGCTACATGGTACGCGCCCCTACCGGGGGATGTACCGCCCAACCCTTTACAACTGAATACCGCCGCGCCGCAGAACTTACGCAGCGCGGGGACACCGCCTTTATCACAGGGCGGTTTTTTTATGCGGCGGCGACCAAACGCTGACCGCCTTTTGTCCGCTTGCCGGACAGCCGCAGACGCGGCAGAAAGGATTTTACATGGCATTTTTTAATTCAGCAGTAGACGTTTTGCAGACCCTTGTTGTGGCACTTGGAGCCGGACTTGGCATTTGGGGCGTGATCAATCTCATGGAGGGCTACGGCAATGACAACCCTGGCGCGAATGCTCATGTACGGTAAAGAAGCAAACAACCGAAAACAAGACATAGACCGCCAGCACCACACTATTCCGAACCAAAGAAGCTAAAGACCAAAAGATAAGCATTATGGAAATGTGCATAACAGGCTATGGAATCATGGATAACTCTATTCACAGCACATGGAAAAGCTAAAGTGCAGCTTTCCCACGTCCTGCAAACAGAGTTACCCACAATTCCATAAGACAGCCAGTTATACACATTCCCACAATGCCGACTACTACGGAAGCCCATTCATTTCTTATATCTTTTTGTGAAAAAGAAATTTCTCTTTTGGGTACTTCCTTTCTCCGAGCCAATGTGCTATAATAGCCTCATTCCAGAAAAGGAGTAAAAAATATGCGGCAAGGTATTCTTAAATAAAACTATAATCAAATAGCGGGAACAAAGAATTGTATTTGTCCTTGAATGAAAGGGCTTAGTTTTTTGTACCCAATTTAAGAATACTTTTGCCTTATCAATATTGACATATCGACAGTAAGAACAGCAGTCGCCAGCAAGCGTATGCTGTATATGTGTATGTCCGTAACCTATATCCCCAGTGGTAAAAGTATTTACTGCTGGGGATTTTTATGCCCTTTTGGGCTGTAAAGGGAGGACAATCACATGAAAATAATCAATATCGGCATTCTTGCCCATGTAGACGCAGGAAAAACAACTTTAACAGAAAGTCTGTTATATACCAGTGGAGCGATTGCGGAACAAGGCAGCGTGGATAAAGGAACTACAAGAACAGACACCATGATTTTAGAACAACAGCGGGGAATTACCATTCAGACAGCAGTTACCTCTTTTTGTTGGAATGGTTATAAAATCAATATCGTGGACACTCCCGGTCATATGGATTTTTTAACCGAAGTATACCGTTCTCTATCTGTCCTTGACGGGGCTGTTTTAGTTGTTTCGGCAAAAGACGGTGTACAGGCGCAGACCCGGATATTATTTCATGCGCTTCAGAAGATGAACATTCCGACCATTATCTTTATAAATAAGATAGACCAAGACGGAATCAATCTATGCCATGTTTACCAAAACATTAGGGAAAAACTTACCCATGATATGATTGTCATGCAGGAAGTTGTCTTATCACCAAAGATAACAATGACCGACATTTCTGATTTGAATAAATGGGATACCGTTATTGCTGGAAGCGATGAACTGTTAGAGAGATATATTGCGGAGGATTCATTGGATATACAAGATTTACAACGTGAAAAATGCCAAAGAACCAGACGTTGCTCTTTGTTTCCTGTTTATCATGGAAGCGCAAAAAACAATTTAGGAACGGAGAAATTGATTGAGGTAATTACGGAAACTTTCGTCACAGGAACAGAGAATAGTCAGTCCGAATTATGCGGATATGTTTTTAAGGTTGGGTATACAGCACGGAAAAAACGACTTTCCTATTTGCGTCTGTATCATGGAACGCTCCGTTTGCGAGATACGCTCTTGCTGTCAAAGAAGAAAAAGATAAAGATTACAGAAATGTTCATTCCGGCAAATGGCGAAATCGTTCCGACAGACCATGCCTATCCGGGCGAAATCGTTATCTTATCCGATGATACTTTGAAACTGAATGATATTTTGGGAAATGAAAAGCTCCTACCTCACAAAGCATGGCTTGACAATCCTATGCCTTTACTTCGGACAACCGTCTTTCCAGAAAAGTTGGAACAAAGGGACGACCTACTGAATGCTCTCACAGAAATTGCTGATACAGACCCGCTTTTGCAGTTTGAAATTGATACTGTCACCCATGAGATTATTCTATCCTTTTTGGGAAAGGTACAGTTAGAGGTTGTATGTTCGTTGCTGGAAGAAAAGTATCATGTAAGAGTGGCTATGAAAGAGCCTACTGTTATTTATCTGGAAAGACCGTTAAAAAGGGCAACCTATACAATTCATATTGAGGTACCACCGAATCCGTTTTGGGCGTCTGTTGGTTTAACTATAACACCACTTCCTGCCGGAAGCGGAATACAGTATGAAAGTGAAGTATCTCTCGGTTATTTAAACCAAAGTTTTCAAAATGCCGTCATGGAGGGGGTACGTTATGGACTGGAACAGGGCTTATATGGTTGGGAGGTAACAGATTGCAGAATTTGTTTTAACTATGGAGTTTATTACAGCCCTGTCAGTACCCCCGCAGATTTTCGATTTCTTGCGCCTGTTGTGTTGGAGCAGGCATTGAAAAAAGCAGGAACACAGTTATTGGAGCCATATCTTTCCTTTACCCTTTTTGCGCCACAGGAATATCTTTCACGGGCTTACAATGACGCACCAAAGTATTGTGCAGTGATTGAATCAACTGTAGTTGAAAATGATGAAGTTATCTTTAAAGGAGAAATCCCTGCCCGCTGTATTGGTGAATATAGGAGTGATCTGAATTTTTATACAAACGGAAGAAGCGTTTGTCTTACAGAGCTAAAAGGGTATCAAGAAACTTCTGGTGAGCCAGTATTGCAGTCACGCCGTCCTAACAGCCGCTTAGATAAGGTTCGGCATATGTTTCAAAAAGCAACATAATCTCTTGCGTGATGTTCCAGAGAATGCTTAGAAAGGAGATAACTATGTATTTATTTCATGAAGAAATACAACACTGGAAAGATTGGGAAAGAATATTTTTCTCTATTCCCGTTTTTTCTCCGTTAATAAAGAAAATTATGCAAATAGAAAAATTACGGGCTTATGAGATAGAAAAGTCAATGCCCGGAACAAACGCAGTATTCAAAGCAGGTAATTATGTTATTAAGATATATCCACCTGTTGACAGTGGGCTTAATGGAATTTTAGATATGGAAAATGAAGCCCGCATTACACGAAGTATCAACGCCATAGGTGTAGAATCACCTTGCATTGTGGCAAATGGAATCATCAAGGATAAATATGATTTTGCATATATCATTATGAACTATATAGAGGGGCTTCCTTTTCGTATAGCCGTAAAATCCATGAGTGATATGGAAAAAGAACTTATAGGGGTGAAACTTCGTGATATTACAAATAAATTAAATGTTCCTAGTAATCATTTTAGCAATACAAATGTTTTGCTTGATGTGGATAGGCAAAGCAGGTGGGAAAAATACAGTAAGTGCTTCCAACGAGAAAGATTAAATTATATAAAAGCACACAATTATGGAAAACTTGTGTTAGTTCATGGAGATTTAAATGGTGATAACATATTGATAAATAGTAATGGGAAAATCAGTATTATTGATTTTGCCGAATCGGTTCAAGCACCAAAGGTATATGAGGACGCACTGATTGCAATAGAATTATTTAATTTCGACAAATCACTTCTTGTTGGTTATTTTGGTGGCTGCAATTCTGATACTATTGCCCAAACGTGCTTTGACGGACTATTGATACATGATTTTGGTGGGGATATTATAAAACACCATTTAGGAGAATATAGAGATTTTAAATGTTTGGAAGATTTACACCAGAGAATTAAGGAGAAGTTTTCTGTTCAATGAAAATACAGCCATACACATTGCAACACCTCATACGGTAGAAAGGGAGGAAGTTTTTATGGAATGCACAGAAAAATACAAAGAGCATATTGAATATACATTTAATGCCTTTTGCAGAGTAGTCATACGCTATGCGGCTATCAACGCATGGCGTGACAGGGATAAGCGGCGGCAAAGGGAAATATCCTTTGAATACCTCACAGAAGAAAAGTTTTATCCGTTTTATACGTCAGATAACTATTTTATAGACCCCTACAAGCAATATCCTGTCACTATATGCGGACAGACGATTATCCTCACTAACGGGGAGCTTGCCGCCGCCCTGTCCTCTCTGCCAGAGAAAAAGAGGGAAATCATCTACCTTTATTTTTTCGGGCGTTACACACAGCACTAACGGGGAGCTTGCCGCCGCCCTGTCCTCTCTGCCAGAGAAAAAGAGGGAAATCATCTACCTTTATTTTTTCGGGCGTTACACACAGCAGGAAATTGGGGAACTATACGGACGCTGCCGAAGTACGGCATGGCATCATATACACAGTGCCTTACAAATGTTGCATGAAAAAATGGAGGTACTTTTTCGTGAAGAATCTTAAACTTATACCGTATGAAACCATTGTTAGAGCGACCAACGGAGAGCCGGAAGCGGTGGACGAAGTTTTACAGCATTACAGCAAGAGAATCCGGCTTGCTTCTCTTGAAAACGGACACGTCAACAAGGACACCGAGGACAACATCAAACGGCGGCTTATCGCTGCCCTGTTTCAGTTCCGCTTTGATGAACAGGCTACATAACAGGGGGTGAGATTTATCGGGAAAATAATCATGCTTACATTCAACGATACAGAAGAAAAAGCAGTTGAAAAAGCTATAGCCGCCCTTGCCGATATAATACCGCTGGAAGCCATACAGCCGCCCCGTTCCCCCGCATTGGTTTTTCCGGGACTGGAAATCAGACTACACCAACGCCGGGTATTAAGAGACGGGGCAGACATCTATCTCACTCGCTTAGAATACGGCATACTCTGCTATCTTGCAGCCAGTCCGGGGAGGGTATTCACAAAGGCGCAAATCTTTGAATCCGTGTGGAGTATGGAAAGCGAAAGCTGCCAGTCAAGCGTTACAAGTGTGATATGCAACTTGCGGAAAAAGATAGAGCCGGACAGCAAAAACCCCACCTACATAAAGACCGTTTTAGGCATAGGCTACAAGTTTGCTTCCGGGGAATGAAAACCGAATAACCGCCGCCCTTTTTGGCAGTCAGAAAGCAGGAAATCAAGAAAAGGTTTCCTGTTTTTTTGTACCTGTTTTTGTCAAATGCTGTTACGAAAACACGAAAAGATTTTCCGGGGAACTTTGCCATATTTTCCTTCCAGTGCGTAGTGATAATGACGGGAAAAATATTCCCGCAAAGTTGGCAGAAGCCCCGCCCTCTCCGTCGAGGGTATCAGCAGAAGCCAGCACAGCGGAATCCGTCACTTTCTTAGAGCAAGATTCTACCACAGTACCAAATTTCGCTAATCGCTCATTTTGTCCTGCGGGAATCTTGTTGGGGTTGCCACCCCAAGCCCGCCTTTTTGCGGCTTGCGCCGCTTGAAAAATCCCTCAAAAAATTTTTTTCGGATTTTTCAAAAAACACTTCCGCTTATGCCCCTGTTTTTCTCCTATTAGTGAAAGGGCAAAGCATAAAAGAAAGGAGGTCTACGACCATGAAAAGATATAACACGCCACACCGCCACAGGGTAATCAAAACACGCTTGACCGAGGAAGAATACGCCGAGTTTTCCGAGCGTGTCGCCCTCTGCAAAATGAGCCAGTCTGAATATATCCGGCAAGCCCTAACCAAGTCAAGGATATGCCCGGTTATCACTGTTTCCCCGGTCAATGATGAATTGTTATCTGCTGTTGGGAAACTCACAGCCGAGTACGGGAAAATCGGCGGCAACTTGAATCAAATTGCCCGCTGTCTGAACGAGTACGGCGCACCTTACAACACCCTCTCCCAAGAGGTACGAGCCGCCATAGCGGAGCTTGCCGCCTTGAAGTTTGAAGTCTTGCAGAAAGTAGGTGAAGCCGTTGGCAA
>QZDW01000051.1 GCA_009917545.1 bacterium 1XD42-76
TTTCAGACGGTATTTGTTGCGGTTTACGTCTTTTTTCTGAAAGGTTTGGATTTTATTTAAGTTTGGATAACTGAGGAAATCCAAATGTTTGGATTTTATTCGTCATTCCCACGCTTCGTTACTTGTGGAAATGGGTTTTACGCCATTAGCGATTGCGGAACGGTTGGGGCATGAGAAAATCGAAACAACATTAAATACCTATTCACATTTATATCCCAATAAGCAGGGGGAACTTGCAGATAAATTGGAGATGGAGAACAGCAGGGAGGAAGAAGAATGAGCGGAGTGCATAAATACCCGACAATCAGCTTTCGCATTTCCCCCAGAGAGAGGGAAGAAATCGAAGCAAGGATTTTGGCAAGCGGACTTTCTAAAAAAGATTATTTTGTCCGTTCCTGTATTTATAACCGGGTGTGCGTGGTCGGTAAAAAAGAACTGGTTTACCAGTTGGTAGAGGAACTAAAGATAATGCAGACCAATATCCGGGAAGTGACGGAACAGTTTGAAAAGACAGAGGTAGATTTAACGCCGGAGGGACTGGAAGATATGCGGAATGACTGTCTTGATATGCTGAAAGCTATCCTGTGGGTATTGGACGGAGCAAAATATCTGTGGCAGGAAAACACCAACAGAGAAGAAAAAAGCCCCGACAGCGGCAACTGTTAGGGCTGTGATAACTGGAAAACCTCTGTTATCAACCTCACAATACAAGTATAGCAGAGGTTTCTTCCAGTGGCAACGATTTTTCAGAAATGGAGGGCATTATGGAAGAAACAAAAACAGAATTACAGTTGATTAAATTGTCGGAGATACAGTCGCAGGAAGTTTCTTGGCTGTGGTTTCCGTTTATCCCTTATGGCAAGCTGACAATCGTACAAGGCGATCCGGGGGACGGAAAGACAACATTTGTGCTGAACATAGCGGCGAAGCTGACAAGGGGAGAGGGCTTAGACGGTGAAATGAAACTTACAGAGCCTTTGAATGTAATTTATCAGAGTGCGGAGGACGGTCTTGCCGATACGGTAAAGCCCCGATTGGAACAGGCGGGGGCAGACTGTGAGAAAATCTCGGTCATTGATGAAAAGATAAAATCCCTTTCCATGATAGATGAACGGTTGGAGCAGGCTGTGATAAAGACGGGCGCAAAGCTGTTGATTTTAGACCCTATACAAGCCTACTTGGGCGGCGGCATGGATATGAACCGGGCAAATGAAGCAAGGGATATGACAAAGAAGTTGGCGGCACTGGCAGAGAAATACCAGTGTGCGATTGTCCTTGTCGGGCATATGAACAAGGCGGCAGGAAATAAAGCGGCATACCGGGGAATGGGTTCGATTGATTTCTTTGCAGTCGCTAGAAGCGTTCTCTTAGTCGGCAGGGTAGAGGGAGAAGAAAATACAAGGGCTGTGGTGCAGATTAAAAACAACCTTGCGGCGTTCGGACATCCGAAAGCGTTTGCACTGTCGGAGGACGGTTTTCAATGGTTAGGGGATTATGAGATTACAGCTGATGAAGTGTTAGGCGGCATTGCCCCGAAAGCAAATAAAATGGAACAGGCGAAACGGTTACTCCGGGAACTGGCAGAAACAAACAATGCCATGCAGAGCAATGAGATTTTTAATCTTGCGGACGAACAGGGCATATCGAAGCGAACACTGGAAAATGCGAAGAAAGAGTTAGGTGTCCGGGCGAAGCGGATAAACAACACATGGTATTGGGAACTGGATAAAATCAAACACTGACGAACAGGCAAGGTAACAGCGCAACAATGCAGGGTATTAGAATTTTGCAGTCTTGGAATTGCGTTCTTGAAGATTGTAAGGTTGCAAAAATTATAGACATTGCATTGTTGCGCTGTTGGGAGAAAGCCGGAAAGCGGCAGTATCAAGGCGGCGAAAAGCCGCCCACCGTCCGCAGGACGGAAAGCCCCCGGCAGGGCGCAAAGGCACTTTTGATAGAGCGTAGCCTGTCAAAAGTGCTTTTGCGTTACTTTCGCAGAAAGTAACAAAGGCTATGCGCCGTATCCGGCGCTCATTACCCGACAGGGAGAAAGGGAAATTGATTGAAGCGGACTATCAGCGTTATGACAGGGAAAGGTTCCGTCAACCACAACAGCAGAAAATTCCATGCAAAGAACACTGACCCGGAACGGAGTTGTCTGAATGTGGAATACTGCAATGAGAATATCAAAGATGTATACCATGAATTATTTGATGAAGCACTTGCCCGATACAATGAAAAGCAAACCAGAAGTGACCGCCGAATTGATGATTACTATGAGAAAATCTGTTCCGGCAAACAGGAAAAGCCGTTCCATGAGATTATTTTGCAGATAGGTAATAAGGAAGATATGGGGGCAAAGACAGAGGACGGACAGCTTGCGGCAAAAATACTTGATAAATATATGCAGGACTTCCAACAGCGCAATCCTACATTGAGAGTTTTCTCTGCTTATCTCCACATGGACGAAGCAACGCCACATCTGCATATAGATTTTATACCCTATACGACTGGAAGCAAGCGGGGACTTGATACAAGGGTATCATTAAAAAAGGCACTGGCAGAACTTGGTTTTAAAGGCGGTACAAGGAGTGAAACAGAGCGTAACCAGTGGGTAGCGGCAGAAAAGGAACGGCTTGCGGAGATTATGTTGCAACATCATATTGAGTGGGAGAAAAAGGGAACACATGAGAAACATTTATCCGTTTTGGACTTTGAGAAAAAGGAACGTGCAAAAGAAGTTGCCGAACTGGAGCAGACAATTTCCGGCAGTAAAGAGGAATTATCCGATATTCTTCATCAGCAGATAACGGCAGGGCAGGAAACGGAGCAGATACGGAAAGAGAGCGAAGCAATCCGGCAGGAAGTATCAAAACTTTCCGCTACAAATCATCTTCTCAAAGAGCAGACGGAAACACTGACAGAAGATAAGGAAAAGTTGCTATCTGAAAATGAAAAGTTGGAAAAACAGCAGAAAAAGTTACAGCAGGAAATCAACAAAATGGTGCAGTCAAAAGAGGTTATGGAGCGCAACATTCACGCCTATGATGAAGATGTAAAATGGCAGTTGGCAGAGCCGGGGGCATTGATGAGCGCAAAGAATTATCGGGATAAAAAAGCACTTCCGCTTGTGGAGAAATTGAAAGAGGTCGTTAAAAATCTGACTATCAAATGCGTACAGCTTATGGAGCAAAGCAGGAAGCTGACTGCCAAAGTAGACGGGCAACAGAAACACATTAGCCGTTTGACGGATAAGGTTATGGAGCAGAACGATACCATAGACCGATTGCAGGAAAAAGTGTCTGATTTGGGGCGTTTGGAGCGTCATTTAGGCAGAGAGCAGGTGCAGTCGATAGTGGAGTCAAAGGCGTTAGAACAGGCAGAAAGGGCAATGAAACGCCCGAAACGAGCCTTTGAAATGAGCCGATAGGAAAGGGGATTGATAGGATATGACGGATATGGAGAAGAAAGTTATGATACGGCTGTGTGCTAAAATCGTAGCAGATACAGACCTTTACGCAACGGATAAGGAAGTGCAGAATCTAATAGATTGGGTGTGTTTATCGGAGCAGATAAAAGAAAACAACAATACAATTCGTAATCTGACCGGGGAATATAAAAAGATAGAGCCGGACTGCCGAGAGGGAGTGCGGGCGCAGTTGGAGCGCATGAAACAACTCTGCAAAGAACGCAATAATCTGTATGAGAAGCAGAACGACTTAAAAGGGCAGAAACAGAAACTTGAGAAGTCGTTGGAACGATAAGAAATGTGGGGCGTGGCGGTTGCTATGACCTGTATTTTATAGTGGCAAGTACAGAGAGAAAGTGCTATAATCGAAAGAATGATTTAGGATATAGGAGATGAAACGGCATGGAAATAAATATTGAGGATAATTTTTCGCTGTTATTTGATAAAAATAATAATACGGCATACAAGGCATTGCAGACGTTACAGAAAGAATGTGAGGAATCTGACAAGGTATATTATTGTATGGATAAGTTAGCCGATATGATTGACAATGATAATTCCTACATTCGGACAAGAGGGCTTACGCTGATTGCCTATAACGCTAAATGGGATAAAGATAATAAAATTGATGAAATCATAGACGAATATTTGAGGCATATAGAAGATGTTAAGCCGATAACGGCAAGACAGTGTATAAAATTACTGCCTATGATAGCCCAAAATAAGCCGGAATTAAAAGAAGATATTGTATCGGCACTACAAAAAGCAGATATATCTATTTATGCAGGCAGTATGCAACCATTGGTCTATAAGGATATTCAAAATTCTTTGGCAGAGATAGAGAAGCTATAAATTAATTGGGATTTTAAGGAGTGTGGAGTAATGAATAACTGGTTTACAATAGATAAAATTGATGTAAATACATATATTATCAGTGAATACCGGCATTGGGAGGAAACGCATTGCTATCTGTTGAATGGAAATACCCGAAGTCTGCTTATTGATACGGGGCTTGGCATTTCCAATATCTATAAGGAAGTGCTGAAACTTACCGATAAGCCAATTACGGCAGTAGCAACGCATATTCATTGGGATCATATTGGAGGGCATAAGTATTTCACAGATTTTTATGCTCATGCTGATGAATTGGATTGGCTGAATGGTAAATTTCCTTTATCAATCGAAACGATAAGAGAGATGGTCGTAGACCGCTGTGATTTACCCGAAGGTTTTTGTGTGAGCGATTATGAATTGTTTCAGGGTATGCCAACAAAAGTTCTGACAGACCATGACATCATTGATATTGGCGGCAGAGAAATTGAAGTGCTGCATACTCCCGGACACTCTCCGGGGCATTTGTGCTTTTGGGAAAAACGCAGGGGATATTTATTTACAGGCGATTTGGTATATAAAGATATTCTGTTTGCTTATTATCCGTCTACTGACCCGGAGGCATACCTCGATTCTTTAGAAAAAGTTGCGACATTGCCTGTGAAGAAAGTGTTTCCGGCACACCATTCATTGGATATAGAACCGGAAATCTTAATTCGTATGCGGGAAGCGTTTAGAAATCTCAAGGCGGACGGAAAACTTCATCATGGCAGTGGGACATTTGATTATGGAGATTGGGGAGTATGGTTATAGGAAATAGGCTGCGACAAAGGTAATGCTCCTTTTGGTGATGATTGCTACATGGTGCTAGCACCATGTAAGTTAGAGCAGATAAGGGAAATGATAATATGGCAGTTTGCAGTTATAGGCGGATTGCCATATTTTTGTGGAAAAATGGGCGTTTATGTGGTAATATATAGGAGCAAAGATAAAAACACAACGCAAGCCATACTTGCAGAACTGGTAGGTAGTCCAGTCGCACCATTATGGTGTAAGTAGCCCTCCCTCCTTAGGGTCGTCCATTCTTTGTTCATCACAATTATTTTAAGGAGGAATTGTCATGGACAAAGTATCAGGAAAATTGACAGTATTTTTTGAGGAACCGTTTTGGGTGGGAGTGTTTGAACGTGTATCAGAGGGAAATCTATCTGTGTGTAAGGTTACGTTTGGGGCAGATGACCGTGTTATAATAGGGACAAGTTAGAGGAACCCAGTAAAATCAAGGGGTTGCACTAACTTGTCCCCTTATTTTTTTGCCCTTAAAAGGGCGAACGGAATCACCGCATTTCTGGTTTCCGTCTGGGAGCCGTACATATATTGCTGGCCAGCAGTATGAAAGTCTGATAGCGATTAAAGCAACCATACCATCCTCTGGTGATGGATTTGAAGGTCCGAAGTCCTTATAAATGCTGACGGGTTGCAACAGGGGCGTTGTAATATTGGTTGACAGGTTTCGGCTGGGTTTAATGTGAACCGGGCGCCATGGGAGGGTTAAACCTGTGTTTCTGTACCATGGGAACAAATGAGATTTATTTACGGAAAGCCGGGGAACTTACAGCGCCCATATTGTTGTGATGGTTTTGAAGTTTTTGTGTAGCGGAGTTTTTGATTTTTGTAGATGGCATATCGTTTCGTTCGGAAACAAATAGTTCTGTTTTGCAGGGAGAGGCACGGGCTGTTACGCCTGGGGCGGTCTCTGTAAAATCCCAGGGTTAGTTCAGTGACGGAGAAACAATGGATAGTCCGGTCTGCGGGCCGGTGGAAAGGGCGGGATATAGATGAAGAAGGATGTTCGGAAGATTAAGGTGTATGAGCAGAGCGGGCGTAATTATAAGCCGACGCCTACAATTATGTTGAAGGGGCTTTGGCTGGAAGAATTGGGCTTTGGGGCGGGGACGCTCCTGACGGTTCGGTGTGAGGAAGGGAAGCTGGTAATTGAGCCGAGGGAGTCGGTGGATTACATAGATGTGTTTGAGGAACAGCAGTTGAGCATGGTGGCAGAGAGGAAAGTGAGGTTTTGATATATGGGTAAGATTTATATGATCGGTTCACAAAAAGG
>QZDW01000052.1 GCA_009917545.1 bacterium 1XD42-76
CTTCGATATTTTTCTTCCCGCCGCTTGCTCAAGGCGGCATTTGATATATGCCCTTACGGGCGCACATAAAGTTCGGTCATACTGTTGCTGACCGGCGTTCCGGTGGCGAACACAACGCCCCGGCTGCCGGTGATCTCGTCCATGTAGCGGCATTTGGCAAACATATCGGAGGATTTCTGCGCGTCTGTGGTGGAAAGTCCCGCCACATTCCGCATTTTGGTGTATAAAAAGAGGTTCTTATAATTGTGGCTCTCGTCCACAAACAGCCGGTCCACGCCCAGCTGCTCAAAGGTAATCACATCGTCCTTGCGGCCCTCGGCCTGCAATTTTTCCAGCCTTGCCTCCAACGATTTTTTGGTGCGTTCCAGCTGCTTGACGGTAAAGCGTTCCCCGCCGCTGGCCTCCACCTCGGCAATCCCGTCGGTGATCTCGTTGATCTGCTCCCGCAGCAGGCGCTCCTGCCGTTCCCGGCTGATGGGAATACGCTCAAACTGGGAGTGTCCGATAATCACCGCGTCATAGTCCCCGGTGGCGATTCTGGCGCAGAATTTCTTGCGGTTGTGACTTTCAAAATCCTTTTTGGTGGTGACAAGGATATTTGCGGAAGGATAGAGCCGTAAAAACTCGGACGCCCACTGTTCGGTCAGATGGTTCGGCACCACAAAGAGGGATTTCTGGCACAGGCCCAGCCGTTTGGATTCCATCGCGGCGGCTACCATCTCAAAGGTCTTGCCCGCGCCCACCTCATGGGCCAGCAGGGTGTTCCCGCCGTACAGCACATGGGCGATGGCGTTTTTCTGGTGTTCCCGTAACGTAATTTCCGGGTTCATGCCCGCAAACCGGATATGCTGCCCGTCATACTCGCGGGGGCGGATGCTGTTCATTTCCTCGTTGTACTGGCGCACCAGCGTCTGCCGCCGCTGTGGGTCCTTCCAAATCCAGTCCCGGAAGGCTTCCCGGATCGCCATCTGCTTCTGGGCGGCAAGGGTGGTTTCTTTGGCGTTGAGTACCCGGCGCTCCCGCCCCTCGGCGTCCTCAACGGTGTCATAGATGCGGACATCCCGCAGGTTTAAGCTGTCCTCCAGAATCTTGTAGGCGTTGGCCCGGTCGGTTCCGTAGGTGGTATTGGCGGCTACATCGCCGTACCCAACGGCGTTTTTGCTGGTGATCTGCCACTCGGCGGTGTAGGGGACATACTTGACCTCAATCTTCCCTTGCAGATAGTACGGGGTGTGGAAGGTTTCGTACATGAATTGCTGGATATAGTCTTTGTCAATCCAGGTAGCACCCAGGCGCACCTCGATTTCCGATGCGTCCAAATCCTTGGGCTGGGCGGCGGTGAGCGCCTCCACATTGACAGAAAAGGCGGGGTCTTTGTCCGCCGCCCGCTGTGCCTGCCGCAGTTTCCGGCGCACGTTGCCGGAGAGGTATTCGTCCGCTGTCACATAACGGGGCGTTTCCCCCTCCGCCAGTGGTCCTGGCAGGCGGAAGATCACGCCCCGCAGCTCCTGCGCCAATTCCTCCTGGGTTTTGCCGCTCAGTTCGGCCATGTACGCCATATCCACCTCGGCCTTTTCCGCGATGGATACAGCCAGGGCTTCACTGGCGGTGTCCACCGCAGTAACAGCCTGATGGGGCTTGATGGTGCGCTTGGTGAACATATCCGCCTTTTGCTTCAGATGTCCGTCATCGTCAATGACTTCCAGCGCGCAGAGCAGATAATAGCTGGAATCATCGGCAAAGGCCAGCCGGTTCCCCCGGTCATTGATCAGCCCGTACTTTGCGGAAAATGCGTCATAGAGCCGGTTCAATTCGGCCTGGGTTTCACGGATTGCCGTATCCGAAACAAAGCTGTCCATCTGCTGTGCGATGAGCTTCTGCACACAGTCCCGCAGTTCCACCAGACCCTTGATACGGGCCTCGGCGGTGGCGTTTAAGTCGGGGCGCACCATGCGGCTGTTTTCCCGATAGTACACCGCACCGTCCACAACGGTATAGGAATAGTTTTTTACATCAGGGTCAGCGGGGATAGAAGTATCAATTTCTTCCCCCTCGCCCAGCTCCGGCAGTTCGGCCTCCTGGTAGGTCCCGCGAATATATTTTATGGCGTCGTGCAGCTGGTCGGAAAGTTCCAATCCCTCAATAGGAGCCACTGTATAATCCTGTTTTCCGTATTGGGTGCTTTGCGCGGTAGTGCGGCCCAGCACCATTTCCGGGTGGTCCAGAAAATAGCGGTTGATGGTAAAATCATCTTCGGTCTGTCCGGTCTGCGTCCAATCCGGTGTAATGTCGATAGGACGGTCCCGTTTTTGCAGGAATATAATGTCGGATACCACTTCCGTTCCGGCATTGGCACGAAACGCATTGTTGGGCAGACGGATCGCGCCTAACAGCTCCGCCCGCTGCGCCAGATACCGGCGCACCGTAGAATCCTTGGAATCCATCGTGTAGCGGCTGGTGACAAAGGCCACGACGCCGCCTGGACGCACCTGGTCCAATGATTTAGCGAAAAAGTAGTTATGAATGTTGAAGTTCAGCTTGTTATAGGCCCGGTCATTGACGGAATACTGGCCAAACGGCACATTTCCTACGGCTATATCATAGAAATCACGCCGGTCGGTGGTTTGAAAGCCTGCGATGGTGATGTCTGCTTTGGGATAGAGCTGTTTTGCAATGCGCCCGGTGATGGAATCCAGCTCCACGCCGTACAGTTTGCTGCCCTGCATTTCCTCCGGCAGCATACCGAAGAAATTGCCCACACCGCAGGAGGGTTCCAGGATGTTGCCGGTCTGGAATCCCATTTTACCCACCGCTTCATAAATGGCCTGGATAACGGTAGGGCTGGTGTAATGGGCGTTTAAGGTAGTCCCTTTGGCGGCTTCATATTCCTCCGGGGACAGCGTTGCATAGAGTTCCGCAAACTCCTTGGCCCAGGCGGGCTTGCTCTCGTCAAAAGCGTCTGCCAGACCGCCCCAGCCCACATACCGGGAAAGGGTTTCCTGTTCTTCCGGCGTGGCCTGCCGGTTTTCAAACTCCAATTCTTTCAGGAGATTGATTGCGTCCATGTTGGCCCGAAACTTTGCTTTTGGTCCTCCTTCGCCCAGGTGAATGTCGGTGATACGGAAGTTCCCGGCAGTCGGCTGGGAAGGGGTGGGTTCCGGTTCATCAAAGTGCAGCGTATGAATCTCTATATCGTAGGGCAGATGGTTCTGTTCGCCCGGATAACGGGTGACGGGGGTAATGGTGATCTGCGGCTCCGGCTCTGGCGCAGGGGGATTCCCAAAATCCGGCTGTTCCTCTGCCAGCTGTTCTTTTGGCTGTGCCGGTTCGTGGGAGAATCCGTCCAGCTCCTGCTGGTAGAGGGCGCGCAGGGCAGCGGCAAGCGGCTCCCAGCTTTCATACATCGCTGCCAGCACCGTTTCATCTTCCCGCAGAATCTCCACTTCCATGCCGTTTGCGGAGGCCCGGTAATCCGCCGTATCTCCGGTTTCCAGCTGCATGGTTTCCACTGTACCGGAAAACCGCTGGGAAAGATGCTGGGCGACAGCCGGATTGCCTGCGCCGCTTCGGAGCAGCGCCGCTATATCCTCCTTTGCAGCCGTATCCAGCAAACCGCCATCCCCGGTCAGGACTTCCCGCAAATCCGGGGAAAACTGGTCCAGATCGGCGGGGAGATAGTCGGTGATGGCGCTGTTGCGCGGGTCCTGCCGGATGGCGCGTTCAAACTGTTCTTTACTTTCCGTCCGGTAAATAGGGTAAGCCAGCGCGGGGTCATTCAGCTGGACATAGCCCCGCTGCAAATCGGTGATGCGGTACTCGGTATCTTCCAGAAAAACAAAATCCCCTACACCATAGGCCGATGTCAGCGGGTCGCGGGGAAATGTTCCCGGTTCGTCCGCAGCGGGTGCGGCTGTTTCCTGTGCTGGTTCCTCTTGCCGGTCCGCCTTTATCTCTTGTGGTTCCAGCCCGGCCAGGAATTGCTCCGCAGCTTCTTCTCTTGAAAATGTCCGTACCGTTCCATCAGAGGCGGTATAGTAATCATTGGTCTGATTATCCCAGACAGCAAACGCATCTTCCGGGTCGGGAAACGCATCGCTGGTCATAACAACGGAAAAGCGCGGTTCTGCTTCATCGGCGGCAATCTGTTCCACATCAGCCATGACCTGCTGAATAAAGGGGTCATTGTCCAGCTTTTCCGGTTCCACTACCTGCCCGTTTACAATGCCGCGCTGGGCCAGATTTTCCCGGATTGCGATAGGGTCTATATCGTCCAGATTGTCCCGTTCAGCCTCTGTAAAAAAGCGGTCCTCTTTGATAAGCTGGGCGATCCGGCGCTGTACCTTGGGCCAGGGCAGTTCCATTTCTTCGGGGCTTCCGGCGCGGACAATGAACAGGTTTGTATGTTCAGGACCGCCGTACTCCCTGGACAGCCATGCGGCGGTGTCTTTTTCCCTCCCATGCTCTTTCATATAGCGGACTACGGCCCGTTTGCTGTCCATATCGCCGTTCCATGCACAGAGGGCTTTGTCAATATCGTCCTGGGAGAGAGGGCGCAGAAGCTCATGGAGCTTTGGATAGGTTTCGGCAATCACCTCTTGATGCAGGCGGTGGCGGAACTCCGGCACATCCGAATACTGTTTGAGAAGCTGCATATTACCGGAGCCAAGAACCGCGCGGCGCACAGCGGCGTTGCCCTCAATCACAGCGTTTTCATGGTCAGTATGGCCGCAGGCGTTGCGGTATGCCGTATCCTCCATGATGGCGGCGGTCACAACCGGCTTGTACTGTTCCAGCACATCTTCCAGTGCGGGCTGGGGCGGTTCTGTTTCGGTTTCATGGACAGGAGCAGGCTGGCTCTGTGATTCTACAATGCCCGCCTCTGCCAGTTCCTTTTCTGCCTGGATTTTCTCATACTGTTCCCGTTCTGCTTCGGTCAGATAACGGTCCTTTTGGATCAGGCCAGCAACCAGCTTCACGACCTTATCCCAGGTCAGGCGTACATCGTCACAGCCGTTTTTCTGGTAGCGCAGGCCCTTTCCATCGTGATCTTCGCCACTGTGCGTTGCACCGGACAGTGCGTGGGAGCGTCCGCCGGTTCCGTATTCCTGCCGGAGAAACGCGGTTTTTTCCTTGTCGGTATGGGGCTGCTGGAAAAAGGCATAAATGCGCCCTTTGCCCCCGGCAAAACCGCTGCCGCCAGAAAGGGCCGCGCCGATCTCATCCTCCGTAATAAACTGCTTAACCGCAGGAACCTCTGCCATTTCAGATGAAAAGGCTTTGTGGGACAGTGACAGGTCTTTCAGGTTCTCCCAAATCTCCTTTGGCTTGTGGTAATGGAAACGCAGCAAGTTACGGTCTTGCGTATAGGCAGTCCAAAAGGCGGCATATTCTTCTGTGAGGGGCTGGCGGAAAGCCGGGTCACGCAGCTGCTCAGTGAGCCATGCGGATTCTTCTGGAAACCCGTTGCCCTTGATTTCTGACAGACTGGGTAAATATCCGGCTTCTCTGGCTTCATCGCTCAAATCGTGATACAGGTTCCAGAGCTTGTTGGCAAGGAGGGAGCGTTCATAACCCTCCGCCTCGGCAAGCTCCACATTGGAAGCAAATTGACCGGATTCCAGCAGCTCGCCAATTCGTTCCGCCGCGCCCTCCCAGGAAATGACCTGCGCGGATTTATCATAACGGGCGGATTTTCCATAAGAGAGATGGATTCCGTCCTCACCATACCAGACTGTGATACGGCCTGCATCGGTGGTAAAACCGTTACCGCCATGATAGAGGGATTGCAGGGCGGCGGCAATCTCCGGGACCGGCTTCTGCTTTTCAAATTCAGCTGTCACGCGCTCCCGCAGACGGTCGGTATTGCCGCCCAGCCGCAGCACATGGTCGATGTCCTTTTGGGCAAAAGAAAAAGCAGAGGACGCTTTCACATTCTCTGCTTCATCAATATTCTGAATCTGTTCCGTTTCGGAAAGAAACAGGTTTAAGGTCAGCTGTTGATAAGTTCCGCCAGCAGAATCTCCTCCGCCTGGGCCTTGCAGCTGTTCATCAGGCCCAAAATCCCAACTTTAAAGAAATCCAAACTTTCACACAGATATGCTGATAAATACGGCATTGTACGAAAAGA
>QZDW01000053.1 GCA_009917545.1 bacterium 1XD42-76
ATAGCGTGTATGCGCTCCAATCTGAAATACGGCAAGAACCAAAGAAAAGAGGACGTAAAGAGCCACCATTATATCATCAGCTTTGACCCCCGTGACGCACAGGACAACGGCTTGACCGTAGACCGGGTGCAGCAGTTGGGCGAACAGTTCTGTAAAGAGCATTTCCCCGGACACCAAGCGTTGGTATGCACCCACCCGGACGGGCATAACCACAGCGGAAATATCCATGTGCATATCGTAATCAATTCTTTGCGGATTGAGGAAGTACCCTTGTTGCCCTACATGGAAAGACCAGCGGACACAAGGGAGGGCTGCAAGCACCGCTGTACGGACGCAGCTATGGAGTATTTCAAAGCGGAAGTCATGGAGATGTGCCACCGGGAAAACCTCTATCAGATTGACTTGCTAAACGGGAGCAAGAACCGCATCACCGAGCGTGAGTATTGGGCGAAACGGAAAGGACAAGCCGCACTGGATAAAGAGAACGCTTCCCTTGCCGCCGCAGGTGAGCCGCCCAAAGTTACGAAATTTGAAACCGACAAGGAGCGGTTACGCAGCGTGATCCGCACAGCCCTGTCCTCTGCTATCTCTTTTGAGGACTTCTCCGGGAAACTGCTACAACAGGGCGTGACCGTCAAGGAGAGCCGGGGGAGATTGAGCTATCTCACGCCGGACAGGACGAAGCCAATCACCGCCCGGAAACTGGGTGATGATTTTGACCGCGCCGCCGTACTGGAAGCACTCACCCTAAACGCACAGAACGCCGCAAGAGCCGCCGAAAAGCCCCTACCCAAACAGGAATACCCCCGCAGCATAAAAGACCGTTTACAGCGAAATAAAGCCGCCATAAACGCACCGAAACAGGACAGCGTACAGCGCATGGTAGACCGGGAAGCCAAGCGAGCCGAGGGCAAGGGCATAGGATATGACCGCTGGGCGGCTGTCCACAACCTAAAACAAATGGCGGCGACCATGAGCATTTACGAGGAATCCGGCTTTTCTTCCCCGGAGGAACTGGAAGCCGCCCTTGCCGCCGCCAGTGCCGGATTGCATGAAACCACTGGGAAACTGAAAGCCATGGAAAGCACCTTGCGGGAGAAAAAGGACTTGCAGAAGCAGCTATTAGCCTACATCAAGACCAAGCCAGCCCGTGACGGACTGAAAGCACAGAAAACAGAGAAAGCCCGGAAGAACTACCGGGAACAGCACGAAAGCGATTTTATCATAGCCGAAGCCGCCACCCGGTATTTTAAGGCAAAAGGCATTACCAAGCTGCCAGCGTCCAAAACCGTACAGGCAGAGATTGAGCAGCTTATGAGGGAAAAGAACACGCTTTACAACGAATACCGGGAGAAGAAAGAGAACGTCCGGGAATTGCAGACCGTCAAGGGCAATATCGAGCAGATTTTAAGGCATGAGCCGGAACGCAGAAAGGGAAAAGACCATGAAAGATAAAATCCCAAGAATGGACTACCGCCAGTACCGGGCGGCTTGTCGGCTTGTACATGAGTGCTGCAACTACGATAACGGGAATTGTATTGCACTGGATAACGGTGAGCCTTGCGTATGTGTGCAGAGTATCAGCTATTCCCTCTTGTGCCGCTGGTTCACTGCCGCCGTGCTGCCGCTGGACGGAAAACTGGAAGCCGCCCTTTTGCACCGGGCAGACAGGAAACGCTGTACCGAGTGCGGCGGGTATTTTCTCCCCAAGTCAAACCGGGGGAAATACTGCCCGGAGTGCGCCGGACGCATGAAAAGAATCAAAGCCGCACAGCGCAAGCGGAAACAGAGGGATAAATGTCACGCTTTAGGATATTCCAAACCCCCGTAAATCAAGGCTTTTCAGACCGCCCTCAAAGGGTAGCCGATACATTTATCCTTTACCCCCGAAAACAGCGTTTTAACTGCGTAACAGGAAGCCACAGACAGGAGGTGAGAACCATAACCGATTACATCACAGCCGACACCATATTGCCCCGTTTTCTGCCCTATCCCTATTTTCTGCTGAAAATGGACTTGTCGCATACCGCAAGGCTGCTCTATGGGCTGCTTCTTGACCGTTCCACCCTCTCACAGAAGAACGGCTGGCAGGACAGCGAGGGCAGGACATATATTGTCTATCCCGTTTCGGAGATAACGGAAACGCTGGATAAAGGCAGCACCGCCATAAAAAGCGCACTGAACGAGCTGGACGCTGCCGGGCTTCTGGTGAGGGAACGCCGGGGCTTCTCCGCACCGAACCGCCTTTATGTGAAAATACCGCAAATGCCAGTGGTACAGTTTTCCGACCATATGACAGCCATACAGCCGGAAAACCGACCCTCTGATAGCCGGAAAAGCGACCCTCATAAGGACGGAAAACCGACCTTTGCGTTGGACGGAAAACCGACCCCTAACCAACTTACTATAAACCAACTAAAAGAGAACCAACGAAAAGGAGTGAGTGGGGAGCAGCCAGCACCCTTTGGCAGATATAAAAACCTTTTCCTCTCCGAATCCGAGTATGCGGAGCTGAAAGGGGAATACCCGGACAGGCTGGAACGGTTCATTGAGGAATTGAGCGAGTTCATAGCCGCCTACGGGAAAGTGTACGCCAACCATGCCGCCGCTGTCCGTATGTGGGCAAGACGTGACAGGAAAGGCACAGGAAAGAAAGGAATCCCCGATTATTCCTACAAAGAGGGCGAGAGCCTTTGACCGCATAGACACAACGCCCCGTAAACAGGGCGTAAAAGACCATGAACAAGGAGGAACGATTTTATGTGTGATTACAATAACGCCATTTTCCGGCTTGCCACGGCACAGGAAGCAGAGCCGGAGGACTACACCGGGGAGGACGGGCTTTTATACTGCGGGAGCTGCCGCCAGCCCAAAGAAGCCTACTTCCCGGAGGGCAAAACCTTTTTCGGGCGTGACCGCCACCCGAAAGAATGTGACTGCCAGCGGAAACGCCGGGAAATGCTGGAAGCCAGCCATAGGGAATACAAGCACCGGGAGGAAGTGGAACGGCTGAAACGGACAGGCTTCACCGACCCGGCTATGCGGGAATGGACGTTTGAAAACGACAACGGGAAATGCCCCCAAATGCACAAAGCCCATGCTTATGTAGAGTGTTGGGAGGAAATGAAAGCCGGGAATATCGGCTATCTGTTATGGGGCATGGTAGGCACAGGCAAAAGCTATTTCGCCGGGTGTATCGCCAACGCCCTCATGGAGAAAGAGGTTTCCGTGTGCATGACAAACTTTGCCCTTATCCTCAATGACCTTGCCGCCAGCTACAAGGACAGGAACGAATACATAGCCCGCCTTTGCAGCTTCCCTCTGCTTATCCTTGACGATTTTGGCATGGAGCGTGGCACGGAATACGGGCTTGAACAGGTTTACAACGTGGTTGACAGCCGATACCGCAGCGGCAAGCCGCTGATTGTCACAACAAATTTGACACTGGAAGAATTGCAGAACCCGGAGGACACCGCCCACGCCCGGATATATGACCGCCTTACGGAAATGTGTACCCCCGTCCGCATTACCGGGGAGAATTTCAGAAAAGCCAAAGCACGGGAGAAAATGGAACACCTTAAAAAGCTGCTGAACGGAAAGGAGATTTGCCTATGACCGACACGCCCAAGAGAAGCACCGCCACCACCGCCCGCCGCCCGGATTGCGTGACAGAAGTACGCCGGGGGAACACCGTCCTTGTGGTTTCCGGCTATTTCAAACAAGGCACTACCGCCACCGCCACCGACAAGATGATGAAAGTGCTGGAAGCAGAAAGCGCAGCCGGGCACAAGCCGCCTTTTACCGCATAAACCGGGCATGAGAAAGCGGTCATGCCAGGGAGCGTGACCGCTGGAACAGGGGATTTATAATTGTGGTTCACAATCTTTCAAGAAAAAGCGCAATGACATAACGGTAACTGCTATTTTGAATTTGATTTCCTCAGATACTTTTTTGGGCGGGTTTGATAAAAGTCTTTCAATGTCTTTTGTTTCCACACCAGCCATAGCAGCAACCGTTTTCTTAGACAAGCCATGATGTGAAAGAAGCACTTGTAAAAATGCGGTTAATTTCAAATCCTTGTCCTCTGTTGCGCTTGCATAAAGGAACGAGATTTTGTTAAACAGCCTAAACCGATATGAGCAATCGTCCGGCAGAAAGTCAATGTTTCCATTCGACAAATCCTCTATGCTGTCCAGCGGTAATCCCAAATATTGGGAAAGCGTGTTTTTGTTAAAACCGTGTATGGTAATAAGTTCCTTTAACTGCTCTGTTACATTGTTTTTTTCGTCCATGTTGACCCTCTCTGTCTGTAAATTGGTTTTTGATTTTAGTAAAGTATAGCACATGAAGCCCCAATTTTCCACCACGCATTTATTGTGATAAACCTTGTTAAAAAAACGTGATATTTTTCGACATAAAGTAGCAAAAAGGACTGTACAGCAAGCCCCGCCCTATGGTATAATAAACCTACGGAATAGTGGGGCTGGCTGTCGGAAATGGAGGAAACCATGACAAGACAGACCACCCAAAAACTGATTACCGCCCTATATCCGAGATTGTCGCACGAGGACACGCTCCAAGGCGAATCCAACTCCATAAGCAACCAGAAGCGAATCCTTGAAGCCTACGCAAAACAGAACGGCTTTTCCAACCTCAAATGGTACACGGACGACGGATTCTCCGGGGCAAATTTTCAAAGACCCGGCTTCCAGTCCATGCTTGCCGACATTGAAGCGGGGCTTGTGGGAACGGTTATCGTAAAGGATATGTCAAGGTTAGGGCGAAACTATCTTCAAGTGGGAATGTACACCGAAATGATTTTCCCACAGAACGGCGTCCGCTTCATTGCTATCAATGACGGCGTTGACAGCGCACAGGGCGACAACGATTTTGCGCCCTTGCGTAACATTTTTAACGAATGGCTGGTGAGAGATACGAGCAAGAAAATCCGGGCGGTAAAACGCTCAAAAGGCATGAGTGGGAAGCCTGTCACAAGCAAGCCCGTGTACGGCTACCTCATGGACGAGGACGAAAATTTCATCATTGACGAAGAAGCCGCCCCCGTGGTGAAGCAGATTTACAGCCTTTGCCTTGCCGGGAACGGTCCGACCAAGATAGCCCGTATGCTCACGGAGCAGGAAATCCCCACGCCGGGAACGCTGGAATACCGCCGGACAGGGAGAACCCGCCGCTACCACCCCGGCTATGAGTGCAAATGGGCGGCGAATACCGTGGTACATATCCTTGAAAACCGGGAATACACGGGCTGCCTTGTGAACTTCAAGACCACCACACAATCCTACAAGTGCAGCAAGATTATCTACAACAGCGAGGACAAACAGGCAATCTTCGAGAACCACCACGAGCAAATAATCGACAAGGACACATGGGAGCGTGTGCAGGAGCTACGCAAGCAGCGCAAACGCCCTAACCGCTATGATGAAGTGGGCTTGTTTTCCGGCATACTGTTTTGTGCGGATTGCGGCAGCGTCATGTACCAGCAGAGATACCAGACGGACAAACGGCGGCAGGACTGCTACATATGCGGCAGCTACAAGAAACGCACGGCAGACTGTACGGCGCACTTTATCCGTACCGACCTCTTGACCGCCGGAGTGACCGAGAACCTACGGAAAGTCACCAGCTACGCCACCAAGCACGAAACCCGGTTTATGAAGCTGTTGACCGAGCAGACCGAGGACGGGAGCAAACGCCGGAACGCCGCCAAGAAGAAAGAACTGGAAGCGGCAGAAAAACGGATTGCGGAACTCTCCGCTATCTTCAAGCGGCTGTATGAGGACAGCGTGACCGGGCGCATATCGGACGAGCGTTTCACGGAACTGTCGGCAGACTACGAAGCCGAGCAAAAGGAACTGAAAGAACGTGCCGCCGTTCTGCAGGGCGAGCTTTCAAGGACGCTGGAAGCCACGGCGAACGCTGAAAAGTTTATGAAAGTGGTACGCAAGTACACCAGCTTTGAGGAAC
>QZDW01000054.1 GCA_009917545.1 bacterium 1XD42-76
ATAGCGTGTATGCGCTCCAATCTGAAATACGGCAAGAACCAAAGAAAAGAGGACGTAAAGAGCCACCATTACATTATCAGCTTTGACCCCCGTGACGCTGCCGACAACGGCTTAACGGTTGACCGGGCGCAACAGTTAGGCGAGCAGTTTTGTAAAGAGCATTTCCCCGGACACCAAGCCCTTGTATGCACCCACCCGGACGGGCATAACCACAGCGGCAACATTCATGTGCATATCGTCATAAACAGCTTGCGGATTGCGGAAGTGCCGCTGCTTCCCTACATGGAAAGACCAGCGGACACAAGGGAGGGCTGCAAGCACCGCTGTACGGACGCTGCTATGGAATATTTCAAAGCGGAAGTCATGGAGATGTGCCACCGGGAAAACCTTTATCAGATTGATTTACTCAATGGCAGCAAGAACCGAGTTACCGAGCGTGAGTATTGGGCGAAGCGGAAAGGACAAGCCGCACTGGATAAAGAGAACGCTTCCCCTGCCGTCACAGGAGAGCTGCCCAAACTTACGAAATTTGAAACCGACAAGGAGAAGCTGCGGCGCACGATCCGCACCGCCCTGTCCTCTGCCCTCTCTTTTGAGGACTTCTCCGGGAAGCTGCTACAACAGGGCGTGACCGTCAAGGAGAGCCGGGGGAGGTTGAGCTATCTCACGCCGGACAGGACGAAGCCAATCACCGCCCGGAAACTGGGTGATTATTTTGACCGCGCCGCCGTACTGGAAACACTCACCATAAACGCACAGAACGCCGTCAGAGCCGCCGAAACACCCGCACCCAAAGAGGAACACCCCCGCAGCATAAGGGAGCGTTTACAGCGCAATAAAGCCACTATAAACACACCCAAACAGGACACTTCCCAACGGGAAGCTGTACAGCGCATGGTAGACCGGGAAGCCAAACGAGCCGAGGGCAAGGGCACAGGATATGACCGCTGGGCGGCTGTTCACAACCTAAAGCAGATGGCGGCGACCATGAGCATTTATGAGGAATCCGGCTTTTCTTCCCCGGAGGAACTGGAAGCCGCCCTTGCCACCGCCAGCGCGGAACTGTCAAGCGTCCATGCCAAACTGAAAGCCGTGGAAAGCGCTTTACGGGAGAAAAAAGATTTGCAGAAACAGCTATTAGCATACATCAAGACCAAGCCCGCCCGTGATGGGCTGAAAGCACAGAAAACAGAGAAAGCCCGCAAAAACTACCGGGAGCAGCACGAAAGCGATTTTATGATAGCGGAAGCTGCCACCCGGTATTTTAAGGCACAGGGAATCTCCAAGATTCCAGCGTCCAAAGCCCTACAAGCGGAGATTGAGCAGCTTATGAGGGAGAAAAACACGCTTTACAACGAGTACCGGGAAAAGAGGGAGCGCACAAAAGAATTGCAGACCGTCAAAAGCAACATTGGGCAGATTTTAAGGCGTGAGCCGGAGCGCGGAAAGGGGCGGGATAATGAACGGTAAACACCCATACATGGACTATTTACAGCACCGGGCGGCGTGTCGGCTTGTGCATGAGTGCTGCAACTACGATAACGGCAACTGTATTCTGCTTGATAACGGCGAGCCTTGCGTATGTGTGCAGAGTATCAGCTATTCGCTTTTATGCCGCTGGTTTACTGCCGCCGTGCTGCCATTGGACGGGAAACTGGAAGCCGCCCTTTTGCACCGGGCAGACAGGAAACGTTGTACCGAGTGCGGCGGGTATTTTCTCCCCAAGTCAAACCGTGGGAAATACTGCCCGGACTGCGCCGCAAAAGTGCGCCGCCGGAAAGAAGCCGACAGACAGCGGAAAAGATACCACCTTTCTACGCATTTAGGCTATGAAAGAAGCCCGTAAATCAAGGCTTTTCAGACCGCCCTCAAAGGGTAGGCGATATTTATATCCTTTACCCATGAAAACAGCGTTCTAAAGCGTGACAGAAGCCACAGAACAGACCAAAGGAGGAACAAATGGCAGACAACCGCAAATATTACTACCTAAAGCTGAAAGAGAGCTATTTTGATGAGGACGCTATCGTGCTGCTGGAAAGTATGCAGGACGGCGTACTCTACTCAAACATTCTCTTGAAGCTGTACCTAAAATCGCTGAAGAACGGGGGAAAGCTCCAGCTTGACGAGAATATCCCCTACACCGCACAGATGATAGCCACAATCACCCGCCAGCAGGTAGGCACAGTGGAAAGAGCCTTGCAGATTTTTATGAAACTGGGGCTTGTAGAGCCGTTGCAGAACGGGGCTTTGTACATGAGCAACATTGAACTCTTAATCGGTCAGTCCTCTACCGAGGGGGAGCGCAAACGCCGCGCAAGGCGGGCTTTGCAGGAGCAAAAGACATTGCCGGAAGCCGTGGCGGACAAATGTCCACCATATGCCGCGGACATTTGTCCACCAGAGAGAGAGTTAGAGATAGAGAAAGAGATAGATATAGAGTTACAGATAAAGAGAGAGGGAGAGATAAAAACAGGACAGACCGCCCGCGCCCCTTTTGGCAGATACAAAAACGTATTCCTGTCAGAAAAGGAGCTTGCAGAACTGCAAACGGAGCTTCCCGGCAAATGGGAATATTACATTGACCGTTTATCCGGCTATATCGCTTCCAGCGGGAAGAAATACAAGAACCATGCCGCCACTATCCGGCGTTGGGCGGCTGATGATGAAGCAAAGAAAGCACCAAAGCAAAAGATACCCGATTATTCCTACCGGGAGGGCGAAAGCCTTTGACAACAGAGATAGAACGCCCCGTAAACAGGGCGTGGAAAAGACCACTAACAGGAGGATTTTATTTTATGAGCGATTATGACTATGACAATGCCATTTTCCAGCTTGCCACGGCACAGGAAGCCGAGCCGGAGGACTATACCGGGGAGGACGGGCTTTTATACTGCGGGAAATGCCGCCAGCCCAAAGAAGCCTATTTTGCGGAGGGAAAGACACTTTTCGGACGCGACCGACACCCCAAGGAATGTGACTGTAAACGGGCAGACCGGGAAAAGCGGGAAGCCGCCGACCGGGAGCAGAAGCACCGGGAGGAAGTGGAACGGCTGAAAAGAATGGGCTTTACCAACCCGGCTATGCAGGAATGGACGTTTGAAAACGACAACGGAAAATGCCCCCAAATGGATAAGGCGCACTTTTATGTGGAGCATTGGGAGGATATGAAAGCGGAGAATATCGGCTACCTGTTATGGGGGAAAGTCGGCGCGGGAAAAAGCTATTTTGCCGGGTGTATCGCTAACGCCCTCATGGAGAAAGAGATTTCCGTGTGCATGACAAACTTTGCACTTATCCTCAACGACCTTGCCGCCAGCTATAAGGACAGGAACGAATACATAGACCGCCTTTGCCGCTTCCCCCTGCTTATCCTTGACGATTTCGGCATGGAGCGCGGCACGGAATACGGGCTTGAACAGGTTTACAACGTGGTTGACAGCCGATACCGCAGCAACAAGCCGCTGATCGTGACGACCAACCTCACGCTGGAAGAATTGCAGAACCCGGAGGACACGCCCCGCGCCCGGATTTATGACCGCCTGCTTGAAATGTGTTCCCCTGTCTGCTTTACCGGGGAAAATTTCAGAAAAGCCACGGCGCAGGAGAAAATGGAACGGCTGAAAACGCTGATGAACAGAAAGGAGAGCCTATGACAGATACCCCAAACAGGAACACCGCCACTACTGCCCGCCGCCCGGACTGCGTGACCGAGGTACGCCGGGGGAACACCGTCCTTGTGGTTTCTGGCTACTTCAAACAGGACGCCACCGCCACCGCCGCCGACAAGATGATGAAAGTGCTGGAAGCGGAAAGCGCAGCCGGGGGAACTGCCGCCCATGCCATATAGAGCGACATTCCTTGATAAAAAATATTCGACATTATGTGCCATAAAGTAACAAAAGGACTGTACAGCCAGCCCCGACCTATGGTATAATAGACATACGGAATAGTGGGGCTGGCTGTCGGAAACGGAGGAATCTATGTCAAGACAGACCGCCACAACACTTATCACCGCCCTTTATCCGAGGTTATCCCATGAGGACGAGCTGCAAGGCGAGAGCAATTCTATCAGCAATCAGAAGCGAATCCTTGAAAACTATGCCAAGCAGAACGGCTTTACAAACTTGCAATGGTACACTGATGACGGATTTTCCGGCGCGAACTTCCAAAGACCCGGTTTTCAAGCCATGCTTGCGGACATTGAAGCCGGGAAAGTCGGCACAGTCATAGTAAAGGATATGTCACGGTTAGGGCGAAACTATCTACAAGTGGGAATGTACACAGAAATGATTTTCCCACAGAAAGGCGTCCGCTTTATCGCAATAAATGACGGAGTGGACAGCGCACAGGGCGACAACGATTTTGCCCCTTTGCGTAATATTTTTAATGAATGGCTGGTGAGGGATACGAGCAAGAAAATCAGAGCAGTCAAGAGGTCTAAAGGCATGAGCGGGAAGCCTGTCACAAGCAAGCCCGTGTACGGCTACCTCATGGACGAGGACGAAAATTTCATCATTGACGAGGAAGCCGCCCCGGTAGTAAGGCAGATATACAGCTTATGCCTTGCCGGGAATGGACCGACCAAGATAGCCCGTGTCTTGACGGAACAGCAGACACCCACGCCGGGAACGCTGGAATACCGCCGGACGGGAAGCACACGCCGCTACCACCCCGGCTATGAGTGCAGGTGGGCGACAAACACCGTGGCGCATATCCTTGAAAACCGGGAATACACAGGCTGCCTTGTGAACTTCAAGACCGAGAAAGTGTCCTACAAGGTAAAGCAGAGCAAGGAGAACCCCGCCGAAAAGCAGGTAATCTTTGAGAACCACCACGAACCAATCATAGACCGTGATACATGGGAGCGTGTGCAGGAGCTACGCAAGCAGCGCAAACGCCCCAACCGCTATGATGAAGTGGGCTTGTTCTCCGGCGTGCTCTTTTGTGCGGACTGCGGCAGCGTCATGTACCAGCAGAGGTATCAGACGGACAAAAGGCGGCAGGACTGCTATATCTGCGGCAGCTACAAGAAGCGCACGGCAGACTGTACGGCGCATTTTATCCGCACCGACCTCTTGACCGAGGGAGTGACCGAGAACCTACGGAAAGTCACCAGCTACGCCGCAAAGCACGAAGCCCGGTTTATGAAGCTGTTGACCGAGCAGACCGAGGACGGGAGCAAACGCCGGAACGCCGCCAAGAAGAAAGAGCTGGAAGCGGCAGAAAAGCGGATTGCGGAACTCTCCGCTATCTTCAAGCGGCTGTATGAGGACAGCGTGGCGGGGCGCATATCGGACGAGCGTTTCACGGAGCTTTCGGCAGACTACGAAGCCGAGCAAAAGGAACTGAAAGAACGTGCCGCCGTTCTGCAGGGCGAGCTTTCAAAGACGCTGGAAGCCACGGCGAACGCTGAAAAGTTTATGAAAGTGGTACGCAAGTACACCAGCTTTGAGGAAC
>QZDW01000055.1 GCA_009917545.1 bacterium 1XD42-76
TTTGAAAGCCTTTCATATCGGCAGCTTTGAGAGTTACCTCGGATAATTGGAAATCTCGGATAATGCGCCCTTAGTAAACTAAGGGGTTTCCGGCTTCTCCCGTTCCAGCATTTTTTTCAATAGTTCCTGCGTGTCCTGCCTGTGAAAAATGAGTTTCAACAACAGCATGACATCATCATCTGTTAGGCGTTCCGGCTCTTGCAGAAAACTTTCCAGCATACCGCCACGAGTGCAGAGCCGGTGCGTCCGTTCCTTTCGGGTAAGCTGCTTTAACTGGTGCTGCAATGCCTTTTCATCATTGATGGCTTTCCGCAGTTTCTTTTCGCTTTTCTCCAGCTCCCGGTTGAGCTTTTCCAGCTTCGAGGTATCAGGCAAGGGCAGCGTCCTCCTTTCCCGGTATCAGCACATAAATCCTATTCGGTTCTCCCACGCCCTGACGCACCCGCATGATAAGTCCGGCGTTTTCCAGTTCATTCAGAGAACGCTTGACCGTCATGGGACTGCGGGACAGGACTGCGGCAATGGCTGTGACAGGGAAGCAGACAAACAGGATTCCGTTCTCGTCCTCCTGCCCTTTGGATAGCATAGCGTCCAGCATCCGGCAGTACATGACCTTTGCGGTGCTGCTGACTGGAAATCCTGTCAACGCTCTGGGAAATGGCATACAGGGCGGCAATGGTGTGTCTATCGTCATAAATTCAAAATTCATTCGGTGTGTTCCTCCTTTTTCTTTGATCGTTTGAATAAATAACGGGGGCAGTCAATCACAACCGCCCGGAAGCTCTGCTTGCACCCATGCTGGCATTTCCGGCATAATTCGTTGTAAGTGACACGCCCCCGGTCATTGAGGTAAAAGGAAAGCTCATGCTTCCTCTTTTTGCTCATTCTCGGCATATTGTATTTCCTCCCGTTTTAGTGTATGGTTTCGGGGCGATTTTCGGCAAAATTACGGTCATAGAGCCGATTAAAATCTCCCGAAGTATCAGCGATAGGGTAGACTATCCCCCTATCAGATTGTCGTGTTTCGGTATCATTTCGGTGTCAGTTCGCCAGTTCTCCCCGGTGTCGTTCCTCCCCTGAATCTCACAGCGGCGTATCGCTCCCTTTGGTACGCTCGTTTCGGTCAGGGTTCCTCCACATCCCTGCCAAAAGTCATGGCGCTACATCGCCGGGGAAGCATATCCCACACAGGCTGGTCATTCGATTGGAATAATCCATCGATGAACTACCTGTATCATAGAACATTTTTGTGCCCTGTGCCGTATGTCCACAAAGTAGGAATTAGGGGTAAAAATCAGAAATTTCCACGATTGCGGAAAGTGTGATATAATCCAGATAAGCGGCAGCAATGAAACCATTGGAAAGGAGCGTGCGCCCATGAAAGGAGCAACAAGCATACAGGAACGCCTTTGGGAACTCCGCAAGGACAAAGGCTTAAATCTGGAAGAACTATCAAAGCTGACAGGCATTTCCAAATCAGCTCTTGGAAGTTATGAAAAAGAGGATTTTAAGGAAATCAATCATGGCAACCTTATCACGCTGGCAGACTTCTATGGGGTCTCTGTTGATTATCTACTGTGCCGGACAGAGAACAGGGAGCAGATCAACACACCATTGACGGAGCTGCATTTGAATGATGAGATGGTGGCACTGCTGAAAAGCGGTCGGATTAACAACCGTCTGCTCTGTGAGCTTGCTACACATAAAGATTTTATCAAGTTTCTTGCAGACATTGAGATTTATGTGGACGGGATTGCTACCATGCAGATTCAAAACCTCAATGCACTTGTCGATACCGTCCGGCATGAAATCATTGAACGGTATCGCCCAGGCGAAGATGACCCGCATTTGAAAGTGCTGCAAGCCGCCCATATCAGTGATGATGAGTATTTCAGTCACATGGTTCTGGATGACCTCAACCTGATTATCCGGGATATTCGGGAAGCCCACAAAAAGGACAGTGAGAGTGCGCCCCAGACCACCGTTGCCGATGAATTGAAAGAAAATCTCGAAGCAGTCGAAAATTTCAAGGGCAGCCGGGATGAAAAGCTGGTTGTCCTTTACTGCAAGCAGCTCGGTATCAACTATAAAAATCTGTCAGACGAAGAATTTCGCTGGCTGATTCGGATTCTCAAAAAATCAAAGAAAATGGGAACGCCTATCAGCCAGAGGAAAAAACGGTAAAAAAAACCGCTGTTGCATGGTTGGGGTGCCTTCCATGTAGCAGCGGTTCTTGCTGTGGTTATTATTTCATTCGTTTTCTTAATATCCGGCGATAATTTGTTTCTCCCTTTGGTGCGTCCTGTATAATTTCCAACACACCATCTTCAAGCATTTTATCAATGCGATTAGAAATCCATACATCACTAATTCCAAGTTGATATTTTCCTAAAACATTACCTATAACAATAGCCATTTTGAATTGCTCTGGCTGTTCCGCAATTTCACGAAGAATGAAACTATCATATATATCTTCTGAAACACTTTGCAATTTACCATTTAGCATTGCACGCAAAGGTGCATTTTCATTTTGAAGTTGATTCCATTTCATAGCACAAGCTGAAAGAAATACAGGCTTAGCTTTTTCTTGTAGAGTTATATATTTTCCCCATTCGCCAGGAGAAACCTCACCCCATGCTATTTTGGATATCATAGTATTTTCTTTTCCATATTCCCAGGCAGGTAACTTAACCAAATAAATTGTTGTCTGACAGTTTAATGGTCGAAGTTGTTTCATAAGCCAGTACATACCGCAAAGTTCATCCGGATTATAGCTATACCAAATACGAACTTCTTCCCCAGCTACATATCGTTCAATAACCGAAGACAATGTAGTTTTAATTTTCTGTATTTTTTCTTCAACCTGATAGTCTAAATCCTCTACAAACCAGACAGACAGCATTTTCTTGAGAACATTTTTCCGCTGTTCGCCAATTCCATTATCAGAAATATCTCCCACACTAAGAGCCATATCAAAACAATAAACATCACTGCTCTTGCCTCCCAATGGAATAGCATTCTCCCAAGCAATATGTTCTTGTTCCTGTGCTTGAATTTGTGCTTCTTTCATTTCATCTGAAGATGGAACACTCCCATCTTCGTGCCTCATAAAGACCGAAACTGCACTTCCTCTATACTTTCCCTTACCGTAAGTTTGGGCAATTTTCAAACTTCCACAGGCACTTTCACCAAATACAATTTCAATCATCTTATATACCTCCGATTTAATTACTCCCGTATGAATAAATTATATCATGCAAAACAATTTCTTCTGCCCGGTTGTGAATGTTATTACAACGCTGCACCCATTCCATTTGTTGAGTTCGCTTCAATTCCTCTGTCACGCCCTCGGTGGCTTTCATCTGCTCCATGATAGTGTCTAACCGTTCCTGTGCCTGTTCGTTTAGGTCTGCAAGATATGTCCACAATTCTCCGGTCAGTATCAATGTATTCAATCTGGCTGGGTGGACTTCCCTTAAATATTCCCGGTGCATCCGTCCGTACTTTCCGATAGGGCGGTGTTCCTCCGGCAGTTTCAAGTCCGGGATGTAGTAATCTCCGACAAGGATATAATCAATTCCGTTTTCCGTTATTCTTGGTTTCAATTCTCTCATGTTCCTTACCTCCTGTGGAAGCAGGCTCGTCTGGTACTAACTCAATCACATCGGTAATCTCACAATTCAGCGTTTCGCAGATACGGGCTAATGTATCCATGCTGATGTGCTTTCCCTCTTTGCTCATGTTGGCAATCATATTTGTTGTCATACCAGCAGCAAGCCTTAAATCCTCTTTCCTCATATCACGCTCTAACAGTGTGTGCCAGAGTGGTTTATAGCTGATGTGCATATTGTTTTCCTGCCTTTCTATCCATACCACCGGGGCGGCTGCCCCGGCAGGAACTTTTCTCTTATTATAGCACCAATCTTGTGAAATCACAATTTATTCTTGTATCCTGCCGCTGATACCGTCTGGATTGGCTTTCCCTTTCTTTTTGTTCCCTTTAATTAGCCATGAACTGTTTCATGCCCTGGCTCTTGGCCCCAGGGTTGTCATTGCCATAACCTTCCAGCAGGTTGATGACGCCCCAGATACCGAGGCCGGCTCCCAGTGCGATCACGAGGGTCTGCAAAACGTCGATTGCGCTGTTGAAAAATTCCATACTTTAATTTAGCCGGAATCGCTTTGTGGTTAGTGTTGGTTCATAGGCATACAAAAGCCGGACAACAAAACCGCCCTGAATTTTGGGCGGCTCGATTCCGGCTATCCTCCTTCTTCATTTTTTTGTTGAGCTGTCCGCTTTGTACGCCAATGGCCTCAACCGAGGCAGGTTTCAGGGACCCTGGCGGGTAGATAAAATCACTCCTTTCTTGCGGAACGGGATTATTCGCCCTCGGTGTCTACGTCAACTTCAAACACATCGTAGACCTCGTTGGGTTTTGGTTTGAGCCGGGTGGACAAAAACGCTTCAATGTCAAAGGCGTTCTTATCGTCCGCGTCGGCGGTGTACTGAAAATTGGGGTGCCTGGTGATGTCATATTTATCTGACAAAAACGGGCGGACGCCCCGCAGCTGGAGGATACATTTTCCACCGTCCATAACCGCAAGCTCATCCTGGCTCATCAATTCTTTCCCCAATTTCTGATAGTTGAGAGAGTGGGAGGTTTCCCGCCCCCGGCTCTCCCCAGTGTTGTAAGTGTCATGAGGTAAGCGCCTCGTGGACGCTCCCTCCCGAACCGTGCGGGCACCTCTCGATGCACACGGCTCTCCATATGCCGTCAACTAACAAAATCAGTCTTTTCCGTGTATCTCACGGTGGCACGCCGGGCATACTGCCAGCGTTTTCCTGCGGTTCTTTAACATAACTTTTTCCCACTCATACTCACCGCTAAGGCTTTTCAGCCGTTTTACCTGATGAATCTCCACATCATTTGTATACTGTCCGCAGAGTTCACAGGTTTTCGAGCGCAGTTTCGCCGCTATGCGGTTTGGTCTTTCATACCGCTTGTAAGCTGGAAGAATATCTGCCTGCGGCACATTGGGCCTATCCTTGCGGATAAAAGGCCCCCTGTAAAATACGCTCTCTTTCATACCGCTTTTTGTCTTGTAAATGACTGTAAACCGTCCATCTTTAAAATATTTCTTCTTAATCTTTCTGGTCTTTGTGCGGTATTTATTTGCGAATGTTTTCAGCATACTGTAA
>QZDW01000056.1 GCA_009917545.1 bacterium 1XD42-76
CCACTCTCGGTTAAGTCCTCGACCGATTAGTAACAGTCAGCTCCATACATTACTGTACTTCCACCTCTGCCCTATCCACCTCGTCCTCTTCAAGGGGTCTTACTTCTTACGAATGGGATATCTCATCTTGAGGGGGGCTTCACGCTTAGATGCCTTCAGCGTTTATCCCTTCCAGACTTGGCTACCCGGCTGTGGAGTCAGCACTCCAACCGGTACACCAGCGGTCCGTCCATCCCGGTCCTCTCGTACTAAGGACAGCTCCTCTCAAATATCCTCCGCCTGCGCCGGATAGGGACCGAACTGTCTCACGACGTTCTGAACCCAGCTCGCGTACCGCTTTAATGGGCGAACAGCCCAACCCTTGGGACCTGCTACAGCCCCAGGATGCGATGAGCCGACATCGAGGTGCCAAACCACTCCGTCGATGTGAACTCTTGGGAGTGATAAGCCTGTTATCCCCAGGGTAGCTTTTATCCGTTGAGCGATGGCAATCCCACATTCTACCACCGGATCACTAAGTCCTAGTTTCCTACCTGCTCCACCCGTCGGTGTTGCAGTCAAGCTCCCTTCTGCCTTTGCACTCTTTGAATGGTTTCCAACCATTCTGAGGGAACCTTTGAGCGCCTCCGATACCCTTTCGGAGGCGACCGCCCCAGTCAAACTCCCCGCCTGACATTGTCCCAAATCCAGATCATGGATCCTGGTTAGAAACCCAGTGCTGCAAGGGTGGTATCCCAACAGCGGCTCTGTGAATACCGGAGTACTCACTTCTCTGCCTCCCACCTATCCTGTGCATGCAACACCGAATCCCAGTATCAAGCTGGAGTAAAGCTCCATGGGGTCTTTCCGTCCTGGCGCAGGTAACCAGCATCTTCACTGGTATTTCAATTTCACCGGGTGCATTGTCGAGACAGCGCTCAAATCATTACGCCTTTCGTGCGGGTCGGAACTTACCCGACAAGGAATTTCGCTACCTTAGGACCGTTATAGTTACGGCCGCCGTTTACTGGGGCTTCAATTCAAAGCTTCGGTTTCCCTGACCTCTCCTCTTAACCTTCCAGCACCGGGCAGGCGTCAGCCCATATACCTCACCTTTCGGTTTCGCATAGACCTGTGTTTTTGCTAAACAGTTGCTTGAGCCTATTCTCTGCGGCCATCTTTCGATGGCGCCCCTTCTCCCGAAGTTACGGGGCCATTTTGCCGAGTTCCTTAACAATGCTTCTCCCGCCGGCCTTAGGATTCTCTCCTTTTCCACCTGTGTCGGTTTTCGGTACGGGCACATGATACACAATAGCGGCTTTTCTTGGCAGCCGGATTCAGATGCTTCCCTACTTTTGTTCGGTCCGCGTCACGTATTCAGGTTGTATGGCGGATTTGCCTTCCATACCCTTACCTCGCTTGCCCGGAGTTTTCTTTTCCCCGGTCATCCTATCCTTCTGCGTCCCCACAGTTCTGATATCATGTGGTACAGGAATCTACACCTGTTGTCCATCAGCTACGCGTTTCCGCCTCGCCTTAGGCCCCGACTTACCCAGGGCAGATCAGCTTTACCCTGGAATCCTTGGATATTCGGCCTGGAGGATTCCCACCTCCATCTCGCTACTCATTCCGGCATTCTCTCTTCTTATACGTCCACAGCTCCTTGCCGGTACTGCTTCTCCCATATAAGAATGCTCCTCTACCAATGATTTCTCATTCCCATGCTTCGGCGGTGTATTTCAGCCCCGGACATTTTCGGCGCAGGACCTCTCGACTAGTGAGCTATTACGCACTCTTTGAATGTGTGGCTGCTTCTGAGCCAACATCCTAGTTGTCTTTGAAATCCCACATCCTTTTCCACTTAACACACACTTGGGGGCCTTAGCTGTAGGTCTGGGCTCTTTCCCTTTTGACGACCCAACTTATCTCGTGCCGTCTGACTCCCGTATACCATCTGGATGCCATTCGGAGTTTGATATTCTTCGGTAGGCTTTGACGCCCCCTAGGAAATTCAGTGCTCTACCTGCATCAGACTCATACGAGGCTAGCCCTAAAGCTATTTCGAGGAGAACCAGCTATCTCCGGGTTCGATTGGAATTTCTCCCCTATCCACACCTCATCGCCACCCTTTTCAACGGATGTGCGTTCGGTCCTCCACGGAATTTTACTTCCGCTTCAACCTGGACATGGATAGATCACCCGGTTTCGGGTCTGCACATACGGACTTTTCGCCCTATTAAGACTTGCTCTCGCTTCGGCTCCAGACGTTTTGTCCTTAACCTTGCCCGTATCCGCAACTCGCCGGACCGTTCTACAAAAAGTACGCGGTTGCACCTTAACGTGCTTCCACAGCTTGTAAACACAGGGTTTCAGGTTCTTTTTCACTCCCCTCCCGGGGTTCTTTTCACCTTTCCTTCACAGTACTATGCGCTATCGGTCACTAAGGAGTATTTAGCCTTGGGGGGTGGTCCCCCCTACTTCCTGCAAGATTCCACGTGCCTCGCAGTACTCCGGATTCCGCTTATGGCTGGTTAATTTTCGTCTACGGGGCTTTCACCCTCTCCGGCCTGCCTTTCCAGACAGTTCCACTAACCTTCCAGCTCAACTTTAGCGGTCCATTACCCCGGAATGCACGCATTCCGGTTTAGGCTCTTCCAATTTCGCTCGCCGCTACTTTCGGAATCGATGTTTCTTTCTTTTCCTCCGGCTACTTAGATGTTTCAGTTCGCCGGGTTCCCTCTATACCACTATGGATTCATGGTATAGTGACTGAAGTTTTTCCAGCCGGGTTTCCCCATTCAGATATCTCCGGATCAATGGATATTTGCTCCTCCCCGAAGCTTTTCGCAGCTTATCACGTCTTTCATCGGCTCTTAGTGCCCAGGCATCCACCCTGTGCTCTTTTCCACTTAACCTCTGTAAGAATATATAGCGTTATACTCTTACTGTTTTGATCTTTCGATCTTCTCGGATGTCTTCTTATTTCTAAGTTTGTTTCAATATGCAGTTTTCAAGGTACAG
>QZDW01000057.1 GCA_009917545.1 bacterium 1XD42-76
CTCAACAGTATATAAAACCCTTACTTCTTCCCCTTAGAAAGGAGGTGATCCAGCCGCACCTTCCGATACGGCTACCTTGTTACGACTTCACCCCAGTTATCCGGCCTGCCTTCGACAGCTCCCTGCTTTCGCTTGGGTCACTGGCTTCGGGCATTCCCGACTCCCATGGTGTGACGGGCGGTGTGTACAAGACCCGGGAACGTATTCACCGCGGCATTCTGATCCGCGATTACTAGCGATTCCAGCTTCATGTAGTCGAGTTGCAGACTACAATCCGAACTGAGACGTTATTTCTGAGATTTGCTCCGGATCACTCCTTCGCTTCCCTTTGTTTACGCCATTGTAGCACGTGTGTAGCCCAAATCATAAGGGGCATGATGATTTGACGTCATCCCCACCTTCCTCCAGGTTATCCCTGGCAGTCTCATCAGAGTGCACAGCTTTCTCTGTTTGCTACTGATGATAAGGGTTGCGCTCGTTGCGGGACTTAACCCAACATCTCACGACACGAGCTGACGACAACCATGCACCACCTGTCTCCGGTGCCCCGTAGGGAACAGAATGTTACTCCTGCGTCACCGGGATGTCAAGACTTGGTAAGGTTCTTCGCGTTGCTTCGAATTAAACCACATGCTCCACCGCTTGTGCGGGTCCCCGTCAATTCCTTTGAGTTTCATTCTTGCGAACGTACTCCCCAGGTGGAATACTTACTGCGTTTGCGACGGCACCGGGAGCCTTTGGCACCCAACACCTAGTATTCATCGTTTACAGCGTGGACTACCAGGGTATCTAATCCTGTTTGCTCCCCACGCTTTCGAGCCTCAACGTCAGTTACTGTCCAGTAAGCCGCCTTCGCCACTGGTGTTCCTCCTAATATCTACGCATTTCACCGCTACACTAGGAATTCCGCTTACCTCTCCAGCACTCCAGCCATACAGTTTCCAAAGCAGTTCCCAGGTTGAGCCCGGGTATTTCACTTCCGACTTGTATTGCCGTCTACGCTCCCTTTACACCCAGTAAATCCGGATAACGCTTGCCCCCTACGTATTACCGCGGCTGCTGGCACGTAGTTAGCCGGGGCTTCTTAGTCAGGTACCGTCTTTTTTCTTCCCTGCTGATAGAGCTTTACATACCGAAATACTTCTTCACTCACGCGGCGTCGCTGCATCAGGGTTTCCCCCATTGTGCAATATCCCCCACTGCTGCCTCCCGTAGGAGTTTGGGCCGTGTCTCAGTCCCAATGTGGCCGGTCACCCTCTCAGGTCGGCTACTGATCGTTGCCTTGGTGGGCCGTTACCCCTCCAACTAGCTAATCAGACGCGGGTCCATCTCATACCGTCTCGGCTTTTCACCCCGAACCATGCGGTTCTGTGTGCTTATGCGGTATTAGCAGTCATTTCTAACTGTTATCCCCCTGTATGAGGCAGGTTACCCACGCGTTACTCACCCGTCCGCCGCTCAGTCAATTAACATTCCATCCGAAAACTTCCTCTTAATTGCTTCGCTCGACTTGCATGTGTTAGGCACGCCGCCAGCGTTCATCCTGAGCCAGGATCAAACTCTCATGTTTTTGTGTTTGGCCTGGTCGGTTTTCACCGCTTGGCTTCTTTTTTTACCGTTCTACTGTGGTTTGTTTCCCCATCTCCAGCTCCCTGGAAATAAGGTGTTCTGAATGTTCTCATTTGGTCTTTCGACCACTTTTAAGAATTTTCAGGGTTTTACATACTGTTCAGTTGTCAAGGTGCTCTTTTGCAGCTTTCTTACCAGGTTTTGCTTCCC
>QZDW01000058.1 GCA_009917545.1 bacterium 1XD42-76
TTTCTTGACGTGCCGCCGCCCGCCAGAAAGCTGTATTGTTCCTACTAATTGGGGATAACACAGCTTATGGCGGGCGGCGGCGTTGCGCTGATCGGCATGACCCTTGTACCCCTGCTTTCCGGGCTGTTCGGCTAAGAAGCGCGGGTAAGAGCCTATGCAGAGCATACTTGACGCGATCACGGAATGGATAAAGGAAATCCTCATAGGAGCCATTAACGGGAACCTGTCAACTATGTTCGGGGACGTAAACGAGAAAGTCGGCACAATCGCCGCCGAGGTAGGGCAGACCCCGCAGGGGTGGAACGCGGGCATTTTCAGCATGATACGCTCATTATCGGAAAATGTCATTGTCCCCATAGCGGGGCTTGTCATTACTTACGTCCTATGCGTGGAGCTAATCAGCATGGTAACGGAAAAGAACAATATGCACGACGTTGACACATTTATGTTTTTCAAGTGGTTTTTCAAGGCGTGGGTGGCGGTGTACCTTGTCACCCACACCTTTGATATTACTATGGCAGTCTTTGACGTTGCGCAGCACGTCGTTTCCGGCGCGGCGGGGGTGATAAGCGGCAGCACAGAAATTGACGTTGCCGCCGCCCTTGCTTCCATGCAGGAGGGGCTTGACGCAATGGAAATCCCCGAACTTTTATTACTGGTTATGGAAACAAGCCTTGTGAGCCTTTGCATGAAAATCATGTCCGTACTGATAACCGTTGTCCTCTACGGCAGAATGATAGAAATTTACCTTTACTGTTCCGTGTCGCCTATCCCATTTGCAACAATGACAAATAAAGAGTGGGGGCAGATCGGCAACAACTACTTAAAAGCCCTGTTCGCTATCGGCTTTCAAGGCTTCCTCATTATGGTGTGCGTCGGCATTTACGCGGTGCTGGTGAACAACATAACAGTGGCGGACAACCTACACAGCGCGATATTCTCCCTTGCTGCTTATACGGTGATCCTCTGCTTTTCCCTGTTCAAATCCGGCGCACTTGCTAAGTCCATTTTCGCGGCGCACTAAAGGCGTGTCAAGGGCAGGGTGGAGATTTTCAGAGCGAAGCGGCGAAAATACAACCCGACCTTGACGCGGGAGGAACCCATAGAATAGGGACAGGCAAAGGGCAAAACTTGACCTTTGCCTTGATTACCCTTTATGGGGCTTAAAAGGAAGCACACGGAAAGGAGGGACGAAACACCATTGAAAAGAAATACGGCATAATCTACGCCGATCCCCCGTGGAAGTACGCACAGAAGCGGCTTTCCGGCGCGGCAGAACACCACTACCCGACCATGAGCATAGAGGAATTATGTGCGCTTCCAGTCGCGGATATTGCGGCAGAGGACAGCGCACTTTTCTTGTGGGCGACATTCCCCCAGCTTCCCGAAGCCCTGCGGCTTATCAAGGCTTGGGGCTTTTCCTTTAAGACCGCCGCCTTTGTATGGCTGAAACTCAATAAAAAGTCCTACACATGGTTTTACGGCTTGGGATTTTGGACGCGGGGAAACGCGGAACTCTGCCTGTTTGCCACACGGGGACACCCAAAGAGAAAATCGGCGGGTATTCATCAATTCATTATCTCCCCCATAGAGCAGCACAGCAAAAAGCCGGACATAACGCGGGAAAAAATCATTGCCCTTATGGGCGACATTCCCCGGATAGAGCTTTTCGCAAGGCAGGAAACGGCGGGCTGGGACACATGGGGGAATGAAACAAAAAACAGCATAGAGCTTTGACGGAAAGGAGGTTTTCGGTATGGCGTATGTACCCGTACCAAAGGATTTATCAAAGATAAAAACAAAAGTCGCTTTCAACCTCACGAAGCGGCAGATCGTTTGTTTCGCGGCAGCACTCATTACAGGCTTGCCGCTTTTTTTCTTGCTAAAGGACAGCGCGGGAACCAGCGCGGCGGCATTTGTGATGATTGTCGTCATGCTGCCCTGCTTCCTCATGGCAATGTACGAGAAACACGGACAGCCCCTTGAAACCGTGGTGAAAAACATCATACAGACAAAATTTGTCCGACCAAAGGAGCGACCCTATCAGACACAGAATTTATACGCTGTCTTGGAAAGGCAGCGGAAACTGGAAAAGGAGGTATCAGCGATTGTCAAAGGAACCAACCAAAGGCGGCGCACCGGGAAAAAGCCCCGGAACTAAGGCGAAGCGGAAACTGACCCGCAGCGAGAAGAAGCAGATCGCCGCCGCAATCAGACAGGCAAAGGGGGACGGAAAGGCGCACACCGCCCAGCAGACAATCCCCTACATCAACCTGTACCCGGACGGGATATGCCGGATAACGGAAAAGAAATACAGCAAGAGCATTGTCTACGAGGATATAAACTACCAGCTTGCACAGGCAGACGACAAGACCGCCATTTTTGAAAACTGGTGTGACTTCCTCAACTATTTTGACGCTTCCGTATCGGTGCAGCTCTCTTTCATCAATCAAGGGACACAGCGGGAGGAAGCGGAAAAAGCAATCAACATTCCGGCGCAGGAGGACGCTTTCAACTCTATCCGCACAGAATACGGGGATATGTTAAAAAGCCAGCTTTCCAAAGGGAACAACGGGCTTGTGAAGCACAAATATATCACGTTCAGTATCGAAGCGGACAACATGAGCGCGGCAAAATCCCGGCTTTCCCGTATCGAAACGGACATACTGAACAATTTCAAGGTTTTAGGTGTGACTGCCCGCCCCATGACAGGCTATGAACGGTTACAGACCATGCACGGGGTATTCCACCCGGAGGGGGAGCCGTTCAACTTTGATTTCTCATGGCTTGCCCCGTCCGGGCTTACCACAAAGGACTTTATCGCCCCGCCCTCATTCCGTTTTGGCGAGGGGCGGTATTTCCGCATGGGGCGCAAGATCGGGGCGGTATCGTTCTTACAGATACTTGCGCCGGAGTTAAACGACCGCATTTTAGCGGATATGTTAGACCTTGAAACGGGCGTGATTGTCAACTTACATATCCACAGTATCGACCAGACGGAAGCCATTAAGACCGTCAAGCGCAAAATCACCGACCTTGACAAAATGAAGATCGAAGAACAGAAGAAAGCCGTCCGCGCAGGGTACGACATGGATATAATCCCGTCCGACCTTGCCACGTTCGGCGGCGAAGCGAAAAATCTCTTGCAGGACTTACAGAGCCGCAATGAAAGAATGTTCCTCTTGACGTTCCTTGTGGTGAACATGGCAGACACAAAAAGAAAGCTGGAAAATGACATTTTCGCGGCGGCGGGGATTGCACAGAAATATAACTGCGCCCTCACCCGGCTGGACTACCAGCAGGAAGCCGGGCTAATGTCAAGCGTCCCTATCGGTGAGAACCTTATCCCCATTCAAAGGGGCTTGACGACTTCCAGCACGGCAATCTTTATCCCCTTTATCACGCAGGAGCTTTTTCAGAGGGGCGCAAGCCTTTACTATGGCTTAAATGCCCTTAGTAACAACATGATCTTATGCGACCGCAAGCAGCTTAAAAATCCCAATGGCTTAATCTTGGGAACGCCGGGAAGCGGAAAATCCTTTGCGGCAAAGCGGGAAATGACAAACGCTTTCCTCATTACGGACGACGACATTATTATCTGCGATCCCGAAGCCGAGTATTACCCCCTTGTGCAAAGATTACAGGGACAGGTGATAAGGCTTTCCCCCACCAGCCCGCACTACGTCAACCCTATGGATATAAACCTCAACTATTCCGAGGACGACAACCCGCTTGCGCTGAAAAGCGATTTTATCCTCTCCCTTTGTGAGCTGATCGTCGGCGGCAAGGAGGGCTTGCAGCCCGTGGATAAGACCGTCATTGACCGCGCTGTTAGGAACGTGTACCGTCCTTTCCTTGCAGCCCCCGACCCGGCAAAAATGCCGATTTTGGGCGACCTTTACGACGAGCTTTTGAAGCAGCCGGAGCCGGAAGCGGCGCGTATCGCGGCGGCATTGGAGCTTTACGTTTCCGGGAGCCTTAACGTCTTTAACCACAGGACAAATGTAGAGCTTAACAACCGCCTTGTCTGCTTTGACATTAAACAGCTTGGGAAGCAGCTCAAAAAGCTGGGTATGCTGATTGTTCAAGATCAAGTGTGGAACCGCGTCACCGTGAACCGGGCGGCGAAGAAATCCACGCGGTATTTTATGGACGAATTTCACCTGTTACTGAAAGACGAGCAGACCGCCGCTTACAGCGTCGAAATCTGGAAGCGTTTCAGAAAATGGGGCGGCATACCCACCGCGATCACGCAGAACGTGAAAGACCTTTTGGCAAGCCGGGAAGTGGAAAATATCTTTGAGAACAGCGATTTTGTCCTCATGCTCAATCAAGCGGCGGGCGACCGGGCTATCCTTGCGAAGCAGCTCAACATCTCCCCGCAGCAAATGAGCTACGTCACCCACTCCGAAGCGGGCGAGGGGCTTTTATTTTATGGAAATGTCATTCTGCCCTTTGTAGACCGTTTCCCCAAAGATACTGAGCTGTACCGTGTTATGACGACGAAGCCGGAGGAAGTGGGCGGCGCGTAACCCGCAGATTATTTTATCAGCCTTGCGCCCTCTTGGGGCGCAGTTTGGAGGTGAACCACCATGAAGCAGTACAAAGCCCGCGATAAAATCACGCAGAAAATGAGCCGTGACGGGGCTATCGAGGTAAACGCGGCGACCGGAAAACAAAAGCGTATCAGCAAACGGGCGCGGGAAGCTGCCTTACTGAAAACGCCGGAGCAACAGGCAGCACAGGACGCACAGGCAGCGCAGCCCATACCGGGCAATCCCGCGCCGGACATATCCCCCAATGCGCCGCCCCTGCCCCATGCGCCGGGGACGGAAGCCGCACAGGACACGGGAGCCACCGAGCGCGTCTTAGAGCATATCGACGGGGCGCATACCCGCGCAACCAGCAAAAAAGCGGCAAGGAAAGCACAGGCAGAAGCAGAAAGCCTGTTGTTCTTCAGATTAAAAGAGCATTAGATTTGCAGATTATATTAGCAGTAAAGTAATCCATGATAGATT
>QZDW01000059.1 GCA_009917545.1 bacterium 1XD42-76
AATCTATCATGGATTACTTTACTGCTAATATAATCTGCAAATCTAATGCTCTTTTAATCTGAAGAACAACACTTTGGCCAGCGGAAAGGAGGCTCGTGATGAAGCTGTCGCTGCTGGAACAGGAAACGGTTCTCCTTTATAACCAGGCCGAGTCTGCGGCAGAGGTCTATACCCATGACCCCAAGCTGATGAAGAAGCTGGAGCAGCTGGCGGAAAAATACCCGGAGCAGATCATCAAGAAGGACGCTAATAACTTCATTGTCCCCAAACGCTGCGTATCGGTCCGGGAGCCGTACAGCGAAAAGCGGCGCAAAGCCGCCAGTGAGCGGGCCAGGGCCGCAGGCTATAAGCCGCCGTTGAAATCCTCCTCCGGTCAATAAGCATGGGCGGGAATGTCTTTGAAACGGTAAAGCAGTCCATCAGTACCAGAGAAGCGGCGGAACACTATGGAATCGAGGTAAAGCGGAACGGCATGGCCTGCTGTCCTTTCCACGATGACAGGACGCCCAGCCTGAAATTAGACCGCCGCTTTCACTGTTTCGGCTGCGGGGCGGACGGTGATGTGATCGACTTTGCCGCCAGACTTTATAACCTCTCCCCCAAAGAGGCGGCGGAAAAACTGGCCCAGGATTTTGGCCTGCTCTATGACAGCCAGGCGCCCCCGAAGAAAACCTATGTCCGTCAAAAGTCAGAAGCGCAGAAGTTCCGGGAATCAAAGCAGCGGTGTTTCCGCGCGCTGGCAGACTACGCCCATCTGCTGCGGGGCTGGGAAACCGGCCTTGCGCCCCTGACCCCAGAGGATGAGCCGCACCCCCTTTTTGTGGAGGCGCTGCACCAAAAGGACTATGTGGAGTATCTTCTGGACTTTCTGATGGAGGATGGCAGAGAGGAACAAAAAACATGGATTGCAGAACACCTAACAAAAATCATGGATTTGGAAAGGAGAAACAAGGAAATGGCAGAGAAACCCACCAACCGGGAGCGATTGCGGGAAATCACCGAGGGCATTGAGCAGAACATCAAGGAACTGTTTGAGAGCGAAAAGTATATGCGCTATCTGTCGGTGATGTCCCGGTTCCACCGCTACTCGGTCAATAATACCATGCTGATCTATATGCAGAAGCCGGACGCGACCCTTGTGGCTGGCTATAACAAGTGGAAGAATCAGTTTGAGCGCCATGTGAAAAAGGGCGAGCGCGGCATCACCATCATCGCGCCCACCCCCTATAAGAAGAAAATCGAGGAGCAGAAGCTGGACCCGGACACCCACGCGCCAATGCTGGACGCAAACGGCAGGGTGGTCATGGAGGAAAAAGAGGTGGAAATCCCGCTGTTCCGTCCGGTCAAGGTCTTTGATGTGAGCCAGACGGACGGAAAGCCCCTGCCCTCCCTGGCGGCGGACCTGTTCGGGAATGTCCAGCACTTTGAGGCGTTTATGGAGGCGCTGAAACGCTCCGCCCCGGTTCCCCTTGCGTTTGAGGAAATGGACGCGGATACGGACGGATATTTTTCTTCCAGCCAGCAGCGCATCGCCATCCGCCAGGGCATGAGCGAGGTGCAGACCGTTTCTGCCGCCGTCCATGAGATTGCCCACAGCAAGCTGCACAACTTTGATGTGCCGGACAACCCGGATGCGCCCTTGTATCAGGAAGTGGAGCTGTTTGGACAGCCAGCCCTGTTCTCCAATGACCGGATTGCCGCAGACGATCTGCCGGACGGACTGTTTTGTTATGACCTGCGCGGTTCCGACGATGACCCCGGTGCGCTGGTTGCGGTAGAGGAACGGGTTATGGTCAACCATGCCGGTTCCGTCATAACCGCAAAGCCGCTGGAACTGCCGGAGCAAGGGTATCTCCCCCTGACCGATGAATCCGGCCTGGACTTTAACGGCGGCGAAAAGACCGCCCAGCGGTTTTTGCAGGACCATAAAAAGGACCGGCGCACTGAGGAGGTGGAGGCCGAGAGCATCTCTTACGCGGTCTGCCAATATTTTGGGATTCAGACCGGCGCAAACAGCTTTGGGTACATTGCGAACTGGAGCCAGGGCAAGGAGCTGAAGGAACTGCGGGCCAGCCTGGAAACCATCAACAAGACCGCCGGTACTCTGATTGCCGATATTGACCGCCATTTTCAGGAGGTCTGCAAGGAGCGCGGCATTGATCTGGAATCCGGGCCGGAGCAGGACGCCGGAAAAGAAACCATGCAGCCGGAAAACCCGCAGGCCGATACGGAGAATCAAGAGGTTTCCCCTGAACCGGAACCCTCCTGGAAAATCCCCGCCGAACTGCCGGAGCAGGACCCCTCCATGTTCCGCTATTACATTACCCAGGAATCGCTGGATGTGGGAACCTATCCTTTGATGGACGGGAAAACCATCACTGAACTTGCTGCGCCGGTAAAGGTGGAACAGGATTCCATCACTGCCTTTGGCTGTATCGACTACCCCCAGCCGCTGACCGCCGAACAGGAACGGGAATACGCCCTTTTGCCCGCCAGCCAAAACCCGCGGGCGCTGGATTCCATCGGCCATGCCGCAGAAGCCGCCCCGCTGCCCGACGCGCCGGAGCAGGCGCTGGATGAATACCCGATGCCGGACCCGGCGCTGTGTGAGGACGATCTGAAAAACTGCGGCTATCAGGACGGGGACTTGCTGCCCCTCTCCAAAGAGCGGGCGCTGGAACTGTTTGAGCAGGATTTGACGGTGTACGCGGTGGTGGACGGGGGCGGCGCGGAAATGCTCTTTGACCGGGAGGAATTTGAATCCCAGCTGCCCGGTACGGTGTTCGCCCTTTCCCGCGAGGAATGGGAGGAAAGCCCAGCCTTTGACGCGCTGGTGCAGGACCGGCTGAACCGCCAGCAGGAACGGGAGCAGGCGTTTCTCTCTCATGAGGGGGACTGCTTTGCCATCTATCAGGTAAAGGATGATGACAGCCTGCGGGAAATCCGCTTTGAGGGGCTGGACTGGCTCCAATCCATCGGGCGCGAGGTGGAGCGTGAGAATTACAACCTGATCTACACCGCGCCCCTTTCCGGTAAAGATACGCCGGAGGTTGTGGCGGAGCAGCTGTTTTACCGCTTCAACAACGAACACCCCAAGGACTATCACAGCCCCTCCATGAGCGTCAGCGACATCGTTGCCATCCGCAGGGACGGCGCGTTATCCTGTCATTACTGCGACAGCTTTGGCTTTCAGCAGATCACCGGTTTTCTTGACGCGAACCCGCTGAAAAATGCGGAAATGTCTATGGAGGACGATTACGGCATGATTGACGGGATCATCAACAACGGCCCCAAAGAGCCGACCGTAGCCCAGCTGGAACAGCAGGCCAGAAGCGGCCAGCCGATCTCCCTGATGGATTTGGCGGATGCGGTCCACCGGGAGGAACGGGACAAGCGGAAATCGGTGGTGGAACAGCTCCACCAGCAGCCGAAGCAGGAAAGCAAAAAGACAGCGCCGAAAAAGAGCGCGGAAAGGGAGCTTTGATATGGGACACTTTACCTTTGAAGAAATGAATCTGATGTGCATTTACAACACCGGAACCCGCGCCGGACTGATGGAGAGCCTGACCGAGATGCGCGGCTATCTCTCGCCGGAGGAAACGGAGCTGATGGAACTGACCGACAGCGCCCTTCATAAGCTGCGCGCCATGACGGACGCGGAGTTTGACAGTCTGGAACTGTACCCGGACTTTGACGAATAGGAACCAACAGACCGGAGGGGCTGGCGCTGTGCCGCCCCTTCCTTTTATCCAAAACCCGAAAGGAGGGCCGAAAACAATGGCAACCAAAGCGCAGATGTACGCACAGATGGCCGACCATGCGGCGGTGCAGCTCACTTCCAGCTGGAATGAGTGGATGCGGTTTCTGGACACAGCCTCCAGGCTTTACAAATACCCGTTCCATGACCAGCTGATGATCTACGCCCAGCGCCCGGACGCTACCGCCTGCGCGGAGTATGACCTGTGGAATGACAAGATGGGCCGCTATGTCCGGCGCGGCTCCAAGGGCATCGCCCTGGTGGACGATTCCGGGGACCGAACCCGGCTGCGGTATGTCTTTGACATCTCCGACACCGGAACCCGCCCGCACTCCCGCACACCCTGGCTCTGGAAGATGGAGGAACGGCATATAGATTCCATCTCCGCCATGCTGGAAAACCGGTATGGGGTGGGCGGCGATGATTTAGGCGGGCAGCTGACCGAGATCGCCCGCAGGCTGGCCGGGGAATACTGGGCGGACAACGGGCGGGACTTCCTTTACATCGTTGACGATTCCTTTTTGGAGGAGTACGATGAGCTTAACATCGAAGTCCAATTCAAAGCCGCCGCCACCGTCAGCATCGCCTATTCCCTGATGTCCCGCTGCGGGCTGGCCCCAGAGCAGTATTTCACCCACGAGGATTTCATGCCGGTTTTCGATTTCAACACACCGGCCACCGTTGGGGCGCTGGGAACGGCGGTCAGCCAGATCAACCAGCAGGTGCTGCGGCAGATCGGCGTAACCATTCTAAACGCGGAACGAGAGGCCAACAAAGAAAGGAGCCAGCAAAATGAACAACACCTTAACTTACATTCAGAACGGGGATTATCTGATTCCCAACCTGCAACTGACAGGACAGCCCGAAACGCCCCTGGGCAAGTACGGCAGGATGCGGAAAACCTACTTGAAGGATCACCGGCCCATCCTTTACAACCGTCTGCTGATGCGCGAGAAGCTGTACCCGCACCTGTTGGAGATCGACCGGACCGCGAACAGCCGATTGGAGCAGCTGATGCCGGAACTGGCGCAGGCGGCGGGCGTGACCGAGGAACTGAAAGCCCGCGACATGATGCAGTGGGTAGGCCAAATCCAAACTTTTGGATTTTTAGCAAAATCCCAACTTTAAAGAAATCCAAACTTTCACACAGATATGCTGATAAATACGGCATTGTGCGAAAGAA
>QZDW01000060.1 GCA_009917545.1 bacterium 1XD42-76
GAGGAGTTGTTTTATTTTGTAACAAAGAGAATCCTGTATTTATGCGGGTTCTGGCGTTTCGCAAACGCCTATGTACCATAGGGGCAGAAAGGAGATGTGTCTATGGACTATATCATCGCCACAGAGCAGTTGACGAAGAAATACAAAAATTTTACCTCCGTCAACAATGTGTCTATTCACGTCCGCAGGGGTAGTATTTACGGCTTTCTCGGCCCCAATGGAGCGGGCAAATCCACCACCATGAAGATGCTCCTGGGACTGACCGCCCCCACAAAGGGCAGCTTCACCGTTGATGGAAAACACTTTCCAAATGACCGGCTGAAAATCTTGCGGGAGATTGGCTCTTTCATTGAGGCCCCCTCGTTCTATGCCAACCTGACGGGCCGGGAAAACCTGGATGTGATACGCCGGATTTTGGGCCTGGGTCAAAACACCGTGGAGGACGCCCTGGAGCTGGTGGGGCTGTCCGAATTTGGAGATCGCCTGGCCAAGAAGTATTCCCTGGGTATGAAACAGCGGCTTGGCCTAGCCGGGGCGCTGCTGGGCCGTCCGCCTGTCCTCATTCTGGACGAACCGACCAACGGCCTTGACCCCTCCGGCATCCATGAAATTCGCAATCTGGTAAAATCCCTGCCTGATCTGTACGACTGTACCATCCTCATTTCCTCCCATATGCTGTCGGAAATTGAGCTGATGGCGGACGACATCGGCATCCTCAATCATGGACGGCTGCTGTTTGAGGGCAGCTTGGATGATCTGCGGCACAGCGCAAGGCAGGCGGGAATGTCCGCCGACAACCTGGAAGATGTGTTCCTCTCCATCGTGGAGCAGGACAACGCCGCCAGAAAGCAGAGGGCAAAGCTATGAGGGCGCTTGTGATCGAACTGCGGAAAGAAAAGCGGACAGGGGTAATCCCGGTGCTGCTGGCTGTCGGTATTTTAGGCGCGGCCTATGCCTTTGTCAACTTCCTTGTTCGAAAAGATACGCTGCTCAATCTTCCGCTGGCCCCGATGGACGTACTGCTGACCCAGCTTTACGGCATGATGATGATACTGAACCTGTTCGGTATCGTTGTCGCCTCCTGCATGGTCTACAACATGGAGTTTAAGGGCAGCGCAATCAAGAAGATGTATATGCTCCCCATGAGCGTATCGGGGATGTATTTCTGCAAGTTCCTGATTTTGACCGTCATGCTCTTTGTGGCGGTGGCGCTGGAAAATCTGGCGCTCATGAAAATCGGAATGAGCGATCTGCCGCAGGGGACATTTGAAATGGGAACCCTGCTCCGCTTTACGGCCTATTCGTTCCTCACATCCATGCCGGTGCTGTCCTTTATGGTGCTGATTTCCTCCCGCTTTGAAAATATGTGGGTTCCCCTTGGTGTGGGAGTTGCCGGTTTTTTAAGCGGGATGGCCCTGGCGTCGTCGGCCGCGGCGGTCTTGATGGCGCATCCGTTCATTGTGATGTTCAAGCCTGCGGTGGCTATGAGCGCACAACCCGATATGCTGGTGGTGCTGTTTGCTCTGGTCGAAACGCTCCTTTTCCTTGGCATTGGGCTGTGGATGGCAAAAAATCTGCGCTATGAGTAAAGGAGGAGCCGCATGAACTTTTTGGATTTGCTCGGCATTGAGTTTATGAAAGTGAAACGCTCAAAGATCGTTCCGCTGATTTTTATTGCCCCGCTGCTGGTAGTGGCCTCCGGGGTGGCCGCATTAAGCCGGTATTTCACGCCGGAGTACACCAACGCATGGCCCGCTATGTTCATTCAAAGCGCCCTGGTCTACGCCTACTATCTGCTGCCGTTCAGCATGATCGTGGTATGCGTGATGATTGCGGGGAGGGAAACACAGAACAATGGCATTTTGAAAATGCTGGCCTTGCCGGTGAGCCGGAAAGCCCTTTCCCTGGCAAAGTTTTGTGTCCTGATGTTCTATCTATTCATGGAAATGGTTGTCTTTCTGGCGGTGTTCGTAGTTGCCGGTATGCTGGCTACTTCAACAATGGGAATTACAGAAACATTGCCCGTTCTCTATCTTCTGAAATGGTGCGTGGGACTGTTTCTGACGATGCTCCCATGTTTGGCGGCGATGTGGGCGATCACGGTGTTATTTGAAAAACCTCTGCTTTCCGTGGGGCTAAACCTGCTGCTGGTTATCCCCGGTATTCTGGTCGCCAACACGCCGCTTTGGATTGCTTATCCCTACTGTTACAGCGGCTATCTGGTGTCCTGCTCCCTGCATGACTTTACAGCGGAAACCTCCGACACCGCATTTGCGTTGATGCCATTTCTGCCCTGTGCAATCGCTGTATTCGCTGTTCTGCTTGCTCTGTCAATCACACAATTCGGAAAAAAGGAAATGAGGTAATCGTATGGAAGTCACAAAAAAGCTTCAAAAGCTCAGTCTGGCGGCGCTGATCGTCAGTCTGCTGCCGCTGGCAACCCTTGTCCCGGTGTTTCTGAAAATCACTCTGCCGGATGGAGTACGCATGGTTTGGGCGATCTGCAACATCGTCCTTGCGCTGGCGGGCCTCTTGCTCTCCGTGATCTGCGTAAAGAGCGAGGAAAGCCGGAGCGCCGTCAACATCATGTCCACAGTAATCAGCGTTGCGCTGGTGCTGATGATGCTGGGGATTGTCGCCCTTGCCTTGGTTCTCAATTTTTTGCAGTAATACCAGATTGGGAAACTGACTTGTAGCCAATATTTGAAAAACTGCCGCACGACGGCAAAAGAAAAAAAGCTGTCGTACAGCACAACTTGTCATGCCCTAAAACGGCGGCTTTTGAGAAATTGAAAGCCGCCGTTCTTATATCCGCTGGCGGCATGTATAGGAGGATGCCGCCATGCGATTAAAGGTAGATAGGCACTTGTCAAAAAAAGCCTGCCTCCCGCAGCGTCATCCCCTACCCATGTTTGCGAAAACAGTCGTATTCTGACGGCTCATACTGTTATGTCCCGCGCCCGAATGGTCTTGCACCATACGGGCGCTTTTCTATTTCCGGGCCAGCGACACCGGCCTCGCTGCCGTTCCCCGCCCTTCCCCGTTCAGACCCCAAAAATCTGAACGGAGGAAAGGACGATGGAAATTACCATCAAAATCAACGGGCGGTTTGCGTCTGTCGAGGTCAGCGCCGATGTTGCCGACTATCTGGAACAGGCCAAGCGGAACAATCGGAAACTTTACCGGGAGCGTCAGCGGTATTGGGACGGGCGCGAGTGTGACGAGTACATAATCAGTACCGAGGGCCGTTTGCCCTACTGCGCCACCCCGGAAGAATTGGTCTGCCAGCGGGAAACACTGGATGAAATTCTGGCGGTGCTGGCGCTCTGTACCGACACCCAGCGGGAGCGGTTCTTGCTCTATGCGCTGTACGATTTTAACTGTGCCGAGATTGGGGAAATGTGCGGATGCTCGAAACAGGCTGTGCAGTTGAGCATTGAGGCCGTCCGCAAAAAGTTCTTCAAAATCTTTCGGTAAACACCTTGTCGGTAGACCCCCTAAGTGGGCTATAAGGTGAGGGGCATTAGCTCCATCACCGGGAGGGACAAGCAGTTTCGGCTGCTTGTCCCTCCTGTCATTTAGGAGGTCAAAATGAAAATCATCAATCTGCGGCTCTACTACTCCCATTACCAACAGGACAAGCTGGTGGAGGTCAGCGAGGAAGTCTTTGACGTGCTGTGCCAGTCCGTCAGGGAAATGCGGAACCATGAGCGCCGCAAGCGGTATCACCGGGCGTTCTACTCGCTGGACGCTTTCGACTGGACGGAGAACTATGCCCTGGAACACAGCCCGTCCCCGGAGCAGCTTGTCATGCTGGCGGAGGAACGGGCCGAGCGTGACCGGCTGGCCTCTGCCTTGCGGGAGGCCCTGGCCCACGCCACTCCCACCCAAGCCCGCCGGATTTGCGCCTATTACATGGGAGGCTGACACAACAGCAGATCGCAGACCGTGAGCACGTTCACAACAGCAACGTGTGTCTGTCCATCCGCCGTGGTCTGTGCAATCTGCGCCGCTACTACGCAGACCACCCCCAGGGAAAGTGAGGGCGGCATGGCAGTTATCAATTTGCGAAAGCACTACTACCCTCTCTAAACAAAGGACACATTCATTGAAGTGCCGGACGAGGTTGCCGCCGTCATGGAGGAATGTCGGCTCTATGAGAACCGGCAGGAGGGCCAGAAAAGTTACTATCATGTTTACTCTATGGATTGCAGTCCTGGCATTGAGAACCATGCCATGTTCCTGGTGCAGTCCCCGGAAGATTTGATGATCCGGGAGATTGACGAGGCCGCTGAAGAACTGTTGCCGGAACGTCTGGCGGAGGCCATCTCACAGCTATCCCCCACCCAGGCGCGGCGGCTCCATGCCCGGTATGTTTTGAAAAAGAAATTCCGGGAGATTGCGGCGGATGAGGGCATTAGCGGAAGTTGTGCCTGTGACAGTGTGACCGGCGCACTCAAAAAATTACAGAAGATTTTTGCCAAAATGGCTGGCTGGAAAAGGAGGATTGATAGCCGTGGACAAGCCCCAGGAGGTCGAGAAGAAAATCGGCCAGTTGCAGAACCGCCAGAAGATTTTGCTGAACCGAAAGCGCAGCGAGGAACACCGGGCTAGGACGCACCGGCTTATCGGACGTGGGGCCATTTTGGAGGCCGTTTTCCCTGCTGTTGTCGGTATGGAGGGCGAGGAAGTCAAAGCGTTCCTGATTGCCCTCTCCCGCCTGACAGGAGCGCAGAAGTTGGCGGAAAAAGCGTCTAAAAACGAGGTTGCGGAGTAATCCCCAGTCCGAATGGCGCATTATCCGAGGAAACTCTCAAAACCGCCAGCATAAAAGGCTTTCAGAGAAGTTACCTCGGATAATGTAAGA
>QZDW01000005.1 GCA_009917545.1 bacterium 1XD42-76
ATTGGCATAGGTATTTTTCTTACGCAGAAATTTTGCCATTTTGCGTCAAAAATCATTGGTAAGTGGCCTAACATATCAAGCCCTAACTCGTCATAGCTTGTCAGGTCACGCAGTTCCTTGAATAGCGATAGGTAATCCTTTGATGTTATCTCCAGATTTTCCCCCGCCCTAAACCGGGCGTGAACCTTTCAGCTCACCCGGCTTGCCATCAGGAACAGATTTTATTTCATCTCAATAACTCTCAACGTGGACAAGGCTTCTTAACTTATTGAGTTTTTCTTTCTGCTTTTGGTCAAGGCCTAGGATTTCCATATACTTTCTGATAATATCAGGGTTTGTGGCATGAATCAGATGATGTACATCTTCACATACCAACACCAGATTTTGATAGTTGTCCTTGCCGCCTAAATACCGTGGCACTTTGTGATGGCAATGAATATCGCCAATAGAAAGCACTTTGCCAGATACGGCACATTTTCCCATTTGGGCCGAATATAGTGAAAGCCTGTTATCGTTGTATTCGATAGTACGGTATAGAACCGGGTTCCTCATCAGGTAATGAAGAACCGTCATATCGATTCTGTCCAGATTCTTATGGATTTCGGCTCTGCCCTCGGGCGTATAAGAATTGATTTTGCGGTTCATGGACTTTGGGGGCTTGTGCCGTATGTAACCTACCGGGACAACTGCGTGTCCGGCTACATATCGGAGCTGTTTGCTCTTCCCATACCGTTCCCTGATAACTTTTGGGACTTCACACGGAAGTTTCCTTTTCCTGACCTGTTTTGCAGTTTTAACCCGTTCTTTCAGTCTTGCCCGCAGGCTCTTGTGGACAGATAAGGCGAATGGCGTAAGGTCGTCGCAGACCTTGGTGGCTAATTGATAGTAGTCATGGATTCCCATTACATAAACGTTGTAGCGGCAAATCGCCTGATATTCAGTACGCTTGCCTTGTGACGGGAACTCAATGTCGTAAATCAGCCGTTTTAAGTTTGGTTTTATTTTCGCGATAGATTTCTCTCTGATATGGCTCTCCACTACATATTTGGTGCGTCCGTCGCTCCGTTTCCCACGGGGGATAACCTTTAGCTTGAAACCGAGAAACTCTGAATACTGCTCTTTCAGGTTAATCACCTTCGATTTTTCAGGGCTGATTTCAAGAGCGAGCCTTTCATGGAGCCAGCTTTTGGTTGCGTGGAATAGCTTCACTGCATTTTGATAGCTGTTTGTAAATATCTTAAAATCATCAGCATATCGGACGCAGGTAACTTCTTTCAGTTTTGTCCTCCGCAGTGCGGAAAACTTATGGCTTTTACTCACGCTTCCATTCGGATTGACTGTTTCCTTATACGGGAACTCTGTCGGTATTTCTTCCCATTGACTGGCAAGCCACCAATCTAATTCATTCAGAACTACATTGGAGAGCAGGGGCGAGATAATACCGCCCTGCGGCGTCCCGACTTCCGGGAATCCAATCCCGGCCACCTCCGCTTTTAACATAGCGGATAGGATACAGAGCAGCTTTTTGTCATGGATTCCCATTGTCCAGAGCTGTTTCAGCAGTTTTCCGTGGTTCGCGTTGTCGAAGAACCCCTTGATGTCTATATCTACGACATAGTGGAGATTGCTTCTCTGCATATCCTTATGAACCTGAGCGATTGCGTGCTGTTGGTTTCGGTTAGGGCGGAATCCATAGCTATGGTCGTGGAATTTCGCCTCACATATCGGCTCCATGACCTGCAATACGCACTGTTGTATCAGCCTGTCCATAATTGTCGGTATTCCAAGCGGGCGTTTCTTTGTTGGGTCATTTCCTTTCGGAATCTCTACCCGCCGGACACTTTGCGGAACGTACCAGTCTAACTTGTGCTGTACGGAAGAAATTAGCTGTTCATCAGAGAGTGCTGATAATTCTGTAATTGTTTTTCCATCTGTGCCGGGTGTCATGCTCCCATGATTTTTCTTGATGTTGCGGTATGCCAGCCGTATATTTTCGGGCAATGCAATGATTTCAACCAGATGTTTGAAAACTTTACCCTTACTGCTGTCGGCGTACAGCTTATCTTGAATTTCCTGAAAGTCATAATACTCGGCGTGCCTTAACTTATCTTTCTTTTGTGCCTTTCCTGTTGCCATAGTCGGTTACTTGTCCTCACTTTCGTTTGGATTTTCGCCTTTCTTAGTCCTACTCGAACCTATTTGTGTTTATTGATTATGATTTTATTTCTGTTCCTGACTACAGCCCGTCCCTCCACCGCTTACTTTGTTCACGGCTTCACAGGTAGCATGGCTGCTCTTTCCTCCCGGATTAAGAACGGTTATACCGCACCTCCCATAAGGGCGACACGATTTTCCCGTTCAGTGCTTCATCGTGCGTATCCACTCCACATCCGGGGCTTTCCACGTTCCGATATTCCTATCTGTGCATAATACCCTTAACCCTGCCCTTTAGGCCTGTATGCTTGATGATGCCTGTAACACCATAGGGAATTTCATATCGACAAATCTTACTTTCCCCCACATACGCCGTTTTCACGGATATGGCATTTCTGCCATATCCCGTTATAGACCTGTACATTCGGGCTTTTGTCAGCGGTAGTCAGCCGCATTCTCGACATAGGTACTTTATAGACCTCCGGCCTAACACCCCCGGCCACCTCTGGCTCGGTTTTGCTTTATCCCCAAAAGGGACAGTCGCAGGTGCAGACAGCCGACTTCAGCGTGCTGTGTCAGTTGTGGGAAATACGTCCCGTTTCTTCCAACGCAGTATCAAGGGAAGCGTTTCAGGGCGTTACCCCGTCATTCCACTTCTCGGAATATCAGTTAGAAAGGCTGTTGCCTTTCCGTCACTTTTACCTCTTTGCAGGAAAATCCTACGCAAAGTTTATATGCGACAACGTGTCGCTGCACTGTCAAAGGGGGCTAAACGTGCGCCACAGCTAATCAAGATGCTTTTCGCTGTCTTGCCGGAGACAAATCGTCAAGGACTTTTTAATCAATTTCACAAAAAATTCACATTTCCAATGTCTGATAAAGCCCATTCCATGAATTTCATTTGATTTTTCTTTGGCAGTCGCATATAATGTAAGTAGGGAAATCCCTACTTTCCATATTTCAGGAGGTGAAAGATATGTTAGCAAATGCTTTTGTTGACAACGCAAAGGTCATGGCCAAAGGGCAGGTCACAATCCCAAAAGATGTCCGTGAAGTGCTTGGTGTGGCAAGCGGAGACCGCATTTCTTTTATTGTGGAGGGCGGCACTGTCCGTATCGTTAATTCGGCTGTCTATGCCATGCAGATGCTCCAGGGGGAAATGGCAGGCGAAGCAGAACGGGCTGGTCTCACATCTGACGATGATGTTATGGCACTTGTAAAAGAATTGAGAAATGAGGACGAAAACGTATGAGGGTTCTGATTGATACGAATGTCCTCATATCTGCGGCATTGAGTGCAAACGGTGTTCCCTATCGGGCTTATGTAAAAGCAGCCTCTTATCCTAACCACGGATTGATCTGTGAGCAGAATGTGGACGAAATGAAACGGATATTCAATAAAAAATTCCCCAAACGTCTGGCGGCATTGGACAAATTTCTTTCAATAGCCTTACTGACGATGGAATTAGTACCCATCCCGACAGACGAAAACACGTCGGAATCACAGGTCAGGGATGCAGATGACCGTCCCATTTTAAGGGCGGCGATTGCGGCAAAGGCTGATGTCCTGCTCACCGGCGACAAGGATTTTCTGGAATCAGGTTTGGAGAATCCAATGATTATGACACCGGCTGAATTTCTTGGCATGGAATAAAAACAGCATTGTATGGCAGGGCCGGAAACTGTAACAGCTTCCGGCCCTGTCCTTTTACATCTGCTGTATCTCATTTTTCAGCATACGCTTGATCTTGTCGCTCATGGTCTCCGTGCTGGTCTTACTGAAATGAATCCGCACGATATAGGTGGTGCGGCCTATCTTCTTCACCAGTGCGGGCGGGTTCTCTGCCCCGGCTGTTGCCGTGGTGTCTGCTACATTCTGGATATTTTTCTCGCTGCTCATGGTATCATGCTCCTTTCCCGGACAGTCCACTGATAGGTATGGGGATTGCCCTTGCTGCTGTTTTCAGGTTTCATTTCGGGGAGACAATCCCCCTCGCCGCCTCTTTGGTAGCTGCCGCCTTTTCTTCCCGGAAGTTTCTGCCGGAGAAAAGGACAGGGGCGCACCGCTCCATGATACGGTCATAGATTCTGGCGTGGGCCAGGTCGGGCGGATTTTTGATCTCTTCCAGTTTCAGGTTGGTCGTGACGATTAGCGGCTTCCTGCTCCTGTACTGGCTGTCAATGACAAGGAACATCTGCTCCAACGCATACCCGGTATTGCGCTCCACGCCCAGGTCGTCCAGGATCAAAAGGCTGTAATCGTCAAGGGCGGAGATAAACGCCGCCCGGTCCTCGGCAAACATCCCGGTCAGCCGGTTCAGGATAGAGGGGATATTCGTCATGAGCACCGGTACATCCTGGTCGATTAGGGCATTGGCAATACATCCGGCAAAGAAGGATTTTCCCGTCCCCACGTCACCGAAGAGTAGAAGGCCGGTATTCTCCCGGTATGCCTCCTTCCAGTTTTCCACATAGGCACGGGCTTTCTCCATGAGCGGGTTCTGCCCGTTGTCATTGGCAAAAGTGAAGTCATGGAGATAGCGATCCTGCAGGCCCTGCGCCCTCCTGCGCCGGATGCTCTCCATGAGCGCCCTCTGTTCCTCGGCGGCCTTCCTCTGCTTTTCGGCCTCCTGCTGGCAGGGGCAGACACAGCGGGGCATGAGGTAGCTGTGCCGGAGCGGGGCGGGGAGGACGGTCTGCCGCCTCCCTCCGCATTTCTTACAGTGGATAAGACTGTCAGAATGGTCTATGTATTCGTCCTCCGATAATTCCGTACCTCCGGCGGCTTTGTCAATAAATACCCGGACAGCCTCGTTGATCTCAATCATATGGAGTATGTAAAATATCTTGCGGTTTTTGCGGAACAGCTCCTTCATTTGCCAGCCTCATCACATCATTTTTATCTCTGCTTAATGCAAGCCTTTCATACAAGCTAGAATGAAATTGTCTTTTTAAAGTATTTACATTCCAATTCGAGCGTATCGCCTCGTTCTCATAAAAATCTCTTTCATCCCTGTTTTCTATACGCATAAGCACTTGATAATGCGTCCAACTGAGTTTAAAAGGTAGATTGTTATATGCCATTTCCAATTGTCCAATTCCCGACTGGATAATTTCATCTTCCCTGTCTTTATATGCCACATAAAACTGCCGCATCCCTGCCACATTGCTTCTTGAAAAACCTCTACCATATTCTTCTGTCAGATATGCTGACAAAGAATCTACTATTTTAGCTCCATATTTTGCTCTTTCAGAGCCTTGTTGTTCCTGTTCAACAATATATCTCCCCAGCAAAAAACTTGTGAGTACCGTAATTGCATTTGCCATTTGTCCCATATTGTTTCTGGCACTATCAATTAACTTCTTTGATTTATCATATAAAGTCTGAAATTCTTTATTATCTATCATTTCCTTTTTTTCATTCTTCACTCTTGCACTTCCAAATAGTATCTTAACTATACATAGTTAGTATTATATGATAGCTTTAGATAAGCAACACAAGCATTGAAATTATATATCTCTTTTTCGGCTAAGCATTCCAAATATCTTTCAGTTGTTCGGAAATTCCGAACAACTGATTTGTCCTCTAATGTTTTCTTATTAAACAAATTCCTTTGTATCCCCACACCCCACATCAACCACCGCCGAAACCTCAAAATACTTCTCTATCCTCTTATTCCGATTCCCCGCTTCATCTTCTACAAACACAAAATGCCTGTAAAACTGCTTAAAATAAAGGATTTCTAGATATGTTTCCTTTGTATCAACACCACACATTCTGTATGATACGTCCCCGGAAACATATCCACACAGCACACCTTCACCACCCGATACCCATACTCTCTAAGTACCACCAAATCTCTCGCCAAACTCGTCGGCTTACAGCTGATATAGACCATCCTTTCCGCCCCCAGCCCCGTACCTGGTGCTGCAATTTTAGGCAGAGCTTTCGGATGGATACCATCTCTCGGCGGATCCAGGACAATCAGATCCGGGCGTCTCTCCAGCCCGTCGATCACCTTCAGCACATCCCCTGCGATAAACTCGCAGTTGGCAAGCCCATTGAGGGCGGCATTTTCCCTGGCCGCCTCCACAGCTTCCGGCACAATCTCTACACCCGTCACATGGCTGGCGACCGGGGCCAGAATCTGGGCAATCGTACCTGTCCCGCTATATAAATCAAAAATATCGGCGCCTTTCGTATCACCGATGTATCGGCGTACCGTATCATACAGGACTTCTGCCCCCGGCGAATTCGTCTGAAAGAAGGAAAACGGCGTGATCTTGAATCTCAGCCCCAGAAGCTCCTCGTAAATGGCATCCTGCCCATACAGGATATCTGTCCTGTCATTTTGGACAACATCCGCCAGGCTGTCGTTTTTTGTGTGCAAAATTCCGGCAAAGCGGCCCTCCAGCGTAAGAGCCAACAGCCGTTCCTTCCAGCCGTCAAGGAGCTCCGATTCCTTTTTCCCTCCTGCCAGGCTGTTGTCTGTCTGGGTCGTTGTGATGAGATCAGCCAAAATCTCCCCTGTCTTTACCGCACGACGCACCAAAAGGTGTCTCAGATAGCCTGTATGCTGCATTTTTTTCAGGAATGGCGTCCCGTTTTCACGGAAATAATCCAGCGTCTCCGTAAGGATTTTTCTAAAATCCGGATGGATCAGGCGGCAGTGCTCTACAGTTACAATATCGTAAAAACTGCCGCGTTTATGCATCCCCAGAGCCAGAGGGCCGTCCTTTACCTCGTCACCAAACGTAAACTCCATTTTATTGCGGTATTCAAAAGCCAGAGGGCTTCCCTTAATCCCTTGAAATTCGTACGCCTCCGTTATCACGCGGTCCAGCAGCGCTTTTACCTGGCTTTCCTTCAGTTTAAGCTGTTCCTCATATGGCAGTGTCTGATACGAGCATCCACCGCATTCTGCCGCATGGACACATTGAGGAACCGAATACTCATACTCCGAACGCTCCACGACACGCAAAAGCCGTCCCTCGCATTTATCCTTCCTCCGTTTTGTAATCATGACCTCCACGGTCTGTCCCGGCAGAACGTGTTTGACAATTACCTTTTCATTTTCTATTGTGATGACTCCCTTATCAGGGAAGTCCAGTTTTTCCACGATTCCCGTATAGATTTCTCCCTTTTTCATTTCCATCTCCATTCCGCTGCCTTCGACTGTCAGCATAAATTGTAATGAAAGTTCCGCTTTCTCTCACACTGCTCTCCGCATGGCTACGTACACTGATCTCATTTCGTAAAAAAAGAAGCTGCGCAGGCATCCCTGCCGCAGCCTCTCTCCCTCATCTGCACGATCTGATTATTCCTCGGTCGCTTCTTCCTCAGCCGGCTCCTCTTTCTTCTCCTCTTCGGACTTTTTCGGAGTCTCTTCTTCCTCATCTTCAAAGAAATCATCATCGAAGTCGTCCTCGAAATCGTCCTCAAAGTCCTCAAGATAATCCGGTGTAAAGAAGCGGTATACGCCATAAGCGATCGCCGCAACAGCAGCTACTGCACCGATCACAGCCAGTATCCAGAGGATACATGTTTTTTTCTTTTCTTCTTCTTCCTTTTTATGAAGCAGCTCATTCAGCTTGGAAGCATTCATCAGCTCTTCCATCTTCTTATTAAATGCTTCCTTTCCCATCATATCAAACTTATTCATACCAGCACGTCCTTTCCGGTCCTTCTGAACCAAAAAATATAACTATACTTCATCAGTATAACATTAATTTCACATTTTTACTATCCCAATTTTCACATTTTTTATAACTTTTTACAAAGTTTACAATTTTTCCAAAGCGGCAAAGGAAGCGAACATTTTACGCACGCCAATGCGGTCAAATTCCACCGTCACTTCATAATCCTTCCCGCCATCCACGATTGTCCTGACTGTCCCGTCGCCAAAGCGGGTATGGCGGACACGGTCTCCCTCCGCATAATCAAGACTCTCTGCCTTTTGCACAGAAAAGCTTTTGCCAAACGCAGGGGCTTTGAAGCTTTTGGCTCCTGAAGGCGACGCATATGGGCTCCTCCCCCCGGCAGGAAATGCCCCGCTGCCCGGTCGTCCTGTCACACTGTAAGAATGTCCGGCCATACTCCCGTCTGCCTTCGCGTGCCCGGCCTTTTCCATGTGATTTCCGAATGCCACCCTGTCATATGTACCCGGCTTCGTGCCAAACATGCTGATCCCCTCAGAGTGCTCCCGCAAGGACCCGTTTTCTTCAAATTCATACCGCTTCTGCTTCTGTACCGCGTTTGATACACCGTAGGCACTTTCTTCTTCCATCAGCTCCTGCGGCACCTCGCCGATAAAGCGGCTGATACGGGAAAATCTCGTCTCCCCTTTTACCATCCTCTGCCTAGCTGCGGTAAACATCAGCCGTTTCTTTGCCCTCGTGATACCCACATAGCAAAGCCGCCGTTCCTCTTCCAGCGCTTCCTCATCCTCTGACATGGACATGGAACTGGGAAACAGTCCGTCCTCCATGCCGCTCAGATAAACATACGGAAATTCCAGGCCCTTGGCTGCATGTAATGTCATCAGGATTACCCTGTCCTCCGAACCATCCATGCTGTCAATATCGGCCACCAGCGCCACTTCCTCCAGAAATCCGTCCAGCGTCGGTTCCTCTGCGTCCTCCCAGTAGGCCGCGGCCTTATTCATCAGTTCGTCAATATTTTCGCGTCTGGCCTTTGCCTCCTCTTCGCCTTCCTCCTCCAGCTCATCCGCATAGCCGGTCGTATTGAGAATGTGCTCAATAATCTCCCTGACCGGCAGCGCTTCCTGTACTTCTCTGCGGAAGCCTTCGATCAGAGCCGTAAATTTATCAATCTTTGCCGCAGCCTTTCCCACGCCCGGGACAGCGGCAATCCGCACTAACGCATCATAGAAATTCATGCCCCGCTCTGCAGCGAACAGATTGATCTTATTGATTGTCACCGCACCGATTCCGCGTTTGGGGACATTGATGATTCTCTGAACCGCCAGGTCATCCCTGCCGTTGGCGATCGTTTTCAGGTATGCAAGGACATCCTTGATTTCCTTGCGCTGATAAAAGTTCACCCCTCCTACGAGGCGGTAGGGAACATTATAGGCAATACAGCGCTCTTCCAAAAGCCGCGACTGTGCATTTGTGCGGTAAAGCACTGCATAATCCTTCCAAGGACCGCCGTTTTTGGTAATATCCCTTATGATGCCGTCCGCCTCATCGACTGCATTGTCGAATACCCGCAGCCGTACCGGTTCTCCTGCCTCATTTTCTGTCCACAGCGTCTTATCCTTACGCCCCGTATTGTAGCGTATCACGCCGTTGGCTGCGTCAAGAATCGTCTTTGTCGAGCGGTAATTCTGCTCGAGTTTTATGACGCGTGCGCCTGTAAATGTCTTTTCAAAGCTTAAAATGTTGCGGATGTTGGCGCCCCGGAAACGATAGATTGACTGGTCATCGTCGCCTACCACGCAGATATTGCGGTATCTGGCAGCCAAAAGGCTGACGAGTTTAAACTGCACTGTATTCGTATCCTGATATTCGTCCACCATGATATAACGGAAGCGATCCTGATAATAGGCCAGAATTTCCTCCCGTTTCTCAAAAAGTTCCACGGTTTTGACGAGAAGATCGTCAAAATCCAGCGCATTGTTTTTCTTAAGCTGCTTCTCGTACTCGATATAGATTTCTCCCAGCCGCTGCCCCCTCAGATCACCGGCGCTCTTTGCTGTGTCCATGAATTCCGCAGCCGTAATCATCTCATTCTTGGCAGAGGATATGATACCCAGCACACCGCGTTCCCGGTACTGTTTGGAATCCAGATTCATGAGTTTGATAATCTGTTTCATCAAAGCGCGCTGATCGTCCGCGTCGTAGATGGAAAAGCTGGTGGTGTAGCCCAGGTTTTCAATGAACCTCCGCAGAATCCGTACACAGAGAGAGTGGAACGTACTCACCCATACACTGTCTCCATGCTCTGCCAGATCATTGACGCGCTCCCGCATTTCCCCGGCCGCTTTATTGGTAAAGGTGATGGCCAGGATATTCCACGGTTTTACGCCTTCTTCGATCAAATGCGCCACACGGTATGTAAGCGCCCGGGTCTTGCCGGAACCCGCGCCCGCGAGAATCAAAAGGGGCCCGTCAGAATGAAGCACGGCCTCCCGCTGCATCGGGTTTAAAGAATCATAGCTGTCCATCGTTGTCCTCCCTGTAGGAAATAAAAGTGTGAAAGCGCAGAGGCCGCAGGCACAAAGCGGTTTCATGGCAGATGCACGGATCGTCCAGCTCGGCTGAACCGTTACTGTCTGACGACATTCTATCATATTTTCATACCCCTGTCCAGCGAATCAAAGGACTGCTTAAGGAGCGCCATTTCATGGAATTACGTCAAAAAAACATATTTGCCTCTTGTCATCTGGTTTTTAATACTATATAATGTCTTATGAAAGGAGTCTTTTATGAAAATGAACGATATGCGTCTGCAGTCCCTGCTTTCGCACCTTGACAGTTTGGAACATATTGATGTGAAGGACATCCCACAGATTGATTTATATATGGATCAAGTCACGACTTTTATGGAAAAGCATCTCGCGGATATGAAGCGTTATCCCGACGACAAGATCCTCACCAAGACCATGATTAATAATTATGCCAAAAATAACCTTCTTCCCCCGCCGGTAAAGAAACGTTATAATCAGGAACATATTCTGCTGCTTGTATTTATCTATTATTTTAAGAACCTTCTTAATTTTAATGATATTGAAACGATCCTCTCCCATGTCACGGAGCATCATTTCGGAGAAAATACGCTTCCTCTCTCTGAAGTTTACACAGAGATCTTTTCGATGGGACATGATCAGATGGCAGAATTAAAAAAGGATGTGGCGAAGAAATTTAAGATGGCAGGACAGACCTTCCAGCATACTGATGTGGACGAGTCCGGACGGGATGCACTGCAGCTCTTTGCCTTTATCTGTGAGCTTGCTTTTGATGTCTATCTGAAAAAACAGATGATTGAACGGCTTACAGACGAAATCCGCGCACAGAACCCTCCTCCCAAAAAGAAATGAGCGGTCCCTGGTGTGCCAGATACCATTCAGGAAAACCGGACAGGCAGGCGTGAGCCAAAACGCTCTGCCGCCTGATGATCCGGCCCTGTCCTTTATTCCGTTTTCTTATTCTCCAGCCTTGCAAATACCATATCGTAGCCGTCGTTTCCATAATTTAATGAACGGTTTACACGGCTGATGGTCGCCGTGGATGCTCCGGTGGATTCTGCAATATCCAGGTATGTCTTTTTTTCACGCAGCATTTTTGCCACCTCATAGCGCTGTGACAGAGATAAAAGTTCATTCACTGTACAGACATCCTCAAAAAATGCATAGCATTCCTCCGGTGTTTTTAAGGTCAGAATCGCCTCAAACAAATGATCGACTGCTTCCCCTCTGATTTTTTTGTTCATGATCTCTTCCCCTTTTTGCTAATATTCCCGGCATTGTTTCCATTTTGCAACAGAAGCTCCCTTTTCCTCAATGCATTATTGTCATTTTAACACATTAAAGTTCTTAAGTCCAGCATTTCCTGAAAATATGTAAAATACCTAAACTTTGCGGTGGTAAAATTTACAGCGCACCTCAGGATGGCAGAATCTCTGCCGTAACGGGACTCGTTTTCTGCAAAAACAGATGTCCGTTTTCCATATCACTATGCGTCAAGAGCCGCATAGATCTCTGCTGGTTTCTCAATCAGATATTCCGGGCTCAGGCTTTCGAGCTCATCACGCCCGCGGAATCCCCAGAGTACGCCGACCGTTGTCATACCCGCGTTTTTTCCGGTTCTCATATCCGTATTTGTGTCGCCAAAATACAGACATTCCCGAGGTTCTGCCCCCAGCTTACGGGCAGCAGTCAGCGCTCCTGTTGGATCCGGCTTTCTGGGAATATCATTGCTCTCCCCGATAATCGCATCAAAAAATCCTTTTCCGAATACCGCCTCGACCGTATCCACTGCCTGACCGTGCGGCTTATTGGAAACAACAGCTAACTTGAGCCCCTGTTCCCTCGCGTATTGCAAAAGTTCTGTAATCCCTTCATAGGCATGCAGCTCATAAAGACAGTTTTTAGAGAAAATTTCCATATAGACCGGCAGAATTTCCTCATAATGGAGCAGTTCCTCGTCCCCGCAGGCTAAGAGCGAACGGCGCATCTGCATCTTGTAGCCATCCCCCACGATCGTCATCATCTGTTCCTCATTTAAAGGCCCCAGTCCAAAGCGGGCCAGCGCCAGATTGGTGCAGTAGACAAGTGCATGAATCGAGTTGACAAGTGTTCCATCCAGATCAAAAATCAGGCCTTTATATTTCATATTCCTTACATCCCCTCTTTGTAAAACTCATTCGTTTCCTGCGCCAAAGACACGCCGCAGGGCGGTTTATGGAAGAATCATAGCATTTCTTATCTGTAATGGCAAGAGATAAAATAATCTGCCACGCAAAAAGTCTGCTACCGGCCATCTTTGGACACAGACTGCGCGTTTGGGAATTTAAGATATATTTCGTCGCGATCTTTCACAATTTGTTCCGGCCTGTAGGAAAAATATTCTCCCGCCGCTACTTGTCAAGGATGTATTCATCCTTTTTCATCACTTTTTCTTTATTTTCCCTGTTTCCCATGCTCTAAATCATGGAGAATTACATGCTTTAGCTTGTCCTCTACGCTTTGGGTACTGGTAACCGAAAAATGTACCTCGACTAAATACCTTGTCTTGTCAATCTTCTGTTGTAAACAGGGCGTTAATCGCTCTGTGGTGTGGTTTGAATGTTGTCGCTCATGTTCCTCCTTTTGAGCGCAAAAAAGGCGCATGGTTTACAATTTACTGTTTCATACGCCTTTACGCTGTTATTTTGATATTAAATTGTTTTACCGATTATGCTAACTGCATAATTTCGGTTTCGATTTCTTTTAACTCATCGAATGACAGTGTAGATACACAATCTGCAATTTCTTCAAGTGTCATTTTGCCTTTTCTTATTAACTGTTCCGCCATTGCTCTTTCTGTATCATGCCTTTCACTCTTGATAAACGACTTCATAATCTGTTCCTCATCAAACAAACTCATCATAATCGTCACAACCTCCTTTTCCCTGTCAAGCAAATATTCCTTTAAGACATTCCTGTCTTTGCATATGCGAATCGTTTCCGTAACTGCCTTTTGTGCCATTCCGTGCTGTTTTGTCTGCTCGTTAAAAACTTTGCAGAAAATAATGTACTGGTTAATAATGTCATCTGTATCGCTTTCATAGATAACCTTTGCTTTTACCTCAATATCTATATCCGCGCTCTCGAAAAATTCTTTGGACAAAGATATTTTATCGGGTTTCCCCCCTTTGTTTCCCGTAAAAATCACATAAAGTTCGGGCTTCGGCATTTTTACTTTCCTGCTTTTGTAATAGTCTTGGCAGGTACGGTGAAAATATTCGTGATAGCTTTGCGCCAGATACAGCAAAACTCTTACTAAAATATTCACTGTCCATGTAGATTGTGCCTCCACAAGTATCATCAGCTTATTATTAGCAATAAAACCTAAATCATTATACAGATTATCCGTCAATACATTTGTGATCGTCACATCTGTAAGGGAGTCCTCTGTCGCTGTGGTATCCTCCGGGTGAAGCGTTTTATACAGCTTTAGCAGATAACTCTTATTTTGAAAAAGGTCAAGGAATACGCTGTTTTTCGCGGTACGCTTTGCCATGACTTTCTCTATCTGTTCTGCATTATCTGACACTTTACCACCTCGATTTCTAAAAATCTATGGCACAAGATACGATATATCCTGCTCCTGCCACACTTCAATTATACAAAAAAACGCTTGTCTTTACAATAAAATTCACATTAAATTTCTTCCTCCCTCCGTTTCATTTTGCCCTGTTGCCTGTTCTGCTGTCGGCTCTCGTTCTGAAGCTCCCTCTCAAGGTTCTTTTTGTTATAACTGATTATCTCTGCATACGCTCCTCTAATTCGGGGTACTTCGATAAGCTGTCCTTATGCTCCCTATCGTATTTCATCTTAGCAAGTCCTTTGAGTTACTGGCTCTCCTTATAGGTGGCTTGGACTGGTTCATAGAAGGCATACATGTTTGACCGTTCTTTTAATCGGTTTAGTTTCTGCCCCTTGGAAAGATGTACCGTTTCCAACTGTTGATGTTTCTGCTCTCTGTCCTCTGTAAATTTCGCAAGGCTCTCAAAGATGTCTATTTTCCTTATCGTGATGAATTTCTCCGCATTGTCGGCTGACTGCAAGGCGGTTCTGTCGGATGTTTTTCATAGGTGCTTTCCGCTGACAATAGGCAGGGCAAGCCTGCCTTTGCGTTCCCTCACTTTTGCAATCATTTCCAATATTCATCTGTACTTTCTGTATTGTCCTGTTCGTACGCATCGCATAGCGCGGAATCTGCCGCCTTCCAATGTGCCCGTATCCCCGTGTTACCAGGCTGTCCCCGGCAGCGTACATGAATACAGGGAGATTGGATTTCATAAAATATGGAACTCCTTCGGCTGTTTTTCATACTATAAGACATCATCATATTTCCGGAGGAAACCATGAAAAAAATCATAACGCTTGCAGCCGTCACCGGCCTCATTCTGGCTGCCGTCACCGGCTGCCAGAAAAAGGACGGGGGGCTGACTCCTGTCACCCTGAATGAGGTGGCGCATTCGATTTTCTATGCCCCGCAGTATGCAGCGATCGAACTCGGATATTTTGAAGAGGAAGGCATCGAATTAACACTTGTAAACGGAGCCGGTGCAGACAAGGTCATGACTGCCCTCGTTGCCAAGGAAGCTGATATCGGTTTCATGGGCTCGGAGGCATCCATCTACACATATGCGGGCGGGGAAAAGGATTACGCCGTCAATTTCGCCCAGCTCACCCAGCGCGCCGGCAATTTCCTCGTCGGCAGAGAGCCGGAAGAGGATTTTAAATGGGAAGATCTTGCGGGGAAGAAGGTGCTCGGAGGGCGGGCAGGCGGTATGCCCCAGATGGTCTTTGAATACATTTTGAAAACGCATGGGATTGACCCGCAAAATGATCTCTCCATCGACCAGAGCATCAGCTTTGGCCTGACAGCTGCTGCCTTTACCAGTAACGACGCTGACTACACCGTAGAATTCGAGCCCTTTGCCACTGGTCTGGAGATGGAAGGCAACGGTTATGTTGTCGCCTCTCTGGGTAAAGATTCCGGTTATGTACCCTACACAGCCTACTGCGCCAAAAAAAGCTATATGGAGCAGAATCCGGAGATTATCCAGAAATTTACGAATGCAATCCAGAAAGGACTTGATTATGTAAATTCCCACTCGGCTCAGGAAATTGCCGAGACGATTCAACCACAGTTTAAAGAAACTGATCTGGAAGCCATATCCCGTATCGTGGAACGCTATAAAGAACAGGATACCTGGAAAGGCGATACCATTTTCGAGGAGGAAAGCTTCGATCTCTTGCAGAATATCCTGGAGGAAGCCGGGGAGCTTCCCGCCCGCGTTCCTTATTCCGACCTTGTAACCACTGATTTTGCCAAAAAGGCGGCCGGAAAATAATCCTGCCTGTATAATCAAGCGCCTGCACAATACGGAACATCCGCTCTGTGCAGGCGTCACTCCCATGTCATTCATTACCGATTTTTTGAATTCTGTCAATTCTGTTTCCATATCTGATGTTCTGTGCTGCACCTCCCATATTTTACGATCCACAGACAATCGAACGAGCCAATTGCTATATCATTTTCTATCATATCCCCTTTTTTGACATTTTTACCAACCCTTAATCTCTCTTTTATTCAACAGCTTCATGATAAATCAGGCAGCAAAAAAATCCCAGAATAAATTTATTTCGTTCTTTACAACTTAAGAAAAAGGTGATATACTAACTCCCATATATTCTTTTTCACTTTAAAGTACTATACGCTTTTATGTGTTAATACTACAATTTACCATATTCAAAAGGAGAACAATTCAAATGAAAGAACAGATTCAGGCTATCACCAATGCATACAAAGAACGGCAGCTCGCTCATTTCCACCATCTGCACGCTCATCCCGAGCTGTCTTTTGAGGAATATGGAACGAGTGCATATATTAAAGAAACGCTCACCAAGGCAGGCGTTACTCTGGCAGACGGCATTCACGGCACCAGCGTAGTCGGTATCCTGGAAGGCAGCGAGCCGGGCCCGACCATCGCATTCCGCGCGGACATCGACGCTCTTCCTGTGGAGGAGGACAACGACCTCGAATATAAATCCACTGTTCCGGGCAAAATGCACGCCTGCGGACATGACAGCCATACTGCCACCCTGCTTACCTTCGCCGAGCTTTTAGCAGAACACCGCGATCTCATTAAGGGTAAAGTAAAATTTCTCTTCCAGTGTGCCGAGGAAAAGCTTCCGGGCGGTGCGCTCGGCCTTTGTGAGGACGGAGCCATCGATGATGTGGACGCCGTATATGGTCTGCACTGCTCTGCTCTCATCCCGTTAGGTGAGATGCTTTCCAACGAAGGCCCGAACTCCGCCTGCATCGGTATTTATGAAGTTAAGGTACATGGCAAAGGCGGCCACGGCAGCTCCCCGCATCAGGCTGTCAATCCCGTACCGGCTGCATGTGCGCTGGCGTCCTCCATCAACCAGATTCTGGCAGAGAAGGCAAGTCCATTAGAGAAAGCGGTATTTACTGTTTCCTATATTAACGGTGGGCAGTACCCCAATATTATTCCCTCAGATGTGACACTGGGCGGCAATATCCGCACCTTCAACAATGAACTGACGGACGAGCTGTTCAAACAGCTTAAGAACTTCTGCAACGGAATCTGCGCCGCATATGGATGTACTTGTGATGTCACGACCACGGTCGGCTATCCGGCCACGATCAATAAGCCCGAAGAGACCGCCATCGTGAGATCGGCGATCGAGGGGATGGGATATTCCTGGCATTCCGCGGAGCCGGCTCTCGGCGGCGAGGATTTCAGCTATTATCTGCTGAAGAAGCCCGGCAGCTTTTTCAGCGTCGGCATGCAGGATCCGGACAAGGTCGCCACAGCCGCGCCGCATCATAACTGCCACTTTAAGCTTGACCAGAGAGGACTTCTGATTGCTCTTGAGCTGGAACTTGCCATCTACTTAAAAGAGCTGGAAAGGAGATAAGCCATGTCTTACGCCTGGGCAATCACCACCCTTTTCGGCCTGTACTTTGTCGGTACTATCATCAGCCACGTGACAAAGGGAACCATAGGTTCTGCGCTGTTTGCCACGTTCGCCATGCTGTTTGCCTATAACTTAAATATCCTGCCCAAAGATGTCGTCCCTGCCGCTGACCTTGCCGGTATGTACGCACTTTTAAATCTGACGATCCTTATCCATGTCGGTTCCTCCTTTGATGTCAAAAAGCTTAAGAATGACTGGAGGCTTGTCGTCAGCGTTCTTGCCGGTATTGTGGGCATGGCGATTACGATCGTCGGCATCGGCAGCGTCCTCTTCGGACAGGAATTATCTGTCATGTCGTTCCCGACACTTGTCGGAGGCGCGATCGCTACCAACCTCATGACTCAGACCGCCACAGAGAAAGGCCTCATGGAGCTTGCCGCCATCGTCGTTCTTGTAAACAGCGTTCAGAGCTGGGTCGGTATGCCGCTCATCTCCTACGGTGTCAAAAAGGAGGCAAACCGTCTTCTTGCAGCATACCGTGAGACCGGAAAAGCCGTTTCCGCCAATCGGTTTGCCTCTGTTGGCGCAACCGGTGCAGAGGAAGGCAATGTAAAACCGACCATCTTCGACCGCATTCTGCCAAAGCCGTGCCACAATATGTATTTTTATATGTTTCTTGCCTGCTTTTATGGCGCGGTCGCATCTGCAATCGCTGTTTATACCAGCAGCCTCACCGGCGGGATTGTCGGCGCCGCTTTGGTCGGTATGTTTTTAGGATGTTTGCTGACTCAGGTTGGCCTGCTTCCCAAAGAACCGCTTGCCAAAGCCGGAATGCTGAATTTCATGATGTTCGTTCTTATTATGACGATGCGCGGAAGCCTTGCCAGCCTTTCCTTAAGTACGCTTGTACAGTACCTGGTTCCTATCGTGGGACTCGTGGCGCTCGGAGCCGTCGGTATGCTTGTACTGGTCATTCCGCTCGGCAAAAAGCTGGGCTATGCTACCGGTATGTGCTTTGCCTTCGGCATGGGCTGCTACTGCGGTTATCCGGGCAACTACCAGATCGCCAATGAGGTGATTGACGTCCTCGCCAGGACAGAGGAAGAGAATAAATACTTAAAAGATGAGATCCTGACCCGTGTGGTGGAAGGAAGCGTTGTTTCCGTTTCCATCACCAGCGTCGTGCTGGCAGGCTTCTTTATCAGCCTGATCTGAGGAAATGCTTTCATCAGTGTTTCCCTGCGCACTGACACAGGACGAAAAAACTGCGGAACAGAAAATCAGATTTTCTGTTCCGTTCTTTTTATAAAAGGCAATTCCGAATTTTACGATCTACCCATCCCGTCTCTTTTTAACATGATGTCATTCTGCTTTTCCTCCATCTGGAAAACGCTTCCCGACAGCTTTTTCCAGCTTCCCGCTCTCAGACAGAAAGCCAAAGCGGCCTGCTTCCCTGCCGATGCCCCGTCTGAAAGCGACGCATGCGTCCCGATTTTTCAAATCCGTCAGTCTCAATAGGAATTTTTTCTCATATAAAGCGCTGTGCCCTCCCGATATTCTTCCCAGCCAGAGCCCTATTCTATCTCTCTTCTGTGTCCCATTATAAAGAAAACAGGAAGAAATAGCAAGTTATTGGAAGAAAATTCAATTTTTTTGAAAGAATTCTTGCACAAAGGGAAGAATTGTGATAGGGTAATGAAAAGGGCGGGCACATTCTGTGGTCTGCTCTGTCACATTCTGAAAAGCACAGGAAAGGACAAACAAATGGAAACTTTTTTCAAAGTGAAGGAAAACGGGTCTGCGGTGAGAACCGAAGTGCTCGCAGGTCTGACGACCTTTATGGCAATGGCGTACATCCTGCTCGTCAATCCCGGCATGTTCGCAGAGCTCGGCACGGTATCGTTTGACGCGGTCTATATTGCGACAGCCATTTCCGCAGTCGTCGGAACGGTTCTGATCGGCATGTTAGCCAACCTGCCTCTTGCGCAGGCACCCGGCATGGGCTTAAATGCCTTTTTCGTCTATACAGTCTGCTTCGGCTTTGGCTTAACGTATGCCAATGCGCTACTGCTCGTTCTGCTCGACGGCATCATTTTTATCCTGCTGACTATGACAGGGCTGCGGCGAAAGATCTTTGAAGCCATTCCAAAATGTGTACGCATCGCGATCCCGGCAGGTATCGGTCTGTTTATCGCGTTTATTGGACTGCAGAATGCGGGGCTGGTAATCAATAACGCCTCCACCTGTGTATCACTCGCAAGTTTTAATGTATTTAACGGTACGGCGACATGGGCGAGTGTTATGCCGCTTTTAGTCACGATATTTACTCTGATCGCCATCGCGGTCATGTCCATCAGGAGAATCCGCGGGGCCGTGCTCTGGGGGATTCTGGGCGGCTCGGTCGTCTATTATCTGCTTGGCTCTACGATTCCTGGTTTCTATGACGGATTCGGTGCGAATTTTAACATGAACCCGATCGCTGCGTTCGGCGATTTCTTTTCTCTGGCATTCTGTAAGGTTTTTACAGAGGGATTCGATTTTTCCGGCTATCTTGCAGAGCACAGCTCTCTGGAGCTTGGTGTGCTGATTGCAACGACAGCGCTCGCATTCTGCATGGTTGATATGTTTGATACACTGGGCACGCTCTACGGCGCCTGTGCAAGGGGCGGGCTTTTGACTCGTGAGGGCGAGGTTCCGAATATGGATAAGGCAATGCTTGCAGACGCCGTGGCAACGACCTTCGGCGCTGTCTGCGGCACCTCGACCGTGACAACGTTTGTGGAGTCCTCCGCAGGCGTGGCGGAAGGCGGAAGAACCGGGCTCGCGGCCATCGCAACCGGCGCATTCTTCTTTATTGCCATGTTCTTAAGCCCGATTGCCAAACTGATTCCGGGGGCGGCAACGGCGGCTGCACTCATCTATGTCGGCATCCTGATGATGAACTGTGTCAGAGAGATCGACTGGAAAGAAATCGATGTGGCGGTTCCGGCCTTTATGGCAGTCGCAATGATGCCGATGACCTACAATATCAGCTATGGCATCGCTTTCGGACTGATCTCCTATATCTTTATCAGACTCTTTACCGGCAGGTCAAAGGATATCCAGGCCGGCACCTGGGTGATCGGGATTTTATTTACGGTCATGTTCTTTGTGACACACTAAAAAAGGACAAAAGGCCAGCCTTCCCGCATTGGTCAGAAAGTATACCGGTCGGAAAATATATCTTCCGGAAACGATATCGGTCGAAAAACGTATCCCGGGGAATCGCGAAGAGCAGTCAGCGTATCCCCGGCCTCCAGATATCCGAAGGTGTCCTTTGTCTCCGGCCAGTAAGGCAGGCCCTTCCCGTTTACATCTCCGGTATGGGTAAAATGATTCCGGTACGCCCCGAACAGCCCCGGGTATCTGTAATCCTGTTCGCTCCAGGGGATATGCACCCGCCGCACTACTCCAACAGCAGCTTGCGTGTCCTCCATCTCACACTGGCAAAGAACACACTGCACACTACAGTCGGCAGCGTCCTGGAAAATGAGGTTCCCCAAAAATAACCGATGACGCCCATCCCCATCACATTGGCGAGCAACAGGCTGAATCCCACCCGACACACCACACCGTCCAGGAGGCCGATCAGAAAACCAAGGGACGCAAAACCGGATCCTGTCACCATTGACTGCAGTGCTCCGCCGCCTCCATCTTAAAGACAGCCAACAGAAGAATATCAAAGAAAATATAATTAAAGCTCCTACGATGATAAACATCAGCGGCTTTCTGGATTCCCTCATTCCGCGGAGCGCACCGCAGACAGCATTGTATCCAAAGATAAACGGCATCTTTAGCGTCGTGATAATCATGTATACCGAAATCTGCCCGAAGGCCTCAGCGGGGCAATTAAAACTGCCAGATCTGCCGGTAGCCAAACAGCATCACACCAGGACACCCAAAAGGAATCACAAATATGAGTGTAAGCAGCGTACTGACCGTCTCCTTCGTCTGCCCCTTCCTGCCCGCACCTACGAGCTGGGTAATATAGATCTGGCCCGCCGTGGCAAAGGCAGTGGCGATGGGCATCATAAGATCCGACACCTCGCCGCCGGTGGATACGCCAATCGTCCCACACACTTCCCATGTAACGCCCGACGATTACCAGATCAACTATCGAATAGAGCTGCCGGGTGAGACTGAAAAAGACAATCAGGATGGCAAACACGACCAGGATATGCATGATATTCCCGTTCAGAAGGTCGATTCCCATCGCCTTCGCGGTCGCCTTGCGGGCGCTCATGACAGCAGGTGGGATACATTTTACTATAGGTATTGGTAATCAAAAATCTTTCTCCCAACCCCGCGCAAACCGCTTCCACATCCACATCCTGCGATTTAGCCGCAAAAAATCCGTCCTTTCCCTCGAAAACATTGGTCGTCCCCTCCATGCCCTCTCGCGCATAGTAGACGGCCGCCATCCCACTGGCCGCGGCATTCCCCACCATTCACACTTGGAAAGCTGTCCTGTCACTGTGGCCTCCATGAGGCCGGAGGCATAAGGCCCCGCGAGGCCCAGGGCGTTCGCAATCTGTTCTTTTGTGAGCCCCAGAAGCCTACCTGCTGCAGCCGCGGCCCCCATCCCCTGCGCTTTGCACGTAGTAAGGAACTGATCGCGGCAGACCCAGTTCCCCGCTCCTGCCAGAATGGCCCCGACTGAATCAAGAATCCGTTCTTTCGCCAGTGAGACGATATCCCCCGGCAGATCTTCAAACATTGTGCGGTAAATAAAATCGGCAAATCGTTCTGTCAGCATCATACTTACTTCCTCCTGTCCGTCATTTCTCCGGTTTTCGGAACGCCTCCCCTTCCTTTTTTCCGAAGTATCCCATTTTCTATTCCTGAACGCCCTTTTCCTGTCACATCGGAGCGTTTCTTCCCCTTCCTTGAACTCCTTCTTTTTCCTGATTTCCGGAATTTTCTTGAAACCGCATCTTCCCTGTGATAAAATCAGATTATGATGTTGGGATCAAAAGGTATTTTGACCCCTGTGATACCACAGATTGCTCTGCATTTCATGCTCATGCAGTCCTAAACCACCTCATCCACAAAGGAGCTTCGTATGAAAAAAATTGGTGCAATTACCGTCGGGCAGTCTCCGCGGACCGACCTGATTCCGGAAATGGAACCCATCCTCGGCGATACGGTTGAAATCATCCAGATGGGCGGCCTTGACGGCCTTACCAGGGAAGAGATTGCCGCCTTCCGCCCACGTCCCAACGACTATGTGCTGGTGTCAAGACTGGCTGACGGGACATCTGTAAGTTTTGGCGAATCTTATGTACTGCCCCGTATGCAGGAGTGTATCCATCGTCTGGAAGATAAGGGCGTCTCCCTGATCCTCTTCCTCTGTACCGGACAGTTTCCGGATTTTGAATCCAAAGTCCCGCTCATCTTTCCCAATAACCTCCTTTATGGAGTTGTCCCTGCTGTCAAGAGCCATTTTCTCACTGTCCTCACCCCGGCTAAAGAGCAGGTGGAGCAGGGCATCCAAAAATGGTCGCCCCATACCGGCCATGTCCATATGATTCCTGTTTCTCCTTATGACGGGCCGGATACAGTCCTTTCAGCCGCACAGGCGATCCCCGCCGAAACCGATCTCATCCTTCTCGATTGCATCGGTTATACGGTGGAAATGAAAAAGAGGATACAGGAGCTTACCGGCAAACCCGTTATCCTTCCCCGTACCCTCACGGCCCGCATTCTCTGCGAACTGGTGTAAAAGCCTGCCCGCAGAGGATGCTGCCTGCGCCGTTATTTTAACAGCATGCTTTCACAAAGCTCCCTGTCCAGGACAATCCGGCCTTCTTTCCTGGACGGGGCTTTGGAGGCCGTCAATGCTGGATAGCCCACGCAGACGCTTCCGAAGATATCCTCGTCCTCTCCAAGGCCCAGACGGAAAAAGATCTCCCGCACGGCCGGAACATCTGTAAGCCAGTGCGGCTGGTTGCTCCAGCAGGCTCCACGGCCGATTGCACTGGCAGCCAGCAGAATATTTTCCAGCCCTGTACAGCAGTTTGCCATACTGTTACTATGGTATCTGGGGGCCGCCGCACAGATTAACGTCGGCGCACGGAAAATAAAATGATATCCTTCCTGCCTTGCCCGCCGGATCCCTTTCGCCATCATCTCGCCTTCTGCAATCTCTCTGGCCGCCAGCTCATCACGGATGACTGTATTTAACTTCTCCAGGAGCCGCGGATCCTGTATCATCAGAAAGCGGCTGTTCTGTAGATTGCCGCCGGTCGGCGCATAAAGGGCGCATTCCAGCAAAATCTTTCATTCCTCATCTTGAATCTGTCCTGCATGATATGCGCGGACACTTCGCCTTTTGAGTATGGTTTCAATCACCGGATTCATCGTTTTCCGCTTTCTTATATAATTTTCCGTGGTAATTTCGCCACAGGTGAGTAAACAAAATGGTTAAACGGTGTAAAACGGTTTACAAATTCCCAGACTTTTTCCCGATCTGTATGGAAAATATGGGGGCCATATTGATGCACCTCGATCCCTTCTGCTTCCGAACTGTAGATATTCCCTCCAATATGATCCCGCTTTTCAAGTACCATACAATGACAGCCTTTTTCTGTCATGACACTGGCAAATACAGCCCCCGCAAGGCCTGCCCCGACAATCAGATAATCTAACATGTTACGATTTCTCCCACGATTTGCGTTTGTCCTGCACCTGGCATCCCGACGCGTATTTTCTAATAAGACATATTTGGCCATCCTCCCGGATGGTGCTGGCAGGCCATTCGTACCTGCCGGCTTCGCTCTCGGTACTTCTTCCTCTCGAAAGTTCCCAAGGGTCCTGGCATACCCAATCCCCGACTCCTTCATGGAACTGGCTTCCAATGCCGTTTTGATTTTTCTATCATAAAGAATGTTTCCGTGTTCCTGTTCCCGTCTCCGGCTTCGGTTAAACGTATCCGTATGACATGTTCATCCACGGAATCTTTCATAATGAACCATTTTCTTCCCGCTGCTCATGTCCCCGTTTCCGCACATTGACAGCGGTGTTTTGCCTTTCGGGCAGCTCCATACCGTAGGATGGGCAGCGGAATATCCCTTCATCCTTTTTCCCGTCCGCCCCGCAGCAGCTGCACTGGATACTGATCCCTTTGCCGAATACCTCGACCAGCTCGACCGAACGCTCCCGGTATTTCTGCGCCAGCCTGCTCTTCACGAAGCCTTTCTGCCACATACTGACCGTGGCATTCACTCTGCGGTTGTGACCGGCTTTCGATTTGACGGGCAGTCTGGGGACTGTCCTGATGGCGGCGTACCTGTCTGCGCAGATACTGGTTCGGCCTGTGTGGATCCACCCCTGCGCAGACAGCCGCATATTTCTCGCCCCAGATTTCTGACAAAGCCAGCTTTTTCCCTGTCAGAATCAACTCAAAACAATCGCTCTGCTTCATAACAAACCGCAGATAATGCCTGTCATCCGATGTCAGATTCGGGTGTTCCCGGACATTTTTTCAATCTGGCTTTTGGTACGTGCCCATTAGCTCTTAATATCTCCCAGAGCATCAAAGACAGATAAATAGAAATACACGGATGGGAGCCCCAGACTTTTCCTGAGTCCGCTTTTTGTCATTTCATTCTGTATCGTATAACCCGGACAGAGCTTTGGAAGGCTGTGAATCCCGCTGTATCGGTCATAAACGTAATTTTTGACCGTACGGCAGTCTCCGGCGCATTCAGAAAGATCACGTTTTTCGCAGACTGCCATAGTCTGCAAAAAGCAGATCGCCGAATGTTTCTGCACAGGGCCGTCTGTGGATATTCCTATCATAAATTAAGAACATTTCCATATGTGTTATGCAGGCTTTATTATAAAGCTTGCTGTTTGTGTTGTAGCAAGGCCGGACAATCAGGTTTGATTTGGGCAGTAACCTTCCTGTACCCACGGGTGAGCGAGCCACTATGAATGAAAGTAGTTATGGCACATTGGGCATCCCTGAATTTATGCCGCCTGTCGGCGGCGGACTTTCACAGTAAAAAGACCGGATCACCCTGTTTCAGGAATATCCGGCCACTTCCTAAGAAGCAAACAATACTCGCTTTTTAATTTGACTGAGACTGATATCAAATGTCGCGATGTTGGCACAAACACAGGCTATGCTGTCAAAGGGGTTATTTTGCAGATATATTTACATCAGCAAGAAACTATAGAGATGGTATGGAATCTGGTATTGCGCCAAGAGAGGAATGTCAATGATTGTTGAATTTATAGAATGAAAATACCGGTGAAAGATTGTAGCTGCAGTAATCTTTGTCATTGTCAGCGGAGGCTGTAAAAAATCTTGTGTCTATGGATAAAAAATTTTTTTGATATGAATCAGATATGTAGAAAACTGTTGTCGAATAGGAATGGCTTTATGGTGTCGAATTTCTTTTTCTAATAATAGTATTGCCAGTAATTATGCTTTTATACATCTTTTTTGATTTTTTTGCACACCAACCAAGATATCAGCAGCAAGGAAGATTTTTGTGGGCTCTGCCCACACCCGGTCTCCGGAATAAGACTGGGGATTTCTGGCAATACTGCTAATGTCGATGGAGTAAGGCTGGAACAGTTTATGGTATATGGCATACTGTTCCAGCCTTTGCGTTTACAGCTGCTGGGTGAGCCTGTCCCCATAAAGGACAATCATCTGGTTAAGTACCTGATCCCAGTTCCGGTAACGCTGCGTCCATTTTTTGATCACGTTCCTACTGGCAAGATAGAGCATTTTTTCCAGTGCGGCGTCGCTGGGAAATACACTTTTTGTTTTCGTCACCTTTCGGTACTGGCGGTTGAGCCCCTCTATGATATTCGTGGTATACATGATGCGCCGGATGTCATCGGAGAACTGGAAGAAGGAGCTGACGCCCTCCCAGTTGTTTTCCCAATTGCTGACAGCATAGGGATATTTCCTTCCCCATTTCTCTTTGATTTTCTCAAGCTCCGAGAGGGCAGACGTCTCATTGGGGGCATTGTATACTGACTTGAAATCGGAGGAAAACTTCTTCAGGTCACTGTAATTGACATATTTGAATGAATTACGGAGCATATGGATGACACACCTCTGGATCTGTGCATCAGGGTAGACTGCATTTATCGCTTCCTTAAATCCTGCAAGACCATCCACGCAGAAGAACAGCACGTCCTGTACGCCCCGATTTTTCAGGTCATTCAACATCCCCAGCCAGAACTTGCTGGTTTCATTGGCTCCTACGGTAATGCTCAGGATATCTTTATAGCCGTCTGCGGTGATGCCGAGAACGATATAGGCGGCACGGCTTAAGATGCGTCCGTCCTCCTTGACCTTATAATGGATACAGTCCATAAATACAAAAGGATAGACTGGATTTAATGGGCGTGACTGCCACTCTTTGATCTCGGGAAGTATCCTGTCTGTGATCTTACTGACCATTTCAGCAGACAGTTCCATGCCGTAAAGCTCCTGTATCTGGTCGTGGATATCCCTTGTACTCATCCCTCTTGCATAGAGAGAAATCACTTTTTCTTCAATGCCGGAGATATCCCTCTGATATTTAGGGATGAGCTTTGGCTCGAATTCTCCTTCCCGGTCTCTTGGGACATCGATCTGGAATTCCCCATACTGGCTTTTTACTGTTTTAGGCGATTGGCCATTTCTCTTATTGGAGGTGATGACATCACCCTTCTGGTTCTTTTCGTAGCCAAGGGAAACATCCAGTTCCGCTTCCATAAGTTCCTGCAGGATATCCTTGAAGCTGTCCCGTAGCAGACTGTAGACATCAGCTACGCTTTTTAAGTTGTTATCTGCAAGAATCTGTCGTATTTGTTGTTTTGTTGCTGGCATAAAAAACCTCCTTTTCGATAAGAATTGTCATATCTTGATTCTTACCAAAAAAGAGGTGGTTCTTTCCAAAGACACAAGCTATTTTACACTACCTGTCAGCGCTTTATAAAGAGTTTCTCCGGAGGCAATCTATTTCCTGACAGCCTCTTACGGCTTTCTGTATCCTATCAGTATATACCTCATACAGAACTGGTTCAGCCTCTTCGATGAAGGAACGGAAGAGGTGTCTTATGACGGCTATGTCATGAGAATCTTTCTCAAAATCAATTTTATTGATAAACATGTTCTGGATGCTTTCCGTCCCCGCAGACGTTCTCATTGACGATCGTGCCCGACGTATTGGATGCCATGACGGTGCAGACCGCACCTGCCCCCATGTAGGCGTCAATCTCCCTTGAGTAAATTCCGTTTACCCGAATTAGAACATATTTTCCTTCTGGCCTCTGGTATTTCACTGTGTTATGGATCAACAGGCAGCATCTTTTTCCCCGGCAGGCGCAGAATCTTCCAAGCCATATACCAGGCAATCCTTGTGTAAAATCCGGACTGAATCATTTTCACCGGGCTTGTTCCACCGGCGTACATGGAGATACGCATCAGCTTTTCTCCATGATTTGGATCCCTCCTTTCCCCGTCGTACGAAATCTCAGCCGCACGGCAGACAGCGTATTCCATCCTGCAAGAATGGCGAAATCCAGAGCGCCTTTATCGTTTATCTCTGCCAGAATATCTTTTAGATCAACTTAATTAAGAACCGCACGCACAGTCGCCTCAACAGCGTCCCCTAACATAGCCTCAACATCACCCTGCATATGAATTATATCGAATTGCCAGGCTTTTGCTTCGCTTTCCCGAAGAACATGAACAGCCGGCCCGTTTTCCGGCGCAAAATAATCCGGATAAAACAGGGGGGCTGTGCTGTCACCCCGCAAGTACGCGCGCTTCTCAAGGAAAACGGAGTCTGCCCCGAAGCGCTGGCCCTCGTGCCGCAGAGTACAGCGCGGTATCTGACCGGCTTCCTCCCAGTCTGACAGGGCATGTCTTTCCGGCATCATTTTCCGTCTACGCGCTTACATTTACGGCCGCTCCCGTCTCTGCCGCCAGTTCTGCCGTTTCCCCGGACTTATCGTAACCCATATTTTGTGAGCTGTTCGGGGAAACCGGAGACGGCAGGCCTGTCGTTTCTGACTGAATTTTTCCTTCCCTGCTGATTTCTGCGGAATCGAAATCAGGATCTTCCTGTTTCACTCCGCCTTCCCGGATCTGCTTTTCCTGCTCCTCTCTTTCCTTTTTTCTCGCCTCGGTCAGTTCTTTTTGGCGCAGCGCTTCCTGTTCCCTGGCCTCTTTGGCATCCAGTTTCATTCCTTCGCTCGTCTTTTCGCTGTATTGATCCGCCTGATCGACCAGCCCTGCCGCATACCCCAGAGCCCGCTTCATTTTCTCCGTATCCCCTTTGCGCTCTGCCTCCTTCGCTATACTCATGGGCGTAGATACCATGTGGATGCTGGCGCTGGCCCCTGTCAGGCCTTCCATTGTCTTTGCATTCATTCTGTGACCTCCTAACTGAAGTTGTCGTAAGCTTTCACATAGAACAACCGGCGTCATTCCATGCCTCTCTCCTACTGTTTCGACCTTCTCTCAGAAGAATCTTAGATGAATGATATATACAGCCGTTTTCCCGTCATATACGGCAGGAACCGTCTGTTACGCTGTCCTCTTGACAGCATAATGGCAGCAAAACCGATATGGTAAATACTTCGTTTGCTTTCTCTGTATGCATGGCCCCGTTATAGCCCGCCGCGGCTGCTTTGATATTTCCAAGGCCCAGCCCGTGCCTTCCCGGATGTTTCTTTCCCGCACTGCCTTCCTCTTTGCCTCCTTCCGGTTCCATGCTGTTTCGCACCTCCAGGAAAAGGCATTTCCGGATCGTCCCCAGATATACTTCGATAAACGCGGTTTCCTTGTTCGTTTGTCCGCTGCAGGCTTCAAGCGCATTGTCCAGAACATTCCCCACTATGATACACAAATCAATCTCCCGTATCTGGCAGTCTCCGGGAATCCTGGCGTCACACTGCCAGCGGATCCCTTTCTCCGCCGCCTGCCGTCTCTTCTGACAGAGCAGGGCGTCGAGCACTATACTCCCGGTTATTTCGTTTTCCGCCTCCAGGCCGCCGGCCTCTGCCATCTCCCGAAGGTAATCGGCAGCACTCTCCCACTGATGCTTCTGCACCATACGGTTCAGGGCAATCATATGATTTTTCATGTCATGTCTCAGGCGTTCCATCCGGCTGTACTGTTCCTCCATCATCTGATAGTATCTTACCTGAAACAAATGCTGCTCCCTGGCCCGCTCCACCCGGTCGATCCGATCCATACCGAACACGAGAAAACCTGCCGCCGCCATTGCCAGCCCGGCAAAAATGCACATGGCCCCGTGGCTGAAAAGCTGGTTTTCATACAGCCCATACCGCTCCCAGGCCTGCACCATGATGCCGTTGCTGGCCGCCCAGTTAGCCAGGTCCATCACAAAGATAATACAGAGGAGAGGCGCCAGAAGGCTGACATACCAGCTTTTCCTTTTACCGGCGAACACTGATTCCAGAGGAGACGACAACAGGTGGATAGCGGCAAGCCCACACACATAAGTCATGACGGTGATACTTCTTCCTCCCCATACTCCCACGGATGCCCGGCGGCTGCCTGTCAGAGCATTCGTTAGAATCAGTCCCAGGCAGCACAGAAAAGACTCGCCGAAATTCCAGAGCAGTCCGGTCATGATAATTACAAGTACCGCTGCCATAAGCGTCCTCTCCCTGTCCCTGCCAAATACCACTACGGTAAGGCCCGCGAGCAGCGTATGGCTGCAAAAGGCATAAAGGATATACGGAATTTCCTCCCGTTCCAGAAGAAAAGCCGCAGCAGCATAACCGCAGAAAAAAAGCATCCCAAAGACTCCCGCTTCGGATGCACTCCCTTTCAGATGCTTTCTTAAAAAACGGGAAATACATACAGTATGCATAAGATGACATACCAGGGATACGGACAGATCCACAGCATACGCCCCTGTACTCATACCATTCCCCCGTTCTCTCTCATACAGACCAGAAGCTCCTGGCAAAATGTCTCATACCGGCGTCTGGCGATGGGGATGCGTTCCCCGTTGTCGAGGATTGCTTCCTGCCGGTTATAAGACTCCACGTATTTTAAATTCAGCAAATAGCTTTTATGGCACCGGAAAAAGCCCTTCCCTGCCAGCTGTTTTTCCAGAACCCCGATCTTCTCATAAAAGGTGACGATCCCCTGCCTGTCATGGATGTCGATCTGTCGGCCCCGAATCTCGAAATACCGCACGGAATCCAGAAAAACCTTACTCTTCTGACGCTCTCTGCTGATAAGGATGTAATCTCTGGGCAGACGCCGTTCCTTCCCTGCCGCCCGCCTTAAAACATTCTTAAGTTTCTCCTTTTCCACCGGCTTTACCAGATAGGAAAACGCCTCCACATCCCAGGCGTCGAACACATATCTGCGGCTGGAGGACAAAAAGACCAGCCTTGTCTCAAAAGCCAGCTCCCGGCACCGCCTGGCAGTCTCCATACCGTCCATCCCCTCCATGAGAATGTCCAGAAAAATCAGGTCAAACCGCCCCAGGGCTTTCAGCAGCTCCTTCCCACTGTGAAACTGCTCAATGCAGCAGGGAATCCCCAGTTCCTCCATGCAGCGTCTGATCTCTGCCGATATATGAATACGCTCCAGGCATTCATCGTCGCAGACCGCGATTGAGATCATGATCCGTTTCCCCCTTCCTGTGCTTCCTATCTTATCGACGGAAAGCAGAGAATCTTTCCCTGTATGTCATGAACGGGCGAAAGGATGCCGCGAATGGCCCGGCGGCACGGGCTCAGTGCAGCGGGATACCCACAATCTCGCAGGCCATACCGATTCGTATTGGCATTCCCCGGGTTCCCGCGCCAAAGGTCATGATAACCTGCAGGCTGTCAGCTTCCTTTCTGTAATATCCGTAATCGACGGGGAAAAGTCGTTCTGTAAAAAGACTCCCTGGAAAAATCCGGCCTTTATGGGTGTGGCCGCATCCACCATGACCTACTCAAAATCACTGCGCTTTCTGCTGCCAAAGTCTCCAATCGGCGATGGTTCCGGTCCTCCCGCCACGATCATCCTCCCGTCCATGACTGCAGCCTCATTGTAAAACGTTCTGATATGGATATCGGCACGATAAACAATTGCAAAACCGCAAGTTTGCCGCTTCCCGTCTCCTGGACTTTATAGTATAATACGATAGAAAAGCTATAATGAAAGGAAGGGGCCAAGGTAATGCAGACAAATTCCGGCCTTCTGAACCAGTTCAGGGAAACCGAATGGCGCCTGTACCAGCTGGGGAAACGACACAGACTCAAAAGTCATGATTTTACCGTCATATCGTCAAATTGTATCGGAACCTTCATGTACTACGATATGGGGCTCGAATACCTGACCCCTACGATCAATATGAGCATTCCGCTGGACGATCTGGTGAAGCTGGCAGCGGACTTAAGACAGTATAATAAAGATTTTGGCGAGGCTGCCGCCAAATGGGAAGAACGGAAGCAGCGGATCAACTGGGAACATATTTGTATTGTGGGAGCCGAACGGGATCAGTGCAGCTATGAAACGCTAAAAAACTTTGACCGGCTTCCTTATGAGAATAAAGTCGTTTTTACCCATATTGAATACCCTGAAATCTCATCCGCCTATTACATAAAAGGGTTCGAACATCAGGCGGAGCTTGGCACCATCACGGATTATAAAAATCAGTTCCTGAAACGACGCTATATGGACGATTTCGACTATATTGCGCTTTTAAACCGGACAACGGGGAAACGCTGACAGTGCCGCAGGAATCCATATCCTCTCTTTTCGTTTCCGGGCCTCATGGGTTCTTCGGCTGCACCTGCCGCGCCCCGGTAGATGCCCCCTGCCCAGTATCTGCTATGCTTCAGGGGGAAACCAATATCGTTTCACCTCCGTGGCGTGATTGGGATGTGATTGCGCTCTCCTTCTCTGCGGCAATGTCAAATGGGAATCAACACGATTCGCAGCAGACCAGAGAAAATACGGTGGAGGAACGGCATTTTTACTGCCTGGAAATTGCTCCCATCGGTTTCCGTTCCGTCCGGCATGATATGTCTGCTCATCTCCATCTCTGATACGGCATTTTCCTGCAGCAAGAGACAACGATACTTAGCCTGTCATCAAGCGGAAGCTATACCGCCCAACGCCGGCGGACTCTCACAGGAAAAACGCGCCGCAGGTTCAGTGCAGCCGGATGCTCACAATCTCGCTGTCTGTGCCGACACGCATTGGCATCCCCCAGGTTCCTACGCCGGAAGTCACGATGACCTGTGGGCTGTCTGAATTTTTCCGGTAATATCCATAATCGACAGGAAACAGCATCCCTGTAAAAAGGCTTCCGGGGAAAATCTGGCCTTTGTGGGTATGTCCGCAGAGAATCAGATCAGCAATGCCTGCATACGCATCGACTCCGGCCGGATTATGGTCCAGCACAACAACAGGAAGCTCTGTATCCACGTCTGCCATGACTTCCTCAAGGCTCCTTCTCTTTCTTTTGTCAAAACCGCCGATCGGAGACGGATCCAGACGCCCCGTCACGACGAGCCTCCCGTCAATGACTACAGATTCGTCGTAAAGTGCCCTGACTTGGCTGCGCTCCAGAAATTTCTCCATTTCTCCTGCCGTCTCTCCGGCATCATGGTTTCCCAGACATGCGTACACACCGTATTTTGACGTAATCCCCTGAAGCAACCCAGCCGCTGCGTCAGGATCCTCAATCGCCCGGTAATCATTATCAAAAATGTCTCCTGAGATGCAGACCAGATCCGGCTGCAGACGGTTGATTTCGTTTACGATCTCTGTAAGGCGTACTTCGGATCCAACGGCTCCCAGATGCAGGTCACTGATGAGAACCAGCTTCATTTCCTCTGCCAGAGTATCTTTCCCAAACGAAATGTCATAAGTGACATGTCGGATCTGCCGCGCATGATATGTACCATAACAGACTATACAGGCGGTAAATACAAGCGCTGTCAAAGTGGCTGCCTGACGAAAGGCTGACGGTACAGGCACTGGGACCACCTTTATGAGACCGCCGAGCCAAAGAAGAAGATCAACCGCGCAGAAAAACAAAAACAGATAGATAAAAATCCCCATCCAATATGCGCCAAGCCATCCCAGTGCATGTTTTACCTTCTCCGAAATTGGAAGCAAAAAGCGTAAAAATCCGGACAACATAACCAGAATCAAAACAATACAGACACCAGCTGAGCAGATCGTGACATTAATCCGTGGGAAACAGGGCTTCACGCATTGGCACAGCCTCCATGCGATATAGTAATTCACACCAATGAAAACTGACAGCATGGCTGTCATGCCGCCAATCATACCGATTACAGACGTATGGCTTCCTCCTCTCAAAAACAAATGGCGAAATTGGGCTAACAACAGATTGTCTCAGACAGCCACATCCAGCATTCCTGTAAAGCAAACACATTTTACCATCTGGAAGCGTCTACCTGCACCCTGCCAAAAATCAAATACAAAAATTCTTCTGGCATTGAAGCCTGAGTAACCGAAAACAATCAAAAAAACGCAAACCGGATTATCAAACAGCTCAAAGCTTATGCAAAAGTCATGTATTTTAATGATAGTTACGACCCTTATAAGGCCGCTTACGGTTCCATTCCCTCTCATGCCGTGGTCAGTTATGAGATTAAACAGCTTTACACCAATGGGCATTTTGGTTATGCCTGCAAATTCGGTATTGTCACGACGTGGAACAGATGAATGGAACCATACATATAAAATCCGAACAACTTTGGAACGCTCCATCAATCACTTTAAAGATAATTTTGGCCTTATCAGACGCAAGACTCGTAAAATTATTAACCAGTTTCGTAATCACTTATTATTATACAGAATATCTGAAAAAAAACATCCACTATTTTACTTAAAGTTTCCTTAATGTAACTGCCGCCTTCCCAAACTCCTGATGTTGTATCATTTTAGTTGATATCTGCGCAAGGATTTGATGTGTAATCAACGAGAAATAAGGAGGCAACTATAATGGTAAAAAAGCGATGAAAATACGACATGGTATAGAAGATCCAAGCCATAAAATTTCCTTCTGCTGCCGGATGATGAAAATAGCACAGCAGGGATTTTATAAATATCTGGCAAGCAAAGACCGTCCGTGGAAATACTGGTACTGAACGATTGGAAAATAATATCTGGCCGTCCTCTCAATGGCAAGGTTCCACTCCTGCTGCCACTCCCTGCTGTGGTAAAATAAATCCGTTTCCAGAATCACCACCTTAGGTTTTTGCACAGACAGCACCTTTTTCAGCATGTAATAAGCCTCTACAGCTCTCTGTCCTGACTGGCTGCACACAAAAGAAGTAATACCATACTCTTTCCACAGCACCGTGGGCGAGATCGCAGAATGTCCCTCACTGTCCCCAAGAACAATCACATCCAGAGAATCCTCCGGTTCTGCCATGACCCCTGCGGCCGGGATATCCCTTCCCTCCATACCGGCCTCCGTTGTATTGGTCTTTGGAGCCGCCACCACAGACCCGACATGGAGAAGAAGCACAAATATCCCCCAGAACACCGTTATTCTCCCCAGCCTCATCACTTTGTCCCTGTTCACAAAAGCCACACACCTCCCTGACACTTCATCTCCGGCAAAAGTAATGCTCCGGCATGTACTGTCCCTTAAAAATTGTTGCTGTTCATGGGGCATCTTCTTGTCCGGCTCTGCCAAACAAGAAGCATTGTGCATTCATACAATGTGGAAAAACGAATAAAATCAGTCTTGCAAGCAAGCCTGATTTTATTCGTTTTTCCCCGCCCCGTGAACTGTAGCTAAAAATTCGCATAGATCAGATCCACCGGCACATACCCTTCCCCATAAGCGCCGAACACACAGATCCCAAACAAAACTCCATAATATACGCTCCACCTAAGAAGCAGAGGAAGCCTTCCAACCTCCTGTCGTACATCTCTTCCCCTCTCCTGCAGGATACTTACAAGGCACACTACCCCAACCATTACCCCTATTACCCCAAAATCCATCTGGTCCAGCCCCAGCTCCAAAAGGCTTCCGTCCCATAGCTGGGAGAATCGCCATCCCCTTATCATAGAGCAGAACATCCGGATTCCCTGCCGAAGCCCCTATGGCCACCAGAATCCAAGTACGTAAAACCTGAACCCCGGCAAACGCCACACGATTTCCCATAACCGGAATTTTCGCCTTCCATCTCTCCACACAGGGTTCCACCCCAATAGACAACAGAATCAGCACAAAATAATACATTCCAAAAAACAAAAAGCTCCATCTTGGCCCATGCCACAGACCATTGCACAGCCATACAGGAAACAATGCGCCCGGAGACATGGATATGGGTATATAGCCTTTTTCAAAGAATTCTTTTCTGGCACATTTCAATATATTCTCATAAACGTCCTCGATCTGCTTCGCCATCCGATTACCTCTTCCATTTCATAACGATGTTATTATTTTAATACTGCTCGTTTTTCATGTTAATATCTGCTGTTGCTAAAATTTCTCAATAAAGATCCAAATTGTAACAGTTCAGACGGGTATCTTCTTGCCCGTCTACGCCAGACATAAAAAGCAGAGAGATACACCCTTACACGCAAGTGTGAGGTCTGTTTCTCTCTGTTTTCCATATCGAGCGGGCAGGAAACCGCCCGTTCCTGTTTACCTTTCATCCACCAGATTTCTCATGCTGTTCAATCCGATCATCAGAGTGGAAACATTATGAGCCATAGCAGATGTAGCGGGCTGTATCGTTCCAGTAATTCCAAGGAGAATCAGACTGGAATTAATCCCCACAATCCGGATATAGTTTTTCCATATTCTTTCCAGAAGTCCGCAGCCGATGGCCCGCAGGGTCAAAAGCCCCGACAAGTTGTCCGCCCCGATGGTGATATCAGCGATCTCTCTGGCAATCTGTGCTCCGTCACTGATGGCAATCCCTACGTCTGCCGCAGAAAGAGCCGGGGAATCATTGATCCCGTCTCCTACCATGATCACCTTTCTGCCTGCTGCCCGTTCTTTTTTCACAAAGTCCGCCTTTTCTTCCGGCAGCACTTCCGAATAATATTCATCTACGCCTACTTTTAAAGCAACAGAACCGGCGATCCGCTCACTGTCCCCGGTCATCATCACAATCTTGTCAAAACCGGCGTTTCTTAATGCCGATACCACCGGGGCGGCCTCTTCCCGCAAAGGATCCTCAATACAGATCACCGCTGCCAGCTGTTTTTCTATAGCCAGATACAGATGGGAATAACCTTCCGGCAGGCCTTCAAACCGCTCTTTTAGTCCCTCCGGTATGGTACATCCCTCATCTTCAAACACAAAATGGCAGCTTCCGATCACCACTTTTTTCCCTTCAATCATGGAGGATATTCCATGGGCCACAATATATTTCACCCTGGAATGGGTTTCTTCATGGGTAAGCCCTTTTTCACTGGCAGCATGAACCACCGCCCTTGCCATGGAATGAGGAAAATGTTCTTCCAGACATGCCGCGATACGCAAAAGCTCATCCGGATTCTCATCCATAAAAGGCACCACATCCACGACCGTTGGTCTGGCCCTGGTCAGTGTTCCTGTTTTATCAAAGATGATGGTATCTGCCTCGGAAACTTTCTCCAGAAATGTTCCGCCTTTTACGGTGATCCCATGTGTGTTTGCTTCCCGGATTGCTGACAGGACAGCAACCGGCATGGCCTGCTTCAGCGCACAGGAAAAATCCACCATCAGGACGGACAACGCTTTTGTCGCGTTTCCGGTCAGAAGATAGACAAGCGCCGTACCAAGGAGTGTATAAGGTACCAGCCGGTAAGCCAGTCTGTCCGCTCTCCCCTCCGCTTTTTGATTTCAGCTTTTCCGATTCCTCGATCATCCTGACGATCTTCTCATATTTATTGGAACCGGAAGTTTCCTTTACGCAGATCGTAAGCTGCCCTTCTTCCAGCACGGTTCCCGCATACACGTACCCGCCTTTTTCCCTGGCCACAGGCAGGGCTTCTCCTGTCATGGAAGGCTGATTCACCGCTCCGTTCCCTTCCACAACTACGCCATCAAAGGGGATTACATTTCCCATGCGGAGCACCACCTGATCTTCTTCTCTGACCTGCCCGGCATCCACCAGAACTTCTCTTCCCTCCGTAAGCTTCCTCATAGATATCCTCCGCGTTTTCCCGGACAATGCTGACCGTCCTCATGATGCATTCCTTTGCTCTGAGCACAGCGGCGGTACTGAAAACATATACTTTTTTTGCGTCTTTACTGGATAATACTTTGATACCCGCCGTACCAAACAGAACCCCGGCAGCAAAGATCCCCGTCTTTTTTACATCCCATTTACAGAATCTGTCCATCATCCCAAACAGTTCCTCCTTCGCTTATTTGTGTTTGTAGCCGGTGTAGAATGTCATAATCATACAGATCACGGCAGCCCACGCCCAGAATTTGTGGTTTTTCATGTAGAAAGCCCTCCTTAATATCTGCATTATAAGGTATGGGAAATCTACTTTCCATCGTTTTTTTCTGTTGAGAAATTTTCTCAATTACTTTGAAAGCGTTGCCTGGCATCCATAGTGAACGCTAGTCTGCTTTCAACGAACCATAGATATCAGGCAACCAAGCCAGTATGAACAAGCATACCGACAGGACGGATTGTGAATACCAGCTGCGATTGTGGGAAGGCGAAGCCCGAAGCAATCGGCTTTCATAGATGGCGGTGTACCTGCTCGCCGGGCGCATGTAGGTTTACAGAACCTGCCCCCTGTGTCTTCGTCCCCATACAAGGAGACAGCAGGATATTCGTAACATTCTGGCATTGAATATAGCCGCAGGCTCTGAGTCCTTTTGTCATGGCCAGACAGCATTCTTTCGCTGAAAGACAGCAGGAGGTATGGTCATCCAATTCGATTACACAGGTAATTTTCTTTTCCTGTTCCACACAGGCACAGCCCCTGTCTATGTCAGAACATTCCCCGCATCCTGCTCCAACCGGAGCAGAACCCGGAATCGTATATATGCTATTTCTGCTGATCGCTCCGATCTCTTCTAACAGATTGATCATCCGATACACAGTGGCTGCTCCGATCTTCGGATCCTCTCTTCTGGCTTTATAATAAATTTCTTTACAGCTGGCACATTCCTCCTGCAAGATCACATTTAAAAGGATCCGCCTCTGTTTTGTTACACGGCAACCCATATCCCTTAGTTTCTGAAAAATGATATCTTCCTGCATTTTGGTTCGCTGGTAATTCTCCTCTGCTTTTGTAAGCTGATTTCTGTACCCTATCTCCTCCATTCCTTTTCGCACTCCAATTTCTATCGGTTTCCACCACAGTGGTATCCTTACACAAACAAAAGTTAGTTTTTACTAACCAAAAATCAGTATATCATTTTTTTCTTATCTATGTCAATTTGTGCGCAACGACAGTATTGAGAATCTTTCTCATTTGTTGCAATTCACATACTATAATAGAAAGTCCGCAATGCAAACCCTTTTTCCATAAATTCCTTATTGACAGCTCGGAAAACAGATGGTAAAATGCGAGTTAGTTATAACTAACTATCGTAAGAAGACATTCTGCACAAAGGATTTGTGAAAGCATCTTACGATGCTTTGCTTTTTGCCTGATAGTTAGTATTAGCTAATCAAAGTAGAAGGGAGTTGATACAGTGAAAAAATCGGGAATAACAATAGGATTAGCAGTATCCTTATTGATACTGTCAATCCTGTCTCTGTTTATCGGTGTCATTGATCTGGACACCCTGTCACTTTTGTCCAGAGATGTATGGCAGCTCAGAATTTTTATCATTTCAAGACTGCCCCGGCTGCTCGCCCTCCTGTGTACCGGAATCGGAATGAGTGTGGCGGGCCTTATCATGCAGCAGCTTTGCATGAATAAATTCGTGTCGCCCACCACAGGCGCAACCATTTCCTCCGCGCAATTTGGAATTCTGCTGGCATTGCTGTTTATGCCGGATTCTACGCTTTGGGGAAGGGCGCTGTTCGCCTTTGCCGCGGCTGTTGCCGGAACATGGGGTTTTGTCTGGTTTATTCAGCGTATCCAATTTAAGGATGTTGTCATGGTGCCTTTGGTCGGAATCATGTTCAGCAATATCATCGGAGGCATCACAAATTTTCTCGCCTACAAGTTTGAAATGACCCAGGCCCTTTCCACCTGGCTCACCGGACATTTTTCGCTGGTGCTGAAAGGCAGGTATGAACTGGTTTATCTGGCAGTTCCGCTGGTAATCCTTGCTTTTCTATACGCAAACCACTTTAACATCGTGGGCATGGGCCGGGACTTTTCAAAAAATCTCGGTGTCAATTATAACGTCATCTTATTCATGGGGCTGACCATTGCGGCGATGATCACAGCCAGTGTGGTAGTGGTGGTAGGCGCTGTCTCCTACATAGGCCTGATTGTCCCAAATGTGGTTTCCCTGTTCAAGGGCGATAACATACGGGGAACCCTGGCAGATACCGCATTATTCGGCGCGCTGTTTGTACTGGTCTGCGACATGGCCGGACGTATTGTCATTGCGCCCTATGAACTGCCTATTGAGCTGATCATAGGAATCATCGGAAGCATATTGTTCATCATACTCCTGTTCTACAGGCTTCGCGGCGGCAGAACATCTGTCAGGCTGGGAGGTGCGGTCAAATGAGGATGGAAATTTATCGTTCCAATTTAAGAAAGCTCCTCTTTCTGGCGGTGCTTGCGGCTTTGGCTGCCGCTATGTACATGACAGTGGAGGTGAATTTTGAAAATGCCAGACTCCTGCGCTATGCATTGAAGATACGCGCCCCAAAGCTGACTGCCATGCTGATCGCAGCCTCTGCCATCGGCGGAGCGTCCATTGTCTTTCAGTCCATTATCAATAACACCATTGTGACACCCTGCCTTTTGGGAATGAACTCCTTATACACTCTCACCCATACAGCGGTGGTATTTGCGGCAGGTTCCGGCAGTATTCTTGCAGTCAATGCCAACGCCGCGTTTGCCACAGATCTGGTTTTGATGGGGACAACGGCAACGGTTCTTTACAGTTACCTGTTCCGCAAAACCAACCACAATGTACTGTATGTGCTTCTGGTAGGTACTGTTTTGACATCCTTTTTCGGGAGTATTCAGTCTGCCATGATCCGAACCATGGATCCCAATGAATATGACAGTCTGCTGAGTACCCTGGTCGCAAGCTTCAGCAATATCAACAGCGAAATTATCCTGTTTACAGTGATAGTGCTTGCGGCGGTTGTTTTCGCTTTGCGAAAAGAGCTTGCGCTTCTGGACGTGATTACCTTGGGCAGGGAGCAGGCCATCAATCTTGGAGTGGATTATGACCGCACAATCCGCCGATTGCTTTTGGGCGTAACGCTCTGCATTGCCGCAGCCACAGCTATGGTAGGGCCGATCTCCTTTTTAGGCCTGATCATCGCGAATCTGGCAAGGCAGTTTCTGAAAACCTACCGCCACAGTTTTTTAATAACAGGCTCCTCCTTATTTGGAATGCTTGTGCTTGTAGGCGGACAGCTGGCTGTGGAACATGTTTTTTCCTACGCAATACCGGTCAGCGTATTTATCACGGCAGGCGGCGGTATTTATTTTCTTTACCTGCTTTTGAGAAAAGAAAAATAGGAGGTTATACAGACATATGAAAGTAGAGCAGCTTACAAAGCAATACGCGGGAAAGCGGGTCGTGGACGATGTCACCTTTGAGATACCTAAGGGTAAGGTGATTTCCCTGATCGGCCCCAACGGCGCGGGTAAATCTACAGTTATGGGCATGATTTCCCGGCTGATCGCGGCAGACAACGGGACTGTGGGGCTTGCCGGAAAAGACATCCGTGGGTGGAAAAGTAAAGAACTGGCTAAAAAACTGGCGATCCTGACCCAGCACAACCAGGTGCAGATGAAGCTTACAGTACGGGAACTCGTTGCTTTTGGCAGATTCCCTTATTCCGGAAACCATCTGAAATCCGAGGACGTGGAGATCGTAAACCGCGCCATCGGCTATATGGAACTGGAGAAATTTCAGGACAGGTTTATTGATGAATTGTCCGGCGGACAAAGGCAGAGGGCCTATATCGCCATGGTCATCGCCCAGGACACGGAATACATACTTCTTGACGAGCCCACCAACAATCTTGATATTTACCATGCCACAAATATGATGAAAATCGTCCGCCGCCTGTGCGATGAGCTGGGCAAGACGGTGATTTTAGTGCTGCACGAAATCAACTACGCGGCATTTTACTCCGATTACATCTGCGCTTTCAAAGACGGAAAAATCGCAAAATTCGGAACGGTAAAGGAGGTGATGACCAGAGAAATTCTATCCCGGATTTACCAGGTGGACTTTGAAATCATGGAGATTCAGGGGAAACCACTGTCTATTTACTATTGATCGGATTCAGCCGAAAAATGAAAGGAGATTATTATGATGAGAAAGAAACATTTATTCGCTTTAGTTTTCACCATGGTGGTGAGTCTGGGGCTTACTGCCTGCGGTACGGGCCAGACGCCCAACAGCAGTACAACCCCCTCTTCCGAAAGCACGCAGAACCAGGAGTCTGTTCCGCAGGATGACAGCGGAAACCAGGAAAACCAGATATCGGAAACTGCAGATTCCACAAGTCCAGAGGCAGACCAGGAGTCTCAGACCCTGGATACCGTGACCATCACAAGCCTGAACGGAAACCGTGAAATGTTTGAACTGGAGGTTCCTTACAACCCGGAGCGCATCGCTATTTTGGATATGGCATCTATGGATATTCTTGATAACCTTGGGGTAGGTGACCGCATCGTAGGATCCGCCAGTACATCGCTGGATTATCTTCAACAATACGTTACAAATGACAATGTAGCAAACCTTGGAACCATCAAGGAGGCAGACATGGAAGCGGTCATGGCCTGCGAGCCTGACATCATTTTTATTGGCGGCAGGCTGTCTAAGTCCTATGACGACCTCAGCGAAATCGCACCCGTAGTCTACCTTGCCACGGACACTGAAAAAGGAGTCGTGGAAAGCGTTGGCACCAATGCGCGAACCATTGCTTCTATCTTTGGGCTGGAGGATCAGGTGGATGACAAGATGGCCAGCTTCGGGGATCGAATCGCCGCCCTCCGGTCCTTTGCGGAAGGTAAAAATGCAATCGTAGGGCTTGTCACAAGCGGCGGTCTGAATGTGCTTGGCAATGACGGAAGATGCTCTGTCATAGGGCGGGAAATCGGCTTCGAAAACATAGGCGTAGATGCCAATATCGACACTTCGACACATGGAAATGAGGCTTCCTTTGAGTTCATCGTGGAGAAGAATCCCCAGTATCTCTTCATCATGGACCGTGACGCCGCCATTCAGTCAGAAGGTGCAAAACTGGCACAGGAAATCGTGGAAAATGAACTGGTTATGGGGACTGATGTCTATAAGAACGGCAATATTATATATCTGGCCCATCCGGCAGTATGGTATACGGCGGAAGGCGGCATCACTGCATTGGATCTGATGCTTCAGGATCTGGAAACAGAACTTTTAGACGGATCCTTCGATAAAACGATCTCCGAAACATAATGAAGCGGGAGTCCGGCGAGATTACTTTACTGGACTCCCGCTTCATGCATCATGTTAAGGAATTGTGCAGAAATAACCTGTCCGTTTCTTAACTGCTTTTTGCAACCACTCCTCATTCACTGAATTGATATTGACAATCACGGGAACTTGCAAAGTAAACCTGCTCATGAAAATCTCCCCCATTGCAAAAACTATAATCGCCTGTTTTTTTGATTATAAGCGATATTATTATCCTTTTTAGTAAAAATAAGAGTTATAATCACTCGTTTTTGCCCTGTACAGGGCTTAACATTAACACATTGGGAGGATATCAAAAATGGATGAACAGTTTATCCGGGACCGTCTCTCCAGTCTCCGTCAGGAAAAACAGGTCTCTGAACGAAAGATGAGTCTGGATCTGGGCCACAGCACCAGCTATATCCGTAGCATCACATCCGGCAGGGCACTGCCATCCATGAGTGAATTCCTGTATATCTGCGAATATCTGGGTGTGACACTCATGGAATTCTTCAACGAGGAGAAGGCGACCACACTGACACAGCAGAAAGCAATTGAACACATTTACTCCATGTCCGATGAGGACATCCGGCTGCTGATCAGCTTCATTGAGCGGATGAAGATGGGAGGAAAATAACAGGTGGTATCAAGAAAATCGGTGCTGCCAGTTTCACACCAATAAAACCGGCAGCTATGACAACTGCCGGTAAGGGAAATTTATAAAACTTACACATTTAACTTGACAAACCCGACAAACCCCACAAACCCGGAAAATCTGACTTTTCCACTCTGCATATCTGAAACATTTCTTTATATCGTTTGTAGCCCCTTGTACACTGATGTTTGCATTATATGTATTAGAATCTTCATCCCAATCATCCACATCTCTCGCTACCATAAGATAACATTTTGCTATTGGATTCGAGGAGTCATTTCGATGTTTTAACAGCTTGTCCATTGCCGTACTATAGCTACTCCATTTTGTTACCGACAACCATGCTTTCACTTGATGAAAAGAAATATATTCAGAATCACGTAAAATACAAAAATCCTCTATCGCCTCTAAGTTTACAGAATATGCCCTCCCATCTTCTTCTTTATTTATTTGGTTCATCAGCTTTAAAATATAAAACAGCATTATTTTGCCTTGATAATTAAATCCACTCCATGTAGGAATTGCATCGTTGCCCCTGCTCACATTTCTATCTCTTGACTTTCGTTATTTGTAAAACTCACATAATATCAAGTTATGCAGCTAAAATTTTTATTGCTATCTAACAGATAAAATTAGTAAAAAATCTGTTTTCCTTAATCTATCTCGCATTCCTATCAGCTCTTTTCTTCCTTAAAGCTTTTTGAATAATCTCATCCACATTACTTTCCTTTACTTTTTCCCCTTCATATTTTTGAGCTTGAAGCACTGCCTGTTTTGATAATGCCTCTTCACGTTCCTGTTCCATAAATAATTCTTTTAGGTTTTCTGAATCTAAAGCCGCTTTCAAAACCTGTATTGCATATTCAGAAATATTATCCCATCCGCCATACAGATTTTTTACTGCACAATCAATCTGCTGATAGCTTAAAGGCTCTCCCATTCTTTCCTGTTCACCCAAAATCCCAATAATATCAGACAAATCTTTCTTATAACGTCTCCCGGACATTAATTTCATGGCAACAAGATATTCCGCGCTAATTGTCCTGATATTCAACACATTAGAATAGGTACGGTAATACTTAGAGTATTGCGATAATTTAGGACTATATGAACTCGTATTCTTAAAATCTGCATTCAGCCAACCATTTGGCAAACCGAGACGGTCTCCTACTGAATTAACCGCCCCCTTCATGGCCGATGATGCTGTTATGACCGCATCTATATCATAGGTCATTTCACGAAACCCATAATTGGCAAGGATTGCCGCGCCTCCAACTAACACAATCTCAGCAGGCATATTTTTTCCATTTCTCTTCCAAAACTCTTTTGCAAGTTCCTTCAAATAATAATCCAAATTTTCTTTGGTAAAACCTTTCTCAACAGACATTCCTTATCTCGCTTTCTATAATATTAAACCTCAAAAATTCGGGAATCGCTTCTTTTAAACATTGTTCTTTCCTATCAAGGGAACCATCCAATTTTGCAGCAAGAACAACATCCCACGGATATAACGGCTCCGGCAATGTACAATTCCTTATATCTTCATAATCATTGCACAATGGAAGTCCATTTTCCCTGCTTAAGTAATCTACCATAGCCAGAAGATAAAAGCTTTCCCGATACCATTGTCGTTCCCAATAAGCCCTTATTTGATTTTCTTTTAAAATATCAATAATAAAGTCCATATCCCCCTTATCTTTCACTAAATGGCAGATATTACTTTTATATATTTCAAAATCTTTTAAATTGGGGGCATTTTCATCTTCTCTAAAACATTCTATCAAAAGTTCTTCCATTGTCACATGGAGCGTCCTCGCTAATTTATATATTGTTTCTGCTGTACATTTTTCAATCCTAGTTTTTCCCTTCACAATATCTGACAATGTAGAATATGGTACATGGCTTTCCTTAGCACACTGATAAACAGAAATCTGCCTTTCCTTTAACAAACTCATCAATTCCATTTCTCATTCTCCATTTCATGGATTCTTTTTCTATTGATTATAGCGGTATATCGTGACAGTGTCAAGAAATGAAAATCTAATACATAATATCAAAAAACCCCTGTAAATGGCATTCCCACACCATTTACAGGGGGTTCTTCATTCAAAATAACCAGGCAAACTTCGCTTATGCATTCATCTGTTTTGCGAACTTTTAGCAGAAGCCCTGGATTTATGCTGGTTTGAGCGATATCCGCATTTGAGTTTACCAGACCTTTGGTTGGTAAAAGTTTTTTGCCTCTGATTTTGGTATCAAAATTGAGGAATTTTGAAAGTTGGTAAAATGGTTTGGGGAATTGGTAAAACTGCTCTAATTCCTTTAGTTCCTCTTCTGTAAATGCTAGTTCTTTTTTCATCTCTTCAGTCATGATATTCATATTTACCATAATAAATTTCTCTCTCAAAATCCATCATTGATATTAAGCACCGTCCTGCTAATTCCAGTAAGCCATCTCTTTTGCTGCAGAATCAATCCTTATAGTGCCCCTTACAGGATTTCACAATAATTTGGTTATCTGAAACCTCATAAACTAAACGATTGGCTTCATCGATTCGCCTGCTGAATGAACCGGATTTTCCATATTTCAGCGGCTCAGGCTTTCCAATTCCATGTAATACTCCATCTCTCTCTATGCTTTGCAATAACTGATTGATCCTTTTTAATATCTTTTTATCCTGTGTCTGCCAATAGAGATATTCACTCCATCCTTCTTCTGCAAAAGTGATTTTCATAAACTATTCCTCCATGGCCAGAAGTTCATCCATGGTTTTTGTTACCACCTGCCCGTTTTTGACCTGTTCATCTGCCCTGCTTAATTTTGCCAAATACTCAACATTCTTTTTGGCCTTTTCTAATTCATTGTACTCTGATTCTGATATAATAACCACATTCTTATTCTCTTTACGAGATACGATTACCGTCTCCCCGCTAAAAGCCATATCAAAATATTTTTTTATATTTGCTCTTACATCCATCTGTTTTGTCGCGATCATAGCGCACCCCTTCCAGTACTTAAAACCGTACTATTTATTGTACTAAATATTATATGTTAATTGGTACATATTAGTCAATAAAATATATATTTTTCTTTATTCCCCCATTTGCTTCAACTTTCTTCTGGCTGTTCTCCGATTTCTCCTCTTATATTTTCTATCAAATTTATCTTCGTAGGATAACTGTTTCCAAAATCCCTTCCGCATGATAATTGCCTCTTTCCAATTCTCATTCCTCTTTCAGAGCTATCTCCAATAATTCTGCCGCTATCTGAGCCGACCTAACCCTTATCAAATTGTCCCATACATCTTCCTTGCCAAGAAGGTTCATTCCGCCATGCCAGACAAGTTCATCATCCAGGACAGAAAAGTGCTCTTCCACATTTTCTTTTATGATAACATGAATACCACTTTCCCGCATAGTATCAATAAGTCTTTGGCAAAATTCCGGACTGCCATAGGCAATATTCTGCGGCTCTGTCGTAATTACCATAACTTTGCAGCCTGCTTCCTGCCTTGCTTTCACAAGACATAAAAAACGATCCACCTTGTCTTCGGTAATCTCCGGGCTGGACACGATAATCTTCTTCTCAGATTCTACAATATCCTGTTCGAATACATCCATATAGCTGCCGCTGTCATAAATTGCGTTCACGTTCTGCTTTGCCAAAACACCATTTGCAATCAGTTCAAAGCCTGTTCTCTTATAGGTACGAAGCCTTTTTACATACATATTGTCAAAAACCCGGATATGGGAATCAATATAATCGTAGACAATCACTTCCTTCTTTCCCTCATAATCCCGGTTTAGTCTGCCAATGTACTGCTCCAGCCTTCCCTCAAATGATACTGGAGCCGCCAACATCAGGGTATCAAGTCTTGGGTAATCGAATCCCTCGCCAATCTTCTGTCCCGTTGCCACCAAGATCAGGCTCTCATCCTCTGAAACTTCTTTAAGGCGCTGCCTTATGGATGAATTCTCTTTATCACTGTTATCTCCATAAAAGAGAAACACATGGTCTGCACCTTTTTGTAAATTCTCATACAAATATTTCGCCTGTTCCTTATATCTGGTCAAAATAACCGGAGTCCTTCCATCCTTAACACAAGCCCTGGTATCTTCAAGAATCATGTCATTTCTTACCGTGCTATTGCCAATCAATGCATAGGCTCCATTGATATCTCCCCTATCCTCTCTTGTATCTATTACCCTCGTATATCTCGGATACACATAATGACCGATCCCCTGCTCTATAGCCCGTTCTTTTGCCGTGTAGCTGTGCCGGACCGGCCCAAGCAGCATATGGATGATCTTCTCCAGATTATCGCCCCGCTTTGGAGTTGCAGTTACTCCATAAACATATCTGGCGTTTACCTTTTGCAGAACTTGGGTTGCAGTTGCGGAGCCTGCGTGATGGCACTCATCCACAATGACCATTCCATAGGAATTGATTCTTTTATTGAATTTTCCTTTGCTGTACATGGAGCCAATCATGGCTACATCAATAATACCCGTGAGAGTATTCTTGTTTCCATGCAGGATGCCGATCACACTGTCTCTTCGTTTCTCACGCCCTGTTTTCGTTTTATAAAAAGGCGGTTCCTCATCTATGGTCAGAAACTTATTCAGTTCTTCCACCCACTGTTCCAGCAGATCTTTACTTTGAAGCAGAATGAGCGTATTCACTTTTTTCTCCGATATAAGATAACTGCACACCACCGTTTTACCAAATGCGGTAGCCGCGCTTAAAACACCGTGGTCATAGGCAAGAAGCCTATGCGCTGCCAAATCCTGCTGTGTTTTCAAGTCTCCCCGGAAAGATACCCGGATTGGTCTTCCCTTTTCTCTCTGATCTTCTATCTCACATTCAATCCCCGCTTCTTTTGCGGACAAAATCAGATTGTCTCTCAAGCCTCGGGGAATGGCGATGTAGCCATCCACATCTTTTCCCATATACACAGCGCTGAAATTATTATAGTTGGAATAGCCTAACCGCTTATTTTTATAAAATATAGGATTATCGAAAGCCGCCATGCTCCTGATCTGGTTCTGAAGCCTGGGCATCAGATTCAGAGTGTCAACATAGATCCCGTCGCCCAGTACAATGTGCATTTTCCCTACAACATCGGACTTTATAAAACCGACTTTTTTCTTCCAGGGTTTCGGTCTGTTCTGTATCGTTACAGCAGCCGATATCCCCGTAGTTTGTGACAGTTCTCCCTGCCACTTTGCCATAAGACGCTCTATCTCATCATTTCCAAGCTTCTCTGTCCGATTTAACAGAACGTCCCATTGATCCGGATATGCATTCCAGTTCTTATCCACAAAAGCGCTGTTGCCGTTTTTAAGCGCCCCTCCCTGCAATGGCAGCGCGATCAGATTTCCAATACCACTTGCTGCGTCCCGAGAGGGATACATTCGGTCATAATAATGGAAAGACTTTAAATTGATGGAAGCAGAACCTTTGTCCAGTAACAAAAATCCAAAGTTTCTTGCCAAAGACGCAGATATGGGTTTCTTAAAAAAATCCACACATGGGCCCCTCTCCCTGACCGGGATCTCTCTACCAATGGTGTAATGCCGTTAAGTTCACACATCATCCTGATGGCATCCACTTCCTCATGCCACTCCTCATCCATGTTTGCGAAATCTGTCTGCTCCGCGTCTTTTTCATGGTTGTCAAAATCAAATACAAGAAACCGGCATGTGCCATCTGCAAGAAGAGGATATACCCCTAACACATCAGAACCATCTTCTTTCATCCCGAGTAAATGGTTCATGAGTTTCTCCGGTGTAAGCTTTGTCCACTCCCTATGTTCACATACCTCGCAGCTTTGCTTCTCACCCTGCTGCTTTGGACAAAGGCGGTTATCCCAGCGATTATTACACTGCGGAAAATACCCGCCTTTCGCTCCTCTTTTTGCATATACATCGGTTCTGCCCCAGAACATGGAAAAATACCGGTTTGCCAGTTCCCGCGTGATAAATTGGTTCTGAATACGCCCTCCCTGATCCGGATCGTATTCCTGGGTGTTTTCTATTTTTCCCGCAAACATATTTTCCGTTTCATAGGGAATATTGGCTTTATCCAGCTGTTGTTTCAGTCTTTTATTTTCATCCTGAAGACTCCGTACTAATCTCCGAAGAGAATCCAGATTATATGCTTCTATATTCATGAAATCTACACCCCTGCAATGTGTATTTCTGTATTTTATCCCCAATCCTCTACTATTAATCCGTTCACTTTGACAAAGTCATCTATATGATTGCTCATCAATATTAACGTCTGATTTTTCACACACTGTAATCAATGCTTCCTATAGACTTATAGGTATCCTCTCTTCCTCAGCGGCTCTGCCTTCTCCCTGCCCAAACCTATGCTGCCAGGCTTCTGCCATTTTCAAATATTGGGGCTGTTGCCATAATGATCTGCTCCTTATGACTGCAATTATCAAAAATCGGAGAGAATTGCACTTAAGTTCTCCTCTCCGATTGCTTCCAACATGTCCCATATATTGACTACTCTGTATTCTTTCATTTTATCGAACCCTCTTGGACATCAAGCTCCGTATCTCGTCTATATTTGTCATCTGGCGACTCACCGGTGCGGATGGCTCTCTTTTGGGATCATCTGCCAAAGCATCAAAATCTTTGATAAAAGATATTTTTTCGAATCAGTAATCTTTACATTGGTCAGTATACTGGATGTAGCCATTCTATCGCCTCTTCTTCAACAAAACACTTGTTTTTCTACTTTTATTTTTATCTTATCATCTCAGGTCCCTTTTTTCAATCGGGTTATGCAATTTTCAGATTCTCAATCATTTGTTGTCACTTTGCGATTATTTCCTATTTTAATATATAAACCTCACTGAAGCATCTACGCCATCCCCAAGTTGTCCAATTCTCCCAATTCAGCAACCTCCATAGCCTTTCCAAACTTTCCACTTTCTTCCTACTTCTCATCCGCCATATAAGTATAAATGTCAATTGTTGTATTGTAATGCTGATATTCTATGATACCCTGCACCACCTTTGGCTGCATATCTGCCTCAAAGCATCAGCGGCAGAATATGTGACATATGGCATGGAAATATAAATCCTCAGAATACAATGTTTTCATAGGATTGATTTACATATTCCGTCGTGAATACTGGATATTTTTAATTTCATACTACTTCACTGTTTATTTTTCGGTCAAAATAATTTGTTTTTGAACTATTTTTCATAAATATTTTCTTGTGCTACAATCCAAATTCCAGTTTCATAAAAGAAAAGAGCCCCAGATCTCTCTGAAGCCCTTCAATCTTTACTATTAGATCCAAACAGACTATCTTACATAGCCCCCATCTGCTTTGCGAACTTTTTACAGAAATGCTGGATTTATGCGGAGTTAAGGGGAATCCTATTTTATTTTTACCAGATTTTACGTTGGTAAATGGTTTTCTCCTCTGATTTCGGTATTAAAATTGAGGAATTTTGATAGTTGGTAAAACTGTTTCAAAAGTTGGTAAAAATTACAATTGTCTAATACTAATTCAGGGCAAAATCAACCTTTATCAATTCACTAAATTCACATTATATCCCTTCCGCAATAATCCTCTCCTTATCCGAAGACACTTATCCCACGCAAAACAATCCTCAACCTCTGGCAAGAAGTTCTGGAATCTATTCCATGTATCAAAATCCAAATCATTTCCTTTTGCCTTTTGATAAATCGGTCCTACAACTGCTTTCACCATCAAATCACTAAATTGATATGAAGAACCAAAAATGACAGATATCAATTGAAGTATGCATTTCGTTCTTATATCTTCATTTTGCTCTAACTCAATAAAATCCACATATATCTTTTCCCATATTTCTTTATTTATATCATTTACATCTATTTTGGTCAGATCAACATTTAAAAATAAATCCAGACGATATTGACGGAATGGAATAACATTTATATACGCGAACACCACTTTCTGATTCTGAAGCAATATCGGTATCCAATTCTGATATTTCTTTTCTTCTATTTTTGCCCCTTTTTCCATCAAACCATATATGATTGGAAAAATATCATCTCCATAAAACTCGTAAATATCATTTGCTATATTTTCAGTTCCATATTTTACAATGGTTGCCAGGACGGATTCTTTTAATCCTTGTTGTAATTTTCTATTCGTGATGGATTTCCTTCCTGTAATTTGATTTTTTCTTTCTTATCACTGAAATCTCCTCCTTGTGCACTAACTCCCCATATCTGATATTCTACTTTATCTATATTAGACTTCAAATACTGATAAAGTAATGGTAATTCGATCTGTAAATAATCCTTTGGAAGAAGCCGTTCCTGTACAAATTCCTTTTCTACTTTATCCCAAGCTGATATAATAAATTTAATCCGAGCCTTTTCTTCTTTTATAAAAAGAATACATTGTAATAAATCAACCACTTCTGCCTGATTTGTTTTTTCATCCTTACGTTTCACAATATTTTCAATTGACAAATCATCGCGCCTTTCTAAATCAGTTTTTTTTCTTTCTTCCAACATTTTCATAGCACTTTTTTCTTGAACTCCTAAATACTCAGGTTTTACCATAGTATTCGTATTAATGAAAAACAGAATTTCCTCTGCATCTTTCAGTTTATCAGCAATGCTTTTTAATATTCGCCTATCTCGTACAAAATCCCGAAAAACTTCTCCAGATGAATCAGGAAGTATCAAATCTAATCTCTTCCCTTTGTCATCAGTCAATGGAAATTGGACTCGATACTATGTTTTATTAAGTGTTCTGTCAACTTCTTTACAAGCAAGTAGATTCTGAATTTGCTTTTCTATATGTTCCATCCCCTCTGGAACTTCTAGAACATCCATATGGAGTAGTGTTTCTATATCAGCCTCTGATACTAATCTACATAATGATGCTAAATATGTTGTTTTTCCGCTCGAAGGCATTCCGACCATATAATAAGTTTTCTTTAACATATTATCCACGCTCTCTTAATTGAAACCTATCAAAGTGTCTTACTATTTTATATTCTACTGCTTGCAAATCTACATTGCTATCCATTGAACCCATTTCCATACAAGTTTCTATAATTTGTTCCAACTTCTCACATTCATCAGGTTCTTCACTCAATGCGGACAAAAAAATACACTTTACCGAATATACATATGCTTCAAATTTATTGATAAACAGTTTTTCTTTTTCTTCTATATATCTAATGACTTCCTCTTTTTTTTCGCAATTATCTACTTTGTCTTTCTTTGTAAATACAATCTGTAATTTTGTCTTTTTTGATAGTATTTTTTTATTCAGTAACCGCTTTAACATTAAATCTGCCGCAAAAATTTCTCCATTTCTTCCATTTATATCACAAAGATTCTCTCCATTCACAACAATAATAACATTTTCGTTATCCGAAAAAAACTCCGCCATTATCTCTAATCCATTAATGTCGCTAAAGGCCTCTCCTGAAATATCTGCAAAAAAAATGTTTTGTCTTCTTTCTTCAGCATTCGATATAGCCAAATGAAGATACCAATCTTCGGCCCCTCTACTTGTTCGTGCAACCAATGGTTCGGCTTGTCCGGATTTACATAACAAATTTTCGGATCGTTCTCGAAATCCATCCATAGTTTTAGAACCAGAAAAACACAACCTTTTATTATAGCCTTCAAGGAAAAGACGATATAGCATAACAATCAACGTTGTCTTGCCACTTGCATAAGGACCTGCAATTAGAACAAGAGTGACATCCTCATTAGTAGAAAAACGAAATAACTCCTCTGGTTTTAAGGCTCTTCCACTATAAATACTGATATATTCTTCATTTTTTCTCTCTGCTAAGGGTTTCTGCTCATTTTCCCTTGCCTTAACAGAATTACTCTGAGCCTCTTCCTCTAATAATTCTGCCTTATCTCCAAGTAATTCATTCATGTCTATCATTTCTTCTTGTACTGTTTCAGTCATACATTACCTGCCCTTCATTTCACCATCAAACCGGTAAGTTCCAGTTCTAAATAAAACTGATACGAAAATTCTTCCAATGTTTTTTCAAATTCATCAGGATTAATATCGCATGCTCTAATAAAAAGATTTTTCCATCCCTCATCTCCAGCTTTTTTCTTATCTTGTAATGCCAAAAGGATTGGTTGCACTCTGCTGCCATTCCATTCATCTAAAATTTTATCTAATAATTTCTCATCAGCGGCATTAACCAATTGTGATAATGTTATTCTTTGCTGTTTATTCTGAACTAAAGATATCTCTTTGTATAAAACTTGTTTAATTGCAAATGGTCCCAAAGAATAAGGTATCATATCTTTTAATTCTATTGGAGCAGCCAATACAATCTGTGCTTCGCTTAACATTCTAAATGGCTGTTCGTAAATATCGCTCCATTCATTAATCATCCACCATAGAATGTCCGATTCCTCTCTTTGTACTTCTAGCTTTGCTTTGTACCGATTGTTCATTCTATTGAGGAAATATATTACTTTTTCAAAACTCTCCAATAGTTCAAACATACTATTCCAATTTTCCTGATCAGCATTCCATTCCACGCCCTCATCTTCAGCTTCTTTTTGCTTAGTCGTTACCTCATTACGAATTTTTGCTGTATCAGGAAATTCTATTATATCCTTGCTTTCTTCCTCACTACGGATAATTAACCTCCACTCATTCAAAATATGTACAAATCCCTGATACAATTTTTCACTTTTAACCTTATATCCAACATTATATCCACAAAGAAACATCAAAGGAATTTTCTTTTCCTTTTTTCTTGGCAATAACGATATATCAACTCTCCAACTAGAATTTGCATTTCTTTTTCATTTTCTTTAGAAAACAATTCATCTTGTTCGCAAAAAATTTCTTCAAGTTTTATCAATATATTTTCTACTTTTTCATCCTCTTCCGCTATCCCCATTAACCAATTAACCAGAAGTTCCCATTCTTTATCTTTCAATTGAACATTTTCTAATATTTCTTGTAAGGAACTCTCGCGTTTTTCTAAAATGGTTGTATTGATATTCTTAATTCCTTTTTCTTTATATAATTCTCGTAAATTCATAACCTTCCTCCTCAATTTAATATTACTCAAACAATTCCCTTATGTAATGAACCATCTCCTTCAGTAATCCCTTTTCTTCTGATCTTATTACATAGTCAATTACTTCTTTTGAAGACATTTTCTTTTTTAATCTCATCTTTGTACTGTCATATTCTCTATTAAATACTTCTATTTGTGCAGGTGTCATATTATAATATAATTTAATAAAATATCGTTTTGTATTATCATCTATTTTCCGTTGGTCTACTTCGTCTATCAAATTTTTGAAATTCTCTTTTTTTACCTTCGTCATATTTTCAACTAAATCATCGATAGCACCAGTATCATTTAATCTTCCTGTCATATCAATCTCTTGTTCTGTTATTGTAGCATCTATTTCAAATCCTTTTCCACTTTTCCATGTCCATCCTTTCAAAGACGCTATTCTTTCACTTTCTTCCCATTCCCCAATTATCATGCCAAATACAGAATAATCATCAATAGCTTCTGGAGAAGATTTATAGCCTACCACGCAAGGAATCTGCCTATTTTGATTACACTCATATACGATCTGTTCAACTTTCTCAACATGTCTGTCTCCACAGAAATATGCACATACTGGATGGTTTCGTACTATGTCTTGTATTCTTTTTTGCTGTTCAACATGTAAATCATAGAAACAATTATGTGCCAAAATGATATTGGGAATATCTGTACGATACTTTTCCATAGCCATTTTATGTATATCCATTAATTGTTTTTTCTTCTGTTTTCCATCTGCTACAAGTGCTGTATTACAATGTATAAAATTTATCTTATTATTCCAGATACGATGATGTATTTGAGATGGATTGGCTGGATAATCTGGAATCAAATCCTTTACAAAGGCTTCATAATCTACAAATGCACTCTGAAGCTTTTCTATCCAAGTTTGTTCCAACTCCATGGGATTTCTTTTCGCTGCCTCAACATAAACTTTTTTTTCATCAACCACTGTTACTCCATCATGATTTCCTGGGACAACAAACAAATCTTTCCTAATATCCAATCCTAAAGTATCTATCAATTGCCTTAAAAACTCTTTTGCAAGACTGAAATCAGTTCTATCGATAAAATCATGAAAATCTCCTGTAACAATAACCAAATCAATCTTTCCAGATTTCTTGCATCGGCTTATCAATTCCGTTTTAAAATTATTCCAGTCAGCTTTATTCTTTATATGCAAATCAGATATATGTAACCACCTTATCATATTGTATACCCCACAGCTATAATCCATAATATTAAATACTTCTCTTTGATTATAATCGAAAGCTATATGAAAAAAGTAATATAGACAAAGGGCAGATTTTCCAACGCCCCACAAACTATGTTACTACATTTTTTATTCTAACAAAATCATTCTTTCAACATCCCTGCATACTTAACCTTTTCCTCTTCCGGCACCTTCAACGCCTCCATTGCCTGCTCTGCCGTCAGCTTCAAAGTTTCCATCAAATTCTGGATCGCATTTAATGTTCCTGTCTCCATACCACGCTCCAAACCAATCGCAATTCCTCTTTCCTCTACCCCTTTACTCAGGTTACACATAGCCGACACCTCACTCTCCAATGTCTTTGTCATCGCAATATCAAAATCTTCCTGCAGGATTTTCTTCTTCTCTTCCGCTTCTTTTTCTGAAGACAAAAGTACATCCAGCAGTTTTAATATCCCTGTATAATTATCATCTTCCGCATGCCCCAGGCAGATCATGACCACGGTTAACAGATCATAGTTTTCTTTCTGTTCTGACACCTGGCCTACCAGATTTTCTTCCTGAACAAAGTATCTGGTGATCGTATTCTCTCTCTTCTTCGGCGGATTGGGACATATCCATATGGAATATACCTTCCTTATCTTCTCATATTGAGTTTCCGTAAATTCTGTACCATACTGAGAAGAGATCATCCGGCTGCAATAATACAACGCTCTCTTAATAATCGGATATCCTGGATAAAAATCATTTTGAGCTTCTACGTTGATGATCAGGCGGATCGTTTCTCCGGTTCCCGGAACGATTGCCAGAAAACGGATATCATAAGTGATCGTTCCTTCCTGTATCGTACTGTCCTCGTTCTTCGCTCCCCGGATCTGTTCACTGCCCTCACACCCATCTTCGTCCGGATTGACGGCTGCCTCTGCTATCTGAGGGACTCCCTCTATATATTTCTCCGCTATCTCATTGACACGATAATCTTTATACTCTTCCAGGCAGCTTTTCATGATCCATGCCAAAATGACCTTATTGGCCAGGAGCCGTTTACATGCTGCATCATAAGCGGCCTTTTCGCCTGCCGCTGTAATATTTTTTGCCAGTATATTCTCAATCTCCATAAAACAGGCCCCTTTCTGCTATCCTTATTTTAACATATGTATCTCTGATAAGCTATATTTTTTGATAAAACAGCTCAAAAATGAAAAAGGGCAGCTGCTTTCCGTATAGTCCGGCTGTCAGCATTTACGCTCCCGCCCTTTTTCTTTTGCCGTTACATCAACCATAGCTTATTTCAGATTATTATTTCCTTAAATTATATGCAGTCAGTCCTCAAAAATCAATACAGCCCCCTTAGCCGAATGTTTGCATCATTCCAAGATCTGGGGTCTCCTCTGGTCCTTCCCCACTGCCGCTTTCCTCCAGTTCCACTGCCTTTCCAAATTTTCCAATCTCTTCCTGATACTTAATCTCCGATACATGCGTGTAAATATCAATGGTTGTGCTGTAATGCTGGTGCCCCATAATGCTCTGAACTACTTTAGGCTGCATATCCGCCTCAAAACAACGGCTGCAAAAGGTATGCCGGATTGCATGGGGATACATATCCTCAAAATAATGCGGTTCTCGCTGCTCTTGTACCGACTCAAACGCTTCCTGCTCGTTGATCTCCTTTACCACCTTCTTTATTTCCTTCTCTGCATGATAGCGAAGTACCGGACTTCCCATGGTAGTCACGAATACCAGATCTGCATATTCACCGGTCGCTCTCCAGCGATTTCCTAAAGCCTTTTTGAGATGATCTGTTTTTTCCTTTTGTTTCAGGAACATCTCTTCCGCTTCTCCAAAAAATGGAATTTTCCTGTAAGAATTATGTGTCTTGGGCGCTAAAAGACGCAACATCTTCTTTCCATATTCATACTGACAGGAAAGCGATCGGTTTACATGGAGACATTTTTCATTAAAATCAATGTCTTTCCACATCAAACCGCCCACTTCACCTATACGCAGACCTGTCAAAAACATGATATAAAACATTTCCTTATACCAGTTATGCTCTACCATTTGCAAAAACTTATTCTGTTCTTCTCTGGAGAGAAAGCGACGTGTTACCTGCTTATTTTCCCATGGTACACTGATCTCAAAACACGGATTCATAGAAAGGATCTGATTATTCCTTGCAGATTCCATACATTCCCGCATTCTTCCCAGGGCTTCTCTCATGGAAGAAACCGCCCGACCCTCACTGCTCATTTGGTTAATGACACCCTGAATGTCAATGTTTGTAATATCCGCCAGTCTTCTCTCGCCCAGATATTTGCCAAATGAACCATAATATTTATTTTTCATGGGATAAACACTGGTTTCTTTCACTACTGGAAGCTTATAGGTCTGGAACCATTCCTCAAACTATTCGTTCAGCGTTATATGCTTCCGCCGAAAATCAATGCTGCTGCGTGCCTCTTCCTTTAGTTCCTGAAATTCCTTTTTCAACTCCCGCAGATTAAAACCATAGATACTGACATCACTTCCATTTATCTTTGTTCTGGCTTCATATCTTCCATCCTTTCTCTGATACAAACCCTTTCCCAGCTCTCGTCCTTTTAAATCTTTTCCCATTTTTGCACCCGCTCCATACTAAAATGCCCGACTTTACATCATCATCTGCATTCCCATATTGGCTTCTTCCTTTTTTATTCTTCTACGGATTGTCCTCTTTTTTTCCACCTTGTTACCATATTCCCCGACAAACTTTAATACAATCAAAACGGATACGAAAAAAGCGAGTACCACATCAAAAGGTGTGCATACCCGCTTCTCATTCCCATATTCTCAGCCCATATCCCCTAAAATGAACACCCCTCCAAGGCCGCCCCTTCACAGGTTCGGATACCACCGCAGCAGATCTCCATCCCCCTGCTCGATCAGATAATTCACCGCATAATACAGCCACTCCTCCGGTGTGGGAATCTCCCCCTCATGGGGTATCGCCTCCCACTGCGCCCGCTTCTTGGGGTCAGGGTCATTCATCCCCCGCCTGATCCGCGCCGAGATGATCTCCCGCATCTCCTCCACCGTGATTCCCCGATCACGGGCAAGTTTCTCAAATAAATGTTCTCCCATGCAAAAAACGCCTCCTAACTTCCTATGATAGCATATCCATTTATCCACCATACTATGATTATGTTCCTTCTGGGTTGTATACACTTTACTGATTATGACTATTATATCACCCATTTGGAAACTAAAATAGATACAAATGGAAATGGGTGGTGACGGTGATGGAAATGGATATCATAAAACATATAAAAGACCTTATGGATGAACGCGGCTGGACAAACTACCGGCTCGGAAAAGAAGCCGGCCTTTCCCAGTCCACCATCACAAACCTTTTCAACCGCAACAATGCCCCGACCATACCGACCCTGGAGGCCGTATGCCGGGCATTCGGTATTACTTTATCGCAATTTTTCTCCGAGGGAAATACCCCCGTCGAACTGACCGAGGAACAGCGTACCTTATTCGCTGCATGGAGCACCCTGAATGACGGCCAGAAAGAAGCCCTGCTCCTTCTTATGAAACGCATATAGACCAGAAAAAGCCCGCAGGCTCTGCTATCCCAAGAACCTGCGGGCTTCGTTTTTTTCTGCTATGCCGCTTTCCACTTATCCGCCGGAACCTCCACCTGCGTATGATCCCGGAAAGTAAATACCATGCGCTTATCCTCGTATACCGCCACATGATCCACCGTGGCGTACCAGAGCTCCTCGTCAAATTCCGCCACCAGCCCCTCCCGGCTGGCCAGCTCTTTCAAAAATAAAGATATCTTCGTCCTCTTGGCAATGCGCCCCAGCCGCAGCTCCCCAATCTTGGCCAGCCGCAGCCTGGCGGCCTCGTACCGCCCGCAGTACCCGTTATACTTCCGCTCGTATTCCGCCTGATCCATGGCCTTCTGGGCATTATCCGAAATGACCTTCCGTATCAGCCCCATGACCACCTCGCCCTCGTTTTGGAGCCTCTCCTGCTCGGCATCCAGATCCGCCGTATCCGTAAGCGCCTCCATGACCTCCCGGTATGCCTCCATGATCTCCGCCCGGTTCCCCAGCACCTCATTGAAAGCCGCAAGGAAAGCCCGCCGGATATCCCGCTCGGTAAGGTGCGGCGTCCGGCAGTCCTTCCCCCTGTGCTTCTCGTTGCACTGCCAGACCAGCACCCGGTTCGGCGTATTGGAATGCCATACCTTGCTCCCATAGAAGCCGCCGCAATGCCCGCATACGATCTTCCCGGAAAACGGATGGGTGCTGCTGGTAAACCGCCCCTCTGCCTTGCGCTGCTTCATCTCATATTGAACCAGATCGAATATCTCCGGCTCAATGATTGCCGGATGGCTGTTTGCCACATAGTACTGCGGCACCTCCCCCTCATTCAGCTTGCTCTTTTTCGTGAGGAAATCCACCGTGAAACTTTTCTGCAGCAGCGCATCCCCTTTGTATTTTTCATTTGCTTGTGTCAAGTCCTGCATAAAAAAATTATTTTTCTTTTTCGTCTTGCATATGCCTATTCCGCTTCCTTGTCGAAGTAATCTTCATATTTTTCCAGAATCTCCATAAGAGCCTGATGCCCCTGGTCACATATGCGGTCTACATTCGTCCCACTCGCAATCTCCGTGTTGCCTATAGACACGCCTAAAAGGCGCAGGGCATCAAAAATAGCCCGTTCATAATGGTAATGCAGTTCCCTCTGATATAAAAGCCGTACATGGCTGTTCCCGTTGCAGGCATCACGGCGTTTCGCCGTGTCTGCCAGCAAACTCAATGATATAAGCAAGCTACAGGCCCTGTCCTGCCTGTCTGCCTCCATCGTGTCTGCAAACGCAAAATCCATTTGTTTTCCTCCTGATCCTATTCTCTAAAGTTCCACATAATTTCCAGTGTATCCTCTCCGCTGACACGGATCTCCTTTACCAGTTCCACCAAAAGTTCCCTGGTAAGCTCATTGGCGCAGGCGTACCGGCCTAAATCCGCTTTGCCTAAATTATCCGATGCCTGTTGCAGTTCTGCCCGCTTCGCAATCAGTTCCGTATATATAGCCGTCACTTCCTCATGCTGTCTGGCCATTTCCTCCTTACGGGAAAGATATTCCTGCCGTGTGATACGCCCTTCCGCGTAATCCTCAAACGTGGCGACCTGTTTTGCTTTATGGCGGTTAATTACAGCTTGACAGTCTTGGATTTCTTTTTCTGTCGCGGCAAGGCTCTCTCCCTTCCTGTCCGCGGTTTCCGTCTGCATAAGCAGCCTGATCTGGCTTTGAATGGAAGCCAGCAGCGCGGCTTCCAGATCCTTCTCCTTCAGATGTAGCTGGCGGCACTGCGAATCTGACAGGACTTTTCTGGTAGGGCAGGAGAAATATGTGTCCTTACAAATCGTACGTGTCAATGTCCGCCCACACACAGCACATTTCAGAAGCCCCCTGAACCGCTGTGTCGGTTTTCCGGGCTTCCTCTTTTTCGCGTATTTTTTCAACACTTTTTGTGCCTGCTCATACGTTTCTTTCGATACTATTGCTTCATGGGTATCCCTAGCCACAATCCATTCCTCTTTTGGAACTTGGGTTGTCCATGTTTTGGAAACATCCACCCTGGTACGTTTCCTGCCGATCAAGCAACCGGTATAACGTTCGTCAGAGATAATCCGCTTGACATTCTCCCGGGTCCAATAAGCCGTATCCCCGGCAACTTTCCAACCTCGCAGCCCATCCGTATGGTTTGCCCTCCGGTAAGCCAGCGGAGCGGGGATACCCTCCGTATTCAGCTTAAGCGCAATCCGCGTGGGTTCCATGCCATCCACGGCCATCTGGAAGATACGCCGCACGATGCCAGCAGCCTGCCCGTCAATCTCAAGGCTGTTTTTCCTGGTCTGTGACCGTTTATAGCCATAAAACGCGATAGCGCACAGGTATTCGCCTTTCTTCATTTTGGCCTGCTGCATACAGCGGATTTTTTCTGATATGTCACGGCTGTACATTTCGTAGACCATCGCCTTTAATGAAACATCCAGGCTGACAGAACTGCCAATGCTGTTTTTGCTGTCGTAGTTTTCATTGACAGCGATAAAGCGGACACCCAGAAAAGGGAAAATCTGGTCAAGGTAATCACCCACGTCGATCAGATTCCTCCCGAACCGGGAAAAGTCCTTTACAATGATGCATTGAATCGGGTTTCCCGCCATGGAAAGCATTTTCTGTACGCCAGGGCGGTCAAAATTTGTCCCCGTATACCCGTCATCCAAAAATTCCATGACAGTACACCCGTCAAATTCACGGCGGCTTTTTATAAAATGATAAAGCAAATCACGTTGATGGCTAATGCTGAAGCTCTCCCCCTCATTCGCATCCTCACTGGAAATGCGCATATAGAGGGCAATGGTCTCCATCATATCCCCACCACCTTTTCTTCCAGCATGGCAAATTCATCCCGGAAATTCCAGACAATCTCAATCTCGTTATAGCCAGTCACTTTGATATGGTCAACCAGCTCCACCAGCAGTTCCCTCGTTATCGTTTCCTTTGCCTGGTACTTCTTCAATGCCGTGATCCATTGATTCTGCGGGGTTATAGTTTTGGAGTAGATTTTTTCTTCCTGCTCCAGCTTCTCCAATTCTTTCCCATAAGCCTCCGCGTTTCTGTCATATTCCTGCTTTAGCGAAACATATTCCCGCTCGGTAATGGTATGGTCAGAAAAGGATTCAAACAGCGATGCACGATAAGCGGCGTTCCTTCCTATTTTCTGCTTCATTGCCCCAATCTGCCCAATGACCGCCTCATGTTTTTTCTTAAACCCGGATTTCATCTGCGTCCTTTTCAGCAGGTCCTCCAATTTCATCGCGGCCTCTATCTCAACGCGCAGCGCATGGAATACAGCTTCGATCAGTTCAGGCTCGCCAACACATTTTTTCGTGCAGCCCTGCCCGGACAGGTTTTCCGCGTAGACACGGCAGATATAGGTATACCTTGCCGTACCGGCGGGAGAAACATTCTTATATCGTGACATTTTCGTATCACAATCCCCACACACCAGAAGCCCTTTGAATATATTTTCCGTGGACGGGTATTTCCCTCTCAACATCCTGTGTTCCTGGCAGCGCTGCTCACTTATGGACTGCACCTTGTCAAAAATCTCTTGGCTGACGATTGCCTCATGGGTATTATGGGCGATTATCCAGTCCTTTTTGTCAACATTAGTTAAGGGGATCCCATCACTTAAAGATTTCTTTGTTTTACCTTGTGCCATATGGCCAACATAGACAGGATATCTGGTTATCTTTTTTATAATCTGCCCCTGCCAGATTGCCCCTGTCCCTTCCGGCTTCTTCTTTTTGTATCCGTTCAGGTAATGGTGCATGGCGGGGCAGGGGGTTCCCCTGTCATTCAGATACCGTGCAATCATGTTTATCCCGATGCCCTCCGCCCTCCACTGGAATATTTCACGGACAACTGGGGCTGCTTCCGGATCCGGGATAAGCCTGTGCTTATCTTCCGGGGATTTCAGGTATCCATATGGCGGGAATGCCCCAATAAACTCTCCCTTCCGCTGTTTTGTTTCCAGCGCTGTGTTGACTTTCTGCGATATGTCCTTCGCGTACAGGTCGTTAACAAGGTTTTTGAGGGAGATAACCAGTTCATTCCCATTCTTATCCTTTTTGCTGTCGTAACTGTCATTGACCGCTACAAACCTTACCCCAAGATAGGGGAATATTTTTTCCAGGTAATAGCCGGTTTCCACGTAGTTACGCCCGAAACGTGATAGATCTTTTACCACAACACAGTCAATCCGGCGGCTCCTTATCCCTTCCATCAGGCGCTCAAATTCCGGCCGTTCAAAATCCGTGCCTGTCTCCCCATTGTCGCAGAATACGCCGCAAAGCCGCATATCCGCCTGCGCGTCCACATATTTCTCAAGCATATACCTCTGCATGGTAATGGATTCCCTGTCGCCCGTCCTGTTGTTATCTTCCACAGAAAGGCGGGCATAGACCGCTGTGTTATAAACCCGCTCCGGAAGAAACACGGCCTTTGGCTCCGTTTCCATGATAGCGGCTTTCCTGCTTACCCTTGCCATGTCACACCGCCTCCTTTTCATGGGATTTTTTCTCCCCCGTGTAAAGCCTCTGCGTATTCCGGATCAGTTCCAACGCCCGCTCATAATCGTATTGGTAACGGAATCGTATCTCAATGCGGCTGTCCTCAAAGACCAGGATGCGCTCAATCAGCGTCACCGCGATATGCCTTGTAAGTTCCGTGATATTCTGGTATTTCTTAAAACGCTCGATCCAAAGGCTGGTGCCTGCGCGGTTCTGCAAAAGCCCTTCCAGTTCCTCCTTCAGCTTTTCGCTCGCGGCCTTCGCGTCAGCAATCTTCATATCATAGCCGGATTTTAATTCCAGGTATTCCTCTTTATCAATCAGGCCGTCAGACAGGGATTCATAGAGTGTTTTCTTTAATCTGCTGTAGCGGGAGATTTCCTCCTGTTTTTTTACAAGCTGCGCGTCGGCCTTCTGCACTTCTTCCCGGTGGATCGGAAGAGTTTCAATATATTGCAGCACACGCTCCACATCCAGGATATTAGCGATATGTTCCTTCAAAGACAGTAATACGGCCTCTGTCAGGGCGACTTCGCTGATCCGGTGGCTGGAGCAGGCTTTATTTGTACGGTTATTGCCGCATATATAGTACACGTAGGTTTTCCCATTCCTGCACACACTGTTGCGTACCATGTTCTGCCTGCAATCGCCGCAGAACGCCAGGCCGGAAAACAGGTATACTGTTTCCTCTTTGGGAGCCACACGGGTATCCTGCATCAGGAGCCGCCCCACGGCAAGGAAATCATCTTTTTCCACAATTGCCGGGTGGCTGTCCTCAACCCTTACCCATTCCTCGCTTGGTTTCTGTATGGTCTTTTTTACTTTATGGTTCGGGGTGGTACGCCTGCCCTGGACCAAGGTGCCGACATAAAACTCATTACGGAGGATCCGGCCAATCGCTACTGCGGTCCATTTCGCCTTGGGCTTTACTTGGAAGCCGGATTTATACTGCAAACCGCAAAACCGTTTGTATTCCATGGGGGACAATTCCCCCCGCCCATTCAGGCGATCAGCGATCCTCTGCTGGCTTGCCCCTTCCAGCTTCCAGCGGAAAATGTCACGGACGACCGCGGCGGCATATTCGTCAACCACGAGTTTATGCCGGTCAGAGGGGTCTTTCCGGTAGCCATATACGGCAAAAGAGCCAATGAAATCCCCTTTTTTCCTCTTGATTTCAAGCTGGCTCCTGACTTTGATTGATATATCGCGGCAATATGCGTCGTTTATCAGGTTTTTGAACGGGATCAGTATCTTATCGGAAGATGTGCGCCCGTTTATGCTGTCATAGTTATCGTTGACCGCGATAAACCGGATACCAAGCGCCGGGAAAATCTGGTCGATATAGCGCCCGGCCTCCACGAAGTTACGCCCAAACCTTGACAGGTCCTTGACCACCACACAATCAATTTTCCTAGCTTCAATGTCACGGATCATCCTCTTAAAAGAAGGGCGGTCAAAATTCGCCCCACTGTACCCGTCGTCCACGCACTCAGCGCAGATATGGATATCCGGCTTATCCGCCAGGAACGCCCTGATCAGGTCTTTCTGATTCACGATGCTGTCGCTTTCCTCTTTGTCGCCGTCCTCTTTGGACAGGCGGACATAAAGCGCAGCGCGGTATACCCTGCTTTCTGTTAAATTATCCATGGTGAACCTCCATCTTGTAAAAAATCCTCAGCAAAACTTTTCACAATGGGCTTCACCGTTATGCTTATTTCCTTGAATATACCACTTTAAAGTGTTAAAGTCAAGCCCGCCTGCTGATAAACTCTGTCCTCTTCATTTTTATCTCCTATAGTGTCCTTAAATAATGTTCCAAACGGTCCTCCAGTGTCGCGTTGGTGTCCGTAAAACTCACTTTGACCACAATTTTCCCACATTTGTAGCAATAAGGGTTCCCAATCTGGCGGACAAAATCCGCCAGCCTCTGTTCACGGGGCATTTGGGGGTCAATATGTATTTTGCTGATATCCACAAGGCTTCCCCGCTCAACCGTCCGCACGTCTACATTCCTCATCTGGTTAAAGTCTCTGTCCTGGGTTGCTTCCATAGACAACACCTCCATTTCAAGATATGCCGCTCCTGCTTGTCTCAATGCCATCGGATCCTGGCAGGCTTAATCGTAGTTACCCATGGAAACGGTAAGGGAGCTTCCTCCCCCCACGCTGCCCGTTATATTTCTCCAAAATGACGCGGGCAAACCGGAGCGCGTTGTTGCTTGTGGAAAAATCAGCCCGCCCACGGCGGTTGATCTCATCCGGATCCGCCTGAGAGAGCCGTGAAACAAATGTATGGTCATTCAGTTCCGTATCGTAAGTCTTTATAAAAAGCGCCAGCCCTGCCAAGAGTGCGGCAGTGAGGGATCGGGGATCCCCCTGCCAGGTGTCCCACAAAAGCTGTAGCATACGGGTGAAGGAAGCCCCGCCTAATAACTGGTAGGCATTCACGAGGGCGCGGGTGGATACGATTTCCCCGGTTTTTCCATGGCTCTTCCCTAACGCCCATATAAAGCCGCAGTTTTCCACAAGCCGCTTAATCTCCGTGATCTCCGCATCTCCGCCAGATTCCGCCAGGACGTTTGTGGACTGTGACAGGCTCAGGCGTTTCTTCGCTTTATCCAGTTTATAGCAGAGGTCCGCTTCCTGCTCGTAAGTCAGGCCGTTATAGACCTTGCAGTTTACCATGATCCCTTTGCCCCCATTCATTTCCCGCATGGCGGAAATACGGTGCTGGCCGTCTACTACATAAAATTTCCCATCACGGAAGCTGACCGTGATAGGGTCAAGCAACCGCTCGTCCCATTCCCGTATCAGGCGCTCAACCTCTTTGGGGTTTACAGGGCGTTGGTAAGGAAGGCCGGAAGTCAGACGGTCGGTGTGGATAGACCGCTCCACGCCCGGATTATTATATTCCGGTTCAGGCAGCGCCGCCGGTTTCGGCTTCGCAGGCTTTGGGGAGTTATGTTTTTTTCTGTAACTGCTCATATTTTCATTGTCCTTTCTACTTTTTGGAATAATTCTTCGGCGGCGGAACAGATGGATCTGGTCAGTTCCCGGAGACTGGCAAGCTGCTCCATGCTGACATGGGGAAATACCGTGTCATAATATGGGTCGCTGTACCAACTGATCTCTTTATGGAATTTCCGGACAAATGCGCTGTATTCCTCCAGGAAACTGTCCGGTGTGCCACTGCAATCCTTATCCGGGTCTTTCAGTTCCGCCACAACTTCTTTTAAACTGGCTGGATTTTTCGGTTCCTGCTTTTTTTCCTCCGGGTTTTCTTTTGCGGTATATTCATCCACTGTCCGGATCTCCCCTGCCGCCAAGAGCAAGGCGGCCTCTTTCTGCCGCTCCGGCTCCAGATAGGAAATCTTCATTGTGGCTTTCCTGGAAATTTTGGTATCCGCCTCTTTAATAATCTCTTTTGCCTCTGGCGCAAGGTTTTTCGCTGTCTGTATCTGCCTCCTGACGGTGCGGGGCGCAACGCCTAATTTCTCAGCCGTGTCCTTCACAAATGACTTTGTGGTGGCGGACATTTTGTCCGCCACCACTTCCCGGTGCTGGTTCCCCCTGAATTTCCCGCCCTTATAAGTCGCTTTTGTTTCCGGGTGCAGCATTTCATAGATTTCCTTCCGCCGTAAAAGCATTTCTCCATATTCAATAGGTGGCAGATTCTTACGTATAAAATTCTCATCAATCTCCGCCAATTCAGCTTCCAGGCCATCCAGGCTGCTGACAGTGCATTCCACTTCCTCCCACCCAAGGATTCTTACTGCTTCCAGCCGATGGAACCCGGCAATCAGTACATGGTTCCTGTCTATGGTAATGGGATTAAGAAGCCCAAGTTCCTGGATACTCTCTGCCAGCTCTTTCACGTTGCTGTCATCCAGCCTGCGCCTGCCTTCCCTTATCCTTATTTCCCTTATAAGCACCCGCATATCGTTCACCTCCTCACATCAGGCTTTCCCCCACCCTGTTGGCCGCCGAATGAAACACCATGCGCCGCAAACCGGGCAGTACGCCCCAAACAAGGGCGCAATCAGCTTGTGGCGACAGGTCTTGCATCCGGCAAGAGCCCGGCGGGACGCATCACGGCATCCCAAACCGGTATTATCACAAATGGGAAAGCCGCCCCAGGCAGGACATGGCGATATGCCGCTGTCTCCCGGAGCAGGTTCCCGTAAACTCATTTCATTTCCATATCTGTGCCGTATTATCAGGCAACGGGATTGCCTTACTTCTCACCCCCGGCACGGGAATATCCAAGCCGCTTATGGTTAATAAGCGCCATGATACCGACGGCAGGTGGCGGCAGGTGACTAAGCTGCCCAGGCCATGCCCACAGTATCCCCCTTTCACCCTGCGGTACGGGAATATGACTGGTCCTTCCTTTGCTGGCGGCTCATGGCGGTTCCGGCATTACCATTGCCGGTCACAGGCCCTTCGGGTTCCCGCTCGTGCCTTTGATGTCATCTTATTGACGGGCCAGGACAGGGGAAGATCACCTCCTTGTCCTGCCTGGCCCGCAGGCAGTCGTCGCGCCCGTGCCTGGGCCGCTTGCCGATCTCTCGGCCCCGCGCAGCGGAAGAAACTTGAATACTGATCATCTATGAACAGGCACTTGTCCTGTTATTTTTCAATGTTCATAGGAGGGTGCAAAAGCCCCCTCATAAGGTTCGGTAACGAAAAGCGGGGTTGAAAACCAGATTATTCAAAAAATTTCCTTAATTTTTCCAGTACCTTCTTTTTCCGCTTGTGGATAGCCGCCTGTGTAAGGTTGCAGGCTGCGGCGACCTCCCGTTCAGACTGATCCAGATAGAAGATTTTCCAAATCAATTCCCGCTCTTCCTCGGCCAGGCTCTGCAGGGCTGTTTCCAATGTTTCCATAAGGTGCGTCCTTACCATAACATCGTCTATCGCCTCATCCGGCGCGGCAAATGTCCAGTCCGCTTCCAGCAGCTGTTCATAGGAGGCTTCCCTGCTGGGGAGATATGTAACCGTCTGGCCGTCCTCATCCACTACAAAACGTCCTTTTTTTAGACGCTTCATGAAGTAGCGTTCTTTATCTTCCGCACGCCTGTACTCCCGGTAAACTTCTTCACTGACTTTTACCGCCTGCCCATCTATGTATAAATAGAAATCATTTTCTGACATTATTTTCCTCCAGGATTCTGAAATGTTGATGGGTTCCAGAATCCCGAAGGCGGCGAACGACACCGGGCATCTATGACAGGTTCCTTCAAAAAACGACAAGAAAAAAGCCGCACCCGGTAAATACCGGATGCGGCAGCTAAAACAGGCAGGAAAAATATCCTGTCAAAAATATATTGAAAAATAAAAATATCCGTATACCTTTGGGTTATACGGATACAACAAACTACAGCGTTAATTGACAGGAAAACAGTTTTTTCGCACTGGCTTGAAAACTGCGCCCCTGACAGCGATAAGATTTTTTTGACAAATCAAGGGCTTGTAAAATAATAACAGACACGGACATCCTTTCCTAATGCCGTATCTCTATTCATAAAGTAACGGCTATGATACAACCTAAAACCGTCACCTGTTTTTATCGCTCCTTATAGCGCACTGCTACTCAGAACCAATCAACGGTCTTGCAGCGCCAATGCTTCCATGAAATGTGCGTTTTTTGGATCGTTTACCAGTATACACCATTTTCCATAAAATGTCACTCTTTTACCATATTTATTGTCAAAATAAAAGAAATTGTGGAATTCCTATCAAAAACAGACACAGGAATCTGCTCAGGAAACCCGGCCAGCCTAAAAAATATAGGATGGCCGGAAGAATTGCCTGGAGAAAATTACAGAAGATCATTCAGAAGGTTCATACATTTTACTTTTTGCTGCAAATTAGCGCTTCCATACACATTAAGCGTAAATGAAACATTCTTATGCCCAAGGATTTCAGAAAGAGACTTAATGTCAAATTCCGGGATCTCAATCGCCCTTACGGCAAAGGTGTGGCGAATTTCATGGAATTTTACCTTTTCCAGCTTATGCTTTTTCAAAAAGCGTGAAAAGAACTGCCTGTAGGTACGCGGCTCGCTGGGTTTGGTCTTTCCGGTCAGGAAGTAATGGTTCGGGTTGTCCGTGTAAAACTTTTTGATGATATTCATGAGCAGCGAGGGAACCGGGATCGTCCTTGCGGAAGTCTTTGTTTTCGGCGGGCCGATATGGACGTAGGAGCTTCCCTTTTTCTTGTCATAAATACGCTGAACCGTTTTGTTGATGTTGATTGTTTTGTCTGTAAGGGAAATGTCCTTCATCTGAAGGCCACATAATTCCCCAATGCGGACGCCTGTAAACAAAGCAATCAGGATCCCCGCAGTTTTCCGGTTCAGGTTCAGGTAAATACTCTGGATCAGCGCCTGCTCCTGGTCTTTTGACAGGGAAACGACCTTCTTAATGCCAAATTCCTTCGGATATTCGATCAGATCCCAGTTTAACAGGGGAATAGCCCGCTCCTTGTAGGCATATTCCATCGACAGTCTGAGAACAAGAATAATATCGCGGATTGTCTTAACCGTTAATCCGCCTGTGTTGTCCAGCCTGCCTTCCTCATGGAGATGTGATATGTAGTTCTGGATATCCGCCTCCGTGATGCTGCCAATCTTGCGCTTGCCAAACCGGGGAATTAAGTGGTTTTCGGCAATCAGCGTAAAACCGGCGTGAGTTGACGGGGTAATCATTGGCTTCTTCTGATTTAACCAATCATTAACCAACGTCTTAAATTGTGTATTATCAGTCATTTTGACCACCTCCACATCTATTATCTTGTGAAGTGGTGAATTTGGGCAGTATTATCCCTAAGTAACGGTCAAAAGGGGAACGTGCCGAAGCTACGGTTTCCGGGGTTTGAGGGGGAGTGGACAAAAAAACGGCTTTCTGAGGTTGCTACTGGTTTTGACTATGGTATGAACGCAGCTGCTATAAAATTCGATGGAACAAATCAATATATTCGTATAACAGACATTGATGATGAAAGTCGCTGTTACAATCAATCCAATCCTGTTTCTCCGGCAGGAATACTTGATGAGAAATATCTTGTTGGTGTAAATGACATTTTATTTGCCAGAACCGGGGCAAGTACAGGTAAGAGTTATCTTTATAAAGAAACTGATGGTAAACTATACTTTGCTGGTTTTCTTATCCGTGTAACAGTTAATGCAGAAAACAACAGCATATTCGTATTTAATACGACACTAACTCAAAAATATAATAAATGGGTACAGTTAACTTCCATGCGTTCAGGACAACCGGGCATAAATTCACAGGAATACGCATCGTACACGGATTTTTACCCCATGTTAAATGAGCAAAACAAAATAGCAAAATTTTTGAATATGTTTGAACTTCGTATATCCAAGCAACGCCAACTTATAGAAACTCTCAAGAAGTATAAAAGAGGAGTCATTAAATCTCTTTTTGAGAGAAAACGAATTATTAGTTGTAAAGAATCCCAATGGAAAAAATGTTATATGGGAGATGTTATCACATTACAATCTGGTCAGGACTTTGTACCATCTGATTATAATGATAATGGTACTGGCATACCATATATGACTGGGGCAAGTTGTATTGTTGATGACAAAACTGTAGTTTCAAGATGGACTACAAAACCTCGTTGTATGGCATATAAAGATGATACATTACTTGTTTGCAAGGGATCTGGGTCAGGTGCAGTTGTTAAGTTGACACAAAAAGAAGCCCATATTGCACGACAATTCATGGCATTACAGTGCAATTCCGCAATAACGAAGGATTTCTGCTTTTATTTAACACTTTATTTGTCAAATAGAATAAAGCAAGCAGCAACAGGACTAATTGAAGGAATAGATCGTAAAACCGTATTGAATCAAGAAATAATGTTACCATCTATTGACGAACAGAACAAAATTGCTAATTTCCTTTTTAATTATGATAATATAATATATGCGCATAAAACATATTTAGCTTATATCAATGAAATAAAAAAACACTTGTTACAGCAGCTTTTTATATAAAGAGTTGCTGTAACAGTCCTAACTTATACTTTGTAAATAATTCCAGTTCACGTTGATGAAGGGTGATGAGGTGGTCAAGGCGACGGAAAATAGCAACAATTTGGTCTTGCTCAATTCTTGCTGGATAGGAAATGATTATTTCCTGTATATCCGAATTATGGATATGAACTACCGATTTCCCCTGCGCTCTTTTTTCCAGTTCTTTTTGCGGTTCACCGCTTGAAATAGCAAGTGCCAAAAAAGATGGATTTATAAAGTCAAATGGGCGGAGAATATTTAGGTCGCCACCCAACAAAACCCCAGGTTTTTCAACGGCTGATGCTCTTGCAATATCTTCCGCTGTTTCACCCGAAGCAGGAATTATCACTTCGTTCCCCTGGCTATAAACAGCACTCGCTTTCGGAATAGCAAAAGTATCCACTTCATTGATCACAAATTGGTACTTTGTATAAAGCCTGCCATATAGAATTATCGGCGTTCCACTCTCTGTTAAATCGCTTTTAGAATAGCCGTTTCCTTTTGAGTATTCAGCGATATCCACAGCCTTACGCTGTTCCCAAGGTTCTGTAAATTCGCTTAAACGATATATAGGTGTAGCTTTGTCTTTTTCAGGAAATATGGCAGATAATAAACCTCTTTTATACTTCTAGCCAAGAAAGCAGAGTGATGTCCAAAGGAATAGAAATCCCTTGCAATAGCAGACGGTTCCTGCTACTGCAAGGGATTTTGACTTTTTGTTCTTGTTATATCTGAAAGAAAAATAAGCCTCAAGTAACGGTCAAGAGGGGAACGTGCCGAAGCTGCGGTTTCCGGGGTTTGAGGGGGAGTGGGGCGTATTTAGGCTTTCAGACTTTGCAGATCGGGTAACACGAAAGAATACAGATAATGAAACGAATCTGCCTCTTACAATATCTTCAAAAGATGGGCTTGTTGACCAGATCAGTTATTTCAACAAAACAGTGGCAAGCAAAGATATGAGTGGTTATTATCTGCTCAAAAATGGCGAATTTGCCTATAATAAGAGCTATTCTGTAGGTTATGACTTTGGCTCGATTAAGCGGCTTGACCGCTATCCCATGGGAGCATTATCTACTCTGTATATTTGTTTTATGCTAAAAAAACACTATAGTGATTTTATCAAAGTATATTTTGATTCCTTAAAATGGTATAAGGAAATATATAAAATCTCTGCGGAAGGCGCACGGAATCATGGCTTGCTTAATATGCCTACAGACGAATTTTTCAATACAAAACATAATTTGCCAGAAAATGTACAGGAACAACGGAAAATCGCTGATTTTATCAATTTATTAAATCGACGTATTGAGACACAGCAGCTTCTTCTCGAAACCATCAAGAAGTATAAAAGAGGTGTATTTGAGGCTATTTTTTCTCAAAGATTGCGACTTGTCCCTAAAGAAGAACAGAAATCGTGGAAGGCATTTAAACTTAGTGATTTCACAACTCGTATCACCAGGAAGAATAGCGGAACTACGGATATTCCTCTTACCATATCTGCACAATATGGATTGATAGATCAGCGTAACTTCTTCTCAAAGGTTGTCGCAAGTACAGATATGGGTGGGTATTATCTGCTACATAACGGAGAATACGCCTATAATAGAAGCACATCAAACGATTATCCTTTTGGCTCGATTAAACGCCTTGAATTATACGATAAAGGCGCTGTATCTACGCTCTATCTGTGCTTTTCTATAAACGAGAATGTTGTTATGAGTGATCTTGCTAAGTGGTACTTTGAATCATCACAATGGTATCAAGGGGTAAATGAAATATGTGCTGAGGGCGCAAGAAACCATGGCTTGCTCAATGTACCTAACGATGGATTCTTTAGCACAATTCATATTCTTCCCAGCGACACAGAAGAGCAAGCCAGAATTGTAATGTTCCTCTCACGGATTCATTACAAACTCGTCCAGGCGCAAAAAGAGTTAGAAAAGCTGATCTGTTTGCGGAATGGTCTATTGCAACAACTCTTTATATGAAGAGTTGTTGCAATAAAGATTTTCGCAAATCTTGCATTTTAAGCAAGGAAAAATAAGTGCTTTCGATACGTTTATCAAAGCCATCCAACAATGTTGCGATCCTATCCCTTTCATTTTTAGGTGGAAGTGGAAGTTCACATTCATTCAGGATACCTTTTGTAATCTGATTGATGGTGGCTGTCCCAGTATCCTTAAAGACTTGAGAATAGAAGGCTTGGCTATTGAGGTATTGGTAGATGTAAGAGCAATCTATTTTACTTCGTATTATCATCATAAATGCGCCCCATGTGGTCATTGGCATTTCGCAAGGAATCTTTGCTGATTTGCCAACGAGTTTTTTGCTACCATTTCGGACACACATAATAATGTCACCTTGTTTAACTTGTAAATGTGTGGGTATTTCCATGTTTACATATACACAGTCATCAAAAGATAGAGCGGCATTTTGAATATTTGAGGATCGTAAAACCAAGTATCCGGAATTTGCAATATCAATCGGACTGTATGTAAGACCCTGTAGAAAATCAGCCATTTTTGACAATCGAACAGTAGGAAATAGTGAATCTTTTTTTGGGGGAAATATCTTATCAAGCAGTCCTCTTTTATACTTCTTGAGAGTTTCAACAAGTTCCTTCTGTGTTGCAATCCGATTCGATAGCAACGACAAAAATTTAGCTATTTGCTGCTGCTCCAGTATAGAAGGTACGGCAGTATTATATTGTAATATATGCGCTTTATCCCCACGGGGCATTTTTGAGCCTTTAACACCGCCCATAACATAATCAATAAACTTATTCTGGGCAACAAGGAAATAAAAAAAGACATTATCAATTTCTTGTGGTTTTAGAACAAGTACATCTGCATTACAAGCCCCATCCATATCAGACTGCCATATTTTCTTCAAATAAGGGCGAATATTAGCAATCAAAATATCACCCTTTGTAAATTCAGTTCCATCTACCATTGTTTTGCTGTCCTCAAATGGTACGATTCCGCCGAAATTCTGTTCAATATTTTCAGTGCTTACAAAATGGTTTTTCGTAACTCTTGTTTTATCCTTTCCATAAATAGCAAGATTTCCGAGTTCTGTATTTTCCCATTCCCCCTCAAACCCCGGAAACCGCAGCTTCGGCACGTTCCCCTCTTGACCGTTACTTAAGGATCTATTTTCACCCATTATCTGCCCTCCACTTCAAAGGGGAAATCCAGCCCCAATTCATCAAAATATGGTTTCAGCTGTGCGTCGATCTCCCTTATTTCAGCTTGCAGCTTTCGGATTTCTCCAGCCACTTCGTTTAAATCTATTTCTTCCTCCGGCTCAAATGTATCAACATACCGGGGGATATTCATGTTATAGCCGTTTTCCTCAATTTCCGACATTTCCGCCACATGGCAGAATTTATCAATATCCTTCCGCCCCTTATAGGCTTCCACAATCTTATTGATATGTACATCCTCTAATGTGTTCTGGTTCTTTCCCGGCTTATACTCTTTGGAAGCGTCAATAAACAGCACATTACCCGCGTTTCCATTCCTTTTTGATTTCAGGACAAGCAGGCATACCGGGATCGATGTGCCATGGAACAGATTGGCCGGAAGCCCGATCACTGCGTCCAAGCGATTCAGATCTCTCACAATGTATTTACGAATTGCTTCTTCTGCGCCGCCCCGGAACAATACACCATGGGGGAGCAGTACGGCAATCCGCCCGTCATCCGGATCCATATGGTAAATCATGTGTTCCAGGAACGCAAAATCCGCATGGCTTTTAGGCGCAAGTTTCCCAGCGCCTGAATAGCGGGGATCATCTTCAAATGACTTGTCCGCGGACCATTTCAGTGAGTACGGCGGATTACAGACCTGTACCGTCATTTTTACATCGCCGTAGCAGTCATTTTTCAGGGTATCGCCTTTATAAATATCGAACCTCTGGTATTCGATATCGTGCATAAGCATATTCATGCGGGCAAGGTTGTACGTACTCGCGTTGTTTTCCTGTCCGTAAAAATGTCCGACTTTCCCGGAAGTCAGATGTTTCTTGACCTCCAGGAGCATGGAGGCAGATCCGCAGGTGCAGTCCCCGACTGTTTTCGCCTCGTCCAAACCGACGGTCGCCAATATCGCGCATAGTTTACTCGGCCCGGCGGGGGTAAAGAACTCACCGCCCTTTTTCCCTGCGTCAGAAGCAAAAAGTCCAATCAGGATCATATAAGCAGTCCCCAGCACATCAAACCTGGATTCTTCCAGCATGAAATCAATATCCGCAATACGGGACATTACCTTGGAGATCAGCTCTGTCCTCTCAGACACAACATCACCCAGATCAGGATCTTGCAGCTTCATGTCATTGAAAAGCCCTGTGAAATCCTGTTCGGATGCCTGCCCCATTGTAGAGCCTGTCAGATCGCTGATCGCCCGTTCCAGATCCTCTATGGAGAAATTCCCCTGGTTAATCTGCTCAATCAGGTTTTTGTAAAGATACTGCGGCTTGATGATGTATCCCAAACGGTTCAAAGACCATTTTTCCACAATCGGACGGAAGTTCTCGTCGGCATGGGCGGTTTCATAGGTCATGCCGTCATTCTTCAGCAATTCGTCCATGTAGGATTCCGTCCGTTCCGACAAATATCTATAAAAAATAATTCCCAAAATGTAATTTTTAAATTTGCTTGCGTCCATATTGCCGCGCAGATCATTGGCAATCGCCCACAGCTTATTGGACAGCTCGCTTGCCTGGCTCTGGTAAGTGTTATCTTCCGCCATGATTATTCTCCTTCTGCCTTATACTTTTTATATAATTCCACGATAAAATTCTTGATATTGTCAATCAGGGCTGTAAGCCTCAGAAGCCCAAGGTTCAGATAGCCCACCTTGCTTCTGATCTCTTCCTCCGTAATGCTGCCGTTAAAGCTATACTCGGAGAACAGGCCAAAGACAATCTTCTCGTCCAGCTGGTTTTTGTATGAAAATTCCTCTATCTCCGCATTTAACGAATCCTTCTCAAACTGCTCATATTCCTTCTGGATATCCGCATCCTCCGGCAGGTCGAAAAACCTGGTCTGTATAAACTGTACCATCAAATCCTTTTTAAAGCGCATGGCCTCATTGTCAGAGCGTTCTATCTCCCTCAATATCAGATCTATGTCACGCTGCCGTTCTTCCGGGGTGCTGTCCCGGTGCATATTTTTCAGCAGATTCAGGATATATATAACATTGATTCTGTCCGTGCGCACAAGCTCTATATCAAAATCAACATCTATTGGCACAGGGACTTTTTCTTTCCCATTTTTCTGCCCTGCCTGGTCATAAAAATACAGATACCAGGTTTTATACGCTTCATATTCGTCCTCGTCTAACGCAATCGCAAGATCGTCCCAGGAAAACTTGGAAAATGTTTTCAGCGTGGCAAGCGTCTGGGATAACCGCCGGAAAGAAAGGATAAACATACGTATCGTATCTTCGCTCTGTAAGTTTCCCGCGTCCTCCGGCGTTTCCGCTACCTTCCGCACCGTGGGGACCTGGTTCAGCCATTGGTTTACATAGTATTCATAATTCTGCAACAGGTACTCGTTCGGATCCCCGTCGCCGGAAAACAGGCGCAGTGCATCATCCTGGGCTTTTTTGATATTCCGGTATGTGACGATCTGCCCAAACTGCTTCGTGACCTTATCCACCCGGTTTGTCCGGCTGTATGCCTGCACAAGCGTATGCCATACCAGGTTCTTATCCAGATACAGCGTGTTGCATGGCTTCGCGTCAAAGCCTGTTAAGAACATATTCACCACAAGAAGAATGTCTATCTGGGGCAGGTTTTTCTGCTTCATCCTTTTGGAAATATCCTTCCGGTATGCGTCAAATGTATCTGTTTTAAACGACGTATTAAACATTCCATTGTAGTCGTCCATAATACGGTCTAAAAGTTCACGGGAATGCTCGTCGCCGCCCTCGTCCATATCTTCATTGGCTCCAAAACTGAAAATAGCAGCTATGCGCAGCTGTTCGCTTTCCGGGTGTTCCTTATTGAGTTTCTGGAACAGGTCGTAATATTTCCCAAGCGTTGGTATCTTATCCACCGCGAAGATTGCCGTATATATGTCCTTCCCCTGCGGGTGGACGTGCTGCCCGTGATGTTCCATGATATGCCTCGCGATATTCTCATACCGCTCGTCATCATGGTATAAGTTCGTCATATCTATATTGTGCTGCCGGCAATAATCAGGATCGTCAATATACTCTGGGTTGATGCCCTTATCGGCAATCGTTTTCGCCCAGATTGTCCTCTGGTATTCCACAGAGAACCGAAGCACATTTCCGTCCGCGATTGCGTCCTTAATCATATACTTGTGCAGGCAGGCATCCATCTTCCCGGCATTGAAAAGATCTGCCGTCGTCCGCCCGTCCGCCCCTTTGTTTTTCTCAAAGATAGGCGTTCCCGTAAACCCGATATAATTCGCGTTCGCGAAATGTCTTTTTATATCCGAGTGCATTTTCCCGAACTGGCTCCGGTGGCACTCGTCTATGATGAACACAACTTTCTGCTGGCGGTAGGTATCCATTAGTTCCGCGTATTTCTGGTTCCGCACGGCAATCGCCAGTTTCTGGATGGTGGTGACAATCAGCTTCCGGTCTTTCTCCCGTAGCTGGCTCACCAAAACCTCCGTTTTATCCGTGCGGTCAATGCAGTCCTTTTCAAAGCTGTTGTACTCGTCAACCGTCTGATCATCCAGGTCTTTCCGGTCAATCAGGAAAATAACTTTATCTATCCTGTTTTCGTCCCGGAGGAGCTGCGCCAGCTTGAAACTTGTCAGTGTTTTGCCCGACCCGGTGCAGGCAAAGACATACCCATCCTTATTCGCCTCCAGCACCCTTTGTTTTGCCGCTTTCACAGCATAGATCTGGTACGGGCGCATGACCATAAGGACCGGCTCTGAAATCTTCACCACCATATATTTTAGCAGCATATCCGTAACCGCGACCTTCCGGAAAAAATCCCCGGTAAAGTCAAAAAGTTTATTGATACGCTTATTCAGCTCGTCCGTCCAGAAAAACACAAGGCTTTTCAAAATCGGGTTATACTCGCCGTTTGCTATCTCATTCTCATTAGAGAAATATTTTGTCTGGACGCTGTTGGAAACAACAAAAAGCTGTAAGTACCGGAAGATTCCCCTGAACGAAAATTTTCGGTATCTGTTAATCTGGTTGATTGCCTCATTTATTTCCACTCCAGGGCGTTTCAGTTCAATTTGGATCAGTGGAAGCCCGTTAATAAGCACGGTGACATCATAGCGGTTTTTATAAACCACATCTTCCTTGTGGGCGGGATCCATCGTAACCTGATGTGTGACCTGAAAAATATTCCTGGTTGAATCATCCACCAGAAAATCCATATATACGGTTTCGTTGTTATCCAATAGGAGAATATACTGATCCCTGAGAATCTTAGCCGATTCATATACGGTATGGTTATCCATGTAGGTAATAAGGCGTGAAAACTCCGAATCAGAAAGTACGGCTTCCCCTTTTTTCTCAATAAGTTTTTCTTTGTTAAAGAGAGCGATCTGTTTCCTGAAATTAGAAAGCACGCCTTCATAGTTTTTCAGATCGACATAGCTGTATCCAATCTCACAAAGACGTTCTATAAACAGTTCCTCAACTTCATATTCTGATTGTACCTTCGGCATGGCAGCTGTCCCCCATTCGTTTTTATTGAAATAGGCATCCGATAAATAACATACATCCTTTACTTTTATGCTTGAGGATCTTTTTACTGTAAGCGGCTGCTGTCCGGCTTCATTTTATTACAGCTTTTCGGAAGGTATCATCCCTTATTCTCCCGCACAGCCTCACAAATATCGCCAATACCGCAATCCAGGTAATCACAAATACGCAACAGGACAGAGAGGGCAACTTCTTCCCCCTTCGTGAGCTTGCTTACCGTGCTTGGCGATAACCCGATCTCCTGGCGCAGGATTGATTTTGGTATGTCCCGCTCAATCAGTAATACCCATAGTTTTTTGTAGCTTATTTTCATCAGAAAGCACCTCACTCATTCCGTAGTCATGAGAGTTGCTACAATTATACCCGAATAATTCCGCAATATCAATAGCCACGTATGATTATCCGTAAAAAAGTCCACGTTCTCGTAATCCTCAAGTCAGCGGCAAGCAATGGATAAAAATATCCTTTACGGATATTTTTATCCACCGCTCGCCCGCCTGCGGCGTTCTTGCTTTGCTTGTTGGGGATACCCCAAACCCCGGCAAAACGCGCTGACGCTTTTTTGCGAACACACCTTACGGTGTGGCTTTGCGCAGGTGAAGCCTGCGCCTACTCCTTCCAGTCGCCCGCTACACTCCATATGTCGAACCAGTCAATCCTGATACCGCTCCGGGCAGTAAAAAACCAGCAAGCTGATTTCCTGGCTCTCGTCGTTATTGCCGTCCCTCCCACGGCAGGAAATATAATAATCCCCGAATGTAAAGGCTGTTACCTTCTCCTCAAAAAGATGTATCTCATTCGTGCTGAAATCAATTACCCCAACTCCCCAAGGGGTGTCAGACCAGCAGTTTTCCATTATACGGTTCAGGCAGTCAGAACAGAGGTTATCAGCCACTTTTCCCATATCCAGAACCTCGCCGCTGTTGAAGGACAAATCTCCGTGGGCATACCCCCTGTTTACATCCGGGGTTACGGAAAAGAAAAATCCATCTTTGCCAGTATTGGTAATATACGTGGAAGCTCCGTTGACGGGTTCCTCAATCTGTACGCCGAAATCATCATAGCGGTTAATTGAGATGGGCGACAAATCAAGGCTGTTCAAATTGATAACGCCAAGGTTTTTCTGGCCCTGGTATAAAGACAGGGACGCCCCCTCCCTATCCCCGCACAAAAAGCAATCTTCCGGCGGTGTGTCGGAATGATAGCGGGGAGAAGTTTCTTCCGTAGTTTCCGCTACATCCTCTGTTGAATTTTCCGCTGCCAGAATCTCCCTTGCCTTGCCATCTGTCTGGCATCCAGTCAGCAGAATCGCAAAAAAAACCGCAGCCGTTGGCAAGCACGGCCGCCAGATTTTTGTAAAAAACCGTTTCCTTTTCATAGATTATCCTCCTGTCATGGCAAATCGTTCACATTTTCCATTATATCTAATTTAGCCGGATACTTCAAATGAAATATATAGTTCATCAAGATATAATCCATATGCGTGTAGGGTACAATTATACAAAAAAAGGACGATGGGGTATGTTTGAGGATTTATTTTACGACAGACTGATAAAATTGAGAGCTGAAAAGGGAGTATCCGCAAGGGAAATGAGCCTGGCCATAGGCCAAAGCCCTGGCTATATCAATGGGCTGGAGAACAGGAATGGTTTCCCGTCCATGCAGGTATTTTTCTACATTTGCGAATATCTGGGCGTTACGCCATCGGAATTTTTTGACAGCGGCAACAGCCACCCCATAGAATACCGCGGGCTTTTGAAAGACATGGATGCCCTGGACGAAGAAAGCCGCCGGAATGTATTGGCGATTGTCAAAGGATTAAGGCGGTAAAAGTCCGACAAGGAAGTGGCAGGGCAGAAGAAGGATTCCCCTTCCTTCTGTTCTTTTTATGTTTCACGGATTTCCAGCAGATCCGCGATATCGCAGTCAAGATACCCGCACAATTTTAGGATCAGGTTCGCGTCAATGCGCTGAAACTCATCCCTGCAATACCGGTTAAAATTCCCTCTTTGCAAATCTAAATCCTTACAGATTTTTGTCTTACTTATTTTCTTTTCCTGAGATAATTCTACGATTCTAATGTGTAAATATTTCATTTTCTGTACCTCTCCTGTCAAAATTATTATAATCATATATTAGAAAAATAAATATTTCCTATTGAAACAGGATATTGACAGATAATATAAAATTATATACTGTATATATAGGCACATTGGTCAGGAGGATATTTCATGCAATCCTATGAAATAACACACATCATAGATAATGAGGAATGGGAACATAAACTTTCCGAATTGGCGGACAGGTGCAAAAAGCTAAATGGCTGGTCTGAGCAGGATTTATTGCATCTTGCCGTGACCACAATGCCAATGTACAGGGTGTGGTTGATCCATTTGGAAGATAAGGTAATAGAGATGGAGCAAGAAGAAAAAAACAAGGATTTTTTCAAAAAACTATTCCGTAAAAAAAGACAGGGGTGAGATTGTCAGTAAGAACTTTTTTTGAGTGGTATGGTATCGGGATTTCTATTTTAATCCTGGGCTTTCTTGTCATAGGGAATATTATCCGGCTCGTGTATTTTATAAAGTGTATCAAGATAAAGAAATGCTCGGACAGGAATTGCCGGGTAAATGAATATTGCCCAAAATATAAATTCATATGGACAGATGCGGATATAAAGGAAATGCAGGAACTGACAGACCGTTTATTAGGTGATACCCATGAAAATATGGGCATCTGACCGATGCCCATATGGTGAACCTACTGTACCTCATTCTCCAGCGCCTTCCTGTAATCCTCAACGGTAGCAACCCCTGGATGGTTTTCCCGCCACCGTTTAATATGCCGGACTGATTCGTACAGCCTGTCAAGCTGCTCCGGCTTAAGTTTCTGGAGTTCACGAAACATCCGATCCTGCAACAGCACTTCCTCTACGTCATCCTCATACATAATAATATTGGGGGAAATATTAAGCAGGAAAATATATCCCGCGGCTTCTGACATGGAAATATCGTCCATGCCATCTTCCAGCCTGCTGACAGCCTCAGTGTCTGTCCCGATCCTGTCAGCCAGTTCGTGGCGTGTCCATCCCTTTTCTTCCCTTGCCTGCCGGACAGCGCAGCCAAGCATTTTGTACTTCTCCATCTTTTTACCTCCTTAGTCATTCTTTAAATTCAGAAGTGAGTTTTGATGTAAAATCCAATACCTTGTGCCACTCATTCCTGAACCGGAAAAACAGTTCGCCGCCGATTTCTTTTGTCGGGCAAGTATACCGCCTGCCACCGGAACTGATCTGGACTAATTTTAAAATACGATTCACGCAAAGTACTGTCATATTGCTACCTCCACTTTAACGCCAGTATAAATCTTGCCTTTCGTAAAATATTTCTACCGCATATAATTACTGGCCTTGCTATAGTTTCTTCCTGTAGACAAAACACTTTAATGGGACTTGCCCTTTGGGCATTTCTAATATAATCTCCTTTTCCTCCATTCTTTCAAATCCCCTATGCTCATAAAATTGATATGTACAGGCATCATCCGTATAAAGATAGAGCGTTTTCCCTTTCTCCCTTTCCTCCAAAGCGCAGAGCAACGCTGTCCCGATACCCTTAATTTTACAATTCGGGTCAGCGGCAAGAAATAGAATCTCGCCATCTGGTGTCTCAGATTTCAAATAATGAGCCAGCTGTTCTTTTGTGGTATCTTCATAAAGGCCGGCACCGCCCTTAAAAAAGGTTTTCTGTATCGCGTCAATGATTTTAACATAGGCTTTTTGCGGAAAACTTTGGCGTTTCTTTTCTTCCCCTTTTATTTCTGCCAGCAAAACACCGACAAACTCCCCTCCGGTATATGCCGCCAGAACCTGTGTCGCCCGATTGATTTCAAGATACCAAAAATATCTGCCATATACGTTGAGTATGAATTGGTTATCCAGATACCAGTCAAAGTGCATACCTTTGATTGCGAATTGGATTGCCTTTTTATAATCTTTTCTGCGTATATCCTTAATCTCTATCTCCAAAAGCATACCTCGCAAAATTTTATATTCTTACTCTCTATACAACTCCCCGACGAACTGGAATTTATAGATTCATTTCGTCAACAATTTTTATGGGTTTTGCGGTCATTTCTACCCATGCTGGAACGAAGCCACTCTTAATGGCGTTTCTGACTGACCTGATATTGGACCATGCCGTACAATAAAATGGTACTTTGTCCCTGTTTATTATTTCTTTTGTAAGCGTACTTGTCAGTATGGAGGCAATTCCTTGCCGTCTGTATTCCGGCAGAACATCCACACCAATCTGCCACATATCTTTGCAATCCGCAGAACAGGCGGCTAATCCAACCAATGTATTTCTATCGTATGCGCCAACACCAAGTACATCCAAATGCTTACGATCTTTGCAAAGTGCATTACTCCATTCCGGCAAATACAATTCACCAAAATCTTCTTGTTCCAATATGCGCGTTTTATAGGCGCAAGAAAGAACTTGTATCCTGCTTATATCCGGCAAATAGTATTCTGCCATAAAACATATTTTATGTCCTTTCTCTAATAGGCGTTCATTCAGCCAATGCATATTCGGTGTTTCAAAGCAGTGATAAAATTCAAACTTTCCTATATACTCGGACACTATTTCCAAGGTTTCAGGTATGGAAGCTGCCGCGATATTGTTCCCATAGGAAACAAAGTTGCACGTGATCGGCTTCTTCAAATATTTGCGGGCGTTCTTCCCTAATTTTAAGGGAAAAACAACATTTCGATTTGTCTTAAAATCTTCCTCTCGGCACCCCATATCCTCTGCGGACTGCCTTATGGCAATTTCCATCATTTCATGATTCGTCATAAACTTCTCTCCACATTGTATCGGTTCGGCAAATTGGAATTTTACTGTTCTTCCTTTATCACCTTACTATTAGTACATTTGCTATTTCTATTTTCATCCCATAAAGCAATATTATATTTGTGAGTATAAGAAGAATTATATCTTATGCCAGAAATATCTTTTCTCTTTTTTATAATGTCTAAAAAATCCAATGGTATTGCATAGCTTTGTACCGTATAATCTGGTGATGATAAATATTTTTTTATAGACATATAAAATACTCTAATGTCAACTGAATAATTACCAGAAAAAAATTCTACGGTTTCATTTGAAAACAAATTATCAAGCCCATCAGAAACCATAACTGTAAAATCCATTACTTTTATTTTGTTTTGTATGGGGCATTCAGCAACTGAAATATAGTCATTTTCAGTTGCCTTTTGTTCTTTACAGGAAGTTTTTAAATCTTCTGCCAAATAAAGAACTTGTTCTCCAATACGATTTACTCTTCCGTTTTTATCTATTGCCGATACAGGTGCCACGCCAGAGTGCAGATCATCGTATCCGGTTACCGGTATACCATTTTCTCTAATAATTCCTGTATCTTCCCCGTCATCTGGATTGATTATTCTTGCTCTGTAGTAGATTTTATTTTCTAATTCGATTATAGGTATATACATCGCCGCTCGCTGGAACAGTTCCTGATTTACTGATTTCTTTCTGCCATTTAAACTCTCGAAACTAAACTGTTTAGTATTAAGTAAAGTAAACAGCGCCAGATCCGTTCTAATTTTAAAATCATACATTTTTATTGCTCCATTTCATATCAAAATATTAGAGTGTAAGATTCCAAACCCAATGGATATACAAATCCCAAAAAGGAGTTATTCTTTAACTCCACCATTATACTACAACACCCGCCACCAGGGAACAGCTTTTAAGCAAAAAAGAACGGGTACAGCCGCCATCCCGACAAGCCGTACCCGTTCTATCGTCTTTTCTATCTGCTGCATAGCACATCAACGCTCTGTATCCTGCTTTTTCTGCTGTACATTTTCCATTGGCTCAAGCCCAAGGATCCGGTCAACATTCTGCTTTGCGGTCTGGTAAGCAATCATGTCCTTCCGTGCCGCCTTATATTCCTCATACCGTTCCTTCTTCTCCGCCAGTAACGCGGCATATTCACTGGAAAGCTGTGCCACTTTTGGGATCGCCTTGCCGCCCAGGGCATCAAAAGCAGCCTTGGCCGCTTCATGCTTCCGGATCTCATCCGCGTGTTCTGCCCGGTAACTCTTTTTATTCCGGGACTTCCGGTACTCCTTATAGGCTTCCCTTGTTTTGGAGTAATTGATAATATGGGTTTTCAGCTGCGCCACCTCTGCCATGCGGCCCTCAAGCTGCTTGATCTTCGCAGAGAGAGAATCAAATGCCTCCCCGGCAGCGCCAGCCCGTGCCTCCAGCTCACTGTAGTCGGTAACGCCGCTCTCCACAAGGAAATTCAGCGTCTTTGCCGCCTCCTTCAGGTTGAAAACCTTTGCCCAATGCTCATAGCCCTTCCCTTTCCCGGCCTGCATCTTTGCCTGAATATCCACAAGGAGGTTGACATTCCTGCCAGGATTCCGCCGTTTGGAAGCTGCTGTTTTCTGTTCCTGGCGTGTGCCGGTGATACGTTCCCGGAGGGCTTCCTTAGTATAATCATCCCCCAGGCGGGCAGAGCGGGTAAACCGGCTTTGTCCAGGCGCTAAAAATTCCAGAGATTTCCCTCTGTGCTTAATTTCATACCCTTCCTCCCTCATACGGGCCAGAAATTCCTCAAAGTCCTTGCAGGAGGGCAGCATCTGGTCAATGGTCAGCCTCAGCTGTTCTTTATAGCTGCGCCCACGTTTGGCCGCCGCCTTTTCTTGATACCGCTGTCCCCTTGCCTTCGGCTTTTCAATCACGGAATACCCATTCTCCCGGCATATCTGGTCATTAAGCCGACGTAAAGCCAAAGCGGAGTTTTTGAAATTATTAAATTTCCCATCACTCTCTAGGTTTGTGCTGTTAAACTCCACATGGTTATGGATATGGGCCTTATCCGTATGGGTGGAAACGATGAATTGGTGTTTTCCTTTAGTGAATTTCATTGCCAGTTCATAGCCTAAACGGTTGGCTTCCTCCGGTGTAATCTCCCCCGGCTTAAACGACTGGATAATGCGGTAGGCAATAATGTCCCTGTCCTTGGGCTGTTTCCTCCCGGTTATGGATTCATAGAGCAGCTTGGACATTTCAAATTCTTCCGCGGCGGTTTCCGGGCTGCACATATAGGAAGATACCAGTTCCCCGCCTTTTGTCTTTTCCTCCTTCTGGTCATAGTCCAGCCTATCATGGAGCGTCTGGCTGCGGGATTTACTGCCCATGGCTTTTCGTGGGAGCAGATCAGAAATCGCCATATGGATCCCCCCTTCCTGGTTTTGCGTATCCCTACATTTCTATCCCTTTATGCCGCTGTCCCTGTTTTTTCGCCTGTTGCCTGGAACCCGCGCGGATGGCTTCCTGCCCCTGCAATAGTTCATTATAGTCTTTTCCACAGGAAACAGGGGGCGGGTTATCCACAATCTTCTGGATGCGCCCCCACAGCACAGGATCCTGCCGGATTGCCTCCCGGATCTTTCCCATCCCCACAAGCCCGGCCTTATCATTATCCAGGCAGAGGCTTATACAGGTAACAGCCGGGTGGTCATGGAGAAAACGGATAAGGGCGCGTGGGGCAGTGCCGCCCAGGGCAAGGTAATGGTTCCTCTGCCAATCTTCCCCCTGCCTTTTCAAGATCGTGGCGATGGAAAGCGCGTCAACAGGGCTTTCCGCCACGGCAAGGAAGGGGCTGCCCCTGTCAGCTGCCGGCAGATAAAAGCCGTACTGCTTATCACTCCCATCCACGTCTTTCTTAAACTGACCGTATGTGCCGCGCAGGAAAGCATAGCGCGCTTTCCCAGCCGGGTCACTCCCCACGAAAACACAGTTATGGTACTTGCGGCTTTCATAAAGGCTTCCATTCCCGATACACTGGCTGATTATGTCCGCGTCAATCCCACGGCCTTGCAGATAAGATACCATCGCCCTCCCGCACCGGTTCTTTTCCGGGAGTGAAAATAGCTTCTGTATATTCTCTTCCTGTCGCCGTTTGAATGCCCCGACAACAATCGCCCCAGGTTCCCCGCAGAGTGTTTCCACGGCAGCGACAAACCCCATTCCCTTCACTTTGATCAGGTAGTCCAGCGCTGTCCTCCCACCGATACCCCGGCTGTGCCAGTGCCATTTCCCATTGGATATTTTCAGGCTGTCATGGGTTACGGTACGGTATTCAGCGCCGCCGCACCTTTTTACCTCGTGCGGCTCATAAGTCTGTAAATAAGAGAGAAGGTCCCATTCTTTCGCCCTCTCAATCTGCTCCTTTGTCACCCCTGGCATGATTCCACCTCCAATCTGAATAATCGGGCAGGGGAGGATTTTCCCCCTGCCCGTGTGCATAAAAAAAGAGCGCAGAAAAGGTTTTGCCCTTCCTGCGCCCGTCTGCTCACAGGCTGGCAAACTTCCGGAGTAGTTCCAAAAGTCCGGCCTGCGCCTCCGCGTACCCCTTTTTCAGGTCGTCCACGTCCTCCGCGTAGAGATTCCGTGTTTCGTTGCAGCGGCGGGCGATCTGGTTTACATTCACGGATATGGAACGGAGGAGCTTGCACAGTTCCTTTACGCTTTCCATATCCAGGCGGACAATATAGCCGTCCACCGCCATCTTCCGTAAATAGGCGCGTTTGTTCCCTGTTCCGGCCTGCTCCATCTTTTTTTCGATCAGCCCCATTTCCTCCGGGGATACTTTAAAGAAAAGCCCTACCGTGCGCCCCTCATTTTTCCGCATCATATCACCTCCTGCTTTGGGCTGCGCTCCATGCCGGAGGACACCGGCACGGGACGCTCATATTCTTTCAAAGATTTTAGTATGGAGGGTTTTCCGGCGGGGGCATCCTTACTGCCGGAGCCTTCCGGCACGGGTTCCCGCTCCTGGCTTTCCTTTTCTGTTCCCCGCCCTTTTTCCTCATTGTCAAGGACAGTATTCAGTTCCGCAAGCAGCGCAGATTTCTCGGCCAGTTCCTCCTCCTGGGGGAACGGCCTGCTAGCTTCCTCTTTCGCGCTTTCCAACTCTGTATAGAGCCGCTTTAAATTTTGCTCATGGTTCGTAAGGCTCTGCGGGATTTTCTCCAGGGCATTGTTTATGCGGGAGATGTTCCCTACTATGTCACTGGAAAGCTCCGCCGTATGGGTCAGGTGCTGCTTCATAGTCACTTTGAATGCTGAACCATCAAAACAGAGTTTCATGGGGAATCCCCGGTATGTGCCAAGTTCCATATCCTTGTCCGGCTCATCCATCAGCCTGCAAGCCGCTACAATGGCCTGCCCCGCCTCCTTTCGGTCTGTATATACCGTACCCATCACTTCCATAGAAAACGCGTCCTCTTTAACCGGGTGCGTCTCCAGGAGCGGCAGGTCTGCTTTCAGGCAGTCGATCAGCAGTTCCATCTCCTTTATCTTGTTGGGGTAGTAGCCCCGTACTTTGTCCTGCATTTCGTATTGCTGCGCCGAATGGTTGGCTTTGAGCATTTTCAGCTTCGTTACCTGGATATCCAAGTCCATTTTTTGCTTGATCCTGGGATCGCCGGTAGCCAGCATTTTTACCTCAGCGTAAGAAAGGGCGGTAGCGTCCACGTCCTCAATAGATCTCGCCGGGGATTTACTGGTCATGATCTGCCCAATAAATTTCTGCTTCGATTCCACCAGCCCCCAGGTGTAAGCGTCAAAGGTTCCCTTTGTCACATACCGGAATATCTTTACATGGTCATTTTCATTTCCCCTCCGGACGATACGGCCCGCCCGCTGTTCCAGATCCGCAGGCCGCCAGGGACAGTCCAGGTCATGGGAAGCGACAAGTTTTGTCTGCACGTTGGTCCCTGCGCCCATTTTCTGTGTGCTTCCTAAGAGGACGCGCACCTGACCGCTGCGGACTTTCGCGAACAACTCCGCTTTCTGGTTCTCCGTATTCGCACTATGGATAAACGCGATTTCCTCTGCCGGGATCCCTTTTCCGATCAATTTTTTCCTGATGTCGTCGTAAACACTGGCTTCCATCACGGCTTCCTCTGCCGTGCCTGCTTCTTTCCCTTCTTCCCCTGTTTCATTCTCCTTCCCGTTTTCTTTTTGGGCTTCCGGCTTTCCTTTTGGTGTCGAGAGGTCAGAAAAAATCAGCTGTGTGCCTTTTGAAGGTGTGCTTTCCTGCCAGATCCAAAATACGTTCTCCACACAGGCGTTTACTTTACTGCCTGGATCATCTCCCAAAAGGGGGTTCATGATGCGCTGGTCTAAGGCCAGTTTCCGCCCATCCGATGTGATCTTAAGCATATTATCCAAACTTGGGTCAATCTTTTCCGTCCGTATCCGCTCCGCACGTTCCGCAAGCCCCTGTACCATCTTTTTCTGTGCCTCGCTGGGTTCGGTCTGGACTGTGACATACTCTACCTCCGGCACGGGAAGTTTCAGCATATCCGCAGTTTGGATATCCGCGGCCTCCTTCCAGAGGTTCATCAGTTCCGGCAGGTTATAAAACCTGGCAAAACGTGTCTTTAAGCGGAACCCGGTCCCCTCCGGCTTTAATTCCACCGCCGCCACCTGCTCCCCGAATGTCGCCGCCCAGTTGTCGAAATGTTTCAAGCTGTGCATATTCCCTATGCTGTCCTGGTATCCCTGTTCCAGCATACTGTACTGGAGATAGCGCATCATGGTATACAACTCTACCATCGAATTGCTTACCGGGGTTCCGGTAGCGAAAACCACGCCGCGCCCGCCAGTAATCTCATCCAGGTAGCGGCACTTGGCGAACATATCACTGGATTTCTGTGCCTTTGTCTGGCTGATCCCGGCCACGTTCCGCATTTTTGTATGCATATAAAGGTTTTTAAAACCGTGCGCTTCGTCCACAAAAAGGCGGTCTATGCCTAATTCCTCGAAATAAACTGTGTCGTCTTTTTTCTTGTCGTATAGCTTTTTCAGTTCGGCATTCAGGCTCTTTTTTGTGCGTTCCAGCTGCTTGATAGTGAACTTTTCTTCTTTATTTATCTTTGCTTCCGTAATCGCGTCCACAATCTCATCAATCTGATCCTCAATGATAGCCTTCTGCCGTTCCGGGGATATGGGGATCTTCTCGAACTGCGAATGCCCGATGATAACCGCGTCGTAGTCCCCGGTAGAGATACGGGCGCAGAACTTCTTCCGGTTCCTCGGCTCAAAATCTTTTTTTGTCGCCACCAGCACATTCGCGCCAGGGTAGAGCGCCATGAAATCGCCGCCCCATTGTTCCGTCAGGTGGTTTGGCACGACGATCAGGGACTTCCTGCACAATCCCAGCCTCTTACTTTCCATGGCGGCGGCCACCATTTCAAAGGTTTTGCCCGCCCCGACCACATGGGCCAGCAGGCTGTTCCCCCCGTAAAGGATACGGGCGACGGCGTTCCTCTGGTGGGCTTCCAGCCGGATCTCCGGATTCATGCCGATAAAATTGATATGCTTCCCGTCATATTCACGGGGCCGCATGGAATTGAATATCCGGTTATAGGTGGCGCACAAGTCAGCGCGGCGGTCCGGGTCTTTGAATATCCAATCCTGAAACGCTTCCTTTATGGCTTCCTGTTTCTGCTGTGCGATTGCCGTTTCTTTCTCATTCAGGACACGGATTTCCTTGCCTTCCTCGTCATAATGGGTATCAAATATCTGGACGCTCCTCTGGTTCAGGCTGGCTTCCAAAATCGCATAGGCGTTGATGCGCTTTGTCCCGTATGTGTTCCAGACACGGGTGTTTGTCCGGCTGTCCTCGCTTTTTCCCCGGATGCTCCATTCGCCGCTGACATCGGAGTAGACAATATTCATTTTTTTGTCCTGCAAATAGCCGGGTGTCTGGAACAGGCTGAACATGAACTGCTTATAATACTTCGTGTCAATCCATGGAGAACCAATGCGGGCGCTGATTTCAGGGGCAGTCAGGTCTTTTGGCTGCACTTTTTCCAAATATTCCGCATTAACGGCAAATTCCGGGTACTTTTCCGCTGCCAAACGGGCTTTTTCCAGTTTTAACCGCACATTCCCAGAAAGATACTCGTCCGCTGCCTGCCAGCCTTTCTGCCAGTGATCTCCTCCGGCCTCCATGTCAAACGGCCCGCTGTCCGGGTCTTTGAAAATAATTCCTTTCAGGTCGGAAACGATCTGCGGTATCTTTTCGCTCCCGCCCATCAGGGAGGCCATGAAGCCAAGATCCACACAGGCACGTTCCCCAATGGATACCCCCAGCGCCTCCACTGCCGTGTCCACGCTTGTTGCCGGCTTCCTGTGCTGTATGGTACGTTTGCTGAACATATCGGCTTTGCGCTTTAAGTTCCCTTCCTCGTCGATAACCTCTAAAGAGCAGAGCAGGGGGTAGGAGGAATCCTGCCGGAAGGCAAGCCGGTTCCCGGTACTGTTCAGAACCCCATATTTTTCCTGGAATTTGTCATAAAGCTGGTTGAGTTTTTCCTGTTCCGCCTGGATCTCCTCGTCACCGGCCCCTTTCATCTGGAGGTCAATGAGTTTTCTCGCACTGTCACGGATCCCGATCATCCCATGGATCCGGGCGGCCTGTGTCTTTCCTGGCTCCACCAGCTTCATCCGCGAGTTTTCACGGAAATACAGTTTCCCATTTTTCTCCATAAAGCTGAAATTCCGCACGTCAGGATCCGCCGGTATAGTTTCCGTCCCTTTCCCTTCCTCCGTATCCGGCGCATCCATGCGCAAAAGCTCCCGGTCTGGCTGGGCGATATGGGTGATCGCCTGGGCAAGCTGTTCTTTTAAGTCAGCCCCTAGAATCGGCAGGCAGGCGGTTTCCATGGCGTTCCCGTACATATTCTCGGAAAATGCCATGGTTCCCAGCACCATTTCCGGGTGCTGTAAGAAGTAGTTATTTATTGGCACACCATCCTGTGTCTGGCCGGTTCCGACCCAATCCGGGAGTTTTTCCGGCGCGCTCCCGCGTTTCTGGAAAAAAAGGATATCCGCTGTGACGGAAGTCCCGGCATTGGCTTTAAACGCTGTGTTCGGCAGGCGTACCGCGCCTAGGAGGTCAGCTTTTTTTGCCAGTTCCTCACGCGCCTTGCTGCTCATTTTATCCATGGTCCCCTTGCTGATGACAAATGCCGCTACACCGCCCGGTCGCAGCTTATCCAGGGATTTTGTAAGGAAATAATCATGTACAAGCAGGTTCTGCCGGTCATAGCGTCGGTCATGCACCTTATATTCCCCGAACGGCACATTACCAACAGCAAGATCGAAAAAATCATCTGGGTGGTCAGTGTCCTCGAAGCCGCTGATGGCGATATCGGCTTTCTGGTAAAGCTGCCTTGCTATGCGCCCTGTCAGGGAATCCAGTTCCACGCCGTAAAGCCTGGCGTTTTGGTATTCTTCCGGCACAAGGCCAAAAAAATTCCCGATCCCACAGGATGGTTCCAGGATATTCCCAGGCGTGAAGTTCATGCGGCTGACTGCCTCATACATGGCTTTAATAACCGTGGGGCTGGTATAGTGGGCGTTTAAGACAGTTTCCTGTGCGGAAGCGTATTCCTCTTTTGTCAAAAGTTCTTTTAATTCCGCGTGTTCCTTCGCCCATTTTTCATTATTGGGGTCAAATGCCTGCGCAAGCCCGCCCCAGCCCACATATTTGGAGAGTGTCTCCTGCTCCTGCGGGGTAGCAAGCCGGTTTTCTGCTTCCACCTGTTTCAAGGTACGGATTGCCGCCACATTGTTCTGGTACTTTGTTTTCTGTCCCCCTATGCCTAAATCATCATCCGTGATATGGAAATTTTCACGTTTAGAGCCAACGGGGATTTTTTCAATGATAATGTCATATGGCAACCTGGAACCGGTAAATTCCATGCGGTCGCCGCCGTCGATCACGCCGCCTTCAATCTCCACTGTTTCCAAGGTCTCTTCTCTGGCGGTGTTTTCCTGCTCCATCGGGACAACACCTTCCCTGGCTCCCTGCATTTCTTCCCACCGGATTTTTTCATTCAAGTCAGCTTCCAGCTGTTCCTGTATATGTGGTTCCACATAGAAAAGCTGGTCATAATCCAGGAAATTCAGTTCTTCGTCGATCAACTCCCGCAGGCTTCCATACTGCCGTGTTTCCACACATTTTTCGTCTACATACTGGCTGATGGAGAAATCTTCCAGGTTCACGTCCACCCGGATCTCAAACCCTCCATTATCCGTGACACCGTAGCCAAGGCACACTTTTTCCGGATTGCTGAAATCAACGCTGTCCTCATTATACTCGTCTAAACAGAAATCCCCGATCAAACGTTTTGCTTCTTTTACCTCCGGGCTGTCTGGCAGCGGAGATTCCTTCGTTTCCTGCCTTCTACTGCTTGCAGGCTCATTCTCTATATCCTGCTGCCTGGGCGTTTCTTCCTGTACAGAAGTTATGATTTCCTGCGCGCTTTCCTTTTCCCATTCCTCCTCTACACACTCCCGCACAAACGATATCGGCTCACTGCGGAAAATGGGGAACCAGCCCTGCATATCCAGGTCTTTTAAACTCACACGGTCATTTTGGTAATCAACACTGTCAATTTCCATGCGCCGACCGTCAATGGTAAGTTTCATACCCAAGGGGATAAAGTCGGCAATATCCCGTTCTTTTATAATGTGGTAGGGCGCAGCCTCACCATGCCCCGGATCCGGTTCGGCGATCACGACGCTATGGCCATGCTCCAGCACCTTCTTTAATGCCACCTGCCAGGACGAAGCTCCGGTGACGGAAGTTTCCCCAAGGCCGGGGATCTCTCTGACCAGCAGTTCCGTACCAAGGGCAGGGGCGGCGGTTTTCGCGTCCTCACCATAAAACAGGCAGCCGGTGTCTGTCTGGATTCCCACCAGCTTTTCAGGGAACCGCGCTTTCAGGCTCAGATATTCCTCTACGTTTGGAGCCAGGTCTGCCCCCTCCTGTGCAGGTTTAGCTTCTTTTTCCGCCCCCGTCAAAACCGATGCGAGTTCTCCCTGTACTTCCTTATCCATAGGCAAATCGGGTTTTCCTTCTTCATAGGAAATCTCTTTTCTGTTTCCATCTACCTCCATGACGGCCCGTTCCGGGAGATATCTCTGTTCTTCAATGTTACGAAACCATTGGTTTGTAAATCGGTTTAAATCCTTGCGCAGTTTTGGAATCCATTTCCCAGGTTCGGGATAAACCTGCTGGTATAACCCAAGACCATCCTGCTGATAGGTAAGCGGCTCCAATGTTCCTTTTTCGTGATCAATCCGGAAAGTCATTTCTGGATCTGACATAGAATCGCCGTTTTGCCTGTAATAATGTGCTATGGAAATCTCATTGTCACCAAGGGATTCTATATTCAACGGCATCATGGATTCCCCTGCCTGTAACTGCATGGCTGTGTAATTCTGCTTGAAAAAATCAGGAAACAGCCGCATAAATGCCCGGTAATTCAGTTCCGGTAAAGTCCTTCCTTTCTTCTTATCCTGCGTTTCCGGTTCAACTTTTTCCAGAGCAGCCCGTTTCTGTACAGAACCCCCCTCTGTTCCTTTTGCCCATTCCGGCATACCCGGTTCACCCGTATGTCGCTCTATCGCATCCCTACTGTCCGTTACTATATCCTGATAGGTGTGTTCTAAAATGTCCTCCACCATCCATTCCCGGAACATAGGTAAGGAAAATGCCGCATAGAGATCCGGCTGGCTGTCTGCGATCTCGTCAATAAAATATTGCAGCTCGTTATTCAGTTCCACCGCCGCGCTGTCATAATCTGTTTCCCGGTCACGCAGGTAACTGTAAAAACTGCTCTGGCGGGTTGCTTCCAGCAAGGTGGACAGGGCTTCCCTGTACAGGGTTACAGGTGTTTTCAGTTCTGCTTCCAGTGGATTGTCCGCCGGTACTTCCGTATTTTTATCTGCTCCTTTTTCTTCCGCCAATTCCTGTTCTTTCCTTGGCGGGGTACTGAATACAGGAATGTCCTGGGAAACGGATATATTCGTTTCCACGGTTGCGGCAATTTCCCGGATCCGCTCTTTGATGATCTCCGGCAGTCCGTCATCCCAGAACCTAATGTTGCGTTCATCATCTATATGGGCTATCGTCTTATAGTCACCATGCGCTTCTTCCAGGCGGTTCCATACGGTCAGGCCGTTGCCCATAAACCCATACCCAATGTCATACTGGGAAAGGATGGTTTCTGCTTCATCCCGCTGTAGGGTTTCCTCTACCTTGCTGGCAAGGGCTTCCCCACTGGCGGTTTCCTGTCCCAGTTCTTCCCGTGCCGCCTCAAACATCTCATCAGAAACAGCAAGCCCATGTCCTTCCAATATTTGGGAAGCCGCTGCCTTAGCGCTTTCCCATTCCTCCTGTCCCTGCCTGCCAGATTCCGCCCCTTCCGTGTTTTCCATAGACGAAAAATCAAACGAAAGCTGCCCGTCAGATTCTTCCTTTTCCTTTTGGCGCTGCTTTTTCGCCAGTTCCCTCGCGATCGCTTCCAGTTCTCCAAGCGGCTTCTGCTCCTTTTTCGTGCCAGGCTTTTTTTCTGTTTCCTTTTTTTGCCGTTGCGCTTCCAGTGTTTCCACCGGGAGAGGTGTAAACAGGGAATACTCGCCCCTCTGGTACGCCGCCATATTGTCGATTGCCCTCTGCATGAGGTTATAATTGCGCTCCTCCGGTGACACGAGCGCAAAGATTTTAACCATATCCTCATACATCGCCGCGCTTTTCTCCGGGATTTCCAGTGCGTGTAGTATCTGTTTTAGTGCTTCATCGTAACTCCGGTCATAAGGGGAGATATGGCGCTGCCCGTTCGGATCGCTGGAATAGAAAGACGTGATACCTCTGGCAAGCTGTACTCTTTCGTACTGGGCAGTATACGCCATCTCCGATGGATTCAAGTACCTGCCGTTTTCAATAAGCGCGCCAATCCGTTTCTGTACCTTATCCCAGCTCATGCGCACAGTGTCATAGCCTTTAAACCCACTGATATCATTTTCACGGGTAAATGTAATTCCTTTGGAATCATGCCATTCATGGTATCCTGTAGAGCCATAGCCGCCGATCCCATATTCATCACGCAGGAAAACAGTGCGTTCTTTTGCGTCATGACCCTGTACAAAATAAGAATAGATCCGCATTTTCCCCTCTGATATGCCACTACCTCTTGTAAGCATACGGTCAATTTCGTCCTCTGTGATAAAACTGGCTCTTGCAGGCTCATAGTTTTCCACCGCATGGAACTCTTTCCTCTCTACAGCCAGATTGGAAAGTCTGCCAGCCAGGACAGCAGGGTTGGGTTTCATGTGGAATCGCAGGAGATCCGGATTCGCTTCATATTTAGGGCAAAATGATTCAAGTTCGGATAGCAGCTTCTGCCAGGTTTCCGGGCTTTCCAGGCATTCCGCTATTTTCTCTGTGCCATCAGGGAATCCCGGAAATCCCAGGTACAGTTCAGACAGGTATGGCAGTTCCCCTGCCTCAATTCCTTCCTGGCTCAGATCCTGCCTCAGAAACCACAGCTTTTCCGCCAGTTCCTTGATCTCATTTGCCTGCGCGGCATCCAATGCCTTCTGCCCTGCGTAAGTGCCGTCCTCTAAAAGCCCGGACACCATAGCGGCTGCTTTTTCCCAAGACACCATGGTACAGCCTGGGATATTGGCAGTGCGCCCCGGCGATATGCGAATCCCTTCTTTGTCAAACCATATGGCATAATCTTTGCCGCCAATGGAAAGCCCTTTGCCGCCCGTGCCGTATTCTTCTGACAGGAAATCAGCAGCAGCGGCTATGGCAGGGGATTTCTGGTAAAAGGCAACGATCCGCAGGATGCTGTTTTCCTCATTCCCCCCACTGGTAAGGGCGCGGCCAACTACCGCATCCTGAATCGTGGAAAGGGTATTTTTCGTATCCGGGGCAGAACGGGCCGCTTTTTTGGCCTGCCTTTCATCTTCCTGTGCCTGCGCGATACGGCCTGCCTGCTCCTCCACGGTCGGGAAGAGGGTAAACTGGAAAAATTCAGGTTCCTTCTGCCCGGACGCAGGAACGGCGGGTTCTTCACCCGCCGTTCCTTGTTCTTCCTTATCTGCTTTTTCTTCCCTGCCCTGCTTTTCCGTCCCTTCCGGCTTTACCGGTAAACGATCTCTGCCAGCACGGTTTCCTCCGCCTGCTCCGTGAAGCTGTTCACTGCCTGGAGCCATGCCATCTGATCCCGCTCCTTCAGGTCCTCGTCCACCCCGTTCTTCTTCATCATTTCGCCCACCATCCGGTCTACCTGTTCCTGTGCCTGGCTGTCCGTCTGCCGCAGGTGTTCCATAAGCCTCCCTGTCAGCAGCATGGAGGTGTATGTCCCGTGGTGGTGTTCCTTCAGGAATGTCTGCCTCAGCATCCCGTACTTCCCTAACAGGATTTCCTCCGTTTCCTCCTCGCCATCCATCATCAGCTCCGGAATCAGATAGTCCCCGTTTTTCCTGTATGTCAGCTCTGCCATTTTTTATGCCTCCTTCTTTACTTTCATGCTTTAAAGTATTAAAGTCCCTTGTGTCTTTAGTATAACCGATGTCAGACGGTTTTTCAAGTGGTTTTTCTGCATTTTTCTGGCGGTCCCGTATCATATCCCGATCAAACTGGCGGATTACCTGCCCAATCTCCTGAAGGATTCCCATAGAAAGGGCGCTTGTGGCATCCCCTAAGTGGTGCAGAGCGGCAGGAGTGGAAAACTCCGTGATCCCCCTCAGATCATCATCCTCCAGGTAATCGGACGCATCCAGGCCGCAGCGGGTGAGCAGGGCATATTGGACACTGGCGGTAAGGGTATCCCTGAAACAGACTTCCATGTTCAGGTCATCCAATTCCTCTAAAAAACTGCCTTCTGCGTCATAAGCCAGGTCGCGCAGGTATTCCTGGTAGGCTCCCTCCACAGCGCGGGCAGCTGCTTCCATCAGGCCGCTGCCCAGATCCTGCCGGCTGCTTCCCCCATAGCGCTCCCCCAACGCGGCAAGCACGGCGGGGTGGTGTTCCTCCCGCATTTCCCACAGATAGGGCATCCTCGCGCCCCTGACCGGCCTTGTGTCGGACACGTCAAAGACATATTCCAAGCGCGGTCTGCCGCTTTCATTTTCCCGTATCAGGGCAATCCCTTTGGAACCGGCCTTTACCCACCGGTGCATTTTTTCATTCCAGAGTTCCATGGCGGCACAAGCCGTAGCGTCCGGCCTCTGGGCGTAGATCAGGAGCTGATCTTCGAACTTATATTTATAGAGCCTAGAAGCTGTGTCAAGATATTGCTTCCAGCCGTCCACGCTCCTGGTAATATTATGGGCGGTCTGGTCCGCAAGCTGTGACACAAGCTGTATTTTTCTTGCCATGCACAACCTCCTTTTTTGCATGATTATATGGGGAAAGCCCATGTGTGGCTGTCCGCCATACATGGGCTTTCTATTTACCGTTATTCTGGGCAGCGCCTGCCCGGTATTTTTACCGTCCTGTGCCTCTCTGGGTTTGGATTTCCTTTACCGCGTACCGGATCAGTTCCTCCGGTGTGGGTATTTCCCCCACGCACGGCACTCTACGCTGGTAAGCCGCCGTTACCCCGCCGTCCTCTGGCGGGTTCTTCCATGCCTCGGTTATGGATTTCTGCATTTCCTCCCGTACTTCCTTTACGGTAACGCCATTTGCCCTCGCCACGCTCCTTAATATTTTCCTCATGTTCATTCCTACTCTCCTTATGATTTATTTGTACGTTTTTATGTTCTATTAGTTCATGTATCTATCATAACGGATGAAAAATGCAGAATCTGTCGAAACTTGTTCTTTATAAAAATTTTATGATTTATTAGTTCATAAAACTCTATTTTTCACGTCTATTGAATCATTTTAACGCCGGCAAATGGTATCTATACTTTATATGTACCATTGGTTCATGGAATACGAACAAAACAAGAAAGGAGAACTTTGCCATGGAACAGCCTTTGAATATACTGCTTATGGGAGAACGTCTCCGTGCTTTCCGGGTTTCCAAGAAACAGACCATGAAAGAATTCGCGGAACTGTGCGGGATCTCTGAACGCTACCTTGCTGATATAGAGCGGGGAGTGAAAGCCCCGAAGCTGGAAACTTTTGTCAGGATTGTCAACGCAGCTGGCGTTTCCCCAGAATATCTTTTGCAGGACAGCCTTGTGGGAGTGGACAAAGGGAACCTTGTGCGGGACACCCTGAATATCCTGCCACCAGAACAGCAGACACTGTTCCAGGATTTTATCCTGGGCCTGGTAAAAAGCATGGGGCAGGGCGTTTAGCTTTCCCCCCACCGTTTCCGGTTCATTTTCTCCAGCACTTCTTTTTGTGCCTCGGACAGGATGCGTGGCGGGGATATTTTTAGCCATTTTTTCGGCAGTTCAAAGGTCATGCCGCCGTATCCGTTATCTCCGGTGCGCCGTACCTGCTCCGGGTGGGAGGCACACAGCGCCGTGAGCTGCCGAGCCAGGGCAGCGTTATAGGTGTAGACGCTTGCGGCCTTGTCTGCCTCATTAAACAGGATCACGCTTTCCCTTTCATAATTTGTCAGTTTCATTTCCCTGCCTACCTTTCCGGTTCCCGCCGCGTTTTTTCCATAAGAGGGGATTCCCGGAAGAGCCGTTCTGCCCCCTTCCTGTCCTCACGGAGCATATCAAGGAGCGATGGGCGGCTCTCCCTCATAAAATCCCGCTGGCTGTCAGCCCTTGCGTAGAAATCCTTCCGCGCGGCCTCCTGGTCGCAGAAATAATGCCCCCAAAAGAAATTCTCATCCCCCGTCTGCTCATCGTTGCTGATATTCCTCGCCCAGGTCGCGTAAGGCTGCGGGGCATTGGGGTTTTCCGCAAGGACATATTCCATGTGGCCGACAACTTCATTTTCCAGTATTGTATAGCCCTGGTTCACACGGGGCGCTTCATTATTTGGGATCCCGTCAATCATGTTGGCGTTCTGCTCCGTGGAAAGTTCCGCCGCCCGCAGGTGATTGGCGTTTTCCGAGGACGGGGCAAGGGAATATTCCTGTTCCTGCTCCTTTGTAAGCGGTCTTGGGTATTCCACATACCCGAAGGCTTTGACAGCCCCATTCTCTGCCAGTATGGGCGAAATCTCTTTGATCTGCACCAGCTTCATGTCCTCCATATGGGGGCAGATCCCTTTGAGCAGGGCTTCATTGGTAATGTAATAACGGTATCTGTCTGGCTGCTGTTCGGCAAATTCCTCCAGTTTCTGTTTTGGTTCCAAATAATTCCCCTCCTTTATTTCTTGTGGTCAAATTCCAGTTTGAAATTCACATATTTTCCCCCGGTATCTTCCATGAGGATAGTAGCGTCATAGAATATCCCTTTTTTCTCCGAGTAAAGCCCAGTTATTTTCACCCTGCCTTTTTTCAGCAGGGCAGCGGCAATTTTCTTTGTCAGTTCCTTGCGCTTACTTTTAAAATAGGGGTTTTCTTTCCACAGGGCAAAGCCGCAGGAAGGGTTGTCTTTATAGCCGGAACAGTAAAAACTCTTTTTCCCCTCATAGACCGGCCTGCCGCAGCGTGGGCAGCTGCCTATGGTTTCCCTCTGGGAATTGGAAAGCGCCGTGCCGGCAGGCGCGCTTTTATAAGTTTCCACCAGCCCACGGACCATCTGTGTGATCCCGTCCATAAAATCCTCTGGAGATCTCTCCCCATGTTCCACTTCTTTTAATGCCGTTTCCCATTCAGCGGTCAGTTGGACGGATTTTACTGTTTCGGGGAGCGCCTGGATCAGTTCCATGCCCCTTGCGGTAGGAATCAGGAGTTTCTTTTTCCGCTCCACGAACCCGCTTTTCACCAGCTTTTCAATGATGCCAGCGCGTGTGGCCGGGGTTCCTAATCCTTTGCGCTCCACATCCTCAATCTGCGCGAATTCCTCCGCGCCGGCGTTTTCCATGGCAGAGAGCAGGGAATCCTCCGTATACCGTTTCGGGGGGCTTGTCGCGCCCTCCCGCAGCTTTGCCTCCCCGGCCGTTAGATTCTGCCCTTCGGAAAGTTCCGGAAGTGGCGCAGGTGTGTTTTCTTCCTCCCGCTTTCCCCTGAACATTTCCAAGAATGGCTTCTCCACGACCCGCCAGCCCCCGGACAGTTCCATGCGGCCTTTTGCGGTAAATGCCTCACCCTCACAGAGGACTGTCACCACAGTATCCGCATAAGTATATTTTTCCGGGCAGACGGCGCAAAGAAGCCTTATAGATACCATGGTGAGGATATTCTTTTCCCCTGTCGGGAGCGAGCCAAGATCCGCCCCCGCCACTCCTTTTGTGGGGATTATCGCATGGTGGTCGCTTACTTTGGAGCTGTCCGTGACCTGATCCGCCTTTACCGCGCCATGGAACCCGGACACGGAGGGAAATGCCCCAGCAACTTTCCCACACAGTTCAGGAAGCATATCTGCCATATCTTCTGTCAGATACCGGGAATCCGTGCGCGGGTAGGTTGCTAATTTCTTCTCATATAAAAGCTGGATATAATCCAGTGTCTGCTGCGCGGTGTATCCATACAGCCGGTTGGCTTCCCGTTGCAGTGTCGTGAGGTCATATAATTTCGGCGGCTTTTCCGCTTTTTCCTGGCGGCTTACGGACTGCACGGACACAGGCTTCCCAAGGCAGGCTTTCCGCAGCTTCTCCGCATCCGTGCGGCTGGCGAACCGCCTGCTTGATATGTGGAAAGAGCCAAGATCCAGTTCTACGGAATAAAATTTTTCCTTGCGGAATCCCTCAATGGCCTGTTCCCGGTCTGCCAGCAGCGCCAATGTAGGTGTCATGACTCGCCCCACATTCAAGGTCTTGCCCCGGTAGAGGGTAGTAAACAATCTCGTGCCGTTGATACCCACCAGCCAATCCGCCTTCGCGCGGCACAGGGCAGCCTCATAGAGCCTATCGTAATTTCCCCCTGGGAGCAGGCTGTCAAACCCCTCACGGATAGCAGTGTCCTCCATGGACGAGATCCAGAGCCGCCTGAATGGTTTCCCACACCCGGCCTGATGGTAGACAAGCCGGAATATCAGCTCCCCTTCCCTCCCCGCGTCCGTGGCCTCCACCAGTTCCGCCACATCAGGGCGCTCCATCAGGCTTTTTAAAATATCAAACTGCTTTTTGGTGGAAGGCGACACAGAGCAGAGCCAGGGGTCAGGCAGGATAGGGAGATCCTCATGCGTCCATTTTGAATATCTGGGATCATAGCTGTCGGCGGCGGCAAGCTCCACCAGATGCCCTACGCACCAGCTTACCAGATAGCCCTCCCCTTCCAGGTAGCCGTCCCTGCGCCCGGTTACGCCGAGGCTTTTGGCGATCGCCTGGGCAACACTTGGTTTTTCTGTTATGACTAACGTATTAGTTGGCAAATTCAATTCCTCCTGTCTTTGAAACGCCGGCACAGGGGGTTCCCTGTGCCGGCAGGGCTATTACTGTTTCCGTTTTATGCGTGAAAGAGAAACCCCGCACAGCAGAGCCGCCAGGAAACAGATGGCGGACAGTCCCCATGGAAGCAACGGGAATACTTCCCCGGTCTTTGGTATGATGTCCTGGGGATTGGTATGTTCCAAATCCCGTTCACTGTTGATCTCCACCACAGTAACCAGCCCCTCTGTAATGCTAAAGCGGATCCGTGCTGTTTCCCCATAGAATCCGGCAGGTGACTTTTTCTCCCGCAGATAGTAGTCCCCTTCCGGCAAAAGCAGCGTCCCTTTCCCATCCTTTACTGTCAGTTCCCCCGCCTTTTTTCCATCGCTGCCATAGGCAATCAGCTTTTGGCCGGACAGTTTTTCCCCTGTGCCGGAAGCGGCGTTTATGACCTGTAATGTACCTGTTTTTTTATTGCTGCTATTTTCCCTGGCGCTATCCCCTGTCTTTTCTGGAGATCCTGTCTTTTCTGAAGGAGAAGCAGCTGGAGCGGAAGAAAGGGCGGGAGATGGGGAAACTTGCGCTGACGGATCTTTTGCCGCGCCATCCTTTTCCTCTTTTTTTTCTGGTTCCGTGACCTCTTCTTTTTCATTTGTTACTGTTTCCTCCGTTGTCTGGCCGGAATGGACTGTGAAATCAATTTTTTCCTCGTCCAGACGGTAGCCTTGCGGGGCTTCCAGTTCCAGGAAATAATAGCTGCCCGGATCCAGTTTTATTTCTGCCACGCCTTTGCGGTCGGTAATGATCTCACCCATGCGGTTGTCTGTATCCGCGTCATAAATCCCAAAAACCGCGTCTTTGAGCCTTTTCCCATCTTCTGAATCCCGTTTCGTGATACGGAACGCACCCGGTTCCTCTTTGGATTCTTTCACCTTGCGGTTTGTGACGGACAATTCCTCCACGCCGCCCGCCTGCAGGGAGATACGGAATGTTTCATCAGGGAGGCAGTACCCTTTTGGGGCGGCAGTTTCCTTTATGGTATAACTGCCTGCCGGCAATTCCAGGCTTGCGGTCCCATCCTCGCCAGTCAGCAGTTCACCCGCTTTCTTGCCGCTCCCCGCTTCATAAACGGAGAATACGGCTCCAGGCAGCTTTTTATCTTTCCTGTCAACGTCAGTTTTGGTAATCTTTACCGTTCCTGTTTCCGGTTTCGGCTCCTGTTCCGGCAGGCGCTTATTGGTGACGGCGATTTCCTGGGTTTTCCCGGCAGTCACCATGGCCGTGTATTTTTCACCGGACAGCTGGTAGCCTTCCGGGACGCACTGTTCCTGGATATAATATTCCCCTGGGGCAAGGGATGCCTGGGCGGTCCCGTCCTCCCCGGTCAGCATTTCCCCAGCCTCTGTGTTGTCGGGAGCAAAATATATTTTAAAGGATGCGCCGGGCAGGGGTTCCCTGGTATCTTCATCCGTTTTAGACAGCTTAAGACAGCCGTTTTCCTCCTGCTGTCCCCCTTCATCTGCCTCTGATTCTCCCATGCCATTTCCCGACACGCTTTCCACTTCGGCTTCAGGCAGCACCTCCTCTGCCCGTGCCGTCACAGGCATAGCCATAAGTGTAAAAAGGCACAGGGATATAAAATAAGTAGTGATCTTTTTTAACATAAATTGCCTCCTTTCATTCTTCCAACCGCAGCGCACGGACGATCAGCCGGTGCGTCGCTTTTCTTATAGGGGTACAGGTATATAGGGTTAATTGCGCCCTGCCTTCCTGCGGCAGGGAAAAAACAGCCGGGTCGTCTGGATCCACGGTCAGCGTTTCCTCTACAATAAAACACATGGCCTCCCCATTCGCCGCAGTAAAAAGGATCTCATCCCCGGCCTCCAGTTCGTCAAGGCGGTTAAAATGCTGCCCGGACGTATAGCTCCGGTGTCCGGCGATCACAGCGTTTCCCACGCTCCCCACCATATCCGTCTGCATTACCCAGCCCTCGGAAATTTTAAGCTGCTTTTCCGATACTCCCGCAATGACCGGAAGTTCTGCCTCAATCCTGGGGATTGAAAGGATTCCGATCTCAGACCCTTCCTTTGGCAGTTTGACAGCTTCCTTCTCTGGCTGTCCTGCTTCCGTCTCCTGTTCAAATATCGCTTTTTCCTCCAAAAGGCTGCTTCCCGCAACCCGTTCCGCAATCTCTGGGACCTTAGCGGGTTCATGCGGCAATTCTTTCTGCCTTGCCTCTTTCTCTATCCGCGAAAGGAGCGCCGCCTGCTGCTCCTGTTCTTTGTGCTGTTCCCAGGAAGGGAAAAGCGCCAGCACTGTCCCGGCAAGGGCCGCTGCTAAAAGAGCGGCGGACAGCAGCGCCTTTTTATGTGTCTGTTTCATGGTTCCTCCTTTTCCTGCCCATACCGGACATTAAATCTTTCATGCAGCTCCCGACACATGGGCGGCCAAGGCCGTAAGGGCAGCCCCGGCATTTCTCAAGAGATGAGGGCGATCCTGTCTCCCTGGCCTGCCGGGCCGACGGTTTCTGCGCCATCATGTACTCATATGGGGAATCCGTAAACCGTGCCATGGCTTTACCCCTCCTGTTCTTCCCCGTCCTCCGAGTAATCATCTTCCGGGTAGTCATCATAGAATGCCGCATCCATACCTGACTGCCCTGTTTCCCCTGTGCCTGCCGGGACTTTTTCTTCCTCATCCTCATTGATTTCCGCCTCATCCTCGTCCTCCAGCAGGTCGTCCAGATCCTCGGCATCGTCCAGGTCGTGCTTCGGCTTGTAGACTTTCAGATAGTAGCCCGCCCCGCCGACAGCAAGCGCCGCGAGCAGAATGAACAGGAAGGCTCCGCCGCCTCCCTTTTTAGGTTTTTCCGGCTGGGTTTCTTCCGGCGTTTCGGTTTCTCCCGGTTCCCCGGCGCAGGATTTCAAGTCATTTTTGCAGACCGGACAGGCCGTATCTACCTTCCCGGTTTCACACTGTGTCGCGCAGGAGCAGGTTTCCACCGCCGGCATAGCGCTTTCTCCCCCGGCATTTTCTTCCTTATTTTTTTCTGCCAGATCCATCAGATCTTTTTCCGTGACGGCATTCAGGAAATAAACATTTTCATCTTCCCTCTGGCGGTCTATTACCAGATAGAAGATGTTCTCATCCGGCGTGGTGAATGTGTAAAATTCCTTTCCTTCCGTGTCAGTGGCATTGTCCAGTACGGATGCCTGCCCGTCCGGAGTAAGGGGCTTCTGCTCCGGCTCCGCTGCCGGTGTCTGATAGCCGGGGTTCCTTACATTAACCACATTGGACTGGTTCCCGGCAAAGTCAACTGCGTAAATCCCGACTGTTTCCTGGCTGTCCTTTGCGAAATCCGCAAAATCCAAGTCAATAGCGCCGTCCACACGGTAATTGACGCGTTTCTCCCCAATATATACCGCATCCACGCCGGAATCATCATCACTGGCTTCAATATGCAGCGTACCGTCTTTCACTTCCGCGCTGACGGTAGGCGGGGTAGTATCCGTATCGGTGCTGCCTGCCGCGAATGCTGGCACAGGCGTAAAAAACGCGCCTATGCACAGCATAAGCGCCAGAAATATGTGTCTGATTTTAATTTTCATAAGGTTCCGTTTCCTCCTCTTTTACAGGTTTTTCCTGGGGCAGTCCCTTCATGGACTGGATAAGGCCCAGGATTGTTTTCAGTTCCTCCGGCGAGGCGGTGACATTCCGCACGGTCTGGATAATTTCCATATTTTCATGTTCCGTAATTTGGCGCTCAATGTCCTTTACACGCACCTGCCACTCGGCGGCTTTCTGCCTTGCCTTCTCAAGATCCGTTTTCAGCCGTTCGATCTTCATTTCCCACTCCTTTCTGTTTCCTGCGCCAGTTAGGGTCAAAGTCATTGAAATCCGGCACGGCACGGAAAAACCATTTATTGTTCGCCCACTGCTGGAGACGGCGTGTGATAGGTGGGGCAGTGGACTTTTCATACACCATCACATACGGGTCGTACCCCATGCCCCGCAGGGTATAAACGCGGTATAAATCCTGTTCATGGGTGCTTCCATAATTGGTAAGGACATAGACCCGGCGTTTCCGGCAGTCTTTTACGCTGGTCAGGTCTGCGAACCGCTTAAAATACGGGGTCAGGTCATCTTCCGGGTTATCCCACGCGAAATGCAGCATTTTCGTCCTTACACGGTTTAAAGCCGCCGCTTTCTCCGGCGTGACAAGGCGTATGTCAAGCCCCTGGGTGAAATCCACCATCGCGCGGCTTTCCGCAAGTTGCCCCAAAAGCCGTTCCCAGTCTGGGCAGGCTAACAGGTTCGCGTCCAGGAGTTTGATCTCTTTCTCCCCTGACCAGAACTCGGAAAGGTTTGCTACCGCTACGGCCTTCCTCCCTTCCTTTTCACCAACGATGCAGAAGCCGCAGCCGCGGGGACAGCCACGGGACAAAAACCCGTATGCCGTCCCGGAAAACTGCGGATACAGCCCATAGTCCGGGCGGGTATGTTCCACATCATCCGGCAGCTTTCCCGTAAGACCATACCCAGTGCCGCCCTTTATGATCCGGTCGGCGCGTATCCTGCCTGTATAGTCTTTGGAATAGCTGTCTGTAAATACACGGCTCATATATACAAGATCATATTGCCTGCGCCCGTCATGCCATTCCACGGTATCGCCCCGCGCCTTGTGGTAAGCCGAAATCTTCATCAGGCACAGGTTTGGCCAGCGGTGGCCGTCCACGTCTATCAGCCCGATCTTCAAAATATCCACTCCCTTCCTACTGCTTTTTTGTTTCGTCCAGATAGGCAAACTCCAACTGGTTTTTACATATCCCGCTGCAAAGGTAGCCGCTCTGGAACGGAACCCGTTTCGATTTCTCCCGGTCTTCCCCTATGTATTCCACCCTGGGGCTGAGCCAGAGCATTTCCACCCGGTTGTCATGGAACATCCGGAACCGCTCTTTGCTGTCAAAAATGCCCTGGAAATTCAGGAGCATGGCAAAGGGCCTGCCGATTTCATACAGCCGCCGGATCACCTGGCCTTTCAGGCTGTATGGCGGGTTACTGATAATATAATCACAGTCCGGCGCTTCAGCCTTAAAAAAATCCTGCCCGGTATGGATATGCCCGTGTATGACACGGAACCCATGGCCGGACAGCACTGTGACAAACGCGCTTTCTGCTGTATCGAACGGACACCACACCACGGAACCGGCTTTCAGCCGTTCCATGATTGGGTATACCGCGTAAGCAGGTGTAAAATACTCATCATTTTTGTTGAATTGGTGCTGGATCTGTATCGCCTGCGCCTCCTTTCTGTTTACAATTTAATTGTCGCTCCTCAGTGGAAATATCGTTGTCCTCAGTTCCCCAGTCATTTTAACTGTGCCTGAAGCAGTGGCTCCATCATCTCCCCAAATTCATGTCGGGGGAGTGCCTCTCCTTTTTTATTTCAGGAGTTTTCCTTGCTGCGGCCACCGCCTTTCCCGCTGCGAGATCCTTTATTACTGATACCCGTCCTGCGGCCTCTCTTTTCAGATCAGGAGGGTTCCTTGCCGCTACCGCCTTTCTCCCCGCGAGGTCCTTCATCACTGATGGCCGTCCCACGGCTTCCTTCTCCGGCGCAAAAGCCTCCTTCTCCTGGGCATCAAGCAGCTTCTGTAAGCGTCCCTCTGCCGAAGCAAGCATATCTTCCAGCATGGCTATCCGCTCCTCCATACGGTCAGACGCGTCACTTGCCCCGCCCGTCTCCAGCATGAATCTCTCCAGCCTGTCTTTTTCACTGCTGATATGCTGTTCCAGCGTCTCGCACTCTGCCATAAGGCTCCCGATCGTTTCAACCGGCTGCTGCACGTCCTGTTCCGCTGGTGCCTGATCCAATCCTTTCTCCATCTTATTCCTCACCGCCTTTCTGGCATTTCTCCCGGTTTTCTGGATTTACTGACTGTTGTTTATCCATCTTTTATGTAGCTTTATCTGCTCCAATCGCCACGCAACACCTTTCATGGCAGCCTTCCCCCACTGTAGAACTTTGATGACCAATAAGATCCGTCAATATTGGCGTAGGAGATTGGGTTTCCACAGTGGATCATGCGCCCTCCGCCCACATAGATCCCTACATGGGTGACTGGGGTGGCCGCTGAGTAAGTCCCGGTAAAAAAGACCAGATCCCCAGGCTGCATATTCTCCCTGGAAACAGGTGTGCAAAGGTTGTAAAGCCCTTGTGCCGTCTGCCTCCCCACGCTCCCTACGCCGGAATGGTTGATCACCCAGGACACAAACCCGGAGCAGTCAAAGGACGTGGACGGGGAGGAGCCTCCCCAAACATATGGGAACCCCAGATATTTCTCCGCTTCCGCAAGCATGGCGGCAAAGCTGCCGTCGCCCATGGCCGCCCCTGGGTTCGCCGGGAAATCCGGCCCGCCAGCCGCGCCGCCGCCCGGAAGGTAGCCGTTCCCACCGTTGTCTACATAATAGTAAGGGTTGAGGTACTGCCCGTTGTGGGTGACTTCCAAGTGCAGATGCGGCCCGGTGCTGCTCCCTGTGCTGCCTACGGCGGCTATGGTATCCCCCTGCGCCACTTCCTGCCCGGCCCTCACCGAAAGGGAGGAACAGTGGGCGTACCGTGACTGGTAGCCGTCCTCACCTTCAATCACTACACACAGGCCATAGCCCCCGGCATTGCCTGCCGATATAACACGCCCATTCTGGATCGCTTTAATAGGAGTGCCGGCCGCCACGCTGATGTCGATCCCACGGTGCAGATCTTTTACCCCGGTAGAAGGGTGTATCCTGTAGCCGTAAGGGCTGGCGACATAGGCAATCCATGGGAAACCAAAAGGATTCCCATAACACTGGCGGTTTCCGCAGGTCTGCATATACACACCATAGCGGTCTGCCTGGTCGTCTGCTGTCAGGCTTGCCGTAATAATCTCCGATAAGGGTCGTACTGTAAGCGTTGTTTTCAGGATATACCAGTCATATTCCTGCTCCTCATCATTTTCGTCCCTATAAGTGCGGGTTTCCACAACCACTTCCCTTGTGAGCTGGTACTGTTCCCCGAAAAGCCGGTTCAATTCCGCCTCCACCTGAGCATAGGTAAAATCGCCGTATGCCGCTGACAGGTAGCCCATTAGTTCATACGGATTATGCCCGATCTCCCCGATGCTGTAACGGTATTCATCATAGTCCGGGTAATTGGTTTCCGTGCTGTTGATATTCTTCTGCAAATCAGTTTCCAGTTCTGTATAGCGCAACTCGCTTTGTTCAATCTCCGTATCTCCCGCGACATAACAGGTAGACACAATGGCAGACTGGACACCTGTGATCATGGCCGAACAGGAAGAAAACAGGGAGCCGGACAAAGCCACAATCAGGACGGCCAATGCCACAATGACAAGGACAGCCTTATGCGCCACTATTTTCTGCGCCAAGGCACGGATTACCTTTCCGGTAGCGGTCAGAACATTCGTGGTATGTTTCGCGCCTTTTGCCGTTTCCCTTGCCGCGGCGGCATATTTCTGTTTCAGCTTCTGTTTTTGCAGCCATCTGGAAAATGCTTTCTTCCGCAGTTCCGGGTTATCCGCAAGGAGCTTCTGGTAGGCCATGTCCATGTTGGCTTTTGCGAGGCGTTTCTCTGCCCGCCGCACTTTGCGGTAGGGCTTGTCGTGGAGCCTGCATTTATTCCAGCGCAGGAACCGGCCAGTGGCGCGTTCTGCGGAAAATTCTGCCTTATGCGCTGCTTCCACGCCCACATTATCACGCTCTGTTTCTCGTACCTTCTGGTGGGCTTTTAAGATAACCCCCGTCTTAACTGTCCTTCCCAGGGCTTTCCCGGCCCGTTTCGGAAACGGCGGTTTCTCATATTCTGGGATAACCTCTGTTTCAAAACGCAGCCGGCGTTTCACTTTCCCGGATCCACTGTCATACTGCCTCTGCAAATAGGCGCGGCGGCGGGTAGGGAGTTTTGACTGTGCCTTTTCCAGCTTTTTCCCTGCTGTTTCCACGTTCTGCTGTGCTTTTTCATACCTTTTCTGCTGTTTCGGTGTCCCTTGTGGGCTTCCCTGAGCCGTTCCCTGTTGGGATGCGCTGATTTTACGCTCCTCCGGCGGCAACTCGCTCCGGCCATAATGTAGCCGTGATGTTTCCGGTTTCGGTGTGTCAGAAGGGAGTTTCTCTGACACTTTCTTTTTATCTGATGTAAGATATTGGGTATGTACCTCCTCCCCTTCCTCATGTCCGAACCGCAATCGCCTTGATTCTGGAGAAACTGGCGGCTCCCCCGTCATTCCAGATTCCGGTTTTTCCCTGTCAGAAGAAAATTGTACCGCCATCCGCTTCTTCAGGGCAGACCGGTCTTTATTTGGTTCCCTCTTTAGATCCTCATGCCCGAACTGAAGTCGGCCAGATCTTGGCATACCCGCTTCCGGCTTCTCCCGGCTGTTGTTTTCCGGCAAGCCTGTTTCTGGATTGGTCTGTCTGCCGCTTTCCGGCCTTGCGGCATCGGCAGTAAATTTTGCCGCCATCCCCTTTTTTATTGCCTGCCGTCCCTTCGCTGGCTCCACGTTTTTATCCTCATGGGCATAATGAAGCCGCCCATTTTCCGATAAACCTGTTTCTGAATTGATCTGGCTGCTGTTTTCCGGCTTTGCGGCATCGGCAGCGAATTTTGTCGCCATCCTCTTTTTTATTGCCTGCCGTCCCTTCGCTGGCTCCACACTTTTATCCTCATAGGCATAATGGAGCCGCCCATTTTCAAGCAAGCCTGTTTCTGGATTGATCTGGCTGCTGCTTTCCGGCTTTGCGGCATCGGCAGCGAATTTTGTCGCCATCCTCTTTTTTATTGCCTGCCGTCCATTTGTTGGCTCCCCTGATTTATCTCCCGGTTTAAATGATAATTGTCCGCAGGGATTGTCTGTAGCAGGGGTTTCGTTAGCTGCCGAGGTTTCAATGGGATTTTCTTTCCCGGAAGCCTGGGAAGGCGGATCGTATAAATGCCGTTTTGCTTCTGCCTGGCTCTTCCTTCCCTTTCCGGGTTCCCCCGTATTTCCGTCCTGCCATTGATTATCTGAAAAATCGGTATTTTTCTCCCGCCTACTGAAAACAGCGCACGGAGTATCCTGTATGTCGGCAATATGCCCGGTAACGGTATCCCCATTAGCTGGGGCTTGCCTGGCTGACATGGGGCTGTCTGAGGCTTCCTTCATGGAAACGGAAGGCTCCGAAACTCCCCCTATCTCTGGTGCAGTAACACCCGAAAAACACCCGGTTTCTCCCGGCTGTGCCTGTAATGGCTCCTGCGGCTGAAGCCGCGCCGGCTGACGGCTGCTTACCCTGCCATACGCCTGATCCTGTCCACGCCCCTGGGTTCGGTGTCCGGCTGCTGTTTCTTCCTGTCTCCCCCGGCCAAAAGAAACCTCCGCCTGCCGCCCGCTGATCCGCTGTTGCGTACCCTGAGCCAGATTCTTTTCTGCCAGCCCGTCACGGGTCATTTTCTGGACTTTCTTATCCCGTGCTTTAAATTCCTGTCCACGCATACTCATAAAGCCGCCTCCGGTGCTTTCCGTCCTTTATCCGGCGCAGGAGCCGCATGATCGGCGGCCTGGCTCTTTTTTTCTTTGAGATCTTTCAGCACGGAAGGCTTTTCTGCCTTATTATTAGTTTGCGGAATTTTTCCGCTTTCTGTCAGTTCAGCATCCATTTCCGGTTCAGGGAATGGGATCCCCTTTACATCTGCCCGTTTGCCGTCCCTTGCTTCCTCCAGGTTATTCCCAGCGGCCTGCTCCAGGCGTTCCACGTTTCCAATCGCGGCAAGCGCCAGATTATTCAGCTTGACCAAAACATCCCGCTCCATGCGCAAAGGGGAAAGTATGGCGGACTGGAACCGCCCTTCTTTGCCCCCGTCCACATCTTTCCGTTCCTTTCCGGCAGCAGCGCGTCCCACATTTTTCAGGTGTTCTCCCGCGCTTCGCAGTTCCTGTCCTATCGCTTCAACCTTTTCTATTGTATTTTTTATGTCTGCCATGGAAGTGGAAAGATTTTCCCGCATGGCTTCCAGCCCTTTTTTTATGCCGATGGCGGAAACAGCTTTATCCAAAGCCTTTATGCCTGTCCGTTTTACCCCGGCTACGGCTTCCTTCGCACCCTCTACAATGCGCTCTTTCATATCCATAAGGCCCTCCTGCATGGAGTGGATCCGCTTCTCCACTGCGTCTATGGTGTGGGAAACAAATTTCTTTACCGGGCTTTCCTGCATTTCGGCAAGCTGCCCCTTGACTTCTGACAGTTCTTTCATTGCCATATCCAGCTGGTGGACCATGCTTTCCAGCTGCCAGAGCATAATGGAATAATCCCGCCCGGTTTCCGGCCTGTTCTCCATGAGCAGTTTAAAAAACTGTTGGACAGCCTCATTTTCTGCCAGCTGCCCGCCCTGCGTATTGCCTCCGTTCATTTCGTCCTCCTTTCACAATCTCCAAAAACCGACAGAGGAGCATCCGCAGCCCGTTTTCTGACGGTAACAGGCCGCTTTTTTACCCAGTTTCAGGCTTCCCCTGCCAGATCTTCGGGCCTTGTTGTTAATAACCTGTACAAATGGGTCTGCTTCGGGAAATGGTCGATAAAAGGTATGATTACATTCCCATAAAACAAAAGCCCCTCACCGGCATTGGAATTTGTCACATAGGAAAGCTGGTGGGGGGAAATATTCAGCTGCCTGGCCAGGATCTGCCTGTCTCCGGCGGCCTGGTTGAGCATATAAATAAAATCACTGTTCTCAAAAATGTTCTCAATTTCCCGTGATGAAAGCAGATCTTTGACATTCTGGGTAATGCCAGTGGGGATCCCTCCCCATTTCCTGAAACGCTTCCAGATCTCCACAGAATAGGCGGCCGTCTGTTCCTCTTTAAGTAAGAGGTGGAATTCGTCTACATAGAGCCGGGTGGATTTATGGGCTTCCCTGTTGACCGTGACACGCCCCCACACCTGATCCTGGACCACCAACATACCCAGCTTTTTGAGCTGCTTCCCCAGTTCCTTAATGTCATAGCATACAATACGTGACTGTATATCCACATTTGTCCGGTGGTTAAATACATTCAAGGATCCTGTCACATAAATAGCCATGCAGTCTACCACATGGCGCGCCCTGTCACCGCCATATTTTTGGATCTCCTCATATAAATCCTGCAAAATAGGCATTTTTTCCGGTTCGGGGTTATCAAAAAAGCGATGGTATACCCGGCGCAGGCATTGGTCGATGATACTTTTTTCGTCCGGCTCTACCTTTCCCATCATCAGTTCCATGAGGGAAAGGATAAAATCACTTTTCAGGATCAGCGGATCATCATCCTCGCTGTAGTTCAGGTTGATGTCCATGGGGTTGATATACTGGCTGGAAGTCGGAGACACCTTGATGACCTGCCCCCCTAACGCGGTCACAAGAGGGGAGTATTCCGCTTCCGGATCGATAATGGCAATATCGTCCGCCGTGATCAGGAAGGCGTTGGTAATCTCCCTTTTCGCGGAAAAAGATTTACCCGCGCCAGGAGTTCCAAGTATCAGTCCGTTGGGGTTTTTTAATTTTTTCCGGTCGCACATGATAAGGTTATTGGAAAGGGCGTTCACGCCATAATAAAGGGATTCCCCGGACTGGAAAAGCTCCTGGGTTGTGAACGGCACAAAAATCGCCGTGCTGCTGGTGGTAAGCCCCCGCTGTATCTCCACCTGGTTCACGCCAAGGGGGAGTGAGGACATAAAGCCCTGCTCCTGCTGGTAGCTTAACCTTCGCAGGGCGCAGTTGTATTTCTGTGCGATCCCCGCCGCCTGGAATACGTTGTTCTCCAGCTTCTGCCTTTTTTCCGCCGTGTTCATGACAAGGATCGTCACTAAAAACATACGCTCATTGCGGCTCTGCAGGTCCTCCAGCAGCGTCTTTGCCTCATTCCCGTATGTGGCAAGATCCGTGGGGATAATATCCATGTCATACCCTGCCCGAACTGCCTTTTTCTGCTCCTCAATGCGCATTTTATCCAGGTCGGTGAGTTTGCGCTTGATGGTCTTTATGGCGGCGCTCTGGTCAATGGACTGGATATGCAGCGTGACCACCATGCTGTTTTCCAAGTCAAGGAAGTCCGCCAGCATACGGTCCGTCAGCTCCGGCGCTAAAATCTGCAAAAAAGAAACCGCGCCGTAAACCTGCCCGATCCTGAAATACTGCCCGTTCTGGAAAGTAAAGCTGTCCGGCGCGATGAAGTCCTTGCTAGAAAGCCCGGTTTTCCATATGGCATCCCAAGAAAAGCGGAATTTACGTTCCCCGGAAGGGTGGAACATCTGGTGCAGAACCGTGAGCCGCTCATAGCCGTCCAGCGGCCTTGCCTTTACCCCCAGGACCTTAAAATTCGCCAGTATGTCGGCCTCAATCCGTTCCAGGCGTGTCTTTGCCGCTTTCGCGTCCTCAGCTTCCACGCCGAAAGTGATATACTTGGTTTTTGTCAGCCCATTATTCCCCCGTGAGAGCTGCCCCCGCAGCATACCGGCGTATTCGCGCCGGATCCCGTTAAACTGGTCGTCCTGTTCCGGTATCTCAATGGATTTGCGGAATTTTTCCATGTCCGCCTTCTGGTTCAAAAAAGAAAGCTGGAAGCGGATGGACGCGTCAAAGTAATTCAGGAAGTCACACCAATTCTCAAAAATAATGTTTTTGTCCTCATTCTGCGCGAGCTGGTAATTGATATCTAGGAACTCAATCTGCTTCGTATAAAAGTTCCCGCCCACGACGCAGATGCCGTCCTGGCGCATTTCCTGGTAAGGGATGGTTTCCTGCGCGGTCTTTGGGATTTTGCCGTCACGTTTTGCTTTTTTCATCGCCGCCACAAGGCGTTTTTTCTCCTTGTCTGTCAGCTTCCCCTCCAGCGGGAGCCGGAGAGACTTCAATTCCGCCTTATCCTTTTTGTACTGGTTTTTTGCGGCTTGCAGAGCTTTTTCCTGCCTTGCCTGCTGTTTTGTTTTCAATCCGTTCTGCCTCCTTGTCAAAATCCGCCTGCCGCATGAGGGCGGCATAGCCATTGTTGGTACGGTAAGGACGCGCCGGCGGGCGCAGGAATGAAACGCTGATGAAGTTCCTCAGCACTTTTTCAAGCGGCTGCCCATCCTTTTCGTAAATGCCAAAAGAAAAAAACGGCAGCATCAGGCCGATCATCAACAGTGCCGCTGATTCGTTCCCAATGCTGCCGCGGCTGAAAAGATAGGCAGGTATCCCGATAAGCCCGCCCAGCCCGAAGCATATAAGCTGGCGCTTCGTCAGGTTCAGCGCTACCTTGGTCTTAACTTTTGTCAGGTCTTTGGGTACAGGCACAAATGCCATTTACCTCACCTCCCGGTCTTTATTTGGGGCATGGGGCTTATCGCCGGGAACCGTCGGCATCGCAAGCTGTTCCCTGACAGATGGCCTGCGCCCCTCTTTTTCCGGCTCCGCCCTGCCCGCGGCCAGTTCCCGGCGGGCCAGGCTGATAAAGCCGTCCAGCACAGCCGGGTGCCTTTCAACAATAAACTCCCACCGCGTGTCATACCCGGAAGCGCCGCCTTCAGGAAACTGGAATGATTTTGCCCATTCCTTGTTCTCCCTAGAGAAACGCCCGTCATATTCTTTCTGCTGCACCGTGTTCGCCAGAACCCAGTTCATACGGTCAGCGCCAAATTCCTCCAGGACTGGCCGCAGACAGTTTTTTTTCAGGCGCATCCCATCAAAATTCTCACGGATCGCTGTTTCTATCGCGTTTTTGCAGTCAATATTTAACTTATGGGATGCCCGGAACAATTCCGTCTCATTTTTTTCCCGCGCTTCTGTTATAGAAGAACGGTAAATTTGTGGATATTCCATTTGTTTTTTTCCTCCTACTATATCCAAGGGCAGCTACAGGCGGCATAAGCTATTACCGCGCCCCCTTATCCGTTGCCCTCTGTGCCTCCGGCGCAGGCCGTGCGGCGGCCTCCTTTGCCGCGTTCTGTAACGCCCCGCGGAGGGACGGCTTTTCCACAGCCTTCTGGTACGCGCCCATGACGGCTTCATTGATCGCCTTGCGCATTTCCGCCGTAGTAGGGCAGCATATGTCATGGTATTTCCCGTCACTTCCCTTGCTGCTGGGCATGGCGACAAATGCCCCTTTTTCACTGTTCATAATACGGATCCCATTGACGGCAAAGCACCCGCCAATAGTAGCGCTGGCAAAAGCGAGAAGGTTCCCTTCTTTCTGGGAAGGGTACACCTTGACATTGACCCCCAGCGCGCTTTTCTGGTTTTCCATGAAATCCTCCTTTTCCGGTTTCCCCAGGGGCAGGAGGTTCCCGCCTTCATAGCGGTAGCCTGCCTCCCGGATCGTGTCCCTGGTGCTGTCTGATATGCTCCCGCTTGCCACAATATCTGTATCTATGGCAAACAGGAGCATATCCTTTTCATTAAATTCTTCGGGCAGCTTCCCGTTCCATGTCCGGCGCGTCTGCCCGGTCCCATCCATGCGATACCGCCGGGGCATCCTCCTTTCTTCCATAGGCGGCTCCCTTAATGCGCATTGAAGATGGAGCGGGAGATGGAACTGGTCTTGAACAGGGAGAAGCATAAAAGCATGGTATACCCCGCGCAGCTCCAGATTGCCGTGTGGATATTAGGCGCTGCCCCGATGCCTGCCACCAACGCGGAATAAATCGCTATGCAGACCATGATGAAAAAGCCCTGCAGGCCAAGGGCGACTAAACCGCGAAGGTAGTTGTTCCCCATCTGTCCCCATTCCCGGTTGGTCATGGTGGCGAATGGAATCGCGCCTACAGAACAGTAAATATATATTTCTACCATGCGCCCCACAAGCACCAGCATGACACAGAGGGAGAGGATAGGGGTGGTGATCCGTATCAGCACGGTTTCCACCAAAAGCCCGAACAGTTCCCCGATCCCCATGGTCTGAAGCTGGGTAGTCAGGTTCCCTAAAGCCGCGCTAAACTGGATGCTTGTATTCCCGGTGATCACGGCGGCACTCTGTTGTACCACATTCTGCGACAGTTCAAAAATTGCCATTGTGATGTCAAAGGTATGGGTGACAAGGTATGTCGCCACAAATACCTTGAAAATCCATTTAAAAAAAATAAAAGTTTCAAAATCGTGCATATTGTTTCTTTCCACGATCATGCTGATAAGTTCATAACACAAGACTAACGTGAGGATAATTCCGGCTATGGGGACGACCACGTTATCAGACAGGGAGCGGATCATGGAAAACACCCCAGAGTTCCACTGCTGGGGTGTCTTTGCCACGTCCACAGCCACGTCCCCGACCGCGTCATTTACCTGGTCGAACAGCCCGGTAAGGTTCCCTGTGATACAGTCAATCAGAAAATCCTTAATCCACTGCTCAATCTGGTCGAGGATATTCAGCATAGGCTATCCCTGCCTTAACTGAACAGGTTGGCAAGCAAGGGGATAAGCTGCATACCGATCAGGGCGACACCTCCGCCGGCCATAAGCTGCTTCATTCCCTGGCTCTTGGCTCCAGGGTTGTCGTTGCCGTAGCCCTCAAGCAAATTGATCACGCCCCATACGCCGAGGCCTGCGCCTAACGCGATTACGAGAACCTTCAAAGTGTCGATTGCGCTGGTGAAAAATGCCATAAATATTACCAAAACCCAAACCCTAGAAACGCCTTATTATGTCGTTTCACCACATTACAGACGAAATCCAGCCCGTATACTTCAATTAGTTCTACGTTCTAAAATGTGTATCTCAGGATTCAGGTTCTTTTCCTTTCCTTTTTTATTTTGTTTATTCGTGATTAAAAAAAGAGAGCCTCCGTACCGCAATCCGTTTTTCCAAAACGTCCTTGCTACGATAGCCCTCTGGTTTCCAGTTCCATATTCAGTTGTTATCCAGGCCAGCCTGCCCATGCGGGGGTGAACGTATCCTGATGCCCATAAATGCCTCCAAAATATGAAAAAAGCCTGACGTTAAACATCCGGCTTCCTGTGGCTTATTATCAAAATACTATTTTAACAGGGTGGGTCTTAATCCCCATTTTCCAATAAAGCCTGCCGTATCCCCTGCATGATATAGGCCACGCAAGGGACGGCGACACTGTTTCCAAGCATCTGGTAGCGTTTGCTGTCACTGATCTTTTCCCCATTATGCCCATATTCCGTCCAAAAATCGGGATACCCCATGAGCCTTTCGCATTCCAGCGGAGTCAGGCGGCGGATCTGGAATCCTGATGCCGCCGGCCTTGCCAGGATCGGAGCCTGCCCGTGGCCACAGGTAAGTGTCGGTGACTGGCTGTCCAATATACCGGCGTTTGCCTGGGAAGTCCCCATGCACAATACCCCTGTATCCACGGCTACGATGGGAAGGTTGCCATGCGCCTGGCTCCGGAGTGTCGGGGAAATGCCGGACCGCTCCACCGTCATAGAGCTGCCTCCCTGGTCATTCAGTATCTCAACAGCCCTTATGCGGGGGACTGACACCGCGTGGCGGTCCATTGACGTTAAAGTGTAGGAAATATCTTTCCGGTATCCTATGCCGTTCCCGCCATTATATTCCCGGCGGCCAATGATATTCCCGGCAATACAGTACACGCCGCCGTCTGTCAGGGCGTTTCCCGCAGCTTCCCCGCCTGTTCCTCCAAAGCCTGCCTCAGCATAGGCGGCAAGTCCTTGTTCCGGCGTGCTGCCCGTTTCAAAATACCCGCGCAGGCTTTTGGGGACAAAGAGTATCTGTCCGGCGCGTCGTCCTGTAAAATCTGTGACAGCGAACAGACGCCTGCGCCGCTGTGCCGTTCCGAAATATTGGGAATCGTACATGACCCAAGCGAGGTCAGCCCCTCGGCTTCGTACCATTCCGGCATTTGCCCACCGTCCAGAATGAGGCATTGGAACCTTGCTTTTTGTGAACGCTTCCAGCACGGCCTGATAGTCACGTCCTCCTGCGGACGACAAAGCCCCTGGGACATTTTCCCATACGGCAATCTTTGGGTACTCGTCATGCGTCGCCTCCTTCATTTCATATATGATGCGTACTGCTTCCATAAACAGCCCGCTCCGCTCATCCGCGAGGCCCAGCCGCCGCCCTGCCATGGAAAGCCCCTGGCACGGTGAGCCAAAAGTGATGATGTCAACAGGCGGGAGCCGCCCGCCATGGAGCAAGGTGATATCCCCTGTATGTGCCATTCCCGGAAAATGCTTCTTTGTGACAGAAACACACTCCGGCAGGATCTCACTGGCCCATAGCGCACGGATCCCATAAAAAGAAGCGGCATAAGGGAATCCGCCTATGCCGTCAAAAAGGGAACCTAATGTAATTGTTTTGATAAAGCCTCCTCCTTCCTTCTGATATCTTCCTTAAAACATGGCCGGACATTGGGATCAACTATCAGAAGCCCCTTGTCCAGTCGGCGTACCCAGATCAAAAACCTCATATTCATCGTCCGGCCTGACCTTCAGGCGATGCTTTAAGAATTTCGCCACATCAAAAATATTTTTCGGATCCGCGTCCGAAAGATGCTTGTACTGCGGATGCCTGGTTATGTCAAACTTATCGGAAAAGAACGGCCGGACACCCTGCACCTGGAGGATGCACTTGCCCCCGTCCATGACCGCAAGCTCATCGGGTGTCATAAGTTCCTTTCCCAATTTTTGATAGTTTAGCCCATAGCTGCGCTGGCTTCCGCGTGTGTCTGACGTGTTAAAACTGTCTATCGTTTCCTTTCCGAGCGTAGCGGATATCTCCTTTAATGTGCTTTGTTCCTTGCCGCCCAGGAAGAGGACACAGGAACAGTTACCTATGATTGTTTCCGCATGGTCCTTATAAACCGCCTTTAACTGGCTCTGTGTCTGGACGATCACATGGGCTGAAATCTCACGGCTGCGGATCACGGAAATCAGGTGTTCAAAATTAGGTATTTTCTGGTTCGCGAATTCATCCAAAAGGCAGGTGACGTGCGTCTTTAACGCCCCGCCGTTTTCAAGCGCCCTGTCGCAAAGGACATTGAACATTTGCGTATAAACCATAGACGCTATGAAGTTAAATGTCGTATCCGTGTCAGACACAATACAGAACAGCGCCGTTTTCCTGTCGCCCAGCTTGTCAAGTTCCAACTCGTCGTCCATCATCATGTCCCGGACTTCTTTAATATCAAACGGGGCCATCCTCGCACCACAGGAAATAAGGATCGATTTTGCTGTTTTGCCGGCGGCCATTTTATATTTTTTATACTGGCGGACAGCGAAATGCTCCGGATCACGCTGCTCAAGACGGTCAAACATCATATCTACAGCGTTCTTAAAGTTTTCGTCCTCCTCACGTACCTCGGATGCGTTAAGCATTTCCAGCAACGTATTGAAATTCTTTTCATTTTCTGGTGCTTCATACCAGATATAGGCAATCAATGCCTGGTAATACAGGGCTTCCGCCTTTGCCCAGAAATCCTCCCCGCCTTTGCTGTCCTCCCCCTTAGTGTTTTCCATGATACAGTTGACCAGTTTTAAAATGTCGTTTTCACAGCGAAGGTAGCGGAAAGGGTTATAGCGCATAGACTGCTTAAAGTTGATGGTGTTAAGTATTTTTATCTCATACCCGCCTTTTTGAAGCATTTTCCCACATTCCAGAACGACCGTGCCTTTTGGGTCCGTAACGACATAGCTTGCGTTCATTTGCATCAAATTCGGTTTTACATGGAAGCGGGTCTTACCGCTTCCAGAACCGCCGATGATCAGCACATTCTTGTTAATGTTATATTTTGGTATCTTATTGCGCCCAAGCATGATTCTCTCTGTCTGTGTCAGAAGGATATTGTTATCAAACTTTGGGTCTATGAAAGGCTTTATGTCCTCCGGGGTTCCCCAGCGGGCGCTGCCATACTCCACGCCATGCCGGTATTTTTTCGCGTTCTTCCCTTTAAAGTAGACCGCCGCCCGAACCGCCACGGCAGCGGCGGCTCCGGCCAGGATATCATATGGGTGGAAACTTGGGAGGGGGTTTTGGGTAAGCGCCTCCCCCAGCCCGGAGATTGCCGCCATTGCCTTTGACACCATATCCGCTCCTGCGGATACACGGTAACACTCCGCGACTTTAGAAAAAATCCAAAACATGAACACATACGGAAGGTTCGGGACAATATATTTTTTTATCTCAATATTCCTCAACGGCCTATGCCCCCTTTCTCCCGGTTCTTCTCCCGTCCGGCTACTAAGCCCTTCACAACCTCCTTAAAGTGGGAAAGCTGTTTTCTCAGCGACTGCTTCCTTCCCTGCCGGTTCAGTGTCTGGGCCGTGTACTCAGAAAAAGCGGCATTCAGAGCGTCAGCGTCACGGGCTTTGAAAAACACGATGTATTTCCCTTGTGACGGATCCTTTTTCAACGCGAAGTCTACGCCATATTTGCGGGCGCACCGCTCAAAAGATTTTATGTTCTGGTCCGTGATCTCAATACTCTGGACACCGGCTCCCTGCTTTACCAGGCTTTTGACGCTCTGCTTGCCATGGGGATGCCCCTGCGTGTTTCTCTGGTACTGCCGTATCGCCCACTTTAAAAGTTCCGCTGTCAGCCGCCCCCCGTTTTTCCCTGTCCGTATCACAAGCGCGACTGATTTATCCCTTATTTCGTCCTGCATAGTGTTGTGCCTCCTTCCTTATAAGCGGCAGGCCGGCTTCAGCTGATCCCACCGCTTTTTACCGTTTCCCTGGCTTCCCATGGAATTTACCGAGCCGCCCCCTGTTTCCTGCCGCCCCATTTGGTCAGCACCATGGTTTCCCCATCTGCCAGCGTATCCCAAAGGCCATAGACCACATCCGCGACATCATCCGGATCCGCGTAGGAATCACTGCCGACCATCATAAATTCGTCCGGGGAAGCGAAAAGATCCTGGAACTCCTTCTGCTGACCGGAAGTAAGAGAATCAAAGCAATTTCCCTCTTCCGGTATCCCGCATAACAGGAATGTGCCGCTGATATGCCCCCTTTTCCCCGGCATGACGCGGTTCGGGGCAAGGCCCGCAGTATCCTCTCGGCTGAGCAGCAGCACTCTCTGGGGCAGGAAGCACCCCACCTGGATCGCGCCGCCCAATGTTTTTTCAACAGCCTCCAATGTGTTGGGAATTGCCGCCGGACGGGGCGGCTTCCCCGGCTCCACAATTAAAATATTCATGTTCTGTGCCATATTCGTTAATCCTCCTTTAAATTTTAGTTGTTTGGTTTATCTGCCAGCCCCCAAGGGCTTCACAGCAATATGGAATTACCAGCGGAAAAGAATACGCCTCCCGGCCATGCGGCTACCCAACGCCAAAGCCGTTCGCCATATCATGGCTGACCAGGCTTGAATAATACTGGCTGATCGTCACCGGGGCGTTAAACAACGCAGATAAGGTATAAGCGCGGATGTTGCCTATCAGCGTCGTGTTTTTATCCAGGCAGTCCATGACATAGCGGATATGTTCGCTGTCCAGCTTCAGCAGGCGGCTCCTGACCGCTTCCGTACACATATCCTCCTGGTTGATTCGTATTGTGGGGCGGCTGCTGCAACAGACTTCCACTATCAATTCCACAAAGCCGTCCAGACGTTCTTTGTCGTAGGGGTTATCCTGCAAAAGGGCTTCATAGCTGATGTTCTCCCTGACCAGTTCACGGTATGCGGAGATCTTATCCATCCCATCAATCTGTTTTGGTTTCCCCCACGCTTTCCGTGGGTTATCCACATTTTCCACATCCCCGGACACGGAGCCTGCCGGATAGATGGATGGATCAGTATCACTAAAATCAGTTTTGTTTAAGTCAGTATTATTTGCTTGTGATTTTCGCATTTCTTGATTTGTGGTTTTCACAATTCCTGATTTGTGATTTTCACAATTCTTGATTTGTGATTCCTGCGACTCTCCCGGTTTTGGCCTGCCAATAAAATTTTTGACATAGATCACGTTGGGTTTCCCAAGCCCGCGCCGCACACGCTCAATAAGTCCCACGCCTTTTGCCGCATCCAGTTCGTTTAAAAGTTTGTTGGCTTTCTGCTCCGCGCAGCCAAGGGTGGCCATCACGTCAGCGATGGTATAAATGATGTATACGCGCCCATCCTGGTCCAGCCAGCTGTTTTTTATGGAAAGCGCCATGCGGTCAAGGAGCAGGCCGTAAAGCACTTTTGCCTCTACTGACACGCCTTTAAACCTGGTGTCCGTGAACAGCACTTTGGGAATACGGTAGAATGTGTACTGTTCCGCTTCATTGCCATAGTAATAATCCAGTTGTAACGGCATATTGGTTGCCTCCTTTTCTTTTTATGAAAAAAAGCCCCGGCAAACGCAAAGTCTGCCGGGGCGGATCTATCATGAACGCAAAAAAGCCGCCCGGTAACTGCAAATCAGTCACCGGACGGCTTTTGCGGCCTTATCCCTGTTCATTTTTCCAAGTTTCCAGGAGGGAAAAGATTATTTCCTCCATCTGTTTTTGTGTATAGCTTTGTGGGAAATACTGTTTCAGGCGGTCTTTTTTTAATGTGACCTGTACAGAAACTGGCCGTTCCTCTGTCAGTATCGCATCCATCACGTCCACCCCCAGCTTTTCCTCCTGGCTGTATTTTTTCAAGCGTTTTGCCTGTTCCAGTGAGGGGATAACAGCCAACTTCCCCATCAATTCAAGGAGATCCCCCTGTTCTTCCTTGGCGAGATAAGACAGTTCCACGGCGGAGTTGAACGGCAGTTTCTTATCGTCTGCCATCCGGAGCAGTTCCGGGATCAGCTCTGTCAGCCGGATAAAGCGGTGGATATTCCTCGCGCTGTCATTGGAATTTTCGCTTAATGCGTCCACACTGTACTTCTCGCCAACTTGGCGAGAAGCGTTTTTGATGCCCTGATGCCTCAGAGCGTCCATCTTCATTTTATATGCCCACGCCTTCTCGCTGGGGAGAAGGTTTTCCCGCTGGATATTGCTGTCTACCATGAAAAGGGTAGCTTCATCATCATCCAGATCCCGGATCACCACCGGCATTGTGTCCCGCCCTGCCAGCTGGGACGCGTGCCTGCGCCGATGCCCAGCCACCAGTTCATAGCCGCCCTCTGGGCGGGGTCGGGCAATCCCCGGCATGAGGATCCCATGCTCCCGGACACTCTCCACCATGTCCTCCATGCTTTGATCGTCCAGGATCTTGAAAGGGTGATTCCTGAATGGGAACAGGTCGGAAAGCGCGACTTCCTGTATTTTCCCGCCATCTGCCCCTATGGTTTCCGTGGCAGTGAATAGGTCATCATAACTCGTCATCTGAATGTTCCTCGCGCTGCTTTTCACCCCCGCATCACCTCCCTGGTCAATGCGGCATAGGCGGCGGCTACTTTCCCGGCGGGGTCGTGGAGGTAAATACTTTTTCCCTCCGCGCTGGTTTCAGCGGCCCGTACAGACAAGGGAATGATACTCTCGAATATCCTGATTTTCTCACCATACGTGTCACGCAGGATCTCAACGATCTCCCTCGCGTAATTCGTGCGCATATCCGCCATCGTCACCAGTATCCCCGCTATGGACAGCGCTGGGTTGATCTGCCTCTTCACTTTTTTAATAGTCCTGAGAAGTTGTTCCAGCCCCTTGATGGACAAAAAATGCGCCTGGGCGGGTATTAGTACCTCGTCCGCTGCCGCGAGGGCATTTATCGTCAGCATACCAAGCGACGGCATACAGTCCAGGATAATCGCGTCATATGCCTCACTTACTGTCTGGAGATACTGGCGCAGGATCGTCTCCCGGCTCATGATGTTTACCAGAGTGACCTCCAGCCCGGACAGTTCAATATTTGCCGGGAGAAGGTCAACCCCTTCCCCATGGTGGAGGATCCCCCCGCCATCCGGCAGGGGAGTATCCATGATAATCGCGCCCAATATCGTAGCCAGCGTAACTTTAATCTGGTCAGGCTGCTGGTATCCAAGGCTTGCTGTCAGGGAACCTTGCGGATCTGTGTCCACTAAAAGGACTTTTTTCCCTTCGCGGGCAAGCCCAATCCCGATATTAACCGAACTTGTAGTCTTTGCGCATCCGCCTTTTTGGTTACACAGACAATAAATTGTCGCTCCCATTGTTACACCCCCTCCCTTACTCGCACGGTCAGCCCGTCCATGCTGACATCTTTATGCCCCACCAAATAATAATCATTCCCGTTATGCTCCACCCTTGTCCATACCCAATATGCCACTTCCGGGTATCCGTCTGTAATCAGGGCTTCGATTCCCTGGCCGCTGGTATAATAATGGCCGCTTGCCGTTTCATACCTGCCGCTCCGGTTCTTATGCAGGCGGCCTGTTTCCCTGACAGGGCGTGAAAGGTATTTCAGCCGGAAATGCACATCGGAAAGTTTTTCCATGATTTCCCTGAGTTCTTCCGTAAGGAACAGCTGCTCACTGTCCTCAAAATCAATATGCAGGCCACTAAGATCGCCATTGCGCTCAAAAGCGGAGAATGACAGCAGGCTCTGAATGCCCCGATCCAGCTTCAATGTCTCGTCAAATACTTTTTTAATGTCTGCCATATGTATTCCCCTTCCCCTGGCGTTTGCCAGCCTGCTGTGCCGTTCCCGGAACCTCCTGCCGCGCTTGTCCATCCGTGGCGCGTTCAATAACGAGTTTGCCCTGCTGACAGGCAACCGTCACTTTATCACCGATGGAAAACCCTAAATCCTCTAACCATCTCCCTTGCAGAATGATTTTGGACATTGGGTCGTAATTTTTCCCGCTTCCCGCATAAACTGTTAATTTTCTAGTATCCATTTGTACCTCCTCGCGTCTGAGTTTGTGTAGATAAAAAAATAAGCATAACCGGTGAAAGCCTTATGTTTCCTAGCTTTTCTAAGGTTATGCTTATTATAACTCAGGCGTTGGTAAGGATACTTTCCACCGTATTAGGCCGCCAGTTCCTTTTCCCCGCCGGGGTAGGAATCCCCTCCCCCGTCAGGTAGCTGGCTATGGCAGAGGGCGATTTCCCATAGAGGAAAAGCCGGTAGATAAGCCGCACCGTCACCGCTTCCTCCTCCACGATCTCCGGCAGCTCATCCCTGCCCTTCTTATACCCAAGGAACCGCCCATAGGGCAGGCTCACCTTCCCGTCCGCAAACCGCTTCCGCTGCCCCCAGGTCACATTCTCGGAAATGGAGCGGCTCTCCTCCTGCGCCAGCGAGGACATGATGGTAATCAGCAGCTCCCCCTTCCCGTCAAGCGTCCGGATATTCTCCTTTTCAAAATATACCTCGATCCCTTTCTCTTTCAGCTTCCGAACCGTAGTCAGCGTATCCACCGTATTCCGGGCAAACCGGGAAATGGATTTCGTAATAATCAGGTCAATCTTCCCCGCCATGGCCTCCGCCACCATCTGGTTAAAGCCCTCGCGTTTTTTCGTATTCGTTGCGGAAATGCCTTCGTCCGTAAATACCTTTACAAACTCCCATTCCTCTTTTGACTGGATATACCGGGTATAATAGTCCACCTGCGCCTCATAGCTGGTAAGCTGTTCCTCATTGTTGGTCGATACACGGGCATAGGCCGCCACCCGCAACAGCTTCCTTTCCTCGCCGGAAAGCACATTCACCGGGATATCCTTCTTCGCCGGTATGACCGTGACCCTTGCATTCGCTACTGTTGGCATATATGGCACCTCCTCCCGTCCGGCCATTCAAAACCATGCTGCTTTTCCACCGTATGGCCGTCTTTGAATACAAAGATAAGCCGCCCGTTTTCCGGCACCCGGATTTCCGTAACCTTCTCCCGAAATTCCTCCGGGTCATATTTCCGCCGCCCCATGGCCTCCGCCGCCAGCTTTTCCAGCAGCGGCTCCGGGATCTGCCCGATACTGCAGCTGGCCGCGCTCCTGATATGCGTCTTGCATACCCATACCACCCGCCTGCCCCGCTTTTTCGTATCCCATACCCGCTGCATGAAATGCTTCCCGCATCCCCCGCAGGTGATCCGGCTGGAAAACGGGCGGTGCTTCCTCGTACAGTCCCGGCCATCCATGCCAAGCGCCTCTACCCGCCGCGCCCGCTCCGCCAGAACCTTTTTATAGGTTTCCCGGTCAAGAATCCCTTCATGGCTCCCTTCCACAAAATACTGCGTCCATTCCCCATGGTTCACCTTATGGATCTTGCTGATTGGGTCTATGCAGTGGGTCTTCTGCAGCAGCATATCCCCGGCAATCTTCTCATTGCAGAGAAGCTGTATGATACCTGTGCCGGAAATCTTCGCCCCATGCCTGCCGACCGCCCCCGCCTTATCAAAATAGTCCGCCAGCATTTCCTGCGTATGCCCTTCCAGATAAAGCTCCGCCGCCCGCCGCAAAAGAGCCGCTTCCTCCGGCACGATCTCCAGCCGGTTATCCACAAGCCGGTATCCAAACATATCCACCCGCCACGGAAGCCCCCGCTCGAAATTGCGGCGAACCCGCCACCGCTGGTTTTCCGAAGCCGACCGGGCTTCCTCCTCCGCATACGCCGCCAGCAGGGTAAGCACAAATTCCCCATCCTCCCCCAGCGTATGGATATTCTGCTCCTCAAAATACACATCCACCCCGATCAGTCGGAGCTCCCGAATCGTCTTCAATGTTGTGACCGTATTCCGGGCAAACCTTGAGATAGACTTCGTAATGATGAGGTCGATATTCCCCGCCCGGCATTCCGCCAGCATCTTCTGGAACTCGCCCCGGCTGTTCTTCGTCCCGGACACCGCCTCGTCCGCATATACCCCGGCATATTCCCAGCCCGGCGTCTTCTGGATCAGCCCGCTATAATAGCTCACCTGCGCCGAAAGGGAGTGGAGCATGGCATCCTTCCCGCAGGAAACCCGTGCATAAGCCGCCACGCGCTTCAATTTTTCCGCTGGCCGGACAGCCGCCATATTTACCCGTTTTATTGTGCGTCCCATAAATACGCCCTCCTTTCCTGGACACTGATGTTATAGGAAGCGACCCCAAAAAGGAAGCCTTTTCACCCATTTTCACAATAAAAATCCACCCAAAACCGGACGGAATTTTTCCCGCATTTTTTCCTCTATCCGCAGAAAATCCTGCTCGTCTATCACGCCTCTTTTCAGCATGGAGCGGGCGACCGCCACCGCCGCCTGGTATTTCTTCTCCCTTTCAAACTGCTCCGCCGTCATCCAAACCGCCCCCTTTCCCGAACCGCGCCCTGATATAGCATTCATGGGAACAATATTTCCTCCTCCTATTTCCATAGCTCCGAAACTCCCGTCCGCAATGCCCACAGACCAGCACATAATACGCCTCCCGGTGTACCAGCTCCGGATGCGACCGCCACCATGCCCTCCGGCAGCCCTCGCAGCAGAATTTCCGCCCCTTCCGCCCCGGAACCGAAGCCAGCGGCACCCCGCATTCCCGGCAGACTTTTGCCCGCTCCTTTGCCGCCACCCCCGTCAGATGGTTCCGCCTGCAGTAGCTCTTCACCGTATTCTCCGAAAGCCCCAGCCGCTCCGCCACCGCGCCATAGCCAAGCCCCTCCATGCGCAGGAACCGCATCTTTTCCTTCTCCGCATCCGTCACCTGATACCACCCCATTTCCATCAAAATCCCACTCAATAGATTTCTTCTGCCGCAATACAGCAAAAGTGGCCCCCGAAGGAGCCGCCCGCCGTCAATCCGGTATCCTGAGAACCATGCCCGCCCGGATCACGTCCGAACGCAGCCCGTTTGCCTCCATAATCTCCGGATACCGCTTCCCGCTGCCAAGAAACCTCGCGGCAATCCCCCACAGCGTATCATGCTCCCCCACCGTATACATCACCGAAGACTTCCCGGCATAGACCAGCTTCCCACTATCATCAAAGACCGAATACCCCGCATTTTCATCTGCGCACCGCCTGGCGTAATCCAGCACCCGGAAAGCCCCTTTCTGGGAAGCCGCATCCGCCCAGCTTCTCCGCACCCTGTACATCACGCCCGAACCGGAAGCCCCGGCAGAACCGCCCCCATTTCCGCCTGGCAGGCCAGAACCGTTTCCATTGCCACCTGATCCGCCGGAGCCACCAACCAGCCGCTCCCGAACCGCCGCCCGGAAGCTGTCCATGCTTTCCCCATGCCTAGGGAACCAGTGCATTACATCCTCATGGTTGGAAGCAATCCCACGTTCATGCCCCTCGCTATGGCAGATGATATTTTCCTCCGTAAAACCATACAGCCCGCAGAGATAGACGCAAAGCTCCACCGCCTCCCGGTACACCTCATGGAAATAGGCAGCGTCCGCCAGGCCGTCCTCGCAGATCTCAAAAGAGATATAAGAATCATTTCCGCTCCCCTTCGGCCCGGAGCCGCAATGCCACCCCCGCCAGTCCCAGGGCAGCGTCTGGTATGTGGCAACCGTCCCGTCCGCCAGCTTCCCGATAAACCCATGGACGCAGACCTGCCGCCCGGACGGCATCGCCTGGTTCCAGTGGTTATTGTATTTATTCATCCCCAGAAGCCCGTCATCCAGGCCGACATACCGCCTAAGCCACGGGTTATCCACCCCGGTGGAATGCACCATGATTCCCTTCGGCACAATCCGCCGCCCGGCCTTATAACAGGCATTTTCCGTAAAAATCAGCTTATGTAAATGCAAGCCTCTCACCCCTTCCATATCTTCCTCAAAAGAGACAACGCCGCCCCCGCCGTATTCCCGCACAAGGGCTGCGCCGTCATAATAGAACGCCAGTATCTCATGGTAAGGAACCCCATGCCCCGCCGCCCACATGCAGCCCACCTGGGACATCCCCACGCCGTGGCTGGCCGCCTTCGGCCTTTCCAGCCGGGCGGCAACATCCCACGGATCAGCCTTATTCATATAGTAGGGATAATCCCGGCTCCAGACCTCCCCGCTCCTTTTCGTAACGCCCCCATTGGAGGCGGAATAATAGCAGTCAATGACATCCCCGCCATACACCAGCACCATCCCGGCCGTATCCGCCACCGCCTCCCGGCTCCTTGGGCTGCAGTCAAGCAGTTCCGCCCGGTATGCCTGGAAGCTGGTAGTATCATCCACCACAATGCCCGCCAGCACCCGCCTAAGAGCAAAAGTGCGAGCGGCCACCGCCTGCGCACGGAGCGCGTCCCCATGAGAGCCCTCCCCAATCTCCGCAGGCACCACGCCGCAGAGATATTCCTCCAAATCCAGCTCTGCAATCCCCTCCCCGTGCCGGGCGATATTCCCGGCACGGGTCATCTTGACCCTGATCCTCATTCACTGTCCTCCTTTTCCCGGTCATGGAGCTGCGCTAGCGCGTCTTTCAGCTTCTCCGGAACCGGCAGGCCGATATGGGCGGCATTTTCCAGCAGGCTCACGCCCTCATTAGAAATGTAAAAGAAGATCACCGCCGTCCTCAGCGCATCCCCCGAACCGATCACCTGCGCATCCAGGATATGCCCCGCGCCCACCATGACGAAGATCAGCACCTTGCGGAAGATCCCCCGAAACCCCACCTCGCTGGATAAGCTCCTATCCGCAATGGCGCACATCACCCCCGTCAGGTAGTCGATCACCACAAAAGCCAACAGGGCATAGAAAAAGCCGTCCAGCTCCCCGAAGAACCAGCCAATCCCGCCACCCACGGCCGCAAACACCACCTGAACCACATTCCATACATCCTTCATACCTAAGTACCTCTCTTTCATTTTTTTGTATGAAAAAAGCGGCTCCCATTATGGAAAACCGCCAATTCCCAAATTGATTTCTTGTTACTTCTGCCAACAAAACGCCCCCTTCTTTGTCTGCTTTTCCAGAGCGTAAAGACTTGATGGAACGCCCCGTCTCCGCTAAGCTGACAGCACTAAAAAAGAAGGAGGCAAACGCCATATGAAATCAAAAATAATCAAAGTCCTGTATTCCTCCCGCACCCGCCGGGACTTCCATTCCATCTATGCCGGGGCCATGCGCTACATCTGGACGCCCAAGATATCCATTGAGGGCAAATGGCTCGAAGCCCTCGGATACCACATCGGTGACCATATCAAGGTTGAATATGACGAGCAGGGCATCCATATCCGCCCCCTGACCGCCATGGAACAGAAATCCTTGGAACAGACGCAGGCAACAAAGAAGCTGGAAAACAAAATCGTAAAGCTGACAAAAGTCAAAACAATGATAGAGGCCGATACCGCCGCCCTCTCCATGGTAGCCGAACGGAAAGCCGACTATCCCGCCACCTCTGAAATCCAGCCCTCCAGCATCTAAGGAACCGCAACCGCCGGATTTCCCGGCATAACCCAAACCGACAAATGATATCTCATTCTTCCGTCAGCGTATAGGTAATCTTCATGGTCTTATCCACGGTCTTTACCACCGCTGACGAAAGATTGTTGACAGAAGCCAGGTACGGCGTGAGCAGGTACATGCTCCGGTACTCGCTCCCATAGCTGCCGCCCCATCCCACAAGGAACTGCCCATACTGGAAGAGCGGCGTGGCCGCGCTGGTAAGCCTCGCGCTCCCCTGCGTATGCACCACCCCATCATTTATGGTGATCTGGAAATCCCCGCCCACAATCAGGTCGCCCACCAGCGTAAGGAACAGCTCGCAGGTTCCCGTATCGCATAAGGGCTTCCATTTTGATGTAAACCCAAACGGGATCAGCGTCACATCCGCCATGTTCGCCATATTGATCTTATAAATACCCTTCTTATCGTAGGCAGGCACATACAGATACCCGCCCCGCATACAGCACCGGCATTTCCGCTCCGGATAGCTCCCGGACATATCCCTCTCGCCCACCGACATCAGCTTCGCGTTCGGCAGCGTCCAGTCCCCCTCGGTCATGGAATGATCCGCCTTGGATATCCTCACCCATAAAAGCCTGGCATTCCCGGAGGAATTTCCCTCATTGGAAAACCCGTACCAGTACCCGTCCCGCCCGTCCATGAACTCCCCGTATTTCGTATAGCTTCCAAGGAACAGAAATGTCTCCGTAGGAACCGCATTGTCTTCCAGTACCGTATAGGTGCTGTCGTCCAGCTTCTCATTCAGCCCAATGGAAAAGACCGGGATGCGCACCTTCCGTATCCGCACGCTGGAATCCTCAAATGTAATGGAATACAAAAGGTTCCCTTCAAAATCCATCTCCACCGCCTCAAACAATACCGCCTGCTGCGACGTGGACAGGTCGCGGATATCCAGCTTTTTTATCTGCAGGAATGTGCTGGCATCCCCCACAAGGCTCCCGAACCCGTTCTGCCCGCCCTGGGCACTGGTCAGAGCCACAGCCGCAATCGTCCCGTTCCCCTGGCTCGGCGTAAATTCCCAGACAAATCTGTACCCGTTCTCCAAAGCCTTGCTCTCCGTCTGGTTCATGCTCCCCCGCGCCGTATTGGCCGAGGAATTGACATTGTTGGAGGCATAGGCCACCGGCAGGTTATCCGAACCGGCATACATGATATCCGCATCTTCTTCCAGCGTTTTGGAAAACAGGAGTATCCCGCCTATCATGTTCGGGCAGATCGGGAGCAGGCTCCCATTCCATGCCAGCACGTCCGCCAGTTCCACCTCCGAATAGAACACCCCCATGGGGTTGCTGCCGAGGATATTGTTCACCGCATTGGTGACCATATTTTCCTCAGTAACAGTCTCCACCGCCCCCGTCTGGGCATCCGTAAGCTCTATCACCATTGTCCCCTTCAACCTCATTCCAGATCTCCTCCTATCTCCACCGGGCGGCAGAACCCGCCGAGGGCTGTCCTGCCCGCCATATGGTCTGCATATTCCCGGATCACAAGCTCCATGGTCTCCGTCTTAATGCTCCCGGCAAATCCCCGCACCTGCAGGCCGCCAGCCAACGGGAACCTTGATACATATTCCCCTATCTCAATCTTCCCGTCCCATGCCGCCGCAGCCGCCATGGCCTGCCCACTGATCGAGGCGATACAACCGCCGACCTCCACCGTCCCCTCCCCGCCCTCCATGCGCAGGTACACATTGAACGTATTCGTAATGTTCGGCACCAGCTTCTCAATGGGATAATACAGCGAAAGGATATGCTTCCCGCTATGCCATGTTTCTGCCGGATGATGCAGGAGGATCTCCGAATCATTCAGCACATAAGTGACAAAACCCGCCGCCTTCCCATCTTCCATCCATGATACCGGCAGCTCCACATCTACCGATGCTTCCACCATGCCGCCAGAACCTTCCCCGGAACCAGAATCGCTTTCCAAAAGACCGCTTAGAGCATCCGGGCCATTCTCCACCCCGCCAGCATTTCCCCCGGCTCCGGCATCTCCGCCCGCCATCCCAGCAGGAATCGGCACAATGACCGTCCCCTTCGCGCTGGCCGACCGCCCCACCGGCTCCGCCGCCACATCCACGACCACCTGCCCGAAGAACTGCACATGGTTCTCCTCTTTTGACGCAAATTCAATGCTGATGATCTTCACGTCCGTATCCGCAATGCTGTAGGCTGACGCATTGGTAAAGGTATGTATCCCCAGCTTCCCCGCCTCGATCTGGTTCAGCAGGCCGGAGATATTCTTATCATTCTTGGATTTCGCCTGCGCCAGCCTCGGGTTCTTCCCCACACATTTCAGCTTCATCTTCCCGCCAATCTTGCAATGAAAAGAAGTAATGCAGGCAAGCTGCTCCCCATCCGCCTGGCCACCGGAAAAGGTAAGCACGTCCCCCAAATCAAAGGCCGGGTTCCCTATGGTCTCCGAATCGAAGGGCACATAATTCACCGCCGAAAGGCTGGCTAAGATATTCCGGCATAACGCCTCCCGCGTCTCATCCAGCCCGAACTGCAGCAGCGGGTTGATGCCTAAATTCATAGTAAGCCCATCGTCTCGGTCAGCCGCGTAATACTCCGCCATCTGCGTCCGCAGGTTCGTAGAGCTCACCGCCGTATACCGGGTGACAAAATCCGAGAAGCTGCTGGAGAACCGGTGCCTCTGCAGAACCTCCGCCACCGGGGAATCCCCGTATTTCCGCAGCTCCAATTTCCCCGCCCTATTGATACAGAAAAATCCCCCAAGCACCTGCGCCACAAAATACAGCACGTCCCGATATGTCTCGATATCGTTCTCCGCATAAATGGAAAGCACCTCCGAGCCGTTGGGCATCGTCCCAATCTCTGCCTCCGTCTGCGCCAGTTCTACTTTACACGCCTTGGCGCACAATTCCATGAAGCCATAAGCCGTCCCCACCGACTCAAACCCATTGAAATCCCGCTCAAACCGGAGCATATGGTCATAAGCCTTCAATTCCAAGAAATGCGCTGTCCGGTTCGCCTCGCTCACCTCGAAGATGCCCATGGGAACCTCCTCATAGGAGCCGTCCCCCAGCCGCAGGTGATAGAATAATTCCACCTGCGCATCCTCCAAGGTATACCGGTCAATCGGCAGATAGAGGCTGATCCCCATTTCCGCCGCGTACACCGTCCCCAGCTCAATCTCCGAGCTCCCGCAGCACTGCCCGGAGATATAGCCGCTGCCCTTTACAATATCCTCCTGGGTAAACCCATAGACAGCCCCCGCCGCCGTAGTGATCCGCCCCGTCCAGTAATAATGCCGGGTATTCCCCTGCACCGCCTGCAGGAACGCCTCGCTTACTGGGTACATAGGAAAACACCCCCATTCCATAGAAAAAGCACCAGCCGTTTTTGACTGATGCCTTTTCAGGTTCATTTCAATAAATTAGTATCGGTATAATAATTATATCCATATCTTTTTAATATTTCGATAATCTTTCTCTCTAATCGTTTATAATCATTAGCCACAGTATATTTGACACATTCCAAGTCTAATCCATTATGAATACAATACTGCTTTTTCTTTTCATCATATCTAACTTGACGCATAAAATTATTTTCTACATTATTATGCGTAGTTTCTTCGCCATCATCTGTAACAAAATCTCCATACTCATCATAGTACCCTTTTTTATAATGATGCGGGCCTTGTAATTCAATAAGCAAATCAATTTTAGGCACACCAGTCTCATCATAAGACTTATATAGTGCAAAGTCAAAACGTAACGACTTTCCAGAGTCCCCTACTAAACCTTCAAAGGATACTTCTCTAATATATGTAATACCAAGCTGATTAAATATATCCATCGTTTTTGCTTCAAAAGAAGAAACGGTATGACAATTACAGCTTCTACTGGGATAGAATCCACGTTCTTCATCAAACGATATTTTAAAGTCTGATGATAAGATTTCAGCTTCTTTTCCACAAATTGTGCATACACAAAAATATTTCTTAGCAATCGTAATTTTAGGAGTTCCGTATTCTGGTTTATTTAGTGATAGATATTGTGAATCTGTACACCTTTTTATAAAATAGCTATCCCAATAATGATTTATTAAGTCTTTTTTGAATGATGGATCATAACAAACCAGAGCTTGAAAATCGTCATATCTATGTTCTTCTTCGTATAATTCACGTTCACTTTTAGCTTTTTCGTAATCAACCCTATCTTGCTCGGAATCATACTCAAACAATAATCTAATGCTTTGTTTTTCAATCTGCATCCGTGCTTGTGATATATTTTTACATTCCATCTGATATTTAACCACAAATGGCTTTTTCCGTTCATATCCTCCCTTTAGGACATCATATTCTCGCAAAATAGCTTGCAAATATGAAACCATTGGTGCTATTGACTTTTTTCTATATCGGAATACCCATTGATTTGCAAATTCTATAGCAGCTTCATTTACCAAATCTTTTATATATCTGTGTTTTGGAGCAGTCATATCTGCAATCATATCCTCAATGGCTCGTTCATCATATTTATGAACAAATTCTTCTTTCTCCGTATAATGATATTTTGAATTTAACTGTGGCTCCTGTTTGGGGAATGATAATCCATTAGGTACTAAATAATCAATCCCATGATTATTTTCATAATGATACTCTTTTGAACAACAGTCGCAGAACAGTTCAACCGGAGTATTAGACTCTCTTTCCTGCCCCCAATCATTCGATAAATAAATTCTATAATATTGTAAGAATCCTCGCCCACAAGCACATTTCGCACGATATGGTTTTCTACTATATTCTTCATATGACATAAATCCACCCCATGTCTGTTACATTTTGCTCTTATCATTATACAAGATATCGAGATAAAAATCACCCATTATTTAGACTTAAAACTCCTTCAACGTAAACGACACCTTCCAAAGCCCCTTATAAGAAGTATCCTTCACCAGCCCCGCCTTATACCCGTCAATGAACATTTCCGTATTCTTCACCGCCAGCGTCTCCATATCAAAATAGTCCACGCTGATTTTCTCCTTCTGCTTAAACCCCGTAAGCAACCGTAACCATTTTGCCGATACGGAAAAGGAGACCGAAATACGCGCCACCCCCAGCCGTACCACATCCCGCTGGGTAGTCCCCGCCTCCGTCTCCCCTCCCGAATCCGCCTCGATATCCACCATCTGCACCTCGTAGGAATCCGGCAGGGGGAGGGGCATACCGTCAAACGCCAGATACTGTATAAACGCCATTCCACTCTACCTCCCTCCCGACCGCAGGCTCTGCCGCGCCTGGGCACCCACGATCACCTCATCCAGCAGCGTGCCTCCCACATACACCGGGATCACGATATCCCCGGCCTGCCCGGCAACCCCCGCCATGGCCTCCGAAACCGCAGACCTGATCCCGGCAAGGAAATCCGCCATATTCCCCATGCCGCCATAACCGCCCTCCATGGAAGCCAGCTCTGCCGCCCCCACCTTCGGGCTGATCACCATATCCGAAGCCACATCCCGGACGGCCTTCTCCACAAGCCCCCGGCTTTTTTCAATCCCCCGCGCAAGCCCGCCGAGGAAATCCGGCATCCAGCTCTCATAATCCGTAAGCGGCCCCTCATCCGGCACGGAAAAATGCAGGAACGAGCGTATCTTCTCCGCCACGTCCGAAACCGCGCTCACCACATTCCCGATAGCACTCCGGATACCGTCCGCAATCCCATTGATAAAATCCATCCCCCACTGCAGCGCCTTTCCCGGCAGGGACGTAATAAAGCTGATTGCCGCCTGGAACCCGCCCGAAACCACACTTCCAAGGGAAGATAAGGCGGAACGGATACCGGAGACCATATTCTGAAACGCTGAAACTGCCGCCTGCTTCAAATTCCCGGCAATGGAGACCACCAGATCTTTCAGCCCGTTCCAGGCGGATGAAGCCATATTTTTAATGGAAGACCAGATATTCCCGGCGGTATTTTTCAGCCCGGTAAACAGAATCACCACATGGTTCACCAGCCCCTGCGCCAGGGAACCTACAATCTGCCGGATACCCGACCAGATAGAAGAAGCCGCCTGCTGGATATTCGTCCAGATATTGAGGGCATCCTCTTTCAGCTTCGTAAAATTCCCCGTTACCAGATCAATCAGCAAAAGAACCGGCCCAAGGATCACATTTTTGATCAGCTCCCAGGCACCCGAAGCCGCCGTCTGTATTCCCTGCCAAATCCCCTGCAGGGTAGACGAAAGGTTCTCCCACAAGGAACGGATCATATCCACGATCCCCGAAAGCACCGGGTTCTCCATCATGCCCGTCCAGACATTGCCGAAGAAATCCCCCACCGACTGCCAAAGCCCCGACCACCATGCCGGAATCTGGTTAAATATGCCGACCAGCGACTCCCATGCCACCGGGATCGTCTCCGTAAAAAAGGAGCAGATCGCCTCCCAGGCAGAGACAAAAAATTCCTTCACCTGCGCCCAGACCGCATTCACAGCATCCCGGAACCACTCGCATTTCTGGTACAGCAGGATAATGGCGGCCACCGCCGCTGCCACAGCGGCAACAATCAATATGATAGGGTTCGCCGCCATCACCGCCCCCAGGGCGGAAAAAGCGGTTTTCAGCATATTGAAGCCGGATACCAGCTTCGGGATGAATGTCATAATCGTGCCCACCGCCGAGACCACCTTGCCGATCACAATCAATACCGGCCCGATGGCCGCCGCCAGAAGCGCGACCGTCATAATGACCTTCTTCGTCCCCTCATCCATGCCGTTCAGCCAGTCCACTAATCTTTGCACCCAGCCCACGATCATGCGGATAGAGGGCATCAGCAGCTCCCCAAAGGAAATCGCCAATTCTTCCAGCTGGCTTTTCAATATGGTAAGCTGCCCCGCAAGGTTATCCTGCATGGTTTCCGCCATGCCCGCCGCCGTGCCGTCACAATCTGCGATAGCGCCGCTCAATTTCTCGATATCCGCCGGGGCGGCATTCATCAGCGCAAGGAACCCGCTCATGGCATTCTTGCCCACCAACGTCTCCGCCGCAGCCGCCTTCTCCGACTCCGACAAGCCCGCGAATGCCACCCGACAGTCCGCCAGGATATCCGAAAGGTCGCGCATGGAGCCGTCCGCATTGGATGTGGCCACCGTGACCTCCCCGATCCCCGCCCCGCAGATCTTCACCTCACCCGCAAGACTGTTCATCACAGTCCGCAGGGAAGTGCCCGCCTGGGAGGACTTGATCCCGGCATTGGCCATCAGCCCGATAGCCTCCGCCGTATCCTCCGCCGAGAACCCCAGAGCCCCGGCAATGGGCACACAGTATTTGAACGTCTCCCCCATCATGGAGACGTTCGTATTCGCATTGCTGGAAGCCGCTGCCAGGATATCCGCAAAATGCCCGGAATCCGCCGCCGACAGCCCGAAGGCCGTAAGGGCGTCCGTCACAATGTCCGAAGTGGTCGCCAAATCCTCCCCGGAAGCGGCGGCAAGGTTCATAATGCCCTCAATGCCGGAGAGCATATCCGAGGTCTTCCACCCTGCCATCGCCATATAGTTCATGGCCTCCGCCGCCTCCGAAGCAGAGAACTTTGTCTTAGAACCCATCTCACGGGCCTTATCCCGCAATGCCTCCAAATCGGCTCCCGTAGCACCGGAGACCGCCGCCACCTGGCTCATGGCGGAATCAAAATCCGCCGCTGTTTTGACAGCCGCCGTCCCAAGCCCCACGACAGCCCCCGTAACCGGCAGGAACTTCTTTCCCACGGAAGAAATATTGTCCCCCAGCGCCTGCAGCTTCTCCCCCGAAGCCGCAATCTTCTGCACCGCCGTAGCCGACTGGTTCGCTTGCTGCTCCAAATTCCGCAGGGCATTCTCCGTCTCGATGATCTCCCTCTGCAGCGCATCGTACTGCTCCTGCGAAATCTCCCTATTGGCGAGGGCAGTATTTGCCTGCTCTGCCGCCGTTTTCAGGGTTTCCAGCTTCTCCTTCGTCTCCGAAACCGCCTGCCCCAGAAGCCGGTGCCGCTGAGCCAGCAATTCCGTGTTGCCGGGGTCAAGTTTCAGCAGCTTCTCCACATCCCGCAGCTGGGACTGGGTATTCCGAATCTCCGTATTGACCCCTTTCAAGGCGGTCTGCAGCTTGGTAGTATCGCCGCCAATCTCCACCGTAATTCCCTTGATCCGGTTCGCCACCAAGACCACCTCCCCTCAAAAACGGCATGAAAAAAGCCCGGACGAATCCGAGCCACAGGCATAAAGAAAGCACCGATTATTCCTAACCGATGCCGTATAAACAATTTTCACTTAATTCTAGAAATCTGTCAAATTATTTGTCAATTTCTTGTTCTTTTATATTTTGGGCTTCCTCTGGCAGTTCGCATTGTTCTTCTGCCACTCGTTCAGCCTCTTTAATACCATCAACTAAATTTTGCTTTGCTAATTTTGCATCTCGCTTTGATACAATTTTAAGCTTATCTTTGCAAAACTGTACTATTTTCCCTCCGTTAGCATATATCCAAACACAACCTGCGCAAACAGGAATCATCGCTATAATTCCTTTTTGAAATCCATATTTTTCTAGCATTTCTACATACTGCTCCGGGCCGCCATGTTTTTTTGCTTCTTCTGATAGTTTTGCATAAGGCCAATCTTTCGCCATAAACCATCTTCCCCTTGTCTTTCTATTCTTGTGCTTTCAAATTTGTTAGCAAAATTTCTAAGCCATTATTTTTTTAGTTCTATTTCTTCCATAAAATCATTTAAGCATTTATATTCACTGGCAGAAGCAACTAATTCTCCCGCCACATTATTCCAGAATACAATCTTAGCCGTTTTACCATCAGCTTCAATATCTTCGACAGTTGGAACATAGTCACTATCACCCAAGACCAAGACAAAGACATCACCGTCTGCTGCCTCTCTAAACAGTTTTCTATTGATTTTCTGTACTATCCCTGTATCAATCTTCTTCTCTTTATTAGCTGAATTTCTCTGTTCTGTTTCGACTTTAAATCCTGCAGAAGCCATCGCTCTCCACAAGCTATCCTTTTGTGTAGGTTTTGAACCAACAATTATAGCTTCTTTCACATTTGTTATATCACCATCAACAGCGCAAGACAACAATTTCCCAAAATCAATCTTCCACGAATTATCACTTATCTTTCTATCATGTGCTGTGCATATATCAGAAACCATTCCTTTTTTCACGGCAGAGGCATATTTTCCCTCTATCCAAACATTTGAATTATCTACAAAAACGTAATATCCCATCTATTGTTACCCCGCTTTCATTTTGTGTTCATAGAAACTATAGCACGTCTTGTTAGCACTGTCAATCGTTGAGTGCTAATTTAATCGTTTCTTCACATTTTCTACAGAATTTCTATTGACAAAACCCCATCCTTCCGATACAATCATTTGTAAAAGAGATGGGTTTTCACCGTACAGTTTTTACTCAAGCGGGCTGCTCGTCTCTTTTTTTATTGCAAGCAGGTCATAAAGATATTTCTTACCGTCCGCATCATGGCGCACCAGCATCCGGGCAAAAAAGATATTGTACCGGCAGACCTCGCCGCTCTTATCATCATATACTGGCAAGGCAAACCGTACATCATACCGATACCAGCCATATTTAGCATCTTTCTCATGCTTCTTTTTCGTATTCTCCGAATACTCCCCATTCGTAGCAATCTGAATCAGCTCCGGTATCCCCTGCGCCGCATTGGCCTTGGCCTTTGCAACAGCCCCTTTTAAGGCAAGCCTGCTCTCTGAACCGGCGTATTCATCCGGGAAGCTGCTGGAAATGAATATCTTCTCGGAAGTTTCCGCAATCTCGTAAAACTCCCCGACATACTCTTTGAGATAGCTCTCTACCTCTTTCCAGTCTTCCCGCTTTTTGCCCTTAAAACGGATATCGTTAATCAGGACGATCTTCTCGCCATTCAAGCCAACAATAATATTTACGTTTCTATCCATGGTATCCCGCCTTTGCTTCATCTTCTAAAACAAGAAACAAAATCACTTCCCGGCTTTTCGATAAATCATTTCACCATTCTCAGTAATTTCCAACTGCAACATATCTCCGTCTTTTATTTCCAATTTATCCAATACCCATTTAGGGATACAAATCTGTCCTCCGCTAAATACCGTACATGATTTAGAAAGCAGCGACTCTCTCGTCACATTCGGTATCAACCCCTTGTCAATCGCATTATAAATCGTATTCGGGGACTGCGGTACATCGGGAAATCCCCTATCATCTTCCGCCAGCAGATCAACTATCTTCTCAGGGCTCAAATGTTCTTCCAGAATCAAACCAGAAATATATTCTGCCAAATCCTTATTAGAAAGTTTACATTCTGGCCGCCCTTTTTTCTTTAGCTTTCCCTCATACAGTGACTGCGCATAGTACGGATCATACCCGCCCTCCATGCCGCCCCTCTCAATTTCCCGGTACACAGCGGAACGGTGAACCCCTAAAGCATTTGCCACTTCAAGAATACTGCATCCTGAATCAAGCATTTCCTTTAATTTCAATCTCTGCTGTAAATCCATATGTTTAAAGGTCTTTCCCACAATCCACACCATACCCTTAATCCGCATTCGGCTTATTATTACACCCACTTCTGAAAAAGCAGCCTTCACCTGCCACTAAGTATACCAGAAAAAGGCTGCCCCCACAATCCGAACATAATCAAAAATTGTCGAAATCCGCCTGCGTTGCCAATTCCACATACGCCTCCGGACACGCATCATTCCGGCTCTCCACATACATATCATTCACCATCCCGATAGTAAGCAGATCCAGATCCCGGATAGAAAGCCCCAACTGCACGCACCGGAGCAAAAACAGCGGCGTTGTCATTGGCCGGTCTGTTGGGCGAAGTTTTTTTTAGCCTCCGCATCCGTCCTCACATTCAGCCCCCACAGTTCGATCAGCTTCGGCAGCACCTGATAAATGGAGAACGTCCCGAACCCATCCAGCCATTCCTCCGGCGTATCCGGGATAGACCCGTCCGCGTGCTTCGCCATCACATAGGCGATATTCTCAAACATTTCCAGCGAGAACAAGTCCAGATTGGAATTTCCCTCATCCTCCTTCCCCACCGCCTTCTCCAACGCGCTCAGATCCTTATAGATATCCCTCTGGAACTTCAACCGGTAAATCCGGGGGATGGCGGCAGAGGCGCGGAACGCCACCTCCCGCCCGTCAATCTCAATCATCTTCGTCATGCTCATACTGTTTCATCCTCCCCATTCCCACTTTCCGGCGCAGCCGCAGGCATATACACCGCCGCATACCAGCCATTATATACTGCCGCATCCGTGGTATCCCCGGTCTTTGCCTTCACCATGCCGCCCGGCAGCGGCGTTGCCTTCACCGTAAGCGTCTCCGTCTGCACCTCCCGGCTCTCCTCATTGGTCTTCCCCTCAATGCCCGGCCTGGAAGCCGAGCAGTTATACAGCACATGCCGGATATGCCGCTGGTCGCCGTCAAACTCAAACAGCAGCGCAAAGGAGGAAAGCTCCACCTCCGCATTCTCGATCAGCACGCCCTTATCATCCAGCTTCTCCCCCAGCGCATCCGTCCGGAAAGACTCCGGTATCATGGCCAGCTCCAGATCCCCGTCATACCCCATGTTGTTATTGATCACATAATACGCCACCCCGTCCGCATAGAAATTCTCCGGCTCCCCGTTGGCATCCAGGGAAATGGATACGGAGCCGGGCATGGGAACCGGCTTCCCATAGGATATCTCGCCCGTCTCCGAAACAGACAGCATTGCGTAATGCGCATTTTTCAGATTGAATTTCACCTTGTTCTTCTTATTCGCCATATCATCCAGCCTCCCATCCAAAACTGTACAAGACCTCATAAAGCCTCTCGCCCTCGATCCATACCTCCGACTTATTGTAGAAAACCCCATGCCCGTCCAGCACGGCCTCAACCCGCGCCTCCAAGCCCAGATCCTTTCTATCGGTATAGACCTCCAGCCGCACCTCGCTGCCCTTATAGTACACCCGCCCATCGGCGGCGAAATTGCGGCTTCCCGGCAGCAGGTAGCACACAAATGGCGGCTCCGGCGACTCCCCCTCCGCGAAGTGGTCATACGCAAAAGGCAGCCCTAATTCCTCTAAAATTTCAATCAGCTTATCCATCCCCCAGGCTCCTTTCTATCTCCGTTTCCAGCTTCTTAACGCCCACATCCTCCGCCGGGGCGATATGCGACCTTCCGGCCACCCTGCCGCCGCCCCTTTTGGCGTGGCCAAATTCCAGCAGGTGCGCCAGCCAGTACCGGTTACGGGAATACACCGTGACCTCCAACGAATTAGAAGTCTCCTTAGAAACCTTCACCGCCCAGCTTTTCCCATAAGCCCCCGTCCGTTTCGGCGCATTCTCCCGTATCTCCTTTTTCACCGTATTCCCGGCGCTTCTCACCGCCTTCTTCAAATCCTCCGTGGCAAGGTCGGCGTATTCCTCCAACGACTCCATGATGGCCGAAGCCATCTCCCCCACAGACACCCACTCCGCCATGCCTACCGCCTCACTTTCCGGCACCGGAATTTCAATGCCTTTTTCTTGTAATTCAAATGGTCTATGGCCAGGATATCATACAATTCCTCCCGGAACACAATACGGAACCCGCTACTGGATACCGCTTCCGCCGCCCTGCAGAAACGTACTGTAAAAGAAATATCCGCATCCTCCACCGTAGTCCCCGCCACAGCCTTCTCCGTCCCACCCTCGCCGCCCACCGTGGCGCGGCAGACAAAATAATCCGCCCAGCGGTTCGTATGGTTCCCGATTCCATCCGCCACAGCCTCCTGCCGTTGAAACATAATTTTAACCCGGAGAGCCGCTATCTCCATCAGAACCCCTCCCTCCGCACGCCAAAGAGCAGAGCACGCAGCGTAAGCATCAGCCCCCTATGGTCGGCCTCCTCCCTATGCTCATACAGATAGGCCACCGTATACAGAACCGCCGCCTTGGCATTTTCCAGATCATCCGCAAGGTCGGATTCCTCCGATACCCGCGCCACATCCATGCAGATTTCCTGCGCCGCGCCGATAAAGTCTAAGATCAATGCGTCCTCGTCCTCCGCATCCACCCGCAGGTATTCCTTCGCCTCCGGCAATGTAACCAGCATCCCACCACCCCATTTTCAAAGAGCGGCCTGCCGGAAACAGACCGCCCATAAAATCCCATAAAAAATACCGCCCACAAGAGCAGCACCCACATACGCCATATATCCATTTCTACCGGCCAGCCGATCAGGAGCCGGAACCTGCTTTCTGCTGCAGCACCTTCACCGCCTCCGCCAACACCAGTTTCCCGTCCACCCTCTGGGTAGCGAGGAACCCCACCTGCCCCGTAGGCGCGTACAATTCCCCCAGCCTCCGGAAAGACCGCCCCTGCCGGTCGGCCACCCAGTAATAGGAAAGGTCGCCAAACAAAATCGACTTCGCCCCCGCCGCCACCGCAGGCATGAAAGCCGAAGTATACACCGGCCTCCCCATCAGCGTATCCGGCGTGGCCGCCGTAAGGGAGGGCTGCCATAAATACTGCCCGTTGCTGTCCTTTAACTTCCGCAATGCCTTCACCGAGGCATCATTCATCAGAAACACCGCGCTTTTCCGGTAAGGGGCTTTCAGCGAATAGAAAAGGTCAAACACCTCATCCGCCGTAAACGCCCCGGCAGCCGCTGCTGTAACGCCGACCTCCGCGCCGCTCGTATCCGCCAGCACCCCCAGGGGCTTCCCTTTCCCGTCCCCGGTAAAGAACGCTTCCTCCTCCTTATTCCCGATCCGCCGCGCAAACTCACGGGAAATATAGGATTCCAGATCGAACACGCTGTCGTTCAGCAGTTCCTCCGACACCTTGATCATCGTCCCCAGCTTATACGCCCCGATGGAGACCTGCCCGATACTGTCATCGCTCTCCGGGATCGCGCCCTCCTCATCCACCCAGGAGGCCGTCCCCTTGGAGGCCACCACCGGGATCTTCCGGTCGCCGGAGCTGGTCTGGATCACATGGGCAAGCACGCGGAAGATATTCTGCTCCTCCAATGCCTCCACCAGAGTACGCTCAAATTCATCCGGCACCAGATACCCGCCCTCGGAATCCGTCCCCACCTGCAGGGCATCCATCACCCCATGGGACGGCAGTTTGCTGCGCATGGCATTCCAGAAAGACCTCCGGTACTCCGCCGAAGCCCGCCCCGTTTTTTCCTCGCCGGAACCAGCACCCGGCTTCCCCGAAAGCGGCTTGTTCAGCGGCTTATTCATCTCCGCATCCAGCGCCGCCTGCCGTTCCAGCCGGTCGATCTCCTTTCCCAGATTCACCACATCCGCCTCCATCTTCTCATAGGCCGCCACATCCTCCGCAGCCAACAGCCCGTCCGCCCCGCGCTTCGAATCCAGGAACGCCTTGGCCGCCTCCCACGCCTTCGCCCTTTTCTCCCGCAGCTCTAAAATCTTATCCATATCAAAAGCCCTCCTATCTCACATTTTCAGCAAATCCAGCCGCCCATACAGCGGCCCCGCCGGTATCCGTTTCTCCGCCCTCCGGGGCAGCTTCTCCAAAAGGCTGTTCGTGACCGCCCTCCGGGAGAACACAAAATCCGCCGCCCCTTCCGGCACCTCCGCCCGTTCCCCGAACAGCAGGCCGTCCGCGAACCCCAGCTCCACCGCCTTATGGGCGGACAGCCAGGTCTCCGCGTCCATCAGATGGGACAGCCGCGCCCGCGAAAGCCCCGTCTTGATCTCGTAAGCGTTGATAATGGACTCCTTCACCTCATCCAGCAACGCCACCGCCTTCTTCATTTCCTCCGAATCCCCGATAGCAACCGTAAGCGGGTTATGCACCATCATTAAAGCCGTAGGAGCCATCAGCACCGTAGTACCGGCCATTGCCACCACGCTGGCCGCGCTGGCGGCAATGCCGTCTATCTTCACCGTCACCGCGCCCCGGTAGTCCATCAGCATACAGTAGATCTGCGAGGCCGCAATACAGTCCCCGCCCGGAGAATTGATCCATACCGTGATATCCCCCTCCCCGGCCATCAGCTCTGCCTTAAAGGCCGCAGGGGTAATTTCATCCTCGAACCAGCTCTCCTCCGCAATCGTCCCATTCAGATAAAGGGTGCGGCCATCCTCGTCCCGCACCCAGTTCCAAAATTTATTCATTTCCTACTTCCTCCATTTCTCCGGTTCCTGGCATTCCCGCCCGCACTGTTCGCCGTCCCGGCATTTTCACCGGCATCCCCTGCAAAAGCCCCGGCATCCGCCAGCTTCGTCATGGAGCCATTCACCAGATAAAGGTCGCCCCCAAGCTCCGCCGGGATACGGTCAAGGTTTTCCAGCTCCCGGATATCATTCGCGCTCATCCAGCCATTCTGCCTTGCCACCGCATACCCGTTCATGCGGCTCTCATAATCGCCCCGCAAAAGCCCCTCCACATTGAAGCGGATAAAATAGGACTCCTTCTCACTATCCGTAAACAGCCGCCGCCCCATGGCCTGCTCCCAGCGCATCAGCCACGGCTCCAGGGTATACTTCACAAATTCCAGCGACTGCTGCTCGATATTGGAGAACGAAGACTTTTCCAGATCCCCCACCATATGGGGCGGCACCCGGAATATCCGGGCGATCTCATTCAGCTGGAACTTCCTCGTCTCCAAGAACTGCGCCTGATCCGGCGATATCCCGATAGGCTGGTATTTGAGCCCCTCCTCCAGCACCGCGATCTGGTGGGAATTGACGCTCCCCCGGAACAGCTTGTTCCAGCTCTCCCGCACCTTATCAGGGTTCTTCAATACCCCCGGATGCTCCAATATCCCGCTGGGAGAGGCATCATTGGCAAAGAACTTTGCCCCGTATTCCTCCGTAGCAATCCCCAGCCCCACCGCGTTCTTTGCCATGGCGATGGGCGAGTACCCCACGATCCCGTCATACCCAAGGCCGGGGATATGCAGCACCTGATCCGGCGGCAGGTACACCTGCCCGTCCTCCCCTGCCTCCGGCGCATCGTCCGAACCACGGGAATAGAGATAGTAAAGGTTCCCCCCGCTGTCCCGGTCAACCGTCATCTTGGCGGGCATCAAAGGATACAGCCCCGCCACCTCGCCCCGCCCATTCCGTATGACCTGCGCATAGGCATTCCCGTATAAGAGCAGATGCCCCATCAGCGTCTCCCGGAAATTAAAGGAAGACATCTCCGGGTTCGGCTCATCATGCAATAGCCGGTACAGCGGATGCTTCAAAGCCTTCTCCTTGCTCCCGTCCTCCCGATACCGGTACACATGGAGCGGAAGCCCCGCCACCGCTTCCGACAGCACCCGGACGCAGGCATACACCGCCGTCATCTGCATGGCTGTCCGCTCGTTCACCGCCTTGCCGCTGGTGGAGCCGCCGAAGAAGAACCCGAACCGGCTCCCGCCCATCATGTCATACGCCCGGCGCATATCCCCAGAAACCTCCGGCTTATCCCTCACCCGGAACAGCCGCCCCAAAACACTCATAACAGCAAAAGCCCCCTTTCGTCATAGATAGAAGCGCCCAGCTCCCCGCCGCCACGGATCGCCCGGTCTAACGCCATCACCGCCGCCACCGCGCCGTCAATCTTCTCCGTGGACTTCTCCTTGTCCGGCTTCACATTCCCCGCCGGGTCAGTCCTCACATGGATATTGTCCATCATCCACCGCAGCACCGGGTTCCCGCCATGGGCAATCTTCTGGTCTAAGGTAAGCCGCATCAGCTCCTTCGTAGGCGGCGACATGTCCTTGAACCCCTGCCCGAAAGGAACCACCGTAAAGCCCAGCCCCTCCAGGTTCTGCACCATCTGGGTCGCTCCCCACCGGTCAAAGGCAATCTCTCGGATATGATAGCGCGTCCCCAGCTCCTCAATGAACGCCTCGATAAAGCCATAATGGACGACATTGCCCTCGGTAGTTTTTAAGAAGCCCTGCTTCTCCCACACGTCATAGGGCACATGATCCCGCCGCACCCGAATCTCCATGTTGTCCTCCGGTATCCAGAAAAAAGGCAGGATAACATATTTGTCCTCCTCATATTCCGGCGGGAACACCAGCACGAAAGCCGTGATATCCGTAGTGGAGGACAAGTCCAGCCCGCCGTAGCAGGCCCGTCCTTCCAGCACCGACCCATTCACCGCGAAGGCACATTTGTCCCACGCCTCCATGGGCATCCACCGCACCGCCTGCTTCACCCACTGGCACAGCCTAAGCTGCCGGAACAGGTTCTCCTCCGCCGGGTTCTGCCTCGCGCTCTCGCAGGCCGCCTCCAATTTCTCCACGTCCACCGTAATCCCAAGGGACGGGTTCGCCTTCTCCCACACCGCATGGGAAGTCCAGTCGTCCCCCTCATCCGCCCCATAGATCACCGGGTAAAATGTAGGGTCAACTTTCCGCCCATCTAAAATATCCCTGGCCTTCTGGTGTACCTCATAGCAGATCGAATTGGTATCATTCCCCGCTGTAGTGATCAGAAAATACAAAGGCTGTTTCCTGGCATCCCCCGACCCATGGGTCATCACGTCATACAGCTGCCGGTTCGGCTGGGCATGGAGCTCGTCAAACACCACCGCATGGACATTCAGCCCATGCTTCGTATACGCCTCCGCCGACAATACCTGATAGAAGCTGTTCAGCGGCTTGTAAATCAGACGCTTCTGCGAAAGCACCGGCTTGATCCGTGACTTCAATGCCGGGCACTGCTCCACCATACCGCAGGCCACGTCAAAAACAATGGAAGCCTGCTGTCTGTCGGAAGCGCACCCGTACACCTCCCCGCCATACTCCATATCCCCGCAGGTAAGCAACAAAGCCACCGCAGCCGCCAGCTCCGACTTCCCCTGCTTCTTGGCAATCTCCACATAAGCCGTATTAAACTGCCGGTATCCATTGGGCTTCACAATCCCGAACAGATCCCGTATGATCTGCTCCTGCCAGTCGATCAGGTCAAAATTCTTCCCGTACCATTCCCCCTTGGTATGCTTCAAGCACCCGATAAATGCCACCGCCAGATCGGCTAGCTCCCCACGATAGGAAGACCCCTCCCCCATGAACCGGGACGGCACATATTCCTTTAATTTTCGCAACGGCACCAGCCCCCTTCCTGCAGAAAAATCCCATCAAAAAAGGAACCTCCCCATAAGGAGAAGCCCCTTCAAAATTAAAACATAATTTCAACCTCTAATATTCCTCCGGGTACAGAACCGTGGTAGCGCTCCGGTCTGCCTCCGTAAGAATCCATATCTTCCGGCTCCCATGCCCCGGATACCGGTAAGCGACAAGGATACGCTCCCCGCCGCATTCCACCGCCCGGTCATTGACCCGCCCATCCGCTGCCGACACATCGCCCCAATCGCAGCACCGATACCGGGCAAGGGAACCCGCCACAAACCGGGCAAACGCCGCATCCCGCTCCATATCATGCGCCACGCCCCTGGTAGCGCAGAGCCTGCCTAACGGGAACCCAGCCGCCCCCATCACCGGTCTACCCTGGCATTCGGGAACCGGGCCAAAAGCAAATCCCAGACATCCCCCTCCATGGCCGCCGCTTCCAGCACCGCGCTCAGCGGGAACACATAATGCGCCAGGCCATCCCCATGGTCTTCATTCACCCACAGCACATTCCCCACGATATCCGCAATCAGGAAGCATGAAAACCTTTTTTCTGTCTCCGGGTCATCCGCCATGGCCAGCCACGCCGCCTCCGGGCATTCCACCGCCCCAGCGATCCGCCCGGCCAGCGGCAGGGGGCTCCCGCCCCCATCCCTTTCATTCTCATGCAGAGACTGTGCAAAATCCGCAAGCCCCAGAACCTCCGGGCTGGTATAATACCGAACCCCGTCCGCATCCACAACCTTGAATGCACACCCGCTATCCTTCCCATCCTCCTCGTCTATCTCTATAAAATAAACCGTTTCCAGATCAGCCTCCGCCACGCCATGCCCCAGCAGGTAAGCCTCCGCCTCCCGCCATCCGGCAAATATCCTGGGTTTCCCCGCATCATCCAGCAGGTATTCCAGCCCCTCATTCAGCGCAATGCCGCCCACCGGACGCGCTACCATCACCGGCGGCACATACGCCCCGTCCGGCTCCATCGCCTCAAAAGAATACAGATCCTCGTCACAATGGAAGCACTGGTAGGCATACTCCGCCAGATCCGACCGGTAGACCGGATGCCCGCAGCGGCGGCAGGTCATGCCCGTATCCTCATACCAGTGTCCCTCATGGAAGAACCCCCTCATTCAAAATCACCGCCTTCCAGAATCCGTATCCGATCCTCGCCGTATACCACGCCAAGCCCCGAACCGCAGTCCCAGCTTACAAAGACCGTCCCCATATCATCCACGGATTTTACGGTTCCCCGGTCGCCCGGCTTCAATTTACTATACGGGTCATTCATGGAGACCAGCTCCACCCTCGTCCCCACCGGATACCGGGCGCGAACCGCCTCGACTATCTCTTTCCTCGGAAATGCCATCCAAACCGCCCCTTTCTTTTCGCCCCGCAGGAAGCCAGATCCCGCAGATGCGTCTCCGCACAGTCCACATTGCACCAGTCATTGTGCGATACCATACGCCTCCTGATCCGCCCGAGCCGCAGCCCCCGGAGGAGCCGCCCGGCCTGCCGGGATGCCAGCCCCGCGCACCAGCGGTAACGCCCAGCCGCGCTAAATTCCTCCCAGCCGGGCGGTATGGAACTTTCCATTTTCACGCCCAGCCCCCGCAGCACGATCCCCAGGCACTCGTTCACATATTCCACGTCCCCGGCATCCTCATCCGAGACCGCAAGCCTCCGATCCGGCAGACGCACAAGGCAGCGCCCCGTCCGGCGGATATAAACAAGCCCCGCCACCATGTCGGCATATTCCCGATCCGTAGCCATTGCCATAGCAAAAACCCCCTTTCCTATTTGGTGTCAGGACAGATTACCCTGAAAATGCGGCGGTTGCAAGCCCCAAAGGTGGGAAAAGCCCGTCCCCGAACCTTTCCCGCCCCTGCTGCCCGCAGCGTTCACGCCTTTTTCATGCGCAGCCCCCGCAGGGTAGTATGATGGCTAACCTCCAGCTCACAGCTTCCGCCTACCGCCCAACCATGCCCCAGCAGGTAATGCAGACTCTCCATAAGGCCGGTGGAATTATCGCAGAGAAGAAATTCCGTAATGCCCGCTGCCTCCACCGCCTCCATGAAGCCGTCCATATCCTGCAGGAAAGGCATATCATTCACCATGAACTCCGCAACCCTGCTGTCGTTGGTATCCAGGTACGCCATGATGGCGCGGCTCATGCCGAAGCTCTCCGGCCTCTGCCCCTTGTCCGTGTACTCCCGGATCAGGGAATTGAAATACTCGTTATTGAAGCTGCCTACCCTATCTAACATTGTCATGAAATTGACCTCCTTTTTTGATGTGACCAGAGATTACTCTGGAACACCCCAAAAGACAAGCTCAACTTTCAAAAAATATGCCTTATTTTCTATCCGGGAATCTGCTATTCAGCCGGCCTGCGCAGCGGATACACGCCGCCATTTCCTGATACAGCCCCAAAGCCTGCTTCGGAAAGCCGAACCCCGCCCGGCTCCAAAAGGGCAGGCTCCGGAACGGCTAATCCCCTGCGTTCTCTGCACCGGCATCCGCCGTCCCGAGCCGCACCGCCTTCTCCCCGGTGAACTGCTCCCAGCGCATCACGATCAGGTCACATTTCAGCGGGTCGCCCTCCATGGCAAAGCACCGCCGCCCGCTCTGCTCTGCGGCAATCAGCACCGTGCCGCCCCCAGCAAAGGGGTCAAGCACCAGCCCGCCCGGATCGGAGTGCATCTTCATGCACCGCCATGGCAGCTCCACCGGAACCATAGGGACACCGTCCGAACCCGCAGGCATGGACGCAATCTCCCACACGCCCGCATACCCCCATTTCCGCCGCTCCTCCTTGGTAAGCCTTTTCACGAACTGGTAGCTGTGGGCGGCAAAGGCCGACACCCAGCCATACTCCTGCTCGTTGACCTCCTCATCCGCGCCGCCCCCGAAAGCCGCCACATACTCAAACTGCTTCTGGGGCTTCGCGCTGCTAAGGTGCGCCGAGCCCGCGCGGGCCATGATCCCCTGCTTCTTCCATACCCGAATCCACAGCGGGCGGAAATTGCAGTCTGAAAATAATTTCATGCTCTCAAACGCCACCGGCTCCATGTACTGGGAGCCCGTAGAGAACAGATCGTCTACATTCCAGCACACAATATCCGCATACCGGCAGAGCAATGCCACCGCCTCTCCCATGCGGGAGATCCACGGCTCCATGCCGTTCTTCCTGTATTCCTCCATGGATACCGCCGGAGGGGCGCAGACCGCGCAGGCCGCCCGCTCCTTCCCCATCAGGCGCTCCACCGCTCCGGCATCCGCCCCATTCCCACACAGAAGCCTATGCCCACCAAGCTGCCAGATATCCCCCGGCATGGTAACCGCCCCTCCGGAAGCCTCCACCTTTTCCGCAGCCGCCTCCCGGTCAAAGCCGTCCTCCTCGGCATCCGCAGAGTAGAACTTATTCATCAGCGCGTCCATCTCCTCCGCGTCAAACCTGGTAAAGGAAACGTCAAAGGCGGAGGCATCAATATCCGCCAGCACCTCCGCCAGTTTCCCCTCATCCCAGTCGCCCTGGATACGGTTCAACGCCACATTCAGCGCCTTCTCCCGCTCCGGCTCCATATCCACCACCACGCAGTCGATTTCCGTAACGCCCATATCCAGCAGCACTTTCAGCCGCTGGTGCCCGCCCACAACAAAGCCGGTGCGCTCATTCCAGACCACCGGCTCCACGAAACCAAACTCCGCAATGGAGCGTTTCAATTTCTCATAATCCTTATCCCCCGGCTTCAAGTCCCGCCTGGGGTTGTACGCCGCCGGGTTCAGCCGCCCGGCATCCACCTTCCGAATCTCCATTCTCTCCTGCCTCCTCCGGGTTCCACCCGCATACCGGGCAGGCGCACGCCTCCCCGGCCATATCATATATCTTTTCACATACCGGGCAGTACCCCCATCCGTCCTCCCGGTACTGCTCATCCACCCACGTCTCCGGGCACTGTCAGTCCACCGCCCGGAAGCATTCCGCAGCGAAATCCTCCTGCCCGTTGCACAGTTCCATGAAATCCTGCCGGGTATATCCCCCGTCCGAAAGCTCCGGCACATAGCAGACCTGATCCGCATGGGAAAGGAACGCCTCCCCGTCCTTGAAAATCCACCCCTGCCGGTAATAATCCCTCTGGATCACCGCCTCTTTTTCTTCCGTCCCCGGCACATATGTACCCACCTTCAAATACTTTTTTTCCATGAAATTCCCTCGCTTTCCACAAAAATGTGACAGCAGATTACCCCAAAACCCGCCAAAAAACAAGGGGAACCATGGAAAATCACATATGGCAGCATTCATAGGGAATCCCGATATATTCCAGCACGGAACGCAAGCCCAGGCCGCCCGCATCCCAATCCCGCATACAGTACCGCCACAGCTTCGGGTGGGTCTGCTGCAGACGCTGGAACCGGTTGGGGCTCCCGTCTAAATGCGCCCCGAACATACAGAAGATACAGCCCGTGCGCTCATACCCCAGGTCGTATATAGGGCTGTAGGGAACCCCAAACCGCCGGATATACGCCCAGATATCCTCCTCCATCCAGAACGAGAGCGGCGTGGAAATAGGACGCTTCGCCTCAAAAGCATTGCACCCGGTTTTCAGCCACTGCTGCGCCCGCAGGTGGCTCTCGCAGGCCATCGTCCCGATAAACGGGAAATTCCCCGTCTCCTTCGCGTACTTTTTCAGCGGCTTCTTCTTCATCTCATTGCAGCACCCCGCCCCGATCTTAAAGGGCGCGTCCACCAGATACCGCCACTGCTCCGCCAGCTTGAACCGCGTCTCCCGCCCATCCGGCCTGATCCCGTAGAACTTCTCCCGGAACACATTCCTGTCCCCGCACTGTATCCTATGAATCCACTCGCTCTGCTCCTTGCTGATCACCGGATACCCGTGCTTCTCCACCACCTGCCGGAACGTAAGCTCCGGGCGCAGCCAAACCACGTTCGGTATGGTCTTTACGAACGCACGGATTTCGGGAAATTCCAGCCCCGTATCCGAGAACACCGCAGGCACCTCCGGGTAGAGGGAGCGCACCCGATGCAGGAGCACCGAGGAATCCTTGCCCCCGGAAAAACTCACGTTCACCTGCCCGCCATAATGCTCATACCATTCCCGAATCCGCAGCCTGCTCTTTGCAATCTTCACATCCAGCGGCAGGTTCTGGAACTGCGTTAATTGCCACCGCTCCATACGCACCAACCCTTCCCCCAAAGCCCCACACCCGGCGGCATGGCAAGCCCTGGAATAGCTATCGTCCACAAAAGCGCGGAGACGGAATCGAACCGCCATCTCCCACCGATCAGTGGGCGGCCTGCATTAGCCTACCCGCGCAAACCATTCCTACAAATCCTCATCCCATCCAAGCGCAGAGGCGGAATCGAACCGCCGCCTCCCACCGGTTGGCGGGCGGCCTCCCATTAACCCACCTGCGCAAAATCCTATTCTTCATGCCCGTATATTTTTAAGCCAGGCATACGCCGAAAACAGCAGCCGGGGATCACCCCGGCGCATCCACATGGCGGGAAGCCTGCGACACTTTCTCTCCCTTATACATCCCCGCCCCCATCTCATCAATCTTCGAGAACGGTATCTCCGGCACCGTCAGATCTTTCCGTTTTGCCTTGTCTATGAAATAAATATACCGGAGCTGGAAGCCGGGGATCGGCGTTGCCCCCACATAGTCCAGGTATTTTTTGAAATTATAAGTGCCGCCCGTCACGTCAAAGAACGTAAGCCCGCCCAGCTCCTTCCGTGGGGAAGTAGGGTTGCTGGCCAGCGTCATCTTATGCACCCGGCTCCCGTCCGGCAGTTCCGCAAGGTTCAGATTTTCCTTGATTCCCGTAAGCACAAAATTGCTCGCCCGGTAAATCGTACCGTCCCCGCAGGAGCAGGCATCCGCAAAGCTGATCACCCATTTAATCTGCGGCGCGTATTTCTTCAACAGCCTGATGCTCATGGAAATCGCACGGCTCTCGGAATTTCTCGGCAGATAGCTGTCAAAAGCCATCCGGTTCAGTTCCAGAAACTCATTCCACCCGGTATCCTTCACCAGTCCGATGATCTTTGACTTATCCAGGCTCGGCCCATAAGACATCACCCCATGGAGCTGCCCATCCAAAAACACTCCAAAGTGCAGAGTACTATTATTCACTACCTTCCCGCTGTAATGGTGCGCCTTCATGAACGGCGTTGCCACCTTCGCCGGAATCACCTTCATCACAATCTCCTTCGCCCTCCCCATGGACAGCCTCCTTCCCCGCATGGCGCACGGCCAGCGACATTTTTTCGCCCCTATACATCCCCGCCCCCAGTTCATCAATCCGGGAAAAGGGGATCTCCGGCACTGTCAAATCTTTCCGTTTTGCCTTGTCTATGAAATAGATATACCGGAGCTGATACCCGGAAAGCAATGTCCCGCCTGCTGCCTCCATGTACCTCCCCCAGCTGAAATTGCCGTCCGTCACATCAAAAAAAGAGCGTCCCCCCAGCTCCTTCCTCGGTGCCAGCGGGTTCGCTTCCAGTGTCAGCTTATGGATTTTGGAACCGTCCGGCAGCAGGCACAACGCCTCGTTCTCCTTAATCCCGGTGAGGACAAAATTGCTCGCCCGGTAAATGGTGCCGTCCCCGCATGAGCAGGCATCCGCAAAACTGATGATCCACTTCACATGGGGCGCATATTTTTTGAGGAGCTTAATGCTCATGGAGATCGCCCGGCTCTCCGAATTGCGGGGGAGCACGCTGTCAAAGGCCATCCGGTTCAGCTCCAGGTACTCATTCCAGCCCGTCCCCGCCACTAACGGCAGTATCTTGGACTTGTTCAGGCTCGGCCCGTAGCTCATCACCCCATGGAGCCGCCCGTCCAGGAACACCCCAAAATGCAGGCAGCTGTTATTCACCACCGTCCCGCTGTAATGGTGCCGCCGCATGAACGGGTTCGCCACCTTCCCCGGTATCACTTTCAGACTAATTTCCTTTGCTCTGCCCACTGCCTCACCACCTCATACACGCCGTTCCCCTTCCGGTTCTCATTGCCGAAGGTCTCCCCCACCTCCTCATGCTCATGCACATACTCGATACACGCCATGATAAGCTCCGCCTGCTTGTCATGCAAAGTAAGGCTGATCTGCTGGTAGGGCTTCTTCTCCCCAGAATCCAGCGTGAACTCCTCCCCGAACTCGTCCTCGGAAATGCTCTCGAACCCGAACACCGTCATATCCTGGGCAATGTCCGCCAGCTCCAAAGGCAGCAGGTCAACGTCCCATTCCGCCAGCTCCCCCACCTTGTTGTCCGCCAGCCGGAACGCCTTCACCTGCTCCTCCGTCAATTCGTCCGCGATCACGCAGGGAACCGTCTTCAAGCCCAGCCTCCCCGCCGCCTTGTACCTGGTATGCCCCGCAATGATCTCATGCTCCTTGGAGATTACCAGCGGCACGAGGAAGCCGTACTGCTTAATGCTGGCCGCCACCGCCTCCACGGCATTGTCATTCTTTCTTGGGTTATTCCCGTATGGATGCACCTCATCCATAGACAACTGTAAGATATTCATAACCGCCTCCCGACTAAAAAAGGGCGGATACCTCTGTTCCGCTCGCTCCGTTCTTTTACCTGATTTCCCCGCCGCTCCCGCAGCATGGGATTAAAACATAATTTTAACCGCCCCTCCGGGCATTGAGCAGCCGCTCCATCATATCGTCATGGGGCGTTGCCCCCTTGTACTCCCCGGAGCAGTTCTCCCGCACCACCTGATAGATCTGGAACCATAAGTTGTTCGCCTGCTTGGAAAAGCTCTGGCTCATGGAGACATAGGGCGAAGGGATTGCGTTCCCCGTGGTCGGGTGCTTCGCCAGGAAGCCATACTCGGAAATGGCCTCCTCGCACTGAATCCACCGGGAGATCGCCATGGCGTACTGCTCGATGATCTGCGCCGGTATCAGCTGGGAGCAGCCCCGCTCATGGAGCCATTCCCAGGTACGCTCGTAAATCTCCACCGCCAGCAGCTCCCTGCCGCTTTTCTGCTGCGCCGCCAGGTACTCGCGGGGCGGCGGCATCTGCTCCCCTTCCAGGTCGGCGGTGTCGGAAAACTCCATGACCGTCAGCTTACGCTTCCCCGGATTGCCCTCCGCCAGCTTATCCGACAATGCCTTTTTCTTCTGCCCCGCGCCGATCCGTGCGCCGCCGTGGCCGTTCGCCATGGGCTCCCACCTCCTCCCTTGAAAGCTCCGGGGCTATATACCCCACTTGAAAGCGCGATTTTTCACGCGATACCCCCCGCCCGCTACCCGTGGTGAGGGACAGTGGGATTTCCCTCCCCCCTGCCCCTCACCTGCGGCGTTCCCATCTGCCGCCCTCCCGCGCCGTGATCTCGGAATGGCACGGCTTGCAGAGCGCCATCAGGTTCCCCTCGGCATGGGTGCCGCCTTTCGACAGCGGCCTGATATGGTGTACTTCCTCGGCGGGTGTCACCTTCCCCGCCTTCCGGCATTCCTCGCACAAAGGGTGGGCGGCTATATAGCGGTCACGAATCCGCTTCCATGCCCGCCCGTACCGCTTCTTACTGGCCGGGTCACGCTCGTGCTTATTGTAATGCGCCGTAACGATTTTCTGATGCTCCCCGCAGTACCGCCCGTCCGTCAGCTTCGGACAGCCGGGGTAGGAGCAGGGACGCTTTGGTTTATATGGCATAACAAACAGCCTCCTTCCGGGCAAAAAGAAAGCCCCCGCAAGGCAATCCCTGCAGAGGCTCTCTCCTGATCCAATATTCCATGATACCAGTATAGCACACTTAAAAACAAATAACCTGCCATTAAACTGCCATCTTTTCCATGGCGGCCTTCCGGCCTGCTGTTGCATGATACAAGTATAGCACGGCTGAAAGCAAATAACACGCCATTAAACTGCCATCTTTTCCGCCGCAGCCTCCGGCCCGCTATCCCACGATACCAGTATAGCATAACCGGAAGCAAATAACGCCCCATGAAAACCCCATCTTTCATTTCCCGAACAGAAGTATGGACATCCGTTTCAGCGCCTTCTCCCGGATGCGCTGTATCTGCCGCTCGCTGAAGCTGAGCCGCTCCTGCAGCCGTGCCGCCGCCCCGGAACGCAGGCTCCCGTTCATGTAGAACTCCCGCAGCACCATCTGCTCCGTATCCGTCAAGGTCGCCCATGCGGGCTCGAACCAGCCCATGTACTCCACCGCCTGCCGATACCGCTCCTGGATTACGTCCAGCGTATCCAGCGACTTCACCAGCCGCTCCTCCCCGGCCTGGGGGTTCCACCCCGCCGGTACTCCCGTGACCCGCCTGCTGCCCACAGACACCATACGGTCATAAAGCTCCTTCGTTTCCTGCGGCGTGATATTGATGATCTCCCGCATGGTAGAATAGTCCTGCATGGCCGCCACCGTAGCGGACGGCTTGTTCAAATATTTCCAGGCAATCATATGTCTCTCCTTTCCTCCCCTGCGCTGGCAGCCTCCATATCCGCCAGCAGCTTTTTCACATCTTCCACCGAAGTCACCTTCCCGGCAACCCCGCCCGCATCCTCAATCTTTTTCAACGCAACCTCCTGTAGCCGGGTCAGCTTCCCCGAAGGCTGCTTCACCTCAAAAGCGCAGAACCGCCCGCCCACGCAGGCGATAATGTCCGGTATCCCCGCCGTCCCATACATCCCGCCGTGGGTCTTCCAGGCGAAACAGCCGGGAACCCCTTTCAGATGCCGCATGACAGCGGCTACAATCTCACATTCCAGCATACAAAGGGCGGATGCCCCATGCCGTAAAAACCGGATATACCGGGAAATTTACACACTATATATATTTTTTTCTTTTATTTTTATCCCTTCCCTCTCTCTGGTTCTTATGCGCAAGGAATAAGGGAACCCCGGTTTTCCCGGTCATCCCGGCCACGGCAGCGGTCATTCCGCCTCCACACCTCCCTCCACATAAGCCATGCCTTTCCATACCCGGCGTTTGGAGAGCTTGTCCCGCCCCCGCACGATCTCCGGATACCCGGCTTCCAGCTCCTTGTTGAAATTCGTCTGCGACACCGGCTTCATGCCCGCATTGCCGCAGTATTCCTTGTAACGCAGGAACAGATCGTCCCGCACCACACAGCCGTCCTCCCGCCGCTCACAATACATTTTAGCGAATGACAAAACGCTGTTCGATTCAACCCGGTATCGTTCCAGCTCCGCCCGCGTCCGTTCCGTCTCGCTGAAATCATAATCCGCCGTGATCAGGCGTTTCAGGCCGGAGAGCGCCCACATCAGTATCCCATCCCGCTCCGCCGCCAGCTTCTCCGAAAGGTTCGGGTCGCGCCGGGATTTTGGAACCGACTTCTCAAACCGGATAATGATCAGCCTCCGGTAAAAGCCCTCCGAGCGGTCGCCATAATTCCGGGGAATCTCGTTGCAGGAAAATAAGAACCTCGCGTAAGGCCGGAACGAGAAAGGGTCTTTGTTCTTCCGCTCCGCCGTGATGAAGTCCTCGCCGGTCAGCGCCTTGAACATCCCGTTATCGTCAATGCTCTTGGAGGGCAGGTCGGCAAAGATATTCGCCAGCTTCCCGAACAGCTCCGCCTTGTTGAACCGATCACCCAGGTTCTGCCAGGGGATGTTCGACACGTTCTCGCTCCCCAGAAGTATCTCCTGCACCGTATTGAGCAGGGTGGACTTCCCCGCATTGGGCGCACCCACGAACACAAAGGACTTCTGCGCCTTGTTCACCGGGATCAGCAGATACCCGAAAATCTCCTGCACCAACGAAATCTCCTCCGCGCCCAGCATACTTTCCAGATATTTCAGGAACTGCGGGCACTGCGCGTCCAGCGCATAGGAGACCTTAAGCTGCACCGTAGAGAAATAGTCCGGGGTATGCGCCCGGAACGTATCGTCCAGCACATGATATAACCCATTCCGGAGGTTTAAGATAAACGGGTTGCTATTAATCTCGGACACGGGCTTGCGTACCAGCATCTTCCATTGTCCCACCGTATCATTGATGGCCTGCATCGTCACTGTCCTGGGAACCATGCGCTCCCGCACCTTGGCCGCCGCGATCATGTCCTCGCTCTCCCGGTACACGCCGTCCTCATAGAAAAAATAGCTGCTGGCCGTGTAGAACGCCTTCACGTTCCCCGCCAGGTAGTCCGCCAGAATCCCCGAAAGGAACCGCAGGCCGCCCCGCTCCGTCATCTCGTACCATTCCGGCAGCCCGCTGTCCTCCGCCGCCTGCCGGTTCCCCTTATTGGACGCATATGCCTTATACAGTTCCTTCTGGTAGGACGACAACGCCCTTGCATCCCCGGTTTTCAGCCGGAAATGCTCCTTCAATTCATACTCAATGAACGTCCCCGCATCCAGCGGCTCGATATTGTATAAAGCCTCCTTCACAAACTGCTTCGCCGCCCGCACATCCTCTACCGGGGACTTATGTACCTCTGCGGCGGCGAGCATTTCCCGCAGCTCATCCAGCCCCATGGGCAGGTAACATAAGGCCGCCGGAGCCTTGCAGGTGCAGGAGCCGTCCGCCATGCGCGGGCAGGCAAAGCCCTTCTCCGCGATATTCCTGCAGGTGATGGGCTTCGTGCCGCTCCCTAAGAAATGCCGTATCTTCTCCGTGGTCTCCGCCGCCTTGTACCCCGGATACGGGGCGGACAGCTCATGGATTGCCCGCTCGCCGCCCTCGAATACCGCAAGGTTCGTGATCATGGCATACCAGTCATGCTCCGGGAGCGTCGCCGCATCTTCCCGGCAGTGCTGCAGGAACGCGCACCGCCCAAGCACCAGCGAAAGTCCCTGCCTCGTCCCTTTTGCCGGGACTATGCCCAGCGGCGCTGGCTCGTCCCCCACCCTCGGCAGGTGCCGCTCCAATTCCTCCTGCGTGTACCGAAGCTCTGGACGGAAATGGATGCACTCCACCATCACCGGCTCCTGCTTGCAGTGATAGAGGCCCGGAAGCCGCAGCACCCGGCTCTCGTTGATGCAGGTCTTGTCCCCGCCGAACTTCGCCGCCAGCCCCTTCTGCACCCGCCGGAAGTCCTCCACCTTCGCATCCCGCACAAGCCAGTAGGTATGCAGGGATTTGCGGGTCTTCACAATGAACGAGGGCTCCAGCGGGAACGCTTCAATCTGATTCAGCTGTTCGTCCAGGGATAATTCGTCACACTCCATGAACTGGGCATTGATCCGGGTGATCTCCGCATCCTCATGGCCGCCGTAATTCACCACAAAATAGATGCCCCGGTTCTGCCCGTTATGCTTCCTCAGCGTATCCATCAGGCCGGGGAGGCCGGAAAGCGTCGTTTCCAGCTTCGCCCCCTTGAACGTACCGGCCTTCTTATCGTCAAACACCCGCAGGCAGATCCGCTCCGATGGCCCGAAGAACGGGCGCAGGAACTCCTCCAGCGGGACATTGAGCGCCTTTTTCATTCCGTTCCCACCTCCTCGCATTCCTCCGTAAAGTACCGAAGCCGCAGGTTCCGCTCCTTTGCCTTCTCAATCTCCACCGCCATGCCCCTCGATATCCGCCGCCCGAACACCCAGACCTCCCGGCACCTACCCTGCAGTACCAGCCCAAAGGCGATGCCAAGGCTCCTCTGCTCCGGGTCGCACTCCTCCATGAACTGCGGGAAATATAAATGTGGGGCAAGGGGGATACAATTCTGCGCCACCGCGAACCGGCAGTATTCCCGCGCCCGCCTTGCGTTCCCCTCCATATCCCCGGCATAAGGCGAGCAGATGAAAACCAACGCCCGGTATGCCTTTCTCCGTTCCTCCCGGATCACGTTCGAGAGGGCATCGCAGGCGGTCGGGTCATGATACCCCTCCGCATTCCGTTTCATAGCCATATCCATTTTCCTCCCTCATGCCGCCTGGCCAGCATCGCATCCCGATACCCGGCTCCCCGGCATTTCGCCTTTTTTCTTCCTACCATTCGTCCATCTCCCCATAATTCACGCCTGCTGCCACCTCGGCCACCAGCGGCACATCAAACTCCGCAAAGGGCTGTTTTTCCATCAAGCCTTTAATCAGCCGCCCGGCTTCCTCCACCCTTTCCTCCGGCACATAGAATACCAGGCTATCATGCACCGTAAGCACCGGCTGAATCCACGGGTACTCCGGCAGCACCGCCACGATCCGCCCCATGGCCAGCTTGATGATATCCGCCGCCGTCCCCTGGATCGGCGTATTCATGGCGCACCGCTCCGCAAAGCTCTTTTTGCCCCAGTCCTCGGATACGATACCCGGCAAGTACCTCCTGCGCCCCAGCCAGGTCTCGCTGTACCTGCGGGCGGCGGCCTGCCTCTTTGTAGCCTCCTGCCAATGGGAAAGCTGCGGATACCCGGCCTTTAAGTTCGCTATGATATTTTCACAGTCACTAAGCGGCGTATCCAGCCCCGCCTTGAATTTCAACGTCTTCTGCAGCCCACGGGGGAACAGCCCATAGAACACGCCGAAGTTACAGTTCTTCGCTATGGTTCTTCGCTCCTTGTAGTCCACCCCGTTCTTATCCGCCGCCTGCTCCACCGGGATATGATAGATGACCGAAGTGGTCTGCGTATGGATATCCCCGCCGCCCCGGTACGTTTCCAACATCTTTTCATCCCGACAGTAGAACGCCCCGACCCGGAGTTCCACCTGGGAATAGTCCAGCTCCATCACTGCACACCCAGGGGGTGCAACGAACAGCCGCCGGATGCCCACCGGGTCGCTGCCCTTCCGGGGCATGTTCTGCAGGTTCGGGTTCCTGGCGGAGAACCGCCCCGTCTCCGTCCCCAGCGGCATCAGATCCGGGTGGATGCGCCCCGTTGCCTGATTCACATGGCGCAGATACCCGTCCAGATAAGTGCTCCGTATCTTCCCAATCCGCCGGTATTCCTGCACCATCTCAAAGAGCCGTGTAAGCTCCGGGCGGTTCTCCCGGCACCAGTCCGCCAGCAGGATCATGGCCTCGTCATCCGCCGCCTCCTGGTATTTCGCCGTGGTCTTAAGTACCGGCAGCCCAAGGTCTTTGTAAAGATAATTCTTAAACGCTGAGGTAGAGGCATTCGCCCCGATATTCACGTCCCCGATCAGGAACGCAATCTCCTCCCGGATTTCTGCGATCCGCCCATCAGCCTCCTGCTGCCTTGCCTCCATGGCCGCCTGATCCAACACCAGCCCGTTATAACGCATGATCCCGCAAAATACGGCGGTGGGGCTCTCCACCTGCTCCACCAGATACCGGTGCTTCGGCAGATACCGGTCAAACCAGTCATTGAACAGATGATAGAGCCGCAGGGCATAGTCGCTGTCGGCGCAGGCATAGCGCACCGTCTCCCCATCCTGCGGGGACAGCTCGTCAAAAAAACTTCCATCTGTCACTGTAGCAAAATCCGGCAGCTCCACCCCGAACAGCAGCGGCACAAGGGTCTTCAAGCCGCTGTCCGACAAGCCCCGGAAAGCCGTGCCGCTCTTTAGGGTAAGCTGCGCCGCCGCGATGGTATCATAGACCGGAGCCTGCACTACCACGCCCAGCGCATACAGAAACATGGACTCAAAAGAAAGGTTATGTGCAATCTTGATAACCTCCATATTCCCGAACAGAGCCGCCTGCAGGTATTCCATGACCGCCTCCGGTTTACGGATGTTCCGCCCCGCCCGGTGCCGGAAAGGCACATAGATGCCGCTCCCCTCCGATACGGAAAAGCTCATCCCCGTGATCTCCGCCTTATGCGCATCCAAGGCCGCCCGCTCCTCCGCCCGGTACTTCTCCAACGGCGAGGTTTCAAAATCAAAGGCCACAATCTCCGCCCCCGCCAGATATTCCTTTATCTTCCCAAGTGCCGTCACACACTCATATCCCATAAAATCCTCCTAACCGTCCATGGGCGGGGCAGGCGGGTATATTCCCGCCCCGCATGGACTTTCTATTTCTAAAAATGTCTTATCCGCATACAGGTATCCCTGCTGCCATACAAATCACCTGCCACCATTCCGGTCACTACAGCGGCGGGATAACCTCCCCGGTCTCCGGGTCTACAAAAGGCACGTCCGGCTCTGCGGCCTCCTCCATATCGAAGCCCACCGTCCGGCTGTACCCCTTCACCTGCTCGGACAGCTTCGTGATTAAAATCTGCTCCTCCGATGTGAGCGGACGGTCAAGGGAAAACTGCGCCTGGGAATAGGCAATGCCGCTGCTGTTGGTGGCCTTTTTCAGCGAGAACCGCGTCACCACCGAATTACTTTTCCGCCCTTTGGAGAGCAACCGCTTGATGTACCGGGAGAACTCCTTCATGGAGCCGGTGGGCAGGGAGAGGATCAGCGGGAACAATTCGCCCTCCCGCAACAGGAACACCCTGCGCCGGTTCTTACACGCCTTGCTGTTGTTCTCCCCGGAGCCGAACTGGTTCAGCGGGCAGTTCGCGCATACGCCGCCCGGCTCGCCCTCCCCCATGACCCCGTCAAAGCTGCCGCAGTCCGGCGGGTTACTCCCACCGGTATACTTCGTGGCATAATACTGCTGCAAGGGATGGTGGTATAAGATCACCGCCGAGAACTCCTTCACGCCCTCTGGCTCGTCCGCCTCATCGCCGGGCAGCTCGAACATGGTAGTTCCGCCCGCCGGGATCTTCACTCGGTCGAAACCGCCCTCCAAACCTTCCAGCTCCTCCGCCATGGTCTGATCCATGTTGAAATCCGCCAGGGCAAGGAACCCCGGACGCATCACTGCTACTTCTTCCTTTGCTGCATTCTTCTTAGCCATTCTACAAATCCTCCTATGATTTTTTATTTCGCCGCTTTCCGCAGGCTCACGCTAGTCTTCTCAAACACCTTCACTAACCCGTCCAGCCATTCCGGCAGCACGTCCCCATTCTCCTCGATCTGCTCCTTCACAAAGGCGGAAAGGCTGTTGGCGTTCACTGTCTCATACACAAGGTCGCCAAAGCCCTCGCCCCGCAGGGCGGCGAATAATTCCTCCTTGCGTCCCGCCATAGCAGAAGCTCGGGTCTTGCTGGTCAGGCAGAACATCATCCCCGCACGGGTAAAGTTCTGCGTCTCCGTTTCCGCCATCAGCTCCGACAGCCGGAAATCCGTCTCGTCAATCTCCCCATTGATCTCCTTTAACCGCTTCTCCATCTCCGCCTTCTCGTCCCGAAGCCCCCGGAGCCGGTCGGCCATCTCAAACATTTTTTCAGAATCCATACATCCTCCTCTCATGCAAACGGGTTCCGCCCGCTGCGGTAATCGTCCACCAGCGTCCGGGCAAGATCAGCCTTATCGCCCAGAGCCGCCAGCACCTTCTCATCCACCGTCCCCCGCGCCACCAGGTACAGGTAGGTGCAGGGCATCCGCTGGCCGACCCGGTGTATCCGGGCCTTCGCCTGCTCAAAATTGCTCATGGAATAGTCCAGCGAATAGAACACCATGGTGGAGGCCGCCGTCAGTGTGATGCCAAGCCCCGCCGTGGCGATCTGCCCCACAAAAACCATCACCTCCGGCTCATTCTGGAACGCCGCCACCTGCGCCTCCCGGTCTCTCACGTCCCCGGCAATACAGGAATACCACAGCTTCCGGTTTTCCAACAGCCTGCATATGGCTTTGATCTCCGGGACGAACCGGGCAATGATGACCAGCTTCTTCCCCTCCGCCATAATGCCGTCCAAAATGTCCTCCAAAGCCGACAGCTTCGCGCAGCTCACCTGCTCCACGGCAGAAGTCTCGTCATTCCCGATGAACCCGCCCGTAAGCTGGGACAGCCGTAGGAGCCTCGTAAGGATGTTCGTTGCCGTCACCTCTCCGCCGGATAATTCCGCATAACTTTCCTTTACCAGCCCCCTGTAGATCTGCAGGGCTGGCGGTTCCAGCTCCACCTGCCGCAGGATATCCGTCATCTCCGGCAGGTCAAGGCATTCCGCCTTGGTCGCCCGGAACGCGATGCTGTGCATCCGCTCCATCAATTCCGCCTCCATGGACTTCTTTAATACCGGCGTATGGTTCCCATACCCCACCATGTCGAAGTACCGCCCCCGGAACGCATAGAAGCTCTGCCCGAAAATGGCCGGGTTCACGAACTTGTACTGGCTGAACACGTCCACCGCCTTGTTCGTGATCACCGTCCCCGTGAGCAGCAGCCGGTATCCGGCCTTCGCCCCCAGCCGGTGCAGCGCCCTGCTGGCGGAAATGTTATGGGTCTTGATCTTATGCCCCTCGTCCACAACGATCAGGTCTGGCCGCCATGCCCCCAGGTCTTTCTCCATCCGCCAGGCGCTCTCGTAGTTCACCACCGCCACCTGCAGGGAAGCCCCGGCCATATGCCGCAGGGTATCCCGCTTCCTGCTGCCGTTCCCCGAAAGAACCACAAGGCAGTAAGGGAAATCTGCAAACTTCTGGAACTCATCCTCCCATACCCCGAGGATTGATAACGGAGCCACCACCAGTACCCGCCGGATGCGCCCGGCGTTAGATAATGCCCCGGTGATCCCAATCGTGGTAAGGGTCTTCCCGGTTCCCATTTCCATCAAGAGCGCACATCCGGCACCTGGCTGGCGGGGCGGCGCATCCCTGCTGCCAGACTCTTTTCCCGCTCCTGGCAGGATGCCGAACAGCCCACAGGCGAAGCGGAACGCCTCCATCTGATGATGGTATGGCACAGCCTTGATCGGCATGGGAAACTCCGCCCCATGCTCCTTACGCCCCGCCATGGCTTCCCACCTCCGGCACTTCCTGCAGGGACAGAGCCTGCACGCTGTCTCCGGGTACGATGATCGTCACCCGGCGCACCTCGCCCAGCAGGCAGCGCAGAACCCGCTCCCGCAAGGCCACCTTCCTGCAGTGGACAATGCCGCCGGAACCCGGCACCGGAAGGAACGCCGCCCCTCTGGCCACGCTGATCTTCAAGTTATGTTTCATATGCCTTCCACCTCTTTCCGAGAGCCATTTATTTAGTGCCCTCACTATATAGCCACGGGAAAGGCAAAACCGAACCCCCTAACTTAAAACTTTTTTCAATTTCCCATAAATTTTTTTCAGACGTTTTCGGACAGCCGCCTCGCTCACGCCCTCTACACGGGCAATATCCGCAACCCGCATCCCCTTAAAATAAACTTTTAACAGCAGTTCCTTCTGGGAAGCAGAAAGCATGTCCAGAGCCTTCATAAGCCGCTCCGTATCCACCCGCCCCATGGCCTCGCGCAGCGTATCCGCCCCCGCCCGGAACGTCTCCCCCTCAAAATCCATCCCGTCCAACGACATATGGCGGCGGGTCTCCCTCCGGTCATTATTTTTCTCCTGCCGGTCAAACTCCAACAGCACCTCCCCCAAGGCATCCTCCACCTCGATCTTTAAAACCTCTCCCGTAACAAACTCATACTTGATCTCCATCTCTGCCGTTCTCCTTTCCGGAGCCCGGCAGGCGGCATCCCCAGCCGCCGGAGACAAAAAAAGGAGCCTGACAAGCAGCACAAAAAGTGCCGCCTGCCAGGCTCAATGTCGTCTCCACCATTTTTCGGGTGGTATCATGGAGGCTCGACCAATAATTCCAGGAATGAAATCTCCCCTCCGTGCATCATGCTCAAACAAACGAGTGACCCTTGTCCCGGTTTAGCCATACGTTTCCCTTTTCCGTATACATCCCTTACGGAATTGCCGTTATGCCGCATGACGCCCCGGTCAGCCCCCGGCCTTTCACAGCTCGGAGCGGGTCTAATTTTTCCGTATTCAATTTTCCTGCGTTTCAGCCCGCGCCACCCCGACCTTCGCACCGCAGTGCCCGCACTTTATGATAAAATCGGGATACCGGCCCTCCATCGGGGTCACGAGCTGGGTCTGGGTACTTACAGCCGCGTCCATGATCCTGTGCCCGCATACCGGGCAGCACACATGACGCATCTCCTCCGTCATCTCATGGCCATGCCCCTCCTTCTTCCTGCGCATTTCATATACGCCCCTTTCTGTAGCCGCCGCTGTCCGGCGCGGGAGTATATGGCCTGCTATGAAACTTCTCCTACATCACGAGCCCCGTAAGCCACGGGGCGACCGGCCTCGCCAAAAGGCGGGCATTCAGGTACGCCATCTCCAACGTAAGGCAGGTATTGCCTAAATAATACCCGTCCATAATGGTGAGGGTCATAGCAAGGTCGGGCCTCTCCATATCCGTCAGACAGACCGGCAGAAGATACTGCACCCTCCCCTGGTAGCCCTGCGGCACCACAATGCCGGGCTCCACCACAGCCCTCCGCCGCGCCAGCTCTACTGCCGTTTCCAATAGCAGGGGCAGGTTATGCGCCTCGCGGATCGCTGCTGGCAGACGGGAGACGTTCTCCGCATCGCCCAGGATGTGGTCTATGTTTACCCGTATCGGCCACTCCGGGTTGTAGTTGACGCCATACTGCGCCATATGATAGCTTGGTCTCTCCGGGAGCGGGGAGACATATTTCAGCCACGGCGACATCTCATCCGCAAAGCCCCGGAAATACCACCCCCGCATACTCGCGGGCTTCTTGTTCCGGTCAAAGCAGGCGTACACCGCCTTGTACCTCCCCGTATACAGCCCCGTATGGAAGCAGCAGAACTCATTCTCCACATGGAAATGCCGCGCCGCCTCCGCCGGGTCTCCCTCACTGTTAAAGTCAATCGCCTGCTTCTTAAAAATAGAATGTATGTACCGCTCCAGGATTGGCGTATCCAGATTTTTTGTAGCATACACCGGCTCCCTGAACCGCCACGGCTCCGGAAGCGCCATCTCCGCCAGGCAGTCCAGCTGCCAGTACCACCCCGGCACATAGGCAAAATCGAATAGGTCGCATTGCAGCTTCATAGCAGGCTCCTCCATCTCGTCTGGATCGCCTGCAGCATCCGCATCTGCACCATGGACTTCCAGTCCTCCCTCGTTTCGTGGTGGATACATCCGTCCAGCCCCGCCTCCGCATAGACCAGGAGCGAATCATGGAACGGCTCATAGATGCGCAGCAGCTCATCCTGCGCCTCCCGCTCCCCGCTAACCGCCCGGCGGATCAGCCCCACTGTTAATTGCATTGTCTGTTGGTTTTTCTCCATAATAGTCCCTTACCGCCCGGAACGCCCGCTGCCGCAGGTTGTATACCGTCCGGACGCTTACCTCCATCTTTTCCGCTATCTCCCCGTCCGTAAGGCCGTGCCAGAAGCCCAGGAGCAGGACTTCCCTCTGCCGCTCTTTCAAGGATAACAGCGCATAGTATAAAGTCTCGTTTTCCACCATGCAGGCATACCCGTCCACCTCCAACGTGAAGGCATGGGAAGGGTAGGCATCCTCATGGCCCAATAATCCAAGCAGATAGTCTACCGGTTCATGGGAAACATATTTGCCCCGGCGTTCATTCTTACGCACCAAATCTTTAATATAATTCCTCGACACCTCTTTGCAGTAGGAATCGAACATGGCTATAAGCCGGTCATCATAAGAAGGAGATGGCATGGCAGTCCCCTCCTTTATTCAGATTTGATCGTGGCTGGTTCTCACCTCCTCGCTTATACCAGAACGTTTTCCGCCATGCCAAACCGGAAAGTTTTTGAGAAGAAAGTTAAAAATTTTCAATTTTCTTCATCGACAGTTTTCGACAATGCAACTTAAAAAGGCCAATCCACACATGGCAGACTGGCCAATTTTGTCAATTTATAGTAAACGAACTTTAAAAACTTTACTATGACACATTACACTGCTTGTCATTGCTACGGTACTCTCCACGCAAAGTGAGAATAGTTATGGCGTTTACTATAAAACTCCGATAATTTTTTACAATCATCATACAATCATTTTTGATATAGAAAGATATTTCATCATTAACTGCAATACCTAATCCATGTCCAATCCACACACTCAGCAAGCTCGCTCCAATGACTCCCATATACAAAATAAATATCCCACCAACCTCCTTTACTTTGCCGGACGCACTTGGGAATACCCATTCCATGCAAACAGGGCTTCCTCCACCTCATTGCCATAAACCTGTTCTACATCACAAATATACAGGTAATGGTCACCAACCTCATGATATTCTTTCATGCTGCATACAATTGCCACACGGCTATGGACAGGAATCTTAATGTCACTGCCCTCTACTTCTGTAAGTTCAATACCAAATTGGGCAACTTTATCCGTATCGCGGCCTGTAGTACTTCCACAGCCCATCACTGCTTCGGCTATTTCTGTACCGGGAATTGTAAGGATAACTTTCTTATTATTCCGTACCATTTCTCCGCTGTAAGAAGTCTTTGCCATAGCATACCCGATCATGTTCGGATTGAAAGAAAGATATGTCCACCAGGACACTGTAGCAAGATTCGTGGAGCCATCCGGCTTTTGTGTGCATACAAGGCTTACCGGATTCGGAGAAGTCAGCTTTGCCGCCTGCGGTAAATTGATTTTATTCATAATTAGCATTTCCTTTCATTGAGTTATCAAATTGATTTTCCAAGCTCGTAGGCTTTTTGAAGTTCTGGTTTCCCTTCAATCTCACCCACATGCCCATTCCCTCCGGCAAGTACAGCCCCAAGGTTTTCCCATTTCAAATGTTCCATCAAATGGTCATAGTAAAGAAGCACATCATCGAAACCATTTCCTTCCGCAGCCATCAGCAGTGCCGAAGCCCTGCCATACCCTCTCAGGAGATTCCCATCGCCTTCCTCTAATGCAAACAGGCGGTCAATGGCAGTCCTAATCTGACCGCTCATATTCCAGTAATACAACGGTGTGGCAAGTACGACCACATCGCATTCTTTTACCGCAGGATAAATTTTATCCATATCATCTCTTTGGACACAAGGGCATTCCCTGCTGCTATGACCGCCAAAGCAGCCCTTGCAGCCATGGATATCCATACCGTCAAGGAAAAATTCTGTAACTGTATTTCCTGCTTCTTTTGCGCCTTTCGTAAATTCTGCTGTCAAAGCTGCTGTATTCCCCGCTTTCCTGGGGCTTCCATTTAGAATCACAATCTTCTTGCCCATATTCCCCTCCTTAAATCTCATCTGCTAAAGCCGCTGCCTTTTTGCAGCCATCCGTCTTGTCAATGTCACCCACATTCAGAACCCCAGGGATCAGAACCTCGCCAACCATTTTCCATTTGTTCAAAGCACACATACGCTCCATGGGGATACGGACTCCATCCATGACCGACATATCCTCTTCCTCGCAACAGGTGATCAGCGCACACTCCTTGCCAGAAATGTCTTTACCGCTTACTACGAAAGAGAATATCCGGTCTATGACACCCTTGATCTGTGCCGGGATAGAGTACCAGTAGACCGGCATCGTGAATACAATAACGTCTGCCTCCAAAATAGCTGGCGCTATCGTATTGAAGTCATCATCAAAGGTACATGCTTTCCCTGTGGAATAGCATGTTTCACAGGCACGGCATCCACCTACCTTTTTCAAGGCGGCATCAAAACGGGTAACTGTATGCCCTTTCTCCTCGGCGGCCTTGATAAACGCATCCGTCATGGCAAAACTGTTACCATTTTTGCGCGGGCTTCCTGTAATAACAACAATTTTCTTACTCATACAACGATTCCTCCTTTTTTCTTCCTTCTTGTTTTTTATAATAAGCCATACCAAAACCTATTCTTTAATCCGGCTTTCATAATCCTTTCAGCCATTCTGTCACCTGCTCCCTGCAATATGGTATATCGCCGCAGTATATCTCCAATGGTTCTTCCACAACTGTCCCGCTGCACACTGCTTTTATGTCCTCTATGCTTCTGCCTGCACCGCCTCCGCCATGGGTCACCACAGGTATGACAGATTTCCCTGAAAAGTCATAACGATTCAGGAACGCCTCTACAGGTTTCGGTATCGTATCCCACCATAATGGGAACACAAGGAATACCAAATCATACCCATCAATATTTTCCGGCATATCCACAAGCTCCGGCAGTTCCTGACGCCCCATTTCCTCACTTGCCGCCGATACAGTATCGGAATAGGAAGACGGGTAATGTTCTTTCGTGTTGATGGAAACAATATCCCCGCCTGCAGCATCCTGTATCATCTGCCCGATCACCTGGCTGTTCCCCAGGAATTCCTTTTTCTCATTGAGCAGCAGGGATGCCCCGGAGACTGCGTCCACACCATCAGCAAAGTCCGTATTGCCAACCCTCGTAAAATATACGGTCAGAATCTTTCTGCCGTTAAAATCTACGCTTTCACCTGAGATAGCCGTTTCCTGATCAACCTCAACTGTCAGAAAATGTCTCTTAACATAGGGCAGCAGCCATACATCCATAAGCACCGCCAGAAGGGAGATCAGTATTACCAGAGCAGCCGGAAGTACCTTATATTTCTTTTGTACGCGGCCAAATGTATGAACCAGTACATGGAACGCAATAAGCACAAATCCGGCCAAAGCTAAAACAGCATGTATCCGTCCAATACCCGCCATATGGATGCCTGTATGGAACAAGTATCTGGAATTGATAATGCCTGTCAACAAAATAGATGCCATATCTGCCGCTAAGGCAAAATTTACAGCAACCGCAATCTTTCTTTTCCTGTTATAAATACCTTTCTTTATTGCTTTATACCACTTTATGTTGATGATATTATGAATTATGGTCATTGCAATAAATACAATGCCAGCCACCTCATGGAAAGGAGCGCCTGTAAAGGAATACCCCAATAATGCTATAAACAGCAATCCCAATATGATATCAATGGCTTTTTTTACCCTGCCTGTGGCATTATATTTATCCATGTCTGACCATCCTTTCTTTACTCAATTCACGCCTTATTCTGGGATTGATTGCACCCCAAAACAATATCAGGCTGAATAAAGCACCCACCGCATCTGATATCGTCCCTGCATAAAAAACATATCGTATATCCAGAAACAACGGCAGAATGCAAAGGCATATCATATATACAATTTTACGAAACAGCGACAACGGAAGCGCATATTTGACCTTTCCCATTGCAGTCAGACCATCTACCAAGGCATACTGTACTGCAATACCAAGCAATGCAAACGTATACATACGGATACTGCCCGCGGTCAACTGTATTGTGCCTGACTCCTTCAAGAAAAATCCTGCAAACACCTCCGGTAATACCTGCACTGCAATTCCCAATGTTCCGATGTATACTCCGCATAATAAAAACACATAAAGAAAAGCCTGCCGGATCTTTGTATAATTTCCTGCCCCATAGTGAAAGCTGAATATCGTTCCACATCCTGTCGTGATCCCCTGTGCAGGACAGGCTACTATCGTCATAAAACTCTGGATAACCGTAGCACAGGTAATCAATATATCCCCCTGCGAATCTCCGCCGTATTTCCGTAACGAAGTATTCAGAAAAATAATAATCAGGTTATCCAATATCGTAATCATGAATGACATGCATCCTATGGACAAGATTCTAAGTACAATCTTCTTTTGCAGCCTGCTTGGGCACAGGCGTACCGGAATAATCCTGCTGCGCAGAAAACAGATTACATAAACACAAGTGCAGCATTGTGCAATAACAGTTCCCCATGCTGCCCCCGCAATTCCCATACCACACCCAAAAATCATGATAGGGTCAAGAACCACATTTACCACAGCTCCAAGTGCCACTGAAATCATGCCCTGCCTTGCAAACCCCTGTGCCAGAATAAACTGGTTCAGCCCACATCCAAGAAGCGATGCAAAAGTCCCGCAGACATATATTGTAAAATAAGTTTCTGCGTAAGGGTACATATCTTTGCTGCTGCCCAGCAAGTAAAGTATTTTTTCCCGGTTCAGTAAAAGCAGGGGAGTTACTGCCGCCGATATAACTAAAATCATAAAAAAGGCATTTCCAATGATCTCCCGCGCCCTGCGCTCCTCTTTTTGCCCAAGGCTGATGCTCATATAAGAAGCCCCGCCAATCCCTACCATAAATGCAAAAGCCGTCAGGGCTGTCAATGCCGGCGCACAGACACCGATACTCGCAAGGCAGAGGCTTCCTGTTTCCGGTATTTTACCAATAAAAATGCGGTCTACAATGTTATATAAAATATTAAAAAGCTGACCGAACATTGCAGGAATCCCTAAACGGATGACCAAACGGCTTACGGGCGTCTCCTCCAACAATTCCTGCGTGGTTTTAAATCCAGACATATACAGCCACCTATAAAAGAACAGGCAAGGCTGCATTTCCGGCATACCCGCCTGTTCTCCACTTTCTCCACTGTTCTACTTGTGACGGTTATTTCTGAATGGTATCGGAATTCTGGTTATATGCCTTTGCAACGCATTTCCATTCGCCATCCATCTTCAACAGAAGCAGCACATCCGTAAAGTCAATGCGGTTGCCCCAGCCTTCTTCCAGCACACGTACAACAGCCAGGGATTCCTCAACCATCAGGACGTCCACACGAGCCTTGAAATTATCGCCGCCGGGTACGGTATCCACATTGTGGTAGAACTGATCAATAGAGCCATGCTCCAGCTTACCGTCCAGATAGCCGAACAAAACAGCTTCATCCGTGAACAGCTCCTTTGCATATGTGCTGTTTCCCTCGGCAACACTCTTGACAAACTTCATTGCAGCAGCCTCTACTGCCTGATATTCCTTTAATTCTGCTCTCATTGTAATAGCCTCCTTAAATTTTTTTGACATTATATAAAGCATTCTGCCTCATACCATAATGAATAGATTAAATATTGTTCCCTACTTCATAGCCGTCCCATACAGCATGAAGGATCGTGCTGACCTTCTGACCATCGCCAATCTCATAAACGGCAGCACCGCATCCTTGGAGCTCCTGCGCCATGGATGGAACTGGACGGAAACCGACTGCGATCACAACCGAATCTGCATCAAATGCCTTTTTCTGACCATCGCTCTCCAGAATAACCCTGCCATCTTCCACAGCAGAAAGACGGTGGTTCTCCAATACAGCCACATGATGATGTTCAAACAGATCCGGGATCATCTGGCCATTTGGAATCGGGGATGGGATACCTGCCGACAAAATCTTAGGCAGGGCTTCCACAACCGTAACCTCTTTGCCGTCCTGTGCATATTCTAATGCCATTTCACAGCCAACCAGACCGCCTCCGATTACCATGACTTTTTGCCCGACTTTTTCCGGATGTGCAAATGCTTCCATACAGCCGATTACCTTTTTATCATCTATTCCCGGCACTTTCGGCGTGACAGGGACGGAACCTGCTGCCACAATGATCACATCTGCATCCATATTGCGGAGCTGGTCAGCAGTAACAGCTTCCCCGGTATGGATCTCCACAGGCAGTACCTTTAATTCATTCTGATACCACGCATTTAATTCCCGTACCTCTTTTTTGAAGCTGTGGGAGCCGCCAGGAATCAGATTGCCGCCCAGAGACTCATTCTTTTCATACAAAGAAACTTTATGTCCACGCATGGCTGCGGTTCTGGCAGCCTCCATACCGGCAACACCGCCGCCCACGACCACAACCTTTTTCGGCTGTACGCAGGGACGGAGTGCATACCTCACTTCCCGCATTGCTGCCGGGTTTACTGCACAGGTAGGCTGTTTTCCCTGCTGGAGCCTTGTGATACACCCCTGATTGCAGGCAATGCAGGGACGGATCTTCTCCGTATGTCCGGTCAGCACCTTGTTTGGATACTCCGGATCTGCTAAAGCAGCACGCCCAAGGACAACTGCATCAATCTTACCATCCCGTATCGCCTTTTCCGCAATATCTGCTTCATTCATGCGGCCGCCTGCCAGAATCGGGATATTAACGGCTTCTTTTGCCTTCGCTGCCAGTTCCACCAGATACCCTTTCGGCATATACATAGGCGGGCAGGCATAGTAGAAGGAATCGTAAATACCTGTATCTACATTCAGACAGTCATAGCCATAGGATTCCAGCAGCTTCGCTATCTCAATCCCTTCTTCCAGTGTACGGCCAATTTCCTCCTCACCAGTCAAACTTGCCTGCTCAAATCCTTTTACAAAGGTTTTCAGTCCAAGACGCATACTGACTGGAAAATCACTGCCGCATTCCTGCTTAATACCTTCCAGAATTTCCTTTGCCGCCCGCAAACGATTTTCCAGGCTGCCGCCATATTCGTCGGTACGGTGGTTCATCATGGACAGGGCAAACTGGTCAAGCAGATACCCCCAGTGGATGGAATGTACCTCTACACCGGAAAAGCCTGAATCCTTTGCAATTTTAGATGCCTTTACAACAGACTCAATTTTAGATTTGATCTGGTCACGGGTCAGCTCCGGTGAGACTTCCCCCGGATGCCGGAAAACATGTACAGGAGATGGTGCCGGAAGATTGAGGTAATTCCGCCCAAGTCCCATAGTAATCTGAGCAAAGATTTTTGTACTGTAAGCGCCTGCCCTCTCATTCAGTTCCGTTGCCGTCATCTTAAACGCATCCGGATTCTGTAAGATTGTCGGGCCAACCCCGGTATACGGATCAACGGTTCCATCCGCTGCGATTGCCCCGGTAAAAATCAGACCAAAGCCGCCTTTCGCCCTCTCTACAAGATATTGTATCGTTTCGTCTTTCAGACCACCTCCCGGAAGATGGTGCTGTCCGCCGCCAATTGGTGCCATACAAAACCTATTCCTAATGGTCAGTCTGCCAATCTGGAGCGGCTTTCCTAAATACTCATAGTTCTGCATGTCTGTGCCTCCTTTACCTGCAGGATTGACTTTTCCTGCTGTTGATATTATAATTATAGCGAGAATGAAACAGAAAACAAGTACGCACCTTTAAGTGTGATACTAACATAAGAGTTATATACTTACCTAAAGGAGAGTGCAAAAATGGGTGAACGCTGTATATCACAAGAATGCCTGGAAACAACAGGTTTTAGCTACACATTATCCCTCATCAACGGAAAATACAAAATGACAATTCTTTATACGCTTATGGAATTTGGCATAGTCCGCTTTAATGAAATGAAAAAATATATTGGGGAAATTTCTTATAAGACGCTTAGTTCTACCTTAAAGGAATTGGAAGCAGATCAGCTCGTCCACCGCAAAGAATATCCGCAAATTCCACCCAAAGTCGAATACAGCCTGACAGAGCGCGGAAAATCACTCATTCCTATTTTAGATGGGATGTGTGAATGGGGAGATAAAAATAGGATTTAACATGAAAGGCTTGCTTTTACTTTAAAAATATGTAAGCTGTGTCACACAGAATTAAAACATAATTTTAAGGAGGACACAGCAATGCTTCAAATATCCGAAATTGTAAAGAAAACCGAAGGAATGTTTGACCTATTCAATAAACATTTTTTCCTTGGAGAGCTTACCCGCCCAGCCATTACCGTATCCCCGGATGGCGGACGTAGCGCATACGGCTGGTGCAGTATCCATGAAATCTGGAATGCAGATAACGAGCTTTACCGGGAAATCAACCTTTGCGCCGAGTACCTCGACCGCCCCATTACAGAGATAGCTGCCACACTTCTCCATGAAATGAGCCACTTGTATAACCTACAGCATGATATCCAGGACGTAAGCAACAACGGCTATTACCATAACCTGAAATTCAAAGCCACCGCCGAAGCCCACGGTCTGCATATTGAGAAACATCCCAAATACGGCTGGACGGTTACGACCTTGGCTCCGGAAGCCGAGACATGGATTATATCCGCCTTGGGGGATACCGGCATCCATGCCAGCCGCCTGCAGGCAGCCGGAAGCTCCAAAGGCGGGCGCAAAAAATCCATTAACCGAAGCATCAAATATATCTGCCCCTGCTGCGGCACCATCATCCGGGCAACCCGCGAGGTCAATGTAATCTGCGCAGACTGCGGGAAACCTTTTGAAAATGCCTGATACCCAGATAGAACCGACCAGCCAATATCCCCACGGCTAGCCGGTTCTATCTTTTTTCATTTTAGAAAAAAAGAAAAATTCTTTGAAAAAAGACTTGCTTTCACACCAAAAATGCGTAAGCTGTCACTCACAAGGCGAGCAGCCAATACAAAAAATATCAAAATAAGAAAGGCGGACAACAATATGAAGACAGGTAAAATCACAGCAAAATTAAGGGACGCGGTTCCGGTATGTCTCATGGTAGAGGGCAAGGAAGTAAAACGGTACAAGAATATCGAACTTCCGGACAGCATCAAAGAGGTTGAACTTCTCGACTTCCATTTCAATGTACCTGCGGACGGCAAGATCACTTTTGAAATCCAGTACGCATCCGGCGTACTTCCGGAAATATTCCCGGAGCCGAGGGCGAAAGTAACCCGCGCAGAAAAGGCAGCCGCCAAAGTGCAGAGGAAAGCCGCGCAGGAAGAAGCCGCCGAAGCACCAGCTCCGGAGGAAACGGCACCGACCATCATCCCGGAAGAACCGCCAATACTGAAAGCGGCAGAGCCGGAGGAAGCCACAGCGGAACCGGAAACCACAGAGGATACCGCAGAGCAGACAACCGAAAACCCCGAACCGGCAGAGGAAGCCCAAGCCAATAAGGAAGCCAGCACCATGGAAATCAGCTACAATGTAACCGGCCCCCGCCGCAAAGAACTGGCAACCGCAGTAGGCGACTTCATCGGAATGGCTCCGGTATACCAGAAAGCCCCCACATACGCTTTCGCCATCGGCAGCTACATCATTGACCGGAACGGCAAACTCAGTGGCGAAAAGAACGAAGAATTGACGGAAGCACTTGCAGCGCAGGGCTTTACCGCAGCATAGGGAAGAATACCAGCCCCGCCCCGGCGGGGCTTCCCGTTTTCCCGGAAGACCATAAAGATATGTTTAAACATTTGAAAACCTACTATCTTACCCGGAGCCTATAGATCATCAAAACCCAAAAGGAGAATAAGCATAAATGGAATGTACTTTTTATGAATTAAACCAGAAAGCCAAAGACGAAGCTGAAAAAATGGATGCGCTCTGGGGCGCGGAATTTTTTGACGCAGAAGACGCAGAACCTCCAACAGATGCACCAGCCGAAGAAAATAATCCGCACCTGTCCTGCGGAGCCTTCTGCAGATATTTCAGGTCAGGCAAAGGATATCCTGGCGAGTATGTATATTATTGCTGCGCCGCAGGAAATGAGCATATTATTGATGTAGATTTCATTGAATCCGAAATTATTTGACCCTGCCCCCCGCTTCGGCAGGGCCGCCAACTGCACATAATACCCAGATACCCATACGATAAAATAACCGCTAAAAGATTCTCATTTTCCAAATCTCGAAATGATACTTTTTAGCGGTTATTGATTTTTGCTTTTTACCCCGTTAAGGGGTGCATCCGCCCATGCAACAAAATCCACGTGGCAAAAATCTCTGCCATTCCCTAAGAAACCAAACCGACAAGACGAAACCAAAAAATATAAGTAACCTAAGGAAACCGCAGAAAACAAGGCTTTTTCAAGACTAGCAGAAAAATAGCCCTCCTAAATGGAAGGCTTATTTTGTATTAAAGTTTGTCCCTTTAGACACTATTGTGCGCAATCCATTTATCCAGCTGGATTTTATTGGCATATACCCTGTTTCCGATCCGTACTGTGAAATTATTGTTTGTTTTCGTCAACAGTTCTCTTACCTTGGTTTCTCCTATCCCCAAATATGCACATACCTCTTTGACATTCAATAATGCCTTATCTACCTCTATTTTCTCCATATCTTTCTCCTTTTTCTTGCTTACACATATAATGACTATTCAACTGCTTTTTTAATTGGGACTCAGTGTCAACAGCCTCATTTTTTACATACAGATCACTGGCTGTTCTATTCTGTCATCAGAACATAAATCCGACAGGAACTTTATGCCCCCTAACTGACAGGCATACTGGAATCCTTCATTGAAATCCTTAAATTTATGCTCTGCCTTATTGATAAAGCATGCTTCCCCGATATGGGGAAATGCTCCTTCATAAGTACCCACCGTCAGGTTCCCCTCTGCGGTTATCCTCATGAAAGCGCCGGATTCACCGCCCATATAATACAATGCTCCCCGGCCATTCAGTCGGGTAACGGTATCCTCTACCCATCTGTGTCGGCTGCTGCCGGTCACGGCCTGCCAGCGTTCAAATTCTGTCTTATCCATACTGCGCCTTTCTCCAGGTAAAGCCTGGCTGTTTCATTTCATTTTTTCCTGACATGGCCATCCATTAAAGGCTTTGTGTCTGCTGTTCCGGTTTTGAAAAAACCATATCCTCCAGCTTCTCCAGCCATTCCATATCCATTTCTCCTGCCCTGCAGCTGATCTTTTCAATAGGGTACCCTTTCCTTTCCAGCTCCTTTCGGATATCCTCCACGCAGGATTTGGAAAAGCTTTCAGCTTCTGCCTCGTTCTCATCATTACAGTTGAAATCATAGGTCAAAAGCACTTTATAATTGGACAGAAAACGAAAGATCAGATTCCCGTCAATGTACCCACACAGAATCGGATCCTCTTCTATCACCGACTTATTGTCCTCAATAATATCCGGCTTTGCTTCTTCGTACATCAGATCATTAAATTCACGGATATTAAAATTCGTATTCAGCAGTATTCTTATTTTTACGACATAATCCATCCATACACCTCATGATCCGGCTGCCGGCTGCCGGGCAGAGAGCCTTCCCTCCAGAGGGGAGCATACATCAATCCCGCATTTCGCCATCTGGCGAAGGAATTCCCCGCACAGTTTTTCATCACGGGAAATCCTGGATGAATCTAGGACCAGGAATATTTCGATCCCCCTGCTCTCCTTTTCCTCCAGGAACAGGTCCAGCCCCGGCCTTTTTAAACCTGCTGTGCCGCCTGTATCACTGGAGCTGCCCGCGATCTCTGTCCGAAGCTGTTCTCCATAAGTATTCAGCTGTTCATACTGCTTCTTTAAGGCACCATGGCTGTCCTCCGGCGCGTCGATATGGGTGTAGATCCACGCTTTTTTCTTTCTGTTTTCCATCCCTTTGCCTCCTCTCGCCTGCTCTCTCACTTTTTTGCGGCCTGCTTTTTCCTGTCTGCCTTCTTTTCCTCCGGCTGGATGTGTTTCATCCCCAGGCTCACGGTCAGCCCCCGGTCCACCGCCTGCATGGTCTCTTTGTCCAGACAGCCTATGTAATCACGCAGTCTTTTCCGGTCCAGGGTCCGGAGCTGCTCCAACAGGATCATGGAATCCCGATTCAGTCCATAAAACCGGCTGCCGATCCAGATATGAGTTGGGAGCTGGTGCTTCTCATCCCGGCTGGTGATCGCCGCCGCTATGGTGGTGGGGCTGAACCGGTTCCCTGTGTCATTCTGCAGGATCACCACGGGCCGGATGCCGCCCTGCTCACTGCCTGTCACCGGCCTCAGATCGGCATAGTAGATCTCTCCGCGCCGGACTTTTCTTCCTGCCATTTTTATCTTCCTTTCTTTCTGCTTTAGAAGAACAAAACGATATTTCCTGGCTTTTCCTTATAAAAAGCGGCGGCCCAGAAGATGCGGACCGCCGCTTTATGATATTACATGGACGCACACCGATATGTGCGCAGGTCACCTGTTCTAAGAACTTATCACCTTTATTCCATGAAAAATCGTGCCTGTTCTTCATTTTTAAGTTTCATCTGCTCCTATTCGACACTACTTCCCGGAGCCTGGGCAGTCAGTTACAACCGGTTTTGGCGAACCGTCATGGGACTCTAACCCCGGCCAGGATCTCTGGCCGCCGCCCTCATTGCGGTTCCCTCTCTTAAAAGGGGCTGTGACTGGACGGAAGTATCATTATAGGCTATACAGATCATTGCGGAATGCTCCGGCCATGGAACATTTTCAGGACAGACATGTACCGCTCTTCACCTTTGATGTTATCTTGTTGACAGACACTCTGACTGTCTGCAGGTGGTCGTGGCGTGTCCTCCTTCGCCGCTTTGCGCTTTCACGCTGTACAGCTAACGTATTGTAACTGCTGGATATGACCGCCTGGGGCGGTGTTTTTCAAAGAACAGAGAAAGGAATCTATATCCCCTCACTTATTTCCACGTTGGCAGCGCTTTCTGCACACCCTAAATTTGAAAATTTTTTAAAATATTTTTCAGTTTCTGAAGAATACGTTTTTTCTGCTTATGAACTGCATTGTGATAGATCCCCATAGATTCTGCTACTTCCCGTTCCGTACACTCTTCAAAAAACAGAAGACGGATCAACCTTTCCTCCTCTTTCGAAAGGCAGGAAAGGGCTTTATGCAACATTTCATACTGGAGTTTTCGGATCACCTGCGCCTCTGTATCCTCTCCATCTGCCAGAAACTGCACCTCATGCTCCACAAGCCGTTCATAGGAATCCTCCCGGCCTGGTATGAACCGGATCTGCTGGGCTTCCTGGTCGATGATGGTCTGCTCCGCTTTCAGGTCATACTCCTGATACTGCATTTTTCTCTCTGTTTCTCTTAACACTTCGATCACTTCTTCGCTGGCTTCCGGATACATTTTCCGGAAATCCGGCAGTCTGCCTGGCTTTGCCATAGGCCTGTCCTCCATTTTCTTTAAATTTCAAAAAAATGAAAAACAAGCCCGGCGGTGACCGGCACCTCATGAGCCGTCCATCAGCCAAAAAAGTTATCAATGACAGCTTTTCGGTATATATGGGACAGTAACAGGGACATAAAGAAACTAAATCATTCAGTCCGGTTCTTATAATTTATTCCTGCTTATCCTGCTCTATTAGTTCACCATACAGTACAAAAAATGCCTGTATATGGCTGATGATTTTTTTAACCAGCCACCACAGGCATTTATATTGGAACTCATATGCTGTCTATCATGGATAGCAGCATTCGCATATTCTTTTGGCAAATATAAAATCCCCCTGACTCTAAAACAGAGCCAGAAGGGAGTAAAAGAATGTCAACCGGCGTACTGATGTACCCGTCAAAGCACCGTTTTTTTCTTTGACGGGATATCCCCGGTTTTCATCAAATATCAGTTTTTAAAGCTACTCTTGCATTGACCTGATTATATTTAGCTAAATTGATTTTCATTTGTAATGTCAAACTTAGGGTAGAGCGATGTC
>QZDW01000061.1 GCA_009917545.1 bacterium 1XD42-76
AATCTATCATGGATTACTTTACTGCTAATATAATCTGCAAATCTAATGCTCTTTTAATCTGAAGAACAACAGAATGGGAGGTCATCCAGAACCGCTATCTGGAAGCCAATGACCGCCCGGAGCGTGTGGACTTGCGTTCCTATGCCAGACAGGGGCTTGATATTGTCCCCACTGTCCATGAGGGTGCTGCTGTCCGGCAGATGGAAAAACGTGGTATCCAGACGAATATCGGCAATCTGAACCGGGAAATCAGAGCCGCCAACCGCCTGATGAAGTCCATCCGGCAGCTTATCCAAAACCTCAAAGGCTGGATTACCGAGCTGGGAGAAAAACGGAAAGAGCTGCTTGCACAAAAAGCGGCGGAGGAAGCGGTCTTTCTTCCAAATCTGCTGATGAAGTATATGGAGATACGAAAGGAAGAACGGAAGGACTGGACAAGGGCTGGACAGAACCGGGGGACTTCACAGGACTTAAAGGCAGTCAGCGAAGCCCTGTCCTATCTCCGGCAAAAGGGGCTTTCTACTGTGGAGGACTTAGAAGTATTTCTGGAATCTTCCGGGAAATCAGCCGCAGATTACCGCAATCAGATGAAGCCAAAGGAAGCCCGCAGCAAAGTGATTGACGGGATTCTTGCCAGCCGGACAGACAGCAAGGAATGTAAGCCCGTCTATGACAAGTACCAGAAGATATTTTTTAAGAAAACAAAGGAAAAATTCAAACAGGAACACCCGGAGGTTGCCCGGTATGAGAAAGCCGCCGCCTACCTTGCTAAGCACCCGGACGATAAGGACAGCACTCAAAAGGAACTGCAAGAGGAGCAGGAAACGCTTCTCAGCGAAATCGCAGAGCTGAAAGTACCGCTGACCGAGGTACAGGAGGATTTGAAGAAGCTGCGGGACATCCGTTATTGGGTACGGAAAGCCACACCCGGCACAGAGGAAAGTAAAGAGCCACCCAAGAAACAGCCCATCAAGGAAGCCTTGCAGGATAAGGTGGACGAGAAAAAGGCTAAAAGAACTATCCCGGCGCAGACAAAACGCAAACAACAGGATATGGAACTTTAACAGACACTTGCCATTTTCAATCAGAGAATGTCAGGTGTTTTTTCTTTTTTTCAAGGAGGGACAGATTTGAATGTATTTGAAGCTGTGAAGCAGTCCGTCACAACCAGACAGGCTGCGGAGCATTATGGAATCCATGCAGGGCGGAACGGGATGGCTTGCTGCCCGTTCCATCACGATAAAACCCCAAGCATGAAGCTGGATCGGCGTTACCACTGCTTCGGTTGCGGTGCGGATGGGGATGTGATTGATTTTGCCGCCGCCCTGTATGGGCTGGGAAAGAAAGAAGCCGCCGTACAACTGGCACAGGACTTCGGGCTTTCCTATGAGGACTGGAAGCCGCCGGGAAAGGCAAAAAAGCCCAAGCCCTGGCAGAAATCCCCGGAGGAACAGTTTCAAGAAGCAAAGAGCCGCTGCTTCCGTATTCTTGCCGATTATCTCCATCTGCTTCGGGCATGGAGAACGGACTACGCCCCACACTCCCCGGAGGAAGCCTTTCATCCCCGGTTTATAGAAGCCTTACAGAAGCAAGACCAAGTGGAGTATCTGCTGGATGTGCTGCTGTTCGGGGAAACAGAGGAAAAAGCGGCTTTGATTACGGACTACGGAAAGGATGTGATACAGCTTGAACAGCGAATGGCAGAGCTTGCCGCCGCAGACGCAGCAAGAACTAAAAAACACCATGAACGCCATGCAGCCACCCCAGAGCATTGAGGAAATCAAGGAGGGGCTGGAAACTACCGAGAAAGGCGGCGTCCGTCAGAGTATACGGAACTGCCTGACTGTATTCCAGCGTGACCCGCTGCTTTCCGGGGCTATCGCATACAATATCCTGACTGACCGCAAGGACATCATAAAGCCCATCGGCTTCCACAGGGAAAGCACCCCCCTGAACGATACAGATATGAAGTATCTGCTTCTCTATCTGGAAGAAACCTACGGGCTTACCAATGAGAAAAAGATTGATAACGCCATCGGGATTGTGGCGAATGAAAACAAGTACCACCCCATCCGGGATTATTTAAGTTCCCTTGTGTGGGACGGGACAGAGCGAATCCGCTTCTGCCTGCGGCACTTTCTGGGGGCTGACGCAGACGATTACACCTATGAAGCGTTGAAGCTGTTCCTGCTGGGTGCAATCTCACGAGCCTTTCAGCCGGGGTGCAAGTTTGAAATCATGCTTTGTCTGGTAGGCGGTCAGGGGGCTGGCAAGTCCACCTTCTTCCGTCTGCTGGCAATCCGGGACGAGTGGTTCTCCGATGATTTGCGGAAGCTGGACGATGACAATGTGTACCGCAAGCTGCAAGGTCACTGGATTATCGAAATGTCGGAAATGATGGCAACCGCAAACGCCAAGAGCATTGAGGAAATCAAGTCATTTTTAAGCCGGCAGAAAGAGGTTTACAAGATACCCTATGAAACCCACCCGGCAGACCGCCCCCGTCAGTGCGTGTTTGGCGGCACTTCCAATGCCCTTGATTTTCTTCCCCTTGACCGTTCCGGCAACCGCCGCTTTATCCCCGTCATGGTGTACCCGGAGCAAGCCGAGGTTCACATTTTGGAGGACGAAGCCGCTTCCAGAGCCTATATCGAGCAGATGTGGGCGGAAGCGATGGAGATTTACCGAAGCGGCAGGTTCAAGCTGGCTTTCAGCCCCGCCATGCAGCGGTATCTCAAAGAACACCAGCGGGATTTTATGCCGGAGGACACCAAAGCCGGAATGATACAGGCGTATCTTGATAAGTACACCGGGAGCATGGTCTGTTCCAAGCAGCTCTACAAGGAAGCCTTGAACCATGCCTTTGACGAACCGAAGCAATGGGAAATCCGGGAAATCAACGAGATTATGAACCAGTGCATTTCCGGCTGGCGGTACTTCCCGAATCCAAGAATGTTTTCAGAATATGGCAGACAAAAGGGCTGGGAGCGTGAAAACCCGGCAACGGACTCCGGCAACCCGTCTGAAAAAATGGTGGACGGTTTTGTGGAGGTCACAGAACAGATGGAGCTTCCATTCTGAAAATGACAGCCTGTTGCACACCCTGTTGCTATCCCGTTGCCGAGCCGGTTGCCGGAGAAAATCCCATAACTGCGGGCTTTTCTCCCCTATGACAACCAAAACAACAGAAAAATAAAAGAAAAATATAAATAGTAACCATCGCCAGATTGAGATTGTTTGCAAGGTCTTTTGAAGCCCGTTGCCGGACTTCGTTGCCGACACCCTCTGTCTGGCTATTTTCATGTATGGAGGATAACTGCCTATGGCAAAAAACAAAACAGAGATTCATGTGACTACTGTGTTTGACGGGGAGCTTGACGCAACCGATGTGTTCGTCAGCCTGATTTCCCAGAAATATGGAAAGACAAATTCAAAAGAATATCTTGCTAAAAAGAAAGATTTGAAGTATAATGAAGATGAGGTTCAAAAGAGCCAGATACCGTCTGGATTGTGTGGGTAAATGGCTATGATGAACGAAATGGAATACAGAACAATCGGTTCGGCACTTGCCGGGGGCTATCGTGCAGCGGTCTATTGCAGACTGTCAAAGGACGATGACCTGCAAGGCGAAAGTGCCAGTATCGCAAACCAGCGTGATATGCTGGAAAAATACTGCGAAAAGCAGGGATGGGAGGTTGTGGCAGTCTATCAGGACGATGGCTTCACAGGTCTTAATATGGAGCGTCCTGATTTACAGAGAATGTTGAGAGCCATTGAGCGCAGGCAAATCAACCTTGTCATCACGAAAGACCTCAGCCGACTGGGGCGGAACTATCTGCAAACCGGGCATTTGATTGAGGACTTTTTCCCAAGAAACGGTGTCCGCTATATCGCCATGAATGACGGTATCGACACCCTGCGGGATAACAACGATATTGCCCCGTTCAAGAATATCCTGAAGAACACGAGGCGTTTGGGAGGGGTAAACAACTAACTTCTTTCTATTTCGACAAATCCATGTGCAACAATCGAATACCGCTGCTATTACAGAATGTTTTCGTCTGGCTGCTGATGTGGTCAGGCGTTTCTTTTGCCCGATCACACCAGCCCAACAAATCGGTAGTAGATTTTAATGTCCTGATGTCTTTGACCGTCTATGACGGTTCGTTCTCCAACTTCAATGCGGTCAATCAGTTCCTCAATGATTTCCCGGTTCAGTTCCTGCAAGTCCAGATACTGCCGGATGGTTCCGGCCCACTGGTGGATATTGGCGATGTCCTGCTGGGCTTTCCGTTCCCCGGCTAACAGGCTGTCCAGGCGTTCCGATTTCTGGATGCGTTCCTGCTCGTTCTTTTGAATCAGAACCGAGAAGGAATCGCCGCTGATTGCCCCGCTTACCTTATCTTCATAAAGTTTTGCGGTGATCTGTTCCAACTCCTCCAAACGCCGCCGCAAACGGCTGATTTCCTGTCGGCAGTCCTCTTGTTGCGCGGCGCTTGCGGATTGGATGTGCTGTTTCAGCTTATCCAGTACAGCGGCTTCATCGGCTGCAACCGCTTTGCCATGCGCCCGGATTTCACTCAGCACCAGGTTTTTCAGGCTGATCTCAAAAATCCGGTGCCAGGAGCAGATGCTGTGTCCGGTAGTGGCAAACCGGGAGCAGAAATAAGAAGTATAGTGCTTGACAGTGCCATTTTTCCGGCGCTGTGTTTCGCGGGCGGCAACCAGAGGATGCCCGCAGTCCGCGCAGACCAGCTTTCCGGTAAACAGAGATGCTTGGGGCGGCGTATT
>QZDW01000062.1 GCA_009917545.1 bacterium 1XD42-76
AAAATATCCCATACCTTATTTAATTTGGAGAAAAACTGAGGATTTTGGTTCAGATAAACTAACGAATAACACAAGGTCAAAGATGATGATGCCATGATGGAAACAGCGGACAGCATCCGGCAGTACGGCGTTCTGGTTCCGGCGATTGCCAGACCCGACCCCAGCGGCGGCTATGAGCTGGTAGCCGGACACAGGCGGCATCGGGCCAGTGAACTGGCAGAGAAAGAAACCATGCCGGTCATTGTCCGGGATTTGGACGATGACGCCGCCACGATTATCATGGTTGACAGCAACCTGCAAAGGGAAAGCCTGCTCCCCAGCGAAAGGGCTTTTGCCTACAAAATGAAGCTGGAGGCCATGAAACATCAGGGAGAACGCATGGATTTAACTTGTGCCCAAGTTGGGCACAAGTCCGATGGAAAGAAATCAAGAGATATTTTAGCAGAACAGATAGGTCAAAGCCGCAATCAAATTCAGCGGTATATTCGTCTGACCGAGTTAATCCCCGAACTGCTGAACATGGTGGACGAAAAGAAAATTGCCCTGAACCCGGCCTATGAGCTGTCCTTTCTCAAAAAAGAAGAACAGCCCCAGCTTTTGGACGCGATGGACAGCGAACAGGCCACCCCCTCCCTTTCCCAAGCCCAGCGGCTCAAAAAATTCAGTCAGGAGGGGCATCTGTCCATAGATGTAATGCGGGCGATTATGGGCGAGGAAAAGAAAAGCGATCTGGACAAGGTGACGTTTACCTCCGACACCCTGCGGAAGTATTTTCCCAAAAGCTACATCCCTGCCCGGATGCAGGAAACCATCATCAAACTGCTGGAACAGTGGCAGAAAAAGCGTCAGAGAGATCAGGAACGCTGAAAGGAGCGCCTATGAGAGATCACGTTGCCAGGGAGTTAAAGGGCCACAACATACTGGCTGTGGAACGGTTTCAGGATAAGACCCGCTGGATGGTGGAGTTTTCCGTCCTGCGGCCCCGCACCGCCTACGGCGCACCCGGCGATGAAACGCGCCTGTTTCTGGACGAGGACGGCTACCAGGCCGTTCTCGCCAGCCAGAAACGCCGGGACATCAAAATCAAACGGTATGCCCGCGTCATTGAGGGACATATCCTGGACTTCAAGCCCAAAAAGAAACGCCACCCGTAAACCCGACAAATTGAGAGGAAGGAATGAATATGTGTACCGTTAAGGAAATCAGAGAAGCCATCCGGGAGGACTGCCGCTCCCAGCGAAACATGGAAACCATTGAGATTGACCGGATTTTTCAAACCCTGACGTTTCCGCAGTCAGAGAGCCTGTTTGACAAACCGCCCATGCCGCCGTTTTTTCACCGGTACAGGCAGAAGTCAGCCAGCAAATGAACGCCGCAATTCTTTTTACGGGATTGTGGCTTTTTTCATGCCCTGGGAAACGAAAGGAGTGCAGAAAATGGCCGTTTTTCGCGTAGAACGCACACAGGGATACACCGTTATGAGCAACTATCATCTGCGGGACAAGAGCCTGAGCCTGAAAGCAAAGGGCCTGCTGTCCCAAATGCTCTCGCTGCCGGAGGATTGGGACTACACCCTTTCCGGCCTGGCTGTTATCAACCGGGAAAGCAAGGACGCGATCCGCTCCGCAGTTAATGAGCTGGAAAAGGCGGGGTACATCAAGCGCCGCCAGACCACCGACGCGGGCGGCAAGTTCAGCGCCAACGAGTATGTGATTTATGAGCGTCCGGTAACAGAGGAACCGCCCGCCCAACCGTTGCCTCCAAAACCGTTGTCGGGTTTTCCGACAACGGATAATCCGTCAACGGGAAAACCGTCAACGGAAAATCCAACGCAAATAAATATAGAGAAATTAAATACCCAAAAATCAATTACTGACGGATCAATTACCGATTCCCTTCCCTTCCGGGGAACGGCGGCAAAGCCACCGGAACCGAAGCGAAGGGAAACGATGTCACTGACAGAGATGGAAAGTTATCGGGAGCTGATTTTGGAGAATATCGAGTATGACTGCCTCAAACAGCGGTTTGGGACCTACCGGGAGGATTTGGACGAGATCGTGGAGCTGCTGGTGGAAACCGTCTGCGCGAAGCGTAAGACCACCCGGATTGCCGGGGCGGACTTCCCCCATGAGGTGGTGCGTTCCCGCTTCCTGAAGCTGGACAGCTCCCACATCGAGTTTGTCATGGACTGCCTGCAAAAGAACACCACCGAGGTACGGAACATGAAACAGTACCTTTTGACGGTGCTGTTCAACGCGCCCACCACCATGAGCAACCATTACACCTCACAGGTCAACCACGATATGTACGGCGGCTTCTGAAAGCTGGCCGTTTTTGTCTGCCCGGAACTGCCGGGAGAAAGGAATCTGTTATGAAACGACCGCTTGCGTATATCACTGCTCCCTGGAGCAAGAACCCCCATGAAAACGCGGCAAACGCCGCCAGCTACTGCCGCCAGGTGTATGACGCCGGATATTCCCCGGTCTGCCCTGTTTTGTTCCTGCCTCTGTTTTTGAAGGATGAAATCCCCCAGGAACACAAGGACGGAATCGACATCGCCAGAGATTTCGTCGTCGCAAAGTCCGCTAAACTCCGTTTCCGCCTGTCGGCGAAAACTGCGTCCGCTCCCTTGCTCCTCCTCTCCCCACAAAATCTTCGATTTTGCGGGGACCCCAATTGCCGCTCCCATGTGCTGGTGGTCTGCGGACACTCGACCGATGAAACGGTCAAAAACGATATTGCCACCGCTGAACGCCTGCGGATCACCGCCACCACGCTGGACGGGATTCTGACGGTGAAAGGCCAGGGCCGGGAGAAAGGGGGCGCACACCATGCCTGAGCAAAAGACCATCGGCCAGCTGATGGAGGAAATGCGGCTTAAAGCCGGGGCGCGGGAGTATTCCGGCCATAGTTACATGGACTTAAACCGGTTCGCGGAGGACACCCGGCACATGATTATTTTTGATACCCTGACCGCTGATTCCCCTGTTGGCTGGAAAGGGGAACGCAGCCGCGCCTTTCTCACCGAGGAGGGATATAAAAAGTCCCTGGAACGCCAGGAGCAGGGGCATATCAGGATTGTGAGCCATGCGAAGGTCCGAAACGGAAACCTGCACTATGACCGGCAAGACCAGCTCCGATAGAGAAACCATGCAGAAAATCCATAGAGAGGAGGCGAAACACCCATGCAGGACGAAGTGGAAAGCAAAACCCTGACGCTCATTGTCAGCGGCACAAAGTTCACCGGCAGGCTGTTCAAAGCGGCGATTATGAAGTATCTGGCGCACCTGAAGGAGCAAAAGATGCAGAAACAGCGGGAAAAGGGCGCGGAGGTCAAGCCCCAGGGAAAGCAGACGGTGAAGCAGCTCATCGGGCAGAACCAGGGCGTGTCCAATCTTGAGATCACAGCCCCCTCCATCAAGGCGTTTGAACGGGTTGCCCGGAAGTACGGCGTGGATTACGCGGTAAAGAAGGACCGCAGCTGCTCCCCGCCCAAGTACCTGGTCTTTTTCAAGGCCCGCGACGCGGACGCGCTGACCTCCGCGTTTACCGAGTACACCCAGAAGAAGGTCCGCAAGGCGTCCCGCCCGTCTGTGCTGGCGAAGCTGAACCAGTTCAAGGAGCTGGTGAAAAACGCGGTGGTGGACCGCACAAAGCGAAAGGAGCTGGAACGATGAAAAGACCATTGAACATCAAAAAGCTCGTTTTGCTGAACCTGCCCTATATCCTGATGGGGCTGTTTTCCACCAACTTCGGGGAGGCGTGGCGGATGGCCCAGGGCGCGGACGCTTCGGAAAAGGTATTGTCTTTGATCTCCGTCCTTCCGGCGGCTCTTGGAAGTTTCTGGCCCAGCTTTCACCCGCTGGACCTGCTGGTCGGGCTGTGCTGCGGCGCGGCGCTTGCGTATTGGATGTGCTGTTTCAGCTTATCCAGTACAGCGGCTTCATCGGCTGCAACCGCTTTTCCATGCGCCCGGATTTCACTCAGCACCAGGTTTTTCAAGCTGATCTCAAAAATCCGGTGCCAGGAGCAGATGCTGTGTCCGGTAGTGGCAAACCGGGAACAGAAATAAGAAGTATAGTGCTTGACAGTGCCATTTTTCCGGCGCTGTGTTTCGCGGGCAGCAACCAGAGGATGCCCGCAGTCCGCGCAGACCAGCTTTCCGGTAAACAGAGATGCTTGGGGCGGCGTATT
>QZDW01000063.1 GCA_009917545.1 bacterium 1XD42-76
TCTTACATTATCCGAGGTAACTTCTCTGAAAGCCTTTTATGCTGGCGGTTTTGAGAGTTTCCTCGGATAATTGATTATCTCGGATAATGCGCCCTCTTTCAGAGGGGAAAGCCCCGGCTTGCCGCTCTGGAAGCCATCTTCGCCGTTTCCGGCGTGTGGTCTTTTAGGGTTTTTCCGATTCCCCGGCAAGTACCTGCTCCATGATTTTTCGGTTCTCACTCTGACGGAACAGCAATTTCAAAAGCAGACTGACCTGTTCATCGGTCACAAGCTCCGGGTGGGGCAGGTAGCTTTCCAGTGCCGCCCCTCTGGTACAGAGCCGGTGCGTCCGCTCGTTCCGGGTTAATTGCTTCGCCTGGTGCTGCAACATTTTTTCTTCATGCTCCAACCGGCGCAGCTTCTTTTCCCCTTTTTCAATCGTCTGATTGAGTTTTTCCAGCTTCTCATTCATAACGGCGTCCCTCCTTTGGAAGTAAAACGTAAATGTGATTGGTTTCCCCCACGCCCTGACGGACACGCATAATCATTCCGGCTTGTTCCAACTCGTTCAAAGAACGCTTACAGGTCTGATAGCTGCGGGAAAGGGCTGCGGCCAGTTTTAGGACAGGGAAACGGATAAATAAAATCCCGTTGCTGTCCTCAATCCCGTCTGTCAGGGTTTCATCTAACAGGCGGGCGTACATGACTTTGGCTGTGCTGCTGACCGGCAGACGCAAGACCGCCCACGGCAAGGGCATACAGGGCGGCAGGGGCGTGTCGGCTGTCATAAATTCATAGTTCATTCAGTGGGTGTCCTCCTTTTTGTTCGTTTGGATAAATAGCGGGGGCAGTCAATGATAACCGCCCGGAAGCTCTGCTTGCACTCGTGCTGACACTTCCGGCAAAGCTCGTTGTAGCTTCTACGCTCCCGGTCGTTGAGGAAGAAAGCAAGCTCTTTCTTCAACTTCTTAGGCATTCTCGGCATTGTACCTCCTTTCATGAAAATCCGCCCATTTCAGCCAGAACAGCGGGAATGGGCGGATAGCAGGTTTTTGTGTATCGTTTCGGGGCGATTTTCAAGGAAAATACGGGCATAGAGCCGCTTAAAAATCCCCCATAGTATTACGGACAGGGGGAACTATCCCCTGTGAATTTGTTGTGTTTCGGTAGCGTTTCGGTGTTCATTTTTGCCGGTTCTCCCTGATGTCGTTCCTCCCCTGAATCTCACAGCGGCGTATCGCTCCCCTTGGTGCGCTCGTTTCCGTCAAGGCTCCTCCATCTCCCTGATAAAAGTCGCTGCGGCACTTCGCCGGGGAAGCATATCCCATACAGGCCGGTCATTCGATTGGAATAATCCATCGATGAACTGCCTTTATCATAGGTCATTTTTGTACCCTGTGCCGTATGTCCATAAAGTAGGAAATCGCGGCAAAAATCAAAAATTTCCACGCTTATGGAAATGGTATGGTATAATGGGATTGACGGCGGCAGCCAGCCGCAGAAAGGGGTGCGTGCGCCGTGAAAGGTGCTACTACAATTCAGGAAAGACTTTGGGAGCTACGCAAGGATAAGGGCTTGAAGCTGGAAGAGCTGGCAAAGCAGACCGGCATTTCAAAATCAGCCCTCGCCAGCTATGAAGCCAACGATTACAAAGAAATCAACCACGGGAATCTGATTACGCTGGCTGATTTTTATGGAGTATCACTCGATTATCTGTTTTGCCGGACAGAAAACCGGGAGCAGATAAATACGCCTTTAATGGAGCTGCATTTGAGCGATGAAATGGTGGAGCTTCTAAAAAACGGGCGTATCAATAACCGGCTGCTCTGTGAGCTTGCCACTCATAAGGATTTTATCAAATTTTTGGCGGATATTGAAATTTATGTGGACGGTATCGCCAACATGCAAATCCAGAACCTTAACTCCCTTGTTGATTCTATCCGGCATGAAATCATTGAACGCCACCGTCCCGGTGAAGATGACCCATATCTGAAAGTGCTGCAAGCCGCCCATGTGACGGATGATGAATATTTCAGCCGTATGGTGCTGGACGATATAAACCTGATTATCCGCGACATCCGGGAAGCTCATAAAAACGACAGCGAGAGCGCGCCCCAGACCACGGTTGCCGATGAACTGAAAGAAAATCTGGACGCGGTGGAAAATTTCAAGGGCAGCCGTCAGGAGAAGCTGGTGTTTCTTTATTGCAAGCAGCTCGGTATCAACTATAAAAATCTGTCGGAAGAAGAATTTCGCTGGTTTATCCGTATTCTTCAAAAGTCAAAGAAAATGGGTACGCCTATCAATCAGAGAAAAAAACGGTAAAATAATCGCTGGGGCATGGTTGTTTTTTGCTTCCCATGTAACATCATTTGTGCTGTGATTATCTAATCAAATTTTTCTTATACTTTTTTACAATAGATATTTTTGCTCTATATTTGACCTCTACTGGACAAATAGGCAGAAAAACAATGAAGCAGCCACAGATAGAGTTCCTCTGTTAGTGGCTACCTTTTACTCCAAAAAGAAGAGAGTGGAATTCAAAGAATTCCACTCTAATTATTGATAAAAATTTTTGTATTATTAGATAAAGTATCCAAAATACTGCATCAGTGCCAAAAAACCTAAAAACAAATTGATTATAAATAATACGCCAAACAATAACACCAAAACAGCATTAAAAATCTTTATGCTATTAGATTTTGCTTCTTTATAACTTAAACACCCATTAACAATCCACAATAGAAGCAATGGATTCCATCCTAAAATTGGAATTAAAAATGCCAATCCAAATGAAATTCCTATAAATAAAACATATCGACGATCCGGATTTAAAATCCATTTTCTGAGAAACAGTTGCAGTTGTTTCTTCATACTTCAATCGTGAAATTCGATACATTAGTAAACGGTCCGAGCGTACCTGTTACGTAATCAACTCCCGGAATAGGGCAACTAACAGTATGTGTTGTTGTGACAGTAAACGAAGCCGAAGTTTTGTTGCTATTGATAGCTGGCTTTGTAGTCCTTATGCTATCCAAACTTCCAGAAAAAAGTGCTCCTAAATCACTAAAAGACACATTTATAGTAGGAGATGGAAAATCAATAATCTCATTTGTAGTATCTTGATATCCATATGAGCCAGTAGCAGTAACAACTAAATACCAACTTTTACCATCATAAGGGAAGCCATTTTGTTTAACCAAATGGACTACACTTTCTTCATACTGAGGGTGCAAAACTGTGCGAGTCGTTACATCTGGAACAATATTCTTATGTCCAGTCAATTGAGAAATTCCTTCTTTAAAACATCCAGATAAAATAGCATCATAATTTCCACTTTGGTAAATTGCATTATATCTTGTTAAAAAGCTATTTGTTATGTCTATTCCGTTAGCGTTATATACTTCACCTTTTCCCTCAAATACTTGGTCACACACCCTCTTAAAATCAGCACTGGCAACAGGAACCTCTCTTTCATCAACTGATGAAGCGAAAGCCGTTGTGCTGAAACTGAATATCAAACACAAAGTCAAAAACATCGCAAATAATTTTTTCATTTTCGCCATAAAAAACCTCCCTATTTTGTAGAAAAGTTTGTGTGGTTCCTTTTAAATAATAGCATAATTGTGCGAAATATTCAAGTTATTTTTTGAATAATTATAATTATTGTTTATATCCAACAAAATTTTATAATTATGTATCTACTCCCGTTCTAACTCTATCACATCTGAAATATCACAATTTAGAGTTTCACAAATCTTTGTCAGCGTTTCCATGCTGATATGCTTTCCCTTTCCCATGTTGGCAATCATATTTGTGGTAAGACCGGCAGCCAGCCGTAAATCCTCTTTCCGCATATTGCGTTCTATCAGCGTATGCCATAGCGGTTTGTAGCTTATATACATCTATCAGCCTGCCTTTCTCCCCGTGTCGGGGGCTTTTGTACTCATTATACCATTGGACTTGCTAAACCACAAACATTTCTTGACCGCTCGCCGGTTCTGTCTGGATTGTGCTTTTCCTTTCCGCTTTTTGATTACATCTAATTAGCCATGAAGTGCTTGATACCCTGTGATTTTGCTCATGTGAGATAAAGAAGTAAAAGAAGTGTAAAAAATTTTGCCGTTCCCTGTCCGGCTGACTGCCGGACGGGTCGGGCT
>QZDW01000064.1 GCA_009917545.1 bacterium 1XD42-76
TAATACTGGATGCCATGGGAAGCTGACCCAGCCTGCCATCAGCAAGATGTTGAGGAAATATGCCAAGATGGTGGATAAATGGAATCCATGAGGGATATTGACCAGGTAATGGAACGGGAGATTGCAAAGGGGAGCTGCCCGTTAAGGTTTGTGAGGATAGAATTTGGCAGTTCCCCTTATCAGGAGATTGCGTCAAGGGAAAAGCTGCTGGAGGTGCTGTCCTATCTGCTTCGGACAGGCGGTTATGGCAGGTTTGCCGGGAAAGGGACAGGGAATAATGTTTACATGGACATCAAAGGCAGGAAACCGGCTTTTAAGCGTACCCGTTCCTTTATTGACCGGAATACCCTCTTTTCCACAATCCGCAGGTACGGAAAGAAAATAAAGCCGGATTTTGACGGGCATACTTATCTGGAAACAGTGCAGTGCTTCTTTGAACTGCCGGAAGGGGAACAGGATAAATACAGGGTGACATATGACGGGCAGGAAACATTCGCTTTCCCTATGTCGGATAAATATATCCTCGGACTTTACACGCACTGCATCTCGGCAAGGCGGGCGGCATCGGCGGAGATGGATATTCCCGGCACAGGCTTTTCAGAAAAAGAACAGGGAATTGCAAGCCTTGAGGGTGTGCGTGACGTGCTGTTCCAGTGCCTTTTGTTTGACACGATAAAATGCGGGGAAGGCGTGTTATATGCTGACCTCTGCACGATTTACTGTTTAAAAGAGAATAAATAGCTTTTGGACTTTTTGTCCAAAAGTGGATCAGGAGGATGCGCTATGGCAGAAATATATATTACGGAAGAACAGCGGGCAAAATGCCGGAAAGTGGCGAATGCGTTTGCGGAACTGTATGAGCTGACCGATGTGATGGTGGCGGATGCCGGGAGATTTGGCTTTGTCCGTCTGCAATGGTTCAGTGGGGGCGAGGGCTTTGATTCGGCAATGGCATTTTCGGATTGTCTGGAGCTGTTTGAGGAACTCTGGCGGATATGGTATGAACATGAAGTCTTAACGCCTGTTCTGGGTACGCCGCTTGCGGAGCTTGACTATGACGAGATATTCCAGACGCTTTCCAAAGACAGGCAGGAGGAAATACTGGAGAAAAAGAAATTTTTTGTAGCCCTGTGTAAAGACGCTTTCGATTAAATTGCATATAATTTACAATTCCGGCGATAAATCTGGTAAAATGGCATCAGTATAAAAGTACAGGAGATGGTCTGAATGAAACCGGAAACAGCGAAAGTAAAGCAGAAAGGCAGGAGCAAAAAGGTATGCCCGAACTGCGGAAGGAAAATGAAACAGCAGTTTATTGGTTTGCAGCATTGTAAATGCGGCATGAGCTGGAAGAAGGACATAGGGTATTTTGAGCGTACCGGGGATATGGTTTTCGCTCTGGAACGTAGGAATATAGGGAAAAAGACGAAGCAGTGTCCGGTGATCCGGTACAGATAATGAAATATGGCAGACAGCGTAAGGGCAGTTATAGACCGTAAACAGCGGTTTGTAGCTGCTCTTTTTGCATTTATAAAACTTTTGGACTTTTTGTCCAGAAGTGGGAAGGAGGTCAGGATGAAAAAGACTGATTATACAGGGAAAAAGGTTGGCTGGCTGACCGTTCTGAAGGAACTTCCGAAGCAAAAAAAGAATGATGTGGTCTGGCTGTGTCAGTGCGATTGTGGAAAAATGATAAACAGGACGTCGGCATATCTTAGGACGGTTGGCACTGCAAGCTGCGGGTGCTATGCGGCGGAGCATCATAAAATGCAGAGGAAGGACATAACCGGGAAAAGGTTTGGGAAACTGGTTGCGGTAGAGCCGACAGGAAATATGTCAGAGCGTAGACAATGTATCTGGAGATTCCGATGTGACTGCGGGAACATTATTGAAAGACCGGCTCCGGAAATAACCAAGAGGAATAACCCTACCCGTTCCTGCGGATGCAGTAAAACCGGATATATCGGAAATTCTGAACATGGAAAACAGCATTACCATAACATTGAAAAAAATTATGTCATGGGGACAAACATAGAGCGTATCCGGCGTGGAGATGCAAGCCCGATGAAAAACAACACCAGCGGCTATCAGGGGGTAAGTTTTATCAGCACCCGGAATGTATGGGTTGCCGCAATGCGGTTTCAAGGTTCGTTTGTTTCCAAGACGTGCCATTCTTTAGAGGATGCCATAGCAGCAAGAAAGCAGATGAGGGAGATACAGGATGAATTTGTGGCATGGTATGATTCCCTGTCAGAAGAAGAAAAAAAACAGGCGGTTATCCAGTATGACAATAACCGGGCATTTTTTAAGGCATTTTACAGAAATAAGTTAATGGAGATAGCACAGCGTTAGGGCGGTTACAGATTATGCAGATTTGTAACCGTCTTTTTGCGTTAATAAAACTTTTGGACTTTTTGTCCAGAAGCGGAAAGGAGAAATCAGGGAAATGAAACACAAAAAAATAGCAGCAGCCCTCTCTGCGGCTGTGGCGGGAGCAGCGGTATTTGGAAGAATCCGTTATGCGGCAGGGAAAAGGAAACCCAAAGCGGAGAGGGAAAATGACGTACAGAAGGAGAGATTAACAGAGGGGGAGGTGCGTGAGTATCTCCTTCGGCTTTTCCGTTTGTATGAGGATAGTGAGTTTGATGATTTTGCAGAGTTTTCAGGCGAAGGAAACGAACCGGGGGAATATGCGGCAGACAATTATTCCGAACAGTTATTCCCTTATATCAAAGAGAACATGAAAGACGTGATGATGCTGGAAGGGGATGATGGTACGGGGAATGAACCGTTTGACATGACGGATGAGCTTTTCTGTTATCCAGCCTGTCTGATAGGCTGCGAAATAAAAGAGCTGTTTTCAGACAGGTTTGTCCTGTGCCTTGAAAATGAGATATGGATGCTGGAAAACGGGGAGTTTGCCTCTGTTTACTGCATCAGCATTGGAAAGGATGGCGGGCGGCTTTCTTACCGCTTTCTGGATACCTATATCAGAAATCCGGGGGATATTCCTATCTGCTTTGCTGACTTGGAAAGTGGGTTTATGAGGATAATTGAAGCACTGAAAGAAGGGTGGAAGCCGGAGCTGCCATAATCCGGTCAGAAAGGAGAACTTATGAAATATTTAATTCACAGGCTGTACGTCCCACCCTGACGGGGGTACAGCAATAAAAGAAGAAGGAGGAAAACCATGCAGGAGGAAGTGACACAAAAAACGATTGCCCTTGTGTTCAAATCTTCCCGGCTGACTGCCGATGTGCTGAAAAAGGCTATGAAGATGTATCTGGAACACCGGAAACAGGGAAAGCAGATGCCGCATGGGAAAATATCAGTGAAAGAGCTGGTCGGTCAGGGTATGGGTGCTTCGAGCATTGAGGTAACGGATAACAACATCAAGTCTTTTGAGAGAGTGGCAAAAAAATATAATGTGCAGTTTGCTGTGAAGAAGGACAAGACAGAAAAGCCGCCGAAGCACATCGTATTATTCAAGGGCAAGGATGCCGATGTGATAACACAGGCATTTAAGGAGTTTGTAAAAGTTAATGAGAAAAAGCATAACCGCATCTCCGTAAAGGAGAAGCTGGCAGAGTTTTGAGAGCAGTTAGGAAAGGACAAGAACCGGGAGAGGGCAAGGGAACATTTAAAGGACAGGGGGCAGTCATTATGAGTAAAATCGTAGATGGCATCGCCAAAGACTTAAAATCAATCCCTGAAAAGCTCAAGGCAAAGACGGGAAATGTAGATAAAAAGAAACTTCTCCTTATGAATCTCCCCTATGTGCTTGCCGGGTATTTCTGTGACAAAATAGCGTGGCTGTGGCGGGTATCGCCGGGGCAGGACGCTTCCGCAAAGATGATGGCGGTCATGGCGGGGATGGAGGATTTATTTTCCAACCCGTTACCAAGTTTCCACCCAAGGGATTTGCTGATAGGGGCAGGATGCGGCATTGCGCTCCGCCTTGTGGTGTATTTTAAAGCCAAGAACGCCAAGAAGTTCCGGCATGGCATGGAGTACGGTTCAGCGAGGTGGAGTGCATAATTTTAAGTGTAAATGACACATACATGGACGCACAGGAGGTTATGCACATGACTGATTATAGCA
>QZDW01000065.1 GCA_009917545.1 bacterium 1XD42-76
TCTTACATTATCCGAGGTAACTTCTCTGAAAGCCTTTTATGCTGGCGGTTTTGAGAGTTTCCTCGGATAATTGATTATCTCGGATAATGCGCCCTCTTTCAGAGGGGGATTTTCCGAGTTCCCGTTTTTCTGCCGTTTTTACCGCTCCTGCTGTCGGGGCTTCTTATCAGGATAGAGCTTCCCGGCGACAACGGCGGCATGGCTCTTTATCTTGATTTCCCCCTCCTGCTCGCTGCGCTTTGCGTTCCGGTAGCCTTCATCGGAGAGGAAGAAACGGAACCGCTCCCCCTTAAAACCGACAAAGCATTGCTTCTGTACTTCCAGCGTAATCATGTGCTGGGTTTCCGGGTGGAACCGTTCTATCCCGGACAGGTCATGCCCCTGCAAAATCGGCTCCTGTGCTTTTGCCGCCGCAAGCCGCTGGCGGATGGAATTGTCACGCTCTGCCAGGAACCGGGCTTTTGTGGCGGCGACAAACTGGCTGCACTCTGGCTCCGGTATCTTTTCCAGTTTCCGGATGGCGTTCTCCACGATTGCCTTTGTCAATATATCTTTTATCACCGGCACGATTTCTTTCATGCCCGCAAGGGTTTCCGCCTTGGTCGGTGCGGCATACTGGTAGATAATATCCAGCTCGCTTTTTGAAAATTTCATTCTGCGTCCTCCTTCCGGTTTTCGGTAAGAACCTGTGCCACAAGACGCTTCGTGTCGCCCCGGTGGAACAGTACCTTCAAGATGGTGTTTATCTGCTCGTCCGTCACGGATTCCGGGTGGGGGAGATGGCTTTCCAGCATTGCCCCTCTGGTGCAGAGCCGGTGCGTCCGTTCCTTCCGGTTCAGGGTTTTTATCTGGTGTTCCAGCATTTTCTCCTTATGCTGCGCCCGCCGCAGCCTTGCTTCGGTCTTTTCAATCTCCTGATTCAGTTTTTCCAGCTTCTCATTCATGGGCGGTGTCCTCCTTCGGGAGCAGGATATAGATGTGGCTGACCTCCCCGATTCCCTGACGGACACGCATAATCATCCCGGCTTGTTCCAGCTCGTTCAGGGAACGCTTGCAGGTCTGGGGGCTTCGGGAGAGTGCCGCCGCTATCTCCATGACGGGGAAGCGGATGAACAGAATCCCGTTGCTGTCCTCGGTTCCCCTTGTCAGGATTTCATCCAGCAGGCGGGCGTACATAACCTTTGCTGTGTTGCTGACCTGCAGCCGAAGCATTGCCTTTGGGAGCGGCATACAGGGCGGCAGGGGCGTGCTGGCTATCATAAATTCACAATTCATTCGGTGGTGTCCTCCTTTTGGCTCGTTTGGATAGGTAGCGGGGGCAGTCGATAATGACAGCCCGGAAACTCTGCTTACACTCATGCTGGCATTTCCGGCAGATTTCATTGTAGCTTCTGCGCCCCCGGTCGTTCAGGAAGAAAGCAAGCTCTTTCTTCCGCTTTTTTGACATTCTCGGCATAGTGCCTCCTTCATAGAAAAACCGCCCGATTCAGCGGTAACAGCCGGAATGGGCGGACAGTGGTTTTTTGTGTAGCGTTTCGGGGCGATTTTCAGGGGAAATACAGCCGTAGAGCCGCCCCAAAATCTCCCTTGGTATTACGGGCAGGGCAGACTATGCCCTGCGAGATTGTTGTGTTTCGGTATCGTTTCGGTGTTCATTTTTGCCGGTTCCCTCTGCTGTCGTTCCTGCCCCCGTCTTTGACGGCGTTTCGCTCCGCTTGGTACGCTCGTTCCGGTCAGGGTTCCTCCATTTCCCTGCCGGAAGTCGTTGCGCTACATCGCCGGGGAGCATATCCCATACAGGCCGGTCATTCGATTGGAATAATCCATCGATGAACTGCCTATATCATAGGACATTTTTGTACCCTGTGCCGTATATCCACAAAGTAGGAATCAAGCCCGAAATCCGAAATTTTCCACGATTGTGGAATGAATGTGGTATAATGGTTCTGTTGCGGCAGGCTGGCCGCAGGAAAGGGGAATAAGGGAATATGAAAGGGGCTACCACAATTCAGGAACGGCTGAAGGATTTACGGGTGGAGCGGCATTTGAAGCTGGAAGAACTGGAAGCGGCCACTGGTATTTCAAGCTCGGCTCTCGGAAGCTATGAAAATGATAAGAACAACAATAAGGAAATCAACCACGGGAGCCTTTTGAAGCTGGCAAAGTTTTATGGAGTATCTGTGGATTATATCCTGTGCCTGACAGAAAACAGGGAGCAGGCCAACACGCCTTTAACAGAACTGCATTTGAGTGATGAAATGGTTGCGCTTCTGAAAAGCGGACGGATTAACAACCGCCTGCTGTGTGAGCTTGCCACCCACAAGGATTTTATAAAGTTTCTGGCTGACATTGAGGTTTATGTGGACGGGATTGCTTCCATGCAGATTCAAAACCTCAATTCCCTTGTTGATTCTGTCCGGCACGAAATTATAGAACGCTACCGCCCTGGGGAAGATGACCCATACCTCCGAATTTTGCAGGCTGCACACATTGAGGATGACGAATATTTCAGCCACATGATACAGGACGATATAAGCGCAATCGTCCGTGACATCCGTGCCGCACACAAATCTGACAGTGAGAGTGCGCCGCCAACCACCATTGCCGAAGAATTGAAGCGGGATTTAGAGGATGTTGCAAATTTCAAGGGAAGCCCCCTTGAAAAACAGGCTGCGCTTTACTGCAAGCGGCTGGGTATCAATTATAACAAGCTGTCTGATGTGGAGTTCCGGCAGCTTGTACATATCCTTGAAAAATCGAAATTCTTCAAAAGCTATGTCAGCCAGAGGAAGAAACGGAAATAGGAAAACCGCTGTTGCATGGTTGTGTACGTTTCCATGTAGCAGCGGTTTTGTGCTGGCGGTATTTTGTTGGGAGCGTGGCTTGATAAACTGGAATTTCTCACAAGTCTGTTGGCTCTGGGTGTAGTGATTCTGCCAGGCAGATTTTAACATCTCAAAAGCTCCTGGACAGCTTCTTCCCAATATATTTCGGGGATATTGTACCAGTCACATTTCCCGGTTTCTTCCCTGCAAAGCTCCATTGCCCTGCCCAATACCGTTCCATGGGAAATCTCCCCTGTAAGCATCCCGTATTTTGTCACCCGACACCAGTACGGTGCCGCATCCCAAAGTCCAGATTCTTCCATTTCCTTTATCACTTTTTTCTTATCATAATCAAGGCTTATAAACTGATGTCCCCATTCTTCCCCGTTCTGGTATAAAATCATAAACTGGGCTTTTCCTCCGCTATATAAAGAAGCACCTACGGAGCCGGGATTTAACAAAATCTTTCCTTCATGGGAAAAACTTCCCTGAACATGGGTATGCCCGCATAGGATATACTGCCTCGCGCACCTTTCCATAATCCCTTTTGTATTTTCACCTTCCGGAAACATTTTTTCATTATTCTTATCAGGCGAACCATGGCACGCCAAGATTGAGCCTGCCCCGCCAAATGTGATTTCACGGCAGAGTGGAAGACTTTCAAAGAAACCGATATCCTTATCCGTCAGGTTTTCATAGCAGTACTTCATTGCGCCTACCGTTGAATTTCCGTTTTTCCATACGCAATTTTCATCGTATTTCCGGCTAATCCAGTAGTCTTCTTTATTTCCACGCAGGAAAAAGCAGGTGTATTTTTCTTTCAAAGAATATAGGATTTCCATTGTTTTTTGCGGGTAGGGAAATTCCCCCAAATAATCCCCCAGAAAAATAAATGTGCGGATTCCCATATCAAGAGCATATTCCAGGCACTTTTGGAACGCTATGTAATTACCGTGTATGTCGGAGAGGACAGCTATTTTCTCATTTGTTATTTTTTTCATACCGGCTATATCTTCCTCCTGCAAATTCCGATTTATTGTCTGAAATAATTCTATCACATATCTACAAATAAATCATCTCACTTTTTATGATTTCCTCCGCCCGGTTGCGGATATTGTTCATCCGGCCTAAAATCCCAACTTTAAAGAAATCCAAACTTTCACACAGATATGCTGATAAATACGGCATTGTACGAAAAGA
>QZDW01000066.1 GCA_009917545.1 bacterium 1XD42-76
GAGGAGTTGTTTTATTTTGTAACAAAGAGAATCCTGTATTTATGCGGGTTCTGGCGTTTCGCAAACGCCTAAGTACATAAAATTCAGAAAGGAGGACAGACAAATGGCAAAAGGCAGGAATACGAAGTTTGGCATTGTCTATCATGACGGGGAGGTTCACGTAGTAAGGAAGATGGGGGTTCCAGAACAGAATATCGTGGGGGTAGGGCGGATGAGTGACGTGGTCAGCAGGATGTCTGCCGGGGACAGTCTTTGTGTCCCCAGCGTGAAGTCCTTTGCCTGCGGCGCATATGACTTGTTTTGTAAGCTGCAGTACCTGGCAGGCAATGGGATTGAATTCCAGTCAGGGAATGAGCGTTACCTCAGTTTTTCCGCAATAAAGCCCATGCCGCTCCCAACCAGGGAGACGCTGCGGGATTTCGCCACACGTGAAGAGGAGTTTATCAAATGGGTGCAGTCCAGCAGGCTGGATCTGAAGTCCAAGACAATGCTGTCCAACAAAATCCGCTGGGAGTTTATGGCAAATATCGTGCTGGTGTTTGAGAATAACGGGATCAAGAAGAAGGGGAACTGATTCCCGCTTTCTGAAAGCCCCCACAGCGTCCACACTGCCCCGGACTGGCGTTTTGCCGCTGCCAGGGTATACTTGGGCGGGCGCTGTGCTTTGGGGCGCACACAAGGCCGCACGGGTGGCCACGTTCCGTGTCACTGGGGTATCCCCCACCGGCACGGTTTTTTTCTGCTGGTTTGTGTGCCGCTGGGGTGGGTTCCGGCTTTCTGGCATATGCCAGAAGAAAACCAGGGTCTATTGGCACAGTGCCATCTGCCCCTAACCTGGGTGTGGCGGTAAATGGCTTAGGGCAGGGCGTGGGCTTTGCCGGAAAGGAGTACAGATGAAGGTTGGCTATATCAGGGTATCCACGGAGGAACAGAACACAGCCCGTCAGGAAGTGATGATGGAGGAAGTTGGGGTAGAAAAAATTTTTATGGAAAAGATCACGGCTAAGACACAGTGCGGGAGGGAGCAGCTTGAAGCTATGCTCCAGTTCGTGCGGGAGGGGGATGAGGTCGTGGTGGAATCCATCTCCCGCATTGCCAGGAATACCAGGGATTTGCTGGAGATCGTGGAACGGCTGGAGGAAAAAGGGGTAGCGTTTATTTCCAGGAAGGAATCCATTGACACAAAGACCCCGGCGGGAAAATTCATGCTGACGGTATTTGGGGCAATGGCGCAGTTAGAGCGTGAATATCTCCTTGACCGCCAGCGAGAGGGGATCGAGATTGCCAGACAGAATGGGAAATACAAAGGGCGTAAGCCCATAGAAGTGAATGAGGGAAAGTTTGTGGAAGTTTATGCCAGGTGGAAGTCTGGAAAGTGTAAGGGAGTGGAGGCAATGCAGGAGTTGGGGCTGAAGCCGTCCACGTTTTACCGCAGGGTCAGGGGGTATGAGGCTGGGGAAAACTAAAAAGACACCTATCCGGTGGTGACAAAGTGGGGTACTGTGAAAGAAATAGTGGTTATCCGCTTTAGTGGATGGTTTCCTTAATTATATATGTTTTTCTAACTTCTTTGCAAAAGATAGGAGTCTGATAAATCTGCTTAAGAATTGACTTGACTTAGTTTGTATCAAGAGTTAACATCACGGACACAAAAGCAAGAGAGTGGCCATAGCTGTTGAAACAGAGTGGAAAAAACGATTGATTCAGCCTTATTGGAGATATATTTTCTTCATTAAGCTTATGATTCAGCTTGGAAATTCACAGTATCAAATTTTTGGAGGTACTGTGATGAGAGCAGAAGATGGTTTCATTCAAGATGTGCAAGAACAGCAAGTTTTAAGGCCAGAGTTATTATTATCAAGTTTGTTAGAAAGTTTATTGAAAAATAATGTTATTAATTTTGCTACATATCAAAACGCAAGAAGGGAGATTCCATATGATAAATCCACAGTATCTGAATAAACATGATGCGAGAAATGTATCTTCTAAACGGAAGGTAAAAATTGGAAAGAAGCGAGTTGCAATTTATGTACGTGTTAGTACCCAACATGAGATGCAGATAAATGCTCTTAGTAATCAGAAACAGTGGGCGATAGAACTTGCACAAGACCATAAGGATTGGATATTTAATACTGATAAAGATTTATTTGTGGACGAGGGGATATCGGGTACTTTATTTGAAAATAGGCCACAGTTTTCTGAGATGATTAATAAAGCTAAAAGTGGGGTATATGATCTTATTATTGTTCGTGAAGTATGCAGATTTATGAGAAATGCAAAACTAACATTAAACCTTGTGGATAAGCTGTTAGAATATGATGTTGAGGTATATTTCGTGAATGATGGTATATGGAGTCGTAATGAAGAGGATTATTTTAAGCTAACGATAATGGCACAATATGCAGAACAGGAATCCAGAAAAATTTCAGAACGCGTTTTCTCAGGCCAAGCTATTGCTAGAGAAAATGGCGTTCTAATGGGAAATGGTAATATTTTGGGATATAACCTTGTAAAAGGCGATAAGTCAGCGGATACAACATACGTAATTAATGAGGAGCAGGCTCAAATTGTACGTGAGATATATGAAATGGCATTAAAGGGCATAGGAATGAAAAAGATACGACATTATCTTGAAGATAAAGGTTATAAGACTTCGTGTGGGAGTGAAAAATGGTATGAGTCTACCATTGAGCGTATCCTGCGAAGGCGTACTTATATGGGCGAGTTGGAACATTTTCAAAGTGTGACAGAAGATCCACTTACTCATGAGCGGGTCAAAGTTCCTAAAGAACAGCGTATTAGTAAAAAAATGGAATATCCTAAAATTATTGAGCCAGATTTGTGGTATGCGGTTCAGAGATCAATTGACAGCAGGGTAAATCATGATTTTAAACCAGGCAATAAGAATGGGATAAATGGAAAGGTTGAAAATAAGGATATCTATTGTCGTAAGACTCGTTGTGGCTGTGGCAGAAGACTCAGAAAGGATGTAGAAACAAAAAATAATACAGCTACTTATTATTGCTATCAAGTTATTGAAGATGGGAGTCAGAGCATTAGATTGGAGAGAAGTCATATTTTAAACGATAATTGTTCTGTTGTTGGTATACGAGATTGGAAGTTGGATTTGTTTACCTGGAAAGTATTTAATTATCTGGAGTGTAATATTCCTTTTGTAAAGGTAGAGTTGATGGGTATTATCGAGAAGTCTTTTGTAGGTATTACAGACTCCGGATATTCTGTCGAGGATATTATGAAATTGGATAAGGAGATTGAGCGATTAAACGCTAGAAATGAAAACCTGCTTAATCTTTTGGAAGAAGGTATTATTGACAAGGAGGTATACAAAGCCAGAAAAGGTAATAATGATACCGAGTTGGAAAAGAAGGCTGTCCTAAAGAAGAATTTAGAGGCTATGCAGTTTAATGATGAACAGAAACAGAAGACTATTGCTTCGGTAAAGAGTTTTGTTGACAAAGCATTGGAGTTTCCCAAGGTAGGAATGAAGAGTGTTAAGGTTCCAGATATTTTGATAGAAACTTATGTTAACAGTATTAAAGCTTGTGCAAATGGCGTATTTGAGTATAACATAAGGGTTAATCCAGATATTGAAGTCAATAGGCCAGTTATACCTGATGACGAGTTTGATCCTTTTGTTCATCCGGCTAAGAGATTTCTGGACAACTCAAATTCTTCGCTTATTGCTGAGTTTACTATTGACTATGACCAGGCGAAGGAGTATGCTAATAGGTAATTGCGAAACAACTGTTAAATTGGATGCCCAGTAGTCAAAAATCCCTGCAGGGGTGCATGGCAGG
>QZDW01000067.1 GCA_009917545.1 bacterium 1XD42-76
TGTTGTTCTTCAGATTAAAAGAGCATTAGATTTGCAGATTATATTAGCAGTAAAGTAATCCATGATAGATTTCCCGTCACATTGTGGGAACACGGTTTCGCACATTATTCGGAACTGAAAATACCCCTATGCAAATTAATTGCGCAGGGGTATGTCTTCCTGAAAAGATCAGAATGGAAGTTCCTCTTCCTCTGTCAGTGGTTCAGGATATTTATAACGCAGGTACGCATACAGCAGCTCTCTCTCTTTCAGAAAATCTATGAGAGTGAGGATCTCACAGGCCAGAAAGGTCTGTGCATCCCGGAGGTACTTTTTTGTCTCCTCAAAAGAGCCATGGTCAGAGCGTCTGTCTGTATAAAAGTTAAACAGCTCCCTGTCCGAAGGCTCCCGTAAATCGAGAGGTTCCCTGACGGTGACCCACCGTGCCGTCCGATGCCATTCGATGAAGTCAAAAAAGGTACCATCTTCATGGATGACCTGTTCCGGATTCTCATAGGGGCTGTTTCCAGCTTCCACCCAGGAACGCAGTTCCCCAAGTTCCAGCCAGCCAAGTGTCCCGGCATAGGCATCCTCCACCGCCTTAAGTTCCCGCTGCAGGGCTTTCCTTTTTATCTTATCCATAAGCGGCCTCCTATCCCAGTTCACAGTCGTTTATGGCCTGCATGACTGTGTCGGCATCCACCAGATCCAGCTTTTTTGCATCTGCACACAGCAGGCTCTGGCAGCAGAGGCGGTTAAGCACACGGGGCGTGCCGTCCGAAGCGTTCAGGATGGCCTCGGTGGCTCCTTCATCAAAGACGGCATGGCTGCATCCCGCCCCGTCAAGCTTTGCCCGGATGAAAGTCCTCCCCTCCTCTTTCGTCATGCCCTCCATGTGGAAGTTCATCACGAGCCTCTGGCGCAGAGGCTCGTGGACGGACAGGCGCAGGGTATTGTTCAGCTGCCCCAGGCCGCACAAAAGGATCACGGCCCGGTCCCTGGAATCCATCTCGAAGTTAAACAGGAGTTTTAAGTCATTCAGGATTGCATTGCCTATATAATTCGCTTCATCAATAATGATGACGGGGGTCTTTTTCTTCTCCAGGCACAGCCGGCTGACTTCCTCCTGTATGGAACGGAAGTTATCCGGCTTGCGGAAGGAGGGCTGCCCGCCCAGGGATTCCACGAGGCTGCGGTAGAAATCCGAAACGGTGAGCGTGGAGAGGCAGGAATAGACCACCTTGTAGAGGGAAGGGTTCAGTGCTGCCGCCCAGTTTCTCACGGCAGTGGTCTTGCCCCGCCCCGGCCCGCCCGTGAGCAGGCCGAAGCCCTTTGTCTTAGCCAGATAGGAAAGGCGGAAGAGGGCTTCCCGGTACTGGGCCGTCTCCACCAGGATCTCTTTGGAATTCTTCAGGAAAGGGTTGAATTCCAGCCCGAAACGCGAAACCTCCATGGAATGTCCTTTTTCCATTTATCCCTCACCCCCTTCGGAAAGGAGGAGTTTTTCCCGCTTCACGGAAGCGTTCTCCTGCTTGTTCAAGAGCCTTACCGGGAGCAGGGTGCCGTCCGCCTCTGCCGCATAGACCTCGTCCATGCCCGGAGAGCAGCGCAGCCGTATCCTCTGCCTGGCAAAGCGCATGTCCACCTCATACTCCACGTTCCCGATGGTGACCACACTGTCTGCGGATACCCTGCGCTCCAGTTCCAGGAGGAAATCCGTTTTCATCTTTTCTTCCGGGAGACGGCGTACCTTTTCCGGCTCGGAGAAGAAACGTTCCTGAGGGGTGCTCCCCTTAAGGGAGGAATGGGCGGAAAGGTTGTAGCCTCGGACGTAGGCGCATAGGCTTCCGGAAAGGGCCTCCAGGGAAGGGAAATCCCGCATATCCAGGGAGGCCATCCACTGGTCCTTCATGGTCCGGAACCATCTCTCTACCTTGGCCTTGGCTGTCGGGGTATAGGGTTTGCAGTAATTAATGGTGGTTCCGATGCGGGCGGCCAGCAGTTCCATCTGTTTGTTCTTATAGGCGCTGCCGTTATCGAAATTGAACATCCTGGGCACGCCGTACTTTGCCACAGCGCTTTTCATCACTGACATGAGGTTTACGAAGGTATCCTCGAAGAACACCCCTGCCCCGGTGACAAGGCGGCTTGCGTCATCGATCAGGGCGATCACATATACCCTGCGTTTCCTGCCGTCTGCTGTCCTGAGGTACGGCCCGACGCTGGAATCCCCGCACCAGACTTCGTTCACATGGGGGCGTTCATAGCGCCGCATATCCTGGACGGGCGTACTTCCTGCTTCCAGGGCGAGCCGGTTCACATACCTGTTCACAGTGGACTCGGAGACTTCGCCGCCTTTTATGCTGCCATCCTCCTTTAACTGCCGGAAAATGGCGGCTGCACCCATGCGGGGATAGCGTCCTTTCAGATATGAGATTTTTTCTTTCAGGTCATCGTCCAGCTTTCTGGATCTGCCGCAGTCATTCCTCCCGGCAGGAAGCAGGGCGTCAAATCCCCCTTTCTGGTAGGTGAAATACCATTTGTAGAGTGTTTTGGGTGCATAATTCCTGACCTCCCCGTTCGGATGCAGCAGTCCTTTTTGTGATGTTTTCTCCAGATAGTCCGCCAGATTCCGGTACCCTTCCGGCAGGCCGGGGATGAGCGGAGCGATGGCCGAATAGCGCATCAATGCGATGGCATATCTGTATTCCTGTTCCATTGATCTGAAACCTCCTTATGTTTTTATGTCATCATAAGGGAAAGGGGCATGGGAGTCACCCAAAGTTATGTAGGCGGCACAAAGAAGAGGTTCCTGGTATTTTTTATCTGCATGAACTGGCGTCCGAAAAGGCGGATGCAGGGCTTAGTGAGGGCATGGGCGGGGGACAGCGGGAGGCTTTCGCTTAAGAGACGCTGCCGCCAGAAACGGATATATAAGGACAGGATGTAAAAGACCTGGCTGGGAGAGAGTTCCGGGTTCGTATCCATCACCTCCCTGCCGTCCCTCCCATCTTCAAAGGAAGAAGCTATGGCGGCGTGGTCCGTGAGGAGGACCTGGGAGTAGGGGACGATGCCGGAGGGAAGGAGGGCATGGGTGGCATTGCAGAGACTGCACTGCACCCTGCGTATGACAAGGGGGATCTTTCCCAGTGCTGTTTTTATGGAGCGGGTATAGGCCCCGTGCCCTGCGAGGCAGCCGCAGTAGCCGCAGGAACACTCCAGCTGGCAGATCTGGATGGAATCCATGGCATCATCATAAAATTCCTGTGAAATTTCGTTGCATTCTTCTGTGATTACTGTTATCATATCCTTGTCTGTGGCGGAACCGTCCGCCATGGTGTGAGTAAGGACAGGGACACAAACTTTGGTCGGTGAGGGTTCCTGTCCTTTTTTCTGCGTATCAGATAAAAGGATAGCACAAAAGGTATGGAGATGAAATAATCTGACGGAAAATATATCAGATTAAAATATCCCATACCTTATTTAATTTGGAGAAAAACTGAGGATTTTGGTTCAGATAAACTAACGAATAACA
>QZDW01000068.1 GCA_009917545.1 bacterium 1XD42-76
AAAATCCCAACTTTAAAGAAATCCAAACTTTCACACAGATATGCTGATAAATACGGCATTGTGCGAAAGAAAAGTTTGGATTTCTTTTTAACGTTTTCTATTTTTTCAGTCCGCAGAAATCTGTCAGTGTGCTGTTCTTGTTCTTCCATTTTTTAGGGACTGTTTTTTGTGTTTCATCCTCCAAAGTAGCCAATGCTTTTATCTTGTCTTCCGTTGTGATGTCCAGATACCGCATCGTTGTTTCAAGCTGTTCATGCCCCAGAAGAAAACTTACCTGTACAACATTAATTCCATCCTCCAGCCAGTGTGATGCTTTCGCATGGCGAAATTGATGTGCATGGGCATCAAGGGGTACATCCGTACACTTTTCGTGTGCTGCTTTTGCACATATTTTTATCCGCTTTGCCAATGCCGGCTCTGTGAGCTTCGTGTATTTGCCGCCTACCCGTGAATAGAACAGGTATGCATCAGGGTCAGGCGTGCCATCGTGAAAAGCACTCAGATATACTTTGATGTAAGCGACCACCTTGGGAAGAAGATATGCAGTTCTGATTTTATCCCGTTTCCCTATCAGATTCACATAGGGCTTTTTCCCGTCAAGGTGCAGATGACGGATTTTTATGGAGCGGATTTCATCCAGCCGTCCAGCTGTTGCATACAACAGGGTCAGGAATACAAGATCCCTTTTTCCTGTTTTTGTAGATACATCCGGTACTGCGAGCATGGCTGCTACCGCATCACGCGTAAAACCGGATACTTTCTTTTTGGTACATTTCTGACGTTTTATTTTCTGCGCTTCCTGATATAGATACAGGTATTCCATATCTTTGCTGCCGAGGAATTCCAGAAAGACCCGCAGGGAAGCAAGCCGTACATTGCATGTTTCAGGACTGCAGTTTCTGGATTCTTTTAACCATACAGTCCATTTTTCTATTTTCTCCCGTTCAAAACAGTGTCTGGAAAAGCTTCCCGGCGTAACCGACTCTGTTTCCAGGAAATTTATGTATAATCCAAGTGCATCCCGATAGGATTTCAGTGTATGTCCGCTGGTAGTAAGAAAATTTGGGGCATAAACGTCAAAAAACTCCGAGATATACCGTGCGATTTTAACTGCGTCATCAGATTTCTTCATGTTCCACCTCCGGCAACAGTTCATTGAAACTGCGTTCTGTTTTTTTCAGAAGGATATCGGCGAGACAGGGGGTGATTGAATAATAGTACAAAGTGGATTCGATGCCCCTGTGCCCCATGGACTTGGAAAGGTAATGAAGCTTCTGGTCGAATTCAAATGTATCATCCGCCCACCGGTTGATGTTTGTGGCGGCATAATTATGTCTGAGATCATAGGCAACCGCTTTATCCTGCTTTCCATTCGCTTTTTCCCATAAACACTGGAAAGCCTGCGTAACCCACTGTCTGGAATAATACTTCCCATTAGGGGTCTCAAAAAAGTAAGTACGATCCGGGCGGATGGATTCTGCCGCTTTGTCGTATTGTTTCAAAAGTTCTGTCATGCTTTTATGGAGAGCTACATAGTGCTGGTCATATCCTTTTGATTTTCGGATGTTCAGCACCCCGTGTTCAAGGTCAACATCTTCCCGTTTCAGGTATCTGGCTTCCGTAGTGCGGATTCCGCTGCTGTATAAAAGCCGGAAAAAGACAGGACATGTGATTTTTTTCATCTTATACTTTAATTCCGGCCGCAATGGGACGATCCGGTCGCATTCATTAAAAAAACGGCAAAGTTCCCCATCTGTAAATGCATGGGGGATATATGTCCTTCCTTCCGGTTTCGGCGGCAGTGCCGGTTCTACGGTTGTCAGTCCTCTTTCCCGCAGATAGCGTATAAAAGAACGGATACCGCCAGTTCTTGTAAAACAGGAAGTATTGGTTTCTGTCTCACGTTTCCTGCACCATTCATCTACCATTTCCTGACAGAGTGGCTGTCCGGGATAGTGCAGGGCACAGTAGCGGTCAAAATATCTGATGTTCAGTCCGTGTGCATGTTCACTCCAGGAATCTGAAGCTTTTTGATATTTCTCATACTGTTCGATCAGGCCGGAGAATCCTGATATATAAGAATTCATATCGAAAAAACCTCCTTCCCGACAGGATAGCATTCAATGCTTATGGCACAGTCACGGAGATGTGTGATATCTGCAAAAAGATAATGGTCAAGTGAATCAGGGTCCGCATGTCCGAGAGTAGCACTGATCACAGGACGGGGGATATTGTTTCGGGAAAACGAAACTGCGAGGTTATGTCTGAAAAGATGGGCGCCTTTTCTATCATGCTCCCCTTGCCGTACAGCTGCTGCTTTATACACCTTGCCTGCAGCATTGCCCACTGTCCCGGCACTGATCGGCCCATGTGGTGTCTGTTCGCATAAAAAAATCCTTTTAGAATCACTTTTCGGACGTTCCATGGTTATATAATCATAGATAGCATTTCCGATGCTTGCAGTTAGCGGAAGCACAAGCTCATTTCCAGTTTTCTTCTGAAATATCCTGATCTCTTCTTTTTCCCAATCTATATCAGAGAAGGCCAGCCCGGCTATATCACTGGAACGCATGCCGGTAAAAAACAGGAGCATACCGATTGCCCGGTTTCGCAACGTAATGCTGCTTTTTTCTGACACCAGGACATCCTTGACGGATGACATTTCTTCTTCCGTAAGATACTGGATATTTTTCCGTCTTCTGTTCAATGCCGGAAGATAAGCAAGGATTGTCCTTGCCGCATTGGTATACATCCCGAGATCTGCATGGAAAACAGATGCGATATTTACCTTTGTGCTCGGACTCAGGGCTGGTTTTCCTGATTCATCGCAAAAATAAGACAGAACAATATCCTCCGTGATATCTTCCAGCATTCCGCATCCTTCTTTCTGGCAGTGCAGGAAAAGGCCGCTGCAGGCAGAAATGCTGGATTTGTATGTACCGGGTTTTAAGCCACGCCTCACACTGTCTTCCTTATAAAGGTCCAGTATATTTTGGAAATATGGGGCAAGCTGTGAATATGTATCCTGGCGGAAGAAGGGTTCACGGGTCGGGGTGGAAAGTGTTCCATAGAATGCATAACGCCGAAACAGGCTATATATAGACCGGAACTGTTCTTTCATCTCAGCAGATTCCGTTTCTAAAGAGCGTAAACGGCAGGCTTCTTCATAAGAAGAAATCCCATATGCATCCTGACTTGCGGAAAGCCATTTCATTTCCCTTTTTACATGTTGGATATGGCAGGAGCTGTAGCCATACTCCTCCATATGTTGGATAAGTTCCTCATATGTACTGTTTGATTCGAATAAATTCATATTTGTTCACCTCCAGTTTTATCATAAACGATTGGAGTGTAAACAAAAAGAAATCCAAACTTTCTTTTCGTACAATGCCGTATTTATCAGCATATCTGTGTGAAAGTTTGGATTTCTTTAAAGTTGGGATTTT
>QZDW01000069.1 GCA_009917545.1 bacterium 1XD42-76
ATTATCCGAGGAAACTCTCAAAACCGCCAGCATAAAAGGCTTTCAGAGAAGTTACCTCGGATAATGTAAGAGCTATTTCAGGAAGTCAGGGATCCGATTCTCTTTCTTTTGCGTAACAGGATTTTCTTTTTGATGGGAAAACCACTTTTCGTTCCAATCCCGGATATGCCTGTTTACGGTTCCCTGTGAAAGTTCAGCATACCGTTCTGTTGAGGAGATCGAGGAATGTCCGAGGAAATTTTTGATTGCCATAATCGGTACCCCGGCTTCCAACATATGTGTGGCGGTCGTATGCCTCATGGTGTGCGGGGTGTAGCGTTTTTCAAGGAACATTTCCGGATGCCCTGCTCTTGCGAGCATGATATATTTTTTATAAATCTCCTCAATACAGGAAATGCTCATCTGCGGATGGGTCTGGCTGGAAAAGATGTAGGCCTCCAACCGACCGGCCTTTCCCGTTTCCTCCAGATATCGTTCCAGGAGAGTTCCGCTGGGCCTTGCAATCACGATCCTCCGGGTTTTGTTTCCCTTTCCAGTAATTGTAAGCTTATAGAGGTTTTTCTCGGCCAGGAAGTCCCTGACTTTGAGATCGCAGATTTCCTGTGCCCTGGCTCCGCTGGCATACATCAGGTTCAAAAGGACCTGGTCACGGAAGCCCATCCGTTTCCCGGGATCAGGAAGCCGGAGCAGGATTGAAACTTCATCAAGCGTAAAGGTGGTCCTCGGCTGGACGGCCTCTTTTTTTACAGGCACTCTTTTCACCGCATTTGCAAACACAGTCGCTGCTTCAAAATTCCTGTTCTGTGCGTAACCGGCAAAAGAGGCCAATGCTGAAAGCCTGAGATTCCTTGTGGATACGGAGCATCCCCGTTCCGCTTCGATCCATTTCAGGAAGCCGTCAACAGTCTCGAAATCCAAATCCCGGAAGAGGATTTCACCAGCATTTTTCTTCTTTTCCTGATAAACATACTGGAACAAAAGGCGGAAGGCATGTTTATAGGATCTCGTGGTATTAGGGGAAAGCCCTGACGAGAGCGGCATATATTCCGTAAAAAACTGTTCCAGGAGGAGCATGAATTCAGGAAGTTTATTTTTCCTCATACGCCACCTCCGTGAATACGCCAGCGGCATAATCTTCAAACAGCTCCGTATATTCAGGGAACATATCACCACTGAATTTCAGATATTTCTCCGTTTCGTCCATGTCATGGTGTCCAAGATAGACTGACAGGAAAGGAACAGAGTCATCTGTCGGATGTCCGTTTTTCTCTGCCTGCGCAAATGAATGGATGGCAAAATAGTGACGGAAGCAATGAAGGCACTGCCCTCTGGAATGGGATTTTTCCTGTACATACAGGCCGGTTTCCCGCAAGAGGTTCCTAAACCGAAAATCAAAGGTTCCTTTACTGACGGAAAACTCTTGGCCCCTGGCTGCCGGGAACAGACAGCTTTCCGGTTCTGTTTTGATCCCCATAGCAATGCAGTATCTTTCCAGCATCTCTGTCAATGTCCTGTCCATTGGAACAACACGCTGTTTGTTGTTCTTGGCATGGCGGATCAGGATGGTCCCATTGCGGAAATTTATATCTTTTACCCTGGCGGCAAGCGGTTCTCCCAGGCGGAACCCGCACCCAAGGAGCATCCGGAGCAGCATACAGAACTCCATGTCCGTCCGGCGGGTTTTCGGGTCTGTATGCCTGTTGGCCCAGCTGTCGGCGCAGGACAGAAGCGTTTGGATTTCCCTGTCCGAAAAAATATATGGGACATAGCTGTCTGATGTTTTGGGGCAGGCGGGCATGAAAACACTGTACCCCTTGTATTGAAGGTACCGCAAAAATTTGCGGAGATAGCTTACCTTATCGCTGACCGTTTTGGGCGCGTTTATCTGCTGGAGTTCCCTGATCCAGTGATTGATGGCTGTTTCCGTAACCCTGTCGGCGTTTTCTGCCACCAGCAGTGAATCGAACGAAAGAAGGGTTCTGCGTGTACTCCGCAAAGTATCATCGCTGACAGTCCCCTGGCTGATTTCCAGATATTCTGCAAGCTCATGTTTGAAAACCGACTGGAACTGTGTCATGACAGGCGCACCTCCCCTCCAGAAAAGCAGCAAATGTACCTGTCGCCTCCATGACCGGGAGGGCGTAGTTCCGCAGCTGTTCCACATCCAGACTGACATAGGATTGGATGGCGTTCTGGTCTGTATGCCCAAGGGCTTTCCTTACCGCCTCATAAGGGATGTTGTCATTGACCATGGAACTTGCCAGGGACGACCGGAAAGCATGTGCGCCCTGTTTGCGTCCCGCCGGATCAATTCCGGCTGCCATAATGGCAGTCCTGACGATCTTGGTGATTGCCTGCACAGAGATATGGCTGTAAGGGGGAACGATGCGGAGAAATACATACGGGCTGTCATAGCAGGCCCGTTCTTCCTCTAAATACTGTTTCAGGGCGGCCTTTACATCCGGGACCATGGGAAGTTCAATGTCAACGCCGGTTTTGTGCTGTGTAAGCAGAATCAGGTTCCTGCCAAAATCCAGTTCCCGGAATGTCATGGATGAGATGTCCCCGCTCCTGATCCCCAGCCGTGTCGCAAGAAGCAGCACTGCGTAATCACGCTTTCCATGTGGGGAGTCCCGGCCTACGCTATTTTCAATTTTCAGGATTTCTTCTATTGTATAAACAGAAGGGTACGGCTGCGGCCTCTTGAAAAGAGGAACGATGCCGCTGTAATCCCTGTCGGTATGTCTGGCCTGATATGCATATCTGAGGAATGTCCGGATGTGTGAAAGGTACCAGTTGCTGCTGACCATTAAACACGCGGCTTCTACATTTTGGGCGTTCATTGCCTGCGGCGCTGCGCAGCCTGTATCAGCCAGGGCGGATAAAAAGTAGTGCCCAATCTTATCGTGAAGATGGATGCTGCTTTCCTGAAGCCCCTTGCGTTTCCCGTCTTCAAGGTACTCCGCTAAAAGAACCTCCATTTCCGGATTCAATTCGTGGTATCCGCATGGCACTGTGTTGGTTTCCCTTGTATGGTAACCCATAGTTAAAACCTCCTGTTTGATAGCTTTAACTGTACTATGCCCATGTGGATAAATTTTATCCGAGATTTTTTGCATGAACCCCCGCATACAAAAGGTTTTTAAGAATTTCCTCGGATAATTAAAAATCTCGGATAATGCGCCCT
>QZDW01000070.1 GCA_009917545.1 bacterium 1XD42-76
TTATCCAAACTTAAATAAAATCCAAACCTTTCAGAAAAAAGACGTAAACCGCAACAAATACCGTCTGAAAAGGTTTGGATTTTATTTTTGGTGTATGATTCCTTTATAACAAAAAAAGGGAGGTCATACCATGGATTTACAAAACCTAAAGGAACACCATGAAGAACTTCTTTCCTTCATGGAAAACAATGGCTATTGCAGTACCTACATACACCGGTTCAGAGATGAAATCAACCGTATACTGGCGGATGCAGACAGCCACCGCTGGCAGTCATACCAGGATATTTACCTTGAATACTTAAAGGTACCGCATTCCAAGGACTATCTCCGCAACAAGAGGACGATCATCGGAGCCCTGGAGCAATTCGATCTCTTCGGCCACTTTCCGGACGGCAGACACCGCCATACCCTTTTTGAAAGGGGCTCCTACCACCTGCTGGTGCCGGAATTCCAGGAACTGATTGATTTCTACCGTGCGTATGAAGTTCAGCGCGGCAAAAAAGAATCAACCATCCGGGGTGAGTCCCTTAACACGGCATCTTTTTTATACCGGATGCAGGAGCAGGGAGCCCGGAGCCTGGATGAAGTGACAGAAGATGCTGTCCTGTCGTTTTTCGTTTCAGACGACGGCACGCTGCAGAAGAGCTGTTCCTACAAGAAGAACATATCCGCTGTCTTTAAGGCCGGACTCAAATGGAAGGAACCACAGTGCCGGAGGATACTGGGCTTTCTCCCGCTGCTGCGCGAAACAAGGAAAAACATACGATACCTTACACAGGATGAAGTCAGGCTCCTGCGGGATGCGGCAGAGAATGATGGATTCTCCGCCCGCAACAAAGCCATTCTCCTCCTGCTCCTTTTTACAGGCCTGCGGGGATGCGATATCGCCGGCCTTACATTCAGCTCCATCGACTGGGAAAAAGAACGGATACTGGTGGAGCAGCAGAAGACATCCGTGCCGGTGGAGATACCTCTTTCTGCTGTTGTAGGCAATGCCATATACGATTATCTGGCAGAGGAAAGGCCGGATACCGGGAGCCTGCGCCTGTTCCTGTCAGAAACACATCCCTTTTCACCCCTGGCTGCCGGGAGCATTGGCAACATCGTGGCAAAAGCCTGCAGGCTGGCGGGGATAAGGCAGGAGCCCGGAGACAGGAAGGGCACCCATATCTTCCGGCACAACCTGGCGTCCACCATGCTGGAGAACGGCGTCCCACAGCCCGTCATCACGCAGACCCTGGGACATACAGCCCCGGATTCCCTTGAGCCTTACCTGAGGGCGGACTTTGTGCATTTAAAAGAGTGCGCGTTAAGCATAGAAGCTTTCCCGCTGGCGGAGGAGGTGTTTTCCTTATGAAAGAGTTCCGGTCTTTTCTTGCCCCGCAGATCCGCCATTTCATACGGTACCGGCAGGCGTCGCAGCGCTGGAACGACTCTTCCTATGAAGAGAACCTGATGCTTTTCGACCGCTACTGCCTTGAAAACTATCCGGGTGATACCATGCTGACACAGGAGATGGTTGACGGCTGGTGCCGCCAGCGGCACACGGAAGCAAACAATTCCTGCCGGTCAAGGATCTATGTGGTGGACAGCTTTGTCCGTTTCCTGAATGGGCGGGGTCTGTCCCCTGTACAGCCCCCGCAGATTCCCCGTAAGGAAATGCGGGCTTACATCCCCCATGCCTTTACACAGGAAGAGCTCAGCCGTTTCTTCCATGAGTGCGACCATATCCCCGTCATCAACAACCGGAAAGAGACGGTCATAAGGAAAATGACCATCCCCGTCTTTTTCCGGCTCCTTTACAGCAGCGGGATCCGCACGAATGAAGCAAGGCTGCTCCCCAGGGAAAATGCAGACCTTGAAAGGGGCGTCCTGGACATACAGTACTCCAAGGGGCATGACCAGCATTACATTGTCCTGCATGACTCCATGCTGGAAATCATGCGCAGGTACGATACGGCCATTGGGGAGATTGTGCCCGGGAGGGAATATTTCTTCCCTTCCATACGGAATTCGCATTTGGGCAGGGGGTGGGTGACCAAAAACTTTAACCTCCTGTGGCGCGGGGTGAACGCATCCCACGCTACTGCCTACGAATTCCGGCACCATTATGCCGTGGAAAACATCAACCGGTGGGTGGGACGGGGCTTTGAGTTCCATGACAGGCTGGTATTCCTCAGTAAGAGCATGGGGCATACGACAGTGGAGAGCACGAAGTACTACTACTCGATTGTGCCCGGGCTCTCGGAGATCATAAAGGAACAGACACAAGCCGGTTCGGAATGGATGATGCCGGAGGTGCCCGCAGATGAAGAAACCTAATAAGGAAAGCATCCTGATAGCCGGATATATTTCAGGGTTTCTGGACGGTTATGTCCTTTCACAGAAAACAGACAGCATGAACACCCTGAAATCCTACCGGGATGCGATCGTGCTGTACCTGTTCTTTCTGGAGAATGAGAAAAAGATACACAGTGACAGCCTGAATGCAGACTGCTTCCGGCATACGGTTATCGAAGAATGGCTTGTCTGGCTGCGGGAATCCAGGGGATGCAGCCCGGAGAGCTGCAACAACAGGCTGGCATCTTTAAGGACATTTTTGAAGTACCTGGGCAGCCGGGATGTGGTTTACCTGCACTTGTATCTGGAGGCGGCCCAGATCCCGCGCAGGAAATGCCAGAAAAAGAAAGTGGAAGGCCTGACGAGGGAAGCGGTAAAGGCACTGCTGGATGCCCCCAGCCCATTAAGCAGGACCGGACGCCGGGATATGGCATTCCTTATCCTGCTCTACAGCACCGCTGCCCGGCTGGACGAGCTCCTGTCGATGAACAACAGCCAGCTCCACCTGTCGGACGAAAAACCATATGCGGTTATTATCGGGAAAGGAAATAAGATCCGCACCCTTTACCTGCTGCCCAAGACCGTCGCGCATTTAAAGCGTTACCTGGCAGAGTTCCATGGGGAAACACCGGATCCGGAAGCTTATGTCTTTTATTCCCGTAATACTGGATGCCATGGGAAGCTGACCCAGCCTGCCATCAGCAAGATGTTGAGGAAATATGCCAAGATGG
>QZDW01000006.1 GCA_009917545.1 bacterium 1XD42-76
CTTCCACGGAAGTCACACAGACAGAGGGACAGATGAGCCTGTTCGGACAGGAAGAACTGCTGCATTCCCTTTTGCTACTTGTCAAGGACATATTCATCATTTTTCATCACTTTTTCTTGGTCTGCCCTGTTTCCCATGCTCTAAGTCGTGGAGAATGACACGTTTTAGCCTGTCCTCTACGCTTTGGGTACTCGTATCAGAGAAGTGTACTTCGACTAAATACCTTGTCTTGTCAATTTTCTGTTGCAGACAAGGCGTTAACCGCCCTGTGGTATTGGTCTGAATGTTATCGCTCATCGTTCCTCCTTAATGGCAAAAAAGTAGAGCATATAGATTTCAGTTTCTATATGCTCTATCGCTGTTACTATATTTGATTTTGATTGATATGATTAATTTGCCAACTGCATTGATTGGCTTGCTAATTCTTTTATTGTATCAAGAGATAATTCTGTATAATCGGCTATATCTTCCAATGACATTTTTCCTGCTTTAATCATACGAATAGCCATTCTTTTTGCCTTATTTAACTCAGCTTCATTCCTCATATCTTCCATAATTTTACACATAGCCGCAACTCCTTTCTCGTCTTGCTTAAAATATCGTGCTTTTTTAGCAAGCGTTTCATAATTCATATCATCGGGATTAGTGCATGAAAAATCGTACATCAGCTTTCCAATCTCATCGTTGCCCCTATATTTCCCATTAACATATATGATATACGAACCATCGCCAAACAATACCTTGTTTTCCCCGATAGTAACATATCTTTCTACCGGATATATCGGCTGATTTCCTTTCATCACATCATTTTCTGTTATGAAAATAACATAGCTGTCGGGAATATTTTCTGTATCATCTCCGGGTTTTAATATATGTGCGTCTAACAGACTGCTGTTATGCCTTGCCCTTTTTGCGCCTGCTCCTGCGTCTGACCTTTGAATTTCAACATCAAATTCCTTATCGGTACTGTCAATCGCATGAACATCTAAAACAGCCGAACGTCCTTGCAAATTCTTCAATGGCTCTTGTGTCCTGACCGATTTAACTTTTATATCCTCCCGCCCTAAAACAATTTGTAGTATCAATTCCACACCCTCAAAATTATCTGCAAGGCAGACGGACATAAAATCATCGTCCATATATCGGAGTGATTTCAGACGTTCTAAATCCTGTTGATGTGTCTGCTCCGTTGTATTCAAAAATATCACCTTCTTCCACTGCTTTTATTATACATCAGACAATGCCTTTTGAAAACTGAATTTTCCGTAATATTTTCTCAGTTTTCTGTACGCTCTGACGCTGTGTTGCTTATTCAGTTGCGATTATGGTAATGATTGTTTAGACGAACTGAAAGTTAATCTGCTCCTTTCCAACAAAAAAAGCCCTCTGATAATGCTATTTTCTCTGCCATTTCTTTCATGTTTTCTGTCAAGTTATAAACAGATAAATTCAAACAGTCCCATTCAAACACTAATAACACATCTTCGTCCGAAAACAAAATATTTAGCGTTCCAGAATGATTTTTCATAATCTCACTGATTGCGGTATCTATATCCACTGGTTTCGGATTATCATTCCACCCATTCCACAAAATAGAAATACGATAATAGCACATCAATTTTAATATAATATTGACATACTTATTTTTCATTTCATGGCGCTTTTCGCTGTTAAGCAAGTAATATTCAACATCAAAAAAATGCCCCTTGACAGTCTTTGGAACTCTTTGTGGTAGAAAATCGATCACATAACATGGCTTTTCAAGTAAGTAATCAATTTTTCTGAACATATCTTCCGTTTTTTCCTCCTAAAATTCCAAATTTATACTGTTAACAGAATACCACAATCACGCTCATATTTCTATCAAATTTTCATTAAATTTCTTCCTCCGCTTAGTCCTGCTCTGTTGCCTCTCGTTCTGAAGCTCCCTCTCAAGATTCTTCTTGTTATAGCCGATTACCTCTGCATACGCTCCTTTAATTCGGGGTACTTCGATAAGCTGTCCTTATGCTCCTTATCATATTTCATTTTTGCAAGTCCTTTTAGTGACCGGCTCTCCTTATAGGTGGCTTGGATCGGCGCAAAGAGGGCATACAGTTTTGACAGTTCCTTTAATCGGTTTAGTTTCTGCCCCTTTGACAAATGCACTGTTTCAAGCTGACTGCAAGGCGGTTCTGTCGGATATTCTTCTTAGGTGCTTTCCGCTGACAATCGGCAAGTCAAGCCTGCCTTTGCGCTCCCTCACTTTTGCAATCATTTCCATGACTTCATTTTTCATGCTGACCGCCGCATTTTTAATCTTGGCATACTGTACGCTGTGAAGTTCCTGCTTGGCAAGCATGAGCATTTCCTTTGCCTGTTCCAACAGCATATTGTTTTTGATGATTTCCCGATTGATGTTGCCCCTTTCGGTCTGTATGCCTTTGCGTTCTAAAGCGTTGGCAACCGCCCCGATATGGATTGTCGGCTCTCTGTCAATCCCCTGTTCCTTAAAAGAGCGGTGTTCCCAATGTACCGCAATTCCCAACTGCTCATTGGTGGCATTGATTGTGTCGGCTAAATCCTTGCTGTCGGCGGTGTGGCATTTCCACTGTTTCCTGTTCCGCTTGTCAACTTTCTGCTGTCCTGTCTTTTTGTCAATGACAGGAATACGCTCCCCATTCCCCGTTTTCAGTGAGGGGGCGCATTGTGAGTAAAACATGGATATGTAGATTGCGCTGTCCTTTATCATTCTCGCTGTCATGTATCGCCCAATCAGCGCACATTCCTTTATCAACAAAATTCCTCTTAACGTAATCCCTCACAATTTCCTCCGCAAGTTCGTAACTCCATTCATTGGGGAGTGACGCTTTTAACATTCTTGCAAGCTATGATTTCTGCCCTTTCTCTGACAGTTCAACAGAGTTCCATAAGGTGGCTCGGTCTGCATACTCTTTGGGTGCATTGGGTGGGAGAGTGATTTCACTGTGGACTAAATCCTCATGGTATTTCGGGCGGTAGGTCTGCCCGTCAAATTCGTTGACAAGGACGCTCCTGCTGATATAGGACGCTTTCTCAACAGCCGACTGCCCTTTGCTCCGCTTGACTATGGAAAAGCGTGTGCTTGCCTGTTTCGTGACATTAGCCATACGCAACACCTACATTCTGCCAACAGGGTAGTGGAACGCACTCATAGACTTTGTGGGCAGATAAAAGCCGCACTTTGGCTTTTGTCTGAACGCAAAGTTCACAAAAGGGTAGGCGCGTCTTTTGCGCCGTAAACGGGGTGAATACGTTACCTCGGCTTTTCAGTGTCTTCGCCTTTGTCATTCCGTACCGCCCTCACTTTCATTTTTGGCATTTGGGAGATTGGATTGTGGGGGAGTGGTTTCTCGGCTTTACGTTTCTTCTCGTTCTGCTTTTTCTTTTCATTGGCTACTCGTTGTTTTGCCTGTTGCAATACCTGTAATGCTTTTCTAAGTCCTTGCTGATTTCCTGTTTGTTCTCAATCATTTCTGATACCTCATTCTTTCTGTGCTGTGTTGGTAGTTTCTAAAAATAAAAAAGGTAGCTAATTGTCTGTTAAGATAACCGCTACCTAAAGGTAAAATATTATTTTTTGTATTTTCTGTTCTGATTGATGTAAGAGAAAAGTTATCTGTCAGAACTATGAATCATCTCCTACCGCCCTTCTGTTTGATATAATAGAAAAATCATCAACATATTCACCTGTCTGATAATCATAGATAAGAATTTTATGGGGTTCCTTAAGGGAAATCCATATTTCAAAATCTGCCGGTACAAATTCTCCGTCCGTTGTCAGCATACCATTAAACCACCAGTAAGATGCATCTTCCCCATATATAAAATTCACATAAAAACTAATTCCCTCTATGCCTTCTATTATTGTTATCCCCTGCCCACAGCTTAAGGCGTCCGTTTTTTCGTTAAGTTCCGGTACTTTACTGTATATTTCATTTTTCAAACTCTCTACTTCCTCATAGTGATACGTCCGCCAGTCATATATTTCCCTTCGGTCATATTCTGGACAGGCAAGGTAAACCTTTTTCCCTTTTATATCAGGAATTACAACTGAAAAATCAGTCTTATCTTTTGCAAACGGAATTGTTTCCGCATGATAAACTATCACATTCACAATATTTGGATCATTCTTATCTTCTTCCCACACCACTTTACTAACGTGGAATGAATACAGATTTATTTCTCCGTTCACAGTAAGCTGCCCCGTTTCTTCGTCATATATAGTGTCTGATATGGACATATATCCTGTTTCAAGCGGCTTGCCAATCACATAAATTTTAAGAGCAGCAAATAGCAGAAATATAAATAGAATACCTACCAGTATCCCTATGGTTATTTTTAGGCGATTCATGCGCTTTCGTATCTTTTTTAGTGCATCAACAGCAATGGTATCATGAGCAGATAAATCATCTTTTCCGATACCTTCCTCCATTTCCGTATAAATTTTATGGCATTCCTCACATTCTCCTAAATGATTTTTCACCAGTTCACTTCCTGTGTCACTTAAAATGTTGTCAATGTAGCCGGGAAGAAGATCCCGTATCACATCACAGTTATATTTCTCATTCATTCCGACTGATCTCCTTTCTGATTTTTTGTTTGGCACGGAAAAAAACAGTCCTGCACCAATTTTCACTTTTTCCCATTATTTCCCCGATTTCACGGAAAGACAAATCTCCACTTATACGGTACAATACAACTTCTCTCTCCTGTTCTGGCAGAAGGTGGATTGCCTGATAAAGCTCTATCTTATTTTCCTGCCGAATAACAAAAGTTTCCCCTTCCGATATTGAAACATCTGGAAGATCATCGGTAAGTTCCACCATTTTAAAACGGTTCTTTTTCCGAAGTTCCTGCCATAATATATGCTTTGCAATCTGACAAAGCCATACAGACAGTTTACAAGAAGCATCATAACGTGAAATAGACATACTAGCCTTCAAAAAAGTTTCTTGTGTCATTTCCTCTGACCATTCAGAATTATGCGTATGGGAATATAAAAATCCATAAACTAATCTGGAATACTTCTGATAAACAATTTCCATATCTGAGTAATCCATTCCTTAACTCACCTCCTCTACCCTTTATATCACATTAATTTATAATTCGTTACAAAAATTATGTTTTTTATGCAAATTAGAAAACTACATTTGCATAGATTGACTTATCATAGTTCATTCTTTCTATAGCTGTTTAGTAGTTCTGAAAAGAAAAAGGTAGTTGATTGTTTGTCAGGATAATCAACTACCCAAAGGTAAACAGTATTCAATTTTATATCATTTTTCTGTCTTATTTTTCCCGACAAGCAGGAATTGAACAAAATCGCTGCGCGATGGTCTGTTAAGACTGTGGCGCAGTTTTTACGTTCCTCTAATTGCCTTGCCTATTCAGTTCTTTTTGATTTTGCTTTAAGAATATTATAGTCTGTCCATCTGCACTGCCGATAATATTAGTGGATGCCGCTTTTTTATCTTTAGCAATCAATATGATTTTGAGAAGCATTAGTGCAATTACTAATAAACCAATACTGCATCCGGTTTTTTTCATAGTAACCGTTCCTTTCAATCTGTACTTGTTGAATTATTCAACACTGTTATTTTACCACAAGCACACACACAATTCCATTAAATTCTGCTCAATCTTCCTTTGCCTTATTCTTTGCAATCATCATCTGCCTTGCCCGTTCCCTCTGCTCGGTACTGCCCGCTCTCGGCTTGCGGTAGCAGACGTATAACTTCGGAAAGGAATAGGTCTTAGATACCTCGTCCTGCTCTGTCTGCTTGTATGTGTCGGGGAAGCCGGCAACAAGCGTGTCAAGTTTCCGCATGACTGCCTTATCCCTTGTGTAGAGGGTGGCGGTCTGTTCTCCTGCATTGTAATTGACAACCGTTTCCTGCTCGTATCGTAAAAGTTTCATAACCCATTCCTGCCTTTCCTGTTGAATATATCAATTTGATTGATATGATTGATTTTGGATGCTGTCAAAGATTTTTCGCCCGTTAATTATCGGGTATTTAGGTTGTATAGTGCCATATACTGGTATTTCTCCACTTGACGGAATATGCTTTCAATTCCTACGGCAATATCCCGCAGATTTTGTTCCTAAATCGAAAAAAGCCACAACATCACTGTCATAGCCTTTTCCTGTAAAATCTATCTTTACATTACCGTCTGTCTGCCTGCCCTTGGTATATTCGGCACTCCTGCATGGAAGTATATGCCTTTTTCCCTGTCCTCGGCTCTTATCTGCTCCTTTTGGCTCTCAATCTGCGCCTTTTTCTTGGCTTTAGTGCGTTCCTCATATTCTTTCTGTTTCCCGTTGGCTTTCCGTTTCAGATAATTCTGGTGCAGTCTGTCCTTTCTCGCTTCTTTCTTCCGCATTTCTTCCAGTTCTTCGGGTGTCGGCTCTTTCTCCGCCATAGTCGGCAGTATGTATTCCCCTATAAAGTTAAAATAAATCTCTATGTTCTGTGTGGTGTCTGCGCTCCCTTTACGGTCACGTTCATGCACAATGATTTTCTCCACAAACTCATTCAGCATGAGCGTTGTCATTTCCTCCGCATTACTGTATCCACCAACCAATTTGAGGAAACGTGCGGCAGATTTGCGGTCATTTTCATACTGTGCCTGTTCCGTAAAGTCTACGGTCTGCCTGTCCTCGATATGCGACTGTATTTCTTCCGCAAAACGCTCTTTATCAAAATTAGCATACTTGACAACTTCCCTAATCGTTTTTGTCGCTATCTCCATGACGTGATCCGCTTTGATACGGTGCGCCGACTGGCACAATGTCCCGACTGGCTGTTTCGCATAATTTCCGCATACATACATGGGAACACGTTTTCCATTGTTTACCCTGTGGACATACATCTTGCCACCGCAATCAGCGCAATACATCAGTCCAGTGAGCGGGTGCGCTTCGCCCCAACCGTCGGGATAACGCTTTACCTGCCCTCTGATGCGCTGTACGTTGTCAAAGGTTTCTTGGTCTATGATAGGCGCATGGGTGTCCTCAAAGATTAACCACTGGTCTTTATCTACATAATGGCTCTTTTTATCCTTGAAATGCTTGCGTGTCTTGAAATTTACCGTATGCCCTAAGTATTCATGTTTTTGTAAGATATGTGCTATGGTGGAACTCGTCCATTTGTAGGGATATTTAATCTCCCTGTTCTGCCACAATCCCACACCCAACTGTGCTTGGTGATAGGCAGGAATGGGAATATGCTCGGCTGTGAATTGTGTCGCAATCTGATATGGACCATAACCTTCTAATGTCATTCTGAATATTCGTCTGACAATGGGCGCTGCCACTTCATCAATTATCCATTTGTTTTTATCTTCGCTGTCTTTCAGATAACCATATGGCGGACTGCTCGCAACGTGTTTTCCGCTTTCGCCCTTTGCCTTAAAGGTGGACTTGATTTTCTTGCTGATGTCCTTTGCATAGTATTCATTGATTACATCGCGGAACGGAAGGAAATCATCATCAAATCCCGAACCTGTGTCAACACCCTCATTGACTGCAATCAGTCTTACATCTGCCCTTCGCAACTGTTCCCGTAACATTCCCATCTGTACATAATTTCTTCCCAAACGGCTCATATCTTTCACAATAATTGTTTCGATATTGCCTTTTTCTACCTCTGCAAGCATGGCTTGAAGCCCTTCACGCTCAAAAGTAGTGCCCGATATTCCGTCATCAGTAAAATGGCGTATACCAGTAAAACCGTTTTTCTCCGCATAACCCTCAAGCATTGCCTTTTGATTGGATATGCTGTTGCTTTCACCTTGTAACTCGCCGTCTGACGACCAGACGAATAGACGTAGAGGAAAACGCCGAGAAAAACAGGGAAAATGCCCGATTATCTGTCAAAACTCCGACAAAAAATGTAGAAAAAGTGGCCTACTCTGGCACACACCACGAAAAAACCGAATATCGAAACCACAAGCCGCACAGTAGCTGAACATCCGTCAGTTACTGTGCGGCTGATATGAATTAAAATCAGTATTACCGGGTTGCTGCCCGTTTGTCCTTTATGTGAAATGGTTCCTTATCACCTTCCAGTCTGCCCCCGCCAAAGGGCGTATTGTAATGGAAAAAGAATGGTGGCAAATCCGAAAATCCTCTCTGATTAAGATTGCTCATGGATTTCTTCGTTTTCAGAAAACAACAACATATAGTGTTATATACGTTTTTATTTCTGTATTTAGTGTCATATGCGCGCTTTACAACACCTGAGCAACCTTGGTAATAATGGGTTTTCCGATTTGTCCTTATTATACCGTAAGGGCACACCAGCGCCACCACCAAACTTCTTATGTCCGGAGGTGATTACAATTCGGTTATGCAGGCCGGCGGATGGTCTAATCTGGAAATGCTGACCAGACGTTACGGGAAGCATTCTTTTGCAAGCGAGCGCGAAAAACTGGCTGGTAAAATGGATGATTTTCTTGACGGCAAAGGCATCTGTGATTCGCAGAAAAATGATAAAGATGAGGCAGGTTCTGCAGAACAGGTACTGCAGCAGCTTATGAAATCCAATCCTGAACTGCTAATAGAATTTGCCAGGTCTATCCAAAATGCTAATAAAGAGTAAATCTATTAGCAGACAAATGAACGGATAAAAATACCGTATTAGCAAAAAAGAAAAAATCTGGTGTTTGAGAAGCTTCAAAATGGGAGTTTTATTAGCAGAAAAACAGGCCGGATTATTTGAACATCCGACCATTTAACTCGTATTAGCATGCAGGTTCTATTTTCAAATGTATTAGCATATTAGCAAATCCGAGTTTTGGTGCTGAAATGAAGAAAGCCGAAAACCCTCTAAAATCAAGGCTTTCGGCTGTGTTCCCAGCGTTCCCGAGGTGACTCGAACACCCGACCTACCGCTTAGGAGTTAAAAGGGCTGTTTCCACGCAGGTTCAGCCTAATCCTTGTGGTATCTCCAAGTCCAATAAAATCAACATTTTTGAACCTTTCATTTCCACCTGAGAGCACCTACGTCCACCTCGAAGCGGTATGATTTTCGTAGTCGTATTAGCAAAATATTAGCAGTTTTTCAATGAAGGTACAAGTGAAACTTTTACGTTCACTTTGCATTTTCGAACCTGCCTGCTTATTTTGCCCTTTTAAGGAGAAAAAATTATGCAATCATACCAATTAGAAATCAAACAGATTGTGGACTATCCACGCTGCCGGATATACCGGCAGTTTATCCAGAACTTAATGGCAGGCCGAAGCATTCGCACAAGCGGGGGCTCCGGTCTTTTTTATTATACGGTACTTTGCAACTATGCAAATTTCCGTACCTCCTATCTCCGCATAGACGGTATCGGCTATACGGTGTATCCCGGTGAGTGGATCTGTACTGTGAAGGAACTGTCCGCATGGTTCCGTACCCGTTTTCAGTGCCAGGCAGTCTCTATCCTAGATGAATTGCAGAAACGCCACCTTATCTCCTATCTTTTTCTTGACCGTGGGAAAGTGGTCAAATATAAGATCCGTGACTGGAAAAAACATAATACTGTGCTGGACTATAACTGCCCCTGTCAAAAGGATACAGGATTTTTCTTTATGCCCACTGTGGTTGCAACAGAATTGGTCAGCGCCGGCCGCTGCTCTGAAATGGATATCCTGCTGGATCTGTGGATGTCTGCTGTCTACAATGACAGCCAGGTACAGGGTTCAGAAATTGGTCCGGTTGTCTATTTCCGTAATGGCACCGGCTCTCCGCTGGCCGCCTACAGTGAAATGGCTGTCCGTTGGGGCATCTCCAAAGCCACAACGGGACGTGTGCTGAAAAAACTCGCTGATATGGACTATATCTCCTTAATGTCATTCCCTGGAAGAACAGGCAGCGTAATCTATCTGCATAGCTACCTTTCCACTATGTTCCAAGTATCAGATGTCCTTGTTGACAAGGAGGAGGTTGCCATGGTCCTGAAGATCAATCTTGCATTGCCGGACGAAACGGATTCACAGGCAGATTCTGTTGTTACAGAACACGAGATATGCGTTTCAGAGGAATTATCCAGCGTTTCAAAATCGAACATGGAAACTGTCATCACAAAAATGGCGCAAGTCCTTGATACACAGGGCATTTCCTGTTTCCGGTGTCCCAAATCCATATATAAGTTATATCCTTTATCAGACGCCTGCAGGGAAGAGTATATATTCCACATACCGAAAGGTGCTGTACGGTTTGGAATGACTGTATCATGTGGGGAGGATAAGCCGGTCTACACCTTTGAACTGACGCTCTCTCCCACCGAAAAGAACAGGGAAGGAGGTGCCAGGGCATGAAAAAGAATCAGGAAGAAATGAACATTGCTGATAACCCTCTGTACCATGATATCTGGAAACTGTTGAAAAAATACAGGGATGTGGTGTGGAGTCTGGAGTTGTCCGTCCAGCAGGTGAGGAGCCGGTTTGAGATCGAGTATGGGAGTTCCATCGAGGACTTTCTGGAGTCTGTCTATGTGGCGGGGATAGATCTGTCAGACCGCAGCATCGAACACCATGCCAAATGTATCGAGCGGAGCCACCGGATGCTCAAACTCCTGGACACATCCATTGACCTGCTCCGTACCAAGCACAAGAATGGCGAGAACTATTACTGGCTGCTGTATTTTTCCTTCCTTTCCCCGCAGCAGCTGAGAAATGTGGAAGAAATTATAGAGAAACTGCGCCCCCATATCCGAGACATCAGTTTCCGTACTTATTACCGCAGGAGGCGGGAGGCGATTGACGCACTCAGTTCTATCTTGTGGGGGTATACATCCAAGGACAGCATCGACATTCTGGAGAAGTTCTTTCCAGATGATAAGGATGCCAGGGAAGAAAAATAAGCAGCTATATGATATTCAAAGGCAATCAGGCCGGATTGGAGGAAATATATGATAACATTGACCGAGGATGAAAAAAAGATGGTATTCCAGCTGGAAGGCTGCCATAGGTATGATGCGATACAGGAGATTGCTGTGTTCTGCCGGTACACCCATGACCACGATAAAAGGGCCACTGCAGAAAACCTGTTAAAGAAACTCCAAGAGCTTTCGGAGGATGACTGCAAGGAGCTGATCTGTGATATTCAGAGAAACTATCGCCTGCCCTGGAAAGCAAGGACTGTTGGGGAGATGATTGCTGTGGCAAGGCAGGAATCCGGCGCCCGGAAACTGGAAGGGCATGACATTATGGCACTGGAACGCTTTGACCCGGAAGTGAAGCATATGATTATATTTGATGTGCTTTCGAGAGAATCCCCCATAGGAGATAAAGGGCATAGGATGCGGCTGTTTCTGACAGAAGCGGGATATAAAAAGGCGTTGGAGAGTCAGGACAGGTCTTTTATTCAGATTCTGAACCATGCAAAAGTGTCGCAAGGGCATTTGCAGTATGACCGGAAAGACAGAGATTTATGAGGTAAAAATCTATATGACCGGAAAGAATGCAGATAAAGGAAATTCATTGAACCATACGGGATTTTGTGGTATTATGAATATGGAGAAATATATGTATAAGGCAGGTGACATCCTTGATGGAACATAATACAGAAATTTCAGAAAATACACAGCAGGAATCCGTTTCTGTAATGAAACGTACTATAAAAGACAGCGTTTTTACAAATCTTTTTAAAGATAAAAAGTATTTAATACAGTTATATCAGGCACTTCACCCGGATGATAAACAGACTACCGAAGATGACATAAAAGATATCACCATCAATAATGTTCTTGTTGATGATATCTATAATGATCTGGGATTTTCAGTAGGTAACCGGCTTTTGATACTGATAGAAGCTCAGGCCACATGGACAGTAAATATTTTGTTTCGTATCCTTATGTATCTTGTACAGACATATCGGGAATATTTTAGGGTAACAGAGCAGGATATTTATAACAGTACAAAATTGAAAATGCCAAAGCCTGAATTATATATCATATATACGGGAAACAGGAAGGAACGTCCAGAAGAAATATCTTTTTCAGAAGAGTTTTTTGGTGGAGAAAATATTTGCATAGATGCGAGAGCTAAGATTATTTATGATGGAAAAGAAGGTGATATTATCCATCAATACGTGACATTTACCAAAGTATGCCAAGAACAGGTGTCAATCTATGGAAGAACCAGAAAGGCTATACAGGAAGCGATCCGCATCTGCAAAGACAGGAATGTGCTGAAGGAATATCTCGAAAGCAAAGAAAAGGAGGTTGTCAATATGATGATGGAGTTATATGATCAGGAAGAAGTTATGCGTTCTTATGTCAAAAGCAAGGAACATGATACAAAAGTTGAAACAGCCAAACGATATTTGTCACTGGGAAAATTGTCCTTTGAAGAAATTGCGATTGGTTCTGGTCTGTCTTTAGAAGAAGTGGAGGAACTGGCTGATTTACAGTTAGTTTAAATTTAAACCAATATCGCCCAAAAATAAAGGCAGTATATCTTATTCACAAGGTATACTGCTTTTATTTAATAAAGTCAGCTTAGCTTACTATGCCTTTCTGGCTTTACAATGTTCCTGATGTCCACACACAGCCGGTCTATGCCTCGGATGTATAGACGAAAGAAAATATTTACGATGTAATATGCCATTTGAAAAGTTCTTTGATCACATTGTCAGCCATTCCGATTCTTTTTAGAATACAACAATATACCAGTTCAATAAGTACGAAGGCAGTTTCGGCCAATGAGTTGTCCAAAGGCATAAAACTGCCGTGAGTAATTGTATTACGATATTTTACAAACTCATCAATCTGTTTTCGAGAGATCCATTCTCCCATCAGCGGCTGGTGTTCGAAAAAACATTTTTCAATTTTGTCAGAAAGAGCTCCTGATAAATGATTAAGAGTACCAAGAATATAATCATAAGCCTTAGAGTCAGTCAGAGAATGCTCCCCATCGCGGTCTTCTATTACAATTGATTTTAATTTACTGACCAGTTGGTCAAATGTTTCCTCTTGTTGTACTTGAATTTTTGATAATTCCATTTCTGATTCAAGGGCAGAACAGATTTCCCTTATTTTCATACTGGTAATATAATTAACTGTCTCATCATCTTCAGGAATAAATCCAATATTAAAATGTGGTCTTTTAGGTTTATTATTTACTATGGAGTCTAATAAATTGGTTACAGATTCACCCAAAGTATTGAAAGTCAAACAGCTATGCATTCTTTTATCCGTATCATAAGCATGTTCATAACAAACATAACATTCCGCAACGGAATCAATCATTTGTGGAAAATTTTCAACATGGTCTTTAAAAGCTATTGCTTCAAATCTTATATTACACCGAAATGTCATAAACTGACACATACTTAATATATATCCATATATCTCTGGAAAAGTCTGGATTTCCTTTTCTTCATCAAAGGTAATTTCTAAATTTATCCCACCAGTTGAAATTAAATCGCCATTCTCAGCTGTTCTTCGTTCATGAGGATTCGAGTGAATAGAAATATTCCCTTTGATTTTTTTGTTAAGTAATGGATATGTTTGGCAATCATCCTGATATTTCCCCTTTATTTCTAAAATGTTTTATCCTCAAAGCCCTAATCGGCGTTTGGGCAACAGCATAATAAAAAAGCGGGAATGACCATCTGCCAAATCCCTGGCGTCCATGGATTTCCATGAACCAAAGTCATTCCCGCTCTCAAAGGGAAAGTGATCCCTTAACATAAAAAAAGCCAGTACACCACCAGCCAAAGGGCATAATGGTACTACTGGCACAAAAATACAAACTTAACAGCGTGTGCAATGCGGAGAATATTCCGCATACAGTCTGGACGGACTGCATTTCCCATATGGGTACGCACAAAAATCAATTACAAGGACAGTTTAGCACAAGATATTGTTTTAGTCAAGCAATCAATACTATATATAGTATTTTAACGTTTTTCATATAAAATGCAAATTTGAACAGTAATCACATACTGGCTATCTTTCTAACCGTATTTGCTGTCCTTATGGTCAGCTTCGTGCTGATCTTCGTACCTGCTGTCTTAGGCCACCAGTTTGTCTTTTGGTAATCTTTACGGCTGAAAGACCAGAATATCACTTCCTTGTAATCCTTTATCCTCTCCAATTCCTTTCTGGGTTCTCCGATTTCATTATATACATCGGAAAATGCAGCCGGCGGTATTATGAAAATCAGATTATCATAGATTTCTTTGTTCTCACTGCCCCACCAGTCGGGCGCATTTTGTAAAATATCCTCAAGCGCTTCCCTTGATAGGACAAAAACAGGAATATCCAGTCCAAACTGATTTTTTATCATTTCCTCAATCTTGTCCGTAAGCTTCCTTATATTATCTTCATCACTGGAAAAAATCACATTGCCGCTGTTCAAATATGTTTTCACTTCTACAAAAGCAAGTGTTTCAAATCCCTTCTTTAATTCTACCATTGGCACTTTATTTTTCCCGCTTATATTGATACCTCTTAATAAAGCAATATATCTTTTCATATCCGCAAACACCCCTGCCACTTCCTGATTTATTTATTCATCAATCCAAACGCTTTTTCAAATGAGATACATTCTGTATATCTTCCATTCCACATGAACCCATTGTAATATTTATAAGAATTATCGGCTGATATATATGCATTATCAACCATACTGGTTTGCCGGAACAATCATTTTAAAACCGTGCTCAAAGCCACCTTTCACAGATGCATCTATACAGTAATCCGTCTACAGCCCAATAATAATACCTGAAAATCATATAACTCATTATTCATAATCAAATTTGGGATATCAACAACCAAAAGTACGATTCTATTTTCTCCTATTCATATAGACAATACCTGTTCAGACATTAAACTGCCTCTCCTTCCTGCTTGTTATACACAGTTTGTCATAAAACGGCTCTGCAACTTTCATATTCCTGCTATGATGGTATACGCTTTCTGAGATTGATAAGGCGAAATACATCATCCATAATTTCTCTATCCCGCACATCCAGCATCAACCATTTCTGTCCATTTCCGGTTTTTGTGTTGTTGAATACTGTCTGCACATAGTCGGAACATTGCGGCATAAGAAACTCTGCCTCCGTAAGTTCACGACTTCCTACAACCACGAGAGCAATAAAATAGCCCTGCATCGGATAGAGTGTACAAAGAGACTTTCCGCCTTTTTTATACTTAATATTCCAGCCTGCCTGCATAGAACAACGGCTGTGTTCTATGCAGGGCCTGATCCGATAGGTGGACTGAATACGGTTATTAAAATCTGTCCATAAAGAATTGTTAATATATTCTGTGACTTGCTCCAGTGACGGGGATTTTTCCTTTGAATACAGCACATTCCAATCCACTCTGAATTCCTCCTTAGCCTTTATTTTTCAGCGGCAGGGGCTTGACCCAAATTTCCATACAGGCCATCCCCTCCAGGTCACGGTAATATTTTTCTGCTGAGAAAGGCTCCGTGGTTAAATTGTGGCGGGGCAGCCAGATACCAAAAAGATATTTACCGGCCTGATCTAAAGAAACCGTTACCAAATCCTCAAAATTTTCTGCTTCGACTCTGCAAACGATGTATTCTCCTGCCGGGAGTTCTCTCTTAACAAAACCATCCTGCAGCCGGTCCGGAATATTTTGAACAAGACCGCCTGCAAAATAAGTGAAAAGGTTCTGTACAGTATCTTCCCCATGGGACATTCCCATTTCTACAGCAGTATTTAGATTGGCTGCGATGAAAACCTTCTCCATGTGATAACGCTTCCAAAGCTGTCCCGGTACATCTACACCTGTGCTTTCACCAGCCGGCATTTGTTCGGAAATACGGACTTCCGTTTCCAGGCCAAGGTAAATTTCCGGTTTTTCCAATGTCCTTCTCTGGATTTCCAGGACGATATTTCCGGCCACCAGCGGAACCCCCTCGTCTACTAAAACATAATTCATGGAAACTTCCGGCCTGGCGAATGTATTGAGCATTGGCAAATCCCTCCTGTAGCTTTCAGGCGTAATCCCATACGTTTCCTTGAAAGCCCGTGTAAAATTCCCGTGGCTTGAAAAGCCATAGTCCAGGGCAACGTCAAGAATCCTATGGTTGGTACTTTTCAGGTTTTCAATAACCTTTGCCAAACGGCGTAGCTTCACATATTCCTGAACCGGTTTGTTTACCAGCCTTTTGAATAATCGCTGAAAATAAAAGGGGGACAGACCGACAGTATTTGCCAGTTCTTCCGTTGAAATTTCTTTTGTCAGATGTTCCTCAATAAAAGTCAGGGATTGTTCGATTGCTTCATATGCGTGCATTGCGGCATCTCCTTAAGTTGATGATCAAATCATATCATTTTATTTTTTGCCGGGCTTTTCACGCAATGCGCTTTTTGATTGGGAGATTTCAATATAATCAGCCTTAATCATACCATACAAATAGTAATCGCAGTATGTGTTTACCATTTTACCTCCACGGATAAGCCCCTCACGCTTGAAGCCTGCCTTTTCCAAAGTTTTATAGGATGCAATATTTTGTATGTGAACATCAGCCCATAAACGCTGTAATTCCGTTTCTTCAAAGCAGAAGGTAACTGCTCTCACCAGCGCTTCTGTCATAAGCCGTTTGCCCTGGCAGGCAGGTGAAAGGCGAAATGCCACTTTTGCCATGCGGTCATTTTCAATGAGATATACCCACATATCGCCAATAACTTTATGATCCTGCTTATGGATAATACCCCAATGAAAACTTTTCGCAGGTTTCTCCTGCTTTTGGAAAAGTAATTCTGGGTTTAAGTCACTTTTCCCAGGGCGTTTGCCCCAATACTGATAAATAGAGCTGTCACCCAGCCATTCTTTCAGATCCGTAACATCCTCTTTTCGCAGAGGGCGCAGGATAAGCTGTTCCGTTTCAAGAACAGGTTTATTCTGAACATAATCCTGTAATTTCATAAGCTGTCCCTTTAAAAGTTAAACACCTGTCCCCAATCAAAACAGCCGGACGCTTCTGTGCTTTTCGGCCATTCGCTGCACCATGCGGGAACACCGGGCGTTTCAACCCTGTCAAAACTCGGTGTATAGGGCTTGATGTCCAGTACAGGCGTATTGTCATCCGCATCAATGAACGCAACACGAATCATTCCGTTGGTGAAATCAATGTTGATTATTTCGGACGCTGTTAATGCAACAGGGTTCGGACGTGCAGGAGACCGTGTCGCAAATACACCCATGACTTTGGGTGCGCCTTTATAGGGCTGTTTCGTTTGTAGTTCATTCCGGTCCGCATGGTTGTCGCAATCGCTGAACCACCAGAGGACTTGGATGTGGCTGAAGCCTTCCAGGGCCTGCAGTCCGGGAATGTACTCTGGAGCCAGCTGAATCAATGTGCCGCTTTCATCATTTTTCACTTTGCCAATGGCTTTTAACTGACAGGTCATATTTTTTTCCTCCTTGCTTTGTTGGTAAAACCAGTATAAGACCTCACATCATGTGAGATGCAAGAGGGAAAAAATGCCCTGCATTTTTAGCGGGGCATTTCAATTTCTATATGGCTATGGTGTTCCAGTGGTATTTGAAGCTCAATCAAATACTTTTCAGGGTTCTTCTCATTCCACGGGCCTCTATGCACGATTTGACGCATGGGGGCAGACATTTTGTATTCGCTGTTTTTCTGCAGCCATTCGGCAAAGGCAAGATAAGCTCCTTTTATATTTGCAAAATCGCCATAGACCATTGTGCAAGCCATATGCGGGACTGGTTCTGTCGTGCCAAAACAAAATGGGTCTTTTGCCTTCCCCATTTCCTTTACCGGAGCGCACAGTTCAATATCAACATCTGTCTCCCGAAATTCTGTATCGTGATAAATAGAAAATGTACTGCCCGTTATTTCTATTTTTTGCTCTCTCGTAAAAGCAGAGAGTTCTTTCCATAAGTCACCCTCGGAATAGTAGTCTGGTACAACCCTCCTCAGGGACAGCACCTGATACCCAGGGATTGGCTTAATGGAGATGTGATAGTGCAGCTCTCCTTTGCCACCCTGTATTTCACTTTTTGCAAGTTCGATTTTTTGCAGTTTTTCCTGTTCGGCCTGTATTGCATTTTCTATCTCCATGCGCTTTTTGTCGAGCTGCGTAAGAAGTGATTGCTCATCCTTCGTCAAAGCAAGCGCAATTTCTGAAACATTCAGTCCGCTGTCCCGCAAATACAGGATTTTATTCAGGCGCGGTATTTGCTCCACCGAATACAGCCGGTGTCCCGTCCACTTGTCAACCTCTGCCGGTGTCAGGATACCTGTCTCATCATAATAGCGGAGCATACGAACAGATACCTGCGTCAGCTTTGAAAATTCTCCTATCCTGAACATTGTTTCACCTCCTGCTCCAGCTTAATGAGATCACTGTAAGTTGTCAAACGAATCGGTAGTCTATCCCCTCAGATTTTTTAGAGCATCGGGGTTATTTGAGATAATCTCTCCAACAGTCTGACAGCTTTCCATGTTTGGGCAGTCTCCACATGTCGCCACACCCTTTTTCAATGCACACTGACGAATTCCGCAAAGACTATCGCAGAATACAGTTTTCATTCCATCAACACGACATCCTTCACAATTGATATGTTCAGGCAGAATGGGGGCATTATTTAACTCGGCCCATAGTTTTGCAGTTTTCTCACGCAGCGCCTGGTCATCATTGATTGTTGCGAGATATGCATCACATTTCTCACAATCCAGCCCGCAGTATGCAATCATATTTCTCATGGTTATGTACCTCCTAAAGTCCTGATTTATTGTGTTACTCCCATTCGGATTTCCTTATTTCATTTTTTCTGGCACTCACTACATTCTCTGTTGTGAATAGAAATAATACCGCCACATTGGGAGCAGGTATATATTTCTTTCTGCATATCCATGAATTTTTCCAAACCCTTCTAAAAACTGGAATTTAGCGTTTCCCTGTCTTAATAAATTCAATCAGCTTTTCCACATCGTCAAAATCATCATAATCGCCAATAATTCCTTTACGATGATACAGGATTCCTCTCTTTTCATTTTCTTCAAGACAGTCAAGAAGACTTTCTATCCCATATCTTTTTATAAATAATGTAAATCCATATGGCTTGATTTTATTCAGCAACCCTCTTTTACAATCCATTTCACAGGCATAACAGCCTGGAAGTTCCTTCTCCATGGCGCATTTTCTGTTTTCACATTGGATGTAGTCAGGACAGGTATCCGAATAGCAGCCATTGCATTTTCTATTTTCTGAACACAGGCAACAGGCAAGCCCACACCTTGCGATTCCTAATTCTCGTTTCATTCTTTCCCTTCCTCAACTCTCGATTTGCTTGTTAGTCCACCATTCTACAATTCTACTATTCAACCTCCACCTTATTTACAAGATCCAACTTATAACGCACAGCACCATGGTCTCTAAATATCGTTGCACTTGTAATATGGATTGCCAAAATAACGCAGTTTTCATCCTGCTCATTATTTGCATCATCGTACCAGTCTGCAAATGCTTCACGGAGTTTCGTTCTTAGGGCAGCGTTTTTGGGTTCCAAAACCCATCCGAGGTTTTCTCCAATTCCATGACCGTATATTCCCTCAAAGCAAACGGAAAACGCAACCTCTTTGTTTTGAGCGATCTGCTGCATTTTATTTGATTTTGCCGATGTTGTGACATAAAACACGCCATCTTCATAATAAGCACTCACATCACGGACACTAGGGCGAGGAAATCCATCAGCGCCCGGTTCCGTAGTAATCGTTGAGAGCGCAATGGTGTTATCTTTCTTGTTGCCACAACTTTCTTCAATTAATTTCATTCCTTCTTCATATCTGTTCATTGTTAATTCCTCCATCCATTTCAATTTGCTTATTCGTCCACCATGCATTCACTATCCAGAAGTTTCGTCAAGTCCTCCACGGAAGCGTCCATTTTTACAGAAATCTCCTCCATCGTCATACCCGAAGCAAGAAAACGCTTTATCACCATTTTCATATCCTCACCAACTTCAATGATATGTCCGTCCAGATCATAAAAACGGATCACCCGCTGGCCCCAGCTATGTTCGATCACTTCTCCCAGGTATTCCATGTCCGGGTATTCTTCCAGCCTGTGCAGAAATCCGTCAAAGTCCCTTTCTTCAAAGACGATTTCCGCATTGTTGGTTTTTTTTAATACCTTTTCTTTTGGCAGGTTCACAAGCCAGCCAAAATCCTGCTGTAATGCCAGGCCGCAGGTAAAAGCGATATTCCTTCCGTAGTCCTGAAATACTTCCAGTCCAAACAGATCCTCATAAAATTTCCTCGCAGCCTTAATGTCGGCCACTGCTATCACCGTACATGTGTACCTCATAGAATGATTCCTTTCCGCTTTACTTTTTCTAATTCTCTTTTACTGTTAGCTGTTTCTGATACAAATAGCGCTGTATCCAGATTGTCACTTTTTCCTGTGCAGCTTCAGTTCAACCTTTCTACGGGATGCAATCTCCGAAAGCACCCCTGCTGCAAAAGCACTTTTCTCTTTGAGCGTAAGGGTTTCCATATCTAGTCTACTCTCGATCTCCCTGAGCGCCTCCCTAAGTTCCTGCAGATTCAAAAGGTTTACCGCAACGCAAAAAAAGGTCTTTTTACGGCCGTCATTATAGCCGGACAATAAAATATCCAGTATTTTCATCTTTTCCATCTGCTCTGTATTGTAGGCTTCGGCCCCAAACTGCCGGACCTTTTCCAGATCAGCCCTTCGATTGCGATGTGTAATAAAGGAATCGAAATCGTCAATATGTTCATATTTTTCACATGGGTACTCCCTGCATTGACAGCAGTATTCTACTCCTCCATGTTCCATGCTGCACCTTGCGATTCTGCACGACTGATTTCCTTCCCCTCCACCGCAGCCGGGGCAGTTTTTGTTCAAAAACATAGGGCAAAGCCCACAATTCAGACCACAAAGGGACAAGAACTGATTTTTCCGGTTAAATCCTTTCATGGAACCTCCTTAAACAGCCTACCTGCAAACGGTTAGGATAAGCTATAATAATACTTGACCTAACACAGTAGGAAATTTGAAAATTTAAAACTCATATCTTGTACCATGCGAGAGCAACAGGCCATCTGTTAATTCCACACGCAGAATGATGGTGTTTTCATCGTTAAAATCAGTATGACCGTTATCAATCCATTCAGCAAAGACTTTTTTCAGCTTTTCAGCAATCACACAGTTTTCTTTTTTTCCAAAATAACCCAGACTGACGCCATTCCCGTGTGCTGTAAACCACTCGCCGGCGATTGCAACAACAGGGTTATCTTTCATATGTTTCATTTTATTTGAGAGTGCATGGGTAATAACATAAAATGCTCCATTTTCGTAATAGGCATTGACGTATCGCACATAAGGCGTTGTATTTTCCGTTGTTGCTAATGATATAATTGTATCTTTCCCGAAACGCTCAATCATGACCTGTTCTGCTTCTTGGCTAAATTCTTTCATTAAATCTTTCTCCCTTCAGATTACATTTTCCGAATCTGTTCAAAGTCTCGATAAGCTGAAATTGTTACATTGTAGGGTATGTTCATTATACATGCTTTGTTGTTTTTACTCTTGATTGTGTAATTTCTTCAAATAGCTGTTTTTCGTTTAGGTCTTTAAAAACTCTTTTGGGAATTAACGTATATACTCGCAGTGCTTGAATTAAGTAGTAAAAACCACGGCTCTCCCATAGTGCAGAGTAAATGTTCCACTTTATTTCTGATTCCATGCTTTGCGTTTTAAATTTAATGGTTTCCTTAGAAAATACCAGCGTATATTCCTCATGATATTTTGCAATTTGTTTGAATTTCAGTATAAGCATTAGAATATATAAATAGCTTCCCAATGCAGTTACAACAATTATCAATCCAAATATTAAAATACTAAATATGCTAAAAGAGGAGAACAGCATATAAACTACTGGCAGCAACCAAAATAAAGTGGCTAAAGCAATCTCATATTTATGTATAGTTTTACTGGAAATTAAATATTGTCTTTCTGCTTTTATATATTCACTTTGAATATATTGAAATCTTAATTTTACTGTTTCCAAAGGTATACCCTATTCGTTATATAATCTTTGTTGCAAATTCCAGTTTTCCAGTCTGACAAACTGGAATTTATCTCTTCGTAATAATTCATAATAGTGCTATATATTGATTATTTCTCTATTGAAACAAATGGTGGAAAACTATCAGAACTATTCACACGTTGCATTGTATTTATGTCATAGTCAAAGCATTTTCCATTATATTCATAATGTAATTTTCCATCTTCACAATAAAAACGATGTTCTGATTGAAATGCCACAGGCTTAGATTGTCCGTCTTGTATTGGCTGATCACGATACAAAACCTGATCTTCTGAAAATTTTAAAACATTGTTTTCGAGACATATGTCATATATGCCACTAACCACTGCCTCTGCTGCTACATTTCTTCCAGTAGCTGAAATCATTCTAAAACAACCGGTCATTGTATCTGTACTTTTACGCTTAGCTAATTCAAAACGAAATAATGATACAGCACTAAAATCTTTTCGCAGTTCTTCTCGTTGTCCATCAGCTCCCATAAGCCATATCTTTTTATTTGCAACTATAAACATATCTAATTGAAATCCGCTTTGTGAGTATTTTAGATTTGAAAAAGAAATCTGATCAGAGTATACACCCTCTAACGCACCATCCTCTAGTTTGTAAACCAATTCCTTTGTAAACAGTGTTCTTCCATTTACATTTTCTTCGATAAAATCTATGATCTTTTTCATCTTCAAGTCCCTCTTTCATTAAAATATCAGCTCACCGCACAGTCTTTTTCCAGATAAAACATATAATTGTTCCAATTAGTGCGATCGCTCCCATGGTGATATAAGGCAATTCAATACTACGCTCATACAGATACCCAGCCAGCAGAGGGGCAATGACTTTGCTAAGATTTCCGGCGGTGCTGGCAAAGCCCATGAGTATTCCTTTGCGCTGATTGGCCGCCTTGGATAGGCTTGCGTTTAGTGTGGGTACTGTTAAAGCGGAAGATACTGCAAATAGACCGAAAACAACAAGTACACTGATAAAGCCAGATGTTAATACCATAGCAAAGGCAACCAGTGCTTTACAAAATATGCCTGTCAGTATTAGTAGCTTATCGCCCATCTTATTTTCCAAAGGACCGGTAAAAAAACCCTGTACTACAATTAAAACACCTGCTACCACCATCCAAACAACACCAACTTGCCCGGTGGTAAATCCAAACTTGTCAACGACATATAGCCCCGTAATACCCTGCAAACCGGTTTGACAGAAGTTTACGATAAAAATAAGGATCAGAATAACTCCTGCGGGACCAAGCAGCATGCTTTTCAGGGCTAAAAAATCAAAAGAATCTTTTTTGTGCGGATAACCTGACCTCTCTATGGACTCTGGCAAAACGGTTACAATGAGTAAAAATGCAATAAATGAAATTCCGGCTCCTGTAAAGAATGGAAGTGCAAGTGAATAGCCAGCCAGAATACCGCCAAACAGCGGCCCTAACATAACACCTACACTCATTGCGGCTCCAAGCTGGCCCATATTCTTGCTTCTTTCGTCCTCTGTGCTGGAATCACCCACATAGGCCAGGGACGCAACTGACGTAGCAGATGACAAAATACCGGATAAAGCACGGGCGATAAACAGTGTCCAAAAGGAGGAGGCCAAGCCAAACAGCAATAAGCTGATTGTATAGCCCAACATGCCAATGCTGATAATCGGCTTTCTGCCGATTCGGTCGGACAGCACTCCCCAAAACGGGGCGCACAGTGTTTGTGTCAGCGCATATATGGCCGTGAGCCAGCCAAGTTCTTTGCCACCCGCTCCGAGATTTTTCATGTAAAACGGCATAACCGGAATGATCAGGCTATATCCTAACGCAATTACAAAAGTTGCAAGTTTCAAGGCAAAAATAGGCGTTTTATTCATTGAGTTTTTATTCATTGAGTGTCACCTCCCCTGTTGCGCCGTCCACTGTTATCATTTGTCCGTTTTGTATGGTTCGCGTAGCAGTGTGTGTTGCCATGACAGCGGGGATACCATATTCACGGGCAACAATGCTTGAATGGCTAAGAGGGCCGCCAATGTCTGTTACAATCGCACTTGCGGAGGCAAACAACTGCGTCCATGCGGGAGTTGTGGTAACGGCGACCAGGATACTTCCCGGCTGGAATTTCTCAAAATCTGCCGGGCTGTTCAGTACACAGGCGGGAGCCGTAACAACGCCTGGGCTGGTTCCTATGCCCGTCAATACAATTTTCCCATCTTTCTGTCTTTGAGTTGCATGTGATACGGCTTTTTTGCTTTTTTCCGGCAACATGGAAGGCGCCACATAACCCCGGAATGTATCATGTTCCGCTTGCCTGGCAGGGATTGCCTCACTCAGATCAGACAGGGGCATATTTTTATCAAGCTGTGTTATGAGCGTTTCCAATTCTGTTTTTGTGAGCCAGTAAATATCGTCCAGATGTGAAATGGCTCCTCCAGTTAAGAGACGTTCAGAAATTTCCTGTAGCATACGGCGAATCAGTGGGTGCCCCATCCCCATCAAATAAATAGCGTTTTCACGCATGGGGGCAGTATTTTGTGCCCAATGGAGCAGCTTCAAAAACAGCTTTTTACGGTGGCCGCCTATCTGTTGCAAAATCTCTTTTTCGGCCAGCTTCCTGCGCTTTTCAAATGTGATTTGGCGCGAATACGGATTTTCCCCTTTTTCCTCCAAAAACGCTTTTATGGATTCAAAGGTTGGCGTAAGCATCTCCTGTGGTGTGGCATATGCAAAATCAAATTCATACGCAGTACAGCCAAACTCTTTGAAATAGGCGTTAATCCAGCTTTTCCACTCTATCCACATCTCCTGCGAAACTTCCGCAGGCAAAATGGAGGACTTGAAATCTTCTGCTATCTTTGCTGCAGGATTACTTTTCAGATAGAAGCCTAAAGTGTTATTTTGCTTTGCCCATTCCGAAAGGTCCCACAGGTTCTTTTCCGATTGCAGCGCAATCGTATCAAACCCAAGCAAGAGAACGGAAATGTCTGTTATACCAGCACGGCGGGCCGTACCCTGAAAGAATTTTGTAAATAACGTTTCGCTGATAGAGGCGGCAGGCAATGTAAGCTGAATCCTCGTGAAATAAATACATGCGGCGTAAAATACGGCTTGAATGCCCTCCATAATCTGCTTGGCGCTTAACGTATGCAGGGATGTTTCGTCCCACTGCCTCACCACATCTTCAAATTTTTTTCTTGCCGCTTCAAAGCGCATCATGCTGTTGGTAAGCGTCCGATGCAAAGAGCGGGGGGAAAGGGATTTTACAGCAATTAAAAGAGGCTTTGCCTTAGCGGAAAGATAAACATAACCATTGATGATCGTGTATGCCCCATTGTCTGGCAGCAGCTTTTTTGCGCTTGTACCAAACATATCCACCCATAAAAGCGCCGACGCACGGTTGACTAATTCAAGGCCAAGAGTGGCGAACAGAGGTGTGACTGGGTTTGGCAGGTGTTCTGCCAGACTGCCCTTTGTGTAAACTACATTCTTTTCCGGCAATACCCACTCCGGCGGTAAGACCGTAATGGGGCGGGCCTGAACAATATACAACTTATCTTTTTCCAGCGCCCATTCTATATCCATAGGCATTCGATAATATTTCTCAATTTTATTTCCAAGCTGCGTCAGCCGTATGACTTGATTGCGGGTAAGGGCAGGTTTTTTACGGAGCCGTCCGGGGACAGGGATTTCTTCCGTTCCGTCTAAGGTGCGAACCGTCATAATCTCTTTGTTTGCCGCTTCATATGATACGATTCGGACGGCGCTCTTATCCGTAACAATTGTATCAGGGGTGACTAAGCTGGAAACCACCGCTTCACCAAGCCCCCATGCGGCATTTATAATCATTTCGTTACGTCTGCCGTTCATAGGGTTGATTGTAAACATAACACCAGAAGCATCAGAAAACGCCAACTTTTGTACGACTACGGCAAGGGCCACAAGCTCCTGCCTGATATTATTCTTTATGCGGTAAGCAATCGCACGAGCTGTCCAAAGGGATGCCCAGCACCGCTTTACAGCGTCAAGGACTTCATTCTCACCTTGTATATTGAGATAAGTGTCCTGCTGGCCCGCAAAAGAAGCATCGGGTAAATCCTCTGCGGTCGCGGAGGATCGAACAGCCACCGAAACATTTCCCAATCCGGCATAAGCGGTTTTTATTGCCGCCGACACTTCCTGCGGCATTTTTCCATTATGAAAAAGTTGACCAATCTGCTTGGATATATCTTCAAGTTGACTGGTACTGTTGGAATCTATGCCCTCCAGCAATGCTTTGATGTAAGGCTGAATTTGGTTCGCTTCAACAAAAATCCGGTATGAAGCAGTTGTAACATGAAAGCCGTTCGGCACAGGGATACCCGCTGTCAATAGCTTTGATAAAGACATACCTTTTCCGCCAACCATTTCAAGTGATGCCTGTTTATGCTCCAAAGACAGGATATAGGGGTTCATTTTTTTCACCTCCTTCATTCATAATTCCGTGTAGAAATATATTGATTGTTTCGTCCAGCATCTTTTCCTCACTGGCTGATGGCCGGGAAGTATAGACAATGGAGAGCATGGAGTTAATCAACAGGCGCACCACAAGGTCAGAATCTGTTTTGCGAAAAACACCTTTGGCCACTCCGCCTTCAATCACGGTTTTGATCATATTGTGGTATTCGTAACGTATTGCTTTCAGACGCTTCCGATACTCTTCTTCTAAGTAATCAGATTCGGCATGAAGCCACATTAGTACAGTCCTGTACTGATGCGGCACTTTAAGCTGATTGTGCATGATTTTTCTAAGGCATAGTTCCGGCAAAGGTTCATTGTCAATAATTCTGTGAACCTGCTCTATGACTTCTTCAAATTTTTTCTCCATTGCATATATAGCAATCTCGTCTTTTGTTTTGAAAAAATCGTATAGACTGGACTTTCCCATTTTCGCTAAGTCTGCAATTTCCCGCATAGATGTTTTTTGAAACCCATTTTCAGCAATAAGGCGCAACGCAATATCAACTATTTCGCTTCGACGTGCTGCCTGTTGTTCGGGTGTAAGTGTAATTCCTTTTGGCATCTGACAAAACCTCCCAGTAGCGACCGATGGTCGTTTATTACATTTTAATTATATAGCGACCAACGGTCGCTTGTCAAGATTGAAATTTCTTCCTGCATATACTGCCCAATAGAAAAGGGATGTTTCGGCCATGGCTCTAAACGGCAAGCGTTCCAAGTGTCTATACACTTGCGAATTTTCCACGTTCCGGCTCCCGCCGAAACCTGAAATTTCCCAGCCGGCAGCATCGTTGTCTTTTCCGGTCTGATACGATATTCTAAAGATAGAAAAAGAGACAAAGAACCCCAATGTCATTAAGACAATCGTTTTTATACAAAACAAAAAAGCCCTCCTGCTATATACAAAACAAACAAGTGGACTTTTTCATGTTTTTAAGAATTTTAGTATTATGGGTTATAAATATTTCCTAATTCTCTCTCATATTCCCAATGTCTTTAAATGCCATGGTAGTGAATGTTTATCCGTCCACACCTTCGGAACAGTTTACGAATTGGTTTTATAAACTGGAAGTTAATTATCCAACTGTCCTATATATCAAACAGGCTTAATTGTACCGGCTGTTCTTTTCTCTCCTTTTCTTTTAGCCGATGCAGATTTTCCAGTTCCGCTATCCTCTCTGGTCCAAGCCATTTGTCTGCATGGCGCCGGTCTGTGCTGTATTCCTCCAGGCTCTCATATCCGTTCTCCAGCAGTTTCTTTTCCAGGCGCCTGACTGCGGACTCCCGTGACTGCCGCCGGCTCTCCCGTTTATTCTCTAAATCCCGTTTTTCCATATCGGAAGCATGCACGATCTGGATTCCGTTCCGGATATCCTCCAGGTCCTGCATCAGATCCCGGCTCTCCCTCTGTTCGGCACGGACGTTCTGGATCTCAAAGGAAAAATACCTGCCGTGGTATTCGGAGAAAAAGAGTTCCGTAAAATAATGGTTCCGCACTTTCTCCTTTATTCTGTCCTGGCAGAGCCTGGTGCATATCCTGCAGATATCCATGCTCACCGGATGGTCAAAGAGCTTTTTCCCTTTGATAATCCGGGTGTCCACCTGTCCTTCAAACAGCGTGCCGCTTAAGTCATTTCTAAGATAGGAAATTTTTACATCATAAAATACATTCCCCCTTTTCTTATCCAGTTCATGTCCCAGGACCGGGCACATCCCTGCACATTTGTTCCTCCCGCAGTCATAAGGGTCATAGTTCATCTCCCATTCCAGCGTATCCCGGTTGAACCGCATATGCTCCCGGCAGATACGTCCTTTCTTCTGCAGTCCAAAACTGATCTCCTGCCTTCGTATCTCATCGTCATGCAGTTTCAGGATATGCTCCACACTCCCCTCATAACAGTATTCTTCCTCCGTCATATGGACCTCGCAGTCATACCGGAGTATGCCATGCTCCTGGAGATATTCATGTTTCAGCTTACATTCTTTCTTTTCATAAGGGCAGTGGATGGTAGCCATATCATTTTCAAAAGTCCACTCAATCCCCATGTAGCTCATGTTGCTGTGGCACTGGAGCCCTTTGCACTGCAGGCCGCAGGGTGTCTTAAAGGTCTGCTCAAATATCCACCATTTTTCATAAGTAAAACCCCCATCATAATTATCAAGAGTCTTTTCCTGCCACATGGGTATGTCAACCCTTACATAGTCTGGATGGTGCTCTGCGCTATAACCTTCCTCCAGCAGCCGTTTTGTCAGAGCATTGTATTCCTCATATTCCTTTTCCCTCATTTTGTTCCTCCTTATAATCCCTGGCAGGGACGCATCCCAAAATAGTTTTCCATGCGGTCCCGCAGCCTTTCTGCCGACATATCATATTCTCCGGCAATACAGGATTCACAGCACGGGTATTTGTACGCCAGGGTTTTCGATAACCGGGCATCCCAGCTGTTTAACTGTCTGCCACATTTGTTACAGTCCTGATCCAGCCATCTTACTTTCTGCAATCACTCTCCACCTTCCTTTCTTTCTTGTGAATGTTGTTGTATCCTTATATGCCTTCCGGCTTTCAGGCAGCAAAAAAGCAGGAATGACTCTCTGATATTCCTGGCGTCCGTAGTTTCCTGTGAACCCGTGTCATTCCTGCTCTGAAAAGAAATAATAAAATTTTCCAAAATAAAACCAGCGGTATATCACTCACAGGGCGTAGTGATACTGCTGGTACAATCATACAAACTTAACGGCGTGTGCAATGCGGAAGTTTGCCACATACAGGCAATTCCGACTATATCCACAAAAGGATGCGCACAAAAATCAATTACAAGGGAAGTGTAACACAAGATATGGAATCAGTCAACAACTTAAAACTATATATAGTATGAAAGAAATTTAAAAAATTTCTGATTCTTGCAGAAATATCTGGTTTTCACCCTATTTTATTATTATATAGGTCATTTAAAAAGATGCCATAGAACGTACATTGACAATTTCACAGCATGGTACTGGGAGTTATACAGGTGCATGGGACAGGTCTGCCATAAAAAGCCTGCCCCTGCTTAATCACTGCACAGCACGGCCTGGAAATACGCGGCGGAAACTCCGGCGCAGGAAGTGGCCCAGGGCGCCATGTGGATAAAATATATTTTTTGCTAATTGCAGTTGAAATCTCAGCGGTTCACTTCGTATATTATATATGGAGAATATTTTCAAGGATTATGCTGATTCTGCTTCAGCTGCAAGGAAAGGAGTATATATGGCAGCTGATGAAAAAAACATAAAAACGCCAGCCGACAGCAAGAAAAGGACCTATTCTGTCCAAGAGATTGCCGACATCCTGCAGATTAGCCGCAGTATGGCTTACAATCTCTGCTCTCAGTCTCTCTTTAAAGAGTAAGCGGCTATTTGTTGTATAGAACAAAAGCCGCCCCCTTTATTCAGCAAAAAGCCCAGTATATAGTTATACCCCCATTGAGTACAACGACCTTTTCTATAAGGCTATGCACCAGGGCGAAAAGCCCATCACCGTCCCCGGCTTCAATAATACCAGATAAGGAGGCCAGGGCCGCCGCCGCTTCCCCCTTAGACATTTTCCCGGAGTCTTCCGCTTCGGCCCCTTCCAGGCATTTCTGCGCCGCCTTGCGTTCTTCCTTAAGGGTAGATAGGCGGTCTTGTATTTCTTCCAGCCCGACAATCCCCGTCTGATAGAGATTAAGAAGCCTTGTTATTTGCTTTTCCACATTTTCCAGCCGTTCCCGGAACGCCCCCAGGTCGGGCGGAGCTTCCCCTGCGTTTTCTTCCACCAGAGCATCCAGGGCAGCCGGATCAAGGGAGAGCTTTTTAATTTCCCCCAGCACTAGGGCATCCAGATCGGACACGGTAAAGTGTTCCTTGCGGTTGGAGCAGGAATCCGACTTGATCATCCGCTTACTACAGCGGCTTACAGAGTAACATATATACTTATTTACCTTAGAAGTTTTCCAGCCCCACTGCCGGATAGACATCCGGGCGCCACAGTCCCCACAGAACAGCAAGCCGGAGAGCAGCCCATCCGAACCGGAGTAAGCCCGCTTATAGGCTTTCTTGTTTTGGGATAAGCGGTCGTTTACCTTTTGCCAGACTTCCGGGGAAACCAGCGCCTCATGCTTCCCGGAGTATTCCAGGTCATTCATAAAGACCCGGCCAGCGTATACCGGATTACGGAGAATCCGGGAGCAGGCGGAGGCGGCATCCGTCCGGCAGAATTTTGTATTGATACCGTACTTTTCCTGGACATAAACGCCTATTTCCCCCAGGCTTCGCCCGGAGCTATACAGCTTATACATATCCTTCACGGCCTGGGAAGTAAACGGATCCACGACAAGCGTCCGCTTTCCGTTTTCCTGCAGTTCGGACTTGTAACCGATAGGAGTTACGCCGGAATAGTAGTTACCTTCCTTAAGCCCGGCTTGCTTACCCATCATTAAGCGAGCTTTTATATTTTCCCTTTCCATTTGAGCGAAAGCCGCCAGTATTCCAACGATACAGCGCCCGAAGGGCGTAGCCGTATCAAAACTTTCCATTATTGAAACGAAGTTACAGCCGTTTTCTAAAAAGACATCTTCCAGAAGCACAAGGGTGTCTTTTTGGGACCGGGAGAGCCGGTCCAGCTTCCAGACAATAACCTTTTTCACGCAGCCGCCCCGCACGTCCTTAATAACTTGATTGATACCAGGGCGGTCAAGCGTCGCCCCAGAGTAACCCGGATCAATATGGACGGCGTTTACAGTAAAGCCCATAGCGGAGCAGTAGGAGCGCAGCCGGGCCTCTTGTTCCCCGACGCTGTAACCTTCTTCCGCCTGTTCCGTTGTAGATACCCGGATATACAGATCGGCTACATTATCCAGGGAGAACGGAGCCGGAGCCGGGCTTATATTTCTTTTATTCATAGATACACACCACCTTAAAAAAGGGCGCAAAAATAGCCCTAACTTTTTACTTGTGCTTTTAGCCAGGGCGATGTATAATATTCTTGCTCGGAATGTTTATACATGGCATTGATGTATAGTAACTATACATCGCCCAGCCAGCCCACCGCCCTCCTACGCCAATAGGATGCGGTGGGCTTCCTTTTTATTCTTCGACAATTTCTTTGTGGCAAAACTTTGCCGTTGCTTTCTTTGCAAGATAAAATAATTTTTTCCCTAAAAATACTACGAACTTCCAGAAGTAAATGCAGATCATACAGCAGACCCAAACCATAGCAACAAGAAGCCACCAGGTAAGATTGACAAGAGCAGCGATAAAACCGCCGCCACCTTTTTTAGTCGACATTACTTTTCTATAGCGGAAATTTGTGCCAGGTATCCCAAGACTTAAGCCAATGCGGCCTTTTGAGTTTACGCTGACATGGGCACCTTTGACGCCAGCACTTAGACCAATGCTTTTCTTTCCGGTATTCAATCGAACACCACCACCTAAATTTTTAGATTTTCGGTATGTAAATCCCATTTTATAACAACCCCCTTTCTATTTTCCATACTATTAAGCTCCGGATTTTTCCCTTGCTTCCCTTTCGCGTTTCAGTTCCTGGCGATATAATTCTACTTTTTCTTCGTCTGAAAGTTCTTGCATTTCTTTTGAAGCAGGTGCTTCTTTAAACATTGTTTCCGGGTAGTTGGGATCCGCTTTAATTACGGCTGGATGTTCCAAGGCAACACGAGTTTCGCTAAATTTGGCAAACAGCTCCATAACAAAATCTAGTACAGCCTTCCGGTTTTCGTCCGGAAGGTTTAAATATTCTTCAATAACTAAATATTCAAATTGATTTAGGTTATGTTCTTTTGCCAGCATTTCTAGCCCGTTTTTTGGTATAGGCTGAAACATTTCTCCGGCGCCATTTCTTAACCAGTTTTCATTTACTTCAAATTCCCGGCAGATTGCTAATACCATTTGTTCAGTAATGCCGCGTTTTCCGCTTTCAATATTTGAAATAGCCGATCTTGTAACGCCTAATTTTTCGCCTAATTCTTCCATTGTGAGCGAAAGCGTTTTCCGCAATTCTTTAATTCGTTCATTCACAATTTACCCTCCTTTCTTACAGATAATAACATGAAAAGTTTTCAAAGTCAACAAAAAACTATTGACAAACGTAACAATGAAACGTATGATAGGTAACATAGAAAACAAAAACGCGTTATTGTTTTTCAATAAAGAATAAAGGGAGGACAAGACCATGAAGAAACGCAACGAAAATTATACCCCGAAACAGCTTGAAGACGCTACAACTTTGATTACGCTTTTGGGGCGAGCTTCCGAGGATGAGCGTCGGACAGCGATTATTGCGGCCAACGCTTTTATGATTGGTATGAGAGCAGCAAACAGCTTAAAAGGAACTCCGAAGAAACAGGAGGTATGAGGCATTGACACGGCAGAGCTTTGGCGGGCTGGCAGGTTGTCATAGTAAACATTTACGAGCAAACAAAAAATAGGAGGGAAACACAGCGTGAACAAACTGGAAATTGTATTAGACAGCCGAGAAGTGGCTGCAATGGTAGACAAAGAACACAGCAAGTTGTTAAGAGATATTCGAACCTATATTGAACAGATGGATGAGGCTAACAAAAAGGCATTTGAGGAAGGAAAAGGAGCCGAAGCCAAAATTGGATTGGGCGATTTTTTCAAGGAATCCAGCTACTTAGATGCCAACAACCAGAGCCGTCCATGCTACCAGGTTACAAAGAAGGGTTGCGAATTTATCGCCAACAAATTAACAGGAGTTAAAGGGACAGAATTTACGGTGCGCTATATTAACCGCTTTCACGAGATGGAGGATGCACTGGAAGGGGAAAGAAATATTTACAAAGTAAAAGATACAAGCCTCGGAGAGATTACGAGCTTTGTCCGGGAGATGGATAAGGTCATGCGCGACCAGAACTCGCACCCTTCGGATATTGCGGAAGCATTCAAAGAAGTTTGTGGACAATTCGGCATAAAGCTCCCGAAAAATTTTGTCCGCGAACCACAAGTGATAGAAACAAATTATTTTCTTCCTTTTTCTGAAATAAGCGACTGCAATTAAGGAGGGCGCCGGATGATAAAACACATTTTAGCAGACGGTACGGAGCTTAAAAGCATAGAGGGGCGGACGATACCGCCGACCGGAAAAACCGAAGCCGTTTATAGATTGATTGCGGAGCTTCTCATAAGCTCCAGACCCAGCCGGGCAGCAGAGGAACCGAAAGCCAGCTGGGCATAGGGGAGAAAAGAAACCAGGCAGACAAGGAGGGATTAGATGGAATACCAGGACTTGAAAAGCGGCATAAGGAACCACTTAAACGACGCCGCCGAGGACTTCTTTATGGTTGGCTACTTCCTACGGCAGATCAGCGAAAACACGCTCTTCACGGAGGACGGCTATAAAAATATATGGGAGTTTGCAAAAGGGGAATACGGCTTAAGCACTTCCAGCGCAAGCCGCTTTATGGCAATTAACGCCCGCTTTTCCATTGACGGCGGGGAACACATGGCGGAGAAGTACATCGGAATGGGCGTAAGCAAATTACAGGAAATGCTGGGGCTTCCCGACGAGGAACTGGAGAAAGTAACACAGGAAACCACCGTAAGAGAAATAAGGGCAATGAAAAAGAAGCAGGAGGAACCGAAGTCATTTTTTGGACTTCCTAAAACAGTACGCCCGGAAGGTTCCTTACTTACCACACCCGGATGCGGCGACGGAAAATACGATTGTTTCAGTTGCGCCCGCCCTTGTGGCATACGGCAGGAAGAACGATACTGCAGGGACGCGCCGCTGGGGAACCCGTTTTTTTGCACCCAGATGAGCGAAGAAAAGCGGCTGGACATTGAAGCCGGGCTTTTCAGTAAAGAGTGCCAGTTTTTGAACATTGAAAACGCAGAAACCAGGGAGGGCGACCACGAGCCAACGCCCTGCTGCCAGAATTGCGAAAATAAAACTTGCTTTTCCCGTTGCGACGTCGCAAAGAAAAAGGACGAGGACGAGCGGAAGAAAGCGCAGGCGGAGCTGCAGAAGCAGCAGAAGGAGGCTGAGGCGAAAAAGCCGGAACCTTCCGAACGCGATATAAAAGCCTTTTACGACTGGATCGGCATTAAGCACACGGACAACATAAGCGCCGACGACTTGAAAGCGAGATACAGAAACGCGGGCGGCGGCGGAGCCTACGGCCTTAAAGATTACCAGGGAAGCGCCAGGGGAGTCCGGCTTAATTATAAGCGAGAGATCACCTGGGTGCAGCTTGCGAAAAGATTTAAGGAGATCCAGGAGGCGGAGAAAGAGAAAGCCGACTTTGTAGAGCGGTCCAACGGAGCGCAGAAAAATGTCCGGGACCTTATTAAACAGCAGGAGGAAAAGCGGCAGCAGGAAGCTGAGGAAAAGAAAGCAGCCCAAAAGCTGAAGGAGGACGGCCGGCTTTTAAAGTTCTATAAAGATATTTATCCCAGCACCCGGCAGATCATAGCGCAGCGGGACAAGGCAGCCATAACGAAGGAACTTAAAACCTTATACGGCAGCACTTACGAAAGCGGAAAAGGCTGGACTTGTTACCCGGATAAGATCGTATTCAGAGATAAGCCGGAAGCGGAGCAGATACAGATCGCCTGGGGACGCTTCACAACGAAGCTGGTGGACCTTTTAGACCGCTTCCCGGAAACAGAAAGATCAATTCTTTCTGGGGACAATACCAGGCAGAAGGAGCCGGACATCATAGATGCGGACTTTCGGGAAGTTGAGGACGAACCGAGGGACGACCCGGCGCAGGAAGCAGCGGCAGCCAGGGACGAGCTGCAGGAGGAACCCATCACCCAGGAGCAGGATCCAGAACCGGATCCGGAGGAATACGGCCGGCTTGACGTTGATTTACTTCTGGACAAGTACCGCCGGGACCTTAAGGCATACCACGAAGCAGACTGCCCGCCGAACATGATTAAGACGCAGCGGATCCTGGTAGACGCTTTAGCCCTTTTACTTGAACAGATCGACCAGGGAGGTGCGGAGGATTGACGATACGAGAGCGCAGGAGGCGACGAAGGCGGCAGCGGCTTATAAAAAGGCTTGCAGCCGCCGGGCTTATTCTTTCAGCAGTTGGCGGCGCTGCGTTTGTCATTATCGCCGCTACGGGCCACCAGGAAGCCACAGAGCCGCCTTTTACACATACGGTCGAGGAAATCCCCACCGCAAGCCCAGAAGCCACGACAGAGCCTACCACAGCCCCGCATAGAGGGCAAGATTTAGGATGGAGCGCAAATGAGGAATACATAGCAGCACGGATGGCAATGGCGGAGGCAGAGGGCGAGGACACCGAAGGAAAAGCCCTTGTTATTCTGGTTATTTACAACCGGACAAGATCCGGAAAATTCCCGGACACCGTAAAGGGCGTCATTTCCCAGCGTAACGCCTTTACTTCCTACCATAACGGAAGATACGAGGCAGTCAAGCCAGATGCGGACTGCTGGGCAGCCCTTGACTTGATACAGGAAACGGGCTGGGACGAAAGCCAGGGGGCGCTGTACTTTGAGCGAACGCCGGAGGACGGGGAAAGCAGCTGGCACAGCCGGAACCTTGAACGGCTTTTCATACACGGGAACCATACTTTTTATACAGAGAAGGAGGCGAAAGACCCTTGAAGATGGCAATGAAGGACGGGCAGATCCTTATAAAAGATGCCGATAACACGCAATTCACGATTATTAAGAGCTGGAGCAAAATGAAGTGGAGCAGGGCGGAGCGGATGTTTTACGGACCGGCAGAAATTGAGCTTTTAAACAAGCTGGCCGGGATAGTACGGCTTCCGGGGCCCATTGAGGCGGAGCGGCAGCGGCTTAACGAGATCGCCCAGGCAGTAGACGCAGAGCGGATGAAAACGGACCCGGAGCCACTTTATAAGTACCCGGTCAAGTTTCCGCTTTTCAAGCACCAGACCAGGGCGGCAAACATGGCGCTTATTACCTTCGGTTTAGTTCCGCCGCCGGGGAAGGAGGCGGAGCATGGAAGCACTTAACCAGAAGGAGCAGGCGCACGACCCAGCGAGCATCTGGTGGGGCGATACGGAAGCCCTTACCGAAGCTATTAAGGCTTTAAGCCTTGATATAGATAAAAACCAAAAAGGAGATATGAACATGACGAGCAAAGTGAAAGTAACCATTGTAGCACACGACGGAACCACGAAGGAGATTACCGGAGATACGGCTATTTGTTTCACCGTATCCAAGGCGGCGGAGTTTTTGAGCGGAAAAGCAAAAATCATTGATGCAAATGAGGCTTTTGTAGGGCATGACATCCCGGATCCGCTTTTCGCCGTAACCATGGGAAGCCTGGTCGGTTCCTTGATTAAGGCACGGCAGAAAGAAAGACCTATGGCGGCAGCCTTTACCCTTCACGAAGTAAGCCGGATATTAGAGGCGAAAAGTAAGTCGCTGGTTGGCGGAGCTTCGGATCACCAGAAGGAAGCAGAGCTGGAGAAGGCCATAGAAGAAATTTTAAAAGCCGTATTTACCAGATAGGAGGCAGCAGGATGGCAAAGACACAGCAGGCCGCCCAGGGTAAAGGCTTCGGGCTTTTATTTGAGATGGGCTGCGGAAAAACATTAACAGCGATTGCAATCGCCGGGGCCGCCTACGAAAAGGGAGAAATTGAAAAGGTTTTAGTAGTTGCGCCAACTTCGGTCTGCAGCGTTTGGCCGAAGGAATTTAGCGACTACGCAAACTTTAAATACAAGGTAAACGTACTTTTAGGCGATAAGAAGAAACGCCTGCAGGAATTGGAAGCCCTTAAGAATTTCCCTTTTAAGGCTTTGAAGGTTGCGGTCATTAACTACGAAAGTACCTGGCGAGAGGGGCTTTTTGAGGCGTTGATCGATTGGAAGCCCGATCTTGTTATAGCGGACGAGAGCCAGCGCATCAAGACCCACGATGCCGAACAGAGCAAGGCAATGCACCAGATCGGGGACGTTGCGAAGTATAAACTTATTCTTTCCGGGACCCCGGTGCAAAACGACGCTATCGACCTTTTCAGCCAGTACCGATTTTTAGACCCTACAATCTTCGGCTGGAATTATTACGCTTTCCGCAACCGCTACGCTATCATGGGCGGCTTTAACCGAAAGCAGATTGTATGCTATAAGGATTTAGACCAGCTTATCCAGAAGGAGCATAGCATAGCTTACCGGGTAACGAAGGACGAGGCCCTGGACCTTCCCGAACAAACATTTTTAACCCGGTATATTCAGCTTGCAGGCAAGGAAAAGCAGCTTTACGACAAGATCAAAAAAGACAGCTTCGCAGAGCTGGAGAACGGCGGCATGATTACAGCCCCGACCGTACTTACAAAACTTCTGAGGTTGCAGCAGTTCACGGGCGGCTTTATCCAGGCAGACGAAGGAGTCAAGCCGGAGCTTGTTTTTAAAGGCAAGCTAAACGCCCTGGAGGATATTTTAGAGGATTATGTTATAGGCGAGGGAAAGAAGCTGGTGGTGTTTTGCCGCTTCCGCCCGGAGATTGACTTGATACAGAAGCTCCTGGAAAAGAAAAAGATACAGTACCGGAGCATATACGGCGACATCAAGATCGACGACCGGGGGCCGATTGTAGCAGACTTCCAGAAAGATCCGGAAATAAATGTATTCCTTGCCCAGATTGACACCGCCGGGCTGGGTATTACCTTAACCGCCGCTGATACCTGCGTCTACTACAGCGAAAATTTTAACTACGCAGCTTACAGCCAGAGCCTGGCCAGGATCCACAGGATAGGACAGCGGAACGTATGCACCTATATACATCTTGTAGTAGAGAAAACCGTAGACGAGGTTATCTTAAAGGCGCTTTCCAAGAAGGAGGATCTTGCAAAAACCATTGTGGACGATTGGAGGCAGTATTTTTAACCATGAAATATATAGCAAGTTGGAGCGGCGGCAAAGACAGCACGACAAGCATAATATTAGCGCATGAACACGGAGAACCACTCGATCTTATTATTTTTTCAGAAGTAATGTTTGACGAGTACACAAGCGGGGAACTGCCGGAACACATTAACTTTATAAAAAAACAGGCAATACCGCGCTTTGAGGAATGGGGATACGAAGTAAAAATATTGCGCGCCAGCTTGAACTATATGGACATTTTCATGCGAGAGCCTACAAGGGGGAAGCGTTTCGGAACAGGGATGAAAACGGGCTTTCCAATGGCAGGCAGGTGTCAAATAAATAGGAGCGTAAAAGTAAAACCAATAAAAGATTTTTTCAAAACCGTTGATTACGAATATACGCAGTATATAGGAATGGCAGTTGACGAACCAGTGAGGCTTGAAAGAGTTGTTAAAACAGATAACCAGATTTCATTATTACAAAAATACGGTTATACAGAAAAAATGGCCTTCGATTTGTGCGAGAAATACAATTTATTATCGCCTATATACGAATTTGCACCGAGGGGCGGCTGTTGGTTTTGCCCGAACGCAAGGCTGGCGGAATTGAAGCACCTAAGAACACATTACCCCGATTTGTGGAAAAAACTTCTTGACTTAGAAAACGAAAAAAACCTAATAGGGAATGTTTGGAACACATTGACTCATACAAGCATACACGACATGGAAGAGCGTTTTTATTGGGAAGATAGGCAGGTAACATTATTTGATTATATAGGGGGTGCGGATAGTTGATTGAGGCTATAAAAGTAACCCGGAGGCTTGACAAGGGGCGCTTAAACCTTCCGAGAGATTTTAGGGAGGCTGCAGGCTTCGATCCGTTTCAAGAGGTAAGCGTAGCCCTTGCAGACTTTGAAGGGGAAAAGGTTTTTATTATAGCAAAAAGGAAGGAGGAACCGAAGTGAAGTTAAACGGGGTATACAGCAGACCGCTGAAAGAAGTTATTGAAGAATTGGAGCTTTCAAACATGGAAGTCCATTCAGACGAGGGCGGCAATGTAAAGGCGATTGAGCTTAAATATACGGAGAAGAAACCGGAGCCGGAACCAAAAAAAACAATGAATAGCCCGTGGTAAGGAGGGAGGCATAGCCATGTTGAGAACACCGAGCAAGAATCTGGTACCGGAACCGCATGAACGCTATTTTTAAGTACCCAGGAAGTAAGTGGAGCGTTGCGAAGTGGATTATTGATTTTTTCCCAGAGCATCACAGCTATTTAGAACCATTTGCCGGAAGCCTTGCGGTATTGATGAATAAGCCACGAAGCCATATAGAAACCGTAAACGATTTAGATGGGAACGTCGTAAACCTTTTTCATTGGATAAGGGATGACCCGGAGAAGCTGGCGCATGAAATTTATTTTACCCCATATTCCCGGCAGATTTACGACGAAGCCTTTCAAGCGGTACCAGAGGACAGCCTGCAGAAAGCAGTAAATTTCTATATACGGCTTAATATGGGCCACGGCTTCCGAACAAACGGCGAAAAGGTCGGATGGAAAAACGACATCCAGGGAAGGGAACGCGCCTACGCTTCCAGGGACTGGGTAACGCTTCCGGACAGAATTATGGAGGCGGCAGAGCGGCTTCGGGGTGTACAGATTGAGTGTAAGCCAGCTATTGAGGTTATAAAGCGTTTCAACTTTGGGAACGTCCTTATATACGCTGACCCGCCTTACATTCTTTCCACCAGACACGGAAAGCAGTACAGGCACGAGATGGACGATGCGGATCACGAGCAGCTCTTACTTGCATTATTGGCGCATAAAGGGCCGGTATTATTAAGCGGCTACGATAACGAGTTATACAACGAACTTTTAAAAGGCTGGTACCGGAAGGAAACTACAACTTATTCCCAGGTTTGCAGTAAAAAGCGGGAAATATTGTGGATGAATTTCAGGCCAGCAGAAACAAAACAACTTACATTATTCGGATTGGAGGAATAAAAGTGGCAGATATTTTTACATTGATTGACGAATATAAGGAGTTGCTGGACGAGAAGGACCGGCTTAAGGACGCCACCACGGAAAACAATAAGACCCTGGAGAAAAAGCGCAACGAGCTGGCGCAGGCTATGATCGATGCAGAAAGCCCGAAGGTAAGCCGGGGCGGCTTCCTTTACAGCTTGCAGGATAAGACCAAGTATAACAAGATCGGCGGATGCGACGAGGAGGCCTTCTTTTCTACCCTTGAGGAACATGGCCTGGGGGATATTATTAAGCGAACCGTAAACACGCAGACTTTAAACGGAGCTATGGCCAATCTTGTGGATGAGAACGACGGCGAGCTGCCGGAGGACTTCGAGGAGTTTGTAAAACCCTACCAATATTATGATGTAGCCAAGAGGGTGGAAACCAATAAGGCGGCGAAAAACGCCAAGCAGAAAAAGGAGGGATAAGGCTCATGGCAGATTACGAGCAGATGGAAATTGACGTAAGACTGGAGTCGGAAAAGGATCTTAAGACCAACGTAGGGAAGGTTATTAAGTTCTTTTACGACAAGCGCCGGATGGAGGCTGAGGAAAGCGACTATCCGCTTAAGCAGGTAAAAAGCAAGCACGAGGGTTATGGAATTGCGGCGGAAGCGTTCAGCAAGATCGGCGCGAAGCAGAAAAACCTTAAGCGAGGAATGGACGACTACCTGGCATTATTGCAGGTAAAGGGCGAGGACGGCGTGAGCATTTGCGGCGATATTTACAACCAGGCGCTGGAGCTTGCCATGGAAGCGATAGGGATGGCGGCGGACGCCACCCGGATATTAAACGACCTTTATTACGGCTACGACAGCCGGACACCGATAGAGCAGGCAATAGCCGAAATGAGCGCCCAGGAGGCCCAGGAGGGCGGCGAGTTTGAGGAAGCCGAGGAAACCCAGGGCGATGGCGAAAAAGGCGACGGTGGGCCGCAGGAGGAAGCCGAGGGGTACGATCCGGACGGGAATCCGGAAGAAAGTTAAGGAGGACACGAGATGGCTTTAAAAGTAAATGAAATTGTAAAGGTTGAGGTGGAGGCCAGCGACGGCCAGGTCTTGAAAGAGGGCGACGCTATTATGCTTCGGGTAAGCAGGAGGACCCCGGAGGACGTAGTCTGCAGGTTTGCCGGACTTTCAAACGGCTACTTTGTTACCACCACCCTGGACGGACAGCACGAAAACAAGTACCGCCAGGCAAGCATCGAAACCTGCTACCGCATTAAGGAAGTAGAGAAGATCCCGCCCCAGGAACTTAATGGAACGGGCAAGGAAGCAGCAGACACAGCAGCACAGAGCGCAGCCGCACCGACTATGATGCCGGGCGCGTAAATAAAAGGAGGATATAACACCATGGCAGCAGCTAAAGCAAAAAACGAATTGGCAGTAGTAGACAGCTTCGACCTGCAGACCATAAGCGGAGATTTAGCGCAGGCGATAGCGGAGGAAATGGACGGGCTGGGCGCCCTTCCTTTCGACCGCGTTAAAATTCCTTCCGGCGGCGGCCTTGCCTTCGAGGTTCCCGGAGAGGATGACGAAAACCCGGAGAGCGCAACGGAGATCGTAGGCGTTATTTTGGACCACCACCCGGTCAACGCATACTGGATCAATAAATTTGCAGGAGGCAACGAGCAGCCGGACTGCAGCAGCTTCGACGGAAAGCAGGGCGTAGAGAGGGAAACCGGAGAAATTAAGGACTGCGCCTCTTGCCCTTATAACCAGTTCGGCAGCGACGACAAGGGGAAGGCTTGTAAGAACGTACACAGGGTATTTATTTTGAGAGAAGGGAACCCCGTACCTCTGGTGCTTTCCTTGCCGCCTACCAGCCTTAAGTATATGCGCGACTATATCGCCAAGCGGGTGATCCTTAAGGGCTTCCGTTGCTGGCAGGTAGTAACCAAGATTACACTGAAGAAAGAAAAGAACGCCAACGGGATCGCATACAGCCGCGCAGTATTTACCTTCGTCGGAAAGTTAAGCCCCGAAAAGGAAAAAGAGGCCGGAGTCATGAAGGACTTTATTAAGCAGCAGCACCGCCAGATCGACGTAGACGACGCAGACTACACCACAACCGGAAGCAGCAGCCAGGGCGAGCCGGCAGCGCCGAAATCCGACGAAACAGGCTTTATGAAAGTGCCGGAAGGGAGCGACGAGAAGCTGCCCTTTGATTAAAGGCAGAACCTGGGGGCGGGGCGCTCCCCCCCCCAGTTAAAAAACGGTTGGAGGATAAGCGCATGGACAAGGTATATATAATTTCACGTTATAGAGCGTTCACGGAAAGCGGGATGGAATTTAACCGCAGGGTGGCGAGGTATTTCTGCAAAAAAGTTGTTTTAGAGGGGAAGATCCCGGTCGCCCCGCATTTATTCTATACGCAGTTCCTGGACGAGAGCCAGGAGAAAGAGCGGCAGATCGGGCTTAAAATAGGGCTTAAGGAGCTTCGAGAGGCTGACGAGTTTCTTTTGATTATTATAGGCGGGCGGATAAGCGAAGGGATGCGGCGGGAAATACGCCAGGCTACAAGGGACAGGATGCGCGGAAGGGTAGTATATATGACCCGTAAAGAAATTAAGAAGGTGATAGGATGAACGCCGAACAGCTTAATATAGACGACTTCGTCAATTACGAAGCGGAGTACAGAAGCGTCATAAAAGGCGCGAAGCCCAGCGGCAGCAGTTTAGTCGGCCGCTGCCCCTTCCACGACGACAAAAAGAACAGTTTCAGCGCAGACCTAAAAACCGGGCAGTGGCACTGCTTCTCAGAGGACCGCGGGGGAAACTTCGTAAGTTTCTGGGCGGAGCTTCACAACGTAGACACCAAGGAAGCATATAAGCAGATTTTAGAGAAGTACGGAAAGCTGACCGAGCCGGATCCGAAGAAAAACAAGCCAGCCAAGCCGAAAAATAAAAGCTACACCCTCGCAGAGTATACCTTTAATAAGCACTTGCCGGAGGACTTCTTAAAGGACACTTGCGGCATCAGCACCGCCAAAGATAAGGACGGGACGCAGTACCTTAAAACGCCTTACTTCAACGAAGAAAACACAACGCCGATTTTTCGGAAGCGTTACGGCGATAAGGAATTTAGATGGAGCTGGGGCAGCGCCGGGAAGTTGATTTTATACGGCGACTGGAGGCTGCCGGAGATACGGAAAACCGGATGGGCGGCCCTTGTAGAAGGGGAAAGCGATACCCAAACTTTATGGTATTTAAAAGTCCCGGCACTCGGATCACCGGGGGCGGCGAACTTCAACGCCCGGATGGTTCCGAAGTTGCAGGACCTTAAGCTATATATACACCAGGAACCAGACCAGGGCGGCCAGACGTTCCTCGCTAAAGTTTGCCGGATATTGAAAGAGGAAGAATTTTTAGGCGAGGTTTACACATGGAGCTGTAAGCAGTTCGGAGTCAAGGACCCGTCGGAGCTTTACTTAAGGGACGGAGCGGAAAAGGCATCCGAGAAAATACAGAAAGCCATAAAACACGCCCAGAAGTTAGACCTTGACGACCTGTCCGGAGCGATACCGGAGGCCATAAAAGGGGCGCCCGCGAACCTTCGCCAGCCGGAGGGCTGGATCTATTCAGAAAAGGGCATAAGCCACATAGACGAAAAGAAAGCGATACCGACTATGATCTGCAGAACACCGATCATATTAACCCAGCGACTTAAGAGCATGGAAACGGGCGAGGAAAAAATAGAGATTGCATTTAAGCGGGACGGACAGTGGAGCCGGGCTATATACCCGCGTTCTACTATATTCACTTCCCGGAATATAACCGCGCTTGCAGATTTGGGATGCACCGTAACCAGCGAGAACGCCAAGCAGGTCGTGAGCTTCCTGGCCGCATTGGAGGCGGAGAACATAGACATTATACAAAAGGCGGATAGTACGTCCACCTTCGGCTGGCAGACGCGGGGCCGGTTCCTTCCAGGACACGGGGACGACATAGTGCTGGACATTGAGCCGTCCTTAAGAGGTTGGGCGGCAGCTTACCACACCGCCGGAACCTTCGAGGGATGGATCGCCACCATGCAGCCGCACCGGAGCCGGGACAAGTTCCGCTTTATATTGGCGGCCAGCTTCGCCGCTCCGCTTCTAAAGATTATTCAACAGAGGATATTTTTTGTATATAACTGGGGCGGATCCAAGGGAGGAAAGACCGCAGCCCTTAAGGCGGCGCTTTCCGCCTGGGGCGACCCGGAACGCCTTATGGTAAATTTCAACGCCACCCAGGTCGCCCTGGAGAGGATGGCGGGCTTTTATAACGACTTACCGCTCGGCATTGACGAGCGGCAGCTTGCAGGGCAGAAGCAGGAGAATCTGGAAAAGATTGTTTACATGATCGCCAGCGGAACCGGAAGGGCCAGGGGAAGCAAGGGCGGCGGACTGCAGACGCTTAACACATGGCGCACCGTAGCCCTTGCCACCGGCGAGGAACCTTTAAGCACCGATACCACGCAGACCGGAGTCAGCACCCGCGTACTGGAGATATACGGCGGCCCTTTCGACGATGAGAAGTCCGCCAGCCTTATGCACCAGCAGGCGCCTACAAATTGCGGCTGGGCCGGCCCGGAGTTTATAAGCCGCCTTTTGGCGACGGATGAACGGACCATAACGGATCAATATGAAAAGATGGTAGAAGAAATTTACGCAGCAGCAAACGGAACCAGCGGCGCACATATAGCCGGGATAAGCGCGGTCGCCCTTGCGGATGCGATTATAGATACCTGGATATTTGGGGAGGCAAAAGCGGAGCAAAACGGCGGAAATTGTGACCAAGAAAGCGAAAATTGTTATCAAAACGGCGAAAACCGTAAGCAACCGCTTGAAATACGCAAGGAATCCTGGGACAGAGCCGTCCGGATGGCAAAGACCATTATACAGGAGCAGCTCGCCGCAGGCGTAAGCGACGTAAACGAAAACGCTACCCAGTTTATAGTAGATTGGATATTGAGCAACCGCTCCCAGTTCGGGGACAAGGCAATCGGGACGTGCCTGGGCTTCATAAGTTCAGCGCAGGACAAGGCTTATATATTCCCTTCCCTGCTTAACCAGGCACTGACGAAAGCAGGGTATAGCCCCCGGAAAACCATGAAATATTTAGCAGATAAAAATATTATCGCTTCCCAGCCAAAGAAAAACGGCGGGAGAGAGTATAGCATAACAAGATGGTTTGACAACAGAACAAGCCGCTTTGTTGAATTTGATATAGGGAGATTTTCAAAAGCCGTTGACCCATTGGACGAGGACGAAGCAGCAGAAGCCGCTGGCGTAGAGGAAAAGCCGCTGGCGGGAGAGTGGCAGCAATTAGGCTTTGACGCAAAATCACCCTTCGAGGATACGGAAGAAGAAGCAGAACTACCGTATTAAACTGCGTTGAAAACCTAACGCCTAAAATTAGGCGTTAGGTTAGGCGTTAGGTTAGGCGTTAGGTAAAAAACCCCGAAAATAAGCGGCTTTCAGAGCCTATTATATATAACCTAACGACTTAACGCCTATTATATAGGCTTATTGCAAAAGAAAAAAGGTAAGAAATTTTTGACCTTTTCCAAAAAGTAACGGTGTATTTCCGAAAAATAGGCGTTAGGCGTTAGGAAGTAGGGAAAAGCCCCATAAAATCAAGGTTTGTTTCATGACGCCTAAAGGAATTTAAAAGGCGTAAGGAAATTTAGGCGGAAGGAGGTGGCGACCACGGAAAAAGCAGAAAAAGCCCTTGAAAAAGCGGCGGCAACGCTTGAAAAATACCGGAAAAATAAAACGCTTGTACCGCCGGAGGAACTGGCCGGGAAGTATAAAAAGCCCTTCGAGAAATTGAAGCAGCAGCTTAAGGAGGAATTAGAGGACTATTTAAGGCTTTTCGTTCTGGACGGTTTGCAGGTACGAAACGACAGCGAAGGACAGCAGGTCGTGGCAGATATTAACCAGGCATTTAAGGAGGCGCAGATCGGCAAGCGAGTCGGGCGGGCAGCTTTCCGGGAATTTGATTTAGAGAAGATAAAGCAGATCGCTGAAGAACACCGCCAGAGGGTGGCGGGGATATACAAGGCATACTTTGACCGCCATACTTGCCTATACGCCGCCGGCCCTTCATGGGATCCGGACAATCCACAGCCGCCGCTTATTTACAACGATATTGTGGATAAGTTTTACGACGAGGCAGCAGGCGGGTGGATAAGCAAAGAGAAGCCCCCAGGGGCGGCAATATTGATTTTCATAAAAAGTGAAAATAAAACAACCGAGCAAAAGGAGGATAACAATGAACACACAGGAGAACGTAAAGAGATTTGAGGAACTTTTAAACCAGGTAGAGCGGGAAGGGCTGCCGCAGCTTTTGGAGTATATCCGGAAAAGCGACTTTTACACGGCCCCGGCTTCCACCCGCTTCCACTTAAGCACCGAGGGCGGCTTATTGCAGCACAGCCTTAACGTGTACGATTGCTTACAGCGGAAAAAGGAAAACAGTACCTGGGCCTGCATTTTGGCAGACGCCGGGAAAGATGCCCTTATTCTTTGCCCCTTGCTTCACGATTTGTGCAAGACGCATTTTTACAAGATCGATTATAAGAATCAAAAGACCTACGACCCGGAGAAGGTACAGGCGGCGGAACGCTGGCAGGTAAAGAAGGATAACGCCGGGGCTTTCATTTGGGAATCGGTTCCCTGCTACACCGTAGACGACCGGGTGCCATACGGACACGGAGAAAAGAGCGTTATGATGATTGAGCAATTTATAAGACTTACCGGCCCGGAACGCTTCGCCATCCGCTGGCACATGGGATTTTCAGAGCCGAAAGAGCTTCATTTACAGCTTACCCAGGCTATGAGCAAATACCCGCTTATACTTGCCCTTCACGAAGCAGACCAGGAAGCAAGCACACTTTTAGAGGGGGAAAAGGACAATAAGGTGCTTACACCGGCACAGGCAGCCGCAGGAGAAAAGCCCTGGGGAGGCGACGGCGGATCCGGGTGCGACTTCCAGGAGGCTGAGGCGATAGGAGGCGCGGAGGATTGAAAGCTATAACAGTTTGGCAACCATGGGCGCAGCTTTTGGCCGAAGGAAAGAAACACGACGAAACGAGAAGCTGGCGGACGAATTACCGGGGCGAGATACTGATCCACGCAGCGAAGAAAGATCCCATTTTCGGCATAAGCGCCATGCCGGACAAAGGCTGGGAAAAAGCGTTACTTTCCTTCGGATTGTACGAAGAATTTAACCGCTTTGAGCGGTTCCCGACAGGGGCAATAATTGGCGCGGCAATTTTGACGGATTGCAAGCTGATAGACCAGGAATACCACGACTTTATAAAGGAGCTTTGTCTGGAAGAATTTCTTTACGGCGACTTCACGGTCGGCAGGTACGCATGGAGGCTGGAAAAGCCGCAGCTATTCAAAAACCCGATACCGGCATCCGGAAAGCAGGGCTTATGGAACTTCGGAGAAAACGTCCGGATCCGTAACGGCGAATTAGAGATAGAAGTATAGGAGGCACACCATGAAACAGAATAAAGAGCCGCAGCGCTTCCCGGTTGAGCCGGAAACAGTTATGGCGGCATACGAGATCTTAATAAAAAATTGCAGGAACCACAATCACACCTGCCAGGGCTGCCCGTTGCATATTGTAGACCCTACGCCATACCCAAGCGGGATCCCGCGATATACCTGCGCCGCATTTCCGGGCGACAATATACCGCCGGCAGCATGGCCGGAGCTTGACCCGGAAAACACGGACGGAGAGCAGGTCGTAGCAGTAGAACAGGAGCCGCAGCGGATCGCCATAGCAATGGCCAGGGCAGGACAGCGGAACCCGGAAGGGGCGAAAGCGTTCTTTAAATTGATAGATAATTTTTGTAAGGAGGCGGAGAACCGTGAGCAAAAATAAAAAAGGCAATAACTACTTGATTACAAGAGCCAGATATAAATCTATAAAGGCTTTCGATCACCAGCAGATGGAACAATTCTGCACAGACGTATATAAGAGCGGCTACCAGGACGGCAGGGAGAGCGTCCCAGGCGTTGACATTGAAGCAATTATGAAAGCGATTGAGAATACCAAAGGGATCGGAGCCAAGAAGCTGGCAGACATAAGGGCCAGTATAGAGGCGGTATTTGCAAAGGACGGAGATAATGAGTGATAAGGATAAGGATAAGGAGATCATAGACGGAGCCAACACCCTGGCGCTTCAATATTTCACGACATACAACCGGATGCTGCAGCTTACCGGGAACTCGGAGGAAGCGATCCGGCTTACAAGTTCTTTGTTTGAGGCTATGTTTGCAGGGAACCGGCCACGGCCGGAGCCAGGGGCTGGCGGCTTCACATTGTACTGGGATAGGAGGTAAACAGTGACTAAAGAGCAATACAACAAGGCGACGGAGATTAACAAGGAAATACAGAAATACGGGGACTTGATCGCAAAGATTAAGCAGGGGCTTTCTACGAAGAAAGTAGGGGACTCCATAGCAAAAGGGAAGCTGAAGAAAGACGGCGGCGACCATAACGCAAGGTGGCAGCTTCTCCGGTTTTTCAGATTGAGGCTTGAAAAAGAAAAGGTTATTGTAGTTCCTCATTACGAATTTGCACGGGGAATAGAGATGGACGCAGAACCGGAGCTGATCGCCGTTATTATTGATTATTTGGAAAAGAAAAAGAAAGCCTACGAGGCGGAGTTTGAGAAGATAGGAGGCGAGGACAGTGACAGAGCAGAAAATGCAGCAGATTAACGCCTGGCTTAAGAAGGTAAACAAGGGCAAGCTGGAGATGCAGGAAAAGATGGTTATAGCCAACGCAACTATGGAAATGTTGGAGAAGTTGGAACCCATTTACGACAAGTACAACGGGGAGAAGAAAGCGTAACCGTTGCGACGTCGCAACAGAAAGAAGGAAAGATGATTGATTTTGAACAGTTTAAAACCAAGGCGGAGGTCATTAAGTACCTTAAGGCTACGAAGGATATATCCTGCCAAACAACCGCCCAGGCGGAGAAGTACCTGCGGGCGCACTTGCCAAAAGAAAGTTATTACCAGGATAAGATCATAAAGCACATAAGGGAGCTTATACCCTCTTCCTTCGTTTGGAAAGCCGCGGCCGGACCATACAGCCGCCAGGGGATCCCGGATATTTGCGCCGTAGTAAACGGCCGGTATTATGGCTTTGAGGTAAAGCGGCCCTTTATAGGCGTTCTTTCCAAGATACAGGAGCGCACCATAATGCAGATAAGGGCGGCAGGCGGGAAAGCCTACGTTGTTACATATCCGGCGGAGGTAACAAGGATATTGCAGAAGGAGATCGGAGGCGATCCGCCAAGTGAGAAATAGCGAAGGATATAAGGACCCGACCGCCGGAGCAGCAATCGCCAGCGTGAGGCGGCAGGAGAAGCGGCGAAGGAAGGAGGAAAAGCGTGAACAGAAAACAAGCGAGAGCAGCCATGCGAGGGAAAGCGAAGGGACCGAACTTAAACGACCCCAGGCAGGCGCAGGCAATGCTTGAAAATTTACCTATTGCCACATTGGTGGCCGGAATTAACAATAGCCTTGATATTCTGCAGAAAAGAGGTATACCCATTTCAGACTGGGACCAGAAAAAGCGGGAGCTATACAGGCTTAAGGTTTTCGGCGGCAAGGTTTACTTTTTAGCGGCTGAGTTAGACAGATCCGAGCAAAAAACGAATAAGGAGAACGAAGCCGATGGATCAGAAAAGCAAGCAGCGGAAAAACGGACAGAGCGAGGACAAGGAAACGCTTAAGGAGTATTTAAACCAGTATTACACCGGACGCATTAAGCGGTCACAGCTTGAAAGACGGCTTAAAAATATCCGGGCGGAGATGGATGCCCCTATAGGCGGCTACGGATATTCTCCGGTAAATTACGGAGGCACAAACAAAGTCGGATCCGGCGCCGCTTCCTTCGTTTACCGCATGAGCGAGATTGAAACCCGGATAGAGGACCAAAAAAGCCGGGTAGAAAAAGCACTTTTAAAAGTCATGGATATTATGGACTTTTTGGAGGAAAACAGCACGGAGCGGATGGTATTGGAGCTTCGCTTTATTGATTGCAAAGGCTGGGCGGCCATTGAGAAGGAGATGCACTTAAGCCGAAGCTCGCTTTTTTCCTACCAGGACAAAGGGCTTGATAAGCTATTGACCTATAAGAAAGTACGCCAGATTTTAAGGGAGTATAAAAAAGCAGCTTGAAATATAAGCCCCCTATGATACCCCCATATAATACCCCCGTATTTTTGCCCCATTTTTACAAGGCGAATTTTACGAGGGTATTTTATACCCCTTCTTTTGGCACAGCGCAGAGAAAAGCGCACATAGAAACATAGCCCCATACAGCCCACAAGCCCAGCATTTACAAGGCTTCGCAAGTTTTTTAAACTTCGGACTCTTTTGGACTATTAAGTGTGCTAATATAGTAGCATGGACACGGAATAAAAAAGCATACCCCCATATAATAAGCCTATAATAAGCCCTATTTTTAAAGCTATACCCCCATATAGCAGGGCATTATATAGGCTTATTATATTGCATACATACACGCACAGCACCACGCCACAGAGCAAGCGCACAAGGGCAAGCACCACAGCCCAGGGCATAGGCGCGCATAGTACCATAGCACAGCATAGCACGAGGCAGGCGCAGCACAAGCAAGCATTGAAGCAGAGAGAGCAAGGCATACAGCGCCACACCGAAGCAACGCAAGCAAAGAGAGAGGGCGACAGGGCAAGCCCCCGGCTGCGCTGTTCAGCAAGCCCACCCACGCGGCTGGCAGTAGGTACTTACCAAGCCATATCCGGCCTGCGGGGCGAGGAAGGCCCGGTATTTTTGGCGATAAAATTGAAAAAAAATTTTGCCTTTCGTTACGTAATGACAGAACCGGAAGGAGGAAACGGGATATGGAACTGGTAAAACGACAGCTTGCAGACCTTAAACCAGCAGAATACAATCCACGCAAAGCGTTAAAGCCGGGCGACCCGGAGTACCAGCGCATAGCTGCCAGCATAGAAGAATTTGGCTACATTGACCCGATTATCATCAACGTAGACAATGCCATCATAGGCGGCCACCAGCGGCGCACGGTTATGCTTGATTTAGGCTATACGGAGGCGGACTGTATTCTGGTTGAGATGGATAAGACCAGGGAAAAGGCGCTTAATATTGCCTTGAACAAAATAACCGGAGAATGGGACGAGGCAGCCTTAAAAGATTTATTGATAGATTTGGATAAGGCGGACTATAACGTGGGCCTTACGGGCTTCGGAGGCGACGAGATCGAAAAGTTATTTGCAGCCGTTGAGCTTACCCAGGAGGCAAACGACGACGGCTACGATCCGGACAAGAAGCTGAAGGAGCTTAAGGAGGTTCGGACGCGCCCCGGTGATATCTGGCAGATGGGAAACCACCGGCTCATGTGCGGGGACGCTACGGACATTTCAGACGTTGAGCGGCTGATGGAGGGAGCCACGGCGGACCTTATCATCACCGACCCGCCTTATAACGTAGATTACGAAACCAAAGACAAGAGCCTGGAGCGTTCCTATAATCGGAACCGCACCCGGACAAATAACGAGATCCAGAACGACCGGATGAGTAACGACGCCTTTTACAGTTTCTTGTATAAGGCGTTTTGTAATTTCAACGAAGCAGCCCGCCCCGGCTGTTCGGTTTATATATTCCACGCAGACAGCGAGGGTATAAACTTCCGAACCGCCATGAAGGAGTCGGGCTTTTACCAGGCGCAGACGTTGATCTGGGAGAAAAACCAGTTTGTTATAGGCCGCCAGGATTACCACTGGCGCCACGAGCCGATCTTATACGGTTGGAAGGAGGGCGGCGGTCATTACTTCGGCGGAGGACGCGGACAAGATACCGTTTTCATAGGAGATGATATAGACTTTTCAGCTATGAAGAAAGCGGAGCTTGTAGCCTACATTGAGGGCATCCGGGAGCGCCTGCAGGAGAACACGTCGGTCTTGTACGAAAAGAAGCCAGCCCGGAGCGATATGCACCCGACCATGAAGCCCGTGGCGCTTTTCGGCCGGCTTATTACAAATAGCAGCAAGTACGGCGACACGGTCGCTGACTTTTTCGGAGGGAGCGGCACGACGCTGATCGCTTGCGAACAGCTTAACCGCAGCGCATACCTTATGGAGCTTAACGAAAAGTACTGCGATATTATTATAGACCGTTGGGAAGAATACACCGGCCAGAAGGCCGTAAGAGTGAGGGAGGGCGAAGCATAATGGCAGAAGAAAAAGCAAGCGGCGGCCAGTTCGTAAAGGTTGAGATCATAGCCCAGATTTTCGGAGTTTCCGTCCGCAGGGTGCAGCAGCTTACCCAGGAGGGAATCATAAAGACGGACGAGGTCCCAGGAGAGGGCAGGCGTTACGAGCTTGTACCGACCATAAAAACATATATTCAGTATTTGTCCGACAAGGCATACGGCAAGGGCAAGTCCGAAAAGGAAACGGAGTTAAGGCAGCAGAAGCTGGAGGCAGAAATCGCCTTGAAGGAAAGCCAGGGCGAGATGCACCGCATGAAAGCGGAGATCGCCGCCGGGAAATATATAGACGTTGACGAAGTAGCCTTAGACTATCAAAAGTTTTTTGTTTCTTTTAAGAGGTTCGCCCTGGGCATACCGTCCCGGCTTGTAAGTATGATCAGCGACAGCCTGGAGCCGTTGGAGGCCCGGCGCGTTGAGAAGGAGATGAGCGCGGAAGTAAAGCGTATGCTTCGGGCTTTTGTTGTTTCCGGGTACACACCGGAACCGGGGGAAGAAAAGCCAGGGAAGAAACGTGCAAAAACCTAAACAGTTACGCATAAGGAAGCACCAGTGCAAGCCATACCAGAAAGCCGCGCTTGAATACTTGAACCCCCCGGAAGATATGAAAGTATCCGAGTGGGCGGAGCGATACCGGACGCTTGACAGCAAGACCAGCGCGGAGCCAGGGCCATGGAATAATAGCCGGACGCCTTACCTTGTAGAGATTATGGACGAGCTTCTGAACTACGAAACGGAAGAAATAATTTTTTGCAAGTGTACGCAGGTAGGAGGGACGGAAGTAGAACTTAATATGTTAGGCTACGCCGCCCAGCAGGACCCGGCGCCCGTAGAAGTTGTATACCCTACGGAAACCCTGGCGAACAGCATATCAGAAAAACGAATAAAGCCCATGATTGAGAACACGCCGACGCTATACCAGAAGTACGACAGAAACAGCGGCAACCTGGAGCTTGACTTTGATGATATGTTTATAAAACTTGTTTGGAGTAACAGCCCTTCCGGGCTTGCTTCCTTCGCCATGAAATACCTTTTTCTTGACGAGGTCGACAAGTACCCAGGAGCCAGCAAGAAAGAGGCGGACCCGATCAGCCTGGCAAAAGAGCGTACAAAGACTTTCCGAAACAGCAAGGTCTATATAACCAGCACCCCGACCATAAGGACGAACCACATCTGGAAGGCCAAGGAAGGAGCAGACGCGGAAAAGCATTACTTCATACCTTGCCCGCATTGTGGCGAGTTTATAGAGCTTCGCTTTGACAACCTTAAGTGGCCCGGAAAAGATAAGGACCTTGTGGACGCATACGGCGAGGATGCCATAAAGGAGAAGCTGGGAGCGTTTGAGCCTATAGACGACTCGGAGGGCTTAAGCGACGCAGACCGGGCAGAGTTTGCCTTTTACGTTTGCCAGGAGTGCGGATGCGTTATCACCGACGCCCAGAAGCAGCAGGCAGTAAAGAAGGGCCACTGGGAGGTCGTAAGACAAACAACCCGCTTTGTAAAAAAGGTTTGTTTCTGGATAAATACGCTTTATAGCCCCTTCGTCCGGTTTTCAGAAATTGCGAAGGAGTTTATGGACAGCAAGGCGGATCCGGAGAAGCTACAAAACTTCGTAAATTCCTGGCTTGCGGAGCCGTGGGAAGATACCAAGCTAAAGACCAGCAAGGACCTTGTTATGGAGCGGCAGACGGAGCTTACAGAGTTTACCGTGCCGGATTGGGCGAAGCTGCTTACCGCAGGCGTAGACGTACAGGAAAACAGCGTTTACTGGACCATAAGAGCCTGGGGCGACTTCTTAACAAGCCAGAACGTAGCACACGGCCAGGCTTACAGCTTTAAAGAGATTGAGCAGATCATGAACCTTGAATATAGGACGGAGTCCGGAGCCGTTGCAATAGTAAACCTATGCCTCATGGACTCCGGCTACGAGGCCGACTCCGTATACGACTTTTGCGCTTTGAACGCAGAATGGGCGAAGCCGGCCAAAGGCTCCAGCAACCCCATGCAGAGCCATTTTAAGCTGAGTACCGTCAATAAGGACGCTTCCAAGGCTTACGGAATGGACCTTGTTATCGTTGACGGAGGCAAGTATAAGGACATGATCGCCAGCAGGATGCACCGGAAGAACGGCAGCGGAAGCTGGATGGTATACAAGGGCTGCGACGAGGAATACGCCGAGCAGGTAACGGCAGAGCATAAAATCCTTGTTAAGAACGGAAACAGCAAGCCACGGCTTGAATGGGTGCCGAAGCATAGCCACGCGGACAACCATTATTTAGACGCGGAAGTCTACGCCATGGCGGCAGCAGATACCCTGGGCGTCCGTATGCTTCACTTGCAGAACATACAGGAGGAACCGCAGGAGCCGAAGAAAGAGCAGTACACACCGGAGGAAGAATGGATAAACCAGAACGAAGGCTGGCTACAGTAGGAAGGAGGGAACCGGGTGGACGAACAGATGACAGCGCAGGAAATGCTTACCGAAGTAAATAACGCTATTTACGCTATATGCGTAGGCGGGCAAAGTTACAAGATAGGCTCCCGGCAGCTTAACCGGGCAGACCTTAACACATTATACAAGATTAAGAACGACCTTATGGCACAGGTCGCAGGAAGTACGCCGGGCTTTTTGGACGATTGCTACGTCGCAGTATTTGACCGGAGATAGGAGGGAAAGAAGTGGGAAACGTATTAGACAATATTATCGGCTTTATTTCCCCAGCAGCCGGAGCCAGGCGGGAAGCCTGGAGGCAGTACCTGGACGAACAACGCCACTATGACGCCGGAGGCTACGACAGGCTTAACGCCGGATGGGTGGCCTATAACCAGAGCGCAGAGCAAACGGACCGCTACAGCCGGGACACCATAAGAGCCAGGGCCAGGGACTTAGAGCGAAACAGCGACATGGCCAACAGCGTGATCGGGGCATACCGCCGGAACGTAGTAGGCCACGGCTACACGCTTCGGGCAAGGACCAGCAATGAAACGCTTAATAAGCAGATACAGGAAGCCTGGATAGAATGGTGCAAGCGTAAAAATTGCGACGTAACCGAAACGCAGAGCTTCAACCAGATGCTTAGAATGGCAGAGCGCCGGAAGAAAGTAGACGGAGGAATCCTTTTTAAGAAGTGCTACACCAGCGGCGGCCTGCTGCCCTTTAAGTTGCAGGCGTTGGAGGTTGACGAGCTGGACACCGGGCGGGCAGCACCGCACAACCCGAAGCACCGGGTGGTCGGAGGAATTGAGCTTAACACCTATAACAAGCCTATGGGCTATTGGATCCGCCAGTATAACGTAGACGGCTTCGGGCAGATTGAACCCGTATATGTTCCGGCAAAAGATGTTATTTTCTATTTCACGAAAGACCGCCCTTCCCAGGTTCGGGAGATGAGCGACCTGGCCCCGACCATTACCAGGGTAAGGGACGCGAATGAGTTTATGACAGCGGTAAGCGTAAAGGAGCGTATAGCGGCCTGCCTTGCCGTTTTCGTAAAGAAGATTATACCGACAACCGGGAATTTTGCCAGGGGCGTGGGAGTAAACGACGGAAGGCCCCGCGAGGACTACGACGGAAAAAGGATAAGCCCCGGCATGATAAAGGAGCTTAACGCAGGGGACGAGATCCAGGTCGTAAACCCGACCGGCCAGGCCACCGACGCCGCAAGCTATATCAAGCTGCAGCAGCGCTTGATCGGAGCGGGCCAGGGCTTAAGCTACGAAGCTACCAGCCGGGACATGAGCCAGAGCAACTACAGCAGCGCAAGACAGGGAATCATTGAGGACGGCCAGACCTACATAGAGGACATAGAGCTGCTAAAGGAAGTAGTTATGGACGAGGTATACGAAACCTTCATAATTTCCGGCGTTCTTTCCGGCCTATTTCATATTCCTGGCTTTTGGGAAGATAAGCAGAAATATTTTAAGCACGAATGGGTGGCAGCACCGAAGCCGTGGATCGACCCGGCGAAGGAAGCGACCGCAACAAAGATCGCGCTGCAGACCGGACAAAAGACCTATCAGCAGGTCGCAGCGGAGAACGGCAAGGACTGGAAAGAGCAGATAGACGAAACCGTCGCTGTTTTAGAATACGCCAGAAGTAAAGGCATTGAGATGGGAGGTGTTATATTTGACAGAACCGAAGCAGAACTTACACCTGCAGACGAGCAGCAGGATCCGGAGCCGGGCGCAGCTTCCGACGGACCTACTGACCAGGGCGGAGGAAACCAGCCCCCAGGGCAGCAGCCAGGGAGCCAGCAGCAGGACGGGGACCAGCCGGCCGCAGACGGCGGAGAGGGACAGCAGGAAGGAAAACCAGATAAGGGCATTTAGTTCGGCAACGATCCGGGCTATGGAAGGAGAAGGGAATGAACGAAAGTTCATTCTTTCGTTTTCTTCGGAAGAACCCTACGAGCGTTACTGGGGCAAGGAGATTTTAGACCATAACCCGGCAGCCGTTGACCTTACCAGGCTTAACACAATAGGAGTCCTTCTTTTTAACCATAACCGGGATAAGGTTATAGGCAAGATTAACCGCGCCTGGATTGAAAACCAGCGCGGCATGGCTGAGGTAGAATTTGACGACGACGCGGAAAGCGAGGTTATCTTTCAGAAGGTAAAGAGCGGAACCCTTAAGGGCGTTTCCACCGGATACCGGATCGGAGTGATTGAGGAAGTCATGGCGAATAAGGTAAGCACCGACGGAAGATTTAACGGCCCTTGCGACGTCGCAAGACAATGGATGCCCTACGAGATAAGCATAGTAAGCGTCCCGGCAGACGCTACCGTGGGAGTAGGGAGGGACCTGGGAGAGAGCAGCCCCCAGCGTCCGGAAACTTTAACTTGTTTTGAAGCACAACTTCAAATAAACAAAAACAGAAAATAGGAGGTACAGAGAGAATGACACCGAAACAAAGACGAGAAGCCGCCATGCTGAAGCAGCAGGCCATTGTAAACGCCGCCAAGGCAGACGGCAACCGTGCGCTGACGGCGGAAGAACAGGCAGAATTTAACAGCTATCAGCGCGAGATCGACCAGGCAGACGCCGAGATCCAGGCGCAGGAAAGAGGGCTTGTAGGAGGAACCGGAGCAACGTCCGCGCCCCCGGCAGGAAGCACCCAGCCGGCCGCACCGCAGACAGTACCTGCAGAGGGACAGCGGAGCGCAACCGAGGCGGAGCGTAACCGGGTAACAGAAATTATGGCACTTTGCCGGGACTTTGACGTGGATCCGGCGGAGCATATCCGCAACGGTTCCAGTTTGGACCAGGTACGCAGCGCCATCCTTGACGGTATGAGGCAGACCGGAGGCCCGGTGGGCGTACAGGTCACCAGGGACGAGGGGGACACATTCAGACAGAGAGCAACCGACGCGCTTATGCTTCGGGCAGGCGTACCCGTAGCCGCACCGGCAGACGGAGCGAATGAGCTTAGATCCATGAGCCTCCGCGACCTTGCTATTGAGTGTTTGAGCCGGGACGGGCGGGACACTATGCAGCTTTTGAGGATGCAGCCCGACGACATGTACGGCGAGCTTTGCCGCCAGTTCTACAACCCTACGGCGGCCTTTCCGGCAATTCTTGACAACACGATCAGAAAGAGCATTGTGCAGCTTTATAACGCAGTACCTACGACCTTCCAGGCATGGACCACAAAGGGCAGCTTGAAGGACTTCAAGACCACAGCGGACCACGAATACGTGATCGGAGGTATGGGCGACTTCCTTCTGGTTCCCGAAAACGGAGAGCTTAAGCCCATGATCCCGAAAACGGAACTGCTGCCGAACCGCAAGCTGGACACCTACGGCCGGACATTCAGCATGACCCGCCAGGCGTTCATTAACGACGATATCGGCTTTTTAACAGAGGTTCCGGGGCTTTACGCAGCGGCGGCAAAGAAAACCATTGATAAACAGGTCTATAGCTTGCTTTACAATAATGCCCCGATTTTTGATGGCGTAGAGCTTTTCCATAAGAAACACGGAAACCTGATCACAAAGGGCGGCAAGCCTACCCAGGCTTCGATCCAGGCTATTATTCTGCAGATGCAGCACCAGCGCGACCAGTTCGGGGAAGCTATTTACATTACCCCGCAGCATATTATTGTGCCGGTTGGCTATGAGTTTGAGCTTGCGGTCATTCTTCACAGCGCCCAGGTAGTAGGCAGCAATAACAACGACATTAACCCGCTGTACAACTACCCGATCAATATTATTCAGACCCCGGTACTTAACGCCCTGGCAGGAGAAAACGCCGTGCCGTGGTTTATGGTTGCCAACACCGCCAGCGCAAAACACATCCAGGTGGACTACTTGAACGGGCAGGAAACCCCGACCGTAAGAAGGATGGAAACGCCGGGCGTTTTGGGCTTCCAGTGGGATATATATCTTGATTGGGGAATCGCCGTAAGGGACTTCCGCGGAATTGCAAAGAACCCCGGAGAAAAGATCGCTGCAGCAGAATAAGAGAGGAGGACTGAATCATGAGTAAAGCCGCATTTTGGCAGAGAGGGGAAACCCTCGACTATAAGAACGACACGGACACAAAGATCGAGGCAAACACGGTTATTTCTTTCGGTTCCCATATTGGCGTCGCCGGGACGGACATCCTGCCCGGCGAGTTGGGATCGCTTGTGGTTACGGGCGTTTTTGAGATTGATAAGACGGAAACCGGAGCCATTGAGATGGGGACAACCGTATATTTTGACGGTACAGGCATAACGACCGCAGCCAACGACGGAGCAACGTCGAACCCGACAGCATACCCGCTGGCTGGTTACGCAGCGCAGGCAGCCGCAGCGGCCGACACCGTTATCCTGGTAAAGTTGGGCGGCTGATGAAACAGCTTATAGCCGTTTCCCCCGTACTTTTTGAAAGCCAGAACTATGAGCCGGGCGACGAGCTGCCGACGCATAACGCCGGGCTTGTAGAAGTATGGACCGGAAACGGAACGGCGGTATGGAAGGACACAGAGGAACCAAAGAAGCGGAGCGTGAAAGCGAGGCAGGCAACCGCCCCCGCAGGGCTTCCCGGTGACGCCTATCCTTCCGCCGGCCAGGAGCAGGACTTAGTGGGGAAACCACCGTCCAAGAAAACGAGAGGCGCCCAGCAGGAGACGGCCAAAGGAAGGAGGAAAAGCAGTGCATAAGCCGCTGACATTTAAGGAACTTCTGAGGCAGGACGTAAAAACGGTATTTCTTAACCCGGCAGAGTTTGGAGAGGAACACACAGTCAACGGAAAGCCTATGTTGATTATTATTGATGATAACGAGCTTACAGAGAGGGAAAAGCGGATGAAAAGCCACATGGACGGCATATACAAAAAGCAAACGCTTGTATATGTTAGCGCTTTAGACTTCGGCCCGCTTCCAGGAGTAGGCAAGCCCGTCAAGATAGACGGCGCAACCTTTATCGTTACCGACAGCTTAAACGAGGGCGGCGTGTATTCCTTGCATTTGGAGGCGAATAAGAGTTGATAGAAATAAGCTACGACCGGAATATGCTGGAGCAGGTTGAGCGGAAGTTAGGGCGGATGAAAAGCGAAGCCCCGAAAGCACTTAAGAACGCCCTCAACCAGACGGCCAAGCAGGCACGGAAAGAACTGGCGGACGAGGCACAGAAAACCTATACCGTAAAAACCGGGCGCTTCAATAAGGCCATGAAGATCAAGAACGCCACCCCAGCGAGGCTGGAAGCGACCATAAAGGCAACAGGAAAAGTTATGGGGCTTAAGGATTACAAAGTAAGCCCGGCCACCATGAGAACCGGAGCGAACCGTCCGGACGTAGTAAAAGCGAAGGTACTTAAGGCAGGCGGAATGAAGCCCCTGGAGATGGGAGGGCTTAAGGCTTTCGTTACCAAGTTTTCCGGCGGCCATGTAGCAGTAGCCCAGAGGCGCGGAGCCGGAAGGCTGCCTATTAAGTCCTTTTCCGCCAACTCCATCCCGGTTATGTTGGGGAACGAAAAGCGGGTATACGGCATAGTAAAGCCGCATATTAAAGACAACCTTAAGCAGAACGTAAATGCACAGGTTAGGAAGATATTAGGAGGATAGGCATGGTCGCAACATTTCTGCAGAACGAGCTGGCGGACGAGCTTAAGAAAATTCTTTCAGATCTTCGGCTTAAGAACCCCCAGGGGGAAAGAGTCAGCATAAATATTTTTGAACAGCTTCTGCCCATGCCGGAACCATTAGACCAGGAGGAAATAGCTCCGGAGCTTTTGGAGAACGGGCTGGCAGAAGAACAGACCGCCCCGGACCCGTACCCCTATATTTTGGTACGGATTGCAGACGGGGAGATCGAGGACGAGAACAGCGCCCAAAAAGTAAACCTTACCCTGCTTATAGGAGTTTACGAACCAGACTATGACAAGCAGGGACACAAAGAGATTTTAAACATAATAGCCAAGATTTATGAGAGGTTCGCAAAGTTCCCGGTACTTAACGGAAAGTATACGATACAGTACCCCATTTTGTGGACCTTGCAGGACGAAGAATCCTACCCCTTTTATTTTGGGGGCGTAAACCTGGCTTTTGAGATTGCAGCAGTAAGAAGGGAGGATCCATATTCATGAGTGATGCAAAGAAAACGGCCGGGAAAGCGAAAGCAGCGCCGGCCACGCAGGAGGCGGAAACAGTGGTATATATTGGCCCGAACATTCCCGGAGCGAAGCAGTATACCACATACAACGCCGGACTGCCGGATGCCCTTAAGGAAAAAATTAAGGAGCAGCCGTTTTTTAAGTCCTTTGTCGTTCCGGTTGAGAAATTGGCAAAGGCAAGCGCAGAGCTGGCGAAGGAGGGAAGCGCATTAAGCATCCTTTACCGGAAAGCCAGCGGAAAATAAAGAAGAAAAGGAGAGATAAAAGATGGCTTACAACCATGGTGTAAGAATTTTAGAAAACCCTACCAGCCTTACAGCCCCGATCCTCGGTACGGCAGCTTTCCAGGTAGTAGTAGGCGTTTCCCCGGTCAATTTGACTGCGGACCCCTATAAGGCTACCAACGTAGTGAAGCTCGCCTACAGTTTCCCGGAGGCAAGCGCGGCGGTAGGATATTCTAACAATTTGAAAGATTACAATTTGAATCAGAGTATAAGCGCAACATTTAAGAAGTTCGCAGTTGCGCCGATTGCGCTGATCAACGTACTGGACCCGAAGAAACATAAGACGGAGATCCCGAAAACGACCTGCCAGGTGGACGCCTTACAGGCAACCGTAGGCATTGAGGGAATACTGCTTGATACCCTTGTCGTAGAGGCCGGAGAAACGACGCTGCAGGCGGACGTTGATTATATTACAGGCTTTGACGACGACGGCTACGCAGTTATTACCCTTCTGGAATCCGGAGCCGGAGCGGAGGCGACAACCTTAAGCGTTTCCGGGGACAAGATCGACCCGTCCCAGGTAACAAGCAAGGATATTATAGGCGGCTACAACGTAAGCACCGGGAAGGAGAGCGGCCTGGAGCTTGTACGCCAGGTTTACCCGCTTTTGGGAATGACGCCGGGGCTTATTACTTCGCCGGGATATTCCAAGGATCCGGCGGTCGCTTCGGTTATGGCAGCGAAGTGCCTTAATATTAACGGGCTTTTCACTTGCGAATGCATCACCGACCTGGACTGCACAAAGGACGGGGCGACGAGATATACGGACGTAAAGACCGTAAAGGAGAAATCCGGCTTTGTAAGCGAACACATGTCGGTGGTTTGGCCAAAAGCAAGAATATGGGACGAGGTTTACTATTTCAGCGCCCTTTATTCAGCATTGATCGCCTACGTCGACGCCAGCAACGACGACGTGCCGAACCTTTCAGCCAGCAATAAAGCGATCCCTATTACCGGCCTTTGTTTGGACGACGACGAGGACAGCGAGATCGTAGTAGACCAGGAGCAGGCGAACCTGGTAAACAGCTTCGGAGTTTCCACGGCGATCAATTTTAACGGCTTCCGTTCCTGGGGAAACAATAGCGCAGCTTACCCCATGACAACGGACCCGAAGGATCGCTGGTTTTGTTGCCGCCGCTTTTTCAGTTGGTGGGGAAACAGCTTTATTTTAAGCTACTTCCAGAAGGTAGACGACCCGGCGAATCCCCGGCTTATTCAGAGCATCTGCGACGCGGAGAACATCCGGGGCAATTCTTACGTCGCGCAGGGCAAGTGCGCCGGCGCACGGATTACCTACAGCGAGGACGAGAACCCGATCACGGACATTTTAAACGGGAAAATCCAGTTTCACCAGTACCTGGCGCCGTACACACCGGCGGAGGATATTCTGAACGTATTGGAGTTTGACCCGACCATGTTAGAAACGACTTTAGGAGGTGAATAAGATTGTATAACATTCCTTCAAAAATTAACTCTTTCAACGTATACAAGGACGGCACGAAGCTGGTCGGCATTTCCGACGAGGTAACGCTGCCGGACTTTGAGAGCTTAACGGAAACATTAAGCGGCCCCGGCATTTTGGGAGAGATTGACGACCCGACCGTGGGGCATTTCCAGAGCATGGAAATGGAGATCCCTTTCAGGACCATGGATAAAGATTTATTCATTCTTTCGGACGATATTTCCAGCGTTACGGTTACTTTGAGAGGCTCGATCCAGTACACCGTAAACGGCAGCGGGGCGACGGCTTTTAAGCCTATGCGGATCGTAGTCCGGGGGAAAAATAAGGGGCTTACAGGCGGCAAGGCGAAGCAGGGAACCGGAACCGCAAGCAGCATTAAGCTGGAGCTTCTTTATATTTTGATTGAGATTGACAATGTTACCGAGATTGAGCTTGACAAGCTCAACTTTATTTACAAGGTTCACGGTAAAGATTTATTAGAGAAAGTGAGGAAGATGTGCTAATGGATAAGGATAAAAATTTAAACCAGGTAAACCAGGCAGCAGAAGCAGAGGCGGCAGCAGTTGAGGCAAGGAAAAAGCAGGAGATGGAGGACAACCCTTTCCTGGTATTCTTCAAGAAGCCCTTTACCTTTGAGGGCGTAAGCTATGAAAGCGTAGATTTGAGCGGGCTGGAGTCTTTGAGCGCGGCGGACATGATCGCAGTAAATAAGACCATAGAGCGCGGCGGAACGGTCAACGTATTACCGGAAATGTCGCTGGAGTACGCCTGCCTTATTTCCGCCAGGGCTTCCGGTAAGCCCGTGGAGTTTTTTAAGGCGCTTCCGCCGAAGGAGGCACTTAAGATCAAAAACCGGGTAACAAATTTTTTGTACGGCGAGGACTAAAGCCAACAGACGGCTCCAGCCTTCGGAAATTAACCATACACCTATCAATTATTTTGCGGACAGGCTTAGACGCATTAGAAAGCCTGTCCGTTTTTGAATTGATAGAAATAGCGAAGGAGGTGACGGAGATTTATGACAGCGGGCGGCGGTAAAGAAATGGAGATCGCTATAAAAATAGCGGGCAAAGTTGAAAGTTCGTTTAAAAACGCCTTAAGCCAGGCCACCAAGGGACTGGGAACCATTACGAAAACGGTCGCTTCCGCTACGGCGGCAGCAGCCGCAGCCGTAAGAGCTATGGGCATAGCTGCCATAAATACCGGAGTCGAGTTTGAAAAATCCATGAGCCAGGTTGCCGCCACCATGCTGATCGACAAGACCACAGCGGAGGGGCAAAAGGCTTTTGAAACATTGGAGAATGCCGCCAGGGAGTGCGGGGCAAGTACAGCCTTTTCAGCGACGGAGGCGGCTGAAGGTCTAAACTATTTAGCCCTTGCAGGTTATGATGCAGAAAAAGCGGCGGCAGCGTTGCCGACCGTTTTAAAACTTGCAGGGGCGGGAGCCATGGATCTGGGACACGCCAGCGACATGGTGACGGACAGCATGAGCGCCCTGGGGATAGAGGCAACCAAGACGAACCTCACGCAGTTTTCTGATCAGTTGGCCCAGACAGCCAGCAAGGCGAACACGAATGTCGCCCAGTTGGGCGAGGCTATTCTGACCGTAGGAGGAACGGCAAAAGGACTCGCCGGGGGAACGACGGAGCTTAACACAGCCCTCGGAATTTTGGCAGATAACGGACTAAAAGGAGCGGAAGGAGGTACACACCTTAGAAATATTATATTGAGCCTGCAGAACCCGACGGACAAGGCGGCGGCTTCGCTTAAGTCTTTGGGTGTTGACGTATACGACGCCCAGGGGAATATGCGCGGCCTTAACGACGTATTCAAGGATTTGCAGGGAGCCATGGACGGGATGGACAACGCCTCGAAAGACACCATACTCTCGACGCTGTTCAATAAGACCGACCTTAGGGCGGCCAACGCCATGCTTGCAAATTGTACGGACCGCTTCGACGAGCTGTCCGCAGCAGTTGAAAACAGCGCCGGAGCTTGCGAAAATATGTACGCTATTCAGCTAGACAACCTTAACGGAGATATTAACATTTTGAAGTCCGGTCTTTCCGATTTGGGAATCAGCATATACAAGGACCTTAACGGACCTTTAAGGGAAATGACCCAGTTAGCCACCAGCATGGTCGGGGAGCTTTCCGAGGCGTACAAGAGCGGCGGCATGGAGGGCATGGTCGGAGCGGTAGGCGGATGCATGGCTGAGGTAGTAAACACCATAGCGGACTACGCCCCGCAGGTAGTAAGCATGGGCGTGGACCTTTTGGAGAATTTCATAAGCGGGATAACAGACAACTCCGGGGCATTGGCAACGGCAGCGTCGGAAGTTATTACCGTTTTTGTCGAGGGACTTTTTACCCCGGTTCCGCAGGTCATACTTGCCGGAATCGACATATTGACCCAGTTCGTGCAGAGCATGACCACGCAGCTTCCGCAGCTTATAAGTACCGGAACGCAGGCAATAGTAAACTTCGTAAACGGCATCATACAGCGATTGCCGGAGGTTATATCGACGGCCCTTACGTTGGTTCAGACACTTGTAAACAGCATAGGACAGAACGCCCCCATGCTTATAAGCGCAGCTATTCAGCTTATAGGAAATTTGGTTTTAGGCATAGCGTCCATGCTTCCACAGCTTCTACAGATGGGAATACAGCTTATTTTGAGTTTGGCGCAGGGAATACTTTCTAACCTGCCCCAGATTTTACAAATGGGCGTACAGATTATTATAAGCCTTGTTTCCGGCATAACCCAGATGCTGCCCATGCTTATACAGGGCGGAATACAGCTAATAATTTCACTTATACAGGGAATTATAGCGAATTTGGGAAATATTGTGCAGGCAGCGGTCCAGATCGTTATAACACTGGCGACGGGCTTGATCCAGGCGATACCGCAGCTTATAGCGGCGATACCCCAGCTTGTAGGGGCGATAATTGATACGATTTTAAACACAAACTGGCTTGACGTTGGAATCCAGATAATAAAGGGATTGATTGACGGTATTATGAGTACCGGAAAGAGCTTGTGGAGCGCGATCAAAAGCCTATTCACGGGCGGAGAAGTTGACATCCCGGACACTTCCAGCCAGAGCGCAGCAGTTGTGGACAGCTACGCGTCCGGTATTAGCAGTAACGCCGGAACGGTAACGGCGGCAGCCAACAGCATGGCAACAAACGCTTTCAGCGGAATGGACACCAGCGGGGCGACGGCAGCCGGGACCATGGCGGGGACGGCCTTCTCTACAGGCTTAACCGACAGCATGGCAGCGGGCGGACTTGATACAACGGCTTTCAGCGCAAACATGACAGCCATGGGAACAACCGGGGCGACAGCATTAAACACCGGACTCAGTACCGGGATAGCAGGGACCCCAGTAGACACAAGCGGCATTTTGGACGTTTCAGCTTTCAGCACGAACATGACAGCCGCAGGAACCGAAGGAGCGACGGCTCTTAGTACCGGGCTTAATACCGGGCTTACCGCTTCGGCCATTGATACCAGTGCGCTGACGGTAGACACTTCCGGGCTTACGGCGACGCTTACGACGGCAGGAACCGAAGGAGCAACGGCCATCGGAACGGGAATGACCGGAAACAGCCAGGCAGTAACCCAGGCGGCAACGACCCTGGGGGACGACGTAAACACCGCTTTAGACAGCGGATGGAATAAAGCAAACACAAGCGCACAGACGGCGATGCAGCGCCTTGCAACGACTGTCACAGACGCGGCCCGCTCCGCAGCGAGCGCGGTGAAAGCAGCATTTGAAAACATGACCATAACGATCCCGAAACCAAAGATCCCAGTTATAAATGTTTCCACAAGTTCCGTGGCATACGGCGACGGCGGAAGCGTAAGCGTTCCGAACTTTTCAGTGAGCTGGAACGCCCTGGGCGGCATTTTCGACCAGCCGACCATATTTAACACGCCAGCAGGAATGCAGGGCGTAGGGGAAGCGGGACCGGAGGCAGTTCTGCCCCTTGATACGCTATGGGCGAAAATGAAGGAGATTTTAAACGAGGCAATCGCCGCAAGCGGCGGAGCTTCCCTTATTGACGCCTTTATTGAAAAGCTGAAGGGAATAGGAACCGGAGGCGGCGGCGGACAGCCGGAGCTTGCCGGAGCCGGAGGGCCTACGATACAGTACAGCCCGGTCTATAACCTTTACGGAAGCGCCGGGAAAGAAGAAATCGCAGAGGCCGACCGCATGAGCCAGGCAGAATTTAACAAGCTGATGAAACAATACGAGAAGGATCAGCAAAGGCGGAAGTTATAGGAGGTGGTAAAGTTGGCGAAAACATATACCACGATACAGGGAGAAACCTGGGACGAAATAGCCTATAAGGTTTACGGCGGCGAGGAATACGCCGCCTTCCTTATGGCGAATAATTACCGCTATTTGGACATTTTAGTCTTTTCAGCCGGAACCGTTTTAAATACGCCAGGTATTCCATGGTACGAGGACAGCGACGAGCTGCCGCCGTGGAGAACCGGGGCGGAGGACGAAGACGAGGACGAAGATCCTTACGACGATTACAGCAACGAGGACGAAGCGGAGGACGACGAATGAACAAAGAAACACCCAGGCAGGCAAGCGTAAGCGTGACCTACCAGAAAGCCAAGAAGGCCGGCGGGACAAGTAAGCGCCCCGCCGCCGTCATGGCGGAATATAACGAAGGTTTTTCTTACACAGACCCGGCATCCGGGGAAAGCGATACCGTAAGCATAACCCTAACAAATATAGACTTACGCTGGGCAAATAAGTGGATGCCAAAAAAAGGCGATAAGTTGACAGCAAAAATCATTGAAAAGAGCTGGGACAAGGCAGGGCAAAAGAAAAGTTTCTATTGCGGAAAATTCTGCCTTGACGATTTGAGCTACACCGGCCCGGAGCTTACCTGTACTATTGGCGGAGTATCCGTCCCGGAAGGGAACGCTTTCAGAAGCACGGGCAGAAGCAAGACCTGGAAGAAAGCAACGCTTAAGGAAGTAGCGGCGGAGATCGCCAAAAATTACCACCTTAAGCTGCAGTACACCGGGGGGACGATAAAGCTGGGAACCATAGAGCAGAGCAACGAGGCAGACAGCAGCTTTTTAACAAAAGTATGCCAGGACTACGGGATGGCGATCAAGATTTACAGCGGAAAGATTGTTATCTACGACAAGGGAGAATTTGAAGCCAGGAAGCCGGTGGCCACCTTGAAAAAGGCAGACTTGCAGGACTGGTCATACAATACCACCCTGGTCGGAACGTACACGGGCGCCCGCATTAAGTACACTTCCGGCAAAGACGACAAGGAAATGAAGTGCGTAGTTGGAGGCGGAAAAAGAATACTTAACATTAACGAGAAGGTCGAGAGCCTACAGGAAGCCCAGCTAAAAGCCTGCGCCAAGGTAAACGCCGAAAACGAAAAGGCGGTAACTATGAGCGTAACCATCATGGCGAACAACCGGATCGCAGCCGGAAGCACGGTAAATATAAAAGGGCTTTACCAGCTTTCCGGGAAATACTTTGTGGATAAAGTAACGCATAACATAAGCCCAGACGGAGCCTACACCATGGCGCTGGAGCTTCACAAGTGCCAGAAGCGCATAAGCAAGGCAACCGTTATGAAGGAATACCAGGGAGAAAAGAAAGCGGTCGCTTCCAAGAGCGCAACCGCGCAGCCAGCAGCCGGAGAAGCCCTCGCAGTAGGCGACAAGGTTATCGTAAACGGCCCGGCTTATTGGGGAGGAAACGGAGGCAAGGCGAACCAGTGCAGCAACATGACAATGTATATAACGCAGATTTTAGGAAGCGGCTATAAGTACCAGTACGGAGTAGCGAAGCGCAAGGGCGGGACGCGGTACGGCTGGTGCGGAAAAGAAAGCCTTAAGAAAGCATAGGAGGCGGAGGATGAGCGACGGAGGAAACAGGATCGGGACCGTAAGCAGCGTAGACGCGAAAACGGGAATGGTAAGCGTAATATTTAACGACCGGGACAACGAAGTCACGGAGCTATTACCCTACGCCACCTTTAACGAAGAATACAAACTGCCGCAGATCGGGGCAAAGGTTGTCGTTTTGCATTTGAGCAACGGCGGGGAGATGGGGATCATCTTAGGGACCTATTGGAACGAATACAACGCAGCAGGGAACCCCGGAACCTTCCACAAAGACCTGGGCGGCGGAGCCTATATCAATTATAAGGACGGCGTACTGACCATAGCGGCAGAGCATACCATAATAGCGTCCTTAGACGGCGGCGAAACTTACCAGGAGGTGGAGGCGGAGAAACTTCTGCAGAAGGTTCACGACCACGAAAAGAGGATCGCGGCTTTAGAGAAGGCCGTAGGAGTAGGGAAGGGGGTAGTTGAATGGCCATAGGGCATATAGGGAAAACCGTCGTATTTGAAACCAGCGACGCGAAAATCCTTAATTTCAAAAAGATGCAGCGGACCGTAAAGGGGCGCTGGGCTTCCCATTCCAGGGTAGGCAAAAAGCCCAAAAAACAATTTTTAGGGCCGGATGCCGACCAGCTAACATTTACCATAACCCTCAACGCAGAACACGGCGTGAAGCCACGGAAAACGGTAGAGAACATAGAGAAGCTGATCCGGACGGGGAAACCCCAGACCGTAGTTATTGGAAGTAAGAAGGTAGGCTCCAACAAATACGCCATAACGGAGATCAGCGAGAACTGGGAAACGATTTTAAACCGGGGCGAGGTTGTAAAGATTACCTGCGACATTACCCTGGAGGAATACTTATAAGGGGAAGGAGGCGGGCGGATGTTTGGCACACCGGAAACAGTTTTAATCGGCTTCGACTATCTTAACGCGACGGAGCTGGAGGAAATGCAGCGGAACCTTGAAACGCTTTACAGCACCAGGGCCGGGACTTGCCCCGGTGATCGTAACTTCGGTTTAGAGCAGACTTTTGAGAGCTGCCCGACCAACGTAGCAAGAAACTTGTTTGCTTTGGAGGTTATAGAGAAAACGGAGATTTACGAGGATAAAGCGGAAATATTAAACATTGAATACACGCAGTCCCAGGACGGGAACCTGACCCCGAAGATTACCATCGGGCCGAAGGATCCGGAGGACACCGAGGACGCAGACACGGAAGAATCGGAGGAATAAAGGAGGTGGCAAGGATTGTCGGACATTCTACACACAATAGATAATTTACCGGATATTTCTTTTATAGACGGCTTGTCTTTAGAAGATATTCAGAACCAGATGTTAAGCGACTTCGTGACGAAGTACCAGGAGATCACCGGAAAGAAAATACAGCTTTCCAAGTCGGACCCGAACCGCATTATTATGTTAGGTTGCGCCCAGATTATATACCAGGGCTTACAGAACATAGACAAGGGCGGAAAGATGAACTTTCTTAAGTACGCCTACGACGATTATTTAGAGAATATGGGTGCGCTTAAGAGGGTAACGAGGAACCCGGCAAAGTTCGCCCAGGTTCCGATCAAGTTCACGCTTTCCGGAAAAAGGGAAGCAGCTACCAGCATACCGCAGGGAACCAGGGTAACTGCTGCCTACGAGGTTTACTTTGCTACGATTGAGTACGCAGAAATACCGCCAGGGGAAACGGAGATAACGGTCATGGCGGAATGCACCGAAGCCGGAACCATAGGGAACGACTTCGCTGCCGGGGAGCTTACGACGCTCGTGGACCCTATAGGCTTTATTTCCAAGGTTGAAAACACGAAGAAAAGCACCGGAGGGACGGAAGTAGAGTCAGACCAAAACATGGCGGAAAGAATTTACCTGGCCCCTTCCAGCTATTCCACAGCCGGCCCGGACGACGCCTACGAGTACTGGGTGAAGGATAGCAACCCGTTTATAGGGGATGTTAAAATAACCAGCCCTACGCCGGGCTTAGTAGATATCCGCTTTGTTATGACCGACGGAACCGTCCCGGACGATACTACCATAGCAGCAGTAACTGCAGCAGTAAACCAGAGAGGAAAGCGGCCGCTTACGGACCAGGTACAAGTAAGGCGCCCGGAAATTGAAGAATACGAGATAGACGTGACCTATTACATAAACACCAGCGACAGCAACGCGGCAACGGCTATCCAGGCGCAGGCCGAAACCGCCGTAGAAGATTATAAGCTGTGGCAGGCTTCCAAGGTAGGCCGGGACATAAATCCGGATGAGCTTATAGCGAGGCTGAACGACGCAGGAGCAAAGAGGGCAGAAGTCCGGGCGCCAGCGTTCCGCGTTATAGGAGAAACAGCGAAGGCCCAGTGTACCGGGGTAAATATTATATACGGAGGGCTTGAAAATGATTAGTTACTACGACGGGCAACTAACAGACATCATGCCCGGAAATATAACCAAAAAGCCGGAAGTAAAGGCGTTAAGCTACGCCTTGCAGCAAGCCTGCCGCCTTCTTTACCGATACAGCCGGAGGCTCTATATTTATTCTAATTTGGACGAGCAGCCGGAGGAAGTTATAGACCTTCTGGCTTCGGAACTTCGTACCCAGTATTACAGGAGTACCCTGGACCTTGACACGAAGCGGCGGCTTGTAAAAAATACGCTTATTTGGTATATGAGCGCAGGAACGCCCCAGGCAGTAGAGGAACTCGTAAGCGTAGTATTTGGAGAGGGCGAAGTAAAAGAGTGGTTTGAGTACGACGACAACCCTTATTATTTTAAGATTGTTACCAACGCCATACTTACGCTTGAAATGAATGATTTTTTTTCAATTATGATCCGGCGGGTAAAGAATACCCGGTCACACCTTCGGGCTATTGATATACACCGGATTGTAAATCACGAGCTTTTCTCCGGGGCGGCAGTTTTCCCAAACTATAAGCCGCCTGCAGTAATTGACGGTTACGCCGTAGACCGGGAAGCAAGGCAGACCATACACGCCGGGGCATTGGCATCCCAGCAGAGCCGCCCTGCGCCGATTTGGGACGGCTTTAAGACTGAGGGCGAAGAAATTACCGCCGGAGTATTTGCAGGGGCAGCAGGGGCCACCAGGACGCGCCAGGCGGCCGTTATAGACGGTTTTAGCTTCGAGGGTAAGCAAGTCATAGGCCAGACGTTTATAGGGGGCGAAATGGCGGCCACAGAGAAGCAGGCGGCCATCCTGGAAGGATTGGAAGGAGCCGCCGCACCGGTAGAAGGCCAGGCTTACGCCGGATCCGCAGCGAGGGCGGAGGCGCACCAGAAACCGCCGGCAGTCCGGGAAGGCTTTACCATCCAGGGCGAAACAGTAACTGAGGCTATTGTAGCCGCCACGGCTTCAAATAGTAAATACAAGAATACCGTAAAAGAAGGAGGAAAAAAGAATGCCACAACCATTTAACAACGCGGTCATGACCAACGCAGGGGCGAGGCTTCTGACCAGGGCGCAGGCCGGGGAAATCAAGATAGAGTTTACCCGGATCGCAGTAGGCAACGGCAATTATACCGCAGCCGAAAAGACGCTGGATGCGCTGCAGAAGCGGACAGCCCTTAAATCGCTTAAAAACAGTTATACCCTTTCGGATATTGATGTTTTCAGCGATTACAGCGTGAAGGTAACGGCGCTTATTACGAACCAGGACCCCGTAACCGGGCAGACCCTCGTAAACGCCGGGTACTACATTAACGAGATGGGCTTATTTGCCAAGGTAAAGGACGGAGCGGACAGCACCGAAGTCCTTTACAGCATTACCACCACAGCCGGGGACAACGGCGACTTTATGCCGCCATACAACGGATATAACCCGGCGCAGATTACGCAGGACTATTTTGCAACCGTAAACAACAGCGCAGAGGTTACAATCGTCAGCACCGGAGCCGCCCTGCTTGCGGAGGACGCGAACAAAATAAGGGACGACGCCACGCACCAGAAATATAAGCTGGGGATTGATAACGGATTGATCTATATTCAGGAGGTAGACGAGTAAATGATAGGAGAAAAGATTTATATTGCAGACAAGGAAACCTTAGACAAGGTTTATAACATTTTGGCATCCGATCCGGTATACGGCTTTATTGAGCATAACGACATTTTAAGCCCTTCCGCCCGGATTGAGTACATCGGGCTTAATAAGAACTATTCCCCGCTTGTAAGAAACAAGGAAACCGGAGGCATGGCGCTGAACAGTTGGGCGGACTTCCCGGTCATTAAAGCAAACAAGCCCTACATGGTTCGGGCAGACGGTACACCGGATTACAGGCTCAAGGAAACGGACTACACACAGAGGGAGGACGGCGGCTCTTCCGACGTTGCAAACAGCAGCTACAACGGCGGCGCCTTTTCCTGGCTTATGAAGGTTTATAAGAACGAGGAAATGGTCGGCAACGACAGGATCGTGCGCTTTTCCCTTACCGCCCGCGACGGTTACGAGCCGGTGGGCTTCATTGACCCGAACAATAAGGAGCTGGAGGGCGTATGGCTTCCCATGTACTACGGTTCCATTTTGGGCGCGGACGGAGCCACGCCGAGGATGGTAAGCCTTTCCGGTATGCAGCCGCACCACACGAAGGACACGGCAGCGCAGAAAACGGCAATTACTAATTTCAGCAGCCGGGCGGTATTCCTGGGCGGGCCGATTGTAGAAACAATTACCGACCTTCTTATTATGTTCGCAAAGACCACGAACCTGCAGGAAGCCTATGGGTACGGAAATTGTGCAGGCTACGACGCCAGCCAGTCCCCGACCTACGGAGTAAAGCAGAACGCCGTAGTGGGCGGCGGGCAGTTCTACGGAACCGACGATCAGCACAGCCTTAACAAGATTTTCCACAGCATAGTCCTGGGCAGCTACCAGCAGTGGATGCGCGACCCTTACGAAGTAGTTGTAAACGGGCGGGTGAAGGTAAGCAAAAATTACACCTACGACCCGACCGGGGCAGCATATACGGACACGGGGATCGTCGTACCGGACAATAAGACCTGGGACACGAACCACAACGCCCTGGACTACCCGGCCCATTTCAGAACCGTTCCGGGGTACGGCGGTATCCCGGCTTTAGGAATGGACGGAGGGAGCAGCGCGACCGGAGGATGCGACGGCTTATGGAGAAAAGACCCGAAGCAGACTTTCACGGGCGTCTGCCTACGGTTCGGGGCTTGCGACGGTGGGCTTTGTTGCGGCGTGCGGGCGCGGTATTGGGACTACGCAGCCGCGGATGCGGCCTGGACCGTCGGCGCCGCCGATCTTCTTTTGCCACCTGTCGGCGTAGCCGTATAAGGGGGGACCGGGGGCGCGAAGCACTCCCCCGGAAGATACCGGAGCTTTGAAGCAGCGTAAATTATAAACAACAAAATATAAGGGGATAGGGACGGCGTCACCTGGGGCGTCTGCCTACGGTTCGGGGCTTGCAACGGTGGGCTTTGTTGCGGCGTGCGGGCGCGGAATTGGAACAACACAGCCACGAATGCGAACTGGAACATCGGCGCCGCCTTTATTCTATTCATACGGAGTATTAACTTAAAGCCGTTCCTATTCCTACACCCCTGGGCGTTGAAATACGCCTTAACCGCCATAATTGGAAGGGTAAGTGATAAATTAACTTGATACAGGGCGCACGGTAAAGCGGTCGCACCTGCCGTGCGTAGAGGATAGAAGAAAAAATATTCTTATAGGAGTATTGCTTATGCGGAGGAAAGAGCTGTGGCGGAAGGCAGAGGAAACCGCCCAGGAAAAAGGCGTAAAACAATACAAATATTTGTATCGACGGATGCTTGACGAAAATATTATACGGAAGGCATACAAGAAGCTGCGGAAGGGCAAAACGAAGCGAAAAGAGATACAGCAGATAGGCGCCGATTTGGATAACGAAGTCGCCGCCATGCGGCGCATGATAGAGAACACGAAACCGCCGGACGTTCCGGTGGAACACCCGGAGCTGGCATATAAGCCGAAAAAGCGCAAGCCGAAAATCATAAGGGAAAAGGGCAAAACCCGGAAGATTTTTATGCCAAAGATACACGAGCAATGGCTACACCACATAATCGTCCTTATTTTGGAGCCGATTATAACGGCCACGGCTTACCCATATTCCTGCGGCAGCTTCCCGAAGCGGGGCGCCCATTACGGAAAGAAGCGGCTTTTAAAAATTATCCAGGGCGGAAAGAATATCCGGAATTTTGCGAAGATTGACATCCGCCATTTTTACGACAGCATACGGCTGGACATTCTTATGCGGGAGCTTCGCATAAGGATAAAAGACGAGCTTTTTCTATACGTTGTGGAGCTTTGCTTGCAGGGCTTTAAGAAGGGAATACCGCTGGGCTTCTACATTTCCCAGTGGCTGGCAAATTATTTATTGGAGCCGCTGGATCACTTCATAACGGACAAGCTGGGAATACCGAACCTTATCCGCTATATGGATGATATTGTTTTAGGACACGACAACAAAAAGAAGTTGCACCAGGCAATAGTAGAAATTAAGAAATTCATAGGGCGTAGGTTCCGGCTGAAGCTGAAGCGAAACTACCAGGTCTTTAAGTTTAACTACCAGAAGAAGAACGGGAAGGTCGTAGGGCGCGTTATTGATTTTATGGGCTTCCTTTTCTTCCGCAACCGGACAACGATGCGGAAAGCTATCATGCTTTCAGCCACCAGGCTGGCCAGCAAGCTACACGCAGCAAAGGAAGCCGGGAGAGGATATTTTAAGAAGCACTTAGAAGCAATGTTAAGCTATATGGGCTGGTTCAGTTGTACGGACACTTACGACGCATACCAGGACTATATAAAGCCTTACATAAAAGTAAGACAGCTTAAGAAAATTATTTCAAAATTGACAAGGAGGGCAAACAGAAATGAAGCAGTGGACACAGGAACGAAGCGCAAGCCGGCCGGCAGAATTGCAGCTTGTGGCGCCTGATACTTTCATCCAGCGCCGGAACATTCAGCAGGAGGAACACGAGGCCACGGATCAGGCGGCAGCCTATACGGACTTCGTATGCGAGAGCCGGGAGATCAGCGTCGGAGAGTATGAGATGCTTAAGAGCATAGAGGAAATCCGGACGGACGAGGCAGTGAGCGCAGCTATTGACGAGTACACGATGCAGCTTATGGAAGGAGGGCTTTTATAATGGCTTCGATTTTAGTAAACAGCCTTAAGCGGCTTTACGCGGCAGGCAGAGTGACGAAGGAGCAGATCGCAGAGAGGACGGAGAAGGGAACCATCACCGAAGCCGACTATAAGGAGATCACGGGGGAGGAATATGGAGAGTAGAGGCAACGGCCCGCTGGAGATAGTAGAGCAGCAGAACGCCATTATTAGAATCCAGAGCGGCGTTATTGACGAGCTTTTCTTACTTCTTATGCAGCACATAAGCGCAGAGGAAGCGGACAGCCTTCCGTGTATTGCCAGGATTAACCAGGCGGCGGAAATCCGGGCGGGAATCGGCTTAGACTAATATTTCTACACCAAAAGGCAAAAGGCCCAGGAAACGGCGCAGGACGCGCCGTGGAAGGGGCTTATTTTATTGCAGGAAGGGAGGGAAAACAGGATGACGGAGGTTTTATGTACAGCCATTACGGCGGCCGCTACGGTTTTGTGCGCCTACATAGCACATAAGACCGGGCAGCGCGAGAAGCGCGAGGACGAGAGAGCAGAACAGCGGGCAAAAGAAGGGCGACTCCAGCTTAAGATGTCGGAGGCAAACAACAAGCTAACAATAGGAGTCGCGATGGCATTAAAAACAGGCCACGCAAACGGAGAAATAGAAGCAGGTCTAAAAGCAGTTGAGGACGCGCAAAACGACTATAGGCTGTTTTTGGAAGGCGTAGCACTTGACGAGCTGAAGAAGTAGAGCAACCGCGCCGGAAGGTTGGGAAACCCCGGCGCAAAAAAATAAAAACCTTAAAGGAGGGTAACACCATGAAACAGATTAACTGGGTAAAGAAACTTACAAGCCGGAAACTTTGGACTGCAGTAGCTTCCTTCGTTTCCATGATGATCGTAGCCACCGGCGGGACGCAGAACACGGCCGCCCAGGTTACGGCGCTTATTATGGCCGGGGCTTCCGTTGTAGCCTACATTATCGGTGAGGGCTTGACCGACGCGGCCAACATTGAGGCTGAGGACCCGGAGCAGAGCGACGGAGAATAGGAGGCAGATCATGGGCATTGTTTGGGGAGGCGTAGAGCGCGAGCTTTACGCCTTTTTCAGTAGCAAGGGACTTTGTAAAAACGGTATTTTCGGGCTGTTCGGCAACCTTTACGCAGAGAGCGGGATGAACCCGAAGAACCTGCAGAACAGTTTTGAAAAGAAGCTCGACTTTACGGACGAGAGCTACACGGCAGCAGTTGACAGCGGAAGCTATAAGAACTTCGTACACGACGGCGCGGGCTACGGTTTGCATCAATGCACCTATTGGAGCCGGAAGCAGGCTATGCTTGCTTTTCACCAGGCGAAGGGCGTATCCATTGGCGACACCTTGACGCAGGCGGAATTTATTTATAAGGAGCTTTCCGAGAGCTACCCGACGGTCCTTAAAGTTCTTAAGACGGCCGCAAGCATCCGGGAGGCTTCCAACGCTGTACTTTTGCAGTTTGAGAAGCCGAAGGACCAGAGCGAAGCCGTCCAGGACAAGCGGGCGGGCTACGGCCAGGAGTACGAAGCTCTTTACCGGAAAGAAGGAGGGAACGAAGGTATGACAGAGGCACAGGCAAGACAGAAGGTCGTAGGCATTATGCAGGGCTGGATCGGGCTTAAGCGTTCCGACAGGAGCCACGCCCCGATCATTGACACATATAACGGCAATAAGCCGCTGCCCAGGGGCTACAAGGTTACTTATACCGACGCATACTGCGCCACCACGACCAGCGCGGCAGCGATTAAGGCAGGCTACACGGATATTATACCGGTAGAGTGTTCCTGCTATTATTTGATTGAGAAAGCCAAGGCTATGGGCATTTGGCAGGAAAACGACGCATACATCCCGAAGCCGGGCGACGAAGTTCTGTACGATTGGGACGACGGGCCGAACTTTGCCACCACGGACAACCAGGGAGCGCCGGAACACGTCGGCATGGTTGAGGCGATAAGCGGCAGCACGATCCGAGTTATGGAGGGCAACATGAGCGGCGGCGTTGTCGGCCGGAGGAACCTGCAGATCAACGGCAGATATATCCGGGGCTTTATTTGCCCGAACTACGCCAGCAAGGCAACGGAGAAGGAGCCAGACGCACCGCAGCCTGGCAGCACGGCAACCGGCGGCGGATTGAGCCGGGAAACGAAGTGGACCGGCCGGACCACAACTACGCTGAACGTAAGAAAGTGGGCCGGGAAGGAGAACGACGAATGCAGCTTTAGCCCGCTTAAGGACGGGGAGGAAATAAGCGTATGCGACGAGATCCAGGCGGCGGACGGTTCCCGCTGGTACTACATTAAAAATAAGGCCGGTAAGTACGGCTTTGCTTCCGCGAAGTACATTACCGCTGCAGGAGCCGGATCCGGAGCCAGCGCGGCGCCCGTTTCCTTTAAGGCCGGGGACAAGGTAAAAGTTACCGGGACTTTCTACGGTAACGGCAACGGGACCGGCGGAGCTATTAAGAAAACCGGCGCGACGATGTATGTTACGGAGCTTGTAGACAAGGCAACGTATAAATATTATATCGGCCTTGCAGCCAAAAAGGGAGGCGCCCGGCAGGGCTGGGCGGAGCCTTCCATCCTTGAAAAAATTTAAGGTTGACTGATTTTAAAAGTTGTAGTATGATGTGCGGCGGAGGGGGTCTTAGAGGGTGAAACCACAGGCCCCAGGACGCGAGAAAAGCCCCGCTGCCGGTTGGCAGTTGGGGCTTATTTTTTAATTCCAGATATGATTATTTTGTCGCCATCGAAAGAGGCTACGACGCTTCTATTATTCAGATCCACGCCAAGGGCAGCCGCCCAGGGCTTCGGTATTGAGAGCTTGAAACCAACGGAACCGGAGCCGCCTTTATTGGCGATTAGGTTTAGCTCCCTTGTTTCAATTCCTTCTGTTGTTTTCTTCATTTCCTACACTTCCTTTTCTTGCGACGTCGCAACAAATTTTATAAAAGAGGCTTCCCGGCCGCCCTTCGGTATAGCCCGACGGGTAGAGCTTGCACAGCTCGGCTACACATCACCTATTAACCTTTCTTCCACGCGCCAGGCGCGGATCCTGCGGAGGTTTACGAGTTGCACCGTTTCCCCGGACGGTTTTAAGATTTTCACATTAAAAATCAGTAAAACTTGTTGAACGACACGCAGGCCGGGAAGCCTTAATTTATACATAGCACCCATCCCACAAGCTGGGGAGCTTGCTTTACTTCTACCCGCCGGGCTTTGGACCGGCCGTCGGTGGTTTAGTGCCAGGGGCGGCAGCGCCGCCGCCCTATATAACAGCCGATAAGGCTTTTTTGTGTTCTTCCGAAAGATACCAGTACTGGCCGGCGAACCTTGTATAAGGCTTTTCGCTTTTGACTTTGTAAACCCGGTTTTCGCTTGTTACTTTGCCGTCGACACGAATCTGCGACCAAACAGCGGAGCCTTTTTTAAAGTATTCAGTTTCCAACAAAGAACCGTTATAAATTTCTGATACAGTAGCCGCGGCTCTTTGCGCTTTCATTTCTTCCTGGGCCTTCCTTATTGCTTCTTGCACTAATAAACTTCTATCCATTTTGAACCCCTTTCTATTTGTAAAATTCTATTCCAGTTACTTCATAAGAACGGACGTTACATATATACATATCTTCCTTGAAGTTTTCCAGGGCTTCCGCTTCGTTATTTCCATAAGCAGAACCTACCATGTTGTCGCCTTCGTAACTTTTATAATATACAGCGTATTCTTTCATTTTTTCGACCTTCCTTTTCTTAAGTTGTCTGTATCTTAACTCTGAAAAGACGGTACGTCAATACTTTTTTTGAAGAATTTTAAACTTTTTCTTGACCGTAGAAAAGCCCTGTATTACGCTATTTTCCAGGAGAACCAGCGCACGGAAAAGCTATACAACAAATACCGGCGTACTATAAGACGGTCAGGGTAGGGAAATATGTCAGAGTATCAAAACCTTCCTTCGATGAATGGCTGGACAGCAAATAAAAAAGGAGAATCAGTATGGCATCTATTGTAAAAAGAGGAAAATCATATTCTGTTGTTTATTATCAGGGAACCGGAAAAAAGCGTCAGCAGGTCTGGGAATCCGGGCTCAGTTATTCCACTGCCAAAAGCAGGAAGGCCCAGATAGAACATGAGCAGGCTACAAATACCATTACCACGGTAGACAGCAAGGATATGACAGTCAGTGAATTTCTTTATGAGTTCATTGAAAAATATGGCCTGAAAAAATGGAGGGCATCTACCTATGATGGCAATAACGGACTTCTGGAGAATTATGTGCATCCCTACCTGGGTGACAAAAAGCTCCGTTCTATCAAAACAAAAACGGTAGATGACTACTATCATTTTCTGGAAACAGAGGCAGAGCCAGCTACCAATATGGGGAGGCCCATGCGGGAACACATCACGGCATCTACCATCCATGACATTCATAAGGTACTGCGGTGTGCCTTCAATCTTGCGGTGCGCTGGGAGTATATTAGTAAAAATCCATTCCTTAATGCAACCCTCCCGGAACATCACGAAAAGGAAAGGGTAATTCTGGAGCCGGAGCAGATTTTAAAGGTTCTGGAATTTACCAACCGTCCCGAATATTATGATTATTACTTAATCCACTGTGCGATTCTAATTGCCATTGGATGTACCGTGCGTGGTGGTGAAATCGGTGGTCTGCAGTGGGACAAGATCAATTTTGAAAAGCAGATCATCCATTTTGACCGGGCAATCGACAGAGTATCCAAGAAGAACATGGATATGCCGAAGATGAACATTCTTTTCAAGTTCCCAAATCTTTATCCGGGAACCAAGACTATGATTGTTCTGAAACAGCCCAAGAGTGACGACACGATACGAAATGTGGATGTTCCCCAGAGTGTTCTGAATGCACTGCTTGTATTGAAGGAAATGCAGGACAAGCTGAAAAAGGAATTAGGACCGGACGGCTACATGGATTATAACCTTACCATCTGCCAGGCCAATGGTCGTCCCATTATGACAGAACACCTGAATAAACGGTTTAAGGAAATCCTGACTGAAATGAATGACCCTGATATGGATCCCCAGGAAATTGTATTCCACAGTCTGCGTCACACCAGCGCCACCACCAAACTTCTTATGTCCAGAGGTGATTACAATTCGGTTATGCAGGCTGGCGGATGGTCCAATCTGGAGATGCTGACCAGACGTTATGGGAAACATTCTTTTGCAAGTGAGCGTGAAAAGCTGGCCGGCAAGATGGATGATTTCCTTGATGGCAAAGGCATCAGTGAGCCACAGAAAAATGATAAAGATGAAGCAAATTCCGCAGAACAGGTATTGCAGCAGCTTATGAAATCCAATCCTGAACTGCTAATAGAATTTGCCAGGTCTTTCCAAAATGCTAATAAAGAGTAAATCTATTAGCAGGCAAATGAACGGGTAAAAATACCGTATTAGCAAAAAAGAAAAAATCTGGTGTTTGGGAAGCTTCAAAACGGGGATTTTATTAGCAGAACAATGGGGCGGATTATTTGAACATCCGACCATTTAACTCGTATTAGCATGCAGGTTCGATTTTCAAATGTATTAGCATATTAGCAAATCCGAGTTTTGGTGCTGAAATGAAGAAAGCCGAAAACCCTCTAAAATCAAGGCTTTCGGCTATGTTCCCAGCGTTCCCGAGGTGACTCGAACACCCGACCTACCGCTTAGGAGGCGGTCGCTCTATCCATCTGAGCTACGGAAACGTGTATAAAATTGTGTGTGACTTGCGGCTTCTGCTCCTCCAAAAAGTTTCCGTTGTAGGTTCTCTTAGGAGGCGTGTGCTCTATCCATCTGAGCTACGGAAACGTATATAAAATTGTGTATGACTTGCGGCCTCTGTACCTTCCCCGGTTTCCACCGCAGGCTCTCATAGGAGGCAGTCACTCAATCTATCTGAGCCACAGGGACCCAAACAATATAAAATTTATGAAGAGAGTCTTTCCCTCCCAAACTCTAAATAACCTGAATCTCAGAAAATCCAAGAATAGATCAGACTTAATACGAAAAGGCAAATACTATATCCACCCAAAGTAATCTTCATGTGCGCACAGGTAGGCGGCACCACCACAAATGAAAGTAGTCAAGACGCATTTGGCATCCCTGAATTTGTGCCGCCTGTTGGCGGACTTTTACAGCAAAAAACACGTCTTATATTAGAACCAGAAAATATTCTTACTTAGACATTTCAACAAAAACATCCGAAAAACAAGACGTATCCAAAACCCTACAAGAATAATGTAATCTCATCAGCTTCCAGACTTCCAAAAGCTGATTTGCATATATTATCTTAGCAAAAGTATGTCTAAAAGTCAAGTAGCCCTGCAATTCTTTCTATGAAAATAAACTTAGATGAAGCGAAAACAAATTTAAGTGAAAAAACTCCCGTTAAAGCCCGCCCAATGCGTCCTGGCCTGTCCCTGGCTCTAATCCCTCCCAGCATGCTCCCGCCCAATATCTCGCCGTGCTCCCTACCCAACACACGCTCATGCCCAATATCTCCCAGCGTGTCCTGTTCCAATACTTCCCGGCACACGCTCTCCCCAACGCCTCCCAGCCCGCCTCCGCCCGCCAACAGCAGCTCCCAGCCCACTCAATCCCCACAGAAATCCCCCCTCCCTCCAACGCCCCGGCACCCCATATACGTACGCAAAAATCACAAAAGGGGTATTCAAAAGTTTAAAAGATTGTGGTATGATAATTTCAGATATTTATCTGTGCCGATTCGCACGTATTACAGAAGAGAAAGAAGCATTTAATAAAAATGAGCATACCCCCATAGAACATTTTGGGGATTTGGGAGCGCGTGTACCGCGAGCAGGTGATAATTGAGTACCTACAGGAGAATATTGGCCGGGCTTCGAACCTGTCACTGGCTTGAAGAACTTTTAAGAAAGGACGGGAGAGATTGGAACGAGAAGCTGATTCAAGGAAAAAGGCATATGTAAATGTGACGTTAATCATATTGAACGTGCTGTTTTTTATATACTTGGAGTTCAATGGTTCTACAGAGAATGCACATTTTATGTATCAAAATGGAGCCATGTTTGCACCGGCAGTCCTGGAGGAAGGGGAATATTACCGCCTGCTGACAGCGATGTTCATGCATTTTGGTATAAGACATATTCAGAGCAATATGCTTGTGCTTTTTATCCTCGGTGATAACCTGGAACGTGCGTTGGGACATTTAAAATATCTCTTTTTTTATTTATTCTGCGGAATTGGTGCGAATGCAGTGTCTCTGTTCTTTAACGGCATGGAATCCAGGAGCGTTGCAGCAGGAGCTTCCGGAGCCGTGTTCGGCGTCGTTGGCGGGTTATTGTATATTGTCACCATAAATCGGGGACGGCTGGAGGATCTAAATACTCTGCAGCTGACTGTGATGATCTTCTTTTCGCTATATTCAGGCTTTGCAAGCACAGGGGTAGACAATGTGGCGCATGTCGCCGGTTTACTGCTCGGTGCCGTTTTGAGCTTCGTTTTATATAGAAAATAACAAAACGATATTAACGAAAGATCCTATGACAGATTCCGCAGGAATTAAGAAAGGAAGGCGATGAAATGCATTATGGCAAAGGGGGTATCTATGAGAAAAGCAGACTGCATATTTTGTAAAATAGCAAATGGGGAGATTCCATCCTCTACAATTTATGAAGATGACGAGTTCCGGGTAATTCTTGATCTGGGACCGGCATCCAGGGGCCATGCCCTGATTCTGCCCAAAGAGCACTTTAAGGACGTATGTGAGCTGGACGAGGCGACAGCTGCCAGGATCCTTCCACTGGGTGCCAAAATCGGAACCGCAATGAAGAAATCATTAGGCTGTGCAGGCTTTAATCTGGTTCAAAATAATGGAGAAGCGGCGGGACAGACCGTATTCCATTTTCACATGCATGTAATTCCACGTTATGAGGGCGGTCCCTCGATCGCGTCCTGGAAAACGGGAAGCGCAACTCCGGAGGAACTTCAGGAGACGGCAGAAAAAATTCAAAATGCCCTGTAGGGCTGCCCTTACCCTTCCGGTATTTGACAAATTATAATGAAAAAGTGCCCGAAATCAGGTCGGCAACGACAGGCAGTGCCGTATGGACTCAAGCGTATGTGCCTCCAAAAGCACATGGCTCCTGAGAAACCGGGAACACCTGCGGTTCCCGATCTTCGGAGCCGGAAATGGCTTCTGGAAATCATCCGCCGGATATATGCGTGAAACCGGGCGTCTTTGGCAGCATAGTGACTCATGCGGAGGCGGCGTCATAAATCAGCTTCATGATCGTTTCTACGGCATTGTTTAGATGGCTTGTTTCCATATGTTCGATGAACTGTTTCCGGTTTTCATAAGTGCTCGAAATGCTTTCAAACAGGGAGTCATCCGTGAGATCTTCCTCCTCCAGCACGGCAGAAAAGCCCTGCTTTGCAAAAGATTTTGCATTTAATATCTGATCGCCGCGGCTGGCGGCAGCAGATAATGGAATCAGGACATTAGGCTTTCTGAGTGCCAGGATTTCACAGATGGAATTGGCGCCGGCACGCGAAACGATAATGTCAGCGGCGGCAAACAGATGGCGTAGCGGGCTGTCAACATATTCGTATTGAACATAGCCGTCTGTGCCGATCAGGGATTCATCCAAATTGTTTTTGCCGCAAATGTGGATAAGCTGGAAACGGGTTAAAAGCCTGGGCAGGATCTGGCGCACAGCCTGATTGACCTTTACAGAGCCCAGACTTCCGCCCATGACAAGAATGACTGGCTTGGATGCAGACAGATTCGTGTACTGGAGCCCTGTGAGGCGGTCCCCCTTTAAGAGTTCGGCACGAATGGGGGAGCCGGTGAGTACTGCTTTGTCCTGCGGAAGGTATTGCAGCGTTTCCGGAAAATTACAGCACACCGTTTGGGCAGAAGGAATACATAATTTATTGGCAAGCCCTGGCGTCATATCAGACTCGTGGATAATGGTCGGAACATGGAAATGCTTGGCGGCCAGAACGACTGGCACAGCGACAAACCCTCCTTTTGAGAAAATGACGTCCGGCTTGTATTTTTTTATCAGACTTCTTGCCTCCGCATAGCCCTTGAGAACGCGGAGAGGATCAGTAAAATTTTTGAAATCAAAATAACGGCGCAGCTTACCGGAAGAGATGCCAAAGTAAGGAATCCCGGCGTTTTCGATTAGCTTGCGTTCCATGCCGTTATAAGAGCCAATGTAGTAGACTTCGTAGCCTGCCTCTTTTAAGGAAGGAAGCAGGGCCAGATTGGGGGTCACATGTCCGGCTGTTCCGCCGCCGGTCAGGATGATGGTTTTCATAAGAGAATTGCCTCCATAGATTCAATATGTCACATGGACTAATTTAATAGTAACGGCTGGCTGGGAAATGTCAACCCCTAACAAAAAAATTATAGAAATGGTGTAAAAAATATTTGCGATGGTTTCTGCATTATTAATGAAGAGACAGAATGAATGAGAATGCTAGGATGGAAAGTGCTCTATGCTGATACAAAGGATGATGACGGAGCCCTTTTATGACAAGAATATATATAAAATAACAGAAGTGGTGGGAGTGCCTTTCATGACATGAAGAATGATAACAGAAACGACGGTGGTGCCTTTTCATGACATGAAGGATGATAACAGAAACGACGGTGATGCCTCTTCATGACATGGGTATGACCGATAGAAGCGGTTGAAGAGGCCTTTTTACGACATGGATGCTGCCAACGGAGACGGCGGAAGTGCCCCCTGATAAGATGGATGCTGCCGACCAAAACGGCAGGTGTGCCTTTTTCATAGCAGGAATGATAAAACAGAAACAGTAGATCGCACTTTGACAGCATGAGCAATAATAGCAGAAACGGCAGGTCATTTTTCTAAGGTATGAAAAATAATAAAAGAAATTGTGAGGTCATCTTTTTATGACATGAAGGACAAGAACAGAAGCGAAAAGGCCGCCTTTTAATGGCATGAATATTGAGAACAGAAACGGAAAAGCCGCCTTTTAATGGCATGAATATTAAGATCAGAAGTGGAAAGGCCACACTCTTAAGGCAGGAATGATACTAGCAAAAGCAGAAAGGCCGCCCTTTTTACCGCATGGATGACAATGACAGAAACGAAAGGGTCACCTTTCACAACAGGAATATAAGAACAGAAATGATAAGATGGTTCTTTAACGATACGAAAGACAATAACTAAAACAATAAGGGTATTCTGTAATGAAATGAGTCATAACAGTAGAAGTGCCCCTTGATAGCAACATTCAGACAGCCCCCTTGATTTGAATAGTCCGAATGTGAAAAGGTGAGAAAAGCACTTCTATCATATATTAGTATGAAAGGAAGAACCTCGGCATAGATTACACGTTTAACGCCGAGGAGAGCAGCGATCGACGTAACAGCGCTCCGGCGCGTGAGTCCGGCAATGGGACTCTTTTTTTATTTTTAAGAGATTTTGTATAGAGAGGGAATCAAAGTATGAAGGATAAAAAAAATTGGGAAGAGAAGAATTGGGAGCAGAAATTGCGAAAACGACTTAAGGTCTCGAACGAACAATTGTTAAAAGAAATGAAGGAAGCGGAAGAGTCTGTCAAAGACACAGATTTCCCGGGGGTAGAGGATAGATTGTTTCGGAGACTGATGGAGCGAAAGGCAGCAGAGGAAGAGGCGGCAAGGAAAAAAACGCAGATTCGCAGAAAACGAAAGATGGCTGCAGTGGCATTGGTGGCGGTGTTTATGATGGCATTGGGGCTTACTGCAGTTGGTGAGAAAAATTATTTCTTTCGGCGGACAGAGGAAGGGGATAGCCATCTTATAATGGATAATGACAGTAATAAGATCGAGGCTGGTAATTTGGAAGAGGCATATCAAATTATTGAAGAAAATTTTGCTGTTAAAATGCCTAGATTGGGATATCGACCAGATGGCTTTAAATTTGATACCTTAGATATGTCTGGCGATATTGCAATTATAACATTTGAATATGAAGGAAATAAAATACACTTTTTGCAAGAGTATCAGGATACTCAGGAATCAAGAGGCGCAAATTCAGACAGAAAAAACATAAGCACTGTATATAATGAATGGTTAAAAACAGATATTATAATAGAAGGGAATGAGCTAGATTCCCAGGAAATAGAATATGGAGCTCGAATTAGTAAGGGACGCTATATTTACCGTTTGACGGGGATTATGGATAAGGAGGATTTTAAAAATATCATAGAAAATATTTACTTTCCTAATTAATATGGTCACAAAATCGAAAAATGTCCGTTTTTATTTATATAATAATGATTCATAATAAAAGCGGGGGAAGCAGAATGAGGAATGTAAAAAAAGTATTGGTAGTAATACTGGTTTTGGTGTTTAGCATGTCTATGACGACTTTTGCTGATGAGATAACATGGGAAAATTCACCGGGACACCACAATCAAAGTAAGCTGTTAAATGAAAATATTGATTCTTCAAAGGACGTAGTGCAACTGTTAGGACGTGGGGAAATCTTAGCAGAGGGATCAGTAGCGATTATAAATAAGAAAGATGGTCGTATTCATATTTCAGTTGATACACTTGCACACCGAAGAGTGGATCGAATTTATCACAAGATTTTTTTAGAGCAATGGGATGAAAGTGAACAAGACTGGAGACAGTTAGAATCGTTCCAGTTTTCCAAAACGAAAGAGCAGGATTCTAATCTTTCTGTATTATTAAATAGTTTTTCTGTAGGTGGTTATCCAACCAATAAATATTACCGCGTCCGCGGTCTCCATATGGTGGAGCTTGGAGATTGGGCGGAATCTTGTGCCACCGAAACACATGGTGTATTAATCACCAACAAATAATTACTAACTGCGATATATAATTAGGCCTATTATATATAAATTTTTTACGAAGGGAGCTGGTTTATGCAGTAGGGTAAATTTGCTTTCCAGATAAAAAATAATTGAATACAATCATTGACAGAATAAAGATGGGAAGACCGCTAATCTGGTAAATACTTTACACATGCCAGAGAGGCGGTTTTTCTCATTCTATTGATAGAAAAGATTAAAAAGATCAAGCGGCTGTTATCGAAGCAATAAAATACATGCTTAGATGAACAAGCCGCTTTTTATAACATAGTAATTATGGAAACGAGCGCTGCTGACCCTGCTGATAACAGAACCATCCAAATAAAACGTTCTTCCAATCTCCAGTCCCACATCCTGCATTAGTAAAAGATGCCGGACATAGAATAAACTATGTCTGTACGCAACATTGAAAATTAATGTTCAGCCTTATACTGCTTTAATGCCTGAGCAAGCTGATCCGGACATGAAGTGGCTCTCACTCCACAGACAGTACCTTCCAGCTTATGGATGACGTCATCAATATCCATGCCTTCTACGAGGGAGCCGATGCCTTTAAGATTTCCATTACATCCGCCCTGGAATTTGACATTTTTCAGTTTGTTGTTCTCTACGTCGAAGGTGATTTCGCGAGAGCAGGTTCCTTGAGGTTTGTAAACCATTTTGCTTCCTCCTGATAATTAAATAAGATTTCAATATTCCGGTAATACAGAGACATCATGGTACCGGTTTTAAGAATAACTGGGGAGCGACAGCACCTGATTAAAAAATGCATATCGCCGTATGGTTCATTTTATGCTCTAAATTATAACTACTTTCCCCCAAAATTGTCAAGCGATGTTATGTATGATGCAGGCAAAACTTATAAACAGCGGTTGCAGGCAGCAGATGCGGGTTGTCTGCTTAAGACACATTCATACGTTGCCTGAAAACATGCCTATTGGCAGGAATTTGTGCCGCATATGATTACAGATCAGCAGGACTTGAAGAGACGCTTTTGAGGGCTATTTCACAGGGGAGTGGACAACCTGCATTTGCGTATTGATTTTATCAGGCCTTTTACGTATAATTGCATGTAGCGGTAAATGGCAGGAAAAGTCTGCTATGCCGCCCCCCAATGACACAGACAGACTGCCCGGAAATTAGTAGGAGGAATACGAGATGCTTGGTATCATAGGTGCAATGGATGTGGAAGTAGAAAAGCTCTGCGCAATGATGGAACAGGTCGAGACGCAGACAGCAGCAGGGATGACATTCCATCAGGGAACGCTGCAGGGAAAAGAAGTGGTAATCGTGCGTTCCGGAATCGGAAAGGTAAATGCCGGGATATGCAGCCAGATTTTAGTGGATCGCTATCATGTGGAAGGCATTATCAACACAGGGATTGCAGGCTCCCTGAGAAATGAGGTCAATATCGGGGATATCGTGCTCTCAACAACAGCAGTTCAGCATGATATGGATGCGACCGGGTTCGGCTATGCCCTGGGCGAGATTCCCCAGCTTGGAGCGAAAGAATTCAAGGCAGACGAAACTCTTTTAAAGCTTGCGGAAAAATGTTGCCAGAAAGCAAATCCTGATATTCAGACTTTTTGCGGCCGCGTTGCCAGCGGAGATCAATTTGTCAGCAGCCGGGACAAGAAGGACTGGATCCGGGCTAATTTTGATGCATACTGCACAGAGATGGAAGGAGCGGCCATTGCTCAGGCAGCCTATCTGAACCGGGTTCCATATCTGATTATCCGCGCGATCTCCGATAAGGCAGATGATAGTGCCCATATGGATTACAGCGAATTTGAGGCAAAGGCCGTAGAGCATTCCGTGCGGCTTCTGTTGGCGATGCTAAAGGAGCTGTAACTTAGTAATTATAGATAGGAAACCTTCATACGTTCACAGACGAACGCATCCCCATGAAGAAGAGATTTTCTGTGAACCTTCAGCGGAGGCACATTTCCCCATGCTCTGCCGGCATCTTTCCCCCTGGCAGAATGGGCTTTCTCACCGGATACAAGACAGCTCCACCCCTTATCCGGCATCCAGTCCCTCTGGCAGGCCGGGATGCCCGTACGATCTTATTCTGCCCCATAGCAGGACCCCATATTTCCCGGACAGAGACTGTTGCAACTGTTTGCTTGATACAATATATAGTGCCTATATCCCACAGACATCAACGATATATCGCATCATAGCAGCATTCCGCAACCGTCTCTTTTTCTATTGCCAAAAGAAATCCCCAGGTATTCTGACAAAGGTTCAGGATCATTCTCAAGGCTGTTGGACTCGAAATTTACCGATATTTGCAGAACGATTCTTTCATTCTCAAGCTTCTCAAAAAAAGTCGAGGTGTTTATAATGAAATCCATCATCTGGAACGATCTGGACGAAGAAAGGGGAGCTATTTATGTTAGAGTTTTTACAAACAGGGAAAGCAGTGTATGTTCTTGCAGCAGTGTGCGTGCTGGGAGTAATCAGCAAGCTTGTGGCGAGTAGTTTTTACAAAAGCTTAATAAGAGAGACCGGAAATATGGCGCTGACTAAGAATAAGAATCTGAAAGCATTGAAACAAAAGACGGAAAATATGTTCCTTGTCAACCGGGGCATCCGCAACATCACGGCATACATAGACAGGCAGGTATACGGTTTCAAGCTGATGAAGATTTCGCTGGACGGGTGGGACAACCTTTCCATACAGGCCATGATCCTGTGTTTCCTGCTCGGGGGAACGGCAGCCTTTGGTTCCTACTGGTATCGGTGCGATTCCTATTATATCGTACTCTACGGAACCCTGGGGATTTTATCCGGCTTGTTTCTGGTATTTGTGGATAACGGTGCGAATATTGCAGGGAAACGCCAGCAGCTGACAGACTGCCTGGTCGATTATGTGGAAAATTCGCCTCATTTTTATAAGGCTGTGGAACAACCAGCCGAGAATGTAACAGTAAATGCGGAAAAGAGAAATAAAGCAGCCATCAGCACAGTGAAACCGCGCCTGCGCGAGACAGTGAGAGTCGGAGCTGTGGAACCAATCAAGATTGCTGCGGCTGAAGAGACATCCCCGGCAGCGGGGAAAGAGAAATCCGAAGAGAGGAAAAGCCGTTTTTATATAGAGGAAGATGAGGTCTCCGAAGAGAGGATGGAGACGGATAAAAAGGAGAGCGCCCAGGGAGAACGGCAGGGCGGCAGGCTTTCCGTTTTATCGAAGAGGAAGGAAAAAGCAGAGCCGGCGGTGCCCAAAGGGAAGGAGGCCAAAGCCGGAGATAATCCGGGCAAGGAGGAAGATGAGCTTGAGAGGAATATAAGCTATCTGCAAAAGAGCCTGGAACAGATCGCAGCCAGCAGAGAGCACCGGAGGCGCGAGGATATATGGCCGGAGGAAAAGGTGCTGCAAAACCGGGGAACATCCAGGCTCAGGCCGGAGGACATTAAAATGCTGGGCGAGATTTTACAGGAGTATCTGACATGAGAATAAAAGCAGGAAATGCGGGCAGAAAGAAGCGAAAAAATGCGCTATGCCATTGTCAAGTATTTTAGGGGATGGTATAATATCGTCAGACATGATACCTGCGCCGGTCTGCACCCGACCAACAGGAGGGAGACGACCAGAACAGACCGTGTACATTCGCCGGAGACGCCATATCCGGGGGATCTGGTATTCCGGCTGGCAGTCATTTGAATTTGTGTAAGCGACAGCTCACAGAAGAAAAGGAGAAGAAAGGTTATGGGAAAAGAACTGGTATTTGATTATTCCAAGGCGTCTGATTTTATCCGGGAAGATGAGATTAAAAATATGAAGGGCACTGTCATGGGTGCGAAAGAGGTTCTGACAGGAAAATCAGGGGCCGGGAACGATTTTTTGGGATGGATTGACCTTCCGGTCAATTATGATAAGGAAGAATTTGCAAGAATCAAGAAAGCAGCGGACAAGATCAAAAGTGATTCTGACGTTCTGCTGGTAATCGGAATCGGCGGCTCCTACCTAGGAGCCAGAGCGGCGATCGAGTTCTTATCGCACAGCTTTTATAATGTGCTGCCGAAGGGAGCAAGAAAGACTCCGGAGATCTATTTTGTCGGCAACAGCATCAGCAGCAAGTATATGAAAGATTTACAGGACGTTCTGGAAGGAAAGGATTTTTCCATCAATATCATTTCCAAGTCCGGCACGACGACTGAGCCTGCGATCGCTTTCCGTGTGTTCAAAGAGATGTTAATGAAAAAGTATGGCAGAGAAGAGGCCAATAAGAGGATCTATGCAACCACGGACAAGGCGAAAGGAGCGCTCAAGAACCTGGCAAAGGAAGAGGGCTACGAGTCCTTTGTGGTGCCGGATGACGTGGGAGGACGTTTCTCTGTCCTCACAGCAGTCGGACTGCTCCCGATTGCAGTCAGTGGCGCGGACATTGACAAATTGATGGAAGGCGCGGCCTTTGCGAGAAAGACGGCGTTAGAGACAGAATATGAAAAGAACCCGGCTCTTTTGTACGCGGCAATCCGCAACATTTTGCTGCGCAAAGGAAAACAGGTCGAGGTGGTAGCCAACTATGAGCCGAGCCTGCACTATATTTCCGAATGGTGGAAACAGCTCTACGGCGAGAGTGAGGGCAAGGACCAGAAGGGAATCCTGCCGGCTGCCGTTGACCTGACAACCGATCTGCATTCAATGGGCCAGTTTATTCAGGACGGTGCACGTATCATGTTTGAGACAGTTCTCAATGTGGAGGAATCCCCGGCGGAGATTATCCTCCAGAAGGAAGACGTGGATACAGACGGCATGAACTATCTGGCTGGACAGACGGTAGACTTTGTCAACAAGAGCGCCATGAACGGAACGATTCTCGCCCATACGGACGGTAATGTCCCCAACCTGATGGTTAAGATTCCGTCTCAGGACGAATTCAGCCTTGGGCAGGTATTCTATTTCTTCGAATTCGCATGCGGCGTCAGCGGATACATTCTCGGCGTCAATCCGTTCGACCAGCCCGGCGTGGAGAGTTATAAGAAGAATATGTTCGCCCTGCTTGGCAAACCGGGATACGAAGAGGCCAGGGAAGCACTTTTAAAACGTCTGTAAAGAAAATCAGGATAGAAAAGAATCCGGCGGTATGTGCCAATATTCAGCACATACCGCCGTCTTTACTCTTCAATCACATGGATTTCCAGATAGTCAAACGCAATCGCTTCGATAAAACTGTCTTTGGTAAACCGGGTCTTATCATGGCGTTTAAAGTCCTTAATATTGGAATCGAGCCAGATCGGCTGCCCGAGGTCAAATGTGTGACAGATCTCATCCAGCGCCTGGAAAACCATAGCGGTCCTTGACATGGAATAATCGCTGTTACAGGCTACCGTGTCCATTAACAGATGGTTGTCCTTCCATAATTTGCCCCAAAGTCTGAACATGGCAAAACTCCCTTTCACAGATAGAATAAAAAACGCCCCCTCATGCCTTTTTCACTCCGAAAAATGCGGCAAAGCAGGGATAAAAGTTTCCTGAGACACATTCTATCATAACATTTTCGCACTTTCCAGCCATTTTTGCAAAATGTACCTTGTGCAGGGGAAAAATCTGTAGTAATCTATAGATAATGATTGCAAAATACGGATAAACGCAGGTTTTTGGAGGACAAAAGATGGCTCAGCCAATTACGGATTATACCGCATTCTTTGCAGAGGCGAGGCAGGCGCTCGCACAGAGGGAGCAGCTTGACAGGAGGATCGCAGAGCTGGAGGGAAGGGAAAAGGAGACCGGAGCAGCTCTCAGGGCGAAGCAGAAGGCAGTTTCGGACAAGATTGCCCAGACCCTGAAAATGCGGACGGATGAGATTTCAGAAAGCTATGATACGGAGATTGGAAAGGCGCAGGACCAGTTAAAGAAAGTACGGGCGGCCAGAGAGAAGGCCCGCAATCAGGGCGTAAAGGAACGGATTGCTGAGGACACGCAGAGTCTGTCGCAGGAGAATTCTGATCTCAGAAGCAGAATCAAGCATTTGTTCCGTGCAAACCATGTGCCGGGCTTCTGCCGCAGTCCCTATTACTACGCACTGTATTTCACCAAAGGCTTTCGGGAAGCAGGCATTTTTTTCCTGACCGTTTTTCTGTGCTTTTTGGCCGTGCCCTGTGCGGCATACCTCCTGATTCCGGAGCGGAAAACATGGTATTTGATTCTGATCTATGTGCTTGTGATTCTTATATTTGGCGGACTTTACGTGACAATCGGTAACATGACAAAGCTCCGCTACATGGATGTACTGAAAGAGGGCCGCCGCCTGTGCGACCAGATCAAGGCCAATAAAAAGCAGATCCGGGTGATTGCCCGCTCCATCCGCAGGGATAAAAACGACGCGATTTATAATCTTCAGAAATTCGATGATGAGATTGCCCAGCTCGATCAGGATCTGTCCCTGACATTTAAAAAGAAAAGCGATGCCCTGAACACCTTCGAGACCGTTACAAAGACGATTATTTCTGATGAGATCATGGGAGGCTGTCAGAATGAGCTGGACGGCCTGACTGCAGAGCTGGAGGCTGTGTCAGAGGAGCTAAAGCGGCTGCGGGCAGAGCGCAAGGAAAAATCACTGTTCCTTACAGACCATTATGAGATCTATACAGGTAAGGAATTCATGACAGAGGAACGCCTGACTGCATTAGAGGAAATCATACAGGACAAAGCAGCGTCCAATATCAGCGAGGCGATTACCATATACAGGGGCAGAAATTCGATCGGAACCAATCAGTAAAAATGTTACTCGTTTTTGGATATTCCAGATGCCCTTATATCAAGGTATGTAATTTGGAAACAAGACAATATATAAAAACAGACGTCTCCATGCCACCGGGTACGGAGAGCAGGCGTCAGACTTTCTATCGTCAGGTCATTGCAGATAGGAAGCTCTGGCGCTTTTTGTGAGGAAAAAAATGGTACAAACAGCAGAACAAAATAGGGAGAATAAAACAGTTTTTGATGAACTGAGACGGTATGTGGCATTCAATGTACTGGGAATGGCAGGACTTTCCTGCTATATCCTGGCAGATACATTTTTCGTTTCCTTTGGCCTGGGGGCCGACGGACTGACCGCTCTCAATCTGGCAATTCCTGTCTACAGCCTGATCCACGGCTGCGCTCTGATGCTGGGTATGGGCGGAGCCACGAAATATGCCGTTTTCAGAGGACAGCGGGCCTTTAAAAATGCAGAACGGGTATTCATGAATACCGTGCTTGCGGCAGCCGTGTCAGCTATTTTCTTTGCAGCGGCCGGGCTGCTCTGCTCCAAAACGCTGGCCGGGCTTTTGGGGGCGGACGACACGATTTTTGCCATGACGGAAATCTATCTGAGAGTCCTTCTGCTTTTTTCGCCTGCCTTCATATTCAACGAAGTCCTGCTCTGCTTCGTGAGAAATGACGGCGGCCCGCGGCTCGCGATGGCAGCGATGCTGTGCGGCAGTCTGTCAAATATCGTGCTGGATTATATGTTCATCTTCCCGCTCCACATGGGGATCTTTGGAGCGGTCCTGGCGACCGGTTTTTCACCGGTCATCGGTATGGCGATTCTGTCACGCCACTGGCAGCAGGAGGCATGCGGCCTGAATTTCAGGCTTCAGAAACCGGAATTGCTGCTTACGCTCCAGACACTGGCCCTGGGACTTCCTTCACTCGTCACCGAGGTGGCATCCGGCGTTGTGATGATTATTTTCAATTTCCTTATTCTGGGGCTTGAAGGAAATATCGGGGTCGCAGCCTATGGAATTATCGCCAACCTTTCGCTGGTGGTGACAGCCGTCTATACAGGAATGGCGCAGGGAATGCAGCCTGTCTTAAGCCGTTCCTATGGCCGGGGGAGCCGGGGCGAAATGAGGCAGATCCTGTATGAGACGTGGAAAATGATGCTGATTGTGTCGTGCGCGATCTATCTGGCACTCTTTTTACTGGCGGAACCGATTACGGCAGGATTCAACAAAGAGGGGAATCCCTGCCTCAGAGAACTCGCAGTACCCGGGTTAAAGCTCTATTTCACCGCGATCCCCTTTGCCGGCTTTAACATCATCCTGTCCGCATTTTTTACGTCCGCCGAGCAGGCGGCCCCGGCCCAGATGATCTCTGTGCTCAGAGGAATCGTGCTGATAATCCCGGCTGCGTTTCTCCTGGCTGCGGCAGCGGGAATGACAGGTGTGTGGCTGGCGCTTCCGGCAGTGGAGGCCGCAGTCTGCCTTCTGGGAGGGATGTATTATCTTCAGAACCGATGAAAGGACGGATGTATAAAATGGGACATAGCTGCTTATAATAGCATATATAGATGCGATGATAATGGGAGAATGTTCCATGTGCCGCAGTCGCGCATTGCATGAATGAAACGGAGCTACAGGGGAATGGAGACAGACCATGAAACGCAGGGGACGCGAAATCTATTATTATAATACAGTGACCGGATTTGAGACGGAACGGTTCGCCGGGCGTTTTCTGCTGCTTTTGATGGAGGAAATGAGGGAAAAACGCAAGTCAGAGATTGTATTCCTGTGTATTGGCACGGACCGTTCCACCGGGGACAGCCTGGGGCCCCTGATCGGATATAAACTAAAAGAGTGCGGGGTCGAGAATGCCGTTGTACTGGGAACCCTGGACCGCCCGGTCCATGCCATGAATCTGGAGGAGTCGCTGCAGCGGGTAAAGAAAAGCTTCCCGCAGGCTATAATCGTGGCAGTGGATGCTTCCGTGGGAAACGTAGAGCATGTGGGATATGTGACGCTGGGAAGGGGCGCCCTCAAACCAGGGCTGGGAGTAAAAAAAGAGCTGGATGCAGTCGGCGATATTTTCATCACGGGTATTGTGGGCTCGTCGAGGAGCGGGGATCCCCTCATGCTGCAGAGCATCCGCCTTTCCGTCGTCATGCGTCTGGCAGACTGTATCAGCCGCAGCCTTTGCCTGGGCATGAGCCTTATAGGACGGCGTGTCGAAAAGTTTTCCGGGAATCCATCCCTGTTTTGACAGGTTTTGCGGACATGCCATGCTATACTTTCGTTTGAATAAGGAACGAAACATATAGCGAGGTGAAATGATGGGAGATTTATATAATCCGTTTCCGAAATTGCCGAAAAATATCCGTCAGATCGGGGACACAGATCAGGTGGTCCGGCTCTATATCGAGGATTATGTCAACACATATTTAAAAAGGCTTTACCCGTCCGGGCATCAGACATTACGCATTGGGCTCCTCCTTGGAAGTACGGAGCAGTATGACGGTACGCCGTATATCTTTGTGGACGGTGCGATGGAAATGGAGGACGTGGAAGTAGACGGTGAAAAGCTGATTTTTTCGGAAAGCTCGTGGCGCAAGGCCTATCAGCAGATCGAGGATGCATTTCCCAAACGGACCGTTCAGGGATGGTTTCTGTGCGGGGGCCCGGGAAGCCAGCTCAGCCCGCTCAATTACTGGAAGCAGCATGGGCAGTATTTCGCAGGGAAAAACCAGCTGATGTATCTGAACCACGGCCTGGAGGGCGAAGAGTCGCTTTACATAACGTCGGAAGACGGATTTTACCGCCTGAAGGGCCACTGTATTTATTACGAAAGAAACCAGATGATGCAGGATTATATGATTACGCGCAAGGATGTGCGCAGGATTGAAGCCGGCTCCAATGAACCGGTAATCCGTGATTTCAGACAGCGCATGGCGGCTAAAAAGCAGCAGGCGGCTGTCCAGAACAGCAAGGTCGGAGTTCTGGGCATGCTTTGCGGTGTACTCTCCCTTGCCGTCCTGGCAGGCGGAGTAACATTGTTAAACAATTACCAGAAAATGCAGAACATGGAAAGTGCACTGGCCTCTGTGCTTCCGGCAGGTGTGGCAAACTGGGAAGAATTTCAGAAGCAGAAAGCCGAAGAGCCGGATTTCATTATTGAAGAGGTACCGGCCAACCTTTATCCGATGGAGAGCGGGGAGACCGGGGAGTTCTATACAGCAGGGACGGAGACAATGGCTCCGCAAGACCCGGCAAACGGACAGGCCTCCGGTGCAGCAGGTGAGGATGTATGGAATGGACAGGCTGGCGGTGCAGCAGGTCAGCCGTCTGGAAATCCCGGTCAGGACGGGCAGGGAACCGCCATGCCGGACAATCAGGGCCAGGGAGACAGCGCGCCGCCCGGAGCCAGTCAGGGCGCTCAGCCCGGAGGGGAAGCGGCCTCTGGCAGCGTATCCGGCGGGGATGGCCAGGAGGCCGGCGCACCCGGCAGTGTATCCGCTGAGTCCGGCCAGGGAGACAGCGCGCCCATCCAGCCGTCCGGTGAGCCGATAATCGAGGAGGCCGTACCGGAGACCGGGGCTGCAGAGGCGGAGGAAACTGTGGCGGCAGACAGCCCGGCAGAGACGGACGCCGGGGAGGGCGATCAGAAGGAGGAACATCCGCCGATCGACTATGCGGCAGCCGCAGCCAACGGCTATCAGATCTATGAGGTAGGGGACGGGGAAACGCTGTACGGGATATGCTGGAGCCTTTATGGCGACCTGAAACATCTTAACGAGATTATTAAGATGAACTATCTGGAAAACGAGAACCGCATTTTTGCCGGGCAGAGGCTGATTGTGCCCTGATGGCACGGCGGTATCAAAATTAAAAAAGAATTTAATGCGAATCTCCTGGAAATGGTGTATACTGAGATATATCGGCATTTCCGGGAGATTTATTATATGAGTGATATGCGTTATATGAATAGAGAGCACAAGAAGAGGCTGCTTCGCAGCAACATCGTTAAGCTTCCGAGGCCGGAACAGACAGACTATGAGGACGACGAAGAGGACGATGAGGGGTACGGGGAGGACGACGCCGAAGAAGAACAGCAGGGGGGGAACCGCCAGAAGCGGATTCTCATTGTGCTGCTCGTCACTCTGGCCGCCGCCGCGCTGTTCGGCTGGCGTTATTATCGGAAGCGGTATGAATACATGGAGTATGAGGTGGTCTGGGAGATGCCCATGCGCTATCCGGACGGAGAGCAGGAGGGCGAAGAGGATGGAATCGTCAGTGCAGGCAGCTTTATCAATTATGAACCGTTTGCTGACAATATGATTAAATACACAAAGGACGGCGCGTCCTATATCGACGGCAGCGGTAAGACGATCTGGACGAGAACCTATGAGATGAAAGCTCCGATCATCTATGTCAACGGCGATTTTGCTGTGATTGCAGACCAGCAGGGGAATGATCTTTATATCTGCGATAAAGGGGGGTGCACCGGTGCGGCTAAAACACGCCTTCCGATCACCAAGGCAGCTGTCTCCTCCAAGGGACTGGCTGCAGTAGTCGTGGAGGACAGTACAGCGACTTATGTCAATTACTATAAAAAGGAAGGGGAAAGTCTGGGAATTGATATCAAGATGCTGCTGTCGGGAGACGGATACCCCTTGGATATTGCGCTGTCTCCGGACGGGAGACAGATTGCCATGTCGGTGATGTACATAAAAAACGGCGCCATGAAAAACAAGATCGTTTTTTATGATTTTTCGGAGATCGGGAAAAACGTAAACAATCGTTTCATAGGCGCCTTTGAGGAAGAATTTAACGACGGGATGGTTTCCAGAATCCGGTATCTGAACGCGGATACCGTCTGCACCTTTTCCGACAAAGGGATTTCGTTCCTGTCCGTGAAAAATGTGATCCCGGATCCGCAGGTCATTACTGTGCCTGTGGAGGAAACGATCGAGAGCATCTGCTATTCCGAACAGTATGCCGGGATCATTGTAAACAATCCTTCGGAAAATCCTTACCGCATGGATATTTACGGAAGCGACGGCAGGCAGGTATGCAGCTTCGGGTTTGATTATGACTACAGCGGAGTAAAAATTGACGGTGATAAGGTTATCCTGTATAATGAGGAATCATGCAGGGTCTACAACCTGGACGGGTATCTGAAATTCGAAGGCCGCTTTGATTTTACGGTTTCCTGCGTGAGAAATGCCAAAGGGCGTATGAATTCCCTGATCGTGGCAGGAAATGAGATCATGAAGGAGATCCGGCTCAGGTAAGATACCGGAATACCCGGCGCAGTAAACGTCATGGAAAACAGCTGTGGCGTTTCCGATACAACGTGACAGCGGAAAGGCCCGGCTGTTGCGTAAACTTTTTGATTCAAGGAGGACATACTATGAATCCTGTTGACACATTATCTGTTAATGCGATCCGAATCTTGTCGGCGGATGCAATCCAGAAAGCGAATTCCGGCCATCCGGGACTCCCGCTGGGCAGTGCTCCGGCAGCTTATGAGCTCTGGGCGCACCATATGAACCACAATCCGGCCAATCCGTCATGGCCCAACCGGGACCGTTTTGTCCTGTCCGGCGGACATGGCTCCATGCTGCTTTACTCACTGCTCCACCTGTTCGGCTACGGGCTGACAAAGGAAGATCTGATGAATTTCCGCCAGATCGGTTCCCTGACGCCGGGCCATCCGGAGTATCGCCACACGGTCGGCGTAGAGGCGACGACCGGGCCGCTCGGAGCAGGCATGGCGATGGCGGTCGGCATGGCGGCAGCGGAAAAGCACCTGGCAGCAGTATTTAATAAGGAAAACTATCCGGTCGTGGACCATTATACCTTTGTACTGGGCGGCGACGGCTGTATGATGGAGGGCATTTCCTCGGAAGCATTCTCTCTGGCAGGGACGCTCGGCCTCGGGAAGCTGATTGTACTCTATGACTCCAACCAGATCTCAATCGAAGGAAGCACGGACATCGCATTCCGCGAGAATGTGGAAGAGCGCATGCGCGCCTTCGGGTTCCAGACCATCACTGTTGAGGACGGAACGAATCTGGAAGCAATCGGCCTGGCAATCGAAGCAGCAAAGCAGGAAACGGGCCGCCCGTCCTTTATCACAATCAAGACAGAGATCGGCTACGGCTGCCCGGCAAAGCAGGGCAGGGCGAGCGCCCACGGAGAGCCTCTGGGTGAGGAGAATGTCAAGGCGCTGCGCGAAACTCTGGGATGGCCGTCTGAGGAATTGTTTTTCGTACCTGGCGAGGTATATGAAAATTTTGCAGGTCTTGCCGCCGAAAAAGCAGAGACGGAAGCTGCCTGGAACGTGATGTTCGCTGCCTACTGTGAAGAATATCCGGATATGGATAATCTATGGGAGCAGTACCACAGCCCTGTAAAGGCAGAGGAATTCCTTGACAACGGGGCATTCTGGCTTACGAAGGATAAGCCGGAGGCAACGCGCTCCCTGTCCGGTAAGATGATTCAGCTGTTAAAGGACGAGCTTCCGAACTTAGTCGGAGGATCCGCAGATCTCGGGCCTTCCAATAAGACGAATATGAAGGACGCAGGCGATTTCTCCAAAGAGACCCCGGAGGGAAGAAATCTGCATTTCGGCGTGCGCGAGCTGTCAATGGCAGCGATCGGCAACGGTATTTTGCTGCACGGCGGCCTGCATGCCTATGTGGCGACTTTCTTTGTATTCAGCGATTACGTAAAGCCGATGGCGCGCCTCTCGGCATTGATGGGGCTGCCGCTCACGTATGTGCTTACACATGACAGCATTGGCGTCGGCGAGGACGGGCCCACACATGAACCGATCGAACAGCTTGCAATGCTGCGGGCAATGCCGAATTTCCACGTGTTCCGTCCCTGCGATGCGACCGAGACCTCAGCAGCATGGCTTTCCGCTATCACATCAGAAAAGACGCCGACAGCGCTGGTACTCACGAGGCAGAATCTGGATCCGGTTGCCGGAAGCAGCAGAGACGCCTTAAAGGGCGGCTATGTGATCGACGACTGCGAGGGAACCGCGGATGTCATTCTCATCGCCAGTGGTTCCGAGGTATCTCTGGCAGTAAAGGCTAAGACTGAGCTTGCGAAGGAAGGACAGAAGGTGCGCGTGGTCTCCATGCCATGTATGGACATCTTCGAGGAGCAGAGCGCAGAGTATAAGGAGTCTGTGCTTCCGAAGGCAGTGAGAAAGAGAGTGGCGATAGAGGCACTGTCCGATTTTGGCTGGGGGAAATATGTGGGCCTGGACGGCGCATGTGTGACGATGAACCGTTTCGGAGCCAGCGGCCCGGCCGGTAAGCTGTTTGAGATGTTCGGCTTTACGGTCGAGAATGTGGTTAAGACGGTAAAGAGCTTGTAGAGGCCGGGCAGAATGCCGGGCAGAGGGCAGTAAGGGGCAAGAGGAGCAGGTATGGATAAGAGATGTATAGGGATTGATATCGGCGGGACAACCGTCAAGATGGGGATGTTCGAGCCGGACGGGACACTGGTCGAAAAATGGGAGATCCCGACCAGGAAGGAAGAGGGCGGCCGGTATATTTTGGAGGATATTGCCGCATCGGTGCGGAAAAAGACGGCAGAGTGCGGCCTTTCGCTGTCTGATTTTTCCGGCGCAGGCATGGGGCTTCCCGGCCCTGTGATGCCGGACGGGCATATCGAATTCTGCGTCAATCTGGGCTGGAAGGCCGGAAACCCGCAGCAGACGTTAAGCGCCCTTTTGGACGGGATGCAGGTAAAGAGCGGCAATGACGCCAATGTGGCGGCCCTGGGCGAGATGTGGCAGGGAGGCGGCAGAGGCTATAAGAATCTGGTGATGGTGACGCTGGGAACCGGAGTCGGCGGCGGTGTGATCCTTAATGAGCGGATCTGGCCGGGAATGCAGGGCGTGGGCGGCGAGATCGGCCACATCCATGTGATTGAGGGCGAGACCGAGGCCTGCAACTGCGGCGGATACGGATGCCTCGAGCAGGTGGCTTCCGCCACAGGGATTGCCAGGGAAGCGAGACGGCTTCTGGCAGCAGACAAGCGTGATTCCGTCCTGCGCAGCAAAGAGAAGATTACGGCCAAGGATGTGCTGAGCGCAGCCAGGGACGGCGATGCGCTGGCGCTTACGGTGGTCGAAACATCCTGCCGCTATCTGGGCTGGGCGCTGGCGGCTGTGACGATGGTGCTCGACCCGCAGGCCTACATCATCGGCGGCGGCGTATCGAAGGCGGGAACGTTCCTGACAGAGAAGATTAAGAAATACCACGACAAGCTGTCTCCGATGGCAACCAGAAAGGCAGACGTCGTGCTGGCGACACTCGGAAATGACGCCGGAATCTATGGGGCCGCGAAGCTGGTGCTGGGTTAATCCCCGCACCAGCCCCGATAAAAGAAGCGGCTGGCAGAAATGAGGAGACCCCGGCTGCTACAGCCGGGGCAATTATGAAAAATCTATGTGCAATTTGTCTAGTAAACGAATTTGAAATGATTTATGTTTGTACAAATAGTATAAAAAACATATATGAATAGAATGTGAACAGAGTGTAAATAGATTATGAAACATGGGAACCGCCCAGACTCTGTGAACAGAAGCAATCAGATATAGGAGGGAGCAGGCAAGGAGGAGCTTATGGCAAATGAGGAGAAACGAAAGACTTTGGTTCTGGGACACCGGAATCCGGACACGGACTCCATCTGTTCTGCCATCTGTTATGCGAGGCTGAAGCAGAGGCTGACAGGACAGGAGTATGAGCCATGCCGGGCAGGAAATGTCAATCCGGAGACGAACTATGTGCTGAAATACTTTAAGACAGACGCACCACGTCTGGTGGAGAGCGTAAAGACGCAGGTCAAGGACATCGAGATCCGCAAGACCAAGGGCGTCAGCAAGGATATTTCCTTAAAACGTGCCTGGGGGCTTATGCAGGAGGACAATGTCGTGACGCTTCCGTGCGTCACGGAGGAAGGGATTCTGGAGGGCGTTATCACCATTGGGGATATTACCAAGTCTTACATGAATCTGTATGACAGCAGTATCATTTCCAAGGCCCGCACGAAATATTCCAATATCCTTGATACCCTGGAAGGCACGATTGTCGTCGGGAGCGCAGAGGAATATTTTGACAAAGGCAAGGTTCTGATTGCGGCAGCCAATCCGGATCTGATGGAGAACTACATAGAAAAGAACGATCTGGTGATTCTGGGAAACCGTTATGAATCCCAGCTCTGTGCGATCGAGATGGAAGCCGGATGCATCATCGTCTGTGAGGGGGCAGGCGTCTCCCTGACGATACGCAAGCTGGCGCAGGAGCGGGGCTGTACGGTGATGACGACACCTTATGATACGTATACCACGGCCCGTCTCATCAACCAGTCGATGCCGGTCAGCCATTTTATGACAATGGAAAATGTGATTGCGTTTTCCGACGAAGATTATCTGGATGATATCCGGGATATCATGGCGAGCAAGCGGCACCGGGATTTCCCCATCCTGGACGGAGACGGTAAGTATCTGGGGATGATTTCCCGCAGAAACCTCCTGGGAGCCAAAGGGAAGCAGATTATTCTTGTAGATCATAACGAGCGCAGCCAGGCCGTGGAGGGCATGGAAAATGCAGACATCCGGGAAATCATCGACCATCACCGCTTAGGGACAGTGGAAACGATGTCGCCGGTCTTTTTCCGTAATCAGCCGCTCGGCTGTACCGCGACCATCATCTGCCAGATGTATCAGGAGGCTGGGGCGGATATCGACAAGACGACAGCAGGACTTCTGTGCAGCGCGATTATTTCCGATACGCTTTTATTCCGCTCTCCCACCTGCACGGCAGTTGACAAGGCGGCGGCTTCTGATCTGGCGGAGATTGCGGGAATCAAGATGGAAGAGTATGCCCGTAAGATGTTTGCTGCCGGCAGCAATCTTAAGGGAAAATCGGACGAAGATATCTTCTATCAGGATTTCAAGCGCTTTACGGCCGGAAATTCCGTGTTCGGCATCGGGCAGATCACATCCCTGAACCCGGTAGAGCTCGAGGAACTCAAAGGCCGGATGCTGGCATATTCAGAGAAAGCCAGGGAGCAGCATAATGTGGACATGATGTTTTTCATGCTCACCAACATTCTGAAGGAGTCTACAGAGCTTATCTGCGTGGGGCCCGGCGCAGAGCAGCTTGTGGCAACCGCCTTTCATGTCAATGGCGAGGACGAGCGGGAAGAACTGGACGGGATCGTGAGCCTCCCGGGAGTCGTCTCCAGAAAGAAGCAGCTCGCACCGCAGATCATGATGGCGCTGCAGCAGTAAATACGGGGGCGCAAAACGCGGGAGCGTCCTGACTGTCAGGGCCGGGGGAGAGAGGTGGAAAATGAAAGAAAGTGGCAGAAAAAAGACCGGGCTTTCGCCAAAACAGATGTTTAAGCCCGGCAATATGCTGTACCCGCTTCCCGCCGTACTGGTATCGGTGGGGGACATGAAGGGGGAATCGAATCTCTTTACAGCGGCCTGGACGGGAACGGTCTGCACGAATCCCCCGATGTTATATATCAGCGTCAGGCCGGAGCGCTATTCATACGGCCTGCTCCGGGAGACCGGGGAGTTTGTGGTGAACCTGACGACAGAAGTGCTTGCCCGCGCGGTGGATTACTGCGGGGTACGCTCCGGCAGGGATACCGATAAATGGAAGGATACCGGGCTGACCAGGGGAGCGGCAGAGAAAGTGAAGGCGCCGCTTGTGCAGGAATGTCCGGTCAACCTGGAGTGCCGTGTGGTGAAAGTCGAAGAGCTGGGAAGCCACCATATGTTTCTCGCCAGCGTAGAGTCTGTGGACGTTGACGAGGCGCTTCTTGACCATAAGGGCACGCTCCATTTGGACCAAGCGGGGCTTTTAGCGTATTCCCACGGCAGATATTATGGTCTGGGCGCTGCCAGAGGAAGCTTTGGCTTCAGCGTCAGGAAACACGGGCCCTCAGATGATACAAAAGAAACGCGCAGGGCAGAGAAAGGAAAGCGCAGGATCAGCCCGGCCGGGGCGGCGGAGGGAAAGGGATCCGCACGGCATGCGAAAAAGATCAGGAGAAAAGGCGCAAAATGAAGGGAGAAAGTCGAATGGGGAAAATTTATGATAATCTGGACGAATTGATCGGCCATACTCCGATGGTAGCGTTAAAGGCAATGGACCGGCTGCATGAGACGACGGCAGAGGTCTTTGCAAAGCTGGAGTGGTATAACCCCGGCGGAAGTTCAAAGGACAGGGCGGCCCTTAAGATACTGGATGAAGCAGAGAGAGCCGGAATCATCAGACGGGGGGTCAGCGTCCTTATCGAGCCGACGGACGGAAATATGGGCATCGGCCTGATGACGGTAGCCGCAGGCAGGAAATACAGTACGATTGCCGTTGCGCCGGAAAATATACCCGAAGAGAAGAAAAAGCTCCTGGACGCGCACGGAGCGCAGATCGTTTTTACGGACGCCGCCAAAGGGATGAAGGGCGCGGTTGAAAAAGCGCGCGAACTCGCAGGCACGACAGAACATGCATGGATGCCCAACCAGTTCGAGAATCCGGCAGGGGTGAAGGCACATTACGAGACGACCGGCCCGGAGATCTGGGAGGATATGGACGGCAGGATTGATGCATTTGTCTGTTGTGCGGGGAGCGGCGCGACCATCATGGGAGCGGGGAAATACCTGAAGGAGAAGAATCCGGCGGTTCAGATCATTGCAGTGAGGCCGGTGTACCGGACAGAGCCGGGCCGGGAATCGCGTCATGATATCCCGGGAATCGACACGGGCTTTGAGCCGCCGCTTATTGAGCCGGGGTTCTGCGACGAGGTGATTGAGATCAACCAGGACATGAGCTATATGAAATGCTATGACCTGGCGGCGACGGAAGGGTATCTGGCTGGAATTTCTTCGGGAACTGCTCTTCATGCCGCGTACGACGTGGCTATCCGTCCGGAGATGGCAGGCAAACGCATTGTGGTGCTGCTGCCGGACAGCGCAGACCGGTATCTGTCTACCGAACTGTACGCGGAGCCGGAGGATGAGGACGAAGAAGGCGGCGAATAAGTGCCAGAGAGCAGGAGGTCAGAATGGCATTTACTGTATATGTACAGATGAAACGGCTGGGGAAACAGAAACGGGGCGGGATTGAAAAGACAGCCTTTATACTGGAACAGAAGCCGGAGACGGCCGGAGAGCTCATCGAGGGCCTCGTAAGGCTTTCCGTGTGCGCCTATAACGCCAGGAAGGACGAGGGACAGCTCCTTCCCTGGCTGACAGGGGAAGAGATCGCGGCAATGGCATCTGCCGGGAAAGTGTCCTTCGGTGTACGGGGCGGCGGGGATCAGGATGAGGAGAAAGCGGTTGCCAATGCGCTTAGATGCTTTGAGGACGGGATTTACCGCATGTTTGCGGATGAGGAAGAGCTTACCGGGCTCTCGCAGCCCATTCCCTGGCAGGAGGAAACGGTATTTACTTTTATCCGTCTGACGATGCTCTCGGGCTGGTAAAGCCGGGGAAACGTCCGCGCGGGCAAAGGATATGATGTGGAAGGAGGAAGAAATGGCAGATTTTACATATGAGACGCGGCGGAAGTTGACGGATGCCTGGGAAGCGTCGGTAAAAAAGGCGGATTCCGGCCTGGGAAGCCTGGAAAAGCAGCTTTTGTCGGAGATGTCAACGTATTCAGCGTATGCGCAGAGCAGCGGGAAGATGAAGGAACTGCTCCGCAACGGGACGTACCAGAATTTAAGCGGCCTGTATCGTGGGGAGCTTCCCCGGCTCGTAAAAATCTGCGTGCCAGAGCAGAACCGGGACGAATTTTACTATGCTCTCGACCAGCTGAATCAGTATCAGATGACAGCCGGCTGGTATCGCCGCAGCGCGCGGACGAAGAGCTACGAGCTGTTTGTGTACCGCAGTATACAGCTTTTATGGGCGTATTCCCGGCTTGGATTCTACCAGGGCAGTCTGGCCGACGTTCTTATGGGGAGAGTGGCTCCGGAATTCTATGACCATGCGCGGACCGTGCGCTGGGACTATGAGGCGATGCTGGCGGCACAGATTGACCTGGGAAATACAGATACTATCGAGGCAGTGAAGGACATCCTGCTCGGCGAGGGCAACACGCTCATGATCAGCCACGGACTGCTGACGGGCATTGTCATGAGTAAGAGCGAGGAGCTCTACCGGCTTTTGGGAGATTTCCTGCTGGCCGCAAGGCTTCAGGAGGGAGCCAGACAGGCGGTCTGCGAGACGATGGATGCAGGCCGTCCGGAGGCCTTTCTGCATTTATTCCGCGTGATTGAAGAGAATAATCTGGCACGCTACTCGTCCGTCAAACGGGCTGTCGGCACCTGGATTGGTATTTTTAATGAAAAATCGGTGGATCGGATCACGGATAAGCTCTTAAAGCTTATGGGCCGCTGCCTGCGGGATGCAGATTATTGCGCAGAACAGCTTGCCACGAATGACTCTGTTGCCATAAGCTGCGCGCTTTGGGCCAAAGGCTTTTATGACGCTGAAGAGGGCGTCCGGGCTGTCCTGGAGCTGGTGAAAAACGGGACGAAGAACCAGAAAATGACGGCTTCCTATTTTAACAATACGCTCCAGGCGGATAACCTGACAATGCAGGCAGCCAGGGAGGTGCTTTTTCGCTGGCCGGAGGATATGGAACTCATCGCCTGCTTTCTGCCCGGTTTTATGCCGGACGCTGCCGGGTGTCTGACCGGTCTCGTGAAAACAGAGAGCGAAAGAAGCTATTACAGCCTGCGGGACGCCGAGGCCACAGAGCCCAGGCCGCTTGCACCGGAGACGATGTTTCAGAGCAGAGCGGAGGCGGTGCAGGTCTATGATATCCTGTGGGCCCTGCTTAAGCGGATGCCCAAAAAAGGGATTGAGCTTGATCCCTGTATTTTCCCCTGGTATCGTGTGACGATGACACGTTCGGATCTGGCGGTCAGGCTGTGCCTTCTGGCCTGGATGCTGGGCGATGCCGAACGTCTCGATGAGACCGCAGTGCTCATCCCCGAGATCGGCCAGGGCAGCAACGGGTACGGGATATCGGGCCGTATGGCAGCGGCCAGGGTGCTTCTCTACAAGCCGCAGACACAGGCCAGAAAGAATGTGTTATTTACGCTGCTTCACAATCCGGAGCAGTATACAATGGAAGCTGCCTTTAAACTTCTGGACGCCATGACGCTTACGGCAGAGGACTATGCCGAGATCGAGAAAAATTTAAAATATAAAAAGGGCCGCAGGGAAACGCTGGCTGTGTTAAAAAAGCAGGAGCTGCCGGGGCTTTTTGCCGGAATCGGCCGCCTGTTACAGACCAGGTCAGAGGAATGCCACATGGGGGCTCTGGAGCTTGCGGTATGGGTCAAAAAGGAACGGCCGGAAGAGTTTAAAGGGCTCCGCCCCTTGCTGGAGGCATTCACGGAGCCGACCGGTAAGGAACAGGTGCTTTTATCCGAACTCACCGGAGAGAGCAGCGCGGCCCAGGATATCTTAAGCCTGCCGGGCTATGGGCTGTATGATCCCGGAAAGGAATGGGTGCTGCCAGAGCTTTCTGAGGAGATCGCGGGGGCCGAAGCACTTTTTTGCCATACTGATGAGGAATACGGGCAGGTGCTGGAATCCTTAAACCGCCTGATTGGTGAGAACGAGACACTCGAATATACGGATCTGTATGAGAATGAAAAGGTCCTCGGGGCATCCCTGGACCGCATCCACTGGCTGCGCGATGTGGAGGAACCTCTGGATACGTATCCCTTCCGCGAATTGTGGGAACAGTTCTACCAGACAGAGATTAAAACACAGGAATTTTTGCTGGAGCTTTACCTGTACCAGAGATGCCGTTACCGGGAAGAGGATTACAGGAAAATCCTTCCGGTCTATGCCGGTACGTTCGGCAGAGGAGCGGAGAAAAAACCGCCGTTTGAAACCTTTACAGGCGGTCTGCGCTTTGAGAAACAGGCCAATACGGTAATTGACAATCTGTTCCAGCAGTATGTGTCCAGGGAACTCAGGCTGCGCGCGGCCCTTTCCGGTATCAAGGGACTCCTCAGGATTTTAAATGAAGAGAATGACACGTATCCGAGTCAGATCAGACGCTATAACGGCCAGTTGGAGAATGTGACGAAGCGGACGGGCGAGGGTCCCATATTCTCCGAGATGCTTGGCTGGCTGCCCTATGCGGATGAGATGCAGTGGGCCAGTGCCTTTGCCCTGCGTTTCCGGCTGGCTGTGCATTACTTTAGTGAAAAGCGTCCCCTGCGTTCCGGCTACGGGAATCAGCTGGACCGCATCCTCGAACTGTCTGATTTTGTGCGCTGCTATATCCGCGGCATCTGGGATAAAGGAATGTTTTACAAGGCGGTATTCCATTTCCTGAATGCCGGCAGCCTCACAGGCCCGGTGAGCGCGCTCGAGCAAAAAGGGGTGCTCACTTACCGGCAGGCGAGGATACAGGATGTAAACCGGTTCCTTGCCGCTGATCCCGACCGGTTTAAGACCACAGACGGGAAATACTGTTTTGATACGGCAGGCGAGGATGTACCGGAACTGCGGTTTGCCCATGAGCTCTATCAGGAGCTGGTTCCGATGATTCTGGAAGTCGAGCTTGCGCGCGGAGAACAGGAGACGCCATTTTCCTATGCGGCGCTCAACATCCACATGATCTACGGCATCGACACCATGATACGGATTCTGACCGCGCTCGGCTCCGATACATTATCCAGAAACGGCCATTATTATCGAAGAAATGAGGACCGCCGCGAAGTATTGAGCCACCTTCTCAGCGTATGTTATCCGGCACCGGGCGAGACGGCCGCAGACCTTAAACGTGCTTTAAAAGGCACGGATATCACCAAAAAACGTCTGGTTGAGCTGTCTATGTATGCAGAGCAGTGGATTTCCATTGTCGAGACTTATCTTGACATGCCAGGGTTCCAGAGCGGGTGTTATTATTTCATGGCCCATACGTGCGAGGGCATGACGAACATGGTGCAGTCAATGGTAGCCAAATATACGCCTCTCTCCCCGGAGGAGCTGGCAGGCGGGGCCTTTGATGTCAACTGGTTTTCCGAGGCATACGAAAAGCTGGGAGAAAAGAATTTTAAAATGCTGTATGACGCAGCCAAGTATTCCTCCTCTGGCACGGCACATGCCAGAGCCAGAAAATACGCGGATGCGGCGCTCGGCCGGGTAAAAGCAGAAGATTTGAAGGCAGAGATTGATAAGAAGAGAAATAAAGACCTTCTGATGAGCCTGGGACTTCTGCCGCTGTCTGAAGCTCACGGGGAACGCGAGGCCCAGATTCTGGACCGCTATCAGTTTATCCAGAAATTTAAAAAAGAGAGCCGCAGTTTCGGCGCTCAGCGCCGTGCAAGTGAGGGACGGGCCGTTGATCTGGCACTCAGAAATCTGAGCGTGGCCGCAGGATTTTCCGATGTTACCAGGCTGACGCTGCGCATGGAATCCAGACTGACGGAGACGGCGAATGCGTATTTTGACTGGAAGCCATTAGGAGATATCGAGATCAGCCTGTCTGTGGACGAGGCCGGGAAGAGCAGCCTCCTTTGCAGAAAGGACGGCAGGGCGCTCAAGTCGGTTCCGGCCAAATATAAGAAGGATGAGAGGTTCCTGGAATATCAGGGAATGAACAAAAAGCTGCGTGAGCAGTATTCCCGCTCCAGACAGATGATGGAGCAGGCGATGGAGGACAGGACGTCGTTCGAAGCCTGGGAGCTTCTGGCACTGATGGACAATCCGGTGATACGGCCGGTGGTTGAGCCTCTGATCGTAAAGTCAGACCGCAGGGAAGGTATCCTGGGATTCCTCACCAAGGACGGCATCATGGACTGCTTTGGCGCGGTTACAGAGATATCCCCGGAGGAGACGGTATGGATTGCCCATCCTTTTGATCTCTACCAGAGCGGGAACTGGCCTCAATACCAGCAAAAGCTCTTTGAGAGTCAGACGCGCCAGCCATTCAAGCAGGTATTCCGCGAGCTGTATGTGAAGCTGTCTGAGGAGCTCTCCAAGGATAAATCGCTCATGTTCGCAGGCAACCAGATCCAGCCTCAAAAGACCGTGGGAGCGCTCAGGGGCAGGCGCTGGGTGGCAGATTATGAGGACGGTTTGCAGAAGGTATATTATAAGGAAAACATCGTTGCCAGAATCTATGCAATGGCCGACTGGTTCTCTCCCAGCGACATGGAAGCGCCGACGCTGGAATACGTGGTATTTTATGACAGAAAGACATTCCGCCAAATGAAGATCGGGGAAGTTCCCGACATCATCTACAGTGAGGTCATGCGGGATGTGGATCTGGCGGTAAGCGTAGCGCATGCAGGCGGCGTGGATCCGGAGACGAGCCACTCCACAATCGAGATGCGGCGGGCAATTGTAGAGTGTAATCTGGGGCTGTTCAAGATAAAAAATGTGACGTTTGAGAAAGCACACGCTGTGATTGACGGCAAGCTCGGACGCTATACGGTGCACCTGGGGAGCGGCGTGGTTCATCAAATGGGAAATGCCATGCTGTACGTCATCCCGGTTCATTCCCAGCACCGCGGACGTATTTTCCTGCCGTTCATCGACGACGACCCAAAGACAGCAGAAATCGTGTCCAAGATTCTTTTGTTTGCTGAGGACACGAAGATAAAGGATCCCAATATCCTCTCGCAGATCCGTTAAGAAGAAGCCGGAATTTTTGGGAATCCTGCGGATGAACAGAAAAGGCGGATGGAAGAAAATGCACAGAGAAAAGGAGCGTGAAATATGATCGTAGTGAAAACCTGGGACAGAAAAAAGAGGTTTTGTGTCCTGGCCCTGATGCCAGTATACTTTATTGTGGTGGCGTTTCTCATACAGTCGCCGGGAGAGATCCTGGCCGGGCTTACCGCAATTATCATGGAGCCGGATTTTCTGATTACGGATTATTTCGTGATCGGCGGCATCGGGGCGTCCTTTGTCAACGCAGGAGTCCTGACCCTGATTTGTCTCGGCATCGTGTACCGTCTGGGAATGGAAATGGAGGGGCACACCGTCACCTCCTGCTGTATGATATTCGGCTTCTCCCTGTTCGGGAAAAACCTCATGAATGTGTGGACGATTCTGCTCGGAGTCTACCTGTATTCCAGATACCACAAAATGCCGCTTTCCAAATATATCTATATCGGCTTTTACGGTACGAGTCTTTCACCGATCATCACACAGATTATGTATATTACGGATTTGCCGTATGCTCTGCGCCTGCTTATCTGCCTTTTTGTGGGGATCGCGATCGGCTTTATCCTGCCGCCGCTTTCCACCCATGTTCACTACGCGCATATGGGATATTCACTCTATAATGTGGGCTTTTCTTCTGGTATCATCGCTACAGTCGTCGTATCGCTGTTAAAATCGTTTGGAATCAAAACGGAATCACGCCTGTTCTGGTCGTCCGGAAATGACAGGCTGATCCTCATTATTCTCTGTATCCTGTTTCTGGGCATGGCTGCAGGAGCGCTATGGGTGGGAAGAAAGGAACTCATCCCGTCCTATCAGAAAATTCTCGGATGCCCGGGGATTGCCGGAACGGATTATCTGAAGGACGAGGGAGGTGCGGCCGCTGCGCTTAATATGGCAGTCAACGGTCTGTTCGCGACCGTGTTTGTGATTATCGTAGGCGGAGACTTAAACGGGCCTACCCTGGGCGGAATCTTTTCGATCATCGGCTTCAGCACAACCGGGAAACACCTGCGCAATATCGCGCCCGTTATGTTCGGAGTGCTGCTTGCCAGCTGTGTCAAGAGCTGGAATATCAGTGATCCGTCCCCTATGCTTGCCTTTCTGTTCTCCACGGCACTGGCGCCTATATCCGGAGAGTTCGGCGCTCTTGTGGGACTTATAGCCGGATTTTTGCATTCCTCAGTGGCTTTAAACGTGGGAATTATCTACGGAGGAATGAACCTCTACAACAACGGTTTTGCCAGTGGTATTGTGGCGATCTTCCTTGTGCCGGTCATCCTGTCTATCCGTGACCGGAGAGCACGTGCGAAGGGAGAGATCTCGCTGTAATAAAGGGAGGCGTCTGCCGTTTCTGATCTGATTACGCCGCGGCCCGGTGTGTGTACCGCCGGACAGGCGGCGTAATCAGGATGTGTGTCTCAGGCAGGCGATTACGCCTGCCTGCTTTCTTTGCGCCTGGTAAGTTCGATTGACTGTTTGCCGGACATGTGACCGATCGAGAGCTTCAGCATACATAGCGGCGCAAAATCTTTGTTAATGGCGGCCTGACGTCCGGCCTCACTGTCCTTTGGGGCATATTTGACAGCCAGTTTTTCAATAGCCCTGCGTTTTTCCGCTTCATCCTCCAGGATATGGATCTGTCCAAATACGATGGCACTCGTATAGTAAGTGGTATATTCCTCCGGTACAATGACATCCTGGCCGATGACGCAGAAGGATGCCTTTTCATTCTGCCGTATGGCATCCAGCTTGTGGCCGCTCCTGGCACAGTGGAAATAGACCGCCGCGTCTGCCGCATCATATACAAAGCTCAGTGGAACCGCATATGGATATCCGTCGCCGCCCAAGACGGCCAGGACGCCGGAGGTCCCCTTGAGCAGAATTTCTTTCGTCTCTTCCTGTGTCAGTTCCTGTTTTTTTCTGCGCATGTCTCGGAACATAAAATCCCCCATTTCTTTTATTTATACGATGGTATTATAGCTGCTGCCCCGCACTCGTTTTGTCGTGGCGGTATGTCTGGAGTATACGTTATTTTTCAGAAAGAAGCAACCGGTAAAATGAGTTGTAATCGCCAGGGAGCCTGTTTCTGCAAATTATTTGTCTTTTGCGGCATTTAGGACTTCAAAATCATGCCGGGCTGTGTTACAATAAAATCAGTCAAGCGCGGCCCCGCGCGAGGCTGTCGTGACGCAGAGGTAAGCTGGCGGTATCCGCCACACGCAAAAAAGAAACGGGAGGGTTTCACAATGGACATTTACGAACAGATCACCAAGATGGCAGACGAGATGAGCGGCGACCTGACGACACAGCGCCGGGATTTCCACAAGTTTGCAGAAAAAGGCTGGTTTGAGATGCGGACATCCTCTATCATAGCCAGAAGACTGACCGACATGGGCTTTGATGAGGTTTTGGTAGGAGATCAGGTGTGTAAGAAGGAAGCCAGAATGGGCGTTCCGTCAGACGAGGAGCTGGAGGCACAGTATGAGCGCGCAGTAGCTCAGGGAGCAGATCCGGAATTCGTTCCTTTCACGAAAGGCGGTATGACCGGCGTAGTCGGAATCCTTCACTGCGGCGAGGGCCCGACGGTCGCAATGCGTTTTGACATTGATGCACTTGGGGTAATTGAGGAAAAGGATGCAAGCCATCGTCCGGCAAATGAGGGCTTTGGCTCTGTAAACGAGGGCTTTATGCATGCCTGCGGCCACGACGGACATGCAACGATCGGCCTGGGAGTGGCAAAGGTACTTATGTCAATCAGAGAATCCCTTCACGGCACGGTGAAGCTGATCTTCCAGCCGGCCGAAGAAGGCGTGCGCGGCGCAAAAGCCATTGTAGAGAATGGCCATTTGGACGGAGTAAACTATCTGATCGGCTCTCATGTATCGGATAAGGACGCTGCAGATCCGGCAGCCGTGATTCCGGGAAGCTACGGCTCACTGGCGACATCGAAATATGATGTTACCTTCCGCGGCCTGTCAGCACACGCCGGCGGTTCCCCTGAGCTTGGCAAGAACGTTATGCTGGCTGTGGCAACGTCGATTCTCAACCTTTACGCGATTCCGCGCCACTCCGGCGGTATTTCCCGTATCAATGTGGGAACCGTTGCGGCCGGCAGCGGCAGAAATGTAATCGCGGATGAGGCCCATATGGAGATTGAGGTCCGTGGTGAGACGACAGAGGTCAACAAGTTTGTAGAGGATTATGCGCTCAGCATCCTTGAGAACAGTGCTAAGATGCACGGATGTACATGCGAGACGAAGTTGATGGGAGCTGCCTATTCGCTTGCGAGTGATGAAGCTCTGATTAACCGCATTAAGACTGTCTGCGAGGAGCATCTCCATCTTCCGGTAGCGAAGGAGATCAACAGCAAGAACGGCGGAAGTGAAGACGTTTCCTACATGATGCGCCGTGTCCAGGAACAGGGCGGCCAGGCGACTTTCATGCGTGTTCTCACCAAAGAATCTGCGCCGGGACATAACCGCCGCTTCGACTTTGACGAGCAGGTGCTTCCGAATGCAGTGAAGATCTTCTGCGGAACCGTATATGATATCATGAAATAAGGTCAGAATAAGTCTGGGGAGGGAGCTGTATGCTCCCTCCTTTTTATGTGTTCCCTCTTATCCATATCAAGATATGGGAAAATGTCGAATCTCTATGCAAGATGTAGTATGAAAAGAGGAAACATAAAAAAAAGAGAAAAAGATGTCAGAATATGTACAAAAAAATGCCCTAATCGGATAAAAATTTGTTCACATTCTATAAAAAGTATGCTATACTATAGATATCATACAACAGTGATGCATGCGCAGCCTGCTTCACGACACGCACAACAAAAAGAGCAGCAAGAGGTGATATCATGGTTAGAAAAGAAATGATAGCAATGCTGTTGGCAGGAGGCCAGGGGAGCCGTCTGGGAGTTCTCACTCAGAAAGTAGCCAAGCCCGCAGTCTCCTTTGGTGGAAAATACCGCATTATTGATTTTCCGCTTAGCAACTGCATCAATTCCGGTGTCGATACGGTTGGAGTATTGACCCAATATCAGCCCTTACGTCTGAATGCGCATATCGGAATTGGTATTCCGTGGGATCTGGACCGCAATGTGGGCGGCGTTACCATTCTTCCGCCATATGAGAAGAGCAAAGGCAGTGACTGGTATACGGGGACGGCAAATGCCATTTACCAGAATCTTGAATACATGGAGTCCTATAATCCGGAATATGTCCTGATCCTTTCCGGAGACCATATCTATAAGATGGATTACGAGGTCATGCTGGAATATCACAAAGTGAACGGCGCGGATATTACGATCGCCGCGATGCCGGTGCCGATGGAGGAGGCAAACCGCTTTGGTATTCTGATTACAGACGATAATAATAAGATTACAGAGTTTGAGGAGAAGCCTGCCTGCCCGCGGAGCAATCTGGCTTCGATGGGAATCTATATCTTTAGCTGGAAGGTTCTCAGAGAGGCGCTGGTAAGTTTGAAGGACGAGCCGGGCTGTGATTTCGGAAAGCACATCATTCCTTACTGCCATGAAAACGAACGGAAGATTTTTGCTTATGAGTATAATGGTTATTGGAAGGATGTGGGAACACTTGGTTCCTATTGGGAAGCTAATATGGAGCTGATTGATATCATTCCTGAATTTAACCTCTATGAGGAATACTGGAAGATCTATACCAAGAGTGACCGGATTCCGCCGCAGTATATTGCGCCTGAAGCGCGCGTGGGACGCTGCATTATTGGTGAGGGCACAGAAATTTACGGCGAGGTCGTCAACTCTGTGATCGGTTCCGGGGTTGTGATCGAAAAGGGAGCGATCGTAAAAGATTCCATTGTTATGCAGGACTCTCATATTGGTGAGAATGCACTGGTCGAGAAGGCGATTGTGGCAGAGGATGTAACGATCGGAAGCGGGGCCCATCTGGGGGCAGGTGAATATGCGCCGAGTAAGTACGATTCCAAGGTATATCAGTTTGATCTGGTAACAATCGGTGAGCATTCCGTGATTCCGGATGGCGTTGAGATCGGGAAAAATACAGCAGTTTCAGGTGTCACTACAATGGCGGATTATCCGGCAGGCAGACTTGAGAGCGGCGGCTTTATAGTAAAGGCAGGTGGAAACGCATGAGAGCAATCGGTATTGTTTTAGCAGGAGGTAACAGCAAACGCATGAAAGAGCTGTCCAGAAAGAGGGCGATCTCGGCAATGCCGATCGCCGGCAGCTTCCGCAGCGTTGATTTTGCTTTGAGCAATATGAGCAACTCTCATATACAGAGCGTTGCCGTTTTGACACAGTATAATTCACGCTCTCTGAACGAACATCTGAGTTCCTCCAAGTGGTGGGATTTCGGAAGAAAACAGGGAGGGTTGTACGTATTTACGCCCACGATTACAGCCGAGCACAGTGACTGGTATCGCGGGACGGCAGACGCTCTTTACCAGAATCTGAATTTTCTGAAAAAGAGCCATGAACCGTATGTTGTGATTGCTGCCGGGGATGGGATCTATAAGCTTGATTATGGCAACGTCCTGGAATACCACATCGAGAAAAAAGCTGATATCACGATCGTCTGCAAGGACATGCCTTCTGACGTGGATGTGACCCGCTTCGGCATGGTAAAGACGAACGCAGATGGCAGGATTGTGGAGTTTGAAGAGAAACCGATGGTGTCTACGACCAATACGATATCGTGCGGGATCTATGTGATACGCCGCAGGCAGTTGATCGAACTCATCGAACGCTGCGCCGCGGAGGATCGCTTCGATTTTGTTCAGGATATTTTGGTGCGCTATAAGAATCTGAAGAGGATTTATGCTTATAAGATGGATACGTATTGGAATAATATCGCATCTGTAGAGGCCTATTATCAGACGAATATGGACTTTTTGAAGCCGGAAGTGCGTAATTACTTCTTCAAAGAATATCCTGATATCTACTCTAAGGTGGATGATCTGCCCCCGGCCAAGTATAATCCCGGTTCTGCAGTCAAGAACAGCATGGTATCCAGCGGATGTATTTTGAATGGTATTGTAGAGAATTCTCTGCTGTTTAAAAAGGTGTATATAGGAAATAATTGTATCGTTAAAAATTCAATCATATTGAACGATGTCTATATTGGGGATAACACAGTAATTGAAAACTGCATAGTAGAGAGCCGTGATACGATTCGTGCGAATGCATCCTACATCGGGCAGCCGGGAGAGGTTAAGATTGTAATCGAGAAAAACGAAAGGTATACGCTATAAAGATTGTATTACGTAACGAGAAAGAGATCTGAACTGTGATTGTGTTACAAAGCGGGGAGGTTATTTATGCAGGTAACGGATGTACGTGTGAGAAAGATTGAAAAAGAAGGCAAGATGAGGGCGATCGTGTCTATTACACTGGACAATGAATTCGTAATTCATGACATCAAGGTGATTGAAGGGGAAAAAGGAATGTTCATCGCCATGCCGAGCAGAAAAGCAGCGGACGGCGAATACAGAGATATCGCACACCCGATCAATTCGGCTACACGGGATATGATCCAGCGTGTGATTCTTGATAAGTATGAAACGACAACGTTAGAGACCGCCCAGGAAGAGGAAACCGTCGATTAGATATATGAGACTGGCTCTGAAAAGCACCGGATACTTTTAAACATAGATAAGACCGCAGGTTTGTAATTCACTTGTCTGCGGTCTTTCTATGTTTGTATTATGCACCCATGTATTTTTGAAGAACGGTCATCAGACGCTGTACGTCGATCGGTTTGGCGATGTGGCAGTTCATACCGCAGTCCAGACAGTGCTGGATGTCGTCGGAGAAGGAATCGGCAGTCATGGCAATAATCGGCAGACCGGCGTCTGTACGGTCCATTGCACGAATCGTTTCAGCGGCTGTATAACCATTCATGACCGGCATACGGATATCCATGAGAATCAGGTCATAGGTTCCGACCTCAGACTGACTGAATTTCTCTACGCAGACCTGTCCATTTTCAGCCCTTTCCAGAGTGAATCCAACGGTAGAGAGAAGCTCATAGGCGATCTCCCAGTTAAGATCATTATCCTCAGCCAGGAGGATGTGCTTGCCGGTAAAGTCAATGCTATGTTCTTCCTTTTTTTGCCCATCCTGTGTCTGAGTATCCATATAAGGGGCAAGCCCAAGATACAGATTCGACTTGAAAAGGGGCTTAGAGATAAAGCCGTGAGCGCCTGCTTCCCGCGCCTCGTCTTCGATATCGCCCCAGTCATAAGCAGAGATAATAAGGATGGGAACGTTATCTCCAATCCGCTTACGGAGCTCACGCGTTGTCTGCAGGCCGTCCATACCTGGCATCTTCCAGTCTAAGAGAATGAAATGGTAATCGTTATGCTCGCGGTGGCGTTTCTCAGCCATTTGTATGGCGCTTTCCCCATCCAGAACCCACTCTGCATTGACTCCGATCTCCTTTAATGCGGATGCAGTTCCCACGCAGAGGTCTTCATTATTGTCGACAACCAGCATATTCCAGGGCGGAAGCATCATATCGGCCTCACTCAGGAGACTCTTTTTCAAATCCAGGGTGACATGGAATTCGCTTCCCTGGCCTGGCTCACTCGTAAGCTCAATCGTTCCGCCGATGGCGTCAACGATATATTTGGTGATCGCCATTCCCAGGCCGGTTCCCTCTGTTTTCTGTACCTGCATGGAATCATCTCTGGTAAAGGTATCAAAAATGCGCTTCTGGAATTCAGGTGACATACCAATTCCACTGTCTTTTACGCGAAAATGACAGCGTACCATCTCATGATCGTCCGGCAGGGCTTCCTGAGAGATATAGACATTGATCATCCCGCCTTCAGGCGTAAACTTGATGGCATTCGACAATAGATTAATCAGGATCTGGTTCAGGCGGACGCTGTCACAGAGAACGTCCTCCACGATGATATCACGAATAAAAATATCAAAATGCTGCGCCTTGGCCTTGATCTGCGGCTGGACAATATTTACAATGCTCTCCATCACATCGCGCAAAGAGAGCTGTTCCATATTGAGATTAAGTTTTCCTGTCTCGATTTTTGACATATCGAGTACATCATTAATCAGCCCCAGAAGGTGCTTGCTTGAAAGCGTGATCTTTTTAAGACAGTCGACAACCCTGGGAGTATCGTCTATATTTGCCAGGGCGATTGCCGTCATACCAACCACGCCGTTCATTGGGGTACGGATATCGTGGCTCATGTTGGACAGGAATTCGCTCTTGGCTTTATTGGCACGTACGGCTTCGTGCCGTGCCTCGTTTAATTCCCGCATCTGCTGCTGTGAGAGATAGAAATACAGGGCAAAGACGGAAAGGATACCGGCCAGGATAATGCCGCTGGCCTTTAAGATAGCCGCCTGCCTCTGGACACCAAGCGTGCTGACGGCATCGTCCAGGACACTGTAAGGCATAACGGAAATCAGGTACCAGTTACACTCGGGAAGCGGGGAACAGTACAGATGGCGGTGTGAATTGTCCACAAGTGCGAGCCGGGAATAAACTTCGTTTGCATCAATCGCTGCCCGAAGATCATGGGAAAACTGAAGCGAATCCCCGCCGTTGACATCCTCAATCATTTCTTCCATACGTGTAAAATAATTCTCGCGGTAGGCATCCCCGTTTCTTACAACATAAGTTCCGTCCCGGCGGATAATATGAGAATATACCATACAATCCTCTGACTCCAGGGCCAGGGACTGGTTGAGGCGGTCCATAGGAAGGCCGGCCACCAGGGCAATACTGGTAGAACCGCTTTTCATTTCATAACCAGCGTTTACAACGAGCAGGAGAACCTTTTCCCCGCTGGCATTCAGGCCGCTTGTGATGCAGGTGTTGTCATTATAAATTGCGGTTGTAAATTCTTCCATGTTAGCGAGCTCGACCGGTTCGCCATAGAGTGTCTCGCATTTCCCGTCTTCTGAATAGAGCGCCAGATATGTAAAATCACGGATTCTGGCATTCAGGCTCAGGGTGTCAACCATCTGTTCGGAATACGTCATAGTCTCCGGTGGATTACGCAGAGCAATCCCGGCCGCCTGGGAATAATACAGATTAATGATGGTATCGAATTTCTGCTGGAGCTGAGTGCTCATCTCGGACATATAGATCATGCCGATATCCCGGATGGCATCATTACTTGTCTCACGCAGATAGGAAGTAATCCAGAGGAACACCGCTGTGCATAAAACAAGGATGGCGCCAAGGCTGGCGGCTAAAAATTTTCTCGTTCTTTTCATATTCTCACCATACTTTCGTCGAAGCTCGATTACTGCTGACTTATTATATCATTTTCCATAAGGTATAGCAAGGAATATATTTCGATCATTGCGCGGGCTAAACACAGAATGGAATCCTTTTTATAGATGAGTTATTTATGGCGCAGGAAGGTTTGTATAAATTCCTCCTTTTTACAAATACTACAATCACAGTCAGTGAGATGGCAGTAACACAGCATGCAAAATGGAGGAATTTTCATATGAAAGCTACAGGAATAGTAAGAAGAATTGACGACCTGGGGCGCGTAGTGATTCCGAAGGAGATCCGGCGCACACTGCGCCTGCGGGAAGGCACTCCTTTGGAAATCTTTACGGATCGCGAAGGGGAGATCATTCTTAAGAAGTACTCCCCGATGATGGAATTAAATGCTTTTGCCGCTCAGTATGCGGAAGCAATGGCCCAGTCTACGGGCTTTATGGTCTGTATTACGGACCGGGATCAGGTGATTGCGGCTGCCGGCGGCGCAAGGAAGGAACTGCTTCAAAAACCGATCAGCAGCCAGCTTGAGCACGTAATACAGGAAAGAATGACCGTACAGGCGGGAAAGGATGATAAAACCTATACGCCGGTGGCGGCCGAGGATGTGGAGGGCGTGACTGCGCAGGTAGTGGCTCCAATCATATGCGAAGGTGACGCCATCGGCTCCGTTATTGTTATGAGCCGGGAACCGAGAGCCAGGTTTTCCGATGCAGAGCTGCGCCTGGCAGCTACGGCAGCCGGATTTTTGGGCCGCCAGATGGAAAGCTGACAGAGCGGGCGGCCGCTCTGAAAATAAAAAAGGAAGAATTCGCAGGCCGGATTCTTCTTTTTTGATTGTTTTTACCTTGACAAAGATACGGGAAACAGATATAAATATAGGAGTATCACGCATAGGTTTCGCAGCGTTTGGGCTGCGGTTGTATTTTTTTATTTTTTAGGAGGAAAGAAAGATCAATGAATAAGACAGAATTAGTGGCAGCAGTAGCAGATAAAGCAGAGATCTCCAGAAAGGACGCGGAGAAAGCCATCAAGGCCTTTACCGATGTCATTACAGAAGAGCTGATAAAAGGTGAGAAGATTCAGATCGTAGGCTTCGGTACGTTTGAGGTAGCAGAAAGAAAAGCAAGAGAGGGAAGAAATCCTAAGACAAAAGAGAAGATGCCGATTGCGGCTTCCAGAGCCCCCAAGTTCAAGGCAGGTAAATCTCTGAAGGATCAGGTAAATATATAATTTATGAGATTGGATAAATTTCTTAAGGTCTCGCGTCTGATTAAGCGCAGGACGGTGGCCAATGAGGCCTGTGATGCAGGTCGTGTGACGGTAAATGATAAACCGGCCAAGGCATCACTGAGCGTGAAGCAGGGAGATATCATTGAGATCCAGTTTGGAACCAGAACTGTGAAGGTAGAGGTCCTTGATGTGCAGGAGACGGTAAAAAAGGACGAGGTAAAAGAGCTCTACCGGTATCTGTAACCAAATCTGATAAGAAAATGTTTCCGGCAGCCGGTGTAGCTGCAGGGAATGTATATATTTAGTAGTAATAAAATGGAAAGCCTCTTAATATACTTAATCAATAGATAAGTATGTCAGGAGGTTTTTTATGGAAGAAAAAACAGGGTTGTCTCACAGACTCATTATCAACAACCGCGAAAAAGGAAGTCTGACAGGAATTCTGGATGTAATTTCCTTTGATGAAAATATGATCGTTCTTGATACGGATATGGGGCTTCTTACCATAAAGGGGAAAGACCTCCACGTCAGCAGGCTGACTCTGGAAAAGGGGGAGATTGATCTTGAGGGAAGAACGGACAGCTTTGTCTATTCATCGAATGAGAGCTACCGCAAGGCTGGTCAGTCGTTGCTTACGCGGCTGTTTAAGTAGGGGAGCAGCTCTTGAGCGCATACATACAGGCTGAGATTGAGCTGGCAGCGCACAGCTTTCTTCTCGGCATTGTTCTCATGGTCAGCTATGACGGCCTGCGCCTGTGGCGTTTTTTTATTCCCCATAAAAACATATGGACAGGTCTGGAAGATTTTCTCTATTGGCTGTATGCTGCATGTCTGACGTTTTCCCTGCTTTTTAAGGAAAATAGCGGACGCCTGCGGGGATATGTGATTATCTGTGTCTTTCTGGGAATGTATCTGTACGACAGGGTTGTGAGCAGAACTACATTTGGGCTATTGAAAAAGCTGCAAAGATGGATTACAATAAAGATAAGCCGATGGAAAACAAAGAGGGAAAGGAGGCGGCATGGGAGGAAGGCGCAATAGAAAAAGAAAGCGGAAGGTAAAATACGTCTGGGGCAATCGTCTGGCAGTGATCGGAATTACGGCAGTCGTATTAAGCCTGGGTGCAGTCGTAGAACTTGGCGCGTCTTCTCTCCGTGAAAAGGACGAGGCGTACCGGGCCAGAGAGCAGAGCTTGGAGAAGGCATACGAAAAAGAGCTGGCCCGAAAGGAACAGCTGAAAGAGTACCAGATTTATGTCCAGACCAAGGAGTATGTGGAGAAAGTCGCCAAGGAAAAGCTGGGACTGGTCAAAAAAGACGAGATTTTGTTTAAGCCGGATGAATCCAGGTAAAAAATGTCATGATATTTTTTTATACAAACAGGGAATCTGACAAATATTTCCTCTCAGCCTGTTTATAATAATTACGCAGGTTAGGAGGGATTTTTTGTGTTAAGGAAACGGACGGTACATAAGGAGATCGCGGACGTCAGCCGGTACACGGCAAAAAGGCTTAAGGATATGGCGCAGTCCCTGACCGGTCTGGCAAAGACGTTTGGAAACGCAAAGGATGAGCCGGGCCTGACAAAGGAGGACGGGATCGCGGCCTTGGAAACGGCAGCGGCCCTTGTGTGCGGGGACTGCGAGCGGTGTGGAATCCGGTGGGAATGCCGTACGGAGGATGAGAAGGAAAACTATTATCTTTATTATCTGCTCCGTACCTTTGAGAAAAAGGGATGTATTGATTATGAGGACATGCCCCGGAGATTTCTGGAGCTTTGCAGAAAAAAGACAGATTACCTGGGACATTTGAACCGTAATCTCGGGCGGGCGACCATGAACCTGTCATGGAAAAACAAATTTTTAGAGAGCCGGGATACAGTGATGGTGCAGTTTCAGGAGATGGCGGGAATCCTGGAGGAATTCTCGGAGCAGATGGAGCAGGCGGCAGATATCACGATGCAGTTTGAGCCTGCGCTCACAGCAGCTTTCCGGAAACGGCGCATTCAGGCGGAAAACATGCTGGTGTTACAATATGAAGAGAGGCAGCGGGAAGTGTTCGTGACAGCAAGGATGACGAACGGGCGCTGTATGACGGCCAAGGATGCCGCGGCACTGGTAGCGTATGCCATGAAAGGGAGCTTCAGCCCGGCCAGAGACGGGAAAACGATCATCACAAGAAACGCCGCCGCATTTCGTTTCATTGAGGACGGGAGATACCAGATTATCTGTGGGGCTTCCCGGACGCCCAAGGAGGGCGAGGAAATCTCAGGAGACAGCTATACCTTCAAGAACACCCTGCCCGGACAAGCCATTATGAGCCTGTCAGACGGGATGGGCAGCGGCAGGACGGCCAATGAGGACAGCGAACGGGTCATTGAACTGACCGAGCAGCTTTTAGAGACGGGATTCTCGGCCCGTGCTGCGCTGAAATTAGTCAATACAGTGCTTCTTCTGACTGGCGCCAGCGAACGGCCGGCCACACTCGATTTGTGTCTTACCGATCTCTATACAGGCGCGGTGGAGATCATGAAACTGGGGGCTGCCGCCTCATTTGTTATCGGGCGGGAATGTGTGGATATCCTGGAATCGGAGCACGTGCCGGCCGGGGTCATCAACCCCGTGGAACCAGTTCTTTTATCGAGAAAGCTCTGGGACGGGGACCGCATTGTGATGGTGAGCGACGGAATCTTGGATGCCATGCCGGGGGACGAGAAAGAAAATGCTTTTATTGATTTTCTGGCCGGGCTTCCAGCCGTAGGTCCCCAGGAAACAGCAGAACTGATTTTGACCTTTGCGCTGTCATTTGAGGGACAGCCTCAGGATGATATGACCGTCCTGGTGGGCGGGATATACAAAAGGGGATAAAAGCGGAGGAGACGGAATGGACGTACAGGCGATGAAGGCACGGGTGCTTGACTTCATGAAAAGCTGTAATATGACAGAGGGAGGGGACGGTGTCCTGGCGGCGGTATCTGGCGGCGCTGACTCCGTGTGCCTCCTTTTTTTGCTGAAAGAACTGTCCTTTGGGCTGGGAATCCGCCTCTGGGTGTTCCATTTAAACCACGGTCTGCGCGGCAGGGAGGCTGACCGGGATGAAGCATTTGTCAGAGCGCTTTGTGCCCGCCTTGATGTGCCGTTTGAATCGGCGAGAGAGGATACAGGTGCATTTGCGGTGGAAAACGGCCTGTCGACCGAGGAGGCAGGGAGGATTCTGCGTTACCGTCATCTTGCACGTTGTGCCGAGGCACATTCCTGCCAGAAGATTGCCACGGCGCACCATATGGACGACAACACAGAGACTGTGCTCATGAATCTGTTCCGTGGAAGCGGCTTAAGGGGGCTCGGCGGGATCCGCCCGGTGAGGGGAAAGATCATCCGGCCTCTTTTGTGCGTGACAAGGGAGGAAATCGAGGACTATCTGACTGCCCGGAGGATTTCCTGGTGTGAGGACGCCACAAACAGGGAAATGATATATACGAGAAACCGCCTGCGCAATGAACTGCTCCCCTGGGTGGAGAAGTACATGAACCGCCGTGCTGCAGAGCACATACAGAAGGCCTCTGAGATGGCGGCGCAGGCGGATGAATATCTTCGGCTCCGGGCAGGAGAGATTCTTTCAGCAGAGCGCAGTCCCGGTATAGAAACGGGTTCGATTCCGGTAAGTGTGCTGGACAGGCAGCCGGATATCATGAAGGCATACCTGGTGAGGGCGCTCCTGGCGGAAACGACTGAAAACGAAAAAGACATTACGGAACGCCATATCAGGGCAGTACTCGGGCTCGGAGGTCCCGGAGGCGGGACGAGGGCCGATCTGCCCGGCGGCCTTTCGGTTGTCCGCGGATACGAGACACTTACGATTACCCGGAACGAAGAGGCATCTGTGGGGGAGCGGATGCCGGAACCTGTGTTCCGTGTCTTTTCCAGAAAAAAAGAATTGGAAATTCCCAAAAACCGGTATACGAAATGGTTTGATTATGATAAGATTAAAGATATGCTGTCGGTACGGACAAGAAAGGAAGGCGACTTCTTTCTCCTGCCCGGAGGCGGAAAAAAAACGCTTCACAGGTATATGATCGACGAAAAGATACCCAGAGGGGAGCGGGACAGACTTTTATTAGTCGCAGAAGGGAGCCATATACTCTGGCTCATCGGATACCGCATCAGTGAATACTATAAGATAACAGATGCAACGGAAAATATACTGGAAGTTACAATATGCAAAGGAGAACAGCATGGCGGAGAAGATACGTGTCCTGCTCAGTGAGCAGGAGGTAGAGAAACGTGTATTGGAGGTGGCGGCGCAGGTCAGCCAGGATTATCAGGGGAAAATGCCCCACCTGATCTGTATTTTGAAGGGCGGCGTTTTTTTTATGTGTGAACTTGCCAAACGGCTTACGGTTCCCGTCAGCATGGACTTTATGTATGTATCCAGCTACGGAAGCGGTACGGAGTCCTCGGGGGAGGTTAAGATCGTTAAGGATCTTGACGAGCCGGTAGAGGGAAGGGATGTCCTGATTGTGGAAGATATCATTGATTCCGGCCGTACCCTGTCACATTTAATCAGGATTTTACAGGAGAGGAAGCCGGCCTCCATCCGTCTTTGTACGCTTTTGGACAAACCGGAACGCCGGGTGAAGAAAGAAGTCATGGTGGATTACACCTGCTTTACCGTTCCGGATGAATTCGTTGTCGGATACGGGCTGGACTATGACCAGAAATACCGGAATCTTCCGTACATTGGGGTGATCGAACAATAGAAAATGGCAAGAAATTGTCGTTTCCTGTCGATAGCCGGGCGGTTCGGCGAATGACAATAAAGGAGGGAACTATTTGAAACAGAACCAGCAGTTTCGCGGACTTGGCCTTGTCCTTTTAGTGATCGCGCTTTGTGTTTTGGCATCAGCGCTGACACAGCAGGGTGGTTTGTTCAGCGAGGAAATGAGTCACCAGGAGTTTATGGTGGCATTGGAAAATAAAATGATTGAGGCGGCCAGGGTCAACCAGAACCGGCAGACGCCGACGGGCAGCCTGGATCTTCTGATGTACGACGGCGACAGGAAGAATATCGCCGTTTCCGATGTAATTGCAGCAGAGGAGCTCCTTAAGGAGTACAGGATTGATTACCAGCTTGTCGATGTGCCGCAGGATAATTATCTGATGACAATCATTCTGCCGATCGGTTTGTCCGCAGTTGTGATCGTGTTTATCATCATGTATATGAACGCCAGAATCGGGAACAGCGGCGGCAACAATACCAGGATGATGAATTTCGGTAAAAGCCGGGCCAGAATGAGCCGGACAAATTCAGTGAATTTCTCCAAGGTCGCAGGCCTTGCAGAAGAAAAGGAAGAGCTGGAGGAGATCGTCGATTTCCTGAAAAATCCTAAAAAGTACACAGATGTGGGCGCCAGAATCCCCAAGGGCGTGATTCTTGTAGGCCCTCCCGGAACAGGAAAAACACTGCTTGGCAAGGCAGTGGCCGGAGAGGCCGGAGTGCCGTTTTTTTCCATTTCCGGTTCGGATTTCGTAGAAATGTTTGTCGGCGTCGGCGCATCCAGGGTGCGCGATTTGTTTGAGGATGCCAAGAAGAATGCACCCTGCATCGTTTTTATCGACGAGATTGACGCGGTGGCGAGACGCAGAGGCACAGGCATGGGCGGCGGCCACGACGAGAGGGAGCAGACGCTGAACCAGCTTTTAGTGGAGATGGACGGCTTCGGTGTCAATGAGGGCATCATCGTTATGGCGGCCACAAACCGTGTGGATATCCTTGATCCGGCGATCTTAAGGCCGGGACGTTTTGACCGCAAGATCGGCGTGGGAAGACCGGATGTCAGGGGGCGTGAAGAGATTCTTACAGTACATGCCAAAGAAAAGCCGCTCGGTGAAGATGTGGATCTGGGCAGGATTGCCCGCACGACAGCAGGATTTACAGGCGCAGATCTGGAAAATCTGCTCAACGAGGCGGCGATTCTGGCAGCCAAAAGGGAGCGGCGCTATATTCTGCAGGCAGATATCGACCAGGCATTTGTGAAGGTGGGTATCGGCGCGGAAAAGAAGAGCCGCGTGATCTCCGAAAAGGAAAAGAAGATTACGGCATACCATGAGGCAGGCCATGCGATCCTGTTCCATGAACTGCCGGATGTGGGACCGGTCCATACAATTTCCATTATTCCCACAGGGACAGGGGCTGCCGGCTACACGATGCCGCTGCCGGAGCGTGACGAGATGTTTAACACGAAAGGGAAAATGCTGCAAAGTATCATGGTGGCACTCGGCGGCCGGATTGCGGAGGAAATTATTTTCCAGGACGTGACGACAGGCGCTTCGCAGGATATCCGGCAGGCGACATCCATCGCCCGGGCGATGGTGACGCAGTACGGGATGTCCGAAAAGGTGGGCATGATCCATTACGGAAACGAAGGGGACGAGGTATTTATCGGCCGTGACCTGGCGCAGACGAGGAGCTACGGAGAGAATGTGGCGACCTCCATTGACGGAGAGATCAAACGCATCATTGATGAATGCTATGACAGGGCCAGACAGATTATTCTGGCCCACGAAGCAATCCTTCACCGGTGCTGTGAGCTTTTGATCGAAAAGGAGAAGATCGGGCAGGAAGAATTTGAGGAGCTTTTTGCCTAGAGGATGCAAACTATCATGCGCCCACAGGCGGGTATGCAGCCATGAGCGGGAATGGTACAGGCGCATTTGGCATCCCTGAATGTATGCCGCCTGCTGGCGGCGGAGTTTATGGGAAACCATCATGCGCCCGCAGGCGAGCGTGCCGCCGTGAGTGAGAATAGTACAGACGCATTTGGCATCCCTGAGTTTAGATTGCCTGCGGCGATGGACTTTTAAAGTGAGATGGGGAAAGCGAATTTAATTAAGTTTTAAGGGCGTTGTACAAAAGAAACATAAGAAAGCAGACTAGATTTGGTTAAAATATAAATTTTCAACAAAGAAAAAAAAGGAAAAGTAAAAATAAACAAAATTTTTTTTGCATAATTGAAAGTTTGTGCACACTTATCTGTAAACGTATGCTATAGTACTACTCGTAACCCCCCAATACATTATATAGTTTTTGCTATACCCCATAAGAGACATAATACCTTTTCCGAAAAAGGGCCGGCGATTCCCCGCCGGCCTTTTTTCCGTCATCAGGGGGGAGTGTGGCGGAATATGGTTTCTGCATGACTAACCGCATGCACGGGATGTCTTAAACCATGCTGAAAAAATTGGCGCATAGTATAAGAAAAAACGTGCAAAATGTGCGGAGAGCCTGTATAATAATAAATGCCGGCCAGAAAGGCTGGTTTGAATGATTGCCGGAAAAACGGGAAAGATTAGGATAAAATACATGGATGTGTGAGGGGAGGCTTTCCGGGTGGAAAAAGCTGCTCTGTTTTGTGACGAGACAATAGAATACCGCTGTCCGGAGGAACCGGATTGCGGGGATGAGGTCCGCCTGCGCTTCCGTACCGCAAAGAATAATGTCGAGCATGTGTATCTGATATGGGAAGACGGAACAGTGGGAGCGGAGTTAGAAAAGGTAAGGACAAAGGGGAATTTTGATTATTATGAATACAGGCTGACAATCGGCCGGGCAGCAGTCCGCTTTTACTTTAAGATTGTGGAAGGTGACGAGTATTGCTTTTATAACAGGCTGGGAGTGTCGGATGACTTTAATGTACAGTGGATGTTCCGAATCACGCCGGGCTTTCATGTGCCTGTATGGGCCAAGGGTGCTGTCATGTACCAGATTTTTATTGACCGCTTCTGTAACGGGGATCCCACAAATGATGTGGAATCTGATGAATATGTATATATCGGCTTCCCTGTCATGAAGGTAGATAACTGGGAGGAAGGACTCTCTGTCCTTGATGTGGACCGGTTTTACGGCGGTGATCTGCAGGGGATCCTGGATAAGCTCGATTATCTCCAGAGTCTGAAAGTCGAGGTGCTTTATTTAAACCCTGTATTTGTGTCGCCTTCCAATCATAAATATGACTGTCAGGATTATGAACACGTGGATCCGCATTATGGTGTGATTGTGAAGGACAATGACGAGCTGGTGGCAAGTAGTGCCATTGACAACCAGGAAGCTGGCAAATATATGGTACGGACGACGGCCAGGGAGAATCTGGAGGCCAGCGACGCCTTTTTTGCTGTCTTTATGGAGGAAGTGCATAGGAGAGGAATGCGTGTAATCCTGGACGGCGTATTCAACCACTGCGGCTCGTTTAATAAGTGGCTGGACCGCGAGAAGATCTATGCAGCAAGCGCAGACTACGAAGCAGGGGCGTACGGGTCAGAGAGCAGTCCTTACCGAAATTTTTTTTCGTTTTCAAATGAAAATGGCTGGCCGGATAACGAATCCTATGAGGGATGGTGGGATCATGCCACGCTTCCCAAGCTGAATTATGAGGGCTCTGACCAGCTGCGCCAGTATATACTCAGGATTGCTGAAAAATGGCTTAAGCCGCCTTACAGCATTGACGGCTGGCGGCTGGATGTGGCGGCTGATCTGGGGCATTCTCAGGAAACAAACCACAGCTTCTGGCGCGATTTCAGGCGCACAGTAAAAGCGGCGAATCCGGAAGCCCTCATTATTGCCGAACATTACGGGGACGCGTCTTCGTGGCTGGAAGGCGATCAGTGGGATACTGTGATGAATTATGATGCGTTTATGGAGCCGCTTTCCTGGTTCCTCACAGGGATGGAGAAACACAGTGATGTGCGGGAGGATGCCCTGTATCAGAACAGCGGGGAATTCATGAAAGCCATGCTCTGCAATATGAGCCGGATGCAGACGCCATCTCTGGCTGCAGCAATGAATGAACTCTCGAACCACGATCACTCCCGTTTCCTCACAAGGACAAACAGGAGCTGCGGCCGGCTCGACTCGCCTGATGCGGCCAGGAAGGCGGCAGAGGGGATCCACTATGGCATCTTCTGCTGTGCGGCAGTTGTGCAGATGACATGGCCGGGAGCGCCGACGATCTACTATGGAGACGAGGCAGGCGTGTGCGGCTGGACGGATCCGGACAACCGCCGTACTTTCCCGTGGGGAAAGGAAAATCTGGAACTGGTGGAATTCCACAAATATCTGACCGGTATCAGGAAGCAGAATCCCGCGTTTCGAAACGGCTGCTTTAAGCCGTTGCTGGCAGAGGAAGGCTTGATCTCCTATGCGCGGTTTAGCGGTGGTTATGTTGGTGTGGTGCTGGTAAACAGCAAGGAATATCCGCAGAAGGTGTTTATCCCGGTCTGGCTCGCAGAGGTGTCAGGCAGAACGATGGAACGGGTTATGGAATCGTCAGGCGAACGCTATAACGCGGGCAGGCTCCGTTATCCGGTGGAGAACGGGATGATGGAGGTGGAGATTGGGGCTTTCGGGGCCATGATTTTTGAAGAAAAAAACACTTGATTTTCGGGTGGATTTGTGGTATTATTTTAAAATATCAGAATGATATGGGTGGATTCCCGAGTGGCCAAAGGGGACAGACTGTAAATCTGCTGCAACTTGCTTCGGTGGTTCGAATCCACCTCCGCCCATTCCGTACCAGGAAGACAGATATTCCGGCTGGTACGGCTGGCCCAGATAGCTCAGTTGGTAGAGCAGAGGACTGAAAATCCTCGTGTCGCTGGTTCGATTCCGGCTCTGGGCAGTTAAAGTCTCTCTTTTTAAGAGACATATATATCGTTTCATGCGGGTGTAGTTCAATGGTAGAACACCAGCCTTCCAAGCTGGATACGTGGGTTCGATTCCCATCACCCGCTCTTTTCTTTTTCCCTGAAGTTCCGTGGTTTCTTTGAAATGTCGGGATTTCAGGGGATTTTTAAATATATATAAGTATATTTAGAGTATACATTTATTCGCGTGAAATATGGTAAAGTATCACACGAGATATCACATGATATTACATGTTGTTTTGTGGAAATGTTCGTTGATTTTTTGTCCTGCCGGACGGTTTCTATGTTTATCGCATTTCGATATATAGCTTTCATTGCATTGCCGCCGGCCCATCCTCTGCGCTGCAAAATATACTGGTCGGGAACTCCAATCGCGTGTATGACCGCCGGATCAGTCTCCTGTTCCCGGAGCGCGTGACTTTCTTCCCGAACAGAAAGGACTTTCCATACGGCGCAAGGTGGCTGCAGCAGAACTTCCTGCGTGTCTGGTATGCCGCTTTTCCGGAAAAGAGAGGTGCCGGTATCAGCATGCACGCGTATGATCTCCGCCATCACTTTGTCTATGCCAACATGAACCGCTGGCTGAGGGAGGGAAAAGACGTGAACGTCATGCTTCCTTACCTTACGCGGTATATGGGGCATTCCGATGTTAAAAATACCCTGTACTACTTCCACCTTGTGCCGGATGTCTATGGCGGGATACTGGACAGGTCCAGACATTCAGAAGAACTGATACCGGAGGTGGATAATGACAGAAAGAAATGATAAAAACAGAACAAAAAAGTTTGACAGCGTTTTTTTCTGGGATACGGCCAGAGGCTTTCTGGACCATGAACTCCTGAAGATCAGAAAAAAGAGTCAGAACACCGTTGCCTCCTACCGCGCCTCACTTAACATCTACATTGGTTTTCTGGAAGAAGTAAAAGGAATCCGCCGTGAACGCATCTGTTTTAATGACCTGGACGGAAAAAATCTGAAAGAGTATCTTGTGTGGATGGCAGACATAAAGGCATGGAGTCCAAGGACCTGCAGCCTCTGTCTGACCGCAGTAAAAGCCCTGTTGTCATATGCATCAGAAGAATGCAGGGATATCACACCTGTCTTTGTTTCGAGTCAGATGGTACATGGCCTGAACATCCCTGATAATGAGATCAGGTATTTCGGAGACTGTCAGATGAAAGCGCTTCTTGATGCTCCTGGCGGGGAGAAACGATCCGGGCGCCGGAACCGGATGCTGCTTATCCTTGGGTATGATGCCGCTATGCGGGTTGGAGAACTGACAGGGCGAAAGGTCTGTGACCTGCATCTTGATGCGGAGATACCTTATATACGGATACTGGGAAAAGGCGGAAAGTACCGGAGTGTACCAGTGATGAAAAAGACTGTACAGCATTTGAGAGAATATCTGAGGGAATTTCATGGAGACAGCCACGACCTTATGGCTCCTCTCTTTTATGCGGTTACACATGGCATAAGACATGAACTATCCGATGACTGCATCCAGAAAGTCCTGAAGAAGTATGCGGAAAAATGCCGGAATGAAGGAATCCCAATGCCGGAAGATATCCATTTCCACATGCTGAGAAAGACCGGAGCAATGAGCCTGTACCAGGAAGGATGTCCTCTGTCCTATATCCAGCAGATGCTTGGACATAAAAATATCTCAACCACTTCTGGGTTCTACGCTTTTGTAACCCTGGATACGTTAGCAAAAGCCCTGGAGATGGCAAATCCAGAAGGAAGAAGCGCGGAAAAGAACTGGAAGGATAAAAAAATATCGGAAGCCTTATATCGTCTTTAAAAACTATACCGACATTTTTTCAGAAAGTACCTGCAACTGTTTGGTTTCTGGGAAATGTTGGTATGGTTTTTTGTCAGTATAAGTCGTGCTATCACGAAATCGGTATAGTACCACCGACATCATAGAGGCACTGAACCGTCAGTACCAGAAAGTGACAAAGACAAAAAGTGTGTTTCCAAGCGGCCAGTCCCTGGAGAAGATGTTCTATCTGGCCAGTGAGATTATCACCAAAAAATGGACGCAGAGATACCGTGGATGGGATCAGGTATTAAATCAGCTGATCGTGTTGTACGGGAAACGGCTGACACAGTATTTATAAAAGGAAAAAGCCAGGGCGGCCATGTCCAAACACGAGCCACCCTGACAAATACCTTATTCCGTCGGCATTGATAGTATTGCAAAAAAAATCCAGCCTTATTCCGGAGGCCGGGTGTGGGCAGAGCCCACGAAAAAAGCAGTCAGCCAATGCCTTTATTTTTGATGCAAAAAATCCAAATAACCTGTATAAAAAATGAAGTAATGGTTATACTATTAATAGAAAAAGTAATCGACGATAAAATGTTTCCAAAATCGACAGTAGGATTATACATATCAGACTCTTATCAGAGGAATTCTATTTCCCATAGACACAGAATTTTTTGCGGCCTCCTTAAATCTGTGCCATTTTCTTTAATCATACCACACCAGCACAAAAAGGTTGTACCAGATTATAACACATTATCTGATGGAAATATAACGTTTTTTGTAAGAATATGGAAACATATTGCAATCAAAATTTGCATATGCTATAATGCCAGTAGGCAAAAAGTTATAGCGTTCCAATATGAACGAAGAAACGAATCCCCGAACCGTAGTAGCGTACAGTCCGGGGATTCTTCTTTTCTTTTATACTGGCAAAGCACCCAGTAGGCTATTCGTTGTCCCTGCGGTCACTGTCTAACCATTTGATGATGTAGTGGCAGGCTACACCAGCCGCAACAGCAACTAAAAAAGTTATAACGTATTCCAATATAAACACCTCCTCCCGTTGCCGGGTATCGGTTGGACAACGAAAACATTATACCATTCATTTCTGCTTAATTCCAGAATTTTCTTCCCTTTCCTACGATATTGTGGTAGAAGATGGGATATCCTGTCGAATCCTGCTTGACAATTCGGGCGGTGGAAATGGGGATGCGACAAAAGATGCAGAAAATGTTCAGTCTGCGTGCAAGGAGTCTCCAGAAATAAAAAATGAGGATGAAAGCGCGCCTGCAAGCGATGTGGATGCCGAAGCTGAGGAGCAGGATAATGTGCCTACAGAATATAAGTCTGCACTAAAGTACAGTTTACAAGGGACTACACAGGGTAACGGTCTGACGGGTAGTATTCTGCCCGTCAGATTTTCCATGTAATGTTCAAGCTATCGCTTGTGGCGGCTATGGTGGTAATCATCAAATCCACCACCTGCCGTTTGTCATCAAAGGATACGCTGTCCCAAGTGTCGAGGTAGCCGGAAATCTGGCTGACCTGTTCCGGGCTGATGGCTTCCACCGTCAAGTCCGCTATCCGCTTCACAAGTTTCTGCTTGCGCCCGTCCAGTTCCGCTATCTTCACATTCACATAGGAGAGCAGGACATTGTTCGCCCCCGTCAAGCTGTCCACCAGCTTTTCAATCTCACCGTCCACATGAGCGAGTTCCACTTGCAGGGCGGCGATTTTGGGATTGGCCTTTGCCGCTTTCTTTCTGCCTGTCAGCGTCTTGTGGCTTTCCAGCTTCTTCACCATCTGCTGATAAACTATCGTTTCCAGTTCGGCGGTGTAAATCTTGCCGCACCCGACACAGCTTTTGTTATCCAGCCGTTTCGTACAGCGGAGATATTGACGGCCTACCCGGTTGACGATACTCATAAGGGCATAGCCGCAGTTCCCGCACTTGATTTTCCCCGCCAGCCATGTATGGGTGGCTTTCCGGGCGGACTGGATTTTCATGTTGTTCATCAGCTTCTTGCGGCAGGCCAGCCATGTTTCCGATGGGACAATCCCCTTATGGGGCGCAAGCACTAGCATTTGGCCTTTCAAGTCGTTTTTCTTGCTGGGCTTCACATCACGGCCTTGATAGAGATAGCACCCGTTCATGCCCGTAAAGTCGGCGGCGTCATTGACAAGCACCGTCCCCTGACTTGTGAAAAATTCATACACGTCAAGGTCTGCCTGCACATAGACGGGATTGCGTAACATCTGTGCCAGCGTAGGGCGTATCAATTCCTTGCCGTAGAACAAAATCCCCTGTTCCGCAAAGTACCGGGTGATGTCTCCGTAGGAGGTTGCCGGGTCTGCGTACATCTCGAACATCAGCCGGATATTTACCGCTTCCTCCGGGTTTACCACCAGCTTCTTCGTGTTGATACCGTCCATCTTGATTGGCTCCGTATGGAAGCCGTAGGGGGCTTTCCCGCCCATCTTGAAGCCCCGCTGACTGCGGGAGTAGTAAGCGTCTGTCACCCGCTTCTGTATCGTTTCCCGTTCAAGCTGGGCGAACACGATACAGATATTCAGCATGGCCCGCCCCATCGGGGTGGAGGTATCAAACTTTTCCGTGGAGGAAACAAACTCCACATTGTACTGCTGGAACAGTTCCATCATGTTGGCAAAGTCCAGAATAGAACGGCTGATACGGTCAAGTTTGTAAACAACGACCTTTGCAATCAAGCCCCGCTTAATGTCCCGCACCAACTCTTGAAACTTCGGGCGGTCTGTGTTTTTGCCGCTGTACCCTTTGTCTGTGTATTCCTTGCAGTTACCGCCTTTCAATTCGTATTTGCAAAACTCAATCTGGCTTTCAATGGAAATGCTGTCCTTTTTGTCCACCGATTGTCTTGCATAAATTGCGTCTATCCGATTGTTCATTTGTCGCTCCTTTTCTTCAAAAAGAAACGGAGCTGCTGACAATACTATTATACCGCCAGCAGCCCCGTAAATCAATGTTGTCGTTGGAAAACCTTACGACCCGGTTTCCTCCGTCCGCCGCTTGTCGGCATATTTGCGGAACACGTCATAAAGCTGCTGCTCCAATTCCCGGCGTTTCGCCGCTTCCTGTTCCGGGGTGAATACTGGGGAGAGATTTTCCAGCGTGATTTCCTTTCCCTGAAAAGTCACGACCTCTGTTTCTTTTCTGTACCTGATACCGCTTATAAAATCACCTATCCTTTCCATATTGCTGTTGTCGTTTCAGTTCTGCCAACACATCGGGCGGAATACGGTCAAGTACCCTCTGGATATTATGTAATTCGCTTTCCAGCTTCGCCCGTTCCATCGTGTCTTTCATCTTGCCTTTTTCGCTGGCCTTTGCCCTTGCTTCCAACTTCTTGTTTTTTTTCAGCAGGTCGGCAATCGTGACCTTGTACTTTTTCAGTTGCCCGGAAAAGTCCTCCATCTGCGGGAACCACTTTTTCAGCATGGAAAGGGCTTCCTCTTTCTTCTTCCCGGCGTTCAGCGGGTTAATGCCGTCCAGCACCGCTTCAATGGCCTTTGCCTGATTCGAGAGATTGACCGCCTGTTTGAATAGCCGGGTGGGGATATGTTTCCGGCCCGTCTTGCTGGCGCTCTCCCCACGCTCCAAGTCTGGGTAATTCTCCACCATATAGGCGTGAAAATCGTCCTGCCACTTTGTAAGGCTTGCCCGGTTGCCCAAAATCTCTTTGGCGCACAGGCGGTTGTCTTGCGTCAGAGGAACAAAGGTTAAATGCAGATGGGGCGTTTTCTCGTCCATATGAACCACCGCCGACACGATATTCTCCCGGCCTACCCGCTGGATAAGGAAGTCAGCCGCCCGCTGGAAAAAGGCTTGTATCTCCTTTGGGGGCTTGCCCCTGAAAAACTCCGGGCTGGCGGTTATCAGCGTGTCCACAAACCGGGTGCTGTCCTTGCGTGTCCTGCACCCGGCCTGTTCAATGCGGCTCTGAATGAAGTGATAATACCGACCCTCTGGCTTGACGATATGGAAATTGTACTTGCTCCTTGCCGTGTCAATATCCGGGTTGCTGGCGTACTTTTCTTTCTGCCTTTCGTGATGGGCTTCCAGCGGCCTTGCCGGGTTGCCCTTGTGCTTTGCAAATCGCAGGATTGCGTATTGCGGCAATCTATCAATCCTCCCTCCTGCGGACGGTTCGGGGGCGGTTTCCGGGGTGGAGCCTACAAACACACAGCCCCGCCCCGGACAGCCCGGAAAAGTCCTTGATTTATGGGCTTTTGTCAGCCCCTATTTGTCCGTTTCCCTGCGCCTCTTCCTGTCACTGGCGTTCTTCTGCCGCCTATGTACCCGTCTGGCGCAGGCTTCGCAGTATTTCGCCCGGTTGGAACGGGGGACGAAAGCCGCCCCGCACTCGGCGCACCGCTTCACGCTGACGCTGCGGAATATCTCCGCTTCCAGCGCCTTGTCCTGTGGCAGTACCGCCCAGCGGAACCACTTGCAGCAGACGGAATAGGAAATCGTCTGTGGGCAGACACATTCCTCACCATCGTCCAGCAACAGGCAGTTGCCGTTATCGTAGTTACAGCAGGTTTTCCGAACAAGGGCGTTTGCCCGTCTGCGCTGTGCCGGGGTCATGCGTGGCAAGCCGCCGCCCGGTGTGCGCTCTATCTCTGGTGGTTTTTTACTCATGCGTTCCTCCGCTTTTTCATATTCTGCCGTTCTCCCCGAAAGCCGTTCCTGCCCCATTCCTGCGGCGTGTCCCGGTGTTGGTACGCTGACCTGCTTCGGGCCAAGTTGACCCGAAGTGACTTCTGGACATTTTGTCCAGAAGTGGCGGCGTTATGGCGTGCTTCCCCAGCCGGTAATATCTCTTTCGGACGGTCATTCACTTGTGCCTGTCCATCGATGAACTAACACAAGTCTACACTTTTTTGACCGCCCGTCCCGTATATCCGAAAGGTTGGAAATACCGCTGGAAAACACACTATTTCCACGCTCTCGGATTTGTGGTAGAATGGAAAAAAAGCAGAACGATAAATATGAAGTTGTGAGGGAAAAAATAATGGCAAAAGAAAAGGTTTTATTCAAAGAGTTTCTATCGGCAGTTGCGCCAGAACACCAAGCGTTTGTTGAGGAACTTAATAACAAACTTATTGAACAGGGTTGTGACCTCGTAATAAAGGAGGTAAAAAGCGGTTATGCGGCTTCATACCAACTAGAAAAGAAAACAATAATGAATTGGGTGTTTCGCAAGTCAGGTGTTTTGGCACGAATTTACGGTGACAATGCTGGCAAGTATGAGGATACACTCGCTTCTCTGCCTGCTGATATGCAAAAGAAAATGACTGCTTCTCGTGATTGCAAGCGGCTTATTGACCCTAATGCTTGTAGTGATACCTGTGTGAAAGGTTTTGTTTATACCTTGAATGGCGATACACATAAAAAATGCCGTAATGACGGAATGTTCTTCCTGTTGACAAATGAAACAGCAGAGTATATAGCTGGGCTGGTCTGTGCAGAAGTTACCGCACGCAAGTCGGCTTCATAGCGACAGGAAGGTTAAGCCCGATAACTCCCAGTTTATCGAGGAGGCAAAGCAAGGAGGGATAGCTTGGCTTTAACTATACAGGAACGCCTGAAAGACCTGCGTGTGGAACGTGGACTGACGCTGGAACAGCTTGCGGAGCAGACACAGCTTTCCAAGTCTGCGCTGGGCAGCTATGAAGCGGACGACTTCAAGGACATCAGCCATTATGCCCTTATCAAGCTGGCGAAGTTTTACGGCGTGACCGCTGATTATCTGTTAGGGCTGAACGAAACGAGAAATCACCCAAACGCCGATCTTGCAGACCTGCGTTTGAGTGACGATATGATTGAATTGTTGAAAAGCGGACGGATTGACACCGCCTTGCTTTGTGAGCTGGCGGCGCACCCGGATTTTGTGAAGCTGCTGGCCGATATACAGATTTATGTGGAGGGTATCGCCGCCACACAGATACAGAACTTGAACGCATGGGTAGACGTGGCGAGGGCTGAAATCGTGGAGAAGTATCAGCCGGGGGAGCATGACAAGACCGCTGGTGTGCTGCAAGCTGCCCATGTACGAGAGGGCGACTATTTCAGCAGCCGGGTACATCACGATATTGACGCTATCATGGAGGACATACGGCAAGCCCACAGGGGCAGGAGCGACAGCGCCCCGGAGAATACCATTGTGGACGAACTCAAGCGGGATTTGGAGGAAGTGGCGAGCTTCAAGGGCAGTCGGGCGGAACACCTGTTGATGGTGTTCTGTAAGCAGACAAAACTGCGCTACACCAAGCTGACGGAGGAAGAAAAACAATGGCTGACCCGGATTGTACAAAAATCCGAGTTGACGAAAAGCTATGTGCCGCAACGGGGAAAACGGAAATAGCGAGCGACAATCGAGAAATTGCGAGGTAAAAAGTAATGTGTGGATTGATGTTAGTTAGGCCATGTAAACTTTATGCAGAACAAGTAATGTCATACAAAGAAGAAATGTCACAAAATGGGGATAGCTTTGACGGTTGTGCAGGACTTGAAGATGTCTATTCATTTGATGAATGGATTGATTTTGAAGGAAGATTAAGAAAAAAGTATAAAACTGGATATGTTCCATCAGAAGTGTTTTTAGCGGTAAGACGAAGTGACAAATTTCTTGTCGGAATGATAGATTTTCGTCACCCATTATCGGATTTTCTTAAAAATTATGGGGGCAATATTGGATATAGTATTCGTCCATCAGAAAGGCAAAAAGGGTACGCGTCTGAAATGCTAAAACTGGTTTTGCCCATTTGTCGCGACTTCGGAGAAAGTAAGGTTTTATTAACCTGCGATAAAGGAAATGTAGCTTCACAAAGAACGATTATTAAAAATGGTGGGATGTTGGAGAACGAAATTTCTGATACAGTAGGTTTAAGTAAAAGTGGAATAATACAAAGATATTGGATTTCATTATAACATCTTTCAACAATTCCTCGTCTGGGAGATAGCAAAGCCAGCCGAGCCAGTCAACGACAAGATGAACTGCGCATAAATGCACCGCCGTTGACAGTCTCGCCCGTCTTTGCTGATGGGTAATCAAGGCGGGAAAGCCCTAAAATGGCTTCCCGCCCATTCCAATTCTGAGAGGTCGGACAACTCCAAAATAGCTTTGATGGCGGACAAGCACAGTATGGGATTGTCCGTCTTGTCTACCCATTCAGCGGGACGGACGGCGGCGGTCAAGGCCGGGCGCAAGCCCGTTCATTTCAGCCTTGACGGTTTCCGTCCGTTCTGCTATCTTTGCCGAGTGTCTATACACAACATCGGGCCAAGTTGGCCCTAAGTCCAAACGGGGGACGAGGAACGGGGGCTTTCATATACGCTCTGTCTGCTGATGAAACCAGCCCTGCGCCTGCGGCCTCCCGCCCCGCAAGCACAGCCTGTTCTCCTGCCGCTTCAAATACCCTTGCCCTCCCCGGCGGCAACGGCATTTTCACGGCAACGCCGACAGAGCGTATAACACACTACACTTTGCTACGCAAAGTCGTGTGCCAAAAGGGGCTACGCCCCCTTTGGATACCCCCACAACAAAACGGCGCTATGCCCCTTGCCGGGAGCATAGCGCCGTTTGTTGTCAGCAGCCCGTTTCACGGTCTGCGTGTAGTCTCTTGTAAACTGACCTAAAGGAAGCAATAAATTACAGCGATATTATGTATATGTCAAAAACGGCTATTTATGATTAACTTACATCCGAATATGGTGAGAAGTTTTCCGAAGAAGCGGTTCAGTATGCAATGGAGAATATAGAGGTTGATTGGAATGTAAATGCTTTGGCTAAAGCGAAAGATTATAGTGAGACAATGTATATGTCTAAAGCGGGCATATATGAACAACTTATATCTGAATATGGAGAGAGATTCACGGAAGAAGAGCAAGATATGCAGTTGATAATCTTGACGCAGACCATAAAGAGAATGCGTTGATGAAAGCCAAAACATACCAGGAAACAATGGACATGTCTCCGGCTGTCATATATGACCAGCTGATATCAGAATATGGAGAGAAGTTTACCGAGGAAGAAGCACAGTACGCAGTTGACAATCTTGAATAAGAGAAAATAGGGCAGCGGAGAAATTTGCCGCCTTTCTGCAAATATACGTTGGAGGGATAAAGCATGTCATTCATAAGCAAAATGCTGAACGCTTTCAAGTTGGAAAGCACAGGGGAAGTGGTAACGGATGCCAAGGGACTCGTACAAACGGTATAACAGGCACGTTTGGAGATCAATAATTGTCACAAGACGATAATCCTCATAAGATTTTTCTACAAAATAAATCTAACAGATAGTCCGCCTCCCGATAATGTGGAGGTGGTTTTTCTATAGGTATAAATATTTAAAAGCCTCCTGACCTTTTGCGAAAACATAGCTTTTTCTATCGAAGAAGCAGCGGCGTTGGGTATGAAATTGTAGGTAATGTAATAACAGTAACATTTCCCAAGACGGTAACGGCTAATGATAAAATTAAATTTATCATACATTTATGCGCGTGAAATATGGTAAAGTATCACACGAGATATCACAGATATTACATGTTGTTTTGTGGAAATGTTCGTTGATTTTTTGTCCTGCCGGACGGTTTCTATGTTTATCGCATTTCGATATATAGATTTCATTGCAATGCCACCGGCCCATCCTCTACGCTGCAAAATATACTGGTCTGGGACACCAATCGCATGTATGATGGATGTTTCATAATTGCCGTTACGGTATAATCATGACAAACAGAAAAGTCTTTATTTTCAAGGAGTCCGCGTTTGCCGTCATTAAAACCGGAACTGACGCTGTTTCTTCATTATGAAACAGTAAGGGAGATGGGAAGAATACCGTTGCAGTTGATATTCAGCAGGGGACAGAGCAACCATATTATATAGCCAAAAAGGGTTTGCGTTCTGAAGGCGTTTATGTCCGCTAAGGTTATTCCTCTGTTTCGGCTGCCAATACAGCAATTTGTCGCGTGATTAGGGAAACTGACGGAGATCATTTTTGAAGAAATGAGGTCTTTGGAACAAAATTTAACCTTTGAAAGTGCAAAAATGTTTGCTGAACGAGATGTAAATTGTGTGAAACGCCACGGGAGGCGTTCTTTTTATTTGCAGAAAATGAGGGTGACAAAGTCAGCCTCTGTTAATCGGCCCATTTAATATACTCGCTAATCAATCTTTGTTCACATCCAAGAAATTTGTTCAATACCGAGTTATTACTTTGAAATCCTATCGCCGCAGGCGATCTAAGTATAGGTATGCCAAATGCTTCTTCTATTAATCCGTGAAAGAAACAAGATTTTTACACGATGCTTTCCCAAAACTCCTTTCAGGAAGCCATGCAGACTTTAAAGCATATACTACAGAAACATCGCAAAATGCGACAAAAATGAAAGTTCAGTTTTGTATAAAATGCTGAAAAAGTACAGAAAAAACATTTTTTGAAATGTTCATCTTGACATAAAACCATATATAACAATATAATATGATTTAAGACGTGCTATGATGCCGGGTCAAAGTGAGGACTGTCCTGACATCATGATTTGATTCAGAAGGAGGACATGCAATGGACTTGGACTTGTATCTGAGACAGCTTGAGGAGCTGGTAAATATTGACAGCGGTTCGAAAAATGCGGATGGCATCAATCAGGTGGCGGATCGCCTGCAAAGATGGTATGAAGAACTGGGATGGAATGTAGAGTCGATCCATGTGGGGGAGGAGACAGGAAGAGTACTTTTGATTACGAACCATCCATCGGATCATTATGATGTAATGTTCGTAGGCCATATGGATACGGTGTTTCCGGATGGAACAGCTGTCGAGCGTCCGTTTCGCATCGAAGGAGACAACTGCTATGGTCCCGGCGTGGGCGATATGAAGAACGGAGATGTGGCAATGTACCATGTGGCGGCGAATCTTCCGAAGGAGGCCCTTGACCGGCTGAATATCGCTATGGTCTACAACCCTGACGAGGAGATCGGTTCACGCTATTCCAGGGATACGCTGGATGCCATTGGCGCCAGGGCCGATTACATTTTCGTCATGGAGTCAGCCGGGCAGAACGGAACGAGACATTGCTTTGCCAGAAAAGGCTCTTTGGGTTATGAGATCGAATTTCATGGGAAGGCGGCCCACTCAGGCTTTATGTTTGAGGTGGAAAATGCCTCGTCAGTTCTGGAAATGGGAAACTACATTGTTAAGCTCATGGGCCTGGCAAGCCGTGAAGAGGACACGACCGTGAATGTCGGTATCGCCGGAGGCGGCACGGCCGGAAACGTGGTGGCTGACTATGCCAGGCTTCAGGTGGAGATGCGTTTCAAAAAGGATTCGGAACGCGACCGCTTAAAACAGACTGTAGAGGATATGGTAAGCGGAACGCCGTACGTCGAAGGCGTCAGAACCGAGATTGTGCGGGCCAGGGAGAGCGCGCCTTTCGTAAAGACAGAGGAGGCTAAACGCTATATTGCACATATCAGGGGACTGGCAGAGGAGCTTGGCATTCCTTTTGCGGAGAAGGACCGCGGTGGTCTGTCAGATGCCAATCATCTGTCGAGATGCGGACATGCGATTGTTCTTGATGGAATGGGGCCTCACGGTGCTCTCGACCACAGTGAGAAGGAGTATGGCTACATCGGCTCAGTCGAGCCCTGTGTCCGGCTTCTGGTGCGGATCCTCCAGGAACTGGCATCTTCGAAATAATTTCTTCGTCTGGCCGGCATCCGGCGCAGACCGGCTGTAGTAACACAGGGGAGGGGTTACATGTTAAAATATGTGTTTAAAAGACTCCTGTATGCGGTTCCCGTGTTCCTGGGAATCACATTCGCAGTCTATGTTTTGATTAATCTGGCGCCGGGCGGCCCGCTTTCGATTCTGGCGTCCTCAGGCGAAATGTCGCTAAGCGATCTGGAGGCCCTGAAGATTTCTTTGGGCCTTGATAAGCCCATTATCGTACGTTATTTTATGTGGCTGGGGGAATTGTTTCGCGGTGACATGGGAATTTCCTACCGCACTTCCCAGGAAGTGAGCCTGATGGTGGCACAGAGAATCAAGCCGTCTCTGATGCTTACCGGCGTCGGAATCCTGGGCGCGATCCTGATCGGTGTGCCGTTGGGAATCATTTCAGCCTACAAGCCGAACTCCATATGGGATCATATCAGTACATTTGTGGCCTTTATCGGCGCTTCGGTGCCGAATTTTTTCCTGAGCCTTCTGCTGATTTATGTACTGGCAGTGAAGCTTAAACTGTTCCCAACAAGTGGTATGTATTCGGCAGGATCCGGAAATGATATCGGCGATTTGCTAAAGCATCTGGCGCTTCCGGCATTTGTCTGCGGGATTCAGCCGATCGGAAACTACATTAAGCAGACGAAATCGAGTGTCCTTGAGGTGCTGAATGAGGAATACATAAAAACAGCCAGATCAAAAGGCCTTACGAATGTCGTGATTGTTTTAAAACATGCGTTCCGGAATGCCCTGATTCCTATCGTCACCACAATCAGCCTGTCGATTCCGTTTCTGATCGGCGGAGCCGTGGTAACAGAGCAGATTTTCGCATGGCCCGGGATTGGGAGCCTGATGATTACCGCCATAACGAGCCGGGATTATCCCGTAATCATGGGAGTCGCTGTACTGATCTGTATCGTGGTCCTGGTGGCAAACCTGATTCTGGATCTGATTTACGCGGCCCTGGACCCGCGGATTAAATTTAAATAGGGGGGAAGGGGAAAATGAAAAAGATCATGCAAAGCCAGGCAATGAAGAAGTTTCTGCACAACAAGAAAGCAATGTTGGGGCTTTTTATCGTGCTGTTCCTGATGGCTGTCGTAGTATTTCTTCCTCTCTTCATGGATCTGGATCCGTATACGACCGACCGGGCTGCCGGCTTTAATAAGCCTCCGTCTGACGCGCATATTCTGGGAACAGACGATGTGGGACGCGACCTGTTTGCGAGACTTCTCTATGGCGGCCGTATTTCTCTGTTTGTGGGTATCACTTCCACCATCATTTCTGTGCTGGTGGGGATCCCTCTGGGGCTGATTGCCGGCTATTTCCGCGGTGCGGCAGAGTCGATTATCATGCGTACAGCCGATGCGTTTATGTCGTTCCCGTCAATGGTTCTGATTCTGGTTCTGGTAGCCGTATTTGGTCCTTCGATTCTCACCGTTACAGTTGTGATCGGCGTGCTCGGCTGGACTGCTATCGCCAAACTAATTTATGGAAACGTCCTTTCCATCCGGGAGCGTGAATACATACAAGCCACGAAAGCGGTAGGAATGAAAACAATGCCGATTCTGTTTGCCGAGGTGCTCCCAAATGCAATCCCGCCGGTATGGGCCAATATTTCCTTCCGTGTGGCGGGCGCTATCCTTACGGAATCCTCGTTAAGCTTTCTGGGAATGGGCGTGCAGACGCCGCAGGCTTCCTGGGGAAACATCATTTTTGCGGCACAGAACCTGATGGTTCTGACTGCAAGGCCGTGGGTGTGGCTTCCACCGGGCCTGTGTATTATTCTGGTAGTAATTGGTTTCAATTTTATCGGCGAGGGCGTGAGAGATGCGCTTGACCCGAAAACAAAATAAGGAATGAAAAAGATCAAGGAGGAAACAAAATGAAAAAGAGTAAACGTCTTATATGCCTTATGATGGCAGCAGCCATGACGGCAGGCCTGCTTTCAGGCTGTGGCGGAGGTGGAAGTGCTTCCACAACAGCAGCCCCGGCGACGGAGGCGACCACACAGGCAACAGAAGCAGAGGCAGCGACAACAGCAGGTACAGCCACAGAGGCGGCCGGACAGGCAGCTGCCGGCAGTGCCGACTATTCTAATGACGTCATTACATATGGCATGACGCAGGCATGGGACACGATCAACCCCTACGGCTCGTCCTCTGGCTCCATGTATCAGAATCTGGTCTGCGACAAGCTGTATGACCGCCTGGCCTTTATCGAAGAGGCAGGGACGGGCGTTTCCCCGCGGGGCGCAAAATCCTGGGAATCTGCAGACGACGGCATGGCGGCTGTTTTCCATCTGGACGAGAATGCGAAGTGGCATGATGGACAGCCGGTTACGGCGAACGACTGGGTTTATACGGCGCAGCTCATCACCAATCCCAAATTCGATTACGGCTTGAGAAGCGAATTCAATACATGGGCCGGGACAGACGAGACTGGTCTTGAGGAGAGCGAAAAGTCTGTAAAGGTAGAGGCAGTCGATGACTATACGCTGAAAATCGCCTTCAAGAATGTAACGCCGGTGGAAGACTGGCTGATTCTGCACAATAAATATTACTATGTACTTCCGGAACATCTTCTTGGGGATATTGCACCGGAAAATATAAAGACGGATGAATTCTGGAAGGCTCCGGTCGGTTCCGGGCCCTGTACGTTTATCTCCGAGCTTTCCGGCAGCGAGCTTCAGTTTGGCTCGTTTGAAGGATATCATCTGGGCACACCAAAATTTGGCAAGCTGGTTCTCAAGGTCATTGCACCCACCAACACGATCACCTCAATCGCTGCAGGCGAGATGGACGGTTTTTTCCAGGCACCGTCTGTAGACGATGCGATGGCGGCAAAAGATATGGGGCTTAACGTAGAACAGTCTTCAGCGCCGACGACAGTGGCTGTATTCCTTATCAATAACCAGAATGTAGCGGATAAGAGAGTCCGCCAGGCGATGAGCTACGCGATTGATAAGGAGCTGTTGATTGATCAGTCACTCCAGGGTATGGGCGTTCCGTCCACGACCTGCATAATTCCCGGCTCTGAGTATGACTGCGGCCTCCAATGGTCCAGAGATGTAGAAAAGGCAAAGGAACTGCTCGCCGAGGCTGGATGGGATTCCAGCAGGAAACTTTCGATGGTAGTTACCTCTGCCCGTGAGAGTATGGCAGCAGTTATCCAGCAGAATCTGGCTGAGGCAGGGATAACGATCGAAGTTCAGACGGTTGAGCTGGCTACTATGTTTGCAGGCCTGCAGGACGGTACCTATGACCTGGGGATCTGCGGTTCGACTGCGATGGGTTATCCGTTATGGATGTCTGGTTACTATGATAACAAGAATGCGACCTACTGTCAGATCAGCGATACCAAGTATGCCGAGATTCAGGATGCAATCGCAGCAGAGATTGACGATACAAAGAGAAGAGAACTGATTAACGAATATCAGGAGCTTCTCTATGATGAGATGCCGCTTGTGATGCTGTATCATGGCTACAGCTTTAACGTGAAGTCCGATCGTTTCCAGGGATATAACGGATTTGAAGGCGGCGCCAACAACCAGGCTGTCTGGAAATGGTCTGTATCCCAATAAAGCAAATCAGGTAAAACAGGAGGGGCTGCCAATGGAGAAGCGATTGCTGGAAGTCAAAAACCTCAAGGTTTCTTTTAAAGTGGGGAAAAAGAAGCTGGCGGCGGTAGAAAACGTTGAATTCTCTCTGGATAAGGGAAAGGTAATTGGTATTGTGGGAGAATCCGGATGTGGGAAGAGCGTGACGGCCACATCGATTCTGAGACTGGTATCCCCTGCTGTATGTGAGATTGATGCAGGGAGTGAGATCCTCTTTGAGAATGAGGACCTTTCCAAAGCAACCGAGGCGAGGATGCGCGAGGTGCGTGGAAATGAGATATCCATGATTTTCCAGGAGCCGATGTCATCCCTCAATCCGGTCTATAAAATAGGCGATCAGATGATAGAGATGATCCGCTCTCATAACAAACAGATTACCAAAAAAGATGCGCTGGACCAGTGCGTGGAAATGTTAAAGCGTGTAGGGATTCCTTCGCCTGAACAGAGGGTGAAGGAGTATCCCCATCAGCTTTCAGGCGGTATGCGCCAGCGTGTCATGATTGCGATGGCATTACTGTGCAATCCCAAGCTTCTGATTGCAGACGAGCCGACTACGGCCCTGGATGTCACGATTCAGGCACAGATTCTGCGTATCATGAAAAAGCTTACCAAAGAATCAAATACCTCCGTAATTCTTATTACGCATGATATGGGCGTAGTGGCAGAGGCTGCAGATAATGTGATGGTGATGTATGCGGGTAAATCGGTGGAATATGGCACGGCGGAAGATATTTTCGACCGCCCGTCCCATCCGTATACGATCGGACTCCTGAATTCCATCCCCAAGCTGGGGAGCGGGCAGGAGGAACATTTGTATACCATAGAGGGTACGGTTCCCGGCCTGGAAGAGATGCCGCAGGGCTGCCGTTTTTGTACCAGGTGCAGCCAGGCAACAGAGCGCTGCCGGAAAGAGGATCCGGGAATGCGGGAACATAACGGTCATATGGTACGCTGCTTCCTGTTTGAGGACGGCGGGGCTCAAAACGGGAAAGAAGGTGAAAAATGATGGCAGCGCCTTTGTTGGAGATCAGAAACGTGAAAAAGTATTTTCCGGTCAAGAAAGTCAGAAACGGAGAGGATATCGTTGTTAAGGCAGTGGACCAGATTGACCTGATGGTTGAGCAGGGAGAAATTGTCGGCCTTGTAGGCGAATCCGGATGCGGAAAATCCACGCTCGGGAAGACGATTTTAAAGCTTCACGACATTACGGACGGCCAGATTCTGTTTCACGGAGAGGACATTACACGTTATTCGGAGAGTCAGATGCGCCCGCTGCGGGAAAAAATGCAGATTATTTTTCAGGATCCATACGCTTCCCTGAACCCAAAGAAAAAAGTCGTACAGTCAGTTATGGCACCGCTTAATGTGGTGGGAAGGGACTCTAAAGAAGAACGGCTTGAGAAGGTGAAGGCGATCCTTAACGAGGTAGGGCTTAACGAGAAATTTCTGGAAAAATTTCCACATGAGATGTCCGGCGGGCAGAGGCAGCGTGTCGTGATTGCGAGAGCGCTCATCAATAATCCGGAACTGGTTATCTGTGATGAACCGGTATCAGCCCTGGATGTGTCGGTTCGCTCCCAGGTATTAAATCTCTTGAAAGATTTGCAGCGGGACCGGAATCTGACCTATATTTTTATTTCACATGATTTAAGTGTTGTGGAATATCTTTGCGATAAAGTCGCCGTCATGTATCTTGGGCGGATTATGGAGTTTGCGGATAAGAAACATCTCTATGGGAACCCGCTTCATCCTTATACCAGAGCGCTTTTATCTGCGATTCCGGTTCCGGATATCCATGCAGAAAAGGACGAGATCATTCTCCAGGGCGAGGTACCCAGTCCGCTTCATCCGCCCAAAGGCTGTCTGTTCAGTACCCGTTGTCCAAATGCCAGTGAACGTTGTCATAAAGAAGCGCCGGCACTAAAAGAGATCACAGACAGAGACGGAACAAAGAGAAACGTGGCGTGCTTTCTGCATACCTAGACAGGGCGGCAGGTTTGTTGTATACTGTGAAAGTCCGCCGCCGGGTGGCATCAATTCGGGGATGCCAAGTGCGTCCGAATTACTTTCATTTATGGTGGTGTGTTCACCTGTGGGCGCAGGAAGGTTACTTTACAACAGAGAAAGACTGTCAGCAGCAGGGCTGCCGACGCAGGAGGAGTGCAGGTGAAAGGGTTCCTGCAATCATGACAGGAGGTTTAAGAAATGTATTATCTGAATCAGCTTGATTATGAACATGTCCCCTATGAGCATAATTTGAGCCACGGGGGACCGCCTCCGGGAAAGGGAACGGCAGCAGCGGCAGCATGCGGTCCCTGCTGTCTGTGCATGCTCGTGGAAAATATGACAATGGGACATCTGGAGCTTCTGGACTGCCTGAAGCTTTCCGCAGAATTGAAAGCCAATATGGAAATGGGAACCAGTTTAAAGATTCTGGGACCAGCAGTAGCAGAAACATTCGGGCTTACGTTCGAGACGACGGACAGCCTCTATGAGCTGGTCGAACATCTGCGGCGGGGTGGTATGGCGATCGCCAACTCAGGAGGAGACCGCGAGGGATATACCGGAGTGTTTACACACGGCGGACATTACATTGCGGTGCTTTCGACAGACGGCAAGGACGCCTGTGTTCTTGACCCATCTTACAAGGAAGGAAAGTACGAGGAGGAAGGCAGGCAGGGCAAGGTAGATGCCTCTGCGGCCCCGATTGTGTACTGCTCCCTCAAAGTGCTGGAAGAGGACTGTGCAAACAGAAGCCCGGCCTATTATCTGTTTGCGAGAAAACGGTAACAGGTAGAGAGCTATGCCGGGCTGCGCTAGGATGTCTGCTGAAAGGACACCTGTATTCAGGTATATGAAATGAAAATACACCGGACCGTTGTGTTTCCGGTAGTGTATGATACGCGGCATAGCAAGGTGGATAAGACAACGGATGAAAGGAAACGGATATGGAAATCAAAAGGATTATTGCGGAGATTAAAGATAAAATGGAACAGAGGGGCGGGCTGAAGCATGTCTATTTTGTGGCCTGCGGCGGCTCAAAAGCAGCCATTTTCCCGGGGCTCTATCTGCTTCAGTCGGAGGCAAAAACGTTTGGCGCCACAACGTATACGAGCAATGAATTCGTACACGCACTTCCAAAGGAGTTAGATGAGAGATGTATTGCGGTGATCTGCTCCCTGAAGGCAACTCCGGAAACTGTCGAGGCGGTAAAGACAGCCAATGCCAATGGAGCGATTACAATCGCCATGACAGGTTCAACGGAAACAGGAATGGCAAAGGTCGGTCAGTATGTTGTGACCTATTCGAACGGAGATCATCAGGTCTATAGCGACTCCAATCAGGCAAATTCCCTGCGTATCGGCTTCGAATTACTCCATCAGCTTGAGGGCTGGGACCGATACGAAATGGCAATGGAAGCATACAGCCACATTGATGAGATCGTAGCTGAGGGGAAAGAGAACTGCCTGGCTACGGCGAAAGAATGGGCGGAAAAGGCAAAGGATGAGCCGGTATTCTATGTGCTGGCTTCCGGCCCGAACTACGGAGTTGCATATTCCATGTGCTGCTGTCACTTTATGGAAATGCAGTGGAAGCATGCAGTATGCCTCCACACCGGTGAATACTTCCACGGCCCGTTCGAAACAACAGATAAGAATCTGCCAATGATTCTCATTATGAGCGAAGGACGTACAAGAGCCCTGGACGAGAGATGCCTGAAGTTCCTTAATACATATGCAGAAAATTTCATTGTTATTGATTTTAAGGAATTGAATAAAGGAAGGATCCCTGAGGCAGTGGCAGAATTCTTCAACCCAGTCGTACTGATTCCGATTGAGCGCTATTATGTGGCTCAGATGGCGGAGATCCGGGGCCATTCGATGGATGACAGAAGGTACATGTGGAAAGTTGCGTACTAATTGCAAGAGCCGGCCGGGTCTGCTCCCAATACTATTTTGAGGGGCTGGCATTCAGCAAATCAGTAAATGCTGCCCGTATCCGGAATCATAGTACGATTTTTGCGGACAGCCGTTTGGTATGAACAGAACGGCTGTCTTTTTTCGGTTATGCTTGCTATTTTGGTTTCCTCATATTAGAATAATAGAGACTGGAAAACAGAATAATTAGGAGGAAGCAGATGCTGAAGCAGGACGCGATTACGCCATTATACGTTCAACTGAGGGATGAGATCGAAAAGGATATCCGGAGCGGCATATATAAGCCGGGAGATAAGATCATGACAGAGGCCGAGATGTCCAAAACCTACGGTGTCAGCCTGATTACGATACGGAAGGCGGTCGGGCTCCTGATTGATCAGGGGCTTGTGGTGCGAAAGCAGGGTAAGGGAACCTTTGTAACCAGGCCAAAAGTCTCGCGCAATATGAAGAAGCTCCAGAGCTTTAGTGAGATGTGTGAACAGATGGGAATGAAGCCCGGAGCCAGAATGTTGGAAAATCGCCTGGTAGAAGCTGATGCCAAGACGGCGGCGCGGCTTGGGATTGAGCAGGGCAGCCAGGTTGTATATATCTCCAGACTGCGCTTTGCGGATATGGAGCCGGTAGCAATCGAGAAAAGCTATTTTCCTCTTAAATACGCCTTTCTTCTGGAAGCCAGATTTGATGATAATTCGCTGTTCGATTTCCTGCGGGAAAAGAGCGGATTGAAGGTTGCAGGCTCAGAAAAGCTGATTGAACTTTGCCGGGCCACATCGGAGGAGGCAGATCTTTTGGAGGTGAGAAAAGGGGATTATCTCCTGTTTGTGAGAAGTACCGCCTATAGCAGTAGTAATGAGCCGCTCTATGCGGGAGTTCAGATCATAAATGGAGACCGTTTTTCACTGTATGTGTATGAGACGGGCGGGGAGTGAGCAGGAGGTATAGGAGAAGAACGCACAGGGGAAATGGAACGCTGAATTTTATAAACAGAATATCGTGAAAAGTCTTGACAGATTCCGGACTCTGTTATATAATAGTGATGTTCTTGAGAAGATAAGAGATGCACGAGTGGCTCAGTGGTGGAGTATCGCCTTGCCAAGGCGAGGGTCGCGGGTTCGAATCCCGTCTCGTGCTGTTTTGTAAAACCTTGCAAATATAGGAAAATTCTTATATTTGTAAGGTTTTTTGTTGTTTTATCAGGACAATAATCAAATTTAGTTCCACTGAAATGAAGAAATTTTGAGGCTATATATCACACGCTGGTTATCGCATTAAAATGTGACAGGACCGGTTTCAGAAACGATTGTGGCAATCTCAGTTTTCGCCGCTATTGTTGATTCAGATGTTTTTGGGGTTCCGCCTCCGCAAGCAGTAAAAATGATGGATATCGCCAATAGTCCGGCTGCTAAGTTTTTTCATATCGTCGTCCCCCTTTTATTTTTACCATGAAATCATTAAAGGAATCAGGCTATAACAGTACCAGAATATTAAGGGAAAACATACTTAGTCAGTCAGCTATGCAAAAATTGAGGAGAGGAGAAATGATAGGGATAAAAACACTGGAACAGCTTTGCGGATTGTTGGATATGCAACCGGGAAACATAATAAAGCACGTGGAAGATAAACTATAAAAAGTTTAAATTTAATATTGAAAATAAACCCCAAAATAGTTTGCGATAGTATTATCAGATGAGGCAAGTAAATCTGAAATATGGAAAGAATAGCGGGAATGAACACAATGACAGATAAACCGTAGAAAAAAACAGGAGGTATTTCGCATGATAAAGCTCTACGAATCCGGCGTTTACTATCTTGATGGTATGCTTTACGAGAGCGCCGGGGCCGTACAGGCCAGGACAGGCAGGATCCCGGATTCTCAAAAGGCCAGAGAGAACACGATGGCCTATTCGATTCTCAGGGCCCACAATCAGGGAGAAAGCATGGAGCGGATGAATTTGAAGTTCGACTCCATGACCTCTCACGATATCACCTATGTAGGCATCATCCAGACTGCACGCGCGTCCGGTATGACTGAATTTCCTCTGCCTTACGTCCTGACAAACTGTCACAATGCCTTGTGCGCCGTCGGAGGTACGATCAATGAGGACGACCACAAATTTGCCCTTTCGGCTGCCCAAAAGTATGGTGGTATCTATGTACCGCCTAATCTGGCGGTGATTCACAGCTACAACCGTGAGAGGATGGCTGGCTGCGGCCGGATGATTCTGGGCTCTGATTCCCATACCCGTTATGGAGCGCTCGGTACAATGGCTGTGGGAGAGGGCGGCGGCGAGCTGGCCAAACAGCTGCTGGGACGTACCTATGATTTTACCTGTCCTGACGTGATTGCTGTCTACCTCACAGGAAGCCCACGCCCCGGTATCGGTCCGCATGATGTGGCGCTGTCTGTCTGCGGTGCGGTTTATGCCAATGGATATGTCAAGAATAAAGTCATGGAGTTTATCGGCCCCGGCATTGCAGGACTGCCGATAGAGTTCCGCAATGCGGTTGATGTCATGACAACAGAGACTGCCTGCTGGTCCTCGATCTGGGAGACGGATGAAAAGACAGAGGAATATTTCACTGTTCACGGCCGCCCGGAAGCCTATCAAAGACTGGCCCCGAATGGCGTCGCCTACTATGACGGGTGTGTGTACATAGACCTTTCCGCGATCGAATCCACCATCGCTATGCCGATGCACCCCAGTTACACATATCCTATCCATGAGCTTCAACAGAATGCCGGTGACATTTTGCGTGAAATCGAGAAAAATGCCAATGAGCAGATCGTGGGAACTGCCCATATGGATTTGACGGGTAAGCTGGGCCGTGATGGCAGGATCTATGTAGATCAGGGGCTGGTGGCCGGATGTTCCGGGGGTACATTTGACAATCTGATGGCCTGTGCAGATATCCTTCGTGGGCGCAGTGTGGGTAATGGCGTGTTTACCATGAGCGTGTATCCCGGTTCCATGCCGGCCTATATGGAACTCGTGAAAAACGGCGCAGCTTTTGACCTGGCTGCTGCTGGTGTAATCATCCGTGAGTGCTTCTGCGGCCCCTGCTTCGGTGCTGGTGACTGCCCTGCTAATGGGGAGTTTTCCATCCGTCATACCACCCGCAACTTCCCCAACCGCGAGGGCTCCAAGCCGGGTGAGGGACAGATGAGCGCGGTAGCTCTTATGGATGCCCGTTCCATTGCCGCCACGGCTGCAAATGGCGGCCGGCTCACTGCTGCCACGGATTTGATGGACATAGAATACCGCTGCCCCAAATATTTTTTCAATGGTTCTGTTTACGAAAAACGGGTATTCGACGGCTGGAAAAAGGCTAGGCCGGAGACAGAACTCTGCTTTGGGCCCAATATTAAGGACTGGCCGGAAATGCCGGCCCTGACGGAGGACTTGCTGGTGAAACTCTGTTCCTATATTACAGATCCTGTGACGACGACCGATGAGCTGATTCCCTCCGGCGAAACTTCTTCCTATCGCTCCAATCCGGAGCGCCTCAGTGAATTCGCCCTCAGCCGGAAGGATCCAAAGTACGTCGGACGCTCCAAAGCCATGCGCTGTATGGAACGCGAACGCCGCGCCGGAAATGGCCTTGACGATGAGGTGAAAGCTGTCTATACTGCGCTGAAAAATGCAGGAATAGAGAGCGATCCCGAAAATACCGACCTGGGTTCTGCTATTTTTGCCAACATGCCCGGTGACGGTTCGGCCCGTGAGCAGGCTGCATCCTGCCAGCGCGTGATGGGCGGAAGTGCCAATTTTGCCAGACAGTACGCCACAAAACGTTACCGCTCCAATTGCATCAACTGGGGTATTATCCCGTTCCTCGTGGAAGAGCCGGAGCTCTTTGTACTGGACGATTACATTTTCATTCCCGGCATCCGCAGGGCGGTTCTGGAAAATGTGGACCGCTTTCCTGCCTATGCGGTAAAGCCGGACGGGACGGTTACGCCATTTTCGGTCTCAGCAGGACACCTCACCGGGGCGGAACGACAGATCATCATTGACGGCTGCCTCATCAACTATTACAGAAATCATGGATAACGACATTTCCCCGGACAGCTATAACGTGAAGAGTAACAATTATCCTATACTTCTTGAAACGCGTTAAGAGGTATGGTATGATGAAAAAAATATAGTACACTCATGCCCAGCCGCAGCACGTTTTATATCGTTTAAATCGTTACAGTACCCAGCCTGGGAGTTGTCTGACAGGGATGGCGCAGGAGAACAGCAAGGAGGAAGATACGGATGAACTACATGGAGGAAGCGCTGAAGCTTCACGAGGAACATCAGGGAAAGATTGAAGTGGTAAGCAAGGTACAGGTAAAGACGAGAGACGATCTGAGCACCGCATATACGCCGGGAGTTGCCGAGCCGTGCCGGAAGATTCATGCCAACAAGAATGACGTATATAAATACACATCCAAAGGGAATATGGTAGCTGTCGTAACAGACGGTACAGCAGTGCTGGGCCTGGGAAATATCGGCCCGGAAGCCGCTCTGCCGGTTATGGAGGGCAAGTCGATTCTTTTTAAAGAGTTTGGAGGCGTAGACGCATTTCCGATCTGCCTCGATACGCAGGATGCGGAAGAGATTATCAAGGCAGTGAAATACATCGCCCCCTGCTTTGGCGGTGTGAACCTTGAGGATATTGCCTCCCCGAAATGTTTTGAGGTGGAGGCCCGCCTGGAAAAGGAGCTGGATATCCCGGTCTTTCATGACGATCAGCATGGAACCGCGGTTGTTGTGACCGCTGCGCTTTTAAATGCATTAAAAGTAGTGGACAAGAAAATTGAGGACATTCATGTAGTGCTAAACGGCCCCGGCTCTGCCGGAACCGCGATTATCAAAATGCTGCTGACCGCCGGGGTCAAACATGTCATTGCCTGCGATGAGAACGGAATCCTTTATAAGGACCGCGGCGTAGGTATCCAGGACCACAAGAAGATGCTCTGCGATATTACAAACCTTGATGACAGGCGGGGGACACTGGCGGATGCATTACAGGGAGCCGATGTTTTTATCGGAGTTTCAATCGGAGGCGCCCTGAAGCCGGAGATGATCCGGACGATGGCCAAAGATCCCATTGTGTTCGCAATGGCGAACCCGACGCCGGAGATCATGTACGATGAGGCAATGGCGGCCGGGGTGAAGGTGATGGGGACGGGACGTTCCGATTTCCCGAACCAGATTAATAATGTACTCGCTTTCCCGGGAATCTTCCGCGGAGCGTTAGACTGCCATGCCCGTGATATCAATTATGAGATGAAATTAGCAGCCGCCAAAGCGATTGCGGAGCTGGTAACGCCGGAACAGCTTTCGGCAGAATATATCATTCCCAGCGCTCTTGAGCCGGGAGTGGCGGAGCATGTGGCAAAACGTGTCGGTGAAGCCGCGGTACGCTCCGGTGCAGTCAGGAAATAAGGAATCCATTTAAGAATAAAGCATATTTTCCCACCCCTCTTGCATACAATATCTAGCAGAGGGGTGAAGCCGTCTCTGGACATGATCGGATTCCAGCCGGAAAGCAAGGTTCAGGGACGCCGTGGTGCGTGCGAAGGTCCGCATGGCGGTCCTGCTGGCTTTGATGAATGAAGTTGCATGGATGGGAGGAAAATATGTCAGATTATCGGAGGTTAATTTCCTATATTTATGAATATGAAGGGAAGGAAAAAGGAAAGAACGTAGGATTTGTAAAGCTGGAGGCCAGAAACGGCCAGTGCAGGCTGAACCTGAGCGTGAAAAAGGTCTATGTAGGCGGAAATGCCATTGGAGTTTACCTCCTGGGCAAGAACCGTCAGGAGACATTTCTGGGCAACATTTTCATCCGCGGCGGGAACGGGGAGTTTCGAACGACCGTTGATGCGCAGAATGTGGAGGAAAGCGGAAACCCACTCGATACATATTACGGACTGACGATACACGATGTTAAAAATTCCTGGCGTTCCTATACGACGATCTGGGAGGACGCGATTCTGCCGCCGATGGAAAATATCCGACAGGAGCAGGAGATACAGAACGCCGGCCAGACAGCGTCGGCGGCGGGCAAAGACGTGGCTCGCCCATCAGAGAAAACAGAGTCCCCAAACCATACTGGCGGAAATGATACGGCAGTGCGCATGGCCCGGGAAATTCTTCCGGAGGGGAAAAAACAGCCGCAGCCGGTGTCCAGTGTGGTAAAAGAAATTGAAGAAGAGATTGCAAGGGAAGAGAAACGAAAGGATATGGAGGCGCGGACGCTTACATATGCCGCGGAAGTGGGAACACAGGAAAATTTAGGGGAAAAGGCGGAAGAAGGGGCTGCTCCGGAGCTGATACCAGGGCTCTTTGGAGCCGCTGAAACCACGGGTAAGCCCGGGGAACCGGAAACCATATCTGCAGACAGGGAACTGTCCGGCGATGATAGAGGAGCCGATGACACAATGATGGCAGGAAGCGCCATGACGTCGGGAATGCATGCCACAGGTTATGTGGGAACGGAGGAGACAGTGGATGCTGGAACGTTCTCGCTGTCCGGAATGTATGCAACCGGTTATCCGGAAACCGGGGTCATTCCCCCATCCGGGGCCTATGTGACCGGCTGCCCCCGGGTTCAGATACCAACTGCCGGGAATCCACCGCTGCCCGGAATGTACGCGACAGGCTATGTAGGGGCTGAAATGCCGGCCGGCGTTGGGAATCCCCCGCCGTCAGGAATCTACGCGACAGGCTGTCCGGGAATCGGAATGCCGGGTGCCGCCGGAGGCGTTTCACGGTCCGGAGTTCAGGATGCAGCTGGAAGCATTCCTCTGTCCGGGGTACCAGGTATGGCTGGAAGCACTTCACGATCCGTCACAGGTGGAAGTATTCCTCTGTCCGGAGTGCCAGGCACAGCTGGAAACACTCCGGGATCCGGCATAGCCGGGAGTATTCCTCTGTCCGGAGTACCAGGCACAGCTGGAAATGTTCCACGATCCGGAGTCTATGCACCGGCCTATGCATCTGCCGGGATGGCAGTGCCCGAAAGGCCTCTGCCGCCCGAAGTGCGTGCAGGCGGCAGGGGAGACCGTGCAGCGGCAGAATCCTCTGGACCGTCTGAATTGCCTGTTACAGGAAACACAGGTATGGATGCTGCTGCGCCGACAGTCTTGATGCCTCCATCTTCCGGGATCCCATCCACAGACAGCATGGGCAGTGAGGCATCAGCAGAAGCAGGAACACTCCCGCTGCCCGGAGTCCCTGTGGGAGAAGAACAAAGCACAGACGCAGCAGTGACAGACGGAACGCTCCCGTCCCTGGCCCCCGCAGCCGAACGTATGGAAAGGGCTGCCTCAGCTGCGGCCGATACTCCTATATCCGTGCCTCCCGAAACGTCAGCCGGGGGGAATGCAGGGACCGTTTCCACAGCAGCAATCGGGACACTGCCGCTGTCAGAGGAGCATACCAGTGCTCCTGGTGGTTCCCCCAGGCCGTTGCAGCCTGTAACCGAAGGGACGCGCCGGAATCAGCCCGGGCCCTTCATGAGGCCGGGAATGCTGGGCGCCGGTCCGGGATGGTTTGGGCCGTTACGTATACCAGGTATGAATGGGGGAAGGCCGGGGAACCCGCGTATGCCCGGCGGAAATACAGCCCGTACAGACAACACGGCAGAAGCAGGAGAGCGGGATGAGAGCCCGGAAACGGAACATGGAAATACAGGACAGATGCGGCCGGAGAATTCGGGAAATCAAGAGCCCCCGGATGAAATGCAGATGCGGCAGAGCGGATCCGAACCGTCCAATCTCAATGTAATTGAATTTGCAGATTATGGATCCGGACGCGCGATGGGGACGTCCAGGAGCGAGACGCCTGCTGCCTCACCGGAGCTGGAAAATCCGGAGGTATTAAAGTATCTGCAGGATACGGAGGAAAATACTGCGGATCCAGAACTCATGTGGCAGGAGCTTAGACGGAGCTATCCCAAGATTCAGCCGTTTGACTATGAGGATGGCTGTGAAGTGCTGACAATCCATCCGCAGGATATCGGGCGGCTGCCGCGTGAGAGCTGGGTCTACGGGAATAACAGCTTTTTACTGCATGGCTATTACAGCTTCCGCTATCTGATTCTGGTCCGTCTGGGGAACCGAAAAGGGAATCCGCGCTACCTGATCGGAGTCCCCGGCCACTATTTCAGCAGCGAAAAATATATGGCCTCCATGTTTGGCTTCCCCAACTTTGTGCTCTCCAAGAAACAGCCGCCGAACGACAACCGCTTCGGCTACTGGTATACAGATATCCGGCTCAGATAGGTTAATCGACGCCCCGCAGTGCAACATGACCGACGAAAGGAACCATAATTTCGGCAAATTGCCGGAGCTCATCTTTCGTATATCCGGAGAAACCGGGATGAAGCACGCGTTCAGAAGCAACAAAATTTTGAAGAAAATAATTGCTGCCACCCTCAATCCAGGGACCGATTTTTTCAAAATCATCGGCAGAATGGAGCTCCCTCACAACGGTTGTGCGGAATTCATATGGCACAACGCCTGATTTTAGAAAATCAATACTTTCCTCAATATGTTTCATATCAAAGAACGGTATGCCTGCGACGGCAGGATACCGTTCTTTGCATGTTTTGATATCCATCGCCACATAATCAATCAGACCATCGCTACAGAGCTTTTTTAACACATCAGGTCGGCAGCCGTTCGTGTCCAGCTTGATTTGATACCCAAATTCGCGGATCCGTTTGATAAAATCATCCAGATCCGGCTGCAAAGTCGGTTCTCCCCCGGTAATCGCGACACCTTCCAGAATACCGGTTCTGCGGGACAAAAATGAGAGAACCTCATCCTCTGACAAAGAGGCGGGCGCGTCGATGTCCAGAAGATCGCTGTTGTGGCAGAATGGGCAGCGGAAATTGCAGCCCCCTGTAAATATGGTTGCGGCTACATGACCGGGAAAGTCCAAAAGTGTTGTTTTCTGCAGTCCACAGAGTTTCATAGGCTTGTCTCCTCGTCTTGTCATTTCAGATAGTGTATGGATTCTCCCCTGATTATATCAAAACAGAAGCAGAAAGTCACGCTGTTCCGGCTGATATCACTTGACTGGCGGAGAGAACCGTGTAAAAATATAAGGAATTGCTGACCTGCAAATTACTTTCGTACATGGTGACATGCTCACTTGCGGGCGCACGGAGGTTTCGTATGAAAGTCCGCCGCCACCATTGGGCATAAATTCAGGTATGCCCAATGCGCCTGAATTATTTTCATTCATGGTGACACACTCACTTGTGGGCGCATGAGGGCTTTCTATGAGTTTCCGGCGGTGTACAGAAAACAGCAGACAGCATTTTGCCTATACAGGAAAGGTATGGAGAGTAAAATGACACAGGAAGAAAAATATATGCGGGAGGCGATCCGCCAGGCCAGGAAGGCAGAGGCTTTGAGAGAAGTTCCCATCGGCTGCATCATTGTTTTTGATGGGAAAATCATCGGACGGGGTTATAACCGCAGGACAGTCGATAAAAATGTATTGGCCCATGCAGAACTGACCGCCATCAGGAAAGCGTGTAAGAAAATAGGGGATTGGCGGCTGGAAGGCTGTACCATGTATGTGACCCTGGAGCCGTGTCCTATGTGTGCCGGAGCAATCGTCCAGGCCAGAATTCCCAGAGTCGTTATCGGCTGTATGAATCCCAAAGCCGGCTGTGCCGGTTCTGTTCTGGATCTGTTCCACGAACCAGGCTTTAACCATCAGGTTGAGATGGAGACAGGCCTTTTGGGTGAAGAATGTTCGCAGCTTTTGAAGAAGTTTTTTAAAGAGCTGCGGGAGGAAGGCAGGAAAAAGAAGCAGCAAAGATCAGGCAGTTCAGAGGAACGCGAAGAAAAGGATGCCTGATTCCTTTTTAAAGTGCCCATATAAAGTCCTTGCACGATTGGGTCTATTGTGATAGACTTGATTGTGCGGGGACTGTTTTTATCAACCACCTGCCATACGTCCCGGATGCTGGATTACATGAAAATCACGCCGCTGCTAAGCGGCACAAATTCAGGTATCCCAAGTGTGCCCGGAAAATCAGTGTTCATGGGGCGTACTTACCTGAGGGCGCATGGAGGTTCACATTGAAATCATGCGCCGTCCGAATCACTGACAGAAGGGAGCGCTTTATGAAAGAATTTAGGCTGTATGAGAGTGAATACCGGCTCCTGGATTTGATCTGGCGTGAGGAGCCATTAAAGTCTACAGAGCTGGTAAAGCTGGCGTTTAAAGAGCTGGAGTGGAAGAAATCGACGTGTTACACTGTCTTAAAGAAGCTGGAGACAAAAGGTTTCGTACAGAATGAAAAGGCGGTTGTTACCTCGCTTGTAGTGCGCGAGCAGGTTCAGAGATACGAGAGCGAAGCACTGCTGACGAGAAGCTTCGGCGGCTCTCTGCCTGCATTTTTTAACACGTTTTTAAAGGGAAGGAAGCTGACAAGACAGGAGGCGGAAGAAATTTACCGCCTGATTGAGGATGCGGTTGCCGGGGAGGAAAAGGAGAGCGGACGAAAGGGGGATGAATGATGAGCGATGGCCTGACGTGTATTTTTAACATGAGCCTGACAGGGAGTGCTGTGATGATTCTGGTGATGCTGCTGAGAGTTTGTATGAGGCAGGTCCCGAAACGCATGATCTGCCTTCTCTGGCTTGTCCCATTTATACGGCTTTTACTACCGGTTTCGATTGAAGCTCCATTTTCCCTGCTTCCGGTGAATCCACATTCCTTTACGGAGATTACAGTCGCAGAAAGGAATGTTCCTGTCGTATCTACCGGAATTGAGGCAATCGACATACCCGTCAATCTGGTGCTGATAAGCCGTTACACCTCCCAAACGCCCGGCGAAGCAGAGGAAGTCTATACCCTATATGGGGGAGTGGAAATGGTCTGGGCCGCAGGAATGCTGCTTTTTCTGACGGTAAATGCTGTCCGGTATTATAACATGAAACAACGGTTGGCCGATTCAGTCCCCGGAGCGGACGGGGCATACTACTCTGACTTGCTTACTGTACCGCTTGTAGCCGGTGTCCTTCCGCCCAGAGTTTATCTGCCCGCCGCACTTTTAAAGGACGGAAACGAAAAAGAGAGAGAATTTGTGCTGGCGCACGAAAGAGCGCACATAGCAAGGCATGATCCATTTACAAAAATACTGGCGTTTTCTGCGCTTTCCATCCACTGGTTCAATCCGCTTGTATGGGCTGCATTCCATTGCCTGTGTCATGATATCGAGATGGCCTGCGACGAAAAGGTGATGGAGATGCTGGGCACAGAGCAAAGAAAGGCCTATTCCCTGACACTGTTACATTTCGGTGCAGGAGAAAACTTTCCGCTGCTCCCTCTGGCATTTGGTGAAAATCATGTCAAGTCCCGGATCAAACATATCCTGAACTACAAACAGCCTGCATTTTGGGTCAGCCTGTGCGCAGGTTTTGTGCTCATTTTTGCGGCAACGGTACTGCTTACCAATCCGGAAGGGACGGCATCCGTGGGAATCATCGGGGGAGCGGATGGCCCGACCTCTGTTTTTCTGGCGGGAAAGCTGGGCGGAGAAAGGAATGAGGAGGAACATTCTGTGATTATTGGAGGAGCCGACGGCCCGACAGCTGTCTTTGCAGCAGGAAAAGCAGGGGGCGGACAGCCCGCAGATCCCCTGGATCTGGATACGGTGGTAAACATGCCGTATGGGATGGCAGTGGAGCTCGACTATGTATGTGCCGGGGCGATATCCCTGCATGGCTCCTTTGGATATTTGAGCTTTCATCTGGAACGGGATCAGAATAATACCCTGCATGCGGTACTTAAGCGGGCGGTCAGCTTGTCAGAGATCGGGCCGGTTCAGATGCAGGGCGATGGCTATACTGAGATCCTGGGCGGTGAAAACGGAGCGATCATTTTGACACAGCCGTATTCCCCGGGAGAAGAGGGGAAACGGGTTTATCTGTACTCTGAGACAGAAAATACGATTAAGGAGGCGGATACAGACGAGTTTAAGGAAATGCTTTCAGAGTATACCGGACAGGGCATTTTAGCTGACGCTCCTGTTACAGAGGAAGAGCTGCCGCCGCTTTTGGCGCGCCTTTCCGGTCAATACCCGGCTCCGGTTCTCTACGGGCCGGTCGAAATCCTGGAATTTGATTCGGAGGTCTATGGTTTTCTGGCTTCCGATGGCGAAGAGCTAAAAGATCTCTGGTACGGAATTTGGAACAAGAATATGGACCAGATTCAGAAAATTCCGCTGTTTGAGTGAAATTTTGCCGATATAAAAGCAAAACTTGACAAATGGGCGGCGTACATGTATACTTAATGCGTCCGCACAGCCGGGGAGTCAGCGGTGCCCTATACCCGCAATCCGCTACAGCGGGGGTGATGCTCTGCCCCGGATATTACATTGTGAAGCTGCCCCTGATAAGCGGCGTTGACGTTCTGGTCTCGCGCAATGGGAATCTCTGAACCGTGTCAGGGCAGGAATGCAGCAGCACTAAGGGGAAGCTCTCATGTGCCGTGAGGCAGCCGGGACTGAGCTGGCTGTCAGGGTAACGTTCATGATGGATATTCAAAGCAGAGCGTGCGGATAAAACTGAATACGATATGAATTAAAGGGGTGCGGTAAGTATGAAGAAGAAGGTCTTGCTTTTACTGCTGCTCCTTTTTGTATTATCTGCAGTTATCTTTGCGCTCCCGCGTCTCATAAGAAGGCACGCAGTCCCGGGCGTTCTGACGGCGGACAGCAGGGAGCTGGCAGCGGAGACGATGAAGGAGAGCTCATTTTCCAGCGAGACCGTCCGCAGGGAGACGGAGAGCGAAAAAGAAAGCGAAGAAGAGAGCGAGGAGCCAGTGGGGCCAGGATATCCGGGAAGCGGAACCAGTGGAGGAATAGAGCCGGAAGAGACAGAATATGATCCAGGCGAACCGGTTGAGCGGGAAAAACAGCCGACAAGCATTATTTTTGCATCCGATATGCACTATATGTCCCCGAGCCTTACAGATTACGGGAAGGCGTTTCAGGAGCTGGCAGACGACGGGGACGGTAAGGTAGAGTGCTATATGACACAGATCTGGCAGGCGTTTGCGGATGAGGTGATTGCATTAAAGCCGGATGCGCTTGTCCTGAGCGGCGATTTGACCCTCAATGGGGAATGGATGAATCACGAGGAATTTGCCGCACGGCTTGGTGCGCTAAAGGACGCCGGGATTACCGTGCTTGTGATACCGGGGAATCATGATATCAACAATCCCTATGCGACCTCTTATTTTGGGGATGAACAGAGCTTTATCGAGTCTGTGACAGCCCGGGAATTCAGAGAGATTTATGGGCCGTTCGGATACGACGGGGCAGTCAGCTATGCGCCGGATTCCCTGAGCTATCTTTATATGCTGAATGAAACGACATGGATGTTAATGCTGGATACGTGTATCTATGACCCGGTGAACGAGGTTGGCGGCCGTATCAGCGAGGATACGCTGGAATGGCTGGAGCTTTGCCTTCAGAGCGCATATTTTCAGGGGATTACAGTGATCCCGGCAGGCCATCATAACTTGCAGGAGCTGAGCCGTGTTTTTGTAGAGGAATGTGTGATTCGCAATTATGACGAAGTAACAGGAGTATTGGAGCGCTATCTGACGCCGCTTTATTTCAGCGGGCATCTCCATGTGCAGAGGATTTTAAAGCATCGTAAGGAACCGGGAACACCGGACAGTACATATGGGATATGGGAGATCGTCAGCAATTCGCTGATTATCCCGCCCTGCCAGTATGGATACCTGACCTGCAATGTGGATGGGAGTTTCTCTTATCAGACAAGAAATGTGGACGTATCCGGGTGGGCAGCCGCACATGGTGAGACGAACGGTGATCTGCTTGATTTTGAAGCGTTCAGTGAGGCATACCTGCGCAGGATCATCAAGCAGCAGACCTATAAGAAAATAGACGGACTGCCGGAAGAAATCTCAGAAGAGCTGGCTGATTTCTATGCAGAGCTTTACCGGAATTACTGTGCCGGAGGCCGGGTAAATTACAGCGAAAAAAAGAAAGAGCCCGGATATAAACTGTGGGATCGGTTTATGAATCCCAGTATGCAGTTCCGCCAGGTGGAAGGAATGATGAAAGACGGAATGGAGGAGAATAATTATGCCGAGATTCCGAATCCGATCTACCTGAACCGGGAATGATAATAACAGGATGAGGCGGCATGCCAAATTTTTCTTGCCCCTCCTCCTGCTTTGTATTATAATGACTGTAAAAGTCCGGCGCTTTAAGGCAGCCGGGAAGCAGAGATTCCCAATCCCCTGCCACCACAGAACGTTTCAATCCTGATGTGTGCTGGCTGCGAAGGGGAAATGGGCTCATGGCAGTGCGCCCGCCAGCAGCAGACATATGCGGCGGCCGCGCCTGTAACGGCGGAGAATTTGCGCTGTTACCATTTCTGTACAGCCCTGTGGGCTTGAGAAAGGATGGATATAGAATGAAGCGAGTTGGTTTTCTGACGAGCGGAGGAGATTGTCAGGCTTTAAATGCCACCATGCGCGGTGTGGCAAAGGGATTATATCATATCTATGGCGATGAAGTGGAAATCATCGGTTTTGAGGATGGTTATAAAGGACTCATGTACGCGAACTATCACGCGATGAACCGTTCGGATTTTTCAGGGATTCTTACAAAGGGCGGAACCATGCTGGGGACGTCCCGTCAGCCTTTTAAGCTGATGCGCGAACCGGATGAGAACGGCCTCGATAAGGTGGAGCTGATGAAGCACACTTATTATAAACTGAAGCTGGACGCACTGGTAGTTCTTGGCGGAAACGGCAGCCAGAAGACGGCGAATCTGCTGAGCGGGGAAGGGCTTAATGTCATCGGACTTCCCAAGACGATCGACAATGATCTCTGGGGGACAGATATGACCTTTGGCTTCCAGAGTGCCGTCGATATCGCTACCAATGCAATCGACTATATTCACACAACGGCGGCGTCCCACGGCCGTGTTTTTATCGTGGAGATTATGGGACATAAGGCAGGCTGGCTTACGCTTCACGCCGGAATCGCCGGCGGTGCAGATATCATCTTGCTCCCGGAGATGCCGTATGATCTGGATAAGGTGGTACAAAAGATCACGGAGCGCACAAAGGGCGGGAGCCGTTTCTCTATTCTGGCAGTGGCAGAAGGCGCGATTTCCAAAGAGGACGCAGCCCTGCCCAAGAAGGAATACAAACAGAAGCTAAAAGAGAGAGCTGCCAAGTATCCGTCGGTCGCCTATGAGATCGGCGCAAAGATACAGGAAAAGACAGGGCAGGAGATCCGTGTAACCGTACCGGGCCATATGCAGCGCGGCGGCACTCCGGTTCCCTATGACCGCGTGATTTCCTCGAGAATCGGCGCTCATGCGGCGGAGATGATTGACCGCGGGAAATTTGGCAGGCTGGTCGTAATGAAGAACAATGTCATCACGGATATTACGCTTTCCGAGAGTGCCGGCAGACTGAAAACAGTGGATCCGGAATCCGATATTGTGAAAGAGGCGGCGCTCCTTGGAATCAGCTTTGGGATTTAAACGATATGTCATATACTGCATTATACAGAAGATGGCGTCCTCAGATATTTGAGGATGTAAAAGGTCAGGAGCACATTGTCACGACGCTCCGCAATCAGATTCTGTCCGGGCGTATCGGACACGCGTATCTGTTCTGCGGGACACGGGGCACGGGGAAAACTTCGGTCGCCAAGATTTTTGCCCGGGCGGTCAACTGTGAACATCCGGTGGACGGAAGTCCCTGTGGGAAATGTTCCGGCTGTCAGCAGATCGCAGCAGGCAATTCGCTGAATGTCGTGGAAATTGATGCTGCCTCCAATAACGGCGTGGAAAACATCCGGGAGATCCGGGAACAAGTACAGTATCCGCCGACAGAGGGCAGATACCGCGTTTATATTATTGACGAGGTGCATATGCTTTCCGTAGGCGCCTTTAATGCCTTGCTAAAGACACTGGAAGAGCCGCCTTCCTATGTGATTTTTATTCTGGCAACAACAGAAGTGCATAAGATCCCCATTACGGTCCTCTCGCGCTGTCAGAGGTATGATTTCCGGCGGATTACGGTGGAAGTCATTGCCGGGAGGTTAAAAGAGCTGACCGATGAGGAACACATGCCGGTCGAGGAAAAGGCCCTGCGCTATGTGGCGAAAGCCGCGGACGGCTCAATGCGCGATGCCCTGAGCCTTTTAGACCAGTGTGCGGCATTTCATTTCGGGGAGCCCCTGACATATGAGCACGTTCTGGATGTTCTGGGCGCAGTGGATCACCGCGTATTCCGGGAGCTGTTTGCTGCGCTTTCGGAAGGAAGGACACGGGACTGTATCCTGAAGCTGGAAGAGATGGTAGTCCAGGGGAGAGAGCTGGGGCAGTTTATTACAGATTTTATTTGGTATTTCCGTAACCTTCTGCTCTTAAAGACAGCGGAGGATGCGGAAGATCTCCTGGATATGTCGGAGGAAAATATTAACCTCCTGCGGGAAGATGCGGCGCTGGCGAGTGAATATACCCTGACGCGTTATATCCGGATTTTTTCCGATCTTTCCAATCAGCTGCGCTATGCGAGCCAGAAGCGTGTTCTGATTGAAATCGCGTTTATTAAGCTGACAAAGCCGGAAATGGAGCAGAGCCTGGATTCTGTCCTGGAACGGCTTGACCGGATGGAGCGGCAGCTCGGGGAAGGTGTGCCGCAAAGGCTGATACCTGGCGCTCAATCAGGAGAACCCGCTGTCAGAGACGCCGGGCAGAGTGCGAATGCGGGCAGTGAAATAACACCGGAGCCCCAGACCGTGACGCTTCCCAAAGCCCAGCTTGCAGATCTGAATCTGATCCGCAACGAGTGGGGCAAGATTGTACGTGAGCTTGGCATGTCCGCACGCCCGAGTTTCCGTGAGACGGTCGTGGAACCAGCCGGGGAGGGCTGTTTGTGTATCGTGTTCCAGGATTCCATGAATTATTCGATCGGCAGCCGTCCGAGCGTACTGGGAGATCTGGAACGGTATGTGGAACAGGTCTACCAGAAGGAAATCTATTTCAAGGCACGGCTCAGAGAGAGCGGGGAACGGTTAAACACCCGCTATATCAGTGACGAAGAACTGAAAGAGAATATCCATATGGATATTATGATAGAAGATTAACACGTTGCGGCATTCAGGCTGTACCAGGAAAGCCGGTGGTATGGATATACAGTGGCAGAAAGTATCAGTCCGCAGGGAAGTGCTTTTTACAGCCAGGCACAGTATCGTTTCTGTTGCAACGATTACAGTTAAAATGATACCAGGCCTTCAATATTTTTAGGCCCGACATTATAAAATGCAGGAGGAATCGCAATATGGCAAAGCGCGGCGGTTTTCCGGGCGGAATGCCCGGTAATATGACGAATCTGATGAAACAGGCACAGAGAATGCAGCGTCAGATGGAAGAAAAGACGAAGGAATTAGAGGAAAAGGAATACACGGCATCCGCGGGAGGCGGTGCAGTCAGCGTGACGGTTTCCGGTAAAAAGGAGGTTGTTTCTGTTAAGATCTCGCCGGAGGCAGTGGATCCGGATGATGTGGAGATGCTTGAGGATATGATTACTGCCGCTGTCAACGAGGCATTCCACCAGATGGAAGAGGACAGCAGCGCGGTGATGGCAGAACTGACAGGCGGCTTGGGGGGCCTTGGCGGTCTGGGAGGCCTTTCTCTTTAATTATGGATTATTACAGTAGCCAGATTTCAAAACTGATAGAGGAATTGTCAAAACTTCCGGGAATCGGGAGCAAAACGGCGCAGAGGCTTGCCTTTCACATTATCAATATGCCTAAGGAGCAGGCGGCACAGCTTGCCACAGCGATTCAGGACGCAAAGGATAATATTCATTATTGCTGCGAGTGCTTTACTCTGACGGACCAGGAGCTATGCCCGATCTGTAAGAGTGCAGCCAGAGACCACGGGACGATCATGGTAGTGGAAAACCCAAGGGATTTGGCAGCATATGAAAAAACCGGTAAATTCGAAGGCGTTTATCACGTCCTGCACGGGGCGATATCCCCAATGCTGGGAATCGGCCCCGGCGATATCCGGCTTAAAGAGCTGATCGCGCGCCTGCAAAAAGATGTGAAAGAGGTCATTATTGCCACCAATTCCAGCCTTGAGGGCGAGACGACGGCGATGTATATCAGTAAGCTGGTTAAGCCTACAGGAATCCGGGTGACGCGAATCGCCAGCGGCGTGCCGGTTGGAGGGGATTTGGAATACATTGACGAGGTGACGCTTTTACGTGCGCTTGAGGGGCGGGTAGAGCTCTGATAAGACACAGAACATATGACACCGGAACCGGCCGCGATGGTTAGGAGTTGCGAAAGATATGGATAAACATGAATTTAACATTAAAGTTGAGCAGATAAAGAAGATGGCTAATAAGGGAGATTATGAGACGGCGATGAAAATTGCCGACGGCATTGACTGGCACCGTGTGAGGAATGCCAGCCTTCTCTCCCTGATTGCTCAAATTTATGAAAAAAATGAGAACTACCAGGATGCGAAGGATATTCTCCTCATGGCGTTCGAACGTGCGCCGGTTGGAAAGCGGCTTCTCTATAAGCTGACGGATCTGGCGTTAAAGGAAGGAAGTATCTCGGAGGCAGAGGCATACTATCGGGAATTCTGCGATCTGGCGCAGGATGATCCGCGCCAGTACCTGCTTCGGTATCTGATTCTAAAGGCCAAAGGCGCGCCGGTAGACCAGCTCATCCGTTCGCTTGAAACGTATACGGCTGTGGAGGTGGACGAAAAATGGCTGTATGAGCTGGCAGAACTCTATCACCGTGCGAATATGGAAACGGAGTGTGTTCATACATGTGACCGGATTATGCTGCTGTTCGGTCTGGGGCAGTATGTAGATAAAGCGATGGATCTGAAGATTCAATATGCCCCGCTGAGTAAATATCAGATGGATCTTGTGGAAAACAGGGATAAATATGAGGCAAAGTTAAAGGCTGTTGAGGAGGAATACAGCGGTAGCCCGTCCTATCGCCGCGGAGGGGGCGGCAGTTATGGGCAGGAAGCTTATGACGCTGAGCCGTACGAGGAAGAACAGACGCCCGGGACACGCTATGGGAAAGGGCAGTATGTAAATGACGATTATGCCCGGCAGCCATATCAGCAGGCGCCATACGCAGCAGAGCCATACAGCCAGGAAAACTATGCCCGGGAACCGTATGGCCGGGGAGGATATACCGGTGAGGGATATTATCAGGACGGCTATGCTCAGGAAGCCGGTACCAATGGGTATTCCGATACGATGTATGGCCAGAATGGCTACGGAAACGGGACATATAATCAAAATGGATATCCTGGCGGGACATACGGACAGGACGCTTACAGCAAAGGCGCATATCCTCAAAATGGATATCCCGGCGGGACATACGGACAGGACGGCTATGAAAACGGAGTGTACCCTCCGGCAGGAAATCAAGGCGACACATACGGCCAGAATAATTATGGCGGTGGAGTATACGACCAGAACAGCCCGGGCGGGACATATACCGAGAATGGGAATGCCGGGAACGAATACAGCCCAAACGGATATCCGGACGGAGCGTATGCCCGGGGTGGAAATACAGGGAATGATTACGACCTGGGTGGTTACGCCGGAGAAGGCTACAACCAGAATGCATATGCTGACGGAACGTATGTCAGGGAGGGCTATGGGCAGCCCCCGTATGCTGACGATACCTATGGCGAAGGGCCTTATGACCCAAATGGGGCTTCTGATGATCCATATGCAGGGCAGCAGTATGCCCAGGCAGGCTATGCCCCTGATTCATATATGGAACCAGGCTATGATGAAGAGGCATACGAAGGCTATGCAGTAAATGGCACGGTGGGCGGCGATGTGGTTCTACGGCTTCATGAGGATGCAGAGACCCGTAAGCTGGCGCAGGAGATGTCAAGGATATCAGAAGAGAATTTCTATACGCCGGAGGAAGAGGCGGACCGTTATGCCACGAGACCCCTGGACGATATCCGGATGATTAAGGAAATCAGGCCGACGAAGCGTGTTCTGGATGCAGAGGCGGGCCGGGAAGCTGCCCGGTCATCGGCAGGTGGAGCGGAGCTTGAACGCCAGCGCCGCGCGATTCAGGCGGCCAGAGAACGGGAAGAGATGGAAATAGAAGCGCTCCGGCGCGCAGAAGAGGAGCGGGAAAAAGAACGCCGGGCCGAAGCAGAGAGGCGGGCCAGAAAACAGGCGGAGATTGACAGAGAACGGTCACAGCGGGAAGAAATTCATGTCACCCTGCCATACGAGGACGAAGAGCCGGAGATGGAATCTGTGAATCAGAGGCCGGGGAACCACCTGATGATCGGTGCAGAAATCGCCGGAGACGGTGTAGAGGCCGCCATTGAAGAGCTGCGTCAGATCCACCGCGAACTGGGGTATAAAAATCCGGTGGCGAAGATCAGCAGCGAAAAGCTGAATCAGCGTGGAATCAGCGCGGTTGCGGTAAAACTTGCAGGCAAAGATCTGGTGATTGAGCAGGCGGCCGATCTGACAGATGCAGTGCAGAATGAACTCGATGATCTGATGGAAAAAGACAGAACAGGTATGATCGTAGTCCTGATTGATACACCACAGAAACTGCAATTCCTTCACGAAAGAAACAGGTCGCTGGCAGATAAATTTCAATACATTTCAGCAGACGAAAAGATTGGGAAAAAACGGATTACCGAGACGATTGTAGAGCAGGCTTTAAAGAAAGAAACGCAGATTCAGGAAAAAATTGCCCGTGATGTAGAGAGCACATTCCCGGCAGAGGAGCCAGAGAGTGTCGAGGCAGAACCGGCCTCCTCCGGTCAGGCAGTAAATGTGCGCCCGAATTCGTCAGAAGCAGAGACTGCCAGGCCGCGTCTTGTCCCGACTGGTAAGAAAACAGAAGCCTCCTCCCCGGAGTTATCCGGGCAGGAAGAAGAACATCCATACACGGAATCGCCCGGCCAGGGGACGGAAGCTTCCTCTCCGGAGAAAGTCAGCCAGGAGGCAGAGGCTCCTGTTTCGGAACCATCCGGTCAGGAGACAGGACATTCCTTCCCAAGGGCGTCTGGCCAGAAGGCGGAAGCTTTTTCTCCGGAGCTTTCCGGCCGGAAAGTGGAAGGATGGTCCGTACGGGGAGCAGAGAGCGAATCCCAGGCTTCCACTGGCAGGGAAGCAAAACAACGCTTGGACTCTGTCCATCCGGAAACTGTGGGCCTGCATCCTGTTTCCCCAGAGCGGGAGGGAATAAATTCACGTTCGTCCTTATCAGAAGCAGAAAGTGCAAAGGCCCAGCTGGCTGAATCCGGGCAGGAAATGCCATTTTTCACGTCCAATGATATCGGGGCGGAGGAATTCGGGGCTGGCTTGGCGGATACCGGGGCAGCAGACGAAAGAAATTTTGCCGATTTTGATGACGACGCTCTGATGGATCTGGATGAATTTGCACAGTATGCCCGTCAATACGCGGCGGACATCGACTGTAGTATTGAGGAAAAAAGCTTTACCGCACTTTACGAACGGGCTGAAATGATGGAGGAAGACGGAATTCCGCTTACCAGACAGGCGGCGGTGGATTTGATTGAAGCCGCTGCAGATAAAGCAGAAAAGCCTTCCTTCGGCCAAAAAATCACAGGACTGTTCACGCCTAAGTATAATAAGGACGGCTATTTGATCCTGCGTGAACCCCATTTTTTTGAGTAGCAGAGAAAGGCCTTCGGGGCCTTTTTCTGTACACCGCATATAAGGAGCTGCTGCAAAATACAGCTGATGTACAAGATATGGCGGATGCCTATGAGCTTTAAAATCGTATTTTGTATATCGCAGTTATTTTACAACAACCCCTCATGGCCTGACAGATATGAAAAATTGTTCCTGACAGGATTCTGCCGATACAGTATAACAGAAAGGATAACATATGAAAATCAAACTGATTGCCGCAGATTTGGATGGAACACTGCTTGACGATGCAAAGCAGCTTCCGGAGAAAAATCTGTGCGCTCTTTCACAGTGCGCCGAAAAAGGAATCGAAGTTGTACCGGCCACAGGAAGAACGCTTTCCGGGTTGCCGAAGGAATTAAAGAGCCTGCCGGGAGTCCATTTTGCCATTTTGATGAATGGAGCTCTGGTTGCAGATTTGAGAAACAATCATATATTGGATGCGTGCCGCCTGCCGTATTCCCTGGCTGTTCAGGTGATGGAACTTGCACGGTTTAGCCAGGATGATATCATGTATGACGCCTATGTGGATGGAATCGGCTATACGACGCATTATTTTTATGAGCATGTAGAAAAGTATGTGGAAAGTCCGGGGGTGGCCAAACTGGTCCGAACCACCAGAACCGCAGTGCCGGATCACATTGCTTTTATCGCTGAACAGGGACATGAGGTAGATAAAATCAATATGTTTTTTACGGAGGAACACATACGCGAAAAAATGCGAAAGCAGCTGGCACAGATTCCCGGCCTTCTTGTGTCCTCTTCACTGAAAAATAATCTGGAAATTAATGCGGCCGGTGCAGACAAAGGCGGCGCGCTTCTCCGACTCGCCGGCCATCTGGGAATCGCAAGAGAAGAGACGATGGCATTTGGAGACGGTGAAAACGATGTATCACTGCTGCGCAGTGCCGGAATCGGCATTTCCATGAAAAATGGTGTGCCTGCTGCCAAAGCGGCTGCCGATCAGGTGACGACATTGGATAATAATGAAAGTGGTGTGGCGGAAACGATCAGGCAGCTTGTGCTGAATGGTACCTGACAAGTATAAAACAGACGTGATTTGTAGAACTGATTGATGGAAAGGAATTCGATGGATATAATTTCAGTGATATCGGAACGGTGGCTGGAGTTTGCAGTAGCAGTTTATCTGGTGGGAATGATACTATATGGGCACCATAAAGGATTTATCCGGCTTGTGGTGTCAGTTGTGGCGCTGGTGATATCGTTGATTACGGTTCATTTGGCAGTACCTTACACCATAAACTGGATCAAACATAATACCCCGATTTATGAAAATGTGAAGAGCTGGGTGGAGGAAACCGCGGGCCTTGATGAAATACTGAGTAATATGATGGATGGGGAAGCCCATGCTACGATGGAAAAAGCAGCAGAGAGAACCGTGATTGAGACTCTGAGGCTGCCGGAGCAGATGAAACGTCTTTTGCTGGAAAATAACAATGGCGAAGTTTATGATCTTCTGGGCGTGGGAATTTTCCGGGATTATGTGAGCAGCTATCTGGCGGGGATTATGATCCGGGCAGCTGTGTCTGCTATATTGTTCCTGTGTGTATTTCTCTTGCTGCATGTAGCGGTCGCCTGGCTGGACCTGATTGCCAGGCTGCCGATCCTGTCCGGATTAAACCAGATCGCAGGGGCAATCCTTGGAGGTGTGGAAGCATTGTTCTTTATCTGGATTTTTTTTCTGTTCCTTACCGCAGTTTCCGGTACAGAAATCGGCACTCAGGCAATGGAACAGCTGAACGGCAGTAAATGGCTGTCCTGGCTGTATCAACATAATTTATTGTCTTATTTTGCGCTGGGGATTTTTCGGAGTATTCTATAAGAATACCAGCCAGGGAGCTTTTCATTCACAGCATTATAAAAAATGTGATGTCGCAAATCCGGTAATTGAGTCTGTGAGAGAAACAATTCGTCACCATGTCGAAACCCGGACGGATAATAAAAGGAATATGTCAATTCCTGAATGCCACAAAATGTAGATAAAATAAAGAAAAAATAGCATATCTTGTGTCCGTTGAAAATGCCTGAAAAAATGTGTAAAAAAATGGAACAAATCACTTGACAACGGAAAGATTACATGATATATTAAAGCTCCAATGACGCGAGAGCGTTTCTTGGAAAGCCAAAAGCAGTTAGAGACAAGCTACCTGGCAAAAAGAAAAATAAAAAAAGATAAAAAAAGCAGTTGACAAACAGCGAGTGATGTGATAGAATGTCAGAGTTGCTGCTGAGGCCGGGAAGCAAAACCTGGTAAGAAAGCTGCAAAAGAGCACCTTGACAACTGAACAGTATGTAAAACCCTGAAA
>QZDW01000071.1 GCA_009917545.1 bacterium 1XD42-76
GTGCATAATTTTAAGTGTAAATGACACATACATGGACGCACAGGAGGTTATGCACATGACTGATTATAGCAAAATTACAGCCCTTTACTCCCGCCTTTCCGTGGGCGACGAGGACAGGGACGACGGCGAGAGCAACAGCATACAGAACCAAAAAATATTTTTGGAGAACTATGCCAGAGGGCAGCACCTAACCAATATCCGGCACTACATCGACGATGACGAAAGCGGCAGATTTTTTGACCGTTCCGCCTACTCCCGCATGATGGACGATGTGGAAAACGGGAAAATCGGTGTCTGCATTATGAAAGACCTTACCCGCTGGGGGCGCGACTATCTCCAAGTCGGCAACGCGATGGAGATATTCAGACGGAACAATGTGCGTTTTATCGCGGTCAACAACGGCATTGACAGCGAGAAGCCCGACACATTGGAGTTTGCGCCCTTTATCAACATCATGTCGGAGTGGTACGCAAAGGACATCAGCAAGAAAGTGAAAACGGGCATTAAGACCAAAGGCATGAGCGGAAAGCCGATTGTCACCGAAGCCCCTTACGGTTATGTCAAAGACCCGGACAACAAGGATTTTTGGATAATCGACGAGGAAGCCGCCGAGGTTGTCCGCTTGATTTTCCGTCTGTTTATCGGTGGGAAGAACCGCAATCAAATCGCCGTATATCTGACACAGGAGCAAATCCCAACCCCCACTTTCTACATGAAAGACCGAGGGCTGGGAACCTGTAAAAATAAGACGCTCAACGAGGATAACCGCTGCAAGTGGAACAAAGTCACCTTGACCCATATCCTCACACGGCAGGAGTATTGCGGAGATGTAGTCAACTTCAAGACTACAAAGCATTTCCGGGATAAACATAACCACTATGTAGACCGGAGCCAGTGGCACATCACAGAAAATGTGCATGAGCCGATTATCAGCCGCAGCGATTTTGAAACCGTACAGCGGATTTTGAAAAACGCGCCCGTCAGACGCCCCAACGGGGACGGGGAAATCCACCCTCTGTCCGGCTTGCTTTTCTGTAAGGACTGCGGCGCAAAAATGCACATTCGTATAGATTACCGGAACGGCGGCAAGCGGCACGTTGCTTTTTGCAGCGAGTACCACAAGGGAAAAGCCAAGAACCCCAAATGCCATTCCCCTCACATCATGGACGCGGACTTGCTCATGCAGACCATCGCGGAAGTGCTGAAGAAAATCGAGGACTATTCTATCAGCAACCGGGCGGAGTTTGAAGCCTTAGTGAAAAAGAACCTTGCCATGCAGCAGACCGACCAGACCAAGAAGCAGCAGAAGCGTATTCCGCAAATCACGACGCGCCTTGAACAGATTGACAAGGTGCTGAATAAGCTCTATGAGGATAACGCCCTGGGCACGATCTCACAAGACCGTTATGAGCAGATGTCGCAGAAGTATTCGGAAGAATACTACGCGCTGAAAGCGGAGCTTGCCACGCTCCAAGAGCAGCTATCCGCTTATGAGAACGCGGGAGGACGGGCGCAGAAGTTTTTGAAGCTGACGGAACGCCATGCTGCCTTTACCGAGCTTACCCCCGCCATTCTCAACGAGTTTATCAGCCGGATTGAAGTGCATGAGCGCGACCAGAAAAGGGCGAGATACGCAATCCAGCACATCAGCATATATTTCAATTATATCGGCAAGTTTGAGAATGAAGTGACACAGCTTGCAGAACCGACCGAGCAGGAAATCCGGCAAATGCGGGAGGAAATCGAAGAAGCCAAAAAGGAAAAGAGCCGCGCCTACCATCGGCAGTATTCAAGGGAGTACCGGGCGCGAAACCTTGAAAAGCAGCGGGAGTATGACCGCATGAAAGCGCGGGAATACCGGGCAAGGAGAAAGGCGCAGGCAGCCGCCGCACAGCCCACACAGTAAAGCAGAATAACCGTCAACCAAGAGGGATTTTCCGAACTACGGGAAATCCCTCTTTTGCGCCCAAAGAAAGGAGCCACCTATGGCAGAACAGACCCCCGACAGTATCATCACGACCCAGAGGAACGGGCAGACCATTGTTGCGGAGTTGTTTTTCAATCACAGCAGCACAGAAACATTCCGCGACAAGCTGCTCAAACTGGTACTTGCCGACAGCTCGTGTTTATCCGCGTCTGACGGTCAAGAGCCGGAAAAAACAGAAATCTTGCGATAACAGCCGCCCCGACGAACCATTCCCCGTCCGGGCGGTTTTTATCGTCAAAAACGCCGTTTTCTCCAAGTCAAGAGCCGGAGAAAACACCCGAAAAACGCCCCTATTGCGTAACAGGGGCATGGAAAGGAGTTTGCATGAGAACAGGGCTTACCAAACAGGAAAAGACCACCGATATATGGTTTGACGAGAAAGACCCCCTTATCCATATCCGCACCCACAACACCGACTTAAAGAAGCGGCTTGCCGCCTACGCCGGACAGCACCCTGACCAGTGCCGCCAAACCGACGCAGACCCCGAAACGGGCTGCATGGAGTTTGAAATCCGCAAGGGGCGTTTCTCTTTCCGTCTGACCGCCCCATACAGCGAAGAACGGCGGGAAGCAGCGCGAAGGTATGCCAGAGATAATAATGCCGCTGACAGGTTGAAATGAGATAGACTGGTTCACAGTTTTGTGCTATACTTTAGCCAAGCAACGGAGCGACAAATCGTTAAGGAAAGAATCGAAGGTGGTGCAAACGAAAAAGCAGCTTTGATTTTTCGATAACTGCCC
>QZDW01000072.1 GCA_009917545.1 bacterium 1XD42-76
TTTCTTGGAAATATCCTTGCTGTACATTTCATTCAGGATATTTTTAAAGGGCGCAATGTCGTTGTTGTCCCTCATGGTGTCGATACCGTCATTCATGGCGATGTAGCGCACACCGTTCCTTGGGAAGAAGTCCTCGATAAGCTGCCCGGTCTGCAAGTAGTTCCGTCCTAACCTCGATAAATCCTTTGTAATCACAAGGTTTACTTGTTTCCGCTCGATGGCTTTCAACATCCGTTTCAGGTCGGGGCGTTCCATATTCAAGCCGGTAAAGCCATCGTCCTGATAGACTGCCACAACCTCCCATCCCTGCTTTTCGCAGAACTTTTCCAGCATATCCCGCTGGTTTTCGATACTTGCACTTGTGCCGTCAAGGTCATCATCTTTTGAGAGCCTGCAATAAATCGCTGCCCGGAATCCCCTGGCAAGTGCTGTGTCAATCACATCATAATTGAATCCGTTCATCATAACCGTTTACCCGCACAATCCAGACGGAACACGGTCACTTGGAACCTCACCCTTATTATACTTCATTTCTTGTGTTTTAGCAAGATATTCTTTATCTATTTTTCTGGTGTGTTTCTGTGCGATAAGGCTCACGAAAACGTCCGTAGCGTCCAGTTCGCCGTCAAATACTGTGGTGACATGAATCTCTGTTTTATTTTTCGCCATAGGCATTTGTCCTCCATACATGAAAACAGCCAGACAGGGAAGGTCGGCAACGAAGTCCGGCAACGGGCTTCAAAAAACCTTGGAACTAATCCTTGTCTGGCAGTTGGGTTATTTTATACTTTTTCTTTTATTTTTCTGTTGCTTTGGTTGTTAAAGGGGAGAAAAGCCCGCAGTTACGGGATTTTCCCCGGCAACCGGCTCGGCAACGGGACAGCAACGAAGTGTGCAACGGGCTGTCATTTGCCGGATTTTTTCAGAAAGGAAGTTCCATCTGCTCCGGCACTGGTGTAAATCCCTCTAGCGTTTTTCCCGCCCCGTTGCCGGTGTCCGTTGTCGGTTGCTCCCGTTCCCATCCTTTTTGTCTGCCGTATCCGGCAAACATCCGGGGATTGGAGAAATACTTCCAGCCGGTGACGCACTGGTTCATTATCTCGTTGATTTCCCGGATTTCCCATTGTTTCGGCTCGTCAAAAGCGTGGTTTAAGGCTTCTTTGTAAAGCTGTTTGGAGCAGACGGTATCGCCGGGGTAGCTGTCAAGGAAAGCCTGAATCATCCCGGCTTTAGTGTCCTCCGGCATAAAGTCCCGCTGGTGTTCTTTTAGATGGCGCACCATTTCCGGGCTGAATGTCAGCTTCCATCTGCCGCTTCTGTAAATCTCCATCGCTTCCGCCCACACTTGGTTTAAATAGGCTCTGGAAGCGGCTTCGTCCTCTAAGATGTGCGTTTCCGCCTGCTCCGGGCATACCTGTATGGGGATGAAGCGGCGGTTGCCGGAGCGGTCAAGGGGCAGGAAGTCAAGGGCGTTGGACGTACCGCCGAACACGCACTGCCTTGGGCGGTCTGCCGGGTGGGTTTCATAGGGTATCTTGTAAACCTCCTTCTGGCGGCTCAAAAATGACTTGATTTCCTCTATGCTCTTGGCGTTTGCGGTGGCAATCATCTCCGACATCTCGATTATCCAGTGGCCTTGCAGCTTCCGGTATACGTTATCATCGTCCAGCTTCCGCAAATCGTCCGAAAACCACTCGTCTTTGACTGCCAGCAGACGGAAGAAGGTGGACTTCCCGGCTCCCTGACCGCCCACAAGGCAGAGCATGACTTCAAACTTGCAGCCGGGGGAAAATGCCCGGTGGATGGCTCCCAACAAGAACAGGCGCAGGGATTGGTAAGTGTAATCGTCCTCACCGGCTCCCAGAAAGTGCCGCAGGCAGGAGCGTATCCGTTCGGTTCCGTCCCATGTCAGGCTGTTTAAATACTCCCGGACAGGGTGGTAGCTGTTCTGGTGGGCGGCAAGGTCGGCAGCGTCCTGTATCTTCTTTTCACTGGTCAGGCCGTAAGTTTCTTCCAGATACAGCCGGATATATTTCATGTCCGTGTCGGTCATGGGGCTGTTTGGGGGTCTTTTGTAACCGATGGGCTTTAAAATATCGGTGCGGTCAGTCAGCAGGTTATAGGCAACCGCCCCGGAAAGGAGCGGGTCGCACTGGAACACGGTCAGGCAGTTGCGGATGCTGTTTCGGAAGCCGCCTTTTTCGGTGGTTTCCAGCATGGCTTTGACTTCCTCAACGCTCCGGGGCGGCTCGGTGCTGTCTGCCATGTTCGCTATTTCCTGCCGTATCTGGGGCGGTAAGTTCTGCCATTCGTCTTTCAAGGTTCCTCACTTCCTTTCCGTGTCCT
>QZDW01000073.1 GCA_009917545.1 bacterium 1XD42-76
GGAAACAGTGCCGCTCCATGCGCTTAAATTTTTGTTCCTCCGTTTCCCTACGCAGGCGTGGTCGGATGGGCTGCTTCCTTGCGTTCCTGCCATCCTCATAGGGGATGGAGAAGTCCTGTGCCAGCATGAGGGCGGCTTCTTTGCTGCCGATACCGTGGAGCCGGGAAACAAAGTCAATCACGTCCCCGGTGGCCCCGCAGCCGAAACAGTAAAAGCGGCGGTCAACCTTCATGCTTGGGTTCTTATCGTTATGGAACGGGCAGACGCACATCCCGTTCCGGTTTACTTTTATTCCATAATGCTCCGCAGCCTGCCTTGTGGTGACGGACTGCTTCACGGCTTCAAATACGTTCAATAGGCGTTCCCTCCTTAATCTGGCAACGTGAGCGACACAATGTCGTCCACGTTACCGATAAATCTTGTTCAAAAGAAAAAGGCACTTGTCTGCGGTTTCCAATCACAAAACAAGTGCCTGTTTAAAGTTCCATATTCTGTTGTTTCTGTGGTGTCTGCTGCTGTTTCTGCGCTTCCCTTTGTCTGGCGGCTTCGGTTTTCCAGCTTAATGTCTGTGCAATGGACGGCTTCTTTCCCGGCTCGGCGGTGGCTCTCCGCTGTTCTGGCGGGAGTACCTGATTGAGCCAGTTCCTCACATCACGGAGTACCTTCACATCAGCATGAACCGTTTCCAGTTCCTTCTTCTGTCCTCCGGGCAGGGCGGCAGCAAGCTGTTCCCGTTCTACTTCCAAATCTTTGCGGGAGTAGGTATTGCCTTTGAGATTTGCCTTAAAATATCGGATGGCGGCATGGTAAGCGTCCAGTTCCTCCCGGTGGCTCTCTGCAAACTTCTCTTTTTTCTTTTTCCAGCCGATAGCGGCATACTCCACATGGACTGGCTTGGTGGCTTCGTATTTGTCAATGTAGGACAGCATGGTGTTGATGGCTTTGATACGCTTCTCGCTTTTTTTCATGCTCTCCATGACAGAAACGGCGGTCTGGCTGATTTCGTCCAGCCGGGTGTCAAGGCTCTCTACGGTGGAGATTTCTTTTTTTCGCAGGAAATCCATAGCCGCCTGTACCTTGTTGAAGTCGGCAACTGTGCCTTTCAGTTTCCCTTTGGAAGTCCAGTCGGCACGCTGTCCGCTCCGCAGTTCTAAATACTGTGAGAGCAGCTCCGGTATGGTCGGTTCTTTCGTCTGCTCCAACACTTCCATCAGGGCGGCTTTTTTCTCCTTTAAGTCGGCAATCCAGCCTTTCAAATGGCGCACCATCTGGCGGATGGACTGCATAAGGGAGTTGGCGGCTTTGATGTCCCGGTTCAGGTTGCCGATGTTGGTCTGGATTCCTTTCTTTTCCATCTGGCAGGCGGCTGGCCCCATGTGGACGGTGGGGATTTTATCAATCCCCTGTCGGGCATAGGAGCGCAGGTCAAGCCGTTCCGGGCGGTCGTTGGCTTCCAGATAGCGGTTGGCCGTGTCCGCCCATCCCTGCCGCCAGATTTCAGCGTACTTCTGGTCGTTCCAGTCCACGGTGTTCTCCTTATGGCTTTTCCATCTGCCGGACGGGAGCCGGATTCTTTCGCCGTTTTCGTCAAGGTCGTATACCTTGCGGCACTTGGGGAGCCATTTCCCTTTTTCGTCCATCGCCCGCATGGTGAGCAGGATATGGGCGTGGGGGTTGCCGTCCCCCTTGTCGTGGATGGCAAAGTCGGCTATCATGCCTTTGGAAACAAAAAACTCCCGGCAGTAGTCACGGATAAGGTCCGCATACTGTTCTGATGGGAGTTCTCTTGGAATGGCAAGCACGAACCTCCGGGCTAGTTGGGAGTTCCATTGTTTTTCCTGTGCTTCGGCAGAGTTCCATAGGGTGTTGCGGTCTGCGTACTCTGGCGGCGCATGGGGCGGGAGCAGGATTTCCTTGTGGGCGACTTCATTCTTGTAGGGATAGTATTTCTGCTCCTGGTCGTAATCAGAGAACAGCTTTTCGCCGCTCTGGTAGGCAGCGGCAGAAACAGCGGATTCATTGTTGCTTCGCTTGATGATGGTGATTTTACAGTGCGGGCATGGCAAGTGTGCGCCCTCCTTCCTCCCGGATTCCGGGCATAGAAAAAGCAGGATAACTTTTTCAGTTTCCTGCTTGGGTGTGCCGCCGGTGGGCGGCAGAATATTTAGTTTTTTGATGGGTTATCAGTTCGACAAATCGTTAAGGAAAGAATCGAAGGTGGTGCAAACGAAAAAGCAGCTTTGATTTTTCGATAACTGCCC
>QZDW01000074.1 GCA_009917545.1 bacterium 1XD42-76
AATGAGAACCTTACATAAAGAACGATGTATACATTGGCAACCGGCAAGATAGTTTGGCTGGTATGTACCCCGGTGTAAAACCGGGGCTTTTTTGTGTCAGGCTTCGATATAACCCACGAAATTGTAATGGATTTTGATGTCCCGGACGGTGCATCCGTCCTCGACTTTCTTTTCTCCAACCTCGATTCGCTTGATGAGCCGCAGGAGGGTGGGACGGTCGAGTTCTTCCAGCTTTGCGTACTCTCTAATCAGCTTCATCCACTGCTGGACATCATCCGTCTCCTGCTGGTACGCCTCCAACTCGCCCGACAAATGCGCCCTCTGCTCCAGCTTGTCGGCGCGTTCGGCTTCGTACCGGTTCATCAGCTGGACGCAGACGCGCCCCATCACCTTGTCCTCATAGATGGCCTGGGTCAGCCTGGAAAGTTTCGCAAGCCGTTTCTCAATAGCCGTCAGAAGAAGTCTGGTCTGCTTCATCTGTTCGGCGGACGATGCCCTGCGCTGGGTCTGGATTTGCTCAATCAACCCGGATGGGTCGTTCCTCGCCTGTTTCGCTTTCATGCGGATGTCGGTCAGGACAACCTGTATCAGCACCTTTTGATTCATCGTGTGGGCCGTACAAATGTCTTTTCCACCGCAGCAGTACCGATTGCACAGGTAACTTTCATAGGTGGACCTGACCGGGGTCCCGTCCTTGCACTTGTGGTAGTCCCCATGATGGCGCATGGTCGAGCCGCAATCCATACAGTAAAGCAGTCCGGCAAACAGAGCGGTCTCCCCATTTGCCTGTGTCCGGCTCCGGGCGTTCTGCTGCTCGATTGTCCGTACCAGTTCCCAGACCTCCATCGAAATCAGCGGCTCATGCGTACCCTCGACACGAATCCACTCGGCCTCCGGCTTGCCCACCTGCTTGTGAACCTTGTAGGAGATATTGCCGGTTTTGTTCTGCACCGTATGACCGATATAGACCTCATTGCGAAGGATGGCCTTCACGGTCTGGGCTTGCCAGTAGCCTCCGTCCTGCCGGGGATTGACCATGCCTTTCTGCAAGTAGTAGAGGTCGCGGGGCGTGGACACCTTCTCCTCATTCAGCGTTGTGGCGATTTTACGGTAACTGAGTCCCTGACAGCGCATATCGAAAATACGCCGCACAAGGGGCGCTGTTGCCGGGTCGGGAATGAGGATGTGCTTGTCATCAGGGCTTTTCAGATAGCCGATAGGGGCATAGCATCCCACATATTTCCCGGCTTGAAACGAGGAGCGTTTGACTGCCCTGATTTTGGCGCTGGTGTCCCTGGCGTAGAGGTCGTTCATGACATTTTTCAGAATCACCAGCATCTCATTGTTTTTGTGAGCGGTGTCCACCCCATCATTGAGGGCGATGAACCGGCAGCCGAGGCTCGGAAAAACGATGTCCGTATACTTCCCGCTTTCGATATAATCTCTGCCGAGACGACTGAGGTCCTTACAGAGTACCAGATTGATTTTTCCGGCGGTGGCGTCGGCGATAAGCTGGTTGAACCCAGGCCTATCGAAGGTCGTACCTGAGACCCCATCGTCACAGTAGGCGGCATAGAGGTTCCAGCCCTACTCCAGGACATAGCGGCTGAGCATCTCCCCCTGGTTCTCCACGGACACGGACTCGCCGGTTCTCTCGTCCTCCCGGCTGAGCCTGCAATAAATTCCAACATTGTAAGTTTCCTGCATCTTTGATTTTACCTCCCAAAGAGCAGTGCGAATGGCGGTCGATTACCTACCGCCATTATAGCACGCTCACACTCTGATGCAAAGGCCCTTTACGCGATACGGCTGAGTTTTTCCATCGCCGCCAAGTCGAGCAGATCACCCAACTGTCCTTTGTCAGAAAATACACTTTTGACCCGGTAGACCACGCCGCCGATTTTGACTTTGGTGTAATCGTTCAGGCGGCTGACCTCCTTTCCTTCCACAGGTTCCGGGGACGGAACAGCCCTCCGGTTTATGTTCAGCTTCTCCATACCGTCACGCCCCTTCCGAATCATCAGGGGTGGGCGTGTAGGTTGTGTAGGTATTGCAGATATTTTTACGACCGTCACCGGCACTCAAA
>QZDW01000075.1 GCA_009917545.1 bacterium 1XD42-76
GAGGGCGGCACAAGAGCAGGGGGCAGTAAAGGCACTGGAGAGCCGCAGGGACGCTCTGCGGGACGAAGTAGGGGGCTTGCAGCGGGAAGTGGCCGTCTTGGAGCAGAACCGGGACAAGCTGCTTGCCCAGTCCCCCGGTTGGAGCCTTGCCGAAGTGAAGAAACAAGTCGAAATTGATAGAAAATTGTCACGTTTGGAGCAGTTGGAGCGGTTTCTGGACGCTCATTTCCCCCGGTGGCGGGACTTGTTCCAGACATTCCAGAGACAGCAGGGCAGGGACAGGGATACCGGGCGGGACAGATAGTGACAGTCGGCTTTTTCGTCATTTTTCACAACAAAACCGTTCTGCAGGGGAGCGGATTGGCCGGGGCCGCGGCGGGTTTTCTTGTTCAATATGCCGAAATTGAAGTTTTCGTGTAATATTTTGTCGTTTCGTGTCATGTACAGTATAGGAGCGGTAAAAAAGAAAAAGAGGGGTGGCGGTGTAATGGCACACTCCTTGACCCTCTATTTCGCCTTTATTTGCCCTCTGGACGGCTTTAGGGGGCTGTATGGTGTTTTCCCCTTACCTACCCCTCTAAGGACGTGTACACGCTTTACAGCGGCTTTCTTGACCGTTTCCGCTCCTATCCTCATTTTCTTTTTTATCGCTAATCAATCCTGACGCTTTCCAGAACCTCCAAAGTTATCCACATACTGCGGCTTGCGGGGTCGTCCCTTGATAGATAGCTTGATTTAGCACTTATGATTTCTTACTTTTGATTTCCTACTTTTGATTTAGACGCTAAAAAAACCTGATTTTATGCGGCTTTCCGGGTTTTAGGGGCGAAGACTTCTTCCGCAAGGGGCGAAGACTTCTTCCGCAAGGAGCGAAGACTTCTTCCGCAAGGAGCGAAGACTTTTTCTGTTAGGGGCATAGTCTTTTTCCAGAAAAGAGAATTTTATACTTTACAAAAATTCGCCCTTATGGTATCATGATAAGGAAAGGAGTTGATACCATGCCACGGAGAAAGAAACTCCCTGCAATCCCGGACTATAAGGGGGCAGGGAAAGAGCCGGACAATCTGCTTGTCCAGAAGTCTAATCCCCTCTTGTCCCTCTCTGAAACCGGGCTGACACTTGCGGAGTTTAAGATACTGGACGCATATCTTGGCCGGATAAATAGCCATGTTCCGGAAAAGCGGTTTATCCGGTTTGAGAAAGGCGAAATAGAGCGGCTTTTGGGCGTTGTAAAGATAAATGCGCCGGACTTGGAAAAGAGGGTTAATAATCTTTTTCAGACTATCAAAATCAAGGACGGCAACAAGCGCAAGGGCTTCACTCTCATAGCCTTGTTTGAGAAAGCGGAATGTTATCAAGACGAAGATGGACTGTGGCAGGTGGACTTGGGTGCAAGCCCCTCGGCCATGGAGTATATCTTCAACCCGGAGCGGCTTGGATACCTGCGGTATAACCTGCGAAACGTTGTCAAGCTGACTTCCAGATACAGCTATGTCCTCTTTCTGTACCTCGAACAGAATAGGCATATGCACCTTACTTGGGACGTTCCTCTGGACGAATTGAAAGCCCTCATGCGGTGTACGGCTGACAGTTACAAGGGATACAAGGAATTTAACGACAAGGTTCTAAAAAAGTGTCTCTCGGAACTGAACGACAAGACCGACTGCAAATTCTCCTATGAGCCGATAAAGAGGGGTAGGACGGTCAAGGCTGTGCGCTTCACCTTGGAGCCACTTGCTCTGGCTGAAGATATACCGGGGCAGATGTCCATGGACGACTTTCCAGAGATTATGCCGCCGTCCTATGGCGATGATGTCTATGACGAAGAAGCGGCAAGGCGTGATAGGATTTGCAAAGGCTTTGACAGCGCAGAGTTTTCCGGCTTCACCGATGAACAGCTTGCCCTGCTTAAAGACCTCGGCTGGTCAAGGAAACGTGAAAGTGACGTGGAGCGTTACAGGGCTGACCTTGTTAGCTTTCCTGACGCTTGCCAATATGCAACAGCCGCCTATCTCCGGCAGACAATCCTGACGGCAAAGGCACG
>QZDW01000076.1 GCA_009917545.1 bacterium 1XD42-76
TAAAACGCTATTTGGAGGAACGCGCCTATGACTGCACAGACTGGTAACAATGAAAATGCCGAACGCGGCTTGTTACCCTACCCGGTAATCATAGCCGCAACAAAGGGCGACCCGGAAGCTATGGCGATTGTCGTCAAGCACTACGAAAGCTACATAGCGTCCCTGTCTATGCGTAAGCTCCGCGACGAGCGCGGCAATACCTATTGGGGCATAGACGAGGACATACGCGACCGTTTACGGTCACGGCTCATGCGGGCTGTCCTTTCATTTGAGGTTTAAGCTGATTTAGGACAGGCGGCGAACCCCTTTCCGCTGCCCGTCCCGGAAGAACCTTTCCAGCACCTTGACAAAGAAAGCGGCGCAAGATAACGGCGGCGCAGCATAGGGCAGATCGGATACGTCCCTTTTGCGCCGAGCCAGACAGTGGGTGCGCCATGACGCTATCCCGGCGGGGTTTTCTTTCCCCCGCTGGGACAGCCGAGCGACCAACACCGCGCCGGGGAGCAAGTTTAGCAGCTTGCGGGCGACGACAGCGCAGAATATATAATGATACTCCCTTACCGCCACAGTCCGAGCGTTAAAAGCGTCGCAGGCAATGGGTAGGGCTGCATGAGAACCATGCAGGGGTGAAACTCCCGTGAGGTTACGCTATTAACCGTCCGATCACAGCCCTTTTTTCACCATTAACCATTTACCCATTTTTGAAAGGGGGATTTATAGAATGAACAATGCTGATGTGCCTATTTGGGAAAAGTACACGCTTACCATTGAGGAAGCGTCAAAATATTTCCGCATTGGGGAAAACAAGCTGCGGAAACTTGCAGAGGAAAATCCCACGGCTGGCTGGGTGATCTTGAACGGGAACCGTATTCAGATCAAGAGGAAACAGTTTGAAAAAATCATTGACACACTGGACGCAATTTAGCGAAAAATATAGTGAAAAGGAGCCTTGAATATGCTATAATAGATGTAGGCATATCAAGGCTCTTTCCGACACGGAAAGGAGCAAAAACAATGTCGGAGAAAAGACGTGATAATAGAAACCGCATTTTGCGTTCGGGAGAGAGCCAGAGAAAAGACGGGAGATATGCTTACAAATATACCGATACTTTTGGTAAAGTGCAATTTGTCTATGCGTGGAAGTTAGTGCCTACGGACAAGACCCCTGCCGGGAAGCGTGACGACATATCCCTTAGAGAAAAGGAAAAAGAGATACAGAAAGACCTTGACGACGGGATAGACACAATCGGAAAGAAAATGACTGTCTGCGAGCTTTACGCAAAGCAGAACCGCCACCGGGGGAATGTTCGGTACAACACCACACAGGGGCGCAAGCGGCTGATGAAGCTGCTGGAAGCGGATAAACTTGGTTCCTGCCCCATTGACAGTGTAAAACTATCCGACGCGAAAGAATGGGCGTTGCGCATGAAAGAAAAGGGAATATCCTACAAGACCATAAGCAACGACAAGCGTTCCTTAAAAGCCGCGTTCTATACGGCGATACAGGACGACTGTATAAGGAAAAATCCCTTTGACTTCCAGCTAAACACCGTGATCGAGGACGACACAGAGCCGAAAGTACCTCTCACAGCGGAACAGGAAGAAAGCCTTTTGTCCTTTATGCAAAGTGATAGCGTCTATCAGAAATACCGTGATGAAGTTATCATACTGCTGGGGACAGGGCTTAGGATTTCCGAACTCTGCGGACTGACTGAAACCGACCTTGATTTTGAAAACAGGATAATCAATGTAGACCACCAGCTTTTACGGAGCGCGGAAACAGGCTACTACATAGAGAAACCCAAAACGCAAAGCGGTATCAGACAAATTCCAATGAGTGAAAAAGTGTATGAAGCGTTGGGGCGCGTGTTGGAGAACCACAAGGGAGCGAAGCAGCTCACCATTGACGGTTACAGCAATTTTCTTTTCCTCAACCGGGACGGTTGCCCGAAAACGAATGTGAACTATGCTACCATGTT
>QZDW01000077.1 GCA_009917545.1 bacterium 1XD42-76
TTGAACAAAATCGCTGCGCGATGGCCTGCCAGGGCTGTGGCGCAGTTTTTACGTTCCTCTAAATAAAAGCAGTGGAAAAATCTTCCGCAATACGGTATTGTTAAGTTACCACACAAAACAATCAAATACGGAGACCTCCACTGCCTATGAATACAATAACATTTTTTGGTGTCTTCCGCAACCGGAATTATGATCCCAATGCACCTCCCTGGTAAGTAGACGTCACTTTAAACACTCAATACTACTTATCATGGAGGTTTTTATGTACGAAGATATTTTTGAATCCATCCGCCATGCTGCGGAAAAACGCAACCTTAGAGAACGGACAATTCAACTGTATTGCAGTGATGTCAGCTATTTCCTGCGCTGCACCAATAAGCCTGTTACTGACCTCACGCTTGAGGATGCAGATGCCTTTCTTACCATGAAACGTCTGGAGGGCAGATCACCTGAAACTCATAATCACTATCGTTCCTCTATCAAGTTTCTCTACAAAAGAGTCCTGAAGATTACCTGGGATGACGAGGAAGTCCCTGCCATGAAGCGTCAGCGGAATCTTCCAACTGTGCTTACGCCACAGGAGATCCATGCTGTCATTGAAGCGACTGATAACCTTAAGCATAAGGCCATCATCGCTACCATGTATTCTTCCGGGCTGCGTGTATCTGAGGCTGTCCATTTGCACTATGATGATATTTCCCGTACTAACATGACCATTCATGTCCGGGAAACAAAAGGCCGCATCGACAGATATACGATCCTTTCCCAGAGGAATCTCGACCTGCTTACCGAATACTGGTTTCAGTGTGGCAGACCAAAGGGCATTCTCTTCCCGAGTTCATGGACTGGGGATTACCTCGACATTTCAAGCGTTAACCAGTTTTTCAAAGCAAGCGCTAAAAAGGCCGGCATAATACGCCGCGTGTCTTCCCACGCCTGCCGTCACAGTTTTGCCAGTCACTTATTCGAAAACGGGGTGGATATCAAATATATCCAGTCACTTCTTGGCCATGTCGATCCCCGCTCTACAGATGTATATCTGCATGTAAGCAACAAAACGCTGCTTGGAATCCGCAGCCCTTTTGATGTTTTGGAAGGCGGTGGGTCATGAGCGAAAACTGCACGATACAGGATGTGTTTAACCGCTTTTATCCTGACTATGAGAAAACCCATGAACTGTCTGCGGCACAGCAGAAAGCAGTTTATCACATCATGAACTGCAAAACCGGCGCATTTGGTGTCAATGTAAGCGGCTGCGAGGACTGCGGCTGTATTTCCGTCCATTATAATTCCTGCCGGGACAGGTGTTGTCCTATGTGTCAGGAGTTCCCGAGGGAAAAATGGGTGGATGCCCGCAGGGAGGATATACTGGACGCCCCATACTTTCATGTGGTTTTCACTGTACCGGAAGAACTTAATCCCGTCATTTACAGCAACCAGAAGCTTTTGTACAAGGCCCTTTATCATGCTGCCTCCGATACTTTAAGCGAACTTGCCAGAGATAAAAAATACCTTGGGGCAGACATAGGTTATATCTGCATTCTCCATACCTGGGGAAGCGCGATGAATTTCCATCCCCATATCCACACCATCGTGTTAGGCGGAGGTCTGGATGCTAAGAACCACTGGAAGGATAACGGTGAGGATTTTTTTCTCCCTGTCAAAGTCCTTTCCAGGGTTTTTCGGGGCAAGTATCTTGCCGGGCTAAAACAGCTATGGGCGGATGGAAAGCTGGAGTTCTATGGAACAGCGGAACCTTACAAAAATCATTATGCTTTCAAACAGCTTTTGGACGCGTGTTATGCCAAAGAATGGATTCCTTATTGCAAGAAGCCATTTCGTGGTGCG
>QZDW01000078.1 GCA_009917545.1 bacterium 1XD42-76
CCATGTGGACGGTGGGGATTTTATCAATCCCCTGTCGGGCATAGGAGCGCAGGTCAAGCCGTTCCGGGCGGTCATTGGCTTCCAGATAGCGGTTGGCCGTGTCCGCCCATCCCTGCCGCCAGATTTCGGCGTACTTCCGGTCGTTCCAGTCCACGGTGTTCTCCTTGTGGCTTTTCCATCTGCCGGACGGGAGCCGGATTCTTTCGCCGTTCCCGTCAAGGTCATATACCTTGCGGCATTTGGGGAGCCATTTTCCTTTTTCGTCCATCGCCCGCATGGTGAGCAGGATATGGGCGTGGGGGTTGCCGTCGCCTTTGTCGTGGATGGCAAAGTCGGCAATCATGCCTTTGGAAACAAAAAACTCCCGGCAATAGTCACGAAGAAGGTCGGCGTGCTGTTCCGATGGGATTTCCCTTGGAATGGCAAGCACAAACCTCCGGGCTAGCTGGGAGTTCCATTGTTTTTCCTGCGCTTCAACAGAGTTCCATAAGGCATTGCGGTCTGCAAACTCCGGCGGCGCATGGGGCGGGAGCAGGATTTCCTTGTGGGTGACTTCGTTCTTGTAAGGATAGTATTTCTGCTCCTGGTCATATTCAGAGAACAGCTTCTCGCCGCTCTGGTAAGCGGCGGCAGAAACGGCGGATTCATTGTTACTCCGCTTGATAATGGTGATTTTACAGTGCGGGCATGGCAAGTGTACGTCCTCCTTTCTCCCGGATTCCGGGCAAAAAAGAGCAGGATACCTTTTCAGATTTCCTGCTTGGGTGTGCCGCTAATAGGCGGTGGGTATTTAGTTATTTTTATTATATTTGGGTCACTGTTACATCCTCTTTTCCAACATATGAAACACGATAACTCCTACCAGCCATTGAAGAACAAAAAGTAAGAATATCATCGCTATTATCCATACTTCTACTCTAACCAATGCAAGTATAAGCGACAGGATGAGTAAAGAAAATGTCATGATTTGATAGGTGACATGACCGGCTTTCATTCGTAAATATTGTTTTCTTTCATCAACACTATTGATATGGGCTTCCTTCTTTTTTGCTTCATATTCTGCATATCGTTTAGGATTTTGCCAATAAGTGATACGGATGATCTGTACGATAGAAGCAGCCATGATTCCAACACCCATAGAGAAAATCATAGTCGAATAGTAGTCAGCTTTAACAAAAAAACTCACACATACTAACCCGATACCCACTAAAATTTCAATGACAAATGGCTTTTTTTCTTTCATTTTGACTCCTCCTCATAAATAAAAATTTCTTCAATACTCATATCAAAATACCGGGCAATTTTAAATGCTAACTGAATAGATGGATTATAACGCCCATTCTCTAAAGAACCGATTGTTTGTCGTGATACTTCCAATGCGTTAGCCAAATCTTCTTGTTTGATTCCCCGTTGCTTTCGCAAATCTTCCAATCGATTTTTCATGCGAACCTCCTTTCTGATGGAAAGTTTGCTCTCCATGATTTCATTATAGCATAACTGTTACAAATGTCAAGCACACTTTCCATTTTCATCAGGATAAAATTATAGAACTTGTTGCGTGAAAGCAGCCTACAACGCAAAGAACTTTTAGGCGACAAGTATACAAAGGGGTAGCTGGCGGAGCCAGCGCAGGGGAAGTGTAGCTTCCCCTGTGATGATTGGAGCAGATTGGAAATCTACGGAAATCATCCGCTGTCCGCAGGACGCTCCCGGCAGGGCGCAATGCACCACTTCCCTAAGTGGTGTATAATTGCGCCCTATCCGAGTTCTTGGATAGGGCGCATTATCCGAGATTTTTAATTATCCGAGGAAATTCTTAAAAACCTTTTGTATGCGGGGGTTCATG
>QZDW01000079.1 GCA_009917545.1 bacterium 1XD42-76
TTTACCAGAATCAGGTTAATCAGGCCATGCCTTGCGTCCTCCAGCATTTCCAAAAATCCGGGCCGCTGAAAATTGCCGCCGCTGTACCCATCGTCCTGATAGGTCTTGACCTCTATCCAGCCGTTGAGCATGACGAATTTGGAGAGGATTTCATATTGGTTCTCAATGCTCACCGATTCATCGCTGGGGATATAGCCCTTCGCTTTTGCGGAATTGGAAGCGTCATCCACACTCAGGCGGCAGTAGATACCGACTTTATATTGCTTCGCCATAATCCTGCCCCCTTTCCTGTGCCAGCGCCCCATCCACATTCCCGACATAGCGGTAGTAGACCTTGACCTCACAAATCCGCTGCCCGTTGACCTTCTGGGTATCGCCAACCTCGATCCGGTCTACCAGTTCAAAGAGAATGGTTTCGTCCAGTTCCGAGATTTCCGTATAGCGCCGGATAATTTCCAGCCAGCGGTCGGTATCCACCTGGTTTTCCAGGTGCGCCCGGACTTTCCTTTCCAGTTCCGGGACTGCCTCCGCCTTTTCTGCCCGTTCCGCTTCATATTTCTGCATCAGGGTCTGAAATACCGTCTGCGGGATGGAGCCGGTGCATTTGTCCTCGTAGAGATTCTGCATCAGGCGCTCCAAATCGGAAATACGGGCTAAGGAGGATTTTAATTCCTGCTCATAGGAGAAAAGCCGGGTGTGGGATTCCTTCTCCTTCAGCCGGAGAATCTCGCCCATCAGCCGGTCCGGGTCATATTCCGCAAAGCGGGCCTTTTCCCGGATGTCCTCCAATACCAGCTGGGTCAGCACTGTTTCATAGATGGTGTGGATGGTACACGCGCCCCTTCCGCTGCGGGAGTAGTTGCCGCAGATGAAAGAGCTGTACCGTCCCGGCCTGCCATCCTTATAGGTGAATTTTTCGATATGGTTCCGCATTTTGAAACCGCAGTCGGCGCAGTACACAAGTCCGGTGAAGATGCTCTTGCAGCCATCAGACGGAGTGCTTTTTCGCACCTTCTTTTTTCCGATACTGGCTACGGTATCCCACAGTTCCCGCGAAATAATGGCCTCGTGGGTCCCCTCCACCCGAATCCACTCGTCCTCCGATTTATTGACGAGCTTGCGGGATTTATAGGAGAGTGTGCCGCTTTTGCCCTGTACCATGTTCCCGATGTAGACCTCGTTGCGGACCATGTTTTTTACCGTCTGGTCGGCCCACTTGTGGTTGACCCTGCGGGGGTCGCTCTGGCCCTTGCGCTGGTAGTACAGCACACCGGGCGGCTGAATCCCTTCTTCATTGAGCGCCACCGCGATGGCGTGAAATCCCATGCCTGATGCCCGCATCTCAAAGATACGGCGGACAACCGGCGCGGTTTCCTCGTCAATCACCAGATGGTGCTTATCCAGCGGGTCGCGCCGGTAGCCATAGGCGGGGTAGGTTCCCATGAATTTTCCGTTTTCGGCACAGGCCCTCTTGACCGCCTTGACCTTCTTGCTGGTGTCCCGGCTGTAAAACTCATTAAATAAGTTCAAAAAGCACATGACATCGGTGCTTCCGTTGTCACTCATGGTGTCAATGCCGTTGTTCAGCGCGATGAACCGGCATCCAAGAGAGGGGAACAGGTAATCCGTATATTGCCCAAATTCGATGTAGTTGCGGCCAAAACGGGAAAGGTCCTTCACCAGAATCACATTGATCCGCTTGGCCTTTGCGTCCTCGATTAACCGCCTGACGCCTGGACGGTTGAAGTTCGTGCCGGAGTATCCGTCGTCGATATAGACATCGACCTCATTCCAGCCGCGCTGCCTGACATAGTT
>QZDW01000080.1 GCA_009917545.1 bacterium 1XD42-76
TAGGCGTTTGCGAAACGCCAGAACCCGCATAAATACAGGATTCTCTTTGTTACAAAATAAAACAACTCCTCACAGGTCTGTGGTATAATTGAAATGTCCAATAACAATTATCCATATCCACCAGTAAAGGAGTCGTATCTATATGATAACACATAAACAGCTCTCTTTGGCAGATATTTTTACCGATTGCCAAAATAAATTTGATAATGATAAATATCAGTTCCTTGAACTTCTCGAAAATACCATTCACTTAGATGAAATTGTCCCAGTGTCCTTTATTTCTCATTTCCATGCTGCCATCGGCAGGCCTCGTAAGCATCTGCTTTATCCAATGCTCAGGGCTCTGTTATTACAGCTTAGCTTTTCAATCCCAACAACATCCCTGCTGATCGTATTCCTGAAATACTCCCAGGAACTGCGGGACTTCTGCGGGTTTGATGTTGTCCCTGACGCTTCTAAATTCACCCGCTTCAAACAGGATTTCCTGCCGGACTTACAAGCCATGTTCAGCCGCCTTGTTGACCTGACCGAACCAATCTGCCAGAAAATCGATAAGGAAAAGGCATCCATGGTTCTCTTTGACACTTCCGGTATTGAGGCATGGGTGACAGAAAACAATCCCAAATACGCCAACAGGATCATAAGGCAGCTGAAAGCCTTTAAAAAGTCCAAAGGTCTGGATGATTCCTATGACCCTTACAAAGCCGCTTATGGCTCCATGCCCTCACATGCCGCCTCTAATCCTGCCATACAGCAGATGTACATCAACGGGCATTTCTGCTATGCGTTCAAGTTCGGCATCGTCACAAACGGGCTGGGCATTGTCAGAGACATCTCCTTCTACAACAAAGACTTCCTTGATGCACACCCGGATATCATCGTTGGAAAGAAATCCGACTCCCCGGATGAGGATAAGAGCCTTGCCGATTCCAAAGCCCTCATCCCTGTGTTAAAGGATTTCTTCCAGAAGCATCCACTCATCAATCCCAAGACTTTCCTGGGTGACGCTGCTTTCGATTCCATTGAAATCTATAAATACCTCCTGGAGGACACTTCCATTGAAAAAGCGTACATCCCCCTTAACGGAAGAATCTCCCTTCCGGACGCCGACTGTCCTCTGAACGAAGACGGGATCCCCTGCTGTCCAAAAGATCCTTCCCTTCCGATGAAACGGGAAGGGAGTAAATCGCATCTTCGCTGCGGGCTTCCCACCATGAAATTTGTATGCCCGAAAATGAAATGGGAATACAATAAGGAGACCGGAAAAAACAGGCGTGTCTGCCATTGTGAAAATCCCTGCACGGATTCCTCCTGCGGCCGCATGTTCTATATTTACCCGGAAAAGAATCTTCGGGCTTATCCCGGCACTCTCCGGGGTACGCAGGAATGGAACTCCACCTACAAAATACGTGGGAATGTGGAAAAATCCATCAACCATTTCAAAGACAGTTTCTGTGTCGCCGGACGTAAGACCCAAAATGAGAAAACACTCCATGCGGATTTGCTGCTTGCCGGAATCACACAGCTTATAACCGTTATGGTGGCTGACAAGATCCATAAACACCAGTATATCCGCAGCCTGAAGCCTCTGATTGCCTGAAGACGCCCATTCCATACATTTCCTTTGGCAGGTGCATCCACCTGTCTGATTGCGTTGCCATAAAATCCTGTTTCCTGCATACACCTCCCTGCCATGCACCCCTGCAGGGATTTTTGACTACTGGGCATCCAATTTAACAGTTGTTTCGCAATTACCTA
>QZDW01000007.1 GCA_009917545.1 bacterium 1XD42-76
TTCAGACGGTATTTGTTGCGGTTTACGTCTTTTTTCTGAAAGGTTTGGATTTTATTTAAGTTTGGATAACGAATAAAATCCAAACATTTGGATTTTTTACGGCACTCACATGCCTCTCTACTGATCGAGATGGGCTTTAATATCCTGATGGTATCGCAGCGCTTAGGCCATGAAAAGGTTGAAACAACCTGGCAGACCTATGCACATCTGTATCCGGACAAAGAAAAAATGCTGGCCGCCCAGTTGGATACTGTAAAAGTCCAGGGCATTACCGCCAACTTGACAATCGAAGATCAGCTTGCAGAGTTCATGGCCCAGTTCCAAAGCCATCTGAAGGAGCAGCCGGCTCTTATTGACATAAACAGCGAGGAAATTATCCGATGGGATCCGGAAAAAAGAGAGAAGGCCACCGTTACCGCGGCGGAATTCGAGCAGGAGGCCCAGCTTGACGAAGGGATTGAAGCCGGCCTTGCCTCAGCAGAAATCTTCCAGACCGGATACCTGGAACTGTGTGGCATAGTCTATTTCCTTGCCAGCCGGGGGCTGCCGGCAAAATTTCTTTAATACTTGCAAAATCCAAAGGCATAGTATATAATGAACGTAGAAAGAGCACCCACTCCAAAGCGGATGCTCCCGAAAAGGTTACTTACCTCTCTGTGAGAGGCGCCTCTCCTGTGGACCAGACAGGAGGGGCATTATTTTTTTCGCCTGTTCTTCCTATCTCTGTCGAGAAAGGCAAGCAACGCCACAATCAAGCTGCCAAAGGACATTAACAGAGCCAATATCCCTATGAAAATCGAGATGATCTCATAAGCCGTCATAAGCGCCACCTCCCTTCCTATGTATTCCGGCATGCCGGTTTCATTGGCTCGGGAGGCTACCACCCTGTCATGGGTACTCTTCCATGAGGGAATTATAACAGAGATCTGCAGAATTGGCAACCAGACTTTCATGCCCCTGGCTCTATGCTGGCTCTGAAAAATAATGTCATAATAATGTCACGGCGCAAAGAAAAAGCCCGGAAAGCCGCATAAATACTGGCTTTCCAGACTTTAGAGCGTTATTCGAACTCAATCGTCGCCGGCGGCTTTCCCGTGCAATCATACAGCACCCGATTCACATGTTCCACTTCATTCACAATACGGTTCGCTGCCTTACTCAATACCTCCCACGGAATCTCTGCCGCCTCAGCAGTCATAAAATCCACAGTATTCACAGCACGCAGGGCGACTGCATAGTCATAGGTTCTCTCGTCACCCATAACGCCGACTGACCGCATATTGGTAAGGGCGGCAAAATATTGACCGATTCCCCGGTCGAGTCCGGCAGCAGCGATTTCCTCACGGTAAATTGCATCTGCATCCTGCACCATTTTTACCTTCTCCGGAGTGACTTCACCGATTATGCGAATACCAAGGCCCGGGCCTGGGAACGGTTGGCGGTATACGAGATTTTCCGGAATTCCCAGCTCAAGTCCTGCCTTGCGTACCTCATCTTTAAAAAGATTGCGCAGCGGCTCGATAATCTCTTTAAAGTCTACATAATCAGGAAGTCCTCCTACATTATGATGTGACTTGATGACCGCGGATTCACCGCCAAGGCCGCTCTCCACCACATCCGGGTATATGGTTCCTTGTACCAGAAAATCAACCGCACCGATTTTTTTCGCTTCCTCCTCAAAAACACGGATAAATTCTTCGCCAATAATTTTCCGTTTTTGTTCAGGCTCTTCGACATGTTTCAGTTTATCATAGAAACGCTGCTGAGCATTCACGCGGATAAATTTCAGATTATATGGGCCGTTCGGACCAAAGACGGCCTCCACCTCATCCCCTTCATTTTTACGAAGCAGTCCATGATCTACAAAAACACAGGTAAGCTGCTCTCCAACCGCCTTGGCCAGCATTACAGCCGCCACAGAGGAATCAACTCCGCCTGACAATGCGCACAGTACTTTACCAGTACCAACTTTTTTGCGAATTGCCTGAATACTGTTCTCCACGAAAGTATCCATTCTCCAGCTTCCTGTGCAGCCGCATACTTCATAAATAAAATTACACAGCATCTTAGAACCTTCCTGTGTATGGAGAACCTCCGGATGGTATTGAATTGCGTACAGTTTTTTTTCTTCGCATTCTGCGGCTGCTACCGGACAGTTTGTCGTATGGGCCACGATGCGGAAACCTGGCGCTTTTTCTTCTATATAGTCGTTATGACTCATCCAGCATATTGTTTTCTCGGAAACATCACCAAACAGTTTGCTGCTCTTATCTATCTGCACTTCGATTTTTCCGTATTCACGGACAGGAGCCTTGCAGACACGGCCTCCCAACAGATACATCATAAGCTGCGCGCCATAGCACAGGCCCAGCACAGGAACCCCCAGTTCGAATATCTCTTTGCTACAGGAGGCGGCACCTTCCTCATAGCAGCTGTTAGGACCGCCTGTCAAAATAATTCCTTTGGGATTCATTGCCTTGATCTGTTCGATATCGGTCTTATAAGAATAGATTTCACAATAGACGTTGCATTCCCGGACACGACGGGCAATCAACTGATTGTACTGACCTCCAAAGTCAATTACAATTATTTTCTCCTGATTCATCTGGGGCTTCCTCCTGTAAGCATTTGTTATTATTTCTTATTACGTCCGCGTTTTATGCCTCGTATGTACCTTTTTTGCAGAGCTTTCCTTCATTCATCATGATCGTTCCGCGTGCGATCACAGTATTAAGGGACATATCAGAATTAATAATAAGCACATCTGCATCGCCACCTTCACATACTGCACCCTTTTTCGGATAAATTTCCAAAACTTTCGCCACATTGCTTGTACCAAGAGAGAGTGCTTCCTCCAAAGGCATGCCTTCCTTCTGTACCTGATATACGATCTGACGGTATACAGTATCCAGGCTGGAAACTCCCATTTCCGTCAGATTGCCCGCAGCATCATAGTTGGACCAGCTTCCCTGTCCATCAGAGCTTATCGTTACTTTTTCCATCGGCACCCCTTCTGCCTTAGCTGCTCTCAGGGATTCTGCCAGTTCTTCAAACTTCTTTTCAAACTGCCCGCAGGTGAAATCTATGGTTCCACCCATCTTTGCCAGTTTAAAGGCATCCGATTGCAGCTTGGCCGAACGTCCCACATGAGTCGGCTGGAAGGTTTTGACAGGAATTGAGGTTCTCTCCAGCGCCTCAAATACCGGTTCAAGGCCCCTCTCATCTCCTCCCATATGCAGTGTCATGATTCCTGCTTTTCCACTTAGCATTCCTGCCGTCCGTACATCGCTCCCAAGGCGAATCAGTTCTTCTACGGAAATATTAGGAGCACGATGGTCGGAAACGGCCAGCTTTAATCCAATGATTTCATCAACAAACATAATGTCTTTGCTAACGCTTCCGGTTACTGTCGGGCTGGGATATCCGTATGCTCCGCAACAGCAGTATACAGAGATTCCTTCTTCTTTCAACGCTTTTACCTTGGCAACCAGGTTCTCTACGCTTCTGCTGATTCCATCAGTACCAAGCAGGCCAACCACTGTAGTAACGCCGCCTTCAATGAGTGCGGACAGCTGGACTGGCGGTGCCTGGGTATGGAAACTGCCTTCACCACCACCGCCTGTCAGATGCACATGTCTGTCGACGATTCCCGGTGCGACGATCTTTCCATTGCCGTCAATTACCTGACATCCCTCATACTCAGGAAGCGCATCCGCGACCTTTTCGATTTGCCCGCCTGCGATCAGAATATCCTTTTTCCCGAGCTGCTCAGGCGCATATACCTCTGCTCCTTTGATTAGTAACATAATCTCCTCCTGTAATATTTTATAATTTTGCTATACCTGCCATATAATACACAAATTTTCTTTGTAGTAAGTAAATCCTTTGCAAGCATTATATCATATCTTCCGGGTATAATACCTTCCCTGTTTCAGTGCCCGATGCCATTATATCATACTGTCTGCTATTTTTCCAAATATTTCTTTACATATTGGCCGGTATAGGAGCGTGGATTTTGGGCTATCGTTTCCGGAGTCCCCTGGGCAATTACAGTTCCGCCCCGGTCGCCGCCCTCTGGCCCCATATCTATGATATAATCCGCCGTTTTGATCACATCCAGGTTGTGCTCAATCACAACTACCGTGTTCCCACCTGCCGACAGCCGCCGCAAAATCTCCACCAGTTTATGGACATCGGCAAAATGCAGGCCTGTTGTCGGTTCGTCCAGAATATAGATTGTCTTTCCGGTTCCTCTGCGTGACAGCTCCGTCGCTAGTTTGATACGCTGTGCCTCTCCCCCGGACAGTTCCGTGGATGGCTGTCCCAGACGGATATAAGAAAGTCCTACATCATTCAAGGTTTCTATTTTTCTTGCAATCGAAGGTACATTCTCGAAGAACTTCAGTGCTTCCTCCACCGTCATATTCAGCACATCATAGATACTTTTTCCTTTATATTTGACCTCCAGAGTTTCCCGATTATACCGTTTGCCGCCGCATACCTCGCATGGCACATAGACGTCAGGAAGAAAATGCATCTCGATTTTGATGATACCGTCACCACTGCACGCCTCACAACGGCCCCCTTTCACATTGAAGCTAAAACGTCCCTTTCCGTATCCTTTGGCCTTGGCATCCGCCGTGGACGCAAACAGATCGCGGATCAGATCAAATATACCTGTATACGTAGCCGGATTTGAACGGGGTGTACGGCCAATCGGCGACTGATCAATGGCAATCACCTTGTCAAGCTTATCCGTTCCCTTTATCTCATCATAAACCCCCGGAATTGTCCGCGCACGATTTAAGCTTCTCGCCAGTGCTTTATATACGATTTCATTAATAAGAGAGCTTTTCCCCGACCCGGAAACACCGGTTACACATGTCATCACTCCCAGGGGGATCTCTACTGTGATATTCTTCAGATTATTTTCACGGGCACCACACACAGTCAGCCAGCCGCTGGGAGCTCTCCGCTCATCGGGTATGGGGATCTGTTTCTTTCCGCTCAGGTATGCTCCGGTAATGGAAGTTTCACATGCCATGATCTCACTGGCTGTCCCCGCGGCGACTACTTCGCCTCCGTGCTCCCCGGCACCAGGCCCGATATCCACGATATAGTCGGCAGCCAGCATCGTATCCTCGTCATGTTCCACCACAATCACGCTGTTTCCCAAATCACGCAGGTGTGTCAGTGTTTTCAGCAGTTTGTCATTGTCCCGCTGATGCAGGCCGATGCTGGGCTCATCCAGAATATAGGCTACGCCGACCAGCCCGGAACCAATCTGGGTCGCCAGACGGATCCTCTGAGCCTCTCCTCCTGAAAGTGTCCCTGTTGCTCTGGACAGGGAAAGATAATCCAGTCCTACATCAATAAGGAAACTGACTCTGGCACGTATCTCCTTTAAAATCTGTTCCCCAATCATTTTATGAAGCGGGGAAAGTTTCAAACCATCAATAAATTCGCGGAATTTCATGATGGACATATTGGTCGCCTCATAAATATTCTTATCCCCTATTGTAACCGCCAAAGACGTTTTTTTGAGTCTCTGCCCGTGGCAGGCTGCACACGGTGTAATACGCATAAACGTCTCATATTCTGCCTTGCTGGCCTGAGAAAAGGTCTCGCGGTAACGTCGGTTGACATTTTCAAGCAGACCTTCAAACGCCACGTCATAGACGCCTGTCCCGCGCTGTCCTGTATAATGGACCTTAACCTTCCTGTCACCGGTCCCATAAATCAGGACGTCGTGGATCTCCTTCGGATAGTCTTGAAATGGGGTATCAAGGTCAAAATGGTATTCTTCCGCCAAAGCATCCAGCGTTGCCCGCGTGAAGCTCCCTTCCTTGGCGCTCGACTGCCAGCCCATGACGACAATCGCCCCCTGCTTGATACTGAGCGATTTGTCCGGAATCATCAGATTTTCGTCGAATTCCATCTTGTACCCCAGACCAAAGCATTCCGGACATGCACCAAAGGGATTATTAAAGGAAAAGCTTCTGGGCTCTACTTCCTCGATGCTGATTCCGCAGTCCGGACAGGAAAAACTCTGGCTGAACTGGATTGGTTCCTTTTCGAAAACATCGACTATCATCAGACCTCCGGAAAGTTTCATGACCGTTTCAATTGAATCGGTGAGACGTTTCTCAATGCCCTCTCTCACAACAAGCCTGTCCACTACAATCTCGATATTATGCTTGATATTTTTCTCAAGTGCAATCTCTTCCGTCAGCTCATGGAGATTCCCGTCAATGCGCACACGCACATAGCCGCTGCGCCTGGCCTGTTCCAACGCTTTTTCGTGGCGGCCTTTCCGGCCGCGGACGATTGGAGATAAAAGCTGGATCCTCGTCCGTTCCGGCAGATCCATAATCTGATCGACCATCTGATCGACTGTCTGTCTGCGAATCTCTCTTCCGCACTTTGGACAGTGAGGAATCCCAATCCGGGCATACAAAAGGCGCATATAATCATAGATCTCCGTCACGGTCCCCACAGTGGAACGGGGATTTCTGTTCGTTGATTTCTGATCAATAGAAATAGCCGGAGAAAGTCCCTCTATGCTCTCCACATCCGGCTTCTCCATCTGTCCCAGGAACTGCCTCGCGTAGGAAGACAGGGATTCCATATATCTTCTCTGGCCCTCTGCATAGATGGTATCAAATGCCAGGGACGACTTTCCCGAACCGGACAGCCCCGTCAGGACAACCAGCTCATTCCTGGGAATATCGAGGGTAATATTTTTCAAATTGTGCTCACAGGCACCACGAATTTTAATATATTGTTTGGGCATTGCAATTCTCCTGTTTCAATCTTGCCGCCTGTCCCGGCGTGCGAATGTAGGATATTCATTCAAGCTCAATTATCATATCACATTCTGCACCAATATGCAAACATTTGTTCGTTATTTTTTATTAAATTTAATGATAAAACATCGAAAAATATTTTCTCAGATAGTGCAGCCATAGGTAAATGATTTCCGCTGTACCTTCTATATCTAAAAGCACCACCAAATATTGAATCTGGCAGGATCGAGGGGAGGCACTCATAATTCAGAGCGTTCGTTTCTGTCAGTATCCGCAGCCAGAATACAGAATCGTTTTGATAGACAGAAATTGCCTGGATAACTGAATTTATTCCATAAACCGTAATAATTTATATAATCAAAATGATTTCTTCAACTATAATTATTTCGATCATCATTTTTTATCATCAGAGCGATTCAAAATAACGGAAACTTTTCAGGCAGTCAAACTATCCAGACAACCAAAGTTATTCCGGCAATCAAAAAGCTCAGGTAGTTAAAGCGTTTCCGGCATCCGAAATTTTTCTGACGAACATAATGATCCTGGCAACCGGAACTGCTCTGACAGCCGAAGATGGTCTGCTCCCCACAGCCTTCCGGTCAGAAAAACTGCTGTAACAATCAAAATCCTCCAGACAACAAAATTGCTTCATCAATCGAAGTAGTTCTGACATCCATAATTATTTCAGTAAATGAAATTATCCATACCATCGAAACGATTATTCCAGTATACGCCCATACAGCATCGCATACAGTGGTTTTAACGCTGGTGAACTTTATCAGGAACCGGTCAGGCCGGAACATAAGGGACCATACCTGCACACACTTGCAAATACCTGCGCGCATCTGTACGCGCCAGCAGCCACAATGTTTCTGCACAACCAAAGCCGAAACCTACTATCCTGCCTGATAATCATTGGAAATCATCCAGAAACCATTTCGCATACAGGAAACCTGGTGGACAGACATTGAAAAATATAGTACACTTATACTATGCATTGAAAAATTTTGCTATTTATCATGTCATGCCAGAAAATACACCAATTTTTGCGAAAGGGGCTCTATCTTTATACAACACATAACCATCGCAGAACCATTACAAAGGAAACGTTTGTGATGGCGGGCCAAACGCCACAGAATTCAGAGCAAATGCTGCACAAATTGTCACCATTCAGGACACTATGTTTGCTTATAAGCCAAAATTCATTACGTGTTTCACATTAGATGGACATTTGGCGCTCCTTGTCCGGCGTATGATGACAGCAGACTGAAAGATACACATATGAACTTTTTTCATCTATAGTGTCCCCGGTCATTTACAGACATCCGCAATATTTAAGGTAATACTATGATACCAGAGGCATAAGGTCAAAAAATCCGATACAAGTTCGCTTTCAAAAAAACTTTCGAACCCGGAACCTGTAAAAATACTGAAAAGCCGCCATTTTTACGCAAAAATAATGGACGAATCTGGGATGGCTCCGGTTTGCAGGGGCATGAAATGCGGGGTAATCCGTGGTATCATTGGGGACTAAATCCCTCCAACCACAACATCATATGGCTGAATTCTGCAATACCAAAAATTCAATATTGAGCTCTGCAACATTGACCCCATTAATTCATATAGAAATCATCTATATCGAAAACGCCAATATTAAAAATAACCTTCATGCGCCCACAGATGAGCGCACCACCAAGAATGAAAGTAGTTCAGACGCATTGGGCATCCCTGATCTTAGACCGCCTGCGGCGATGGACTTTCATAATAAAAAGCCGAAAAGCAAAGCTTTAAAGGCCAGCCATTCTACAAGCAACAACGTTTAAAATACAAAAAACATCCCTACTAAAAACAATAGCAGGAAAAGCCACGCATCCAACAGGAAGGAGAGTATCTATGGAGTACAGAGAAATAGGAAAAACAGGAAAAAGGGGCAGCATTATCGGCCTGGGCTGCGAGCATCTCGACGGCAAGCCCTTTGAGCAGGTAAAGGAAACGATCGACGCTGCTCTTGAGCACGACATCAACCTTCTCGATGTCTTTATGCCTGGTAATGAGGTCCGTGAAAACATCGCCAAAGCCCTTGGCCCGCGCCGCAGTGAGGTAATGATACAGGGGCATATCGGCTCTACTGACCTGCGGAAGCAATATGACATATGCCGCGATCTGCCTATTGCAAAGCAATACTTCGAAAATCTGCTGCATCATTTCGGATACATCGACTTTGGCATGATGTTTTTTGTCGATTCCGAGGAAGATTATCAGGGCGTGTTTGAGACAGGCTTTGCCGACTATGTGCAAAAACTGAAGCAGCAGGGAGACATCCGGCATATCGGCTTCAGCTCCCATAACCCCCTCATGGCAGAACGCGTCATCAAAACAGGCCTGCCGGAAATGATGATGTTCAGCATCAATCTTGCCTTTGACTTGTATCCGGTTGAGACCTACACATTAGATCAGCTGCACCAGGGCCTTGACAAGAACGCTTTCTGCGGCTTTGACCCCACCCGTGCTGCCCTGTATACACTGTGCGAAAAAATGGGAATCGGTATCACAGTGATGAAAACACTGGGAGGCGGTAAGCTGATCTCACCAGAGCACACGCCATTCGATAAGCCTCTGAGCGTAGCCCAGTGTATGCAGTACGCCCTTTCACGTCCCGCTGTAGCAAGCGTCATGGTCGGCTGCCAGTCCCGGGCAGAAGTCCTGGATACCGTTCGCTATCTGGAGCTGAGCGAAGAAGAGCGCGATTATACTCATATCATGAGCACGCTGCGCAATGATTTTAAGGGTAACTGTGTCTATTGCGGCCATTGCCAGCCCTGCCCGGCAGGCATTGATATCGCGGTTGTAAACAAATATCTCGATATTGCCCGCCTCGACACAGAGCACATTTCTCCGGCCATCCGTTCACACTATTCCGGCCTTTCTCACAACGGCAGTGATTGTATCGGATGCGGAAATTGTGAAAAACGCTGCCCCTTCGATGTTCCCGTTATACAGAACATGGCAGAGGCCGCCAGAATTTTCCAGTAGGCCCTCATGCGTCCACAGGTGAGCGCGACACTATGAATGAACGTTGTTAAGGCTCATTTGGCATACCTGAACTTAGATCGCCTGCGGCGATGGACTTTCATAGTAAACCTTCATACGCTCACAGGTAAGCGCACCATCATGAACAAAAGTAATTCAGGCGTATTCGGCATCCCTGAACATATACCGCCTGTCGGCGGCGGCTCTTTCATAGTAATATCTAAAAGGCGCAGGCACTTTCCTCTCAGGCCCCTGCGCCTTTCTTTGTTTTTCATCCGGACTGCACCATGTTTCCGGTGCAGTTTTCTCCTCTATACTGTGCCAAACAGGCGGTTGACTGCACTGAAAATTCCACGCAGTGACGCCCGCGTAATGTTCGAGCTGATACCAACGCCATAGGTGACACGGCCGGAATTCTGATCCATCATATGGATATAGGATGCCGCCTGAGCACCGGAACCGGATGTCAGTGCATGTTCGTTATAATCCAGCACCTTGATATTAATTCCAAGCTCCTCTTCCAGGCCGCGCTGTACGGCATCAATCGGGCCGTTGCCGACACCCTCAAACTGCCTGGTCTGCCCGTGGTCGTCGTAGGTGACGACTGCCACTGTCGTGAAATCTCCGTCTGCTTCGAAATCGGTAATCTTGCATTTGCGGAAATGGTATGGCTCCTTTTGATCCAGATAATTTCTGCGGAACTCTTCCATAATCTGCTCCGGGGCTACTTCGCCCTGCTTTTCTGCTATCGCCTGGATGATATCCGCAAATTCCTTGTGCATTCCACGCGGCAGGCGGAATCCGAAGCAGCTGTCCATGACAAAAGCAACGCCGCCCTTTCCGGACTGGCTGTTGATGCGCACAACCGGCTCGTATTCGCGGCCGATATCGGAAGGGTCGATCGGAAGATACGGCACCTGCCATACCTTGCTCTGGCGCTCCATGAGGGCATGCATTCCTTTATTGATCGCGTCCTGATGTGAGCCGGAAAAGGCTGTAAATACCAGCTTTCCGGCATATGGATGACGCGGGTCAATCTGCATTTTGGTACAACGCTCATAGATCTCAGCAATCTTTTTGACATCCGAAAGCTCCAGGCAGGGATCAATCCCCTGAGAAAACATATTGTAGGCAAGCGTTAAAATGTCTACATTACCAGTCCTTTCCCCATTGCCGAACAATGTCCCCTCCACACGCTCCGCACCGGCAAGCAGCGCCAGTTCTGTGGCTGCCACACCTGTTCCGCGGTCATTGTGCGGATGGACGCTCAAAAGGATGCTCTCGCGGTTCTCCAGATGTTTATTCATCCATTCAATCTGGTCTGCATAGACATTCGGCGTCGTCATCTCAACGGTGGACGGCAGGTTGAATATCATTTTTTTCTCAGGGGTCGGCCCCCATGCCCGCTGCACCGCATTACAAATGTCCAGCGCAAAATCCAGCTCCGTTCCCGTAAAGCTCTCCGGCGAATACTCCAGAATCACCTCGCCGTCATAGCTCTTCATGTATTCTTTCACCATCGCCACACCGTCCGTTGCGATCTTTTTGATCTCCTCGCGGTCCATGTGAAATACCACATCTCGCTGTAAGGTCGAGGTCGAATTGTAAATATGAACGACGGCCCGCTTGATTCCCTGTATGGACTCGAATGTACGCTGAATCAAATGTTCTCTGCATTGTGTCAGCACCTGTACAGTCACGTCATCCGGAATCAGTCTCCGCTCAACAAGCTGCCGTAAGAAGTCGAATTCAATCTGAGAGGCAGCCGGGAAACCAATCTCGATCTCTTTAAAGCCCATCTCCACAAGGAGGCGGAACATTTCCACCTTCTCCTCCACCACCATTGGCTCTACAAGCGCCTGATTACCATCCCGCAGATCCACGCTGCACCAGGCCGGAGCTTTTTCGATCTCCTTTGCAGGCCATTCCCGCTCCGGATAATCAACAACCGGGACTCTCTGATACCGTTTAAAATTCATCATGATATTATCTCCTCCGTTTTCTGATTGACAATTTTCTGCAGCTTTTGCCGCACCAGCCATCCTGCGTTTTCAGACAGGCTTCATAGTCGCAGGCCGCGGAGTCGATCAATCACTCTACATTTTTCTATGGCAGCTCTCCATGCGCCTTCTTGCAGCATGGTGCCTGGAATCACTGGAAAATGCCGCTTCATAACCCCATTTTCATCAGTCCTTTTTCTGACGCCGCTAAGGCGCTGTTTTTTGTGAGACTTATTATAGCATTATCAATATAAAATGACAAGCCTGTTTTGGCACACCGGACTATGCCTGCAGATGCCCTTTCTCTTTCATTACCTCGATGATCTGGTCTACATACTTCGCACACAGCTCCTGTGTGGCAGCCTCAGCCATGACACGGATCAGGGGTTCCGTACCACTCTGGCGAAGCAGGATCCGGCCCTCGCCGCCCAAAGCTTCCTCCACGGCCTTCACGGCCCGCTGCACATCTGCATCCTCCCAGGCAGCGTTCTTATCCGTCACCCGCACATTTTTCAAAAGCTGCGGCAGAATCGTTACCTCAGAAGTCAGCCTGGACAGCGGCTGTTTTTTCTCCAGCATCACCTCCATGATTTTCAGGGAGGTCAGGATCCCATCCCCGGTCGAGGCATATTTGCTGAAAATGATATGGCCGGACTGCTCGCCGCCCAGACAGTTTCCGGTTTTCGCCATATTCTCATAGACGTATTTATCGCCCACAGCTGTCTTTTCGTAGCCAATCCCCTCCCGGTCAAGCGCCTTATAAAGCCCCAGATTCGACATAACTGTCGTCACAATCTTGTTATTGCGCAGAAGGCCCTGTTCCTTCATATATTTTCCGCAAACATAGAGAATCAGGTCCCCGTCCACGACTGCTCCGCTTTCATCTACCGCCAGACACCGGTCAGCATCCCCGTCGTAGGCAAACCCCACGTCAAGATGGTTTTCCACCACAAAGCGCTGCAGGCTTTCTATATGGGTAGAGCCGCAGTCATGATTGATGTTCAGGCCGTCCGGCTCATTGTGAATCACAAACGTGTCAGCTCCCAGGGCATCAAACACGCTCTTGGCCACAGAAGAGGCGCTTCCATTGGAGCAGTCCAATCCTACCTTTTTCCCTTTAAAGGAGCGTGTTGCAATCGAGATCAGATAGCCTATGTAGCGGTTGCGCCCAGCCGAGAAATCCTGGGTCCGTCCAATCTTCTCACGTCTTGCCAGAGGAATCTCCTCCGCTTCCCCGTCCAGATAGCGCTCGATTTCCAGAATCACGCTCTCCTCCAGCTTCTCCCCGCTGCCATTCATAATCTTGATTCCGTTGTCATAGTAAGGATTGTGGCTGGCAGAAATCATAATGCCGCAGTCGAAATCCTCGGTACGGATTACGTGGGAAACGCTGGGCGTCGTCGTCACATGAAGCAGGGATACGTCCGCTCCGGAAGCAGTCAGGCCCGATACCAGAGAATATTCAAACATATAGCTGGAACGCCTTGTATCCTTGCCGATCACGACACGGCAGCGTTCTGCTTTCGCCCGCTTACCATAATACCAGCCGAGAAAACGCCCCACTCTGTAAGCGTGCTCCACCGTCAGATCTACATTTGCCTCCCCGCGGAAGCCGTCTGTGCCAAAATATTTCCCCATTTTCCTCTCCTTCAGAATTTACAGTCTCATTCCCATTCTATTCCAGGACTGGTAAATCATTCCTGGACCCCTGGTTTTAACCGGTTCCTTTTATCGCTGCCTCCCTGACTTCCATTGCCGCCGGATACATGGCCGCAAAGGGGCCGCGGTATGAAACCGCAGCCCGTTTCTTACAAACTTTCTTACGAAATATGCGCCCGGATTCGCCGCAGGATGCGGCCGGACGATACCTCTACCAGGTAATTTCTTTTAAATAACGGGACAGTGCATCCTTCCACTCCGGGAGGCGCTCAAAGCCGTTCTCCGAAAGCTTTTCCTTGCTGATACGACTGTTCATGGGGCGTTTCGCCTTGGAAGCCGGATACTCGGCAGAGGAAACCGGAGTCACCGCTACCTCGTTCATACCAGCCTGTCTGAAAATTTCACAGGCAAATTCATACCAGGAACAGAGTCCCTCATTCGTGGCGTGATATCTGCCGTATTTGTCCGTCTGAATCATATCCACAAGAAGCCGCGCCAGGTCATACGTATACGTCGGGGAACCGATCTGGTCATTGACAACAGAAACCGCGCCCCTCTCTTTCCCCAGACGCAGCATAGTCTTGATGAAATTTTTTCCGTTGACGCCGAATACCCAGGCAATACGAACCGTGAAAAATTTTTCCATCAGCTCTTCAATAGCAAGCTCTCCCTCATATTTTGTCTGTCCGTATACATTCAGGGGATGTCTCTCATCATCCGGCTCCCACGGTCTCGTGCCCTCTCCATCGAATACATAGTCCGTGCTGATATACATCATCCTGATATTTCGTTTCCTGCATACCTCTGCCACGTTTCTCGTCCCATCGGCATTGATACGGCGGCAGAGATCCACCTGGTCTTCTGCGGCATCCACAGCCGTATAGGCGGCGCAGTGAATGACCGCATCCGCGGCTGACTCCGTAATTACCCGGTCGCAGGCCGCCGGATCCGTGATATCCATCTCCTCCACGTCAACCCCGATCGGAACGAGACCGCGCTTTTTCAGCTCATTCATGATATCATGGCCCAACTGGCCCTTGGCACCCGTCACTAAAACTCTCATTGCTTTCCTCCAGGCTCTATCTTTTCTCACTGCCCAAGAAGCAGGCCGACGCGTTACTGCAGCCGCTCCCCATACATACTCTCGAAATAACTGCTGTATTCTCCGCTGAGAATGCGTTTCCACCAGTCCTCATTGTCCAGATACCACCGGATCGTCTGCTGAATGCCTGTATCGAAGTTATACTTCGGCTTCCAGCCAAGCTCTGTCTCAAGCTTAGCAGGGTCGATGGCGTATCTTCTGTCATGGCCCGGGCGGTCCGTTACATATTTAATCAGGCTTTCCGGGCGATCCAGGGCCTTCAGAATTGTCTTCACCACTTCGAGATTTGTACGCTCATTGTGGCCGCCCACATTATAGATCTCCCCGTCTCTTCCTTTATGAAGGATCAGGTCGATTGCCTCACAGTGGTCGGCAACATGCAGCCAGTCACGCACGTTTTCTCCATTCCCATAGACCGGAAGCGACTCGTTGGCCAGCGCACGGCTGAGCATCAGAGGAATCAGCTTTTCCGGAAACTGGTACGGGCCATAGTTATTGGAACAGCGGGAGATTGTCACAGGAAGCTTGAAGGTTCTGTGGTATGCCAGTACAAACAAATCGGCGCCCGCCTTGGCCGCGGAATAGGGGCTTGAGGTATGGAGCGGCGTCTCCTCGGTAAAGAACAGATCCGGACGATCCAGCGGCAGATCGCCGTATACCTCATCCGTCGATACCTGATGATAGCGCTTAATTCCGTATTCCTTACAGGCATCCAGAAGCGTTGTCGTCCCTGTCACATTGGTACGCACAAAGCTTTCGGGATCTACAACGGCACGGTCCACATGCGTCTCGGCAGCAAAGTTTACAATGATATCCGGCTTTTCCTTCTCAAATAAGTCGAAAATAAACGGCCTGTCCACAATATCGCCTTTGATAAATTTGTAATTCGGTTTGTCCTCCACCGGCTTCAGTGTTTCCAGATTACCGGCATAGGTCAGAAGATCCAGATTGATGATCTCATAATCCGGATATTTATTTACCATATGATGGACGAAGTTTCCTCCAATAAAACCAGCTCCGCCTGTAACGACAATTTTCATGTTTTCCTCCTTCTGATGCATTTCCTGCACCATTAAGCAGCCCGGAACGCTTCTCCTTCCGGCTCCTTTTCTTTTCCTGTCCGTATTTTCGTGTACCGGCCGCAAATACCGGTTTTTATACAGCCGCGCCTAATGGTCCGCGTGCTTTGGCAGTTTATCAATATACTTTCCGTCCACGACATCCTTTAAGTACTTGCCGTACTGATTCTTCTTAAGGACCTCATACGCCTCCATGACGGCATCCCTCGTAATCCAGCCGTTTAAGAAAGCAATCTCCTCAAGGCAGGCAATTTTCCGGTGCTGATGCGTCTCCACGGTTTTCACAAAATTTGTCGCCTCCACAAGGGATTCATGTGTCCCTGTATCGAGCCATGTAAAGCCCTGACCCAAAAGTGTCACGTCGAGCTCGCCGTTTTCCAAGTAGATACGGTTCAGATCTGTGATTTCGAGTTCGCCTCTGGCGGACGGCTTTAAATTTTTCGCATACTCCACCACACGATTGTCATAGAAATATAAGCCTGTCACACAGTAATTGGATTTGGGCTTCTGCGGCTTCTCCTCGATTGAAATCGCTTTTCCTTCCTCGTCAAACGCCACAATACCAAAACGCTCCGGGTCATCCACATAGTAGCCGAATACCGTCGCACCTGTCTCCTTGGCAGCCGCTGCACGCAGGCGCTTTTTCAGGCCCTGTCCGTGGAAAATGTTGTCGCCCAGCACCATCGCCACGGAATCCGTCCCGATAAAGGATTCCCCGATAATGAACGCCTGTGCCAGTCCGTCCGGGCTCGGCTGTACCGCATAAGATAAATGGATCCCGAACTGACTGCCGTCGCCTAAGAGCGCCTCGAACCTCGGCGTATCATCCGGGGTGGAGATCAGCAGGATATCGCGGATCCCGGCGTTCATTAACACAGAAAGCGGGTAATAGATCATTGGTTTATCGTAAATCGGCAGAAGCTGTTTGGATGTTACCTTTGTCAGCGGATAAAGCCGCGTGCCGCTGCCGCCCGCAAGTATAATTCCTTTCATAAGGCTCTCCTTGTTTCTTAATTTCTCTTTCGCACGGATTCCTGTTTGCAGACATCCGATTAAAGTGCCGCATTCCTGTGGCAAATGCCAAACCGGATGCGCAGGTGCATCTTTATCGACATTATAGCATAAATTCCCTGATCTGCATAGGGTGGAACCTGCAAATTTCTGCCGGCAGACCTGGTTTCCCATGCAGTCAGCGCAAGCAGATAAGACGATTCACCGGGACGGCCCTGTACGGAACTCCCTATACAGACTCTATCCGTACAATAGCCTGAATTTCTCATCAAGGCGCTTTGCATCCTCCAGGGTATTTTTCCAGCCGAAACATTCCAGATCCACCCGGAAACCTTCCGGCGTTCTCGTCACCCCGATACCATCTGCCTCCAGTAGCGTTCTCTGCATATCATATGTGTCAAAGTATATGGCACCGCTGAGAATCCCCTTTGCATTTACGACCTTATAGGCCGGGACATCCCTGCCGGCCAGGCCGTGCTTTAACCCATAACCGACCTGCCTGGAATTACGCGGCTTTCCGCACAGCAGCGCAATCTGGCCGTAGGTTGCCACCTTTCCGGCCGGAATTTCCCTGCATACGATCCCGATGCGCTGATAAAAATCTGTCTGCATTCCACATGTCCCTCATTCTGTTTTGGAAGGAAAGCCAGGTTCCGGCAAAATTACACTTCCGGTTCCTCACTGAATCCCTCAATCAGCTTCACCGCGCCGCATATAGCCGGATAATAACTGTCATATACCTCTGGATCCGAAATTTTCAGTTTATAATATTTTCCCGTTTTGATCTCATTATATACGCCCTGCTCGGTGAACTGATCGCCTATCGCCTCGGCCGTGATCTCAAAGACCGCCGCTTTGCCGTCCCTGTCCTTTGCGTGAATCAGATAGAGCTCATCATCCCTGATCTCTGTGATCTCTTTTTCCACGACCTGGATCTCCACAGACCATGTATCATACTCCGCTTTCTCCCCAGGACCACTCATCACCACAATGAGGCACAGAATAAGCGCCGCACCAAGGAGAACGAACTCCACTCTGCCTGTAATCATTTCCATCAGTCTTTTCATCCTGACACACTCCCCCAATCCTGACGTACCGCCCGCACGGCGGCACTCAAACTGAACCTTCCGGCCAAATCGTTCCGGCAGACATTTTAGGATCTAGCACTGCGCTTCCAGACGGCTGAGCCGTTTGGCCTGATCAGCTGCAATCAGGCTGTCCAGCAGCTCCTGCAGATCGCCGTTCATAACAGAGTCGATCTTATAAAGAGTCAGCTTAATCCTGTGCTCTGTCACCCGGCCCTGCGGGAAGTTATACGTACGTATTTTTTCCGAACGGTCGCCGGTCCCGATCTGGCTGCGGCGCGCCTCCGCTTCCTCGTTCTGGCGTTTCTCGAGTTCCAGGTCATAGAGCTTGGAACGCAGAAGGCGGAACGCTTTTTCCTTATTCTGCAGCTGTGATTTCTCTGTCTGGCTGTAGATTACAATTCCTGTCGGAATATGGGTCAGTCGCACAGCAGAATCCGTCGTATTGACACACTGGCCGCCATTTCCCGAAGCACGCATCACGTCGATGCGGATGTCCTTGTCATCAATCACCACATCGAATTCCTCCGCCTCCGGCATAATCGCCACTGTGGCTGTGGAGGTATGGATCCGTCCGCCTGATTCCGTCTCCGGAACGCGCTGGACACGGTGAACGCCACTTTCGTATTTTAGCTTTGAATAAGCTCCGCGCCCGTTAATCATGAACTCCACTTCCTTCATGCCGCCAATGCCGCTCTCGCTGACATTGATGAGCTCCACCTTCCAATGCTGCTGTTCCGCATAATGTACATACATCCGGTACAGCTCTGATGCAAAAAGCGCTGCCTCCTCGCCGCCTGCCCCTGCGCGGATCTCCACAATTACGTTCTTGTCATCATTCGGATCCTTGGGGAGAAGAAGGATCTTAAGCTGCTGTTCCAGCTCCTCAATCCGTTTCTTGCCATCTGACAATTCCTCTTTTGCCAGCTCCCGCAGCTCCTCGTCGCTTTCCTCTTCCAGGAGTGCCAGACTGTCTTCGACATCCTGCTTGGCCTGCTTATATGCTTTATACGTATTTACAAGAGGCGTCAGATCCGCCTGCTCCTTCATCAGACTGCGGAAACGCTTCTGATCCACAGTCACAGACGGCTCATTCAGCTCCAGCATTACTTCCTCATAATGTTTTAAGATATCATCCAAACGGTCAAACATACAAAACCTCCTGTCTCTTCCCTTCTCTATCCTGTCTGCCATCCTGCGCAGACCACCCTGTCCTTCCCTGTCAGGTCCTTTATAATCTCAGTCTCTGTAAATCCCCGGGCCTCCAGAAGGCTTAAAACTGCCTCGCCCTGACGGGAACCGATCTCAAAATACACATGGCCTCCGTCATTTAAATGCCGGGTACAGTCCGCACAGAGCCTGCGGTAAAAGCAAAGCCCATCCCCGGCTCCGTCGAGCGCTGTTCTCGGCTCAAACCTGCTTACCTCCGGCTCCAGTGCGTCGATTTCCCCGCTCTCAATATAGGGGGGATTGGAAACGATCACGTCAAAACGTTCTTCGGCAGAAAACGCCGAAAACAGGTCACTTTCCCGGAATCTGACAGTCCCCGAGCCACACAGCCGTGCTGCATTTTTTCTGGCAGTAAAGACCGCTTCATGGGAAATATCGGCTCCCATAATACAAAAATAACCCCCAAGCGCCGCCAGGCTGACCGCGATGCACCCGGAGCCGGCGCACATATCTAAAATAGAAGTTTCCTTCCTCTCATGTCTCGATAATACTGTCTCCACCAGGATCTCCGTGTCCTGACGTGGAATCAGCACGTGACGATTGACATAAAAAGAAAGCCCCATAAATTCCTGCTCACCCAGAATATATTGCAGCGGCTCTCTCGCTTCCCTGCGTTTCAGATACGTTTCATATACCTCCCGCTGCTCTGAGGATGCCGTCTCCTCATCTTTGGCACAAAGATAAAAATGTGCCCGTGAAATGCCGAAAGCATATTCAAACAGATACCAGGCATCCAGCTCATATTCCGCCACGCCTGCAGCCTTAAGCTGCCCCTTTCCTGCCTCCAAAATCTGCCGCCAGGTCATGAGGCGCTCTCCTGTTCCCGATCAAAATACCCTTTCGGGTACTGGTCGGTAAAATTCTCTTCCAGATATTTTTTCCAGTCAAATACCTGCTCCACGGCAGCGATCGCCACCTCAATCATAGAATCGTCCGGCTCCTTGGTTGTCAGCCCCTGCATCCACATACCGGGACGGCTGATGAGATCCATGATTTTGGAATCACTGCGCCCTGCGAGCCGCAGAACTTCGTAAGATACCCCTGCAATCACCGGAACAAGTACGATGCGGCTGGCAATCCTGAGCCATATTGTATCGACCCGTACCACCATAAAAAACAGAATGCTGATTACCATTACAATCAAAAGGAAACTGGTCCCGCAACGCTTGTGCTCCTTGGAGCTTTTCCTCACATTTTCCACATTTAACACCAGACCGTGCTCAAGGCAGTTGATGCATTTATGCTCTGAACCATGATACATAAAGGTCCGTTTAATCTCATCCATGCCGGATATCGCCTTGATATAAGCAATGAAGATACCGATACGGATTGCCCCCTCCAGAATCGCCATGACCGTGTCTGAGGTGACAAAACGCCGGAAAAAGCCGGCAATCAGAAGCGGCAGCACCATAAAAATCCCAATCGCCAGAAAAACGGAAACTACCATCACCACTGCCATAACAGCATTCTCGAGCTTTTCACCGAATCTGTCCGTCAGGAATTTTTCAAACCGCCCCGGCTCCTCGTCGCCTTCCTCATCTTCGAAAAAGCTTGCCGACCAGGTAAGTGTACGCATTCCCAGAATCATGGAATCTGCAAAGCTGAAGATCCCACGCACGAAAGGAAGGGAGAACAGCTTCACGCGCTCGGTCATACTCACATACGTATTCTTATCAATTTCGATCTCTCCGTCCGGCTTTCTGACGGCGACAGCATAGCTGTCTTTATTCTTCATCATGATTCCCTCTAGTACTGCCTGTCCCCCGATACCGGAATATTTCAATCTCCTACCTCCTGCCTGATATAACAAAAAGTCCCGCCCTGCCAGGTCCTGCATTCCGGAAAGGTCTCAGACGCTTCTTTGGAATACAAGTAAAAAGGCTGAGTTTTCAGAGTTACCCAAAAGCTCAACCTTGCATAATCAAACCTTATTTGTCTGTCTTCACACCATACTTACGGTTGAACATTTCGATACGTCCGCGAGCGGAAGCTGCCTTCTGCTGACCGGTATAGAATGAATGGCATTTGGAACAGATTTCTACGTGAATGTCTTTCTTAGTAGAACCAGTTACAAATTCATTACCGCAGTTGCAAACGACCTTGGCCTGATAGTAATTTGGGTGGATCCCCTGTTTCATGTCTTTCACCTCTTTATTGTTTGGTACACATGACTGACAGTCACGCTATGTTAGTATAGCATAGAATGGAGGGGGATGCAAGCGGTTTTGCCAGTTTTTTGCCGGCGCTTTTACCGGGTGTTTGCCCCGCCGGGATCCTCAGCTGCCTTATCCTTCCATAATGTGCATCGTGCGCAGGGTATGATCCAGAATGCGCTCCTGCACTTCATATGCATGAGGCTCCAGGTAATCCCAGCTTCCGCCTGTCAGCTGCTGGTTCCGAAGCTCCCGGACGACCTCCGCACAGATTTGTTCGATTTGTTCTGATACGCAGGGAGCACTGCACTGCTGCCGGTCAGAAAGCAGCACCGGCTCCAGCAAACAGGCGGCGTCACGGCATAAAGGAAGTTCTCTCAATGCGCGGAACATCCATTTATAGTAAGGCATATAGCGACGGTTTAACAGAAAAATTGCCGAAGTGGCATTTTGTACGAATTCACCAAGAGCCAGTGCGGCAGCCCCCGGTTCGCCGCGTTTCATGCATCGCGTATAATTGTACTGGCCTGACTGTGCCATGAACGCGAGACGCGCCGCCAGTTTCTTTTTCCGGATATCTTCCGGATAGCCTGCGCTCAGTTCCCTGCGAATACGGGAAAATTCCCCCAGATCATCACGGAATACCCTGCCGTTGACTGCACATGCCAGACTGTATTCCGGCGTATAAAGCCATTCGGCCAGGCTCTCCAAAGAGCCGGGGCGGCCGGTAAAACGGCGGTAAAAATCACCGATACGCATCACCCCGCGGCGTCCCTGCCCCCACAGGCTCTGTTCCACGCGCCGGACTCCCAGATATTCTCCGGGCAGCTTATGATACGCCCGGGAAAGCCGGAACTCTGTCGTGTTGTCCAGTGAATCCGGAATCCACAAGCAGAAACCGGCCTCAAAATCATGATCCCGGGACAGCTCGTCATCGTAGCCAAAGCAGTCTGAACCCTCTCCTGCGATTCCGACAGCAATTATGCTCTCATATTCCAAAAATCCGTCAGCAATCATCTTACGGCCATATGCTTCATAGAAGCGCTGTGAAAGCTCCATCCCTTTCATAACACATGTTTCCTCATGCGGCCTTGTCCCGCTTTTGTCCCCTGACATGTCCTCTGATACCCCCATCGCCCACAGCCCTCTCACCCCTCATATTTCCCGGATTCCCGTCTGGCGGCGGCATAGATGCGTTCCGCTTCTTCTGTCAGCTCCCTGTCAAGCCGGAAATAACCAAAATGGCCGAACGTGGCAGCACTTTTACGGCAGTTAAACGCATAATATGCGTCATGTGCTACTTCATTTGAGTGAAATCCTTCGGCTGCCTGGGCCAGACAGCGGTCGATTTCCTCCTCCTGCCCCCATTTTTCATAAAGTACTGCCAGATTGATCCAAGTGAGCGCAAGTTCCAGGATACTTCCCGGCCGCAGCCCCTCCATAATCGCCAGCGCCCGCTTGTAGTAAGCCTCGGCCCGCTTATAGTCTCCCTCATCCTCATAGGCCAGAGCCATGTTGTTGAACAGGCTGCCAAACCGGTAATCTCCGGGCGACAGGTTGCGCCCATAGACGCGGAAAGCATGCTCGTAACAGGGAATCGCCTCCCTCGCCTTCCCAAAGGCCTTCATTGTCGTGGCCGCATTCATATAGGTGGTTCCGCCGCTGACCGTCTGCGTAAGGCCATGCTCTCCCAGCAGGGCTAGTCCCTTTTTCACTGACCAAAGGCCCTTTTCCCGTTCTCCGGTGCTTCGGTAAAGACCCATCATTTCATTTAAAATCGTGACCTGCAGCGCCCAGTCTCCGGCGGTTTCCGCCTCCAAAAGGCGGGCTTCCAGGCAGGCGGCGGCCTCCTGTGTCTTATCCATGCCAAGCAGGCGGTCAAGCTCCTCAATCACCTGTGATGCCTTAGGTTTCCCCTCTTCTAGTCTCACTTCTTCGCCCCTGGGGCCAAGTGTAAAACAACAGGCCGGCTCCTCCCAGTCCCCTCTCTCCAAGGTCATAAATTACGTCCTCCTGATAAAATTTTCCAGATTCCCGGCAGCCAGCGGCTGAGAAAAAGCGCCATTCCGTAAGAGACAAGCAGAACGACTGCCGGCATCAGGATATAGAGCCCCACCGCACTTAACATAAGCGCCTGTTCCCCGGCCACTCGCAGAAGAAATATTGCCGCCCCTTTATTGACAGTACGGACGATCACATAATGAACCGCATACAAAAATAAGCTCTGCCGCATCCACGGTCTTGTCTTTGGCAGCCGTTCCCCGTCAAAAAGCGCCCACACGGACACAGGAATCAAAAGCCGGTAAAATACGGTCCAGATCACGCTGACGCCGGGCTCTCCCATCCGCATACTGCAAATCCCGGCAGCGGTAAGGCCTGCTGCTGCCGCAAGTACTCTGCGGGCGCTCCATGCTCCCTCTGAAATTCCTTTGCAGTGCAGTGCCATATAGGCCGCAAATGCATAATATGCCAATGCATCCGTATTGGGTTTCTGTGTATCAAGGCCCAGATGTACTGCTAAAAACAAAGCTGACAGAAACAGGATACCCGTTATTTTGTTTTTTACAAAAAAGTAAATGATCGGGGAAAGTAAGATCAGAAAAATCAGCTGATAAAGATACCAGAATACCGGCGCATAGCTGTAATGAAGGACAGCTTCCAGTACCCCGGCTGCCGTAAAGAGTACCGGCTCCCTGCCGACGATCGTCCGCACAGCAGGCAGACCGGTCGCCAGCACGTACCCCAGATAGTACAAAAGATTCCACACCACATATGGCAGAAGAATGCTGTAAAAGCGGCTTTTCCATTTTTCTCCCAGCCGCTGCCAGCAGAATCCCCGGAAAAAAAGATAGGAGGACAGCATGAAAAAGCCCGGAACCGCCGCCTGACCGATGCCCACTGAGACCAGATTTTCGATCTGCTCTGTCTGCTCCAGAAGGGGCTGTGAAAGACCTGCCGCAAACAGGTCGGCATTATACGAATGCACCCAGATGACGAGAACGCTGAGCAGAAACATCATCCATGAAACCTGATTGCGAAACGATTTCTCGTGCATATGCGCTTTCCTCCGGCCGCACAGGCCCGTGTTCTGCTCACCCCGCGCGGAATCTGAACTTTTTGGCTTCCTTTTCCGAATCAACCCGCTCAATATTGGCTCCCAGTGCGCATAACTTTTCCACAAAGCACTCATAACCGCGTTCGATATAACCGACTTCCTCTACTGTCGTAAAGCCCTCCGCTGCCAGCCCGGCCAGCACTAACGCAGCCCCGGCCCGCAGATCCGGCGCTATCACCTGTGCCCCGGAAAAAGCATTGACGCCATCCACAATCGCCACAGAGCCTTCGACCTTGATCTCAGCACCCATGCGGGACAGCTCATCTACATATTTAAAGCGATTCTCGAAAATACTCTCCGTCACTACGCTGGTTCCCTCTGCAAGCGCAAGCGCCACCGTCATCTGCGGCTGCAGATCCGTCGGGAATCCGGGGTAGGGCAGTGTCTTAAAGTTCATATGTCTCTGTCTGGGCTTGCCCAGTACACGCACCGCCTCGTCAAATTCCACCACTTCGCAGCCCATCTCTGTCAGCTTGGCAGAAATTGCCTCCAGATGCTTGGGAATGACATTCTTTACCATGATATCCCCGCGCGTAACCGCTGCAGCACACATAAAAGTGCCTGCCTCGATCTGGTCAGGAATGATAGAATATGTAGTCCCGTGAAGGCGGCGTACTCCGCGGATACGGATCACATCCGTTCCTGCTCCTTTGATATTGGCGCCCATACTGTTTAAAAAGTTCGCCACATCTACTACATGCGGCTCCTTCGCCACATTCTCCAGGATCGTCTCTCCTTCTGCCATCGTGGCTGCCATCATAATATTGATCGTAGCCCCCACAGATACCACGTCAAGATAGATATGACTGGATACCAGGTCAATGGCATGTGCAATCACGGCTCCCCTGACAATGGATACATCGGATCCCAGGGCCCGGAAGCCTTTCAGGTGCTGGTCAATGGGACGGCTGCCGATCGTACAGCCCCCGGGAAGCGGAACCTCCGCGCTTTTGTATTTTCCAAGGAGCGCGCCGATAAAATAATAAGACGCGCGGATTTTTCTCATGTGTTCATCCTCGACCGTAACGCCGTGGATATTTTTGGCATTAATCTTTACCGTGTGGCAGTCCAGTCTGTCAACACGGGCTCCCAGATGCCGGATCGCGTCGAGCAGCGCATTGATGTCACTCACATCCGGCAGGTTTTCAATCACGACATCATCGTCTGTCATGATGGAAGCAGCCAGAATCCCCAAAGCCGCATTCTTCGCTCCGTTTATCGTAACCTCTCCCACAAGAGGATTACCGCCCTGCATAACATATTGCTCCATTCCGCACCCCTTCAATCCACAGGACACGCGCAGACGCTGCCTCCTTTGGATGTATTTCATGATCTGGTAATGCACCGGATCTCCTATCCTCTCATTACCAGATTTATAAATTATATCATACATTGCCAATTTGTAAAGCCCGCTTTTTGGATACGACTCCAAAAGCCTTTTATCTGCAGGCCTTCAACCTGTCGGTACACAGCACACATAATCATTCCCCAGCGCTTCCAGATATTCCTCAGCGGCGCTCATATCCACGGTTTCCGAGCGGTCCGTCAGCGGGTCGTGGATTCTTACGTGGGAGCGGTCATAACCGGAAAGGTACACAAACCTCCCTTCCCCGGTGTAAGCAAGCACGGGAATCCCGTTTCCCACAAAATACAGCACCTGGCTCAGGGTGCAGCCGGAAGCGTCAAGCATCAGGTAATCGTCTTCCACCCAGCCGCTTTTTTCAAATTCCTGCCGGTATCGCTCCACTCTTCTCGATGCGGCGTCCAGGTCGCGGATATTGTACGAGTTGGCTTTATTGCCGCGCGCCCAGACAAGCCTGTCCCTGCCCGCGGTCACAAAGCCCATACTGTCAAAGGACGCTGCGACGGCATCTGCAAAGCGTACAAAGCGGCCCAGATAACGGCCTCTGCCATATGCGTAGAATTCCAGCGTATCTGCAGGCGGACGCACCTCCAGCATGAGCGTTACCGCCTGATCGGAAGCCAGCTCCCGGGGCGTCAGATTCCTCACTTTATTCTCAGCCTGTATCTCTTTTGAAAGCTGGACAAAATAGATCCGCCCTCTGGCTTCTGATGCATACCAGCCGATATCGTCCATTTTCCCAGGCAGTGCCTCCGCATTACAGACAAGCGTATCTTCCTGTGCACGGTCGAAAAATCCGTTCTCCTTTGACTGCACAAGCTCAATATGGATACGGCTCTCCTCCACCTCCACCGAACGGATCCAGGCCCCTGCACGTTCATAATACATCACGCTCTCCATCTCCTTGTCAACGATGGAAAGGTTGTCCAGATAGCGGCCCATAATCCGCCCGTTTGACATCATATAGGAATCGTCGCTGCCCACACCGTAGATGCAGTCGCTGCCCACGAATCCCAATGCCTGGTACGTATTTGTCCTGCCGTCCCCGATCTGTGTTTTCTCACCTGTATCCAGATCCATGATCTGCAGAACTCTTGCCTCTGAGCCCTCTCCCCGTTCCTGCCAGGCGGCGCGGGAACCATCCTCACTGACAGCAAACCTGTCATTTGTGAGCTCTGAGGCCACAACGACATATTCCAGGCTGTTCAGGTCAATTCCATAGATACTTTGGTTCAGAAGAAGATACAGACTGCCGTTCCGCCCCTTATGGGCTAATGTCTCCATATCTGCTTTTAACAGCTCATACGGCTCACCAACGGGCAGAAAAAACCGTTCCTCCAGCGTATTCTCCTCCTGTGCATAGTGACAGTAGGAAATACCGGTCCATCCTTCATGCCGGCCACGGTTCATATAGCCATAGACAAGAAAATCCACTTCCCCGTTCTCTGTCACCTCCAGAATCTCGATCCCGTGCCTGCCATGATTGGCCCGTACATCAGACTCCCCGATACCGCCGAAAGCAAAAATCCGCGCCCCATGTCCCTCATTTACATCATAGAACCACAGCTCACGCTCTGTCACAAATGCGGTATAACGCTTGCTTTCGCTCGTTTTGGCATAGCAGTCCCTGCCGTTTCCAATCCCCAGGAGGATCCGTTTGCCGGAATACAGGCTGCTCTCACCAGAAAATAACTGGTTCATCTCCCGGTTATAATCCATCATGTAGACACGCTGGGTCGTCCATTTCATGGAGAAATTTTCAGTCACGGCAAACAGCTCGCTCACTCCGCCCTCTTCCCGCGTCACGAAATATTCCATCTGAACATTCGCCAGATCCCCGGACAGCTCTTTTAATGTCATATGGACTGCCCCGCTCCGCTTTACCCCCAGCTTCCCCCAGGTAATAAGATCAAAGCTGTTTTTCAGTGTCACATTTCCAAAGCTGCTGTTATCTGAGTTTGGAGATGATTCCATATATACGGTCAGATCCTGAGCGGCTCTGTAGTCCAGGGTCTTGGATGAAAACTCCTCTGCCAGAGCAAGCATCTCTGCAGCATGCGTATCATCCGTCTCCTTGATACGTGTAAAGTACCAGAGGCTGGTTCCGTCAGAAAGAATTGCATTGATGCCCAGACAGTATTCCACATCCGGCGACATCAGGTTCTGAACCGGCAGCTTTGTACGGATCTCGCCGTCTGCCGCATCCCAGTCCGACAGCTCCGTCCGCTCCACCAGATGCGTCATATCGAGGCTCCGTATCTCATAGCGCAGCCCGGCTACCTGCTCTGCATGTTCCATGCGGATGGAAAGCTGCCTGTCCTCCGGCAGTATAATAAGGCTGTCGCGGTCCGCCGTAACAGCCATTTCCTCCATATGTCCGAATAAAGGCGCCATTTCCCGTCCCAGCATGGACGGATATACTACCGGGAAAGCAGCGTCCTCCATTGCCGTATACACGGTTCCCGCACGGCTATCATCTGTCCGGCCAAAGGGCCAGATAAAATAAATAACGGCTGCCGCTACAAATACCAAAAGCAGAACCGCGATTTTCTTCCCTGTTTTCATCCAGTCTCTTCCTATTCTCTCCCCGGACTTTGACGCTCTAACGCTGTACCAGAAGTCCGGCTCCTAATCTCATCATTCGCCTCCTGTTGATCTCATTCACCAGCAGAACCTGAATCAGCTCCCGGCTCGTATGAAAGCCAAGTTCACCTGACCGGTGCGCGATCATGTCCCTGAGCCGGTAAATAAATTCTCTGTCGGGATACTGATCGTACATAGGGCTTCCCATATAATCCATCCGGCTGCAGGCCTCTTCCACCAGACGCTGGTCCCCACGTACCGGCTGCGGATAAAGCCCCTTAAAGTACTCTGCCTCCTGCTCAACGAAACGCCGGTTTCTGACAGCAGGCGGCTGTATCCCCGGACTCTCCTGGCTGTACGGCATATTTGATGGACGAACCGGAGCGCCGTATGCCCTCTGTCCCTGCGCCGCCCCCGCTTCCATCATCCGCAGCGCCTGCGGATAGCCTCTGTAAACTCGCTCCATAAAGTTTTCCCGCTCCTTTTTCCATCAGAATCTTATACGATATGATATGCAGAAAGGAGCGGGAGGAAACCGCACAGATATAAAAATTTACATTACATTCATGGCGGCGCGCTCACCAGGGGCGTATGAAGGTTTACTTTAAAAGTCCTCCGCCGACAGGCGGCATACATTCAGGGATTCCCAATGTGCATGAAGGTTACTCTAAAACAGCTTTTCCGGATAGATTCCTGCATCAATCAGCTTCCGGATTGAGGCTGTAACAGCCGGCTTATCCTCTTTATAGGTCACACCAAACCAGCGGTCCTTCGTCTCCAGCACACGTACAGACGCTCTGCCTTCGCGGATGCAGCGGTCAATAATCGAAGGAAGCAGGTACTCTGCCTTAATATCCCCCTCGTGAAGATTCCTCAAAAATTCCGGAAAACCTGTCTCCAGCTCCTTAATAAAGCCGGCCGGAAGGCCAAACATGTTCATGGATACGTGCTGCCCCTCTGATACCTGTACCGGATTGCCGCTTCCGTCCTTTGCATGCATACCGTCGGCATCCCGGTAAATGTCATACGTTTCCGTAACTGCCGTAAGACATCCCCCATCGTCCACGCTGCAGACGCCGCGCGTCACTCCGCCGTTTTCACTTAATGTATTGGAAAGAATGAAGCCGGCCATACACATATCATAATGGTCTGTATTCTCCTGCATTTCGTTCACCATATAATCATGGATCCTGCGGAATCCCTCTTTTCCATAGTAATCATCTGCATTGATGACAAGGAACGGCTCATGAAGCAGCTTTCCGGCTGCCAGTACTGCCTGGCCTGTTCCCCAGGGTTTTTTTCTTCCCTCCGGAACCGAAAATCCCTCCGGAAGATCGTCAATCTCCTGGAACGCATATTCCACCGGGGCAATTTTCTCGATCCGGTTTCCAATCACTTCCTTAAAGTCATGTTCCAAATCCCTGCGGATAATAAATACGATCTTATTGAAACCGGCTTCCAGTGCGTCATGAATCGAATAATCCATGATGATTTCCCCATTTGGTCCCACAGGCTCAAGCTGCTTGATTCCTCCGCCAAACCGGCTTCCAATCCCTGCCGCCATAATTACAAGAGCTGTTTTTTTCATTCCTTTTCCTCCCTGTTATTTCCTTTCCTGCCAAAACGTCCGCTCCTTCAGGCATCGTGTTTCCCATATTTTAACACATCTGTCGGGACATTTCAATGCTGCGCACTCACATGGCCTTTTTCTGCTGCTCCTGCCCCTCCGGTGCAGAGGCTTTCTTATGTCTCACCAGCCATCTGCGTGAACAAAATACAAAATCTCCCAGGCGCGTCTCAAACCGGGCACAGACGGAATACCTTGTCATAAAATCTGAGCGGAATTCATCGTCTGTCAGGAGCTCTGCCCTGCTGAGCCGGTATGCCGTATCCGGTTCGAACAGTTTGCCCATGTAATGCAAGAACTGTTCAAAAATCTGCAGGGAAACCTCATGCACCAGCGCCGTATTCTGCATGGCATACAGCCCGAAAAGTAATCCCACGCCGCGGCGCAAAAGCCGCTCCTCCATTCCCAGAAGGAGCTGCACCTTGCCTCCGTCATCCGCATCATAACACAGGCGGCAGAAAAACTCCATCCCCATATTACGACCTTGATAATTCCCGTCTGCAAGCTTCGCTTCCAGGCGGAACATATCCTGCATTGCCTGGCTTACAGCCCCTGCTGCAATTGCTGTCTCTGACGAAGTATCATGGTTCCCTGCCGTATGTATCTCCCCTGCAATCTCCTGATCCTCGACCATAATATGGCCGGTCAGCCACCCCAGTAAAACGCCCAGGAAGCGGTGTGCAGCCGCCTGGGAGTAATCAGAAGCTTCCAGGTTTTTCTTAAGCGAAACCAATGTCTGGTCACGGAAGATATCATGGAGCTGTTTATGCTTTTCATATCCCCGATACCGGATGGAGCGCATATAAGCCTCCTCCTCTGAAAAATGCTGCATACAGTAGTCTTCAAGATATCGCAGCCCCTCCCGGCAGGCGTTCCTGTAGTTTGCCTCATTTTCTATGAGCTCAATCAGCTTTCCTGCAATCCGAAAAAGATTGGCATGAGCCTCATCTATAATCTCTACACCGATATTCAGCCTGTCATTCCAAATCAGTTTGTCCAAAGCCAGCTATTCCCCTTTCCATCTTTGTCGTTTTTCTCTACAGCTTGTTATTTTTTCCTGTCCTTTTTCTGGTTCTTATTATAATCGCAGCTTCTCTTTTTGTCTACGCCTGAAAAATGTCGAAAAAAATTTTTAAAAAAGTGCTGGACAAAATGCCTTCTTGTGATTACAATAGAAAAAATGTCTAAAAGGAGGTCCTCATGGAAAGAAATAAAATTATACAGGTGGAAGAAAAGGTTCCTTTTAATCTCCTGATTCCCCTCAGTGTCCAACATATGTTCGCCATGTTCGGCGCATCCGTTCTCGTTCCCTTCCTGTTCGGTATTAATCCGGCGATCGTATTATTTATGAATGGTGTGGGAACATTACTTTTCATTTTTGTCACCAAAGGCAAGGCTCCCGCTTATCTCGGTTCCAGTTTCGCATTTCTGGCTCCTGCACAACTCGTCATTTCTAATCCTGAATTCGGTTATTCATATGCGCTCGGCGGTTTCGTCGCAGTCGGTTTTCTCGGATGTATCCTCGCATTTATTATTTATAAGGTTGGTTATAAGTGGATTGATGTTGTCCTTCCGCCTGCCGCAATGGGACCGGTTGTCGCCCTCATCGGACTTGAGCTGTCCGCCAGCGCTGCCAGCAACGCCGGGCTCCTGGACGAAATGATTAACCTCAAAAATGTTATCGTTTTTCTCGTAACTCTTGGCTTTGCTGTTTTTGGTTCCGTGCTCTTCCGGGGCTTTTTATCTGTCATCCCGATTCTCATCGCAGTTATTGCCGGATATATCGCCGCGATTGCCTGCGGAATGGTTGACTTTTCTGCCATCGCAGCTGCACCGGTCTTTGCACTGCCCAATTTCTCGGCACCCAAATTTGACCTGGAAGCCATCATGATTATCCTCCCGGTCATCCTTGTTATTACCTCTGAACATATCGGCCATCAGGTTGTTACCGGGAAGGTCGTGGGACGCGATCTGTTAAAGGAGCCGGGACTTCACCGCAGTATCTTCGGTGATAACTTCTCAACCATGCTCTCCGGATTAATCGGTTCCGTACCGACGACTACCTACGGTGAAAACATCGGTGTCATGGCTGTTACTAAGGTATACAGCGTCCAGGTCATCGTCGGCGCTGCTATCCTTTCCATCGTCTGCTCCTTTATCGGTAAGCTGTCCATGCTGATTCAGACCATCCCCGGACCGGTCATCGGCGGAATCTCCTTCTTACTCTACGGTATGATCGGAACCTCCGGCCTGCGGATTCTGGTGGATTCCAAGGTGGACTACAGCGTAAACCGCAACCAGGCCCTGACTGCCGTCATCTTTGTCACCGGTTTGTCCGGAATCAAGGTAAACCTCGGCAACGTGCAGCTCACCGGCATGGTTCTGGCCTGCGTCACCGGTATGATCCTGAGTCTTGTATTCTATGTGTTCGACCGGATGAATCTGACGAACGATTAAGAACATATATAAGAAACAGAGGATTATTGGTTCACATTACATCTTAATTCCCTTAACGAATAAAATTAAAACATTCCCGCAAATATTGAAGGAGTCATTCCAGAGGTTTCCTGCGGGGATGTTTTTCTCTCTAAAGCTTCAGGTGCCCACAGGTTTCGATTCAAACTCCCCGTTACAGCCTCTTGGCATGTCAATCTGGAATTCCCCAACGGAGAGAAAAACAGTTGTCACTAGCCATCTTTTTCTGCTGCAATATATTTATGGTTAATATCCCTGTTTTTAAAAAATCTCAAGGGCAGGTGCGACTTTCACAAGCCACACCTGCCCTTGTTTAGGACTATCTGTTTCCTGACGGCCCCTTCCCTTCATTTAGATCCGTCAAGCTCCTGCCCGCACCCGTTTTGTCCATGTGCGGCTATTTTTTGTCTGTCATCGATAAGCGCACCAGCGCCCGGTTCAGGGCCGCCTCAGCCCGCGCCATATCCGTTTCAGCACTGCCTCCTGTCAGGCGACGTTCTGCACGGATCCTGGCTTCATTGGCTCTCGCTCCATCGATATCCTCCGGCCATTCGCAGGATTCGGCAAGAATCGTCACCTTATCCGGCAGAATCTGCATGAATCCGGAAAGCAATGCAGCCGTCTTAAGTTCACTCCCCATATGGATTTTTAAAACACCGGGAGCCACGACTACGGTCACAGGAATATGATGCGGATAGATACCCATCTGGCCGTCAGCTGTGTTGAGCTCTACCATTGTCACATCCCCGCTGAAAAATTCCTTGTCAGGTGTAATCACCTGAAGCTTCATTTCTTCCGCCATGTTCCCACCCCCTATTTCACGCGGGCGAGAACATCATCAATATTACCTGCATTTAAGAACAGGTTCTCCGGAATGTCGTCATGCTTTCCTTCCAGAATCTCCTTAAAGCCCTGAATCGTCTCAGAAAGCGGTACATAACGGCCCTCAAGGCCCGTAAACTGTCCGGCAACGAAGAACGGCTGGGACAGGAATCTCTGGATCTTTCTCGCTCTGGATACAGTCAGCTTATCCTCCTCGGAAAGCTCATCCATACCAAGCATAGCGATGATATCCTGAAGCTCCTTATATCTCTGCAGTACCTCCTGCACGCCGCGTGCCACCTTATAATGATCCTCTCCCACAATCCTCGGGTCCAGAATACGTGAGGTAGACTCCAGCGGGTCAACGGCCGGATAGATACCAAGCTCCACGATGGAACGGCTCAGAACCGTCGTTGCATCCAGATGTGTAAAGGTATTAGCCGGAGCCGGGTCAGTCAGGTCGTCAGCAGGTACATAAACAGCCTGAACCGAAGTGATGGAACCGCTCTTCGTGGAGGTAATGCGCTCCTGCAGTGCGCCCATCTCTGTCTGCAGTGTCGGCTGATAACCAACGGCTGACGGCATACGTCCAAGTAATGCCGACACCTCGGAACCAGCCTGGCTGAAACGGAAAATGTTGTCAATAAAGAGCAGTACATCCTTACCGCCCTCGTCACGGAAGTACTCCGCCATCGTAAGGCCAGTGAGGCCCACACGCATACGCGCTCCCGGCGGCTCGTTCATCTGTCCGAACACCATTGTCGTCTTATTGATAACTCCGGAATCCTGCATCTCATGGTAAAGGTCATTTCCTTCACGTGTACGCTCTCCTACACCTGTAAATACAGAATATCCGCCGTGCTCGGTAGCGATATTACGAATCAGCTCCTGAATCAGAACTGTCTTTCCCACGCCTGCACCACCGAACAAGCCGATCTTTCCGCCCTTTTGATAGGGGCACAGAAGATCAACGACTTTGATGCCGGTCTCCAGAATCTCTGTCTCTGTGGACTGCTCTTCAAACGTCGGCGCTTTCCTGTGAATGGGAAGCGTCTTTTCCGTCTGTGGCTTTTCCTTATTATCAATCGGCTCTCCCAGTACGTTAAAAATACGCCCCAGCGTATTCTCACCGACCGGAACCCGGATGGGTCCGCCGGTCGCCACCGCATCCATTCCGCGGACAAGACCGTCAGTCGGGCCGAGAGCGATACATCTTACCGTATCATCACCTAAATGCTGGGCCACCTCAACGACGAGCTTCCCACCATCTTTTCTGGTGATTTCAATGGCGTCATTGATTTCAGGCAGTCCGCCCTGGGGAAATTTGATATCCAGAACAGCGCTGATGACCTGAGTAATCTTACCAATGTTTGTCTCTGCCATCTCGTTTCTCCTTGTCATAATCTCACACAGCAAAGTACGCTGCCGCACTCTGCCGGGCATTTTCTAATCCAGGCGCCTAACCCTCGATTGCGTTCGCGCCCGCGATGATCTCCGTCAGCTCCTGAGTGATCGAGCCTTGTCTTGCGCGGTTATACTGTAAGGACAGCTTTTCGATCATTTCCTCCGCGTTATTTGTCGCGGAATCCATCGCCGTCATTCTTGCGCCGTTCTCACTGGCGACCGCCTCAAGAAACGCTCCATAGATAAGGCTGCTCAGATATTTGGGAATAATGGCATCCAGAACTTCTGCCTCCTCCGGCTCATAGTTCATGAGCAGCAGATCCTGGCTGCTCCCCGTCTCCGACCCTGCCTCCCGCTCCACTGCATTCATATCCACAGGGAGCAGCTTCATAAAGCGCGGAACCTGGCTTACCGTATTCTTAAAGGAAGTATAAGCCAGATAGATTTCCCCGATCTCATTCTTCCCAAACAGGTTTAAAAGCTCTCTCGTGATCTGCATGGCATCGGAATACAGCGGTTCATTTATCATGTCAGAATAATCAGCCGCAATTTCATAGCCTTTTCTCGCCAGGCCGTCGCGTCCCTTACGTCCGACCGCAAAGATCCTTGCATCCTCCATCGAAACGCCGCTGCCCGTCACCAGGCGGATGATATTGGCGTTATAACCGCCGGCAAGTCCACGGTTGGAAGTAACCACAATAATTGCCTTTTTCTTTGAATCGCCTGCCTTCAGATATTTATGCTCGATTCCCATTGACTTTTTCAGCATTTCCTGTATCGTCTGATACATCATATTGAAATACAGCCTTGAGTTTTCCGCTTTGACACGCGATTTCTGAAGCTTGACTGTGGCAACGAGTTTCATGGCTTTGGTAATCTGCTCGGTACTTTCAATACTGGCCTTTCTGCGTTTAATATCTCTCATGGTTGCCATGATACATCACCTGCCTTATTTTGCTGCTTTACACTCTTCAATCGCTTTCTTAAGGAGCTCCTCCGTCTCCGAAGTGATCTCCTTGGTCTCGCGGATACTGCGCGGAATCTCCGGATATTTCGTATCCACGTACTGGAACAGTTTCTTTTCAAAACTGAGGATATCGCTCAGCGGAACATCAAGAAGATATTTCTTCGTCGCCGCATAAATGATGATGACCTGATACTCGACCGGCATTGGCTGGTACTGAGGCTGCTTTAGGATCTCACGGATTCTCTCACCCTGTGCCAGCTGCTCCTTGGTACTTGCATCCAGCTCGGAACCGAACTGGGCAAAGGAAGCCAGCTCACGGAACTGCGCCAACTCCACTCGAATCGGAGCTGCAATCTTCTTGATGGCCTTAATCTGGGCCGCACCGCCGACTCGGGACACGGAAAGGCCGGCATTGATGGCCGGACGGAAACCAGAGTTAAACATCTCCGTTTCCAGATAAATCTGGCCGTCCGTAATGGAAATTACGTTCGTCGGAATGTAGGCTGATACATCGCCTGCCTGCGTCTCGATGATCGGCAGTGCCGTCAGGGAGCCGCCTCCCAGATCATCGGACAGTCTGGAAGCACGCTCCAGAAGTCTGGAATGCAGGTAGAATACATCACCTGGATATGCCTCACGTCCCGGAGGTCTCTTAAGGAGCAGGGAGAGGGTACGGTATGCGGCAGCATGCTTACTCAGATCGTCGTACACCACGAGAACATCCTCACCGTTCTCCATCCATTCCTCACCGATCGCGCATCCGGAATACGGCGCAATGTATTGTAAGGGAGCCAGATCCGATGCTGTGGATACGACGAGCGTCGTGTAATCCATAGCTCCGAACTCTTCCAGTGTTTTCACGATGGTCGCTACGGTCGATGCCTTCTGCCCGATCGCAACATAGATGCAGTGCACGCCTTGGCCCTTCTGATTGATGATGGTATCAATGGCAATGGCCGTCTTTCCTGTCTGACGGTCGCCGATGATTAACTCACGCTGTCCGCGTCCGATCGGAATCATGGCATCAATGGCCTTGATACCTGTCTGAAGCGGAGTATCTACTGATTTTCTCTCGATAACGCCATGCGCCACACGCTCGATCTGGCGGAATTTATCAGTCATCACCGGCCCTTTGCCATCAATTGGCTGTCCAAGCGCGTTGACTACACGGCCTGTCAGCGCGTCTCCCACCGGAACCTCAACCACGCGGCCTGTCGTCTTTACCGTATCGCCTTCGCTGATGCTGGAGGTGTCTCCCAGCAGAACCGCGCCTACATTGTCCTCCTCCAGGTTCAGCACCATGCCGTAGATCTCTCCCGGGAACTCCAAAAGTTCTCCCTGCATGGCGTTTTCCAGACCGTGGATTCGTGCGATACCATCCGCAACCTGAATGACAGTACCCACGTCAGAGACTTCCAGCTTGGTAGAATATCGTTCAATCTGCTCTTTGATAACAGAGCTGATTTCTTCTGGTCTCAAATTCATTTGAGGTCTGCACCTTCTTTCTTTTTACGTTTCCTTATCCGTCTCTCCGGGCTATGCAAGCTGGAGCTTCATGAGATCCCGCTTCAGTTCCTCCAGACGGGAACGGATGCTGCTGTCCACTACCCGGTCGCCGATCCGTATCTTAAGTCCGCCCAAAAGCGCTTCGTCCACAGAATAGCTGATTTCCAGGCTGACAAACGATGTCGTCTGAAGGATTTTTTCCTCCACGCGCTTCTTCTGTTCGTCGGAAAGCTCTACGGCGCTGACTACTGCCACAACACCGATCTTCTTATATTCCTTTACCCTGTCAATGAAATAATCACAGATTGCCAGAAGGTCGTTCTGACGCCCTTTTTCTATGACGATCACCAGAAAACCTAAAAGGCTCTCGGAAAGCCTTTCTGCAAAGACGGTCTCCACCACCTTAACTTTTTCTTCCTTAATGATCTGCGGGTGATTTAAAAACTGCACCAAATCTGAATTTTCCACGAAAATGGTCCTGAGCGCCCGGACTTCGTCATACCACTCTGACAGCAAGCCCTTTTCCATAGCTTCATCAAACAACGCGTCTCCGTAGACCTTCGACACTAGCTTTGCCATGTGCTTTCACCCATTTCTTTCAAAGTATCCTCAATCAGAGTATCCTGGATCTTCACATCCACGGACGCGGCAACTGCTTTCCCGGCCATAAGCGCGGCTATGGAAACAATCTCCTTCTTCACATCCTCAAGGGCTTTTTTCCGCTCCAGGTCAATCTCCCGGTTCGCCCGCTCAAGAATACGGCCGGCCTCCGCTCTGGCCTCGGAAAGAATCTCCGCCTCCTGCTTTTTCGCTTTCTTTCTTGCCTCGTCCAGAAGCTGTTCTGCTTCCTTATCAATGGACTTAAGCCTGGCCTCGTATTCCGACTTTAACGCCAGAGCGTCCTCCTTGCTGGTTCTGGCCGTATCCAGATCTCCGGCAATCTTCTGCCGCCGCTTTTCCAGCATATTTCTTGCCGGATTGAACAGCATATAAGAAAGAGCAAAAAACAGGATAAAAATATTGATTCCTGTGATTACTACGTCGTTTATCCATTGAGGGTCAAAATTTATTAACCGTTCCAAGGTCTCATCTCGCCTCCTTTATGTTAATATCGTCTGGGCATTGGCCGAATCAACCGAACGGCTTAACGAACATAAGGATAATAGCGACAACCAGACCATAGAGACCTGTCGTCTCGGCAACGGCCTGACCAAGCAGCATGCTTGAAGTAATGTCAGACTTCGCTCCCGGATTCCGTCCGACAGCTGAGCAGCCGAAACCTGCGGCGATACCCTGTCCAACACCAGGTCCAATACCGGCAATCATTGCCAGACCTGCGCCAATCGCGGAACAACCGTAAATAAAATCCTGTCCTGAGAAATTCATAAAAATAACCTCCTGTAAAATTTAATACTGTGCAGAGCACAATCGTCTAAAGGGCGCTTTCACGCCCACAGGCTCATGTTATAAAAAAATCATACACATCCCCAAAGGGATTATAGTACATTCATTTGTAGTGATACGCTCATTTGCAGGCGCACGAAGGTTTTTGTAAAATCATAGCTTATCATTTACATAAACCATTGTCAGCATACAGAATACATACGTCTGTATGCACCCCGAAAAGACGTCGCAGTATACATGCAGCGCTGCGGGAATACCGATCTTCACAAAAATAGGCAGCATCCCATACCACAGCCCCATAATAATAACGCCTGAAAGCATGTTTGCGAACAGACGGAGCGAGATGGAAATCGGGTTTGCGAACTCACCAATCACGTTAATCGGAAACAGAATCGGGAGAGGCTGAAACAGTCCCGTGAAATGTCCGACACCATGATTTTTGATTCCCTGATACTGTACGATTCCAAACGTCACAAGTCCCAAAAGGAATGTCACGCCGAAGTCGGCGGTCACTGTACGGAGTCCGAACAGACCGCTTAAATTACAGAACAGGATGAACAGGAAAATGGTACCTATATAATTGGCAAACCGTCTTCCGGATTTTCCCAGAATTCCTTCTGTCATCTTCTCCAGCATTTCAACTCCCAGCTCAACTATATTCTGGAAGGTTCCGGGAATATCCGTCGCAGTTTTCATGGTACGGCTTGCCACAAAAGCCAAAATCAGCAGAAGGACGGTAATAATTGTCATCCCCACTGTCGTTGTCGTCAGCCAAAGCTCCTGTCCAAACAAATTGTATTTTACGATACCGTGTATCATAAAATCCACTTCATTGCCACCACCCATCACTTCATCCTCCTTTCTCTTAGAAATTTTATACCGCTTAGAACATTTATCCCACTCAGGCCTCAGACTTGCCGGCCGGATGGTTCAAAAATTTATGAACGACAGGGTACAAATATGCCCCTGACTTTAGTCCCAGGGTTCCCAGAACTGCCGCCAAAATATTAATCTCCGTAAATTTCCACAAAAGCGCTGCCGCAGCAAGGACAGAAAAGCTTCGGGCCAGCGCATGAAGAATCATTTTTCTCTTGGCATAATTTTCATCCCCAACCGCCACGCAGAGCTCGGTAGAATACGCCATGCTGACTAACAGAATCTCTGCTCCGACTCCTCCGGCCAAAATCCCCAGAAAAACGGAAAACTCCCGGAACCAGAACAGACAGACTACTGCCAAAAGCAGATTATGAAGCAGGACTCCGACACTCATTTCCAAAATCTGGCGTCTGGTTTCCTCACTCATCATAGCAGATCACCACCCTCTCTTCCTCGGTGCCTTCGGTCCGGCTTCTGTGCCAAAACGTTCCTCCCAGCTCTTACGGCGCTCCGCTTCTTCCTTTTCGATCTGCACCCGTTCCTGGTCAATGGTCCGCTTTGCCATTTTATATGCGCTCAGACCACCCGAAAGAACTCCAACAATCAAAAATACAAGTACTGTCGATGTTCCGAATCTCCTGTCAATCAGTATTCCCACCATCAGGCACAAAAAAACCGGAGTCATGACGTTAATTCCAAGCTGCGTAATCAAAACCAGGTTATTCATCCCGCTTTTTCTCTGACTCACTCTCTCTTCGCCCTCTTCCCTTGACGCATCGGGATTATTATACTAAATTTTTACAACTTTGTCCATTTCTACCTGTCATTTTTCCAAAAAGATTTCACTCACGATAAAAATCCGATGCTGTCAGGCGGCCTACGTTCAGGGATTCCAAATACGCCTGAATCACATTCATTCCCAGTGATACGCTCACCAATGGCGCATGAAGATACTGTCAGAAGCTTTTCTGCTCTGACATACGGAAAGCAGACCGACGCACAGAGGCGGCAGTCTGCTTTCTGCATACTTTGATAATTAGAACCATATGGTTAGTAATGAATCCCTACGATTCCAAGCTTTCCGTCTACGGAATTGAAAATGATATTCGGTGTGTCCTCTCCGATAATTACCCCGGCCATTAACGGCTCCAGGCTTTCTAAATCCGCTTTTTGCATTGCTGCCACCAGATCCGCGTCAAAAATCGCCTCCGGATCCTGCGCCATAAAGCTTTCCCGGCTGTCTACAATTCCATCGTTTTCCTTTACACATGCCACATAGGACGGATAACTCATAAGATCCGCCAGTGTGTTCATATCCTTTGCCGTCACTGCGTCCACAATCTGCTTGGCAAAAGCTTTGTAATCTGAACTTTCCAGATCTTCAAAATTTTTGTTCTGCTCCTCGGCGTTCTCCTCTTCCTCCTCTGAGCCAGGGCCCTTCGTTTCCTCCGGATCCAGCTTGGAAAAGTCAGGCTTACTCTCTTCTTTTGAAGTCTGAGCTGCAGATTCCGTCTCGTTCTTTGCCGTTGATGTTCCAGTCTCCTCTGCTTTTGAACCCGCCTGGCTGCTCTCCGTCTGCGCTCCCTGGGCGGTCGTCTCTGTGCCTGTATTTTTAGAGCCGCATGCTGTCACACCAACTGCCAAAGCGCAGACCGTCAGTACAAGGATCAATTTCTTCTTCATCACACACTCTCCTCCGTTCTCATCTTATTAAGCCTCTGTCAGGCCGTTTCTACCTTATAATGTTGACCTCAACCGGCTTTTCTATACCAAAATACCCTGCGGTATCGCAAGACATTGTATCATTTCCATTCCCGCGTGGCAAGTCTTTATTTATTAAAAAAGTCTTTATTTTTCTTGCGCATTTCGTAGGATAGTTTATTTTCCTTTTAGATATTTTCCATACTTATGACACATTTATCCACTATACTGTTCCCATAGTTAAAACAAAGAGGCCGGCGGCACCAGGCGCGCACCGCTGCCGGACTCGCCAAACAGCAACTCCAACGCCAATGGCGAAGGATTCATATAGATTCAGTTTGTTACTCATACATCCCCCTTTTAATGATTGGAAAAAGCTTCTGCCGATGCGGCGGAAGCTTTTTGCGTATCTTTTCATGTACTGGCAGGGGTTTGCATCTCTCAGCGCACCAGAGCCTTAATCGCCTTGTGATCCCCCATTACCATCAGATTCTCCCCTTCCGTAAACACATAATCCGGATGCGGCATGGGGAACAGCACTTCATTCTTTTTAATTGCCAGAATGCTGACATGGTATTTGGAACGGACTTCTTTTTCCAGAATCGTATGTCCCTCCCAGCCCTCGGGCAGAGAAATTTCATAAATTCCATATTCCGGCGTCAGTTCGACATAATCAAAAATACTGCTGCTCGTCCCAAACCGGACAGCCAGGCGCTCTGCCACCTCGCGCTCAGCATAGACCACATGGTCAGCGCCGTTTCTGAGGAGCAGTTTCTTATAAATATCCCTCGTCGCACGCGCCACCACATATTTCGCGCCCAAGTCCTTTAAAAATACAGTAATGACTAAAGCTGCCTGGAAATTTTCCCCGACTGCCACCACACACAGGTCAAAATTCCCGACTCCCAGCGAACGAAGAAAGTCCTCGTTCGCTGCGTCCCCGATCTGGAGATTACGTATCACCGGAGCCAGCTCGTCTGCGCGCTCCACACTACTCTCCACCGCCATTACATCGTTTCCGCTCTCGATTAACTTCATGGCCATATGACGTCCGAAACGCCCCAGCCCGATTATCAAAACAGACTTCATAAGCTCCCCCTCTCCAACATACGCTTTTTATTATCCGATCTGGATCTTCTCCAACGGCTTCTTGGAAGCCACCGGTACACGGTCGCTGCCAAATGCCAGCAACATCGTCAAAGAACCGGCACGGCCAAAAATCATCAGAAATGCCAGAATCAGCTTCGATATCATGGAAACCCCGGGGGTGATTCCCAGAGTCAGTCCCACGGTGGCAACAGCAGATGCTGTTTCAAAAAGAACCGGCAAAACCGGAAGCCCTTCCACTGCGGAAATCATCAATGTCGATACGATTAACAGAGTCAGATACAGCATAAAAATGCAGGAAGCAGTCCTGGTAATATCATCCTCAAGTCTCCGGCCGAACACTTCGACATTTTTCTTTCTTCTAAAAGTCGTAAAAATGCTTAAAAACAAGACGGCAACCGTCGTCGTTTTGATGCCGCCTGCCGTGGAACCTGTTGAACCGCCGACTAACATCAGACAGATCATGAAAAAAATGCTGCCTTCGGAAAGCTTCGTCAAGTCAATCGAATTAAACCCTGCCGTTCGTAATGTCACCGACTGAAACAGGGACGCCAGGATCTGTTCCGGAGCTGAGAGGCCAGAAAAACCGCCTCCCGACAGTTCCAGCAAAAAAAGAAACAGCGCGCCCAAAAGGCTCAGAATAACCGATACAAAAATTACCAGCTTTGAATGCAGGCGAAGCTTCGAGAACCGGAATCTGCCATCCAGAAGATCCTGCCATACGAAAAATCCCAGCCCGCCCACAGTAATCAGCGACATAATAATCAGGTTCACATACCAGTCTGAGGAAAAACCCGTGAGGGAAGAAAACTCCTCTTCAACCCCCATCAGGTCAAAACCTGCATTACAAAACGCGGAAATCGAGTGAAAAACAGAATAGTACAGCCCCCTCGCCAGTCCCATCCGCGGACAGAAACGGACGGCCAGAAGCGCTGCTCCAGCCCCCTCGACCACAAGTGTACCCAGCAGGATAAATTTTGTCATGCGGATGATTCCGCCGACCTGGGGGGCAGAAACCGCTTCACGCATAAGGACGCGGGAGGACAGGCCAATCTTCTGTTTTGTAAAAATGATGGTAAACAGCACGATTGTCACAAATCCCATGCCGCCCACCTGGATTAGCGCCAGGATAACCAGCTGGCCGAACAGCGACCAGTGCGTAAACGTATCAAACCGCACGAGTCCTGTCACACATGCCGCCGATGTCGCTGTAAAAAATGCATCTGACAGTGATGTAGCCGCCCCGTCTCTGGCAGCTGCCGGAAGGCTGAGCAGGAGCGTTCCCAGGAATATAATCGTACAATATCCCCCCAGAAGGATACGCATCGGGGAAACATTCATCAAATTCACTTTCAAAATGGCACCTCATCCCATCTACACATCGCTGCGGCGGTGTACCGCCGCGCAGACTCCGACAGGCTGCCCCAAAGCGGAACAGCCTGCCCGTACTCTTGCTTTATCGTTTGCTATAAAAAACTCCGCCGCTGCTAGCCGGCATACATTCTGGTATGCCAAATGCGACTGAATCACTTCCATTCATGGCAACGCGCTCACTTGTGGGCGCATGGAGGCTCATTATCCAATCAGCCAGCTAGTGCGTCATCAAATCAAGAATCAGTTCTGCGGTCTTATTGAGGTCATCCACCTTCAACGTCTCATCTGTGGTATGTACCTTCGTCATACCTGTGGCAAGCACGATCGCCTTGATTCCATGAAGTGCCATGACATTCGCATCGCTTCCGCCGCCGCCCTTTTCTGTCCCCGCCTCATAGCCCAGTCTCTTACAGGACTCGACAACTCTCTGGACAAGGGAATCATCCTCCGCTACATGGAAGCTCACATAATTCGTTGTCAGTTCGATCTCCAGAGTCGCTCCCATCTCATCGCAGGCCTCCTGCAGGCACTGCTTGATGTGAGCCGCCTGTGCATTCAGCTTATCAAGATTGCGGCTTCTGACCTCTGCCACAAACTCTGCCTTCTCCGGCACGATATTGGTGGCATATTCGGATTTCAGCGTACCGATATTGCAGGTGGTCTCCTCGTCAATCCGGAGAAGATTCATCTTCGCAATTCCCTTTGCTGCTACCTGGATAGCACTGATTCCGGCCTCCGGAGCAAGGCCTGCATGGGAGGAGCGCCCAATAATCGTTGCCACGATCTTAATCTGTCCCGGCCCGCAGGTCACGATCTTACCGATCTCTCCGCTGGAATCGAATACCATCGCCTCTTTGCCGGACAGCATATCATAATCCATATTCTTGGCGCCGTTCATGCCGCCCTCTTCGCCGATCGTAAACAGGATCCCGGTATTCCGGCAGGGAATATTCTTTTCCTTAATCACGCGTACGGCCTCCACGATAGCCGCGATACCGGACTTGTCATCTCCACCGAGAATGGTGCTGCCGTCTGTGTGGATTACGCCGTCCGTGATAATCGGCTTAATGCCATTACCCGGCTTTACCGTATCCATATGGGCACACATAAGCGTCGTCTCGCCCGGAAGTGTTCCCGGAAGGAATGCATGTACATTAAAACCATTGGAGCCAAAGCCCTCTCCGGCCTTATCCGTCTTTACCTCAAGGCCCAGCGCCTTCAGATCTGCGACAACTTTTTCACACATTGCCTTTTCATTTTTCGTCTCGCTGTCGATCTGCACATACCCCAGAAAAGTATCGAGCAGCCTTTTTTCATTCACCATAGCCGTACCCCTCCTGAATCATATTATCTATCCTGCCTGTTCTCACGCATGTCATGCGCTGTCCGGGCAGCAAACAACTTCACGCAGTCAGCGCTCCGTTATTTTCCATCCTGTCTATGCGTTTTCACTTACCAGAAATTCATCTAATATAGAAGAAACGCGGTCAAAATCATACTGGGCCGTCCTGACTGCGGCCTGTTTCCGATACCATTGCTTTAATTCCTGGTACGTTGTTGAGAAAGAGCCATAGCCCAGATAGAGCTCCGGGGTCTGATAATTGTCTGCAAAAATAACCATTGGCATGACCTTCACCTGACCGGCCCCGCGCTCCTGCAGGATTGCCTGTATCCCGGCAGCTCCCCGTTTCAGCTCAATCAGAGGATTCGGAAATTCCTCCTTCCGCTGCTGATCCTCCCTGCGCCAGATCTCTCCATCCGGAGCCCCGTAGATTTTAAACCCCCATTCAAAAACCCGGACCAAATAGATGCCGCTCTTATCTGCGAGCACGGCATCGAATGCCTGCTCTCCCTCCGGCAGCCGCAATACCACCTTCCTGTAAAGCTTCACCGGCTGCCCCGCCAGGCGTTTCAGGCGTCTTGCCACTCTCTCAAGCGCCTTTTCATGATTTCTTTGTTTATTCATATAGCGGATAATCAGCCAGAAAAAGAGGATGCCAAGTACCACATACACAAGCGCATTTAAATAATCCGATACGGAATGCAGCTTCCAGGCCTGAAAATTACCGCTAAAGATTCCCATTCGTTCTCCTCCCCAAATCCGTCATTTCTGAACCTTATTTTAACACGGATTCTCTTCAAACGCAAGCACAGACTCAGGGAACCTGTCCCTGCTCTGCCAGATACTGCTCCAAAATCCCTCCCGCAAGCGCTGCCAGGCGTGCGCAGGGCCGCCTCTCATAATATGCTTCTGTCCTCGCTTCCGGAACCGGCTGCGTATCGTCTGTGACCCCCGCCAGCAGCTCCCGGCAGATCATACTGCCAGCCTCCCGTTCGAATTCCCCTGCCAGCCTCTGGATCCGTGCATAATGCTGTGCTTTCTCCTCCACCGCCTGAGGGCTCTCATACCCATACAACGCTCCCAGGATAAAAGCCATCCCGCTCACACAGCCGCAGACCTCCCTCATTCTGCCAATCCCTGCACCGAAGGATGACGACAGACGTGCCGCGCTCCTGCGGTCTGTCCCGGCTGCCTCAAGTTCCTCTGCAAATGCCAGCACAACCGACTGTGCACAGTTATATCCTTCCATAAACAGCTCTCTTGCCTTATCCGCATGTGACATCCCTGTATTCCCCTTCCTCCGTCTGCAGCACACAGACTGCTTTTTTATCAGTATAACAGATTTTTCCTGACATGTAATCTGCAAAAAGCACATAAATCCTGCATTTCTCCCCATACTGAGGAAAAAGCACATGAGAGGAGCAGTCTATGAACCAGCAGCCTGAAATTCGTTTTCCAGAACCCGCCTCCAATGGCAGCGTGGACGGCCCTGTGCCGGAAATCAATCTCCCCGGCCCGGACAGCGCTTCCAACGACATTCCGGTTGAACTTCCCGAACGCCCACAGGCCGGAATCGGGAATGTACCGATTTCTCAGCCGCTTTCTTAGTTTTTCAATTTTCGGTTGAATTTTTTTCTTTCCTGTGGTAGACTATAAAAGATATTTATTGGGCCATCGCCAAGCGGTAAGGCACAGGACTTTGACTCCTGCAGTCGCTGGTTCGAATCCAGCTGGCCCAGTAAAGGAAGGTGAAGATCAGATTGGATATGCCTTCCCCGCCAGGAAAGAAGCGGAATGCAGTTGTTCTCTCCTCCGGCCCTGCATGGTTGGAGGAAAACAACTGCATTCCGTTTTTTTGTACTCAAATATCCCGAAAGCATATCTGATCCGTTTGCAGCTGACGTTTTTTCGTATCTGCATGCTGATTCAAAGTTCCAAATACACCAAAAAGCTCCGCGGTACATTACCGCGAAGCTTCCAGGGTGGATACAGGGACTCGAACCCTGGGCCTCCAGAGCCACAATCTGGCGCGCTAACCAACTGCGCCATACCCACCATATTTCATTATAACAGGAAAATTATACTTCCCAACGAGCCTGAAGGGATTCGAACCCCCGACCCACGGCTTAGAAGGCCGTTGCTCTATCCAGCTGAGCTACAGACTCAGACGTCAAGCGGGTGATGGGAATCGAACCCACGTATCCAGCTTGGAAGGCTGGTGTTCTACCATTGAACTACACCCGCATAAACATATAATTCCTGCGTCGGGGTGACAGGATTCGAACCTGCGACCTCCTGGTCCCAAACCAGGCGCTCTAGCCAAGCTGAGCCACACCCCGGTCTGCAAACAAATCATTTGCAACGCAAGCAATATTATATCCTACCATCCCCGAATTGTCAACACTTTTTAAAAATTTTCCACATAATTAATCGTAAAATGTGCCTCTCCCTGGCGGTCAAGCTCCATAATCATATAGGACGGCTTACGCCCATCCTGTCTCGGGTAGGAGAGACTGCCCGGATTAAGGACCACCAGCCCGTCTCCGCAGTGCTCGAGGCACGGCTTATGCGTATGGCCGAACATGACGATATCTGCCTGTCTGGCCCTGGCTTCCTCCTTGATTCCCTCTGTCCCCAGAGAAACGCCATAGGCATGCCCGTGCGTAAGAAACGCCCGGTATCTTCCGATGGAAATCTCCTTTTCCTTGTCTGTATTGGAAAAAAAATCGTTGTTTCCCTGCACCGCATGAATCACACAGTTTTCATTATCGACCCACTCCCGGAACCAGACTTCGCTGCCTTCCGTGTCTCCCAGATGAATCATCATATCAAAAGGAGCTGTTTTCTCAATCACACTGCGCAGATTCCCATCCCGTCTGTGCGTGTCACTGACGATCAAAACCTTCATACCATTTCCCCAAATTCTTTCTTCAGACATTCCTTCATCGCTTCCAGGGCCTTTCCCCGATGACTGATTTGATTCTTCTCCTCCATCGTGATTTCTGCCGACGTTTTCTGATATTCCGGCAGCATGAGAATCGGGTCATATCCGAATCCGCCTTCCCCTGCCGGGGCGCAGGCGATATATCCCTCCATCGCCCCTTCCGTCGTAAGCGCCCTGCCATCTGGAAGAACCGCTGCGATCACGCATGCGAATCTCGCCGTCCGTGCCGCATCGCCTGTCTCGTTTACTCTGTGAATCAGATTCCAGTTCTTGATCTCATACGATGTGTGCTCGCCCATATAGCGCGCGGAATACACACCGGGCTCTCCTCCCAGGCAGTCGATCTCAAGTCCGGAATCATCGGCCAGGACGATTCCGCCCGTCTTTGCCCAGACTGCCTTTGCCTTAATCAGCGCATTCTCCTCAAAGGTCGTTCCGGATTCATTGATATCAACCGTTACCCCGGCGTCCTTCATGGATAACACCGGCATTCCCAGTTCTTTTAATATCTCACGGATTTCCCGCAGCTTTCCTTCATTTGCCGTCGCAAATATGATCTTATGCTCCATCTCAAACCTCGTATCTCTCATTGATGTCGGTATACTACCGTATTTTCCCGTATGCCTTCAGGCACACATTACAGGGTCTCTCTCCCTCCACCGGCTCCCATCTTCGGCCGTCAGAGCTAATATACCCCTCTCCGTCTGCAATGTCAATATGTTCCGTCCTGCCGGTTCCCTTAAGCTCTACAGCAACCGGCCGGGAGGTTCCCGGACTGTCAAGCGCAGTAATGACCGCGAACCGCTCTCCCGCATGGAGGGGCAGCTTCTCCTTAAGGGGAATCGTATAGAAACCAGCCTCTTTCAGATGTCCTTCGGCCACAGAAGTTCCTCCGGCTGCGGAATCAGAGAGCGCTGCCATGACCGTCTGCGCATCCCCTGATTCGGGGAGGCGTACCGCATATACCTGATAATCTGTGTTCTGTGTCGTCGCGTAAAATCCTGCTGACACGATCGTCTCCTCTCCCTCTGCCTCATACACATTTGCAAACCACGCGCTGGAGCTTCCATAGCCAAGCTGTCCTGTCCAGCCGCACAAATCCGTCTGATGGATACGGGCATTCTCTTCAGGGGCCCGCACATCGGAATAGGCTACGGCATATGTCCCCATCCGGCTGTCTTCATATGAGACATAAAAGCAGCCGTTATTGCCAAACTCCTCTCCCCAGCTGTTCATACAGAGGAATGCTCCGTCTGCATCCGGCATCCGGGAAAAGTTTTCCCGCGGATATCCGTCGTCCCACCCGACCATCACCACATCGTGGTTCGGCTCCATGATCCCCGGATAGTAATACGCACACGTATCTTCCCTGTAATACTCCCCGCGGTTCTCCGGCGTCCTTTCCGGAATATACAGTGTACTCTGAACACCACCATATTCCAAAACCGCCTGCTTGATGGCCGCATAGTCCTTTTCCTGCAGTATACGAATCTCCTGTACATGACACACAGGGGAAAGTCCTTCCGGAGAAATGCCGTCCCCATAAGGATCCTCCCTCTCCGACACAGGCCCCTGCCAGGCCAGCAGGTAGGACATCGCCATAGAAAAATCGCCGCCGTCATTCTGCCCCAGGCCAAAGCTGTTGTGGAGTGTCATGTGATCTGCTGAAAGCCGTCCCCTGATTTCCGGCGGCATGGATGTCTCAAGCGCCGTCAGAGACGCAAACGCCCAGCAGGTTCCGAGGCTACCTTGATCCGCTATGGCGGGCAGTTCCATTGCCTCACGCAGGTCATACTGCCTGGGAAGGCGGAAGGCTTCCCCATATACGGCTTTACTTCCGTCTGGAAAACCAGCTTCCGTCCAGCCCCAAACTGCCGTCAGGCAGGCTGCCCCAAACAGCATGGCCCCGGTAATTTTTCTGACAGCCTTTCTCACACCTGCGTTCCTCCTGGTTCTATGCACGCTCACCTGGTTTGGCACCGGCACGCCTGGAAGGGGGCTTAGGCCCGGAAAACTGGTAAAAATATGTTTTCATCATTCCATTATAGATCTTACGGTTCTTATCCGCCTTGCGCCCGAAACATCGTTCTGTATCCTCATAGGCGGTCAGAACATAGGCCGACCAGGCATCCAGGGCAGCAAAGCGCTCCCCCAGCGTCCTGTAAAGCTCCGGAAGCAGCTCTTTTTCTGACAGCCGTTCCCCATAGGGCGGGTTCGTAATCAGAAAGCCGTACTTCTTCGGATGGCTCAGCCCGGCCACCGGTCTCTGCTGGAAATGAATCATGTGCTCCACCCCTGCTTCTCTGGCATTGGCCCGCGCCGCACGCACCATCTCGCCGTCAATATCATAGCCCTGGATATCGGTCAAAACCGTATCATCAACCAGCTCCCTCGCCTCATCCACTGCCTCATACCAGCATTTTCCAGGAATCAGGTTCTTCCAGCCTTCTGCCAGAAATTCCCGGTTCATACCAGGTGCCATCTTTGCCGCAATCATAGCCGCCTCGATAGGAAACGTCCCACTTCCGCAGAACGGATCTACCAGAATACGGTCCGCTTTCCACGGCGTCAGCAAAAGCAGTGCAGCCGCCAGGGTCTCCGTTACAGGCGCTTTGCTCGTCAGCAGGCGATATCCACGTTTATGAAGGGATTCCCCGGAGGTATCCACAGCCACTGTCACAATATCCTTGTGAATGAAAACGCGCAGGGGATAGGGAGCTCCGTCCTCCGGAAACCAGCTAAGCCCGTATGCCTTTTTCATCCGCTCAACCATCGCTTTTTTCATGACAGACTGAATATCGGAAGGGCTGAACAGCTTACTTTTGATGGAGGAAGCCTTCGCTACCCAGAACTTCCCGTCCTTTGGGATATACTGCTCCCAGGGAATCGCCCTTGTCCCCTGAAAGAGCTCTTCAAACGTCTCCGCCCGAAAGCTGCCCACCTTTAAAAGCACCCGCTCCGTTGTCCGCAGAAATACATTCGCACGGCAGACCGCCGCCGCATCCCCCCAAAAGGTGACGCGGCCGTCCTCCACCTGCCCTGCCTCATAGCCAAGCCCCTCGATCTCACGTCTCATCACGGCCTCCAGCCCGAAATGGCAGGGCACGATTAATTCAAATTTTTCCAATCTTATCTCTCCGTTTTCTGTGCTTACTTTTTTCTCCATTTTAAGGGCTTGATGAACGGCTGTCAAATGCTTTCTTTTGAAAATGCCTGCCACGGTAGTAATACAAGCCGCCGGAGGCGTTCATCACGCGGTATCCAAGCCCGGAAAGCTGTCTGGCTGCCATCAGGCTCTGTGAGCCATGTGCACAGTATACAATAATAGGTTTCTCTCTTGACAGCTTTGAAAGGCACGTCCCCAGCTCCAGAAGCGGCATATTGACTGCCCCCTCCAAATGGCCTTCCTCGAATTCCTTCCGCTCCCGCACGTCAAGAAGCGTAAAATCCCGCTCTCCGTCCAGCATGGCTTCCAGCTGCCTCATGGAAATCGTCTGAAACATAGCTTCCTCCAAAAACATTCTTTCCTAATAATATATTCCTGTCCAAAAGGACAGGTTACTAAATTCATTGTTACATTCATCCTGAAGGAAATCGTGTCCGCAATACATCTGCAAAATAAAAGGGCAGGATGCCGCAGTGAGTTCTGCAGGCATACGGACAATAGCAGCAATTTAAAACAATGAGGCCGCGGAACACCCCGCAGCCTCTGTATGGTACTTTTGATGATCCTGTTTCTCACAGCCGTTTCTTACTGTTCATTCCGAGCGAAGCAATCAACGCACACAATGCGCACCCTCCCACCAGGACAAACATTCCTCCATAACTTCCGCTCCTCGCCTGGAGCATTCCCACAAGGCTCGCCGGAATCCCGGAAAACAGCGCGCTCAGGTTGACTACAGAATAATTTCTGGCAAAATGCATCTCCCCATACAGTCCCCGAGTGATGCTGGGAATCGTCGCCGCATTGCCGCCGAACGCGAACAGAATCGCTCCGATGCAGCAAACAACAAAATATGGGTTCCCGGCCCGGTAGGCAAAGGAAAGCGCCAGCACAAAGGTCAGGTTCATGGCTGCAAGGAACCTTGCCGTTCTCACGCTCCCGAACCTGTCGAAAATGATTCCCACCGCCACGCGCCCGGCGCCGTTAATCAGCGCCCCGATACTGACCGCCGCGGCTGCTGCCACGGCTGACATCCCGATATCTCCGGTAAGGAACGGCGACATATGGTTAATCATTGTCAGCCCGCAGCTCCCGATTGTCACAATATACAGGAAAAAGCTGTAAAAGGAAGCGCTGTGAATCATCTCTGCCGTCGTCACCTCATTCGCAGAGCGATTTGAAAATTCCGGCATTTCCGGCAGGCCGGAAAGCTCCACCGCACGCGGCAGACGAACCAGAAAACCGCCGAATCCCATAACGATCAGATCTGCCATTCCCAAAAGCAAAAATGTCATCTGCCATCCTCTGGTACTCAAAAGCTGCTGACAGACCGGCCCCAGAATCGTCGTGGAGAGCGCATAGCCCATGACTAAAAGCCCTGTCGCCAGCCCCGCTTTGTCACGAAACCAAACGGGAATCGTGGCAATAATTGAGGAATACATCAGTCCCACGCCGGTTCCACACAAAAAGCTGTACGTAAAATAGAGCTGCCACACAGCCGTAACTCTCGTAGAGAGGAAAAAACCGGCAGCGAGCAGAAGTGCGGCCAGCTGGGCAATCCGTTCATAATGATAGCGCACTGATAAAAAACCACACAGAAGCGCACCTACAGAAAAACACAGTACATTAAGGGTAAATGCTAACGACGTCTGCGCCCTGCTCCACCCAAACCACTCTTCAAGCGGCCCTACAAAAATCGACCATGTGTATGCCACTCCCGAAAGCAGCAGAAGCAAAAAACTATTTGCCAGATACAGATACCTTTTTTTCCTTGGCGGAATCTTTTCCATACGTTTTCTCCATTGTGAATCGTTTTACAGTTCCTGCGGCCTGATGTCCGCTATTTATTTCATTATACCATTCCCGGTGTTTTCCGCCAATTCTTTTTCTTTATCGACCCATAATTTCAGGGTTATAACGCCGAAGCGTTCCTTTCCGCCTAACGGCGGACGACAGGAAAAGCGGCAGGAAATGAATCCTGCCGCCGGCGTGTTCCTTAGTAGTTGTTCTTGCAGTTCTGGCTGCTGTTTTTGGAGCCGTTGTTCTGGCTGTTGTTCTGGCCGTTATTCTGGCTGCTGTTCTGGCTGTAGTTTTTGCTGGAGTTGCCGGAATTGTTCGAATGATTGGAGCTGTTGGAGCCATTGTTTCTTGTGCTGTTGTCCATATCATAGCTGTTCTTAGACATTGTAAATACCTCCTAAAGGATGACGCAGTCCAAATCGCTTCAAACCGCGCTTTTTGTTTTCTACACCGTTTAGTATGGCATCCGTCCGAAAAAATATGCATACGGTACAAGAAAAATTATAAGAGCTGCGGACAGTTCTCTATCGTCCGGCCTTCCGCCATTTAAGTCCGGGCAGAGACCGTATCCGCAGGCTCTGTCGCGAAGCTTCTTTCCCACAGACGGCTTCCGGCATTTCCCGCTCCATACTGCTCAATTTTTTGACACAGTGGAAAAATGCCGGGATCAAAAACAGATCGGCTGCAATCCAGGCAAGCGGGCTGGCAAAGCAGGCTGGAAGGAAGCCCCAGACCGGAATCAGGAAAAATCCCACAAAACCACGCGCCGCCATTTCACAGACCCCGGCCAGAATCGCAAACACGCTGTAGCCCATCCCCTGAATCGCAAACCGCACCACATTGACGAGCGTCAGAGGGATATAAAACATGCTGTTTCCGATTAAGAAGACAGAGACCTGGCCGATGATCTCCGTTTCCCGGGAATCCATGAACAGCAGAGCAATCTGCCTGCCTCCCAAAAAAAGGACGGCAAAAGCCACGGCAGAATAAGCAAAACCGAGCAGATTGGCCGCCTTGACCCCTTCTGACACACGCCGAATCTTCCCGGCGCCCACATTCTGACCGGCATACGTTGCCATCGTGGCGCCCAGCGCATCAAACGGACAGCAGAAAAACATACTGACCTTACTTCCTGCCGCCACTGCCGCTACTGCCATCGAACCAAGGGAATTCACTGCTGCCTGCAAAATAACGCTGCCGATCGCCGTGATTGAGTACTGAAGCCCCATCGGAATCCCCATGACGCAGAGCGTTTTCATGAGCTCCCAGTCCGGCTTCCTCTCGTCTGCTGACATCTTTAAGACCGGGAAATGCTTTATCATATAGAAAAGGCACAATATGCCTGACACTCCCTGCGAAACCACGGTCGCCCAGGCCGGCCCTGCCACTCCCATATCCAGAAACAAAATCGTGATAAAATCCAGGAAAATATTCATGACCGAGGACAAAAGCAGGAAGTAAACCGGCGTCTTACTGTCCCCCAGACTGCGGATAATGCCGGCCAGAAGGTTATACAGATACGTGACCGGGATTCCCAGGAAAATAACAAAAATGTAGTCATAAGCTCCCTGAATGATATCGTTTGGCGTATCCATCCAGCGCAGGATATCCATGCACAGAACGCCCACCACTCCGGTCATCACAATGGCAAAGGCGGCGGAAAGCCAGCCCGCATTGGCGGCGAAGCGGCGCAGCGCTTTATAATCCCCTGCACCGAATTTCTGGGCAACGGGAATCGCAAACCCGCTGCAAACTCCGATACAGAAACCATTAATCATAAAATTGATCGAACCTGTTGAACCCACCGCCGCCAGCGCTGTCACTCCTAGGCATTTTCCGACGATGATCGTATCCATCATGTTATAAAACTGCTGAAATAAAAGTCCCAACAGCATCGGAACGGCAAAGCCCAGTATCAGTCTAAATGGGGAACCGTCCGTCAGATCCTTAATTTCTCCCTCTCTCATTTTTGCCTCCCTGCCGCGCATACAGAATCCCGCATCTGCAGTTTCCTGTGCCCTTACTCCTTGAAAACCCGGCCGCACATCGTTTCTTTGCGTGTCCGGCGCCGGGTATTGCTACAGAGGCATATTATAAAACGGCTGTACGCAAAAGTATATCCACAAAACAGAGAAAAAAAAGCGTTTTTTCCCTTTTCTTTCGTGAAAACGTATGCTATACTTGGGATATGGAAAGAAACGTTTCCATATGTTTCCTTCCACAGCATTTTAACCATTTCTTTCATCAAACATGCAGAGTAGATCTATGCGCGTCAAGTGCCTGCCGGACGGGGAGTTGCCGGGAGGACGAAGGGTACGCCTGCGGTGCACAGATCGCATCCCGCTGCATCAGAAGATATCCCTTTTATCTCCTGTTGTAGTCAGAGCTCCTGCAAAGGAGGTATTTTTATGAAAAAATTACTGTCTTTACTCTCGGAGTCCTATCATGAATTCCGGCATGTGAGCACCATCACCACCTGCGCCATGTTTGGCGCCATGTCCATTTATCTTGGCTCTTTCGCCTCGATCCGCGTCACCCCGTATCTGAAAATCGGTTTCGGCGCTCTCCCCAATGAACTTGTGGACTATCTGTTCGGGCCTGTCGTAGGCTGTTTTTTCGGCGGCGCGATGGATCTGCTCAAATATTTCATCAAACCAGAAGGCGGCTTTATTCCAGGTCTCACCTTCAACGCCATGCTGGCGGCTTTTATCTATGGCCTCTTTCTCTATAAAAGACCGCTGTCCCTCCGGCGGATGCTGGCAGCCAAGTTTACGGTCGCCCTTCTGTGTAATATCATTCTCGGTACTTACTGGCTGATGCCTGTCACAGGAAATGCCTATCTGGCCATGCTGCCGACGCGTGCCATCAAAAACCTGATTCAATGGCCTGTGGATTCCTGTTTGTTTTTCTTTGTCGCACAGTTGTTAGAGCGCGCCCATGTGTTCCGCATTATCCGTTCGCATGGGACGGGACGCGGATAATAACCTGAACGTATGTCGCCTGACGGCGATGGGACTTTTAAAGTAAACCTTCATGCGCCCACCATGAATAAAAGTAATCCAGGCGCACTTGGTATCCCTGAATTCAGATCGCCTGACGGCGATGAACTTTTAAAGAAAAATGCGGTATGCTGCCTGCTCCGGCTGCATACCGCTCTTCTCTATGTATCTCACTTTTCTTCTTAATCCCCCAGAACGTTTACAACTCTGACCGGTGTCCGGTAGTTCCATCTGGAAATGAGGATTCCGTTGGTGGGGTTGGAAGCATGTACAATCTGTCCGTCCCCTATGTATAATGCCACATGATTAATCCGTCTGCCCTGGCTGTAAAATACCAGATCGCCGGGCCGGATCTCCTCGGCGCTTATGACTCTGCCTTCACCTGCCTGTGCGCTGGATGAATGGGAAAGATTCACACCTGCCGCATTCCGCATGACATAGGAGGTGAATCCGGAACAATCCGCGCCGGTATTGGGATTGGTGCCGCCATATATGTAGCGATTGCCCACAAACTGTTTCGCGTATTCCACAATCTCTTCTCTTCTGGAGGCAGAACTGTCTACAACCTCTTCTGCCGTCTCGGCTGTCGTGGTGGTGATGCCCGCCGTATTCAGATAGCCCTCAACAGAACCGTCAGATACCTTCACCCAATTGCCGTCAACCTGCTCCAGTACAGTATAAGTAGAGCCTTTATCTGCCTGTCCCACGACCTCGGCATCCTCCCAGGGCATGGAATACAACTCAGTATCTGTCTCCTCCACCCGCAGCAAAATCGCGGAGCTTGTCTGATATTCAGGGCTTACCGGAGCCGCCTGCGCCTTGCCCGGCATAAGAATCATCGCTGATGTACAAAAACAAAAAAGTCCGATTGTTTTCAAAAAACTCTTTGTTGTCATATAATCCCCTATCTAAATTGATTTTTTATTACATTTGTTACGAATTTGTTAAATCTTATTACATAGTGATTATATTTCCAATTTCTATTTTTGTCAACCCCTACCATTAAATTCATATTTTCTTAATAATTAATCCATAACCGTTCCGGTAGCCAGCTTGAATTTTGTGCATCAGACTTGCCTGTAAACGCGAAATTCAAGTAGAATTCCCTGTTGAATGGACATCTGATGTTTTTTTGTCTGTCACAGGCGGATAAGAAAATAGCCGCCCAAACCGCAAAACTGTTACAAATTACTATGAAAGTTCATCGCCGCAGGCGATCTAAATTCAGGGATGCCCAATGCGCCTGAACCACTTTCATTCTTGGCGGCACGCTCATCTGTGGGCGCATGAAGGTTTACTATGAAAGTTTCGCCGCCGTTAGGCGGCATAAGTTCAGGGATGCCTAATGCCCCTCACATGTTACAAACAACTTAACAAACTCAACGATTTACATATTACGAATCCCCCGGCAAACTCGCCACATACATATCACATATTACAAACCGATAAAAGCACAAAAAAAGACCGCCGCACCTCTGTCATTTTGCGACGGCCCTTTTGAACTGCTATCTCCTTCTTTTTATAAGCCAGTACAGCAGCAAACAGAACATAATCGGCCCGGCAAACCTTATGAAGAGAGCCAGAATGCCATTGATGATTCCCAGCACTAAAAACAGCACCAGAAACATACCGGCGAGCAGCAGAAGCTTCCAGTACCACTTACTCAGATCAAAATAATGGATCTGCGGAATGTCGTTCTCCCGGCCGCCAGAGCCGTAATCTGTACGGTACGAGCCCTGATATGCACTCCCGTAGTCTGCGCCCTCCGCCTCCTCCATTGCCTCGGTGGAGTCAATAATCGTCCTGGCGATGATTCTCGGTTCCCCGATCTCAGCTACGATCTCATTGACCGACCTGCCCCGCGCCATTTCCTGAGAAAGATAATTCTGATAATAGATTAAATTTTCTCTGATAACCCCCATAGGCACCTCGCCAGACAGCGCTTCCTCCAGGCGTCTTAAAAATTCTTCTTTGCTCATGCTGTTCTCCTTGATGTATTACTGTAAAAGTCCCGCCGCCAAGCGGCATAGGAGGTTTACTATGAAAGTCCATCGCCGTAGGCGATCTGAATTCAGGGATGTCAAATGCGCCTGACTACTTTCGTTCATGGTGGCGTGCTCACCTGTGGGCGCATGGAGGTTTACTCCTAATTCAGCTTTTCCTTGATGACACCGCCCCGGTAAGCTGCGACCAGCTCCTTAAGGTCACTTATCTTGGCCGCCAGCTCCCTGCCCGTATCCGTATCTGCCACCATCACCCGGTTCTTCATTTTTTCCACGATCGTTACCTTAGGCGTATTCTCATGATCCCTGTCAAACGGCTTATGCTCTGCGAGCGCCAGATGGCGGGAATTGAAAATCAGCGTATAGCCTGCGATTCCTGTCTTGGGCTGGTAGGATTTGGAAAGCCCTCCGTCGATTACATAGAGCTTGCCATTGCCCTTCACCGGACTCTCTCCGTCTTTCATTTTCACCGGAACATGTCCATTGATAATATGGGAGCCCTCGACCGGGAGTCCAAATTCCTTCAGGATCTTATCGCAGAACTCTTCTTTCACACTGAGTTTATAATATGGGTTCATATTTTCCCTGGCTGCGTTCTTATCCGCGATAAAGTAGTTCTCAAAAGTGGCCATGTTGTCCTTTCCATATACCGGGGACTTGGGGCCGCACCACAGATACCACATGAAATCACTGTACCACTGTTTCGAGGTGTCCTCTTCCGGCAGAAAATATGCCATCTTGACCGCGTCCTCGATGTAATCCAGCATCCGTTTGCCCGAGTAGACAATGCCATTGATACTTAATTCATCGAATTCACCGTTTTCCTTCATCGGGATACAGCCGTGATACAAAAGGTTGGAGTTACAGCATTTGTACATGGCGCCGTGTGAATAGACAAAGCGGATGTGCCTGTGCAGAAGGCCGCTGTGTTTAAAGGACATGCAGAGCGTATGCATCAGCTCTTCCTCTTCCTTGGTAAGCTTTAGCGGATCCTTGGGATCCACTGTCGGCAGGTTCATGTCCAGCATCTTATAGTCTTTTCCTTTTACCTTAACCATCCCATGCTCAAAATCAGTCGCCGCCAGATGGTTCCTGTCGTCCATATGGTATTCCGGATGGCGCTTTACCAGCTGGCCCTCGACCTTGAACTGCATGATGGCGATCGCTTTGTGCATCTTGGCCGCCAGACCCGGATCCACTGCATCATAGATATTTTCGTCAAGAATCTTCGGCATGAAACGCTCGCAGGGATCGTCCTTGTAGACTCTGGCCGCAAACATGGACAGCGGGCGCAGATTGATTCCGTAGCCGTCCTCCAGGATATCAAAGCAGTTATAACGGATGGCAATCCGCAGCACATTACAGATACATGCCGGATTTCCCGTCGCTGCCCCCATCCAGGAGACATCATGGTTGCCCCACTGGATGTCCACGTCGTGGAAATGCATGAGCTCCTCCATAATGATATCGGCCCTGGGGCCCCTGTCAAAGATATCCCCGATGATATGGAGGTTGTCGATCGTCAGATTCTGGATCAACTCACTGAGAGCAATGATAAAGGATTCCCCCATCTGAATGTCAATGATGGAGTGGATGATTTCATTATAATAGACCTTTTTATTATCATCGTTATAATCGACGTGCAGAAGCTCATCAATAATATACGCATAGGCCGGAGGCATTTTTTTTCTCACTTTGGAACGCGTATATTTGGAAGAAACCTCCTTGCAAATCTGCACCAGGCGGTAAATCGTGATCCGCTGCCAGTCCTCCGTAAATTTTCCCTCTCTTTTTATGCTCCTGAGATTCCGTTCCGGGTAGTAGATCAGATTTGCCAGGGCGATCTCCTCTTCCTCGGAAATCAGGTAGCCGAATGTCTCAGAAATCTTCTCGCGGATGATACCGGACGCACTGCGCAACAGATGAATGAATGCTTCGTATTCTCCGTGCAGATCGCTGAAAAAGTACTCGGTCCCTTTCGGCAGGCCCTGAATTGCCATCAGGTTGATGATTTCTCCCGATGCCGCTCTGACCGATGGGTATTCCTTAGCCAGAAGGCGCAGGTACGCTAAATCTCTCATATTGTTTCCCTCCCAATTCTCCCCGGCAAAGAGTTCCATCGTTTTTGCCCCCGATGCCCCATTTTCTTTTACCGGGAATTGCATTTCTTTCCATTTTATAGTAACATATTCATATTTAAAAGACAATAAAAGAACTGCTCTCAAAGGGGGATTTTTCATGGACAAGGAACTTCTTTACGTTTTCGGGACCGGAAATGCCGCTGCAACCAGGCTTTACAATACATGCTTCGCGCTGCGCTGTGGGGATGAATTCTTCATGGTGGATACCGGGGGAGGAAATGGCATCCTGGGGATTCTCGAATATATGGAGGTGCCGGTTTCCCGCATCCACCATCTTTTCGTTACACATGAGCATACCGACCACATTCTCGGCGTGGTATGGATGGTGCGCATGATCGCTACTGCGATGAAAAAGGGAGAGTACGAGGGAGAGGCCCATATTTACTGTCATGAAGGCCTGGTGGAAACGATCCGCACGCTCTGCCGTCTCACCATACAGGATAAATTTTACTGCATGCTGGGGGAGCAGATCCGGCTGGAGCCGCTTAAGGACGGGGATATGCGGCATATTCTGGACTATGATGTCACCTTTTTCGACATCCATTCCACCAAAGCCAGACAGTTTGGTTTTACGCTCACATTAAACAATGAGAAAAAGCTGACCTGTACCGGCGACGAGCCGTACAACCCCCTGTGCGAATCTTATGTAAAGGGCAGCGACTGGCTGCTGCATGAGGCATTCTGCCTGTACGCGGAACGGGAGCAGTGGAAACCGTATGAAAAGCATCACGCCACAGTAAAAGAAGCCTGCGAGCTCGCGGAGACCATGCAGATCCCGAATCTTCTGCTCTGGCATACAGAGGACAGCAATATAGCCGGACGCCAGCGGCTTTATCAGAGCGAAGGGCAGAAATATTACAGCGGCAGCCTTTTCGTACCGGATGATAAGAGCCTGATTATTCTCTAAACCTTCATGCGCCCACAGGTGAGCGCGCCACCATGAATGAAAGTAGTCCAGGCGCATTGGGCATCCCTGAATTTATGCCGCCTGTCGGCAGCGACTTTCACAGTAAACCTTCATGCGCCCACAGGTGAGCGCGCCACCATGAATGAAAGTAGTCCAGGCGCATTGGGCATCCCTGAATTTATGCCGCCTGTCGGCAGCGACTTTCACAGTAATCCAAACAGGGATACCACGGTCGTGCCAAATTCTGCGCCCGCAAATGCATCGCCTGACGGCATTTGCGGGCACACCCCTGTGAAGCGGCCCATGACCGTTCTGTGTTTGGGGCTTCTGTCTGTAACGTTCTGCCTGCCCTGCTGCTTATTGTTGTGCGATCTCCGATTTCCACAGTCCGTGTTTGTTGCAGTACTCATAGACTGCCAACGGCCTCTCATCATCGCTTAACAGGAATTGGACCGCCGGCTTATCTCCCGGCTTTAATGTCCTCAGCTGGCCCCCGCGTGTCGTTTCCAGGTAGACCCAGGTAATATAATGGTCTGTTTCCATCGGATGATCGTTTTCTCCCACCTTTGCCTCCACACAGTCTTTCTTCACCTTCACCACAGGAAGGTGCTTTTCTAAGGCTGCGTCCGTCGTATTGACGTGCAGTTTATCATACGTTCCGCAGCCTGCCTCTCCCTCACCGTAGATCACAAGTGCAACCCCGTGGCAGTCCGGACATTGTATAAAACGACTCATTTTCAGATCCCTCTCTTTCTTTTTCTCTCTTTCTGTCTTATTTTCCGCCGTCTGCTTTCAATTTATACATCACGCCGCGTTTCCCCGGCCGTCCGGCAATCATACCGCCCCGATATTGCCGCTTGCAATTCCGCAAAAATATGATTAAAATATGCGTATGACAGCGTATGAAGGTTTTTCAGTTCCGGCTTCCGGAACGAACGCTCATTTCAACAGGCAGGAGGGAATCAGATGGCAATCAGGCCCTGGATTTTAAATGGCTCAAAAACGATCGTAAAGGATCGCTGGATTGATCTGCACGCGGATGACTGTGCACTTCCGGACGGTACCAGCATCTCCCCGTTTTATGTCAATACGCTCCCCGATTTCGTGGTGGTTGTAGCTGTCACCGAAGAGGGAGATTTTATTTTTATCCGTCAATACCGGCACGGAACAAGGCAGATCCTGATCGAGCTTCCGGCCGGATGCATGGAAGAAGCTGACAGGACTCCGGAATGTGGGGCTGTCAGGGAGCTTCTCGAGGAGACGGGATATGCAGGAAATGAACCCGTATTCCTGTGCAAGGTAGCACCCAATGCCTCAAGCCTCAGTAACTTTGCCCACTGCTACCTGATTACCGGTTGCAAAAAGGTACAGGAGCAGTCCCTGGATGCCACCGAAGATCTGGAGGTCGTCATCCTTACGGCAGAAGAGACAAAGCAGCTCCTTGCAGACGGCGGACTCGTTCAGGCCGTCCATGTGGCGGCTATGTATTATGCCGAAAAACGGCTCACTAAAGGAAAGGCTGGTGTAAATCATGAATAAGCGGGAAATATCAGAGATAAAGAAACAATTCAGGAAGGACGGCAATGCCATTACCCGCATCTGCGGCTGTTATGTCGATGCCGAAAAAAATATAAAAACGACTCTGCGGGAGGCTTTTTTTGCCCTCTCGGAAGAGGAAATTTTTAAGTATTATGACATTTTCAAGAAAGCTCTCTCAGGCTCAATCGGCAAGAACCTCCACACTCTGGAATATTCGATTCACGATGAGGAGCCCGGGAGCCCCCACGAGCTCCTTATGACGCTCCGGGCGGATCAGCTCTCTGATGATGAGACAGTGGATTCCTTCTATAATAAAGTGATTGAAAGCTATGATTATGGTGAGAATTATTACATAATCCTGATCCACAGTTCCTATGATATTCCAGGACGTGCAGAGGACAGAGAAGAAATGTTTGACGCGTCCGACGAAGTGTACAACCACATTCTCTGCTGTATCTGTCCGGTAAAGCTCTCCGAGCCCGGACTTTCCTATAACGAGGCCGCGAATGCGATCGAAGAGCGCCCGCGCGACTGGTGGGTGCAGCCTCCCATGACAGGCTTCTTATTTCCGGCATTCCATGACCGCAGTACGGATATCCACAGTGTTCTGTATTTTTCTAAAAATCCGGAACAACTGCACGGCGAATGGGTCGACGCCTGCCTTGGCTGTCCGCCCCCGGTATCCTTTAAGGCGCAGAAAGAAACTTTCCAGGAGATCCTTGCAGACACTCTGGGCGACGAATGCGAATATGACATCGTCCGTCAGCTCCATGAGAACCTCACAGAGATGGTCGAGGAACACAAAGAAGATATGGAGCCCCTGACGCTTGCCCGCCCTGCGGTACGGGATCTGCTGGAAAAGAGCGGCGTGGAGGCAGAGCGCCTGCAGGATTTCGACAAAATATACGACGAGACTGCCGGTGAGAACACGGCAATCCTCGTCCCGGCCATCACCGGTTCCGGCAAATTCGCTTTAAAAACTCCTGATGTAGAAATCCGTGTGAACCCGGAGCGCCTGGATCTGGTTGAGACGCGTTTTATCGAAGGGCGCCGTTGTCTGGTGATCGCAGTCGAAGATAACGTTGAAGTCAATGGTCTGCCGGTAAAAATGTGGGAAGCAGAACCCCCTGCTGAATAGTATCGTGTTGTCGTATCCTGATAAAAATGTGGCTTTTCTAAGATTGTCCAAAATTGGGCAATCTTAGTTTTTTTACTTTTTTCTCGACACTTTTGCCCGAATTTCGACATTTTGTCACATCATTCCTATATTTTCGTTTTTCTTATCAGACGTTACACCTGTTTTGCATTTCTTTTACCTTCCCTATACAGTACAACATAGGAAAGTCAAGTCCCCGCCGCGAACAGCAGGCGTCCAACTTACAGCATCCAGGGCTTCTAAGATTTCCGCTATTCTTAGTCTGCCTGTATTAGTTGATACCTGCCAATTGCTTGTGGGGATAAAGTCCGCCAGAAACACAGGCAGGTATACGAATGATAATCCTTGAGCACTACCATATTGTAAGTAAAGACGAAATTTACTATGTTGTATCCCATGAGCCGCGAATATGTCCTGACTGCGGCGCTCCCTTAAAAGTTCGCGACAGCAAGCGCAGACACCTGATCCTAGCCGAGGGCGATGTCCGCATTTTCCTGCTCCGCAGGCTGAAGTGTAATACCTGCGGAACGCTCCACCTGGAGCTGCCTGATATCTTTGTTCCGTACAAGCATTATGCCAGAGAGGTCATCGACAATGCCATCCGGGGAAATCTCCCCTCCTGTCCCGCTGAAAATTCTACAATTTACCGCTGGAGCAGAGAACATGCGGAGCGTGAGTAACGCATGGATGGAACAACCGGCCCTATCTGTATTTCCAGATCCCATTCAGCGCATAACTGCAAAAATACAGAATCGAACGAAGCATATCAAACCCCATGTAACGGTACACCTTAAATGTCATTCCGGCAGATTTAAGCTTGCTGCCGGATTTTCCTTTTTGGCTGAGCCTGTATTTCAGTAACGGCTCATTCACGGCACAGGCTCTGCGGTACTTCTGTAAAATTTTCAGCCATGTAATATAATCCTCGTGGCTGTCCTCGTGTTCCATCGGGAATTTGGCTGCCACCTCCCGCAAAAGCACCACAGAAGAGCAGTTAATGCAGTTATGCCGCAGTAATGACTGGTAGGAGATCTGCTCTTTCACCGGTATCACCTTGCCAAGGGACATCCCATTCTCATCCATGAGCTCCCGGCCTGTACTGCACAGTACCACCTGTTCCCTCTCGAGCAGCGCAAGCTGTTTTTTCAGCTTCCCCTCTGCCCACCAGTCATCCGCATCCAGAAAAGCGACGTACTTCCCCGCTGCCAGGCTGACGCCTCGGTTGCGGGTCGCTGCTACGCCCAGATTCCTCTCGTTCACAAAATACCGCACAGCCGGATTTGTCAGATACGGCTCCACTGCCTTCTCCGTCCCGTCATCAGAGGCATCATTGATAATAATAACCTCCAGAGGTACCTTCTGCCGCAGCGCAGACTCCACTGCCCCGGCAAGATACCTCTCACAATGATATGCCGGTATAATCACAGACACTACCGGCTCCACGTTCCCCAGTCCCATATGTCCTCCCTCATCATAAACACACGCAGCGCCCTCATTCTCAGTGCCTGTCACAGTGAAACAAAGCTCTTACATCCATATTAAGCTGTATTTCCAATTCCTCAACCCCATCCAAATCACTCTGCCTATATTTTGTATGAATTTCTTTTGAGCGATTTGATATCGTCCGATGTGCGTGTATGTTGGAATCAAATTTAGGAATTGCCAAATATTTCAAAACATCAATCCCCCGGTTTGTCGAAATTGCGTACCCGTCAATGACATCCACGACATCCTTTGCATTTATGATACCACAGACATAGTATGCTTCATCCGCATCTTCCAGTCCCAGCATTAACACTTTGGAATCAACCACGATGGTTTTATCTTTGCTGAATAGTTCTTTATCTGCATCAGGAATGGATTCCAGATAGGAACCTACCACAACAGCTGACATGCTTCCAGTCGGTTCTTTCCACAAAACTTTATACGGAGCATACGTATACTCGCCAACATTATCCAGTCGGTAGTATGGCTGAGTCTTGGGATTGAAAAACTTTCCGTTTTGGATACGGCTTGCAAGCAGCTCATCGTGATAAAAATTTAACCAATCACTTGTTTTGGGTGCCTCTTTCGCCAGCTCTTTTACAGGAATGCCATATTTATACTTTTCGGTATGCGGAACCAATATGTATTCGTTCGATTTAACCTGCCATTTAGCGATATTCCTGCCTCCGAGCATCGGAAAAATATAAGTCTCTTCCACCTTTTCCTTGTGAATCCCCTTTTTTAGAATATCCTTACGGCGCTGCCGCTCAATGCAATTCTCAATCAGCATAAGACCGTCACGGCTTCTGACTGGTTTCTTCAAAAGATATACGCCTTTCGCGCCGGCAGGTTCAATTCCCTTCCTTCCGCTGTAAAATCGCGGCTTTGAAGAATCAAGGATCTTGTTGGCAAATTCCATATCAGGTAATGTCAGCCAGGACGATTGTTTGTCGCTGCCATCAACCGGCTGCGCCGAAAGGATTTTAAAACATAGCCTTTTTTCCACCTCAGTCCACTTGGCGTGCGAGTCAATGGGAGATTTTTTACCAATTTGCTCCCATGCTCGATAAGCATTCATCGGATATTGCATTTCCATGCCTTTTTTGATTTTGATTGCAATCGTGGGAATTGTAAATAATTTCACATTTGAAAAATCATCTACGGCATCAACTGTAAAAGGAACATTTTGTCCAAACCGGGTGATAGAAAACTTTCTAAACCCCTCTCCGCCTTTCGTTGATTTCAAAAAGGAAGCGGGCAGCAGAAACACCATAGTTCCTTTGTCTTTTAAGTACTTATCAACAGCCACATACGTTACCGCCATACCGAAATCATCGTGAGTCGTTTTCTTATCATAGGCATTTTTTTCGAAAATACCATAGCTTTTCCAAATTTCCAGGGTTCCTTCACGATAGCTTTTGCTCATTGATTTCCAGGCAATCCAGGGTGGATTGCCGACAACAAAATCAAACTTGTTTCCGATTAAGATAGGAGCGAAACTATTGCGTAATATAATCGGCCAGAATGAGTCATTTCCGGCACGATGTAATGTATACAGTCTGTTGAACAGTTCCTCTACAACCGGTTTATATTTTGTATCGACATACCGGTTATCCACTTTATTCCAGAAAATTTCGAAGTCACATTTATCGTCAATATGCCTGCTTAAATTTTTCAGGAATTCACTCGCCAGCTTGTAATCCTCGAATTTGGGTATCTGGAATTTTCCAACGGATGTACGGATGGATAAAGTCAATTCGTTTTCTTCTGTGTAAACAGCAGGCGATAAAATCGAATCGGCAATATAGATCGGGATATCAACAGGATCCGCAAAGTTCTCAAACACCGCATCATCACAGGAAGAAAACACCGCAAGAATGTAGTTCGCTTTTGCAGAAACTACAGATATCGGATTGATATCAAAACCAATCACATTATGTGTGATTTTATCAACATCGTCTCTTGATAATTTCCCATCCGACTTTGAAACGATACGCTTAATCGCATGTGTCAAAAATGTACCGGAACCAGCAGTAGGATCAATCAATGTTTTTTCAATATCTCCCCCGTATCCTGCCAAATCAAGAGCGTGCTCAACAATCCAGTCTGGTGAAAAATATTCGCCCATTAAATGGCGCATTTCTGCCGGAATCAATTCCATATAGACTTCCTGGAGAATGTCTTGGATTTCTTCGGGCTTAAGAACATATGTACTTAAATCAAATTGATTCACGACATCGAGAATGTTGTTTACCACTGTGGTATCAAATTTACTCTCTGAACAAGTATAAGTAAACCATTCCATAAAGTGGGATTCAAAAAAATTGTTTACCAGTGACTCATATTTATTGAGTTCTCCATCAAAAAGCTTGTCAATCTGCGGTTTCGTCAGGCTCTCCGCTTTGAATGCAGGACTGACCAGCTGTGCGAGGAAAGAATATATGAGCAGTTTCAGAAACATATTAAAAAATGTTTGAAGTGCGAACAGATACACTTTGCTGTCAATGATAACAGCGTCACTATATCCGTATGTTTCTTTTATCACAGAAGACACTTCTGTAAAAGAAGTGGCCTCATCATCCTCGCCATACATGGTCCCAAAAACGCGGTCCCATTCTTTATACAGCATACGAACACGGGTGCTTCCATCTAAGTCGTTAAGATTAAATTGCAATTCGTCATAGATAATTTTTATGCTATTGCGCACAAATAAACTCTTCGGATTGATAATAGATATCAAATTCTTTTTATTTAGTGCAATCTTATCCTGCTGTTTCAAAACGAAAGCCAGCTTTTTTAACCCAGATGCAAAATCCCTGGTTTCATAATGGAAAGAAACTGGCAGCTTTTCGCCAAGTGATAGTTTCAGTTTACTCGTATCCAGTTGGTGTGAAATCGGAGATGGAACAAATCGCGCATAGACAAAAGAGTCGCCGTCAAACCCTACGCCGATACTGTTCCGTAACTTGGAAACCATTTCCTCAGGGGTATCACGGGTAGAAATCCCTGCATTGCTGATAAGATAGTCGTATAACCCGTGATCTTTTTCATTTCTGCCATATAAAGCTTCTTTCAGCCCATTCGCGGTTAGAAAATGTTTAAATCTTTTTAATTCAAATGAAACATTTTGAAACGTTGCATCTGTTCTCCCGCCGGCCAGGAGGCTGTCCTCACTCCTGTACTGTCCTGCCATTGCAGGGTTTAGTTCTTCCAGCAGAGGTTTCACAATATCGGAATGAAAGTGAATTTTCACATCATCTTCTGTACGGAATTGATGGCATTTAAAAGCGCTTTCCAGCCTGACAAGATCCATAATACTACCTCCATTTCGAAGTATTATATCGTAAATCATTTAATTGGTCAATGAATCATAGAATAAGCCGCAAAGCTGCTTGCGTTTTTATACAATGAATGCTATAATTTTTCCGTAATGTCATTCCCCGCAGGATGGCATTATGAAGATAATTGGAGGTATCCGCATGAACTGGAGTATCGTATTGAACGTCGTGCTGGTGATTTTCATAATCCTGGCCGTGGTACTGGGAGTTCTCTACTATTTCGGACGGAAGCTGGAAAAACGCCAGGTAGAGCAGCAAGGCGCGATTGACGCCGCCAAACAGGTCGTATCCCTTATGGCGATCGACAAAAAGAAATTAAAAATGAAGGATGCCGGCCTTCCGCCGATTGTTTATGAACAGACACCCTGGTACGCCAGGCGTGCCAAAATTCCCGTGGTAAAAGCCAAGATCGGTCCCAAGATCATGACTATGATCGCGGATGAAAAAGTCTTTTTACAGCTCCCGCTCCTGACCGAGGCCAAGGTAGTCGTCAGCGGCCTCTACATAACGGAGATCAAGAGCGTCCGTGGAGGTATCCCGCCGCTTCCCCAGAAGCTGTCCATGATGGAAAAGCTGAGGATGAAGCTCCGGAAAAAGACAGACGAAGAGAAAACCAAGGCTTAAACAGCACAAAATCCAGGCCACTCCATTAAAGGAGATCGGCCTGGATTTTCACATTACTTTGAAAGTTTATCGCCGCTGGCGATCTAAGTTCAGGGATGCCAAATACGCCCGCCGGACTTTCATGGAACGGTAGCGCGCTCGCCCATTCCTTAAATCAGCCCCGTTGATTTCATAAAGAAAATCCAGAGGAACAGTGTGGCAACGGAAACCACGGTACTGATGACAACGAATTGTCCGGCCAATTCCCCGTCACCGCCCATATTCTGGGCCATCGGGTAGGAGGCGGCCGCCACCGGCGTGCCGTAGATGGCAATCAGGAGGAACAGCTCCAGTCCCCGCAGTCCCAGCGCATAGGCAATTGCCAGGATCACCGCAGGCAGGATCACCAGCTTAAAGGTAAGTGTGGGGACAAGGTATTTTAAGTTCGCCTGAATCGCGTTAAAATGCAGCGTACCGCCCAGCACGAACAGCGCCAGCGGAGAAGTCATATCTGCAAAGGCGGCAATCGGCTTCAAAAGGCTTGCGGGAACCTTGATCTGCAGGAAGAAAAATAAAAGACCTGCGCAGGCTCCCTGCAGAAGCGGATTCTTGAGCACATTAATCAGAATCGTCTTGACGTCCGTCTTTCCTTCCGTATTGAACATTTCCAGAATCACCACGGAGGTCGTATTATAGATTGTCACCACCACTGTCACCATCATGGCCGCGACAGACGATGCACTTTCATCGAATACGGAGATCGTAAGCGGCAGGCCGAACAGGACGAAATTGCTGCGGTAAATCGCCTGTATAATTACTCCGCGGCGGGGATTTTCCTTCACGATTTTCGGAACTGCCAATACCAGCAGAACCTCCAGAATCAAAATGCTCGCGCCTGCAAAGATCAGCAAAAGCGGCCGCGGCAGCATACTTGCATCCGCTTTATAGATATTATAAAATGTCATGAAGGGGTAGAGCAGGCGGAATACCATTTTATTCAGCTTCTGGAGAAAGTCCTCCTCCAGCACGCCTCTGGCCTTCGCCCCGTATCCGAAGGTGATATAGCACAAAAACGGGATCACTGCATTGATTGCCACCAAAAAGCTTTCCATTACTAACGTATCCTTTCCGTTCTGTCATGTCACAGAATCCTTAAGCGGTCCACAGTATCTTTTGTTTCAGGAATTCAGATGCAGCGCTCCCTCCTTTCTGGAACGCGCCAGCAGATCCAGACAGCATCCGGAAACATATTCCCCGTTCATTTCCAGCGAATACTCAATCCGTATATGGAAGGAATCCTCCTGTTCCTCTGCCTGCATGGAAGTTGTCGTCAGGCCAAGCACAATCAGGCCCATCGGCGTCACATAATTTGCCATGTTCTTCTTCCCGCATTCAAACGTCATGTGGCTCTCCACAATTCCCCGTTTGGCAACCTCGATCTTATCCGGCGTCACTTTGATTACATTACGTGTCGGCGTATCAACCCCTTCGACGGACTCCTCATAGATAATATAATGGCGCCCGTCCTTATTATAATAGCTTCCGGAAGTGATGATTTCGATGGAATCGTCATCACTGCCGCCGATAAACTGCGTGCCCCTGACGCTTACCAGAACATCCTTTGTCATCGCTTTCTTCCTTTCCTTATAGCAGCCAGGATTTCCCGGCATGTCGTGTGCGGTATCCGCTTTTGGTGCACAAAGGCCTGCGTTTTACCGCCGTCCCAAATACGACGGCGGTATTGGCACCGCTTTAATATTCCTCTATATTGATCTGTATCGTTTTCTTCACCACATCCGGCAGAATGGTTCTGGCAAATGCAGTGAATTGTTCTGCTCCATCACTGACATAAAAGCTGTATTTTTCTTCGGCTGAAAGCTCCCTTCCGGCATCGCAGGCTGTCTCCATTGACCCCAGCAGCGTTTTTAGCTGCACTGCCGTCTCATAGGCCGGGTCAACCAGTGTCACGCTGCTCCCCATGACGCGGGCAATCGTAGAACGAATCAGCGGATAATGCGTACATCCCAGAACGAGCGTATCAATCTCCTTCTCCTTCAGTACGCCGAGATACCGGCGGGCAATCTCGTCTGTCACGGAATCCTCCAGAAGCCCTTCCTCAACCAACGGCACAAAGAGAGGGCAGGCCTTCCCGAATACCTCGACTCCCGGCTTCATTTCCCGCAGGACATTGCCGTATGTACCGCTGCCTATGGTCCCGGCCGTGCCAATGATCCCAATCTTCCTATTCCTCGTCACAGCTGCTGCCGTGCGCGCCCCGGCGTTAATCACACCAATAATTGGGATATCTTCGATCTTTCTGACTTCCTCCAGGGCGTAGGAAGAAGCTGTGTTACACGCTACAACGATTGCCTTCACCTCCTGCGTCCGCAGGAAGCGGATGATCTGTTCGGAAAAACGGATCACACTCGTTTTTGACTTGTTTCCGTAAGGAACTCTGGCCGTATCGCCGAAATATACCATCTTTTCCTCCGGGAACTGTCTCATAATCTCACGGGCCACGGTCAGTCCGCCGATACCGGAGTCAAAGACTCCGATTGGTGCGTTTCTGTCCATGACTCTTACCTTTCATACCTTTTCAGTGCATGCTCCACCAGGGCATTGACGATATCCATGCCGCAGGCCTTCCATAGCTGAGGATACATACTGATCGCAGTAAAGCCCGGCATGGTGTTGATCTCGTTGAATACCACTTCCCCGCTTTTTGTCACAAAAAAGTCCACTCTGGCAATCCCGTAGCCGTCCACGGCCTCAAAAATCCTGACAGCCGCTTCCCGGATGCGTTGTACGGAATCTCCCGGAAGCGCAGGATCTATGACTGTCTGTGATTCCTCACTGTGATATTTTGCATCATAATCATAGAATTCGGCCCCTGCCAGGATCTCTCCCACTCCGGAGGCCTTCGTCTCTTCCTGGCCGCCCCCGTACACTGCGCACTCCACTTCATGTCCGGAGATTGCCTCTTCCACCAGCATCCTCCGGTCATGCTTTGCTGCTTCCAGGAGTCCCGCCTTCAGTACCTCCCTGCTGCCTGCCTTGGTGACGCCCCTCGAAGAGCCTGAATTCGAGGGCTTGATAAAGACAGGGTAGGCAAACTTTGCCTCGATCCCGGCAATCACACGGTCCATATCGGAAAGGTTCTCTTTAAAAACAGGCACATAGGAAGCCTGCCGGATCCCCAGCTCCTTTACAATCTGCTTCGTCATCAGCTTATCCATTGATACGGCGGACGCCAGCACGCCGCAGCCGACATACGGGATCCTGGCAAGCTCCAAAAGCCCCTGCACTGTACCATCCTCCCCATACAAGCCGTGCAGAACCGGAAATACCACATCGACTGCAATGCGTTCTGTCCTCCCGTTTTCCGTAACGAGCAGGCACTGTTCCTTCGCATCCGGGGACAGGATGGCCGGTACGCCGTTTTTCTGCCAGCTCCCGTCTTTTATCTCATCTATGGAAGCAACCTTAAGCCAATGGCCGTCTTCCGTAATTCCCACCAGGATCACATTGTATTTCTCCACATCCAGATCAGCAGCAACATTCTGTACAGACATGCAGGAAACGGCATGCTCCGACGACTGGCCGCCGAATAATGCCACCAGATTTCTTTTTTTCATAATTATTCTCTCCTCAAAAATAGATATGTTTAAATTATAGCACAACCGGTAATAATTACAAATAGCAAATATGAATGAAATGGGGGAAAACCATGAAAAGGAAATATTATTTCTGCCTGTCCGCGACGCTTCTTCTGATGGCCTTTCTGATCGCCATGTCCGGGCTCCGCCGCAGAAACGCGGAGCTCGCTTCCCATGTAGCGCCGAAGATCCTGCGCTTCCATGTGCTGGCTAACAGCGGCTCACCGGAGGATCAGGCATTAAAATTAGAAGTAAAAGATCTGCTGCTGCAGGAAATTCAGGCAGGAATCGAGGCATATGCGCCATCCTCACAGGATATTTCCAAAGAAATGCTCGCTCAGTTTATTCTGGAAAACCGGACTGACCTGGAGGAAACTGCGAATACGTATATGAAACGCCGCGGCTTCGACTATAAGACCTCGATTCTCCTGGAACGCTGCGAATTTCCGGAAAAAACTTACGGCGACATGACGTTTCCGGCCGGTACATATGATGCCGTCCGCGTCCTCCTTGGTGAAGGCCGTGGGAAAAACTTCTGGTGCGTCCTCTACCCCTCCCTCTGCTACCTGGACAGTACCCATGCCGTCGTCCCCGAGGAATCACGCCAAGTACTGAAAGCGATGCTCACAGAGGATGATTTTCTCGCTCTCTGCACAGCCAGACGCCACGGTCTGTTTTCGTCTGCGAAAAACGCGCGGCAGACGGCCCGGGGTACCCGGGAAAATACGGAAGGAACTGCCCCCGCACTGCCAAAGCTTAACATCCGCTTTAAACTTCCTGAGCTTCTGCATATGGAGCGATGAGATCTCTGGTGTAAATTATTATGAATAAATTTGGTAATGGTACTCCTAAAATAGGGAAAAACATTCTTTGTGAAAAGATAATCGGCTTCGAAAAAATCGTAGAGATATTCGGCGCCGATTTTTCCAATGACATTGACTTCTGGATGTAGGACGGATTTTGCGGACATTTAAGATAAGTGGGGAATGGGTTCGTATATTCAAAGGATATATCGCCAATGGGACACTTGCACTGTGTGATAATTGATGGCTGTACTATCAAAGGGTGTATTGGGCGGGATGAAGTAGATGCTTATTATTATAACTGGGACGTAGCAAAAAGATTATATGGTTTTATCAAACAGTAGCAAGTGATTTTCTGCAGATTGGTGGCAAGTATATCAACAGATACAACGCTTTTTTCAAGTGCCTATCGTAATGTAGAAAACATTATTAGGCGACTGGTGTACATGGTATTAGCAGTGACAGGTATAAACTATTACGAAAAAAGATATAAGGGAAGTTAGTTTATTGGCTATATGACTTTACCGATTCTTTTATTGACTAATACTAAACAATTTAATTAATGCATATTAGATAATTATATCATGCCAAATTGTGTTATAATATAAAAATATCAAGCCTTGTTTATGAGAACGCTATGGTTCCTCAAGTTGGTCTACAGATACCTCTGTAGATGGATTAGTGATAAGATACTTGATAATGTATTTTCTTGAATATGTGTTCTAAAATAATTTAGTTTTTATTCAGGATGTCTAAAGTGCATAATTTTTGATTATAGAGTATAAGGAGAGAATATGGCTAATCTATTTATAATAGGGAATGGCTTTGATTTAGCCAATAATTTAAAAACATCTTATGATGACTTTAGAACTTTCTTATTGGACAATTATGTTCATGTTAAGAGGACACACTCATTAAAAGTTCCACAACTAAGAAAAAATACCTTAGATGTGACAATTAATGAAGCCGCTGCTTTTATTTACAGGGTTATATCTCAAACGGAAGGCTTGTTATGGAGAGATGTAGAACATACGCTGGGAGAAATTGACTATACACTGCTATTTGAAGAAACTAATAATTTTAATAACTATCAAGATATTATACAAAGGTTGGATTGTTCTCTATCTAAAATACAATTTTTGTTTGAAGACTGGATTAAGAATATAAGTGAAGAAGATGTCTGCACTCTGAAAAAATTTGAAAGTTTAATAAATCCTCATGAGGATTTATTTATCACTTTTAATTATACAGATTTATTGGAGGCTGAATATGGTGCAAAAAAAGTATGTCATATTCATGGTACTCGTAATGGCGACATAATATTCGGACATGGAAACACCCAGAGATTGCGTATAGTTTCCAACAATAATAACAAAAAGAACACTACTTTTCAAAGAAGAAATCGAAAAGGTCGAAAAAAAGCAAACGATAAACATGACTTTAATATAAAGAAAGAGTCTTATACAAAATCACTATCTATCAACTATTTGACACTTGATGATATTTCAATGATAATGCGGTGTATTCCAGTTAAGACATTATTATATTCAAAGTTGTGGGACATTCAACATCAGGCCGGACTTGAATATAAAAGGTAGTTCGCCTCCGAAAAAAGTATTTCCAGTACTAGCACATCCATATTGTGATCCTCCGGCACAGGATATTATGAAAAAATTGCCGCCTGCAAACCCTAACTAGCCTGCTGGCGGCAATCATTGCCATATCATTGAAAAGACAGCACTCCCAGGCGAACGGTTCGTTTGCCCAACCTTACGCTTTAGGAAATCGACAGATTCCCCTTCAGTGCCCAGTCATACGTCTCCATCGACTGGAACAGGGAAAGCTCTGCATTTCTCACCGCAATCTCCTTTGTCACATACGCGTTCTTCTGCTGTAAATACTCCAGCCTCCCGATAGTCCCGACCTGAAGCTTGCGCTCCGCAGCGTCCATCTTTGTTTTTTCCAGCTCATATGCCGCGATTGCCGTTTGATATTCGTTACGCTTCTGCAGCACATCATTGTAAAGATTGACTAAGGATGATGCGATCTGTTCCCTCTGCTGATCGAGTGTGCGCTCCAGGTTCTGCTGCTCAATCGAACCATCCGTTTTCTTTTCATAATCCAGAAGGTTATAACGCAGTGTAAAATTGTTCTCGATCGCTGTCACCTTATCCGCTTCCGGATTCATTCTCTCAATCCGGCTTAAGTCCGCAGCAGGAACAGAACGGATCTCCGGTACGGCGTTATACTGCCACCCCAGCATCGTACACAGCGTCTGGCGGATCTTTTCCTGATTGACATTGATAGTCAGCATGCCTGCCTGTGCCGCTTCCAGATTCTGTCTCGCAGTCAGAACATCGTTCTGCGTCGCCAGCCCGGCCTGCGCCTGGGTCTGGGACGACTGGTACACGGCTTCCAGAAGCGTAAGCGTATCCGCCAAGCTGTCCTTTTGCAGTAAAAGCTGCTGATAACCGATCATCGCGCTCTGCGCTCCGGAGACCAGTCCCGCATAAGCGGTATCCAACATGCGGATTTTCAGCATTTCCGGAGAGATCTCTGTGAGCGTATCGGCAGAGAGAGTCATCTGTTCTGCCCGCTGGGCCAGGAGTTCGGACGAGTATACCAGCTCTGCATAGGAAGCCGGCGTCACCATACTCTGATAACCCAGGGCATCCTTAAACATTCCTGCCATCCCTGCCAGCTCGCTCGCCTGCTCTGACAACGCGCCGGAACCGCTTAAAATCTGAGACTTCATCTTGGTGACGTCTTTGCCGGAGTCCCTGGTATCCACATAGCTCTCTTTGAGATTCTTATAGGTCGTATTATACTCCTCAATGAGCATTTCGATTTCATCGTACTCCAGAACATTATCCCGCAGTCTGGCCAGCGTCGCATCATCGTACCTCTGCCCGGGGCCTGGTACAAACTCATCCGCATACGCCGCCGGGATTGCTGCCAGAGACAGGGCAAGCGCCGCCGGCAGAATCCGTCCCCACAGTCTTTTCCTTCTCATATCCATCACGTTACCTGTCCTCCCTGTTATTGCTGGTTCTCAGTTCCAAGCTCCAAAAGGCCTTTGACTGCCCACTCGTATTCTTCGATAGCCGCTGTGAGATCCAGCCCGGCCGATGTCATGGACGCCTTTGCCGTGAGGTACGTTACCTCTTCCGTAAGGTACTGCTGCCTGCTCAGCATGCCCAGGCTGTTCTTCCTGTCCGCCGCCTCCTTATTCGCCCTGGCAGCCTCAAATTCCGTCGCCGCGGCCTGATAGGCGGCCCGCTTCTGCAGCGCATCCTGATACAGCAGCGTCATATTCATTTTGACCTTGTTCTCTTCCTCCTGAACCTGCCTCGCCTTCGCATCTGCGCTGCCGAATGAGCTGGAGGATGTCATTCTCGTATCATATAATGTAATATTATTTTCGATCGCTTTCAGGCTGTCCGCCTCTGGGTTAAACGAGGCGATTCGGGAAAGATCCGGCTCCGGAACCGGACGGATCTCCGGCTCTGCATCATAACCCCATCCCAGCATCAAAAGCAGATCCTGTCTGCCGCTTTTTAATGCCGCAGCATCAGCCGCTGCCGCTGCACGGGCCGAATTCAGCGCTTCCTCAGCACTCAGCACATTCTCAGCAGAATAAATCCCCAGCTCCATCTGCCGCTTCGCCCCCTCATAAGTGAGTTCCGCGATCTCAAGCCTTTTCCGGGATAGTTCGTTCTGCTCTGCCAGCGCCTGGTGCTTTCTCATCTTTTCGCAGGCCGCCTTTGTCTGCTGGTTCCTTGTAATCCGCAGCCCGCGGATCGCCGACGCACCGGCGGACGACTTCCCCTCTGATGCATCTTCCAGGGACTTTGCATAACTCTTAAGCGCCCGGATATTGGCCTGATACTCTTCATATTCCTTCCTGCCAATATCCGGCTTCATGTCCTCGGCCTCCTCTGAGAGGATCTCCGCCTCTTCTCTGAGCTCACCTGCCAGCGAAAGAAGCTGCTCCTTCGTCAGTCCCATACTCCCATCGGGGTTATAGTAAAAGCTCTCGAGCTGATTGCGGAAGGTCATATTATACTGCTCAATCAATCCGGGAATCTCCTCATACTCCAGCACATGATCGCGAAGCCGTGCCAGCGTCTCCTCATCATATTCTGTCACCGCGGATTCCCTCTGGGCCGCCTGCACTGCAAAAAGCCCGTATTCCGGCACACCCCCCAGCACAACCGCTGTCGTCAGAATAAGCACCCCGGCCCTCTTCCATTTTCTGTCGTATTTCATTGGTTTTCCCTCCCCAGATAAGCATACTATTCCCTGCCCGCAAACACAATAACGATTCTCTTACAAATTCTTTCAATTCCAGTCAGTCTGCCGCATCCCGGCCAGACGCATGCGCAATCGCCCGTTCTCTTCCGGAAATCCGGCTCCCGTTCGTTATAAAGTACATTCTGACCCTGTTTTGCCTCTCACCACTTAATCATAGTCCGGCTCCGCCTTTTTCTTCGGCGTCATAACCTTATAATAGATGGGAAGCATCAGAAGTGCCAGCACGGTAGAAGCGATCATCCCTCCCAGATCTACAAGCGCCAGCCCCTGCATCATCGCGCCTGCGTCTCCATAAGCCAGTGCCATCGGGATCATCGCCACGACGGTTGTCAGCGTTGTCATCATAATCGGACGCAGACGCGTCGCACCGGCCTCGATTAATGCTGTATCAAGATCCATCTCCTGCCGGTACTGATTGACGGTATCCACATAAAGGATACCATTATTCACCACAGTCCCCACCAGCATCAAAAAGCCCAGAAGTGTCGGCATACTGATCGGGCAGTCCGCCAGCCAGAGGAGTCCAAAGGAACCAATCAGGGCAAAGGGAATCGTCGTCATCACCATCAGAGAGAATTTCGGCGATTCGAACTGTGCTGCCATCACGACAAATACCAGAAATACCGCTGTACCGATCGCACTGCCCAGAGAGCCGAACTCTTCATTCTGCATTTCCGTCATCGTGTTCATCTGCATGCTGATCGTTCCATTCAGATATTTATCCACAACTTCTTCCTGCAAAATCTCCTTCGGCGTTTTCTCTCTCTCAACAGCCTTTCCCTGAAGCATGTCAGAAAAGCCCTGGAGATTCTTTTTCAGGTTTTCGGAAAAACTCAGTTTTTCGACATTGGCGGCATCTGTCAGCTGTCCAGTAATCGTCACCTGATACTCTTTATCGCTCTTTATAATGCCAAGAGGGCTGTCTTTAAATCCCACCTTCGCGATATCCGCGAGTGCGACCGAACCGCCGGTTGCCGTCGGCAGTACGATACCCTGGAGCTGGTCGATACTCTCATACTCCCCGTCCGGGTATTCTACCATAACGCTGATGTCCTTTCCGTTCACATTGAGCGTCGTTGCCTCTGAACCACTGAGCATCATATAGACCTGGGACGCCACCTGCACTGGTGAAAGTCCCTCCGCTGCCGCTTTCACCGGATCCACGGAAATCTCGACCAGAGGTGCATCATTTTCCAGAGATGAATGGACGTGCGTCGCCTCCGGACGTGCCTGCAGTTCCTCTACAATACGGTCGGAAGTCCTTTTTAATTCCTCATACTGTGTGCTCACCAGAATATATTCGATCTCGTCGGCTGCCCCCATTGACATACTTCCAAGGGAGCTCTGCTCCTCCAGAGAGATTGAGCAGTCCGGCCATTCCCGCAGCTCACGCCGCCATTCCTTTAAAATATCGCCGGTTTCCCGTTTGCGGTCATCTTTCAGATAAACGGTCAACGTCGCCTGGCTGCCCATTGACATCGACAGGCCGCTGCTGCCGTAGGAAAGCATATAGGAATCATAATCCTCATCCTCAACCACATATGCCTCCACCCGCTGTAAAATTTCATCCACCCGTTCGACCGTAAGGCCCGGCTGTGTTTCAATCGTAAGCGCAATAATACCCGGATCATCTGCCGGCATCAGCTCCATCCTGAGCTGTGTTGCAAGAAACAGCGACAGTACCAGAAGAAAGACAGACGTAATCATAACGAGCGCCTTCCTTTTCAACAGACCGTTCATCAGAGCGCGGTACCCATCCTGCAGTGCCTTTAGTATATGGGAAGCCGGATTCTCTGTCTTTTCCTTTGGCAGATAAAATGCATAACACAGAGGCACCAGAGTCATAGCGGAAACGAGAGACGCCAGCATACAGAATACGATCGTAAATCCCAGCGGCTTAAACATCTGCCCGCTCATGCCTTTGATTAACGCCAGCGGGATAAACACCACACACGTCGTCACCGTACCGCCGATAATCGACTGAAGCACAACGCCTGTGCCCTCGACTGCCGCATTTCTTGCCTCCACAAAACCGCCTTTCCCTGTATAGCGGAAGCAGCTTTCCAGAACAACAATCGAGTTATCCACCATCATACCAACGCCGAGGACCAGGCTGCTCAGTGTGATGACGTTCAGGGAAAATCCCATGCTTTTCATGAGAATCAATGCTGCCAATATTGAGATCGGAATCGAAGTTCCTACAATCAGCGAAGCCTTGATATCTCCGAAAAACAGGAAAATAATCACCATCGAGACAATGACTGCCATAATCATGGTCTGAGCCACGCTCTCTAATGAGCTGACAATCGAATCACTGTAGTCATTTACCACAATGACCTCCAGATTCTCATCCTCTGCCTTCAGCCGGTCAAGTGTGCGCAGAACATCCCTGGAAACCTCCATATCACTGCTGTCCTGATTCTTTTTCACAGAAACAGCAATGGTATCTTCTCCATTATAGCGTCCGATTCCGTTCTTTTCCTCAAGCGTGCTGTATATATTGGCGACATCTTCCATATAGATGACATTTCCGTTTCCGAGGGTAATCGGTATTTTCCGGAGCAGCGCCACAGTGTCAAACGTAACGCCTGCCGTTACCGACAGTTTCTTGCCGCCGACAATCGTATCACCGATCGGCATGGAAAAGTCAGCGGAGCTGATCGCACCCGATACTGCGTTCATACTCAGATGATACTGAGATAGCTTTTCCGGTATCAGTTCAACCTTTATGTACTGTTCCTGGCCCCCGCTGACATCCACACTGGCGACAGCCCCCAGCTTCTCGAGCTCCGGAACAATTCTGGTATCCACGTAGTCATAGAGGTTGTCAGCCGCCTTATTGTTGATCGCGAGTACCAGGGAGGCTGTGGCATTAATGTCCATTTCAATAATCGTCGGTGTTTTCACATCGTCCGGGAACTCATTCGCCAGTCCGTCCAGGCGCTTCTTCAGGTCATCGTATGCCTTATCCATATCCTGGCCGTACTCATATGACAGCATTACCATACCAAAGTTCTCGGAGGACATGCTCATAATGCTGTCCACACCGCTTAAGGTACCGACTTCATCCTCGATCAGTTTTACGACCAGCTCCTCCACATTATCCGGGTCAGCGCCGGGGTAAACAGCGCTGATAATTAACATCGGCATCTCCATTTCCGGAATCAGCTCCAGCTTTGAAGAGGTAATGGAAGAAAGACCGAAAACGATCAGGCAGAGCACGACTAAAAGTGTTGTAACCGGTCGTCTTAAGACCTGTTTTGTCAATCCCATGCCAGCCTCCTTACTGTCCAGCTGCCGACGCACTGCCAGCCTCGTCCGTTTCGTCCGCACGTCTTACATGCGCGCCGTCATAAAGCTCCTTTGTCCAGCTTACGATCACCTGATCTTCATAGCCAAGCCCGGAAAGCACCTCCTGCTTCTTGGCGTCGATCAGGCCTTCCTCAATGGGCCTTTTCCTTGCAACCCCTTCCAGCTCGTCAAAGGTGTAGACAAACGCCTCACCGCTGCTGTAAAAAACGCAGTCCACCGGCACTGTCATCGTGTTTTCTGCTCTCTGTGACACAACATAAAGCTTTGCCTTTGTCCCTGTCGGCAGCGCCTCTGCCGCATCCAGTGATGCCTTCACCTTGAAAAGTCCGGTTGCGGCATCCACCATTGTGGACAGCTCCGTAATCGTTCCGGTATATTCCATGCCGTTCTTCTCGATCACGACAGGAGCACCCAGAAAGAGCCCGCCAAGCACCTTCTCCGTCACGGCAAAGGAAACGGACTTATTCCCCTCACCGGAAATGACACCCACCATTCCGCTGCCAACCATATCATGCACTTCAACGTCAAACTGCTCCAAAAGCCCGGCAATCGGCGCTGTCACGGTACTGTTTTCCTTCTGGATATCGTAATTAAGCTTTGCAGATTGATACTGAAGCCGTGCCATCGAAACGCCGTTTACGGTCTGTTCATAGGCCTGGGCAGAAATATCTCCACTCTCATATAAGACCCGCATACGGTTTAAACTGTTCTGCGCATCGTTTAAGGACACCTGTGCCGTGTCAAGCGTGATCTTAGCCGCGTCAAGCTGTTTATTGTCGATGCGGAACAGCGCCTGATCCTTAGCCACCATATCTCCCATCTTTGCATAAACCTCGAGAACCTCGCCTGCAGCTTTGGGGATGATATAGACCACATCTGCCGGTTCAATTGTTCCCATAAGTTCAGTAGACAGCTCAATCGTCCCCGCTTTTGGCGTATCCACCTGTACGATCGGATCCGGCACTGCCTCAATCTGCTCCTGCGGTTTATTCAGCCGTGCATATACTAGCGCCCCAAGCCCGAGAACCGCCAGGGCCCCCACTGCAAATTTCACTGGTTTCTTCATGTCTCCTCCTTGCCTGATACTTTCCTTTCCCTTGTCTCTTTCTGTCCTTTCTCTGCAGGACAGACTCCGTACCGCAAAAGCCTCATACGCCTTTTATAGGCCGATGCCGCCTCTTCACAGGAGGCGCAGTCGTTTAAAAACTCTTTCATCGCCATCATCAGGATAATGCGGTGCATGTCAAACAGATCGCAAAAACCTGTCAGATCCAGGGGACACTTTGTTTTGTCACAATTTTCATACATCCACTCCATATACCGCTTATTGATGTCACAGGAAATCGCGTCTGCCTCCATTCCAGCCTTGAAAAATTCGGAAAAGGAGTTGCTCTTAATCATATTCCGGATGATCCCGATAAATCCTCTTTCATTGATCTGAACCATTGTGTAGTCCAATGCATGCTCAAAGACCTCCCAGATATCCCCGTTTGTCTTTTTCAACCACTGTACATAAAATCTCATGTGGTTCTTGATCTGATCGCTGATTAACCATGTCAACAGCTCATATTTATCCGTAAAATATGTATAAAAACTTCCTCTCGATATCTCCGCGGCCCGGATAATCCGGTTTATGGAAGCCTCCTCCGGAGGAACACGCATAAATTCCTGGAAGGCGGCATTACGGATTGCCTCTGCTTTTTCACGGGGCAGCCGAAAAAAACGCTCCGTCGGCATAACCCCCCCCCCCTCTCTTTTGCCCGATTTAACCATTTTTATCATCCAATGGTGACAACATGTCATCATTATAGTGACACGATGTCACTCTGTCAATAAGTCATGGCGGATTTTATATTGATTTAAGAATTTGGAAATATTTATCCAGAATTTGATAAGAAGCGCAAAAGACAATTTTTATTTAAAAAGGATTGTCTGAAAGATGATCTTGTTAAAATATTTATATAGTATATGAAAGATGGTGCAATATGGTTTTATAGTAACCTTCATGCGCCCACAGGCAAGCGCATCATCATGAATGAATGTAATCAAGGCGCATTGGGCATACCTAAATTTAGATCGCCTGCGGCGATGGACTTTCTTAGGAAACCTTCATGCGCCCGGCCGGCGGGCGCACCTGGTATCCCTGAATTCAGCTCGCCTGACGGCGATGCGACTTTTAAAGTAATCGTTATGATAAAACACTTCCTTGAAGAAGCAGATTCCCGGCCTTCCTTATCCTATCCTGTCACATCATTTCAGCTTTTCTGCCGTCTCAAGCGCCAGAGCGGAATCCCTGGTAATCGTCCCGTCCGGTAAGATAAACACCGGAATTCCCACGCGGCCTTCCTTGCGGATTTCCTCGTAAAGCTCCGGATTTCCCTCCCGGATCTTAAGAAACAGGCGCATATCCTGCATATTTTCCACAATATCATGGAATTCCACTTTAAGCTCCTTTTCACGAATGACGCCAAGCTTCTCCCGGCAGGCCTTACACAGATGGGAACCCACCATAATAACGACCGGGCGCTTTACCCTGCGGGCCGCCTCAAAGGCTGTCTCGCAGTCCAAGGTCACTGTTCCGTCCTCCAGAACGAACAGGGGAATCCCAATCTGATTCTCTTTACGGCAGGCATCAAAGATCTCCGGATGACCCTCGCGGAGCTTTAAAAACTCCTTTACATAGTCGAGTGCTTTCTCCATATCGTGGAACTCGATCGGCAGGTGTTCCCGTTCAATCACCTCAAGCGCCGCTACACAGTCCTTACACACATGGTTTCCTACCATTGTAATCATATCGTTTCCTCCTTCGCATTTTGGCTGTCAGACTTGAAATATCTGGCATTTTTCTTTATAATATATAGCAAACCCTCATGCGCCCATGAGTGAGCGCACCACCATGAATGAAGCCAGTCCCGGCACATTTTGCATATCTGGACGTATGCCGCCTGTTGGCGGACTTTGATTATAATCATTCTGGCTTTTTACCCGGCGTTCGGGGCGCTTCCCAATATAGCAGGCAAGAAAATTGTCGTTTCTTATAAAATACCATTTTCTTTCTCGAATGGCAAGTGGTATAATAAATAATATATACTGAGAAAAGGAGACCAGGCCATGAAAGTATTGATACTCGGCGGAGTGGCCGCCGGCACCAAGACTGCTGCCAAGCTTCTGCGTGAAGACAGAAGCTGTGAGGTAACAATACTCACCAAAGGCAGTGAAATTTCCTATGCAGGCTGCGGGCTTCCCTATTATGTGGGAGACGTCATTCATGACAGGGAACAGCTGATTGTAAACTCTCCGGAGAAGTATGCGAAACTGACCGGGGCTTCTGTATTGACACAGACAGAAGCCGTCTCCGTAGACCCCGCCGGTCACAAGGTTACGGCAAAGGATCTGCGGACAGGAGAAACCAGTGATTACTCGTATGATAAGCTGGTAATCGCGACCGGTGCTTCTCCGTTTGTCCCGGACATTCCCGGGCTGAATTTAAAAAATATTTTCGTTATGAGGACGCCCGGCGACGCTATCAGCCTCAGAGAAGCCGTAGAATCCGGCGAAATTAAACGGGCAGTTGTAGCAGGCGGCGGCTTTATCGGGCTTGAGGTGGCAGAAAACCTGGCCGCCAGAGGCGTAAAGACTACGGTGATTGATTTTGCCCCGCACGTTCTCCCCAATTTCCTTGACCCGGAGATGGCCGAATATGTGGAAAATAAGATGGCGGACGCCGGAATCATGCCCATGACGGGCGTGGCGCTCGAAGGCGCGCTCGGTACGGATAAGGTAGAAAAAGTCCAGACCAGCAAGCGGTCCATGAAGGCGGACGCGCTGATTCTGGCAATCGGGATCCGGCCCAATACGGCGTTCCTTGAGGGAACGGGACTGGAGATGGTAAAGGGAACCATCGTTACCGATCCATATCTCCAGACCAACGTAGCGGATATCTACGCAGTCGGCGACTGTGCAATGGTGACGAACCGCGAGACAGGGAAGCCGGCCTGGTCGCCAATGGGTTCCACGGCCAACATCGCAGGGCGTGTGCTGGCTCAGAACCTTGCCGGAGCAAAGCTTGAATATCCCGGCGTCTTGGGCACCGGTGTGGCAAAGCTTCCGGGCAATATCAGTGTAGGCCGTACCGGGCTTACAGAGACTGCCGCAAAGGCAGAGGGCTTCGACGTTGTCTGCGCACTGTCTGTGGTTGACGATAAGGCCCATTATTATCCCGGAGCAGGCTCCTTTATTATCAAACTGACGGCTGACAGGACAACGAGGAAGCTCCTGGGAGTACAGGTACTGGGCGCCGGAGCTGTCGATAAGGTGACAGACATCTGCGTGACAGCGATCTCCCTGGGCGCGACGGTAGACCAGCTTGCGCTCATGGATTTTGCCTACGCACCGCCGTTCTCCACTGCCATCCATCCGCTTGCACAGAGCATTAACGTGCTGATGAACAAGCTGGACGGCAATCTGGAATCCTGCACGCCGGCAGAGTATGCCGAAGGGGCGGCAGAGGGCCGTGAGATCATTGACTGTTCACCGGCTCCCGCTCTGCACACCAAAAAATATCTGGATCTCACCACAATTTCAGGCGCGGTAGACGGGATTGGCAAAGACGATAAGCTGCTTCTGGTCTGTGCCAAGGGGAAACGTGCCTACCTGACGCAGAACAGGCTCAAATATTATGGCTATACCAACACAATGGTGCTCGAGGGCGGCCTGACTTTTACAGAAATCGACGAAAACAAATAATAAGGAGGACACGACATGGCAACACTGACCATCAGCGCAGAGGATGAGAAACGCGTAAAAGCAATGGGTTTTTTGAGCAACAAAGGAACCGATAATTTCTCTGCCCGCATTATCACCATTAATGGAAAGGTGACGGCGGCTCAGCAGCGCTGTATCGCGGATGCCGCAGAAAAATTCGGCAACGGCATCGTTACCTATACGACACGCCTCACCGTCGAGGTGCAGGGTGTTCCCTATGATAAAATTGATGAGTTCCAGGCCTTCATCGCTAAGGAAGGGCTCGTAACCGGCGGAACCGGTTCTCTCGTCCGCCCGGTCGTTTCCTGTAAAGGAACCACCTGTCAGTACGGACTTCTGGATTCCTTCGGCCTCTCCGAGGAGATCCACCATCGTTTCTATGAAGGCTACCGCACAGTAAGACTGCCGCATAAGTTCAAAATCGCAGTCGGCGGATGCCCCAATAACTGCGTGAAGCCGGATCTGAACGACCTCGGTATCATCGGCCAGTATATCCCGCAGTTCGATGAAGACGAGTGCAACGGCTGCAAAAAGTGTTCCGTGGAGACGGCATGTCCCATGAAGGCCGCCAAGGTCGAGGACGGCATCCTGAATATTGATCCGGAGCTCTGCAACAACTGCGGACGCTGCATCGGCACCTGCCATTTTGATGCTTTAAGCGAAGGTACATACGGCTACAAGATCTATATTGGCGGACGCTGGGGCAAAAAGGTAGCACACGGTAGGGCCCTTGGTAAGGTCTTTACTGATAAGGAAGAAGCCCTCAGCGTAATTGAAAAGGCGATCCTGTTATTCCGTGAGCAGGGCAATACCGGCGAGCGCTTCGCTGCTACCATTGATCGTCTTGGCTTTGAAAACGTGGAGGCGCAGCTTCTGTCGAATGAAATTCTGGAAAGAAAGCAGGCCATCCTCGACGCTAGGCTCCATCTTACGGGAGGCGCTACCTGCTAAGTGCCAAAAGCTCCGGCAGCGGCCATAAGAACAACAAACAGCCTGGCGGATGCTATGCCGCCGCAAAAAGAAAAACGAATCCCCGTACCGTGCTGGAACCTGGCACGGGGATTCGTTCTTCTTGGCAAATACAGACCTTTACAAAACAGATAAGGAAGTGCAAAATCTGACAGGCCGGGTATGCTTGATGAGGCTGATTTGCGGGTTGCGGCAGGCGTGCAAAGCTATTCGGCGGCTGTGTACGATATTCTTGATAGATATGCAGGTCAGGGAATCTATGTGGACTATCCGAGTGGGGCACGTCGGACACTGGAAGCGGCAGTACGGTGCTGTGTGGTAACTTCCATGAACCAGACGGCAGCGCAGGTCACAAATGGAGATATGCTATTCTTAGAATAATAAATCCCGATTTGTTAAGTGAGGAAACTACTGAGAAGCAGGCTTTTAATAAAATCGAAAATTGTTAGGTGAAATGATTGAAATGACAGAGGTTAGGTTTTATGAAAATATAGCGGATGAACTGCTTAAATTTGCAGTAATTTTTGCTAAAACTCAAAATAAATATGTATTTTGTAAACACAGAGACAGAGACACATGGGAAGTGCCCGGAGGTCACCGGGAAAACGGGGAAAATATAATGGATACAGCAAAAAGGGAGCTGTATGAGGAAACAGGAGCTTTGGAATTTGATATAGAGCCCATTTGCATATATTCCGTTACAGCACCTGATAATTTGAATCATGAAAAAGAATCTTTTGGAATGTTGTTCTTTGCCGATATCAAATGTTTTGAAGCAAAGTTACATAATGAAATTGAAAAAATCATAATAACAGATAAATTTCCAGAGAGATGGACATACCCTTACATTCAGCCTCGTTTGATTGAAGAAGTAAAGAGACGGGGGTATCTCCAGACTGGCCGTGGAGGGGCCTGACGCGACAGACGGCTAAACCGTGGTAAGATGTCGAAATCCCGACAAAAAGTTAAAAAATTTCCCTCCTTGAAGTTTCGCTAAATCTATCCTTTGGGAAAGTTACATTGATTCGGTCATAATTATTCCTGATATATTTATTGATGGCTTTTTGTTGGGCTTTATTGACTTTGTTATTCTCTGACATACAGACACCTTCGTTCCTCTAATTGGTTTTAATCGGGCAGTATTTATGAAAGGCACCTTTTCACCATACCAAAATCACAGTGGAAATATCTATTGACATAAATATGTGAACTCAGCAAATATACTGAAAGGCGGGCGGAACCATCGAAAGGGGAAGCAAAGGGGATGGTGAGATACCCCATTAATTGCCCAGTAGGCCGATACCGTGCAGAAAAAGGGGGGCCCATTTTATCACGCCGTCCTCAGTTTTTATGGCAGGAAACATCATTCTCTGCCTTTTGCAGACTTGCGACGGCTGGCGGCAAAAAAGCGCTTGCTCAAGAATTTCATTTTCTTCTTTCAGGCGACGGATTTCTTTTTCCTGCTCTTTGACCTGTCTGCGCAGGATTGACAATTCCTCTGCAAGACTCTTTGCCGTCTATGGTGTGTGCGAGCCGGGGCCGGCATCCAGCCGCCCCTCCCTTGCTGCTTTCGTCCATGCATACATGGTATTTTCAGGGATGCTCTGCTCAGAAGCTGTTTTTGCGCCGCCAGGTTCCTTTGCCAGCTTTACGGCCTGGATTTTGTATTCCATGTCGTACTTCCGTTGTTTTTTTGCCATTGTAGTTGCCTCCTTAATTCTCTTTGATTATACATCAAATCCTTGCGTATGAGTTGTCAACTAAAATGATACAACACCATATAATAAGGTAAGCGCGCAGGGCAGTAGAAATACTGCTCTTTTTTCTTTCCCATAGCATTTCCTGTCAGAATATGGTATGTTGTAAGTATCACAGTAAGCAGATTCATTTTTCTGGAAATGTACGATATAGGGGAAATATATGTTAAATAAAAAACAGAGGGATTGGCAGGTTGAGAAAATAAAGGATGATAAAATGCTTTCAAAGGGGTGCCGGTTATTACCGGCTGGAGTGTTTGCCCCAATGTCTCTTGCGAAAAAACATATTGCAATCAAAATTTGCATATGCTATAATGCCAGTAGGCAAAAAAGAAAAGTGATAAGTTCCATGTGAACAAAGAACGAAATCCCCGAACCGTGGTGCAACACAGTCCGGGGATTCTTCTTTTCTTTTATAGTGGCAAAGCGCCCACTAGGCTATTTGTTGCCCTTGTCATGCCTGTCTAGCCATTTGCTGATGAGGTGGCAAACCACACCTGCCGCAACAGTCACAAGAAAAGTGATAAGTATTTCCATGAAAACACCTCCTCCCGTTGCCGGGTATCGGTTGGACAACGAAAACATTATATCACGCATTTCGGCATAATTCTACATTTTTCCATGAGATTAAAAAACTGAAAAAATGCTTGACTTGTTGTAGGCAGAGGCGCTTCTATGTTAGAAGCACTTTTTATTTTGGGTATTGACTTTTGTATAGCACTTTATATCAGAATATGGTATGTTGTAGGTGTTAATGTATTGGAAGATCGGGAAGTGAAAATTGACAGCGAATGTGTGAGGGATATTCTGTTTGCGATTGAGGAAAATTCTAACATTGAACACGGGTGCCATATGATGGGAGCATATCGGAAGTATCCGGAATTAGAAAAATATGGAGGGGAGGGCTTTATTCCTTGCCATGTGAGATATATGGAAATGAAAGGCATGCTTTTTAAACCGAACAAGGAATTTGCGGACAGTTACGACCTGACACCAGCAGGACATGAATTCCTTGCAAACCTCCGGGAAAAAAGCAACCGGAAGAAAATACAGGGCATTTCTTCCAGTATTGGAATTGCAAGCCTTAAGGTGGTATCGGCAATAGCAGAGGGAGTTGCTATTGCCGCTGTCAATCAAAAATTAGGGCTTGCCCATTATGTATTATCTATACATTCCTGATGTATCCCACTCCGTCCCGAATCACGATCTCCGTCCCACACGGTGCGGACAGTTCGCTCAGATAGTGCAATACCCCTTCGTCGCCCGTCAGCACCGGCACACCTTTCTGCGAGCGTTTCTTTTCCATCCCCAGGGCGATCGGATACAGCCGAATCTCCGTAACCTGCCCGTTCTCTATCGTCCATCCCGCCATCACGGACTGCCAGATCTCCGGCAGAACGCCGTAGCCGGCCGTTCCGTTTTTGCTCCGAGCGTCCATATAGGAACCGACCCGCGTGTCAGGCGGCATTTTCTTATTCCGGTAGGCATCCCCGGGCTGTAACAGTACGGTCTCTGTCTCAAACAGGAAATTCCCCAAGCTGTAGAAAATGGGTGCGCCCTGATAGATCTCAATCCCTCTCAGCTCATGCGGCCCGTGGCCGATGACGGCAGACGCCCCTGCGTCCACGCATCTTCTGGAAAAAGTCTCCAGAAACATAGCCGGTACGTTTGTGGCGGTATCCCGCATCTCGTGGGCATGGAAGCTCACCAGCACCACATCGGCCTGGCGTCCCGCCTCCGCGATTTCCCGTTCCGTGCGCACCATATCTTCCTCAAGCGGCCTTGTCTCCACCCAGTCTCTGGTATCCAGCATAAACAGATAACGGCCAAATGGCAGCATTCCCGGGTCCGGCGGATTTTTATAACCGTTTTTCACGGATTTTTCTGACTCCGCATTGATATTCGTCAGGGCCGCCAGCTCCCCGGCTTTCCGGTAATTCTCCTGCGTCACATGGTAAATCGTCTCAAAACGCAGCGGATTCAGCCCAGGCCTGCCGCACATCTCATCACTCTGTATCCCTGCCATTCCCGATTCATGGAATGTAGCCGACAGGGAAATCAGTGCCACGCGCCCGTGTTTTGTCTCCAGATAGCACGCCCTTGAAGCATCGGCCAGATGCTTTCCGGTTCCGGAAAATATCATCCCCCGTTCCCGCAGGTGGGCGATTGTCGCCAACACCCCGCCGTGGCTGTAATCGCAGGAATGGTTGTTGGCCGTATTATACAGGTTAAAACCGAATGACCGGATATCGTCCAGCATCTGCGGCCCGGTCATCGCCCATGTCCCGCCGGAAAAGGCGGCCGGATATCCCTCGTGGTCGTGAAATGTCATTTCCAGGTTGGAAAATCTCACGTCATGCCTGCCGATCAGCTCCTTCACTTCCTTAAATCCCTCATACCCGCCTTCCGGGAGGCTCCTGGTAATAAAGGCATCCCCCGTCGCAATCAATGTGATACTCAATCGCGCACCTCCTTTTTCATACTTGCTTACTATGCTTATTTTTCACGCGGAAGGATCCGTCCGCGGAACCGCACGCCGAATACCTCTCCGTCATCATCTGTCATCAGCATCAGATCGTCGCTTCCCACCAGCGTTTCCACCGTAAGCACTCCGGGAAGCAGCATTCGGCACCCGGTCTCCGCACCGCCCACCAAAAGCCCCATGCCGTTCTCCCGCGCCTCCAGTACGACATGGACACCTTCGCCAGATCGGTAGCTGCCGGCCGCCTTTTCCTGAAGCGTGCGGCTCCAGGCAATAACCGGGGCCGGTTCTGGCTCCTCGAGCGGAAGGCCGGTATGCAGCCGAAATGCCATATCGGCCACATAGGAAGCCGGGACGCCGGTCGTGTTGCAGAGTACGAGCACCCCGACTCCCAGCCGCGGTTCCCAGGCCATGTGGTTGGAGATTCCGGTCAGACTGCCGCCATGTCCCCAGATCGTCAGGCTGCCGATCCTCTTTTCAGCCAGGCCGTATCCGTACCACTGGCCGTAGTGGTATTCCTGGCGTGGATGGCACATTTCCTGAATCGACTCCCGGCTGATAAGCCGCTGCCCGCCTCCTGCTTCCCCATTTCTCAGATACATCTGCACATAGCGTTTCATATCGCAAAGCGTCGATTTGACTGCACCGCCCCCCATCAGAACAAACGCATTGTCATAGAAATCCCGGCTGTGCTCCCGCCTGCCGTTTCTGTGAATATAAAGCTCCGTACCGTTTTCATCCTCCGCCGGGCGCACAAACTCACAGAAGCTGCGCGTCATCCCCAGCGGCTCCAGAATGTGCTTCTTTATATATTCCCCATAGGAAGCTTCCCCGCCGTAAAGGTGGATGAGCTCCGAGAGAATTCCGTATCCGTCATTACAATAGCTCATATACTGTCCCGGTTTTCCCAGGCGCTTTGTCTGGCGGTTCAGACGATTACAGACTTCTTCCAGCCCTTTCTTCGCCAAAACCGGGTCGTATCCCAGTTCCCGCTTTCCATTCTCGTAGATCCCCAGCCCGTCCGCGATATCGCGGACAAGCAGCCGCTTTAGCGGAAAATAGCCCCCGCTGTGCGACAGAAGATGGGAAATCGTCACCCGCGTATCCTTAAACTGCGGAAGATAGCGGGAAACCGGATCCGTAAGCACCAGAAGCTTCTGTTCTGCCATCTGCATAATGGCAAGTGCTGTAAAGGATTTACTGACCGAAGCCATTCCGCAGATCGTGTTTTCGTCCATCGAAAGCCCGGCTTCCGCGTCGCGGTATCCGAAAAAGCGCTCATACCTGACATGCTCTGTATCAAAAATGGAAACCGCCATTCCTGCCGCGCCGTAACATTCCATGACCTTGTATGCAGACTCCTCAAACTGTTTTACCCTGTCCATTGCTTCCATATTTACCCCTTATCTCTTTCCCTTTCCTTCCCGGCCGGTTGGTTTATAACCGCACCAGCCGGGCCGTTACCATACCTGCCCCTGAAAATCACTCCCAATGCGGCAAATACATCCGGTTATTCTATTTTCCACGGCTGCGCCGCTGTACTAACCTGCTCCATTCATCTCCCTGACATGATGGCATGCAACAAAATGTCCCGGCGCCAGTTCCTCCGTCGGCGGGGTCTTTTTTCTGCAGATATCCGTACACAATTCGCACCGTGGCGCAAACCGGCAGCCCGGCTTCGGGTTGATGGGAGACGAAATCTCGCCTTTCAGGAGAATCCTCTCGTTCTGCCTGTCAATGTCGGGAACCGCGATGGCAGCCAGAAGCGCCTTCGTATACGGATGATACGGATGCTCAAACAGCTCATCTCCCTGGCTGTACTCCACCACCCGGCCGAGGTACATGACAAGAATATCGTCCGAAATGTGCTTTACCACGGACAGGTTATGCGTGATGAAAACATAAGTCAGCTCCAGCTCAGCCTGCAGATCCTGCATCAGGTTTAAAATCTGGGCCTGAATCGAGACATCGAGTGCTGACACCGGTTCATCACAGACAATAAATTTCGGGTTCATTGCCAGCGCCCTCGCGATGCCGATTCTCTGCCTGCGCCCGCCATCCAGCTCGTGCGGATAAGCGCCTGCCAGATTGGGAGCCAGACCCACGGTCCGCATCAGGGCGGCCACGCGCCGCTGCATGGACTGCTTATCCGGACAGGCCCGGTAGATTTCCAGCGGCTCCTGTATGATCTCACTGACGCACATCCTGGGATTGAGGGAGGAAAACGGATCCTGAAAGATAATCTGCATATTACGCCGCAGCTCCTTTAGCTGCGTTTTTGACACACTCGTGATATCCTGTCCCTCGAAATAGATTTTACCGTCTGTGCTGTCCAGAAGATGGAGAATCGTCCGCCCCAGCGTTGACTTTCCGCATCCGGATTCCCCCACAACGCCTAGCGTTTTCCCTTTTTCGATAGAGAAACTCACATCATCCACTGCATGCAGCATTCCGGCCGGCGTCTTAAAGTACTTCTTTAAATGTTCCACTCTGAGGATTTCACCCATTCGTCCTGCCTCCCTCCTGCGCCCTCAGACATTTCACAAAATGTCCCGGGCTCACTTCTGCGGTCTGCGGATGGCAGCTCTCACACTCCGGGAGCCTGTACTGGCATCTGGGCGCAAAACAGCATCCCTTTGGCAGATTGGCCGGATCCGGCATCAACCCTGGTATGGGAACCAGCCTGGTATCCTTTTTGTCGATGTTGGGAATCGAGCCGAACAGCCCGATCGTATACGGGTGCTTCGTCTCCTTGTAGATATTCTTAAGGCTCCCGTATTCCACGATTTCCCCCGCATACATAATCGCCACCCGGTCGCATTCCCCCGCAACCACGCCCAGATCATGCGTGATGAGAATCATCGAAGTGTTGAGCTCTTTCTTAAGTCTCGCCATCAGCGCCAGCACCTGTGCCTGGATCGTCACATCCAGCGCTGTCGTCGGCTCATCCGCGATCAAAAGCTCAGGATTGCATGCCAGCGCAATGGCAATCACGACACGCTGCTTCATCCCGCCGGAAAACTGATGCGGATACTCCTCATATCTCGCAGCCGGAATCCCGACCAGCTCCAGCATGTTCTCCGCCCGTTTGCGTATCTCCTGGCGTGATATTCTCTCACTGTGGAGCTTAATCACCTCTGCAATCTGATCCCCGACCGTCACCACCGGATTCAGGGAAGTCATCGGATCCTGAAAAATCATGGAAATCTTCCCGCCGCGGATTTTCCGCATCTCACGCTCGCTCTTCTTCAGCAGATCCTCCCCCTCAAATAAGAGTTCTCCGGCTGTAATCCTCCCGTGCGGCCCGGGTACGAGCTGCATGATGGAAAGCGCCGTGGTCGTCTTGCCTGCCCCCGTCTCTCCCACCAGCCCGATTGTCTCTCCTTTATTAATATGAAAGGACACATGGTTCACAGCCCTCACGACCCCCCGGTCACTCCCAAACTCCACATTCAAATCCCGCACATCCAAAAACCTCTCCATCGTCTCCTCCTCCCTCAATACTTCCCCTATATCCTGTCAGTCCCGCAATCTCTTCCACGCTCCAACAATCCCTTCCTCTTCCCCCATAACTCCTTCCTACGCTCCGACAATTCCTTCCTCTTCCCCCGCAACTCCTTCCCACGCTCCAACAATCCCTTCCTCTTCTCCCGCACAACTCCTTCCTACGCTCCAACAATTCCTTCCTCTTCCCCCACAGCTCCTTCCCCGCTCCAGCAATCCCTTCTTCCGCTCCTTCCGGTATCAGCTCCGGGGAAAAGCCGCATGTCGCCAGACCATTTTTCATGTCGGTTCTTAGCGCACGTCCCGTGGGCGCTTAGAACCGCTACGTGAAAACCTGAGCGAAAGCGCGTCTGGAGATGTGCAGCTTTTCCCTGGAGCGTCCCCCCATCATCTACTTAAGCTTCGGATCCAGCGCATCCCGCAGTCCGTCTCCGAACAGATTCAGAGACAGTATCGTCGTCATAATCGCCAGCCCCGGGAACATTACCACAAACCAGTAATCTCTCACATACTGCCGTCCCGCTGACAGCATGCTCCCCCACTCTGCGGCAGGCGCCTGCACTCCAAGCCCGATAAAGCTTAAAGACGCCGCATTGATAATGGAGCCAGCGACTCCAAGCGTCACCTGTACGATGATCGGCGCCAGGCAGTTCGGGAAAATATGCTTCATAATAATCCGGATATCCCCGGCCCCGATCGCATGCGCTGCCTCGATAAACTCCTGCTCTTTGACAGTGAGAATGGAAGCCCGCACCGTGCGCGCATACCGCGGAATCGCACCGATACTGATTGCCAGCATCATATTAAAAAGCCCGCTTCCCAGTGCAGCCGCGATTGCAATCGCCAGAAGCAGGCTGGGGATCGCCTGCAGGATGTCGCAGAAACGCATAATCATATTGTCTGTGCCTTTCCCGTAATACCCTGCGACTGCACCCAGAACGGTCCCGGCTGCTGCTCCCATCCCGGTCGCCACAAAGCCGATCAGAAGGGAAATCCGGGAGCCATAGAGGATCCTGCTGTAGATACACCGGCCCAGATTATCTGTCCCAAAGGGAAATTCCCGGCACGGGAACGTGAACCGCCGCATGACATCCTGATCGTCATATCCATAGGGGGCCAGCTGTTCGGCAAACACTGCGCAGAACATCAGGACGAGTAAAATAACCATGCCGGCGATGGCAACCCGGTTCTTCCGCAGACGCCCCCACGCCTGTACGAGCTGGCTCTGCTTTTTATACATGGAAATATCATCCGGTTCCGCCATTCCTGCCGTTCCATTCGCGGCATTGCTCTCTGATCTCCCTGCTGCTCTGTTCATGGCTCCATGCCCTGTTCTTCCTGCCGCATCGCTTACGGCCTGGCTCTTTGGCGCTCCCGCCCCCTTCACGACCTTCTTTTCCGGCATCCCTGCACCTCCTCTTCCTCCTCATTTTTTTCCCGTTTCAGCGTCCCCTTCGCTCCCCGGTACTGGGACTTGATCCTGGGATCCACATATGCATACAAAAGATCCACCGCGAGATTGACAAAACTGAATATCACAGCCAGAATCAGGACACCGCCCTGCACAATGGGATAATTTCTGTTTTTGATGGAATCCACCATGAGTTTCCCGATTCCGGGGACAGAAAAGATCGTTTCCGTAAGAATCGAGCCGCCAAGCAGCATTCCGAACTGGAGCCCGACCGCTGTGATGACTGGAATCAGGGCGTTCTTAAGCGCATGGAAATAGATCACCACACTCTCCTTCTGCCCCTTTGACCTGGCTGTCCTGATATAATCCTGTCGGATCACCTCCAGCATACTCGACCGCGTCATACGCATAATGACAGCCGCAGAGCTGGTTCCCAGCGTCAGAGCAGGAAGAATCATATAGGAAAACGAAGAATAACCGGAGGAAGGCAGCCATCCAAGCTGTACCGAGAATACCAGAATCAGGAGAATTCCCATCCAGAAGGCCGGCATAGAGTTCCCGAGAAGGGAAAGCACGGTCGCCACATGGTCAAAAATCGAATACTGCCTGGTGGCGGCAATGATGCCGCAGGGTACGCCGATACAGAGCGATACCAAAACGCCGGAGGATGCCAGCCGGAGCGTAATCGGGAACCGTTCCATCACCTCGGTCAGAACCGGTTCCCTCGTGGCATAGGAGATTCCCAGATCTCCGTACAACACGATATCCTTCATATAATTAAGGTATCGTTCCCAGAATCCGGCATTTAGCCCCAGGCTTTCCCTGAGTGCCTCCACCTCTTTTGCCTCCGCCATTTCGCCGAGAATCATCTTGGCCGGATCTCCGGGAGAGATATACATGAGCAGAAAGACAACGAACGACACTCCGAGTAATACCGGAATCATCAAAACAAGCCGTTTCATTGTATATTTAAGCATTTTTTCACCTCTCTTACAGGGAAAGGGCCGGCCGGCTGTCATGCCCGCGCCGGCCCTTTGTGGTCTGCCGCATTATTTTTTCCATTCATAGGTCCACGGTTCAAAGTTATACGGCGTATATTCGATCGGCATCAGTTCATTCGAGTAAGCGTAAACGTTGACTCCCTGCCAGTAATATGTCGCCGGACAGTAGTCCACCAGCTCTTTCTGAAGGTCAATGTAGATCTGTTCGCGTTTGCTATCATCCAGCTCCTTTCGTCCTGCCTCAAGGAGTTCATCGACTCTGGGGTTATCCGTATGGGAATAGTTGGAAGCGCCGATCATCGAGGAGTGGTACAGGCCGTAAAGCGTATTGTCAGGATCGCCATTGCTGACCCAGCCAAAGAAGCAGACGTCATACTCGCCGGTATTGACGGCGTCGTAGTAGGCGGCATATTCAAGCGTCGTGACCGTTGCCCTGACACCAATCTTGGCCCAGGAATTCTGCACGACCTGCGCAGCGTCGATTCTTGCCTGATTCTCGTTCGTGTATATCTTAATATCAAATCCATCCGGATAGCCTGCCTCTGCAAGCAGCGCTTTGGCCGCCTCGAGATCATAATCTGCCACGTCCAGTTCTTCCGTCGCGTACGTCGTTGTGGACACCATCGGTCCCACACCAAGCCCGCCGATTCCATTATAGGCCGCAATGCGGATGGCTTCTTTATCAACCGCCATGCCCAGCGCTTTTCTCACTCTCACATCGTGAAACGGAGCTTTCTGTGTATTGTAGCACACATACTGGATCGTAAAATTCGGGCCCATCAATAATGACATCTTACTGTCACTGTCAACACGCTCGATATCCGTGGTGGGGATATCATAGGAAAAATGGGCCCCTCCGGTCTCCAGCTCGATTGTGCGGTTTGCATTTTCCGTAATCGTTTTCCAGACCATGTTCTTGATTTTGGCCGGTTCGCCCCAATACTCGTCGTTTCTGACAAAAGTAACGCTCTCGCCGTTGACACAGCCTACGTATTTATAAGGGCCGGTTCCGATTGGATTTTTGGAGATATCGGCCGTATCGGCATCCTGATAGAGGGCGGAAGGCAGGATAGAAAGCCCCAGCTGCGAATATGCGGAATACGCAGACGCATTGGGATATTTATATCCGACGATAAGCGTATGGTCGTCCTCGATCACGATGTCATCCGTATTGATAAAGGCCGCCTTCGAGGACACATGGGAGGAATTCGCTGCCCGGATTAAGGACCACCTGACATCCTCTGCCGTCATGGCATCGCCGTTGTGGAACTTAACGTTTTTGCGGAGGTGGAATTTCAGATGGGTGTCATCGACATACTCCCACTGTTCCGCCAGTACCGGCACATAATTTCCTGCCGGGTCAATCTTCATCAGGGTCTCAAAAATCATTCCTGCCGGTCTTGACGAAAAGACGTCGCTCTGGTTCTGGATATCAAGTGTCTGGGGATACGCGCCGTGGGTAATCACCAGAGTCTTTGTCTCATTCAGATCATCCGGCGCACCGGCAGGCGCAGCAGTCTCCGCCGTTTTGGCTGCCTCGCCGGCTGCGCTCCCTGCTGTGCCTGCTGCCGGGTTTTCCTTTTTCATGCATCCGCTCAGGGCGCCCACCATAATCAGCCCTGCCAATGCGAGTCGTATTCCTTTTTTCATAAACTGCTCCCCTTTCCTCATACTGTTTGCTTCTATGCCTGTGATCACGCGGCTGTCCGCACGATTCCACATGCTGACAGCCGGCCGCGTCTGCTTTCCTACGCTTCCATCCCCCAGTGCAAAAGCTGGACGTCGATCGCTTCGATGAGCTTTCTCATTTCTGCAAGCTGACGGTTGCACTGACGCCGGAAATCCGTCTGGTACATGAGATACGTCTCAGGCGTTGTATTTTCTCTGGTAACGCCCTTCAGCGACTGGAAAATGTGCAGATCGGAATAGCCACCGTATGCGGGATCATGGTAGTAAGGGCTCCCATATGTATAGCAAAGCCGCACCATCCCTCCGGCCACCTTTTTTAAGATCCGGTCGCTGTTTTCACTGGTCCGGGAAACAGCCTGTTCTAACCGTGAAAGTGCTGCCTGAAGCTCCTGAAGCCGGTCCATGACGCACTGCGGATCAAAATCCGTGCTGCACTGGCTTTGTATTTCTCTGAGCATGGCTTCCATGCGTCTTGCAAACCGCAGCGGATCCACCGGAAGCCGGTCTGCCTGTACAACCTCCCACACCAGCTTCAGATTGATCCTGGCATCCCGGAGCAGAAAGCTCTCATCGACCTTATCGAGCGTATCCGCCTTGGAATGCCACCACGGTGCATAGCTCGATGCCCACTGTGCGTATTCCCCGTCTCTCTTCGAGCCAAACCGTGAAAGCATGCTGATCGGTACGCCGACACCGCTGAAGGATTCATCCCCGGCTCTGGTAAGCCCTGCCTCCAATACCGGGCGTACACCGGAAAATTCTTCGATAATCTCCTCAGAAAGCCCTTCCCGCTCCATCAGGCTCGTCCCTCTGGAGACCAGCTCGTCATTCTTACCGCCGATCAAATCCAGATTGATATGGGCAACACAGTTCCGGTCAAGATCCTCCCAATTCTGGTCAACATACCAGGAGGAGCCGGCATACCGTCCGTCTGAATGCCCGGACCAGAAAGCAATCTTTACTCCACGTTTCAGCTCTGCCCGGTGCTGATAGAGAATCCTTGCACATTCCAGTGTCGCCGCGTTGGCTGTCGCATTATCGGTAATGCCCTCATACCAGGAATCATAATGTCCTGACAGCAATACATAGGATTCGCTTTTCCCAGGAATCGACACCACCGGCATGGATGTTTTTATCACTCTGTCATCCATTTGGATGGAAATCGTTCCTTTACACGTTCCCTGCGTGCACAGCCGCTTGAGCGCAAGCCCCGTCTCATTCGTCACAGCTACGTAGGGAATCCGGGGATACCGGTGCATGTCGTGGATGGTCGGGTTTCCCCATACCGTGCCGATCGTCATATGATGGAGAAGCGGTTCCGTCTGCGGCCAGATGATAATCAGACCCAGCGCTCCGGCATTATGTGCTGCCCTGGCAAAATCACCGGATGTTTCATTTGTCAGCACGAGCTTTCCGCGGAACTTTTCAAGGCGTTTCAGATTATCAAGCTCCTGAAGGCGCCCCCGTTCGCTGTCGGTATCATAATACAGCTCCCCGCACAGCCTGTCTGCCGCACCGCTGTACACAGCCGCCATCGCCTCGTACGTTTTACCGCCCGCCTCCAGGCTGGCACTCACGGGAAGGCTCCGGTAACAATCATAACTCAAAATTTCACATGGCACCCCATCCCGTTCCAGGCACGATTTTATGTAGCGTACTGACTCTTCCCCCTGTTCAGAACCGCTGTAACGGTGCAAATGGCTAAAGCATTCCAGTGTTTCCCTCATCCGTTCCAGGGAAATCTCCCCTGCCAGAGCGGTTCCGGTCGTTTCGGTGATTTCGTTGCTCATTTGGTTCCCTCCTTATGTGAATATTTCCCATAACTCTTAATTCGTTTCTGAAAATAACATAGCACATATTTTGATACGTGTCAATTAATATTTATAGAAAATTCTTTCTTTTTGTCGATATTTTTAGCATGTTATTGTGATATCAGTCAATTATTCAGGATTTCATCCTTGATTTCGAATGTTTTTCGTTCTTTTTTCCTTTATCTTCGCTCTTTTCAACTTATATTTCTTCAATTTTTCTTCTTCTATCCATAAAAAGCCGATTTATATTTCGATTTGATTTATACGTGTCAATATCGTATAATGTAAAAAAACAGGCACAGCGGAGGACTCTTATGTCTACAATGAATGATATCGCGAAACTGGCCGGCGTTTCCCAGGGAACCGTCTCCAATGTACTCAATAACCGTGGAAATGTCTCAGCTAAAAAAATCAAGCTTGTACAGGATGCAGCCCGCCAGGTCGGCTATATCATGAATGCCCCGGCTCATCAGCTTCGCAGCTCCTCCGTACTCTCCAAAACAGTCGGCGTAATTCTCCCTGACATTACGGACGCCAAGTACGCTGCTCTGTATTCTGCCATGCAGTCCTTTTGGCAGAACCGCGGCTACCAGGTCTCCCTGTGGATCACGAACGATACCCCTTATTATGAAAAAGAGGCGATTGCTGCCGCCACTGCTGCCAGAGTCAGCGGTATTCTCAGCATCACCTGCCTGAAAGAGCCTAATGCCTCCTATCAGACGATAAGACAGTACGGCGGACACGTCATCTACGTAGAACGCGAGGAGCCGGACGCCTGTCCTTATATCGGTTTTGATTATGAAAAGGCTGGTTATGAAATGGCCGGGCGCATTCTCGCGCTCGGATACCATTCTGCCCTGCTCGTACTCGGACTCTCTTTTTTCTCGAACGAGCTTCTGTTTGAGCATGGATTTTCCAAAAGAATCGCCGAAAAAAATGCCGCCGACTTTCACTGGAGTACCTGCCGGACCAATCTGTCCACAGCATTCCAGTCCGCGTTTCAGCTGTTTGAAAATGGTGTTTTTCCCGACTGCATCGTTTTATCCGGCAAAAGCCTCCATGAACAGACCGCCCAGGCGCTGACCGAAAAATTTTCCTGCCCGCTTCCTCCTATGCTCTCCCTCACGACAAGCCGGCTGGAAGCTCAGTGTAATCCCGACTGCTACTGCATGGATTATTCCGTCCTCTCCACAGAGGCCAGCCGCATGCTGCTGGCCGCATTTGAAGGAAATAAGGATCCCCAAACGTGCATCCGTCTTACCGGGGGCGGCTTCATCCCCAGACGCCGGCCCTCGTATTCCTCTGCTCACGGGATTTCCCTCCACGTTCTGCTCCCACAGGGGCAGTCCGCGGCCGCGATCATGGAGATGACGCCCCGGTTTACTCAGGAAACAAAGATCGAGATTAATTATGTCACACTTCCTCTCGAAGAACTGACGACCGTCCTGTCGCAGATGAACGGGAACCATTTTTTTGACGTGATACGAACCAACATCACCACGACGCCCCGGTTCCCCGAAGGCGTTCTGAGACCGATTCCGACAGAGCTCTTTCAGTCTCTGACCGCCAGTATGTATCCCGCCATTGTACAGAGCTTTTCCTACAGCCAGGGCCAGGCCTGCGCCGTCCCCTTTGACATTGCGCTGTCTTTTTACGCCTACCGGGAGGATCTTTTTTCCGATCCCGTCGTCATGAGGACTTATTTTGAAACGTATAACCGCAGCCTTGCGCTGCCGGAGGATTTCGACACGTTTAACCAGATCGCGGCCTTTTTCTGCCGTTCCCACAATCCAGACTCCCCTGTCCCCTACGGGACGACCGGGCCGTCCAATGATATGGCTCTGATTTTTACGCATTTTCTGCTGATCTACCGCAATCTGGGCGGACGTCTGGCAGATACGGACGGCCATTTCTGCTTTGACCGGGATCTCGCGCTGCGGGCGATCCGGCTGCAAATAGAGCTCATACCCTGGTCGCTTTCCTTTCAGAGCAGCCGCCGGGACTTCGGCGTCTCTAATTTCATTGAGGGAAAAACCGCTCTGGAAATCGTTTCCACCTCCCACGCTTCGAGGCTTCTGGAGCTGAAGCGCAGCTCAATAAGCGGTGTGCTCGGCGTCGGGAGCCTGCCTGCCTGTACCTCCACTTTTGGAGGCGGTTCCCTGGCAATCCCTGTCGGTTCCCGCCAGCCCCAAGCCGCGGAGGCGTATATTCAGTGGGCGTGCGGGTACGAGCAGGCATATCTCTTCACACTGTTAGGCGGAACTACCCCGCATCGGCAGATTTATTCGGAATATGATATTCTGGATCTGTACCCCTGGTTCCGGATCATGGATGAGGGAATCCAGGATGCTTACCCGCATCCGGAGCTTGATATCTTTGACCGCTATCAGCTCGAACGCTTCATGGGCTTTACGCTCCGCAATATCTATCTCGGCGTCATTCCATTAGAGCACTGCCTGGATGTACTCGAACAGGGAATGCGGTCGTATCTTGTAGGGGATCTTTCAGAGTATAGCCATTAGCAGGCGGGTATGCGTACCAGTGAGCAAAAAACAGGAAAGGGCAAAGAAATGAAAATAGACATCGCAGGCTCTGTAGCCAGCGGAAAAACAACATTGGCGGAATCTATCTCAAGAAACTACCAGATTCCCTGCTATGAAAAGGACAACATCGTGTGGTCCGGAACCGCACAGGGAGACGTAAAGCGTACACCGAAGGAACGGGACGAGCTCTTTCAATCCATTATAAGCGTCTCCTCTCGTTTCGCGAAAAAGTATACGTTTTCCGGCGAAATCAGGAGGCCGCCGCCTTTGTAGACCGTACCTTCTCCGAAAAATAACAGCCAGGAGGCAGTGCTCCCGTACCGCAAATCTGTCGAAAGGGGCTGAAACCGGCTTTCGCCGGCAGCCCCTCACCTGCAAAAATTTCCCTGTTGTATTCTTTATTTTTCCGGATTCAGACTGCGGATCCCGTCCGGATTGAACAGCACCCAGCTGATTCCGTCGAGGGACGCCGCCGTCATGGTCGGCTCCTGTCCCGGCATTTTCTTCATCGGATTTTCCAGCTCCATGATATTGGCCGTCCCGGCGACCAGATCCTTACAGCACTGAATCGCGTTCGGCATTACCGTCGGAGAGAGCGGGCCGCCTACTGCGCGGTAATCATGGTGGGAGTTCATCATTACGTCATAGCGGTCTCTCATATTCCAGATGCGCTCCAGATTCTTCCCGGCTTCCTCGGTGCTGACAAAATTCGCATCGCCGGGAGCTGTCCGGAAAATGAGATGGTTGTTGCAGGCGTCGCCGCAGAACAGGATCCGGTTCTGATCGTCGATGGCGACCATTTCGCCCGGCGTATGCCCGGCACACTCATAGAAGGTCAGCGTGCGGCCGCCAAGGTCAAAGACCTGACCGTCGGTCAGGGGCTTAATCACCGGAGTTTTCGGCCATTCGCAGATATCTTCTTCCACATGATAGGCATAATATTTATGCTCACGTCTGGAAATCATCTGCGCGTAGGAGCGTCTCTGCTCCAGGGCCGGCGGGAACGGATACAGGCCGCAGTCCTTCTGATTCATGTACACCTCGTCAAACCATCCGGCTCCGCCGACATGGTCCATGTGCGCGTGGGTGAGCACGACATCATAGGGCTTATCCGTCAGATCCTCCACCAGGCCGCGGATATCCCCGACGCCTGTCCCGGTATCCAGAAGAAGCGCTCTCTCGGTTCCCACAAACAGGAACACGGAAACACAGTCAAACTCATCAATCTCATAGGTATTTGGTGCAAATTCGAACCAGGGCATCTTTTTTGTTCTCATTTTCTTTCCCTCCCGATACTATTTGTTCAGTGCGTCGTCAAACATGCAAAGCATCCCGCCCACGATTTTATCATCATTGCAGCCCGGGCGGACTTTGGCATAGCTCTGGAATACTTTATGGCTTACGGAATCATCATCGAGGATATATCCCGCCTTTCTGTTATCCGTATGTGTCACGATCACAGTATTCTTAAACGGAGACGCCTCCTTGCATTTGTAGCCGATCTTGCAGTACGGCTCCGCAGCTTCCCCGACAAATGCCGTATCCCCGAGGATTGCCAGCTGCATCCGCAGCTCTACCGTACCGTCCGGAACCATTTCCACGAGCTTCTTTTCCGGCCGTTTTCCGTTCTCGAAAAGCTCCGGCCGGTAGCCGCGCAGGAAATTGTCCACCAGGAGACGGTTGTACTGCATATCCGCGCCCTCCGGCGCCTTCTGTCCCTCCAGTTCCACAATCGTCGATGAAGTGGTAATGCGCATCTTCTCCTTCATATTCTGAATGGAGTTGATTACGCGGATGGCATCAATGCCGTGCTGGAAGCCCCAGTGTCTCTGAATCATATACTGAGTCCCGTCGGGCGTGTCAATACTTTCGGAATATCCATCCGCCTCATAAGTTCTCGGAAAGCCCTCCGAGGAAAACAGCGGATTCTGGTCGCCCGCTGCGCCGGAGGACCAGATGATAACCGGTTTATTTCCAAATCTCTGCTGCACATAATTGCAGGCATAGCCTGTAAATTCCGGCGTTGTCTTTACCTTGCCGTCCGCATCACGTCTCGTGAACGCGCAGGTTCCATGACAGCAGTAATTCATAAAGGCCGCAATCAGATTGCCATCATAGTCCTCAAATTTCATGACCGCAAGAGTCTTGTCGGAAAATCCGGCGTAGTTCTGCCCCTGCATCCAGAAGCCGTCCTCAAAAAGCTGATCCCGGTTGGTATTGATGTAGCTTTCCCCTGTCCCGAAGCCATAGCGTGCCGGCTTCTGATTGGCAATCGCCCCCTGAATCGCCTTATGGATCCCTGCCATAACGGTTTTCCCATACTCGATCTCTGCGCGCGCCTGATCTTCCGGCTTTTTCCCTCTGGGGGCAGGATTGTCACCCCAATGCGGCGCGGAATGGTTATGGGCGTTAAAATTTAAAATGTGCTCATAATCAAACCCATACTGCTCTGTCAGCATCTGCTTCTGCTCCCCGTTCAGGGCGTCCCCGGCATCCAGTCCCAGAATCAGGAAACGCGTCTCACCGTTATCCAGAACAATCGCTTTGGCTTTCAGTTCATCAATGGAACCTTCGAAAAAGGAATTTTCATACTTGCGAAACGGGAATAATGTTTCCGGCGGATTAATCCCGGCTTCGCATGCCCCGACTTTTAGTTCATACATAATTGTTTCCTCCTGACTTAGAGCAAAATGGTAACGATTCAAACGGACCGGTTCCCGGCAGGCGTCCGAACCGTTACATAAACATAGTCCGACTCTTCAGGCCATCTGAACAGCCGCAGGCATCAGCCCAGTTCCTCAATCCGGCAGCACTGTACAAAATGCTTTGGCTCGATCTCACGAAGCTGCTGCGGTTCCCGGCAGGCGTCCGTGGCATACGGACAACGGGCCGCGAAACGGCATCCCGGTTTTGGATTGATCGGAGATGTGATCTCTCCCTTTAGCTGCACACGCTGCATCTTGCGGTCAACGTCCGTGGACGGGATTGCGGAAAGCAGCGCTTTCGTGTACGGATGAAGCGGCTTTGCGAACAGTTCCTTTGAGGAACATGTTTCCACAAGCTGTCCAAGATACATCACACAGATATTATCGGAAATATGTCTCACGACGGAAAGGTCATGGGTAACGAACAGGTAGGTAAGCTGCTGCTGGTCCTGCAGATCCATCAGAAGGTTCAATACCTGCGCCTGGATGGATACGTCGAGGGCGGAAACCGGCTCGTCACAGACGATGAACTTGGGATTCAATGCCAGCGCCCGGCCGATACCGACACGCTGACGCCGCCCGCCGTCCAGCTCATGGGGATAGGAACCGCGCAGACGTTCCTCGATACCGACCAGATCCATGATCCGCTCCGCCTCGGCCCGCACGTCTGCCTTTGACCGGAACCGCCCGGAGATCTCAAGCGGCTCCATGATCGTCCTGGCAATATTATATCTCGGGTTCAGAGAGGAGTACGGATCCTGGAAAATGATCTGCACATCCTCACGGTAATCGTGGAGCTGCTTCTTGTCAAGATGGGTCACATCTTTTCCCTCGAAGAGGATCTTCCCCCCTGTACTCTCCTGCAGATGGATTAATGTGGTGCCGAGCGTGGATTTTCCGCATCCGGATTCTCCCACGACTCCCATCGTTGTTCCCTTTTCGATGACAAAACTCACGTCGTCCACGGCATGAAGCGTCCCGTTGGGAACATCAAAATATTTTTTCAGATGCTGAACCTCAATTAACGCCATGTTCAACGCTCCTTTCTGATCTCATCCATGCGGATGCACTCACAGAAGTGGCCCGGTTCCACCTCTACGGCCGGTATCGTCCCCTGTCTGCATTTGTCCGTCACATACGGACAGCGCGGTGCAAATGCACATCCGTCCGGCAGATTCGTGGGGTCTGGAAGCAATCCCGCAATCGGGCTCAAGCGGTCCGAATCCAGGTTCATATTCGGGAGTGCTCCAAAGAGACCGTTGGTATATGGATGGCCCGGATGCTTAAAGACGTCATATTTGCTTCCGGATTCGATGATCCGCCCCGCATATATGACCGCTACATTATCACAGGTCTCATTGACGACCCCCAGGTCATGGGTAATCAGAATCATGGAGGTATTGAGACGTTCTTTCAAATCATTAATCAGTTCCAGAACCTGCGCCTGGATCGTGACGTCAAGCGCCGTCGTCGGCTCATCTGCCAGAAGAAGCTCCGGATTACAGGCCAGGGCGATGGCAATGACGACTCTTTGCTTCATTCCGCCGGAGAACTGATGCGGGAATTCATAGTACCGTTCCGCTGGGATTCCTACCATCTCCAGCATTTTCTTGCCTTCTGCCACTGCTTCTTCCGTGGAAATGCTGCGGTGGGCTGATATCACCTCTGAAATCTGCTTCCCGACACGCATCGTCGGATTTAAGGCTGTCATCGGGTCCTGGAAAATCATGGAAATCTTATGGCCGCGGATCTTCTGCATTTCTTTTTCCTTCATCTGCATCAGATCCGTATTATTAAAGATTACGGTTCCCTTCGATTTTGCGGATACATCCGGGAGGATCCTGAGGATTGCCTTGGCAATCGACGTTTTCCCTGCTCCCGTTTCACCGACCAGGGCCAGCGTTTCTCCTTTTTTAAGCTGGAAGGTAATGCCGTTTACCGCATGGATCACGCTCCCCATCGAGGTATACTGAACAGTCAGATCCCTTACGTCCAGGAATGTACTTTCTTCTGATTTGACCGTTTTTCCATTGTCTGCACTCATTACTCTGACCTCACTTTCTCAGTTTCGGGTCCATTGCGTCACGGAGTGAATCACCCAGAAGGGTAAATCCGACCACCGATACTGCAATGAACAGCCCCGGGGATATCAGCATGTAAGGATAGGTACGGATATAGCCGCGGGCGCTGGCTAACATCGCTCCCCACTCCGGCTCCGGAGGCTGAACGCCAAGTCCGATGAAACTCAGGGATGCACAGAACAAAAGTGCGGCAGCCAGACGGGAGGTACAGTTGATAATCATCGGCATGACCGAATTGGGGATGATATGGGAAAAAATAATGCGGAAGCTGGAGCAGTTTGACGCCTTCGCAGCCTGCACATATTCTTTTTCCCGGATGCTCAGAATCTGGGCGCGCAGGATCCTCGAAAGCGCGGCCACGTTTCCGATTGCCATTGCGATTACCGTATCATGGTACGCGGTTCCCAGCGCAGCTGCAACGATGATCGAAAGCAGCATGCCGGGGATTGCAGACAGGACATCCATCATTCTCATCAGGAGGTTATCGACCCAGCCTCCGAAATATCCGGCAACGGCTCCGATCACCAGTGCAATCAGGGCGCCGCAGCCAACGGAAAGAAAGCCGAGGGACATGGAATAGCGGCCGCCATAGAGAATCCTCGATAGGATATCGCGCCCCAGATCATCCGTGCCGAACAGATGGGCCGCACTCGGCCCCTGCTTTGCAGCCATCAGATCCATCTCCAGATAATCATAGGGAGAGATCCACGGAGCGATAATTGCCAGAATAATCAATACCGCAACAATGACAAAACCAATGATGGCATTGGGGTTATGAATCAGAATGTTAAACACTTCCTGCCACTGGTTGACGCCTGTTTTCTTCTCTTTTTTCGTTTTGGCACTCATATCAGGCATTCTCCTCCTTCCCTTTTTTCTTCTTTTTGCCTCCCTGTGTGAACTGTGCGCGGATCATCGGATCAACCGCTGCATAGCAGAGATCGGTCGCCAGAACGATCAGGGAGAACAGGATTGACAAAAACACAACACTGGACTGTGCTACCGGGTAGTCGCGTGTATTCACGGCATTAATCAGATACAGGCCGATTCCCGGGATAGAGAACACCTGCTCGATGACAAGCGCGCCGCCCAGCTGGTTCGCCAGTTGTCCGCCCAGGACGGAAATAATCGGCAGCATGGCATTGGGAAGCGCATGCTCATAGATGACTTTGCGCTCGGAAAGCCCTTTGGAGCGTGCTGTCGTAACATAATCTGCACGCACGACTTCCAGCATTGAGGCACGTGCCGTACGTACCATGCCGGAAATCCCGCCAAGGCTCTGGGCAATCACCGGCATCACATAGTATTGGACGCCTCCCATTCCCTGAGCCGGGAGCAGTTTCAATTTCAGGGATAGTAAGAGCACAAACAGCATTGCCAGCCAGAATGTCGGCATGGAAACGCCGACGACACACAAAAGGACGCCGATCCGGTCTGCAAAGGTCCCTTCATGTACGGCGGTAAAGATTCCCAACGGGATACCGATAATCGTTGTAAATACCATCGCGAATCCGGCAATCGCCAGGGTCCGCGGAAACCGTTCCATCATCTCTTCTGTAACCGAAGTATTGGTCCAGTAGGATCTTCCGAAATCAAGCTCCACGAAAGTCTGCTTTAAGAAGCTGCCCAGGCGGACCAGATAGGGCTGATCCAGTCCCAGTTCATGCTCTTTGATCCGGATCTGCTCTTCTGTGGCGTCTGCCCCGAGAATCAGAGAAGCAGGATTTCCGGGGACAAAGGTCATGATCGTGAAAATCAGGATGGCAACGGCCAGGATAACCGGAATCATCATCAGGAGACGTTTTACAATATATTTTCCCATAATTCTCCTTTTGCTTTCTGCATCTGCCGGAAACGTCAAAAATCAATCTTTCTGTTGTTCCCTGCAAAATGAAAAATCTGTCAAAAAGTGGCACGTGGAACGCTGTCCCCGTGCCACTCTTTTCTCATTACAGAGTCATTAGTCAGCTACGCCTTTATAGTCCGCACTGTAGGTAAATGCCCACGGCTGTGCATATGCCAGAGCCTGAACCTTGAGTCCGGTGATTCCGTCCTGGGCGGCGATGTAGTTGATCGATCCCCACAGGCCGTAGATGATTGCATTTTCAGTATAGTAATTGAATACGTCGTCAACCGTCTGCTGGCTGTTGGTATCAACGTTATTTGCAATCGCGCACAGTTTGCTCATCTCACCTTCCGGAGCGCCGTTAAAGCTGGTCGGAACCCCATTGTAGCTGGTATGCTCATGGGAAAGGAACGTGGAGTACATCGCGGCCAGAGACTGGCGGCTGCCGTTGTTGTCGATCTTCAGATCCCACTCGGAGAAATCGTATTTATAGTTATCGAACAGGGCGGTATCGGCTGTCTTTACTTCCATATTGATGCCGATAGCCTTACAGTAGTTCTGAATCATCTGAGCTGCTTTTGTCTTAACCTCGTTGGATTCTGTCATGATAACCAGTGTCGGGGAACCGTTCTTTACATAATCGGATTCTGCAAGGTAAGCTTTGGCCTTTTCCACATCAAAACCGATATCCTGCGTCTCCCATGCCGGGTTGTAATCGCCGTAGAGTGGCGTCGCATAACCATAGGAAACGCTTGCGGTTCTTCCCATGATTGTCTGGGTGATGCCTTCCTTATCAATGGCCCATTCGATGGCAAGTCTTAAGTTCTTATCATTGGCAACCTTGGAGCCTGCATCCGGGAACATGTTAAAGCTTACGTTTACGCAAAGGATGGAGCTGAACGGTTCAATGATATAGCCCGAAAGAGCATTTCCCGCATCATCCATAAAGAACTGAAGATTATCGGCGGAAACGTAGTTTACAGCATCTACATCACCGGTCTCAAGGGCCAGTGCCAGCTGTGCGTCCTCAAGGATGATCTTGAAGATACAGGTATCTACGTTCTGAGCCTTTAAGGAAGCCCACAGGCTCTCGTCTGTCTGCCAGTAGTTCGGATCTCTTTCCAGGGTAACAGAAGCGCCGGTCACGAATTCCTTTACCTTGTAGGGGCCGCAGCCAACCGGGTTCGTCGCATAAGCGTCCGCGTCATAAGCTGCCTCGTTGTAAATGACACATCCGGTCAGAATTGCATCGGCTGCGGAAGTCTCTTTGCAGGTAGCCTCTTTCAGATGGAATACAACGTGAGTGTCATCGCTTGCTTCCACGTTCTCCAGATACTTGGCAATACCGGTTGCATTACCGGTTGCGAGATATGTATTGTAAGACCATGCCACGTCGCTTGCCTTGATCTCGTTTCCTGCCTGATCGTGTACATAATCATAGATCTCGACCGTGATCGTCTTGTTGTCCTCGCTGATCTCATAGGATTTACCGATCTCACTCTCAATCGGTGCACCAAGAGCCGGTGCGCTGAATAACTGATCGTGGATTGCCTCGGTCAGATAGATCGTACCGGTGGATACACCATTATACGGATCCAGCGTGGAAATCTGGGTATTCATACCAAGCGTAACGGTTTTGGCACGCGTGCCGGAAGCTTCTCCGGCTGCCGCCGTCGTCTCTGCCGCTGCTGTCGTATCTGCTGCCGCTGCCGCCGTTGTCTCTGCCGCCGCTGTCGTATCTGCTGCTGCCGCTGTCGTTGTCTCGGAAGCAGAAGAACCGCCGCCGCATGCACACAGGCTGGCTGTCATTGTCAGTGCAAGAACCGCTGCAATTACTTTTCTCATAGTTTCCTCCTTCTTTCCTTACAGCCCCCCGGCTGTTTTGATAGTTCTATTTTAGGAGAAAACCATATTTTTTAAAATGTGTCTATTTATTGTTTTTGTGCACTTTTTTTACTTTTTATATGATTTCAAACGATTTTTTATGGAATATTTTATCTCATCTTCCGTTTTTGACGGAAGGAGATGGAGATCGCCGGCAGAACAGAGAAAAATACGACGGCGCTGGTGATAATATATTGAAGATACTGAACGCTTCCGGAAAGCTGCATCCCGTTTTCAATGACTGCAAGAATCAGGACGCCCAGATAGAAATTGCTGATCGGTACACGCTTTTTCGTCTCGCTCTCCTTTAGGAACAGACTTCCGCCTCCTGCAAGGCATACCGCGAACAGGCCGTCGATTTCCAGACCGATTCCCATGTTGGAAACCGCCAGGCCCTGACGGGAAATCAAAAGGAGAGAGGCAAGCGCAAAAAAAAGGCTGCCGATCACATAGGTAATGAATTTATATCTCCCCGCCGGAATATCGTTCTGTCTGAGCACCTGTTCGTCATACCCCATAGAAAGGATATTTTTTCCGATCACAGTATAGGTAAACGTGCCCTCCAAAAACAGGATACACAATAGAACGATCACATGGCTGGCAGGCCAGACATCACCGCGGATCCCGGAAATGTCCAGCAGGGGCTCCGGAAAGTCCGCATATGTCATGCCGCGGGAAATCAGGTAGGAAATTCCCCGGAACAGATTCTCGGTAATCAGGGTGACAATCACAGAGGACAAATTAAGCCCTGCAATCAAAACCCCGTTTAACATCCCGCATGCACAGCCTGCAAGAAGGCCAAGGGCGATGCAGAGGGGATAAGGTACCCCTGTGGAAAGGAGTTTTCCAATCAGGACTCCGACCAGAGAGAGCTGGTAGCCGACAGACAGATCGACTTCTCCCCCCAGCATAATAAAAGCCAGGCCCGTAATCATCACAAGCCTGTATTCATTCTGCATCAGGAAATTGTAAAGATTGAACGGGGACAGGAAATTCGGATTCATGACCGTAAAGACCGCAACCAAAAAGAGCAGGATCATCCCCGGGCTGTTCTGCCCGAACCATACCATCCTGTCTTTATTACTCCGGCCGGCCGGTTTCCTCCTCATCCTTCGTTCTCCTCTCTGAAAAGATCCATATCCGAGATCCCATAGTCGTTTAAAGTCACAATTCCCGTCTCATCCGCGACCGGGCTGTAGCCGGAATAAAAGCTGTAGCAATGATAGGTTCCCTTCCTTCCGGTCAGCAGGCTCCGGATAATATTATCCGCTTCCCTTATGATGCTGAAATCTCCCACAAATCCGCGGAAAATCCCCTGTCCCTTTGCCGCTTTCGCAACCAGGGTGCGGTTCTGCTCTGAATTATAAGCCCCGAACACGGCAATCTGATCGGAACTGTATGTTAGCTCCCCTCTCGTAAGACACGCTTCCAGCCTGCTCGCCGCTCCCACCGCTGCCTCGCCGCTCGTGGCCACAACAATACGCACATCACGGTTCTCCGAATCCCCAAGAAACGCGTCAATGGCCTTCTGTCCCTGAAGATTATTCTGGATATTCATATAATTATCCGCCGTAATCAGCCGGATCCGCGGTTCATAGTAGAGGTTTAACACAGCCTCCCCGTTTTCATCGAGGATCAGCCCGCCCGTGGGTTCCTTCACCTGATGCTTTTTTCCGTAACCGTCCGTATAGTACACGGTCCCGGCCTCCTCCTTTACAAAGGAGCGGGAGTTCATATCATACTGGCGCACAAATTTTTCTGCTATGAGCTGATACCCGGCCATTGTCATGATCTCCCGCTCCGTGGACGCATTGCCAAGAAGAAGAACTTTCACCGGAAGAGAGTCTGCCGGCGTATCGGTCCTGTCCAGAAAATCACGGATCAGGACAGAGGCACAGATTCCTCTGCCGAGCTTGGAGCTTACCATCTGGATATCCGCGGTCTCCATATTCCCCGAGGAACTTAGGGCAATGACCTGGATCCCGGCGCCCTGAGTCCTCTTAAGAATCTTATCATAAACCCTCTCATTTCCCATACTGTCAATCACCAGGACTTCCGGCTTCATGGCAATATAATCCTCAATCTGCCGGATCTGCATATCAATATCATTATCGCAATAGGAGATCAGAACACGATTCCCACAAAGGGCCAGACGTTTTTCCAGCTCTCTGGCGATGTCGCATGTAAAGCTGCTGTCCGCAGAGGTCATCGCAAGGCACGCCAACGGCTTATCCCGTTCCTTATTCCTGCCGACCACCAGCGCAGCCGCCACTGCAATCAGGATAGCTGCCTCCAGAACCCGTACGAGAATTTTTTCATTTTCATGCATAGCTCCTTGCTCCTACTCTTTCCCGAGAACCGAACGAATCGTCGGATAGTCCATTCTTTCACTGCACATCCCGCCTGTCATAAGAAAATATCCGTCAGCAAAATCGAAAAAATTGTCGAGGGCGGAGATTCCGGCCAGTACTGTGCCCTTTCCAAGAAGCTCCGAAAATACCTGCAGCACAATTTCCCTCGAATCCTGATCCAAAAGCTGGTAATGGCGGAATACGACTACATCCGGTCTCTCCAGCTTCAGCCGGAAGGCCGCAATCTTGATCCGCTCACCGATCACAAGAGATTCGCAGTCCCGCATTTCCAGATACTTCTCCTCCCCTGTCCACTTTACAAACTCTTTTAGGATATACCGCTTCAAATGCGGCTTCACGATACCGAAGCGGCCTGTTTTTTCTGAAAGCCCAAACGCCAGATTATCAGCGGGACTCATCCATTTTACAAGGCCTCCGAAATATGTAAAATCAATCTGGCGAATCCGAAGCTTTTGGCGTTTCCCCCTTTCCGTCTCAGAAATGAAAGCAGCATGGATATCCGGTTCCAGAAAAATGTCTCCTGGTTCCGGCTCCGGCTCCAGGAGCAGAAGAAACTCGCCGGTCTTTCCGCTGATCGAAAAATGCGCTCCGTCAATCCTCACAGACGGCCTGCAGCTTAGATCGACAGGAAGCCGTTTAACAGGAATATTGAGTTTCGCTGATATGGTTCCATAGGAAAAGATCGACTTATTGGAGAAATTTTCCCCTGCCTGTTCCTCCCATATGATCCGCCCCGCATCAATCAGGCAGACCCGGTCCAAAAGCGGCGCAAATCCCCCCATATCAATTCCGGAGAACATCACAGACATTCCCTGGTCCCGGCAGAGGCAAAGAAGTTTTTCCATGAGCCGGAATCCTGATACCGAATACTCCAGCTCAGAGTCCTCGACTAAAACCAGCTCCACGCCTTCCAGTCTCGCTTTCATAAGGGCGGCGGCAAATTTCTGAATCGCTGTAAGCTTATCCACAGGCGTTTTTACATCCGCACGGATCCCATACACGGCCATCATATGTTCCACTTTTTCCTGCATGCTCTTTGGCGAAAAGATCCGCGGGAACTGTCTCTCTTCCCCAGAGTAGGTCGCTATGTTCTCCCATATTTTCATGGAGCCGATCAGTCCGAAATTCTTTTTCAGATGCTTTACTTTCGGCATGCCGTCTGTTGCACCCCATCCCACCGGCTTCCCATAAAGGAACCGGTACCCTTTCGACGGAATACATGTCCCTGCGACAATCTCCATCAGAAGTCTCTTTCCTGAATGGAATCCCCCTATGAGTCCCACAGACTCGCCTCTGCATATCCTGAAATCAGCGCCCTTTAACATGGAATTATTTTCCACAGTCCAGATTGACGTCAGGCGGAGCAGCTCATTCTTCATGGAAAGGCTCCGTTCTCGCCGGCAGAAAGATTTCAACAAAGGTCCCGATTCCGGCAAAGCTTTTTACCGACAGTCCATATTCTTTGCCGAACAGAAGCTGAATCCTCTGATGGACGTTTCTAAGGCCAACTCCGTGGTTCTGTCCCTCTCCTGCAGCCTCGGAATGAATGGAATATTCCAGCTTCTCCAGCTGTTTTGGAGACATCCCGGAACCGTTATCTGCAACGATAATGCTGAGATTTTCATCCATCAGATATGCCTTTAAGGTCACACGGCCGCCTGATGTAATGTCGTTGAAGGCGTGAAGAATCGCATTCTCCACAAGCGGCTGCAGGCAGAGCTTGGGAAGCATACATGCGAGGATCCGCGGCTGGTCGTCCTGGTCGATGTCCACGCTCAGGGTAAATTTATTCTTAAAGCGGTATTGCTGAATCGAAATATAATTTTTCAGGTTCTTAAGTTCTTCTTCAAATGAGACTGCCGTTCCCCTGATGCTGATATTGTACCGAAAAAACAGCCCCAGCGCCTTTACGGTATCTGCCAGGTCATACATCCCCTCACTGAGCGCCTGTCCGCGGATACACTCCAGTGTATTATACAGGAAATGCGGGTTGATCTGGTTTTGTAAATAGGTAATATCCGCCTGCTTCTGGGCAAGGTCATTCTCCAGACTGGACTTTTGTATCATCATCTCCTGAGCGACCCGGTTCTGGACAAAGCGCTCAAATTGGGATGTTGTCATAACCATTAACTTATTCATTGCATTCACCCGTATATCCTTCGGTATTCCGTTGGCTTTAATCCCATTTTCTTACGGAATAGTTTGCTGAAATACCGCGCGTCCGGAAATCCCAGGGAACCGGCGATCTCGTTGATGTTCATATCGCTGTTCGTGAGAAGTTCACACGCCTTTTTAATCTTGAACAATGTCACATATTCCGTAAAACTCTGGCCGGTTTTTCTAACGAACAATGTGGAAAAATATGCCGGATTCAGGTTTACGATCTCAGCGACATCCTCCAGCTTAATGGCTTCCTGATAGTGCTCTTCCACAAAGCTGCAGGCAAGGCGGATCGGCTTTAAATTTTTCTTATCTACCAGCCTGACGCATTCCCGAATCTGGGAGCCGTATACCCGAATCATCATATCCCGGTATTCCTCAAGGGAATTGATGCTGCCAAGGAACGGCCGCTTTCCGCCCCATCCCTTGTTTTCGCCCGAGGGGTCCAGCCCGGTCTGACGGCAGAAGTTCTCCCGGCATTCGTCCACAATGTCGTCGATATGTTTGACGAAAACCGCGAATTCCTTGGACGCCTCCACACTTCTCGGCATGGAAAAAATCTCCTGGATCACGTTATGAAATCCCTCTTCGTCCAGAACATCCCAGGCATGCTGGATCTGTTTTGTCCAGTCCTTCGTTTTCTCCTCAATATCCGCTTCCCCCAGCTGCTCGTACCAGATAATCCGGTTCGTTCCAATCCCAAACCGGCAAAATAAGGTATTCCATGCACAATTTGAAGCGTAAGGGATCTCAGATGGGCTGTCCACTGCTTTTCCGACGCACATGGTAATATGCATCCCGCTGAAAACATCTGCAAGCGCCCGTACCCTTGCATAGAGATTCTTAAGCTCCCTCTCAAGCTCTGCCTCGATGTCCGGAGCATAGTTGATGAAACATTTAAAGCCCCGCGGCTGTTCTGTGCTGATGTGTTCATGGCATTGGCCGGCCAGAGTCTTTTCCACCATACTCTTCAGTTTCTCGATCACGGAAGTGACCTGTTCATCCGTCCGCTTTTCTGCCCGGCGGTCATCCACGATAAGATAGATAAAGCGGAAACGTCCCGGCTTTAAGTTCAGCATAAATTCCTTATTGATCTCATCAAGGTTCGAAAAGGTACTGCTGGTTTTCCTGCCCTTGATTACATCATGCGCCACATTCCGCATAAAATAATCATGGACAGTATGGATATACACCATATTATCTTTTTCAACGCTTCCTTTGCGGATCTTCTCCCCGATCCGCAGTAACGTCTCATTTAACTCATCCTCGTTGACTGGTTTCAGCAAATAATCGTTCACCTTATATTTCAGCGCGTTATAGGCATACTCAAACTGGTGATAACCGCTCAGCACTACAAAATTCGTCTTGTATCCGTTTTCATTGCACCAGCGGATCACCTCCAGGCCGTCCGTGACAGGCATGCGGATATCCGTAATCACGATTTCCGGCCGGTAGAGCATGATCGACTTTTTCAGATCCTCTCCATCGTTCGACATATGAACCAACTCCATATCCATCTCGTCGAACCGGATCAGCTGCTTCAGCATTTCACAAATATTCTGTTCGTCGTCCGCTATGATTATCTGAATCTTTCTATTCGCCATAGATAACTCCCATCTCTGCTGTCCAATCTGCTGTTTCAATCATAACATAAAAAAATACTCATTTCCACAAAAAATCTTTTTCCGACAGGATGCGTATCCGATTACTATGAAAGTTCATCGCCGCAGGTGATCTAAGTTCAGGGATGCAAATGCGAAGGTTTTAACAAAATTCCATAAAAAAGTGATAAAATCTAAAATTTAGCACATTGTGTTTCGATCTGTATTCCTTCATAATAGAAGCGGCGAATGATTCGGCAGGCCTGCGCGGATCTGTCCCGGCGTGCGGGGAAATACTGCGCGGCTACAGGACGATATGAAGTAACGGGCGGACATCCCGCTGCAGGCGGTTTTTAATGGTGCATCCAGCAATATCAGGAGGGAGCTCTATGATGCTTAACATGACGAAAGGGAAGCCGCTTCCTCTCATCTTGCGGTACTATATCCCGCTTGCGGCTACTTCCTTTTTCCAGATCCTCTATCATTTCGCCGATACGGTGATCGTCGGCAAATTCGTCGGTACCGGAGCAATGGCAGCCGTCGGCTCCACTACTCCCATAAACTTTTTCTTTGTCGGCTTCCTGAACGGAGTCGCCGCCGGCTTCTGTATCCCCGCCGCCCGCCATTTCGGGGCAGACAATCATCCATCCCTGAAGCAGGACTTTGCCAATATACTTATTCTGTCGGTAGTAATCAGCGCACTCATGACCGGACTGACTCTTTTCTTCCTTGATGACTTCCTGAGACTTATGTCAACGCCCGCTGAGCTTTTTGAGGACTGCCGCATCTACCTGATCTGGATGTTTGCCGGCATCATCACGATTATGATGTACAACACCCTGTCCGGAGTCCTCCGCTCGGTCGGTGATTCCAGAACGCCCTTTGTCTGCCTTGTCCTTACCTCAATCATCAATGTCATTTTAAATGTGATTCTCGTCATTCCGTTCGGTCTCGGCGTCGCAGGAGTCGGAATCGCCACCGTAATTTCGCAGGGCTTTTCGGCGCTCTACTGTCTGGCTGTGTTATATAAAAAATGCCGGTTCCTGATTCCGGAACGCGGCGAATGGCATTATAACAGGGAAACAAGCGGAGAGCTTTTAAAAAACGGAATCCCTATGGGCTTCCAAATGTCAATCACGGCCATCGGATCCCTGGCTCTCCAGAGCGCGATTAACCGTCAGGGCCCTGACGCGGTGGCCGCGGTATCTGCCGCAACCAGGATCCGCCAGTTTGCCTATCTTACAATGAATGCGATGGGAACCACCGGTTCCACTTATTGCAGCCAAAATCTCGGCGCGAAGCGGATGGACCGAATCCTGGACGGGATGAAATGGATGTTCCTTGCAGACATCGGCATCTGCGCCGTGAACGCACTCGTCATTCTCCTCTTTGGTCCGTTCCTCTTAAATATGTTCTTTCGTGAGCCGGATCCTGTCATCATGGAAATGGCTCTGCGGCTGCTTCATATCGGTATGGCCCTTTATCTTTTCCTGGCAATGATCTACCTGTTCCGTTCCTGCATCCAGGGCCTCGGATACGCGTCCCTGACTATGATCTGCGGACTTCAGGAACTCATTGCCCGCTTTATTGCTTCCTTTTATCTCGTGGAGGCTTTCGGATACACGGGGATCTGCCTGGCCGACCCCCTGGCCTGGATTATGGCAGATCTGGTCGCTGTTCCCGCCTTTTTCCTCGTGCTTAAGAAAGTACAGAGGAAGCTTAGCGAAGCCGCATGATTGGTAAGGCAGATTCTGTATTTACGCACAGCAAAAACCTGCCCCTGTCATTATGGAAACTGTCATTATGGAAAGCGAGGAAACATCCATCATGAAATCACTGCATATAGAGGAAAAATTAAAATACCTGACAACGGCGCATGGAACCCGCTATCTCTTCGGTATCCTGGTTCTCATCACGATTATGGTCGCTGTTTTCCGCATTCAGGAAAAGACCTCCTATGGGATCGCCTTTAACGAGGATCAGATCGTCATCTCCGGCCCTGCGGGAACGGATGTTATAGCGGCGGATTACCAGTCAATCCGCTCGGTCACGCTCCTTAAAAGCTATGAGGCCGGAGACATGATATCAGGAATCTCACAAAAGGGGCTTTACTACGGCCGTTATGAAAATAACGTCTATGGGGAATATTTCCTGTGTGTCATTCCCTCGATTCAGAGTTCGATTGAGATCCGTACTGATTCAGAAGTCATCGTTTTCAATTATGAATCTGAAAAAGTCACTGCTGCCCTCAGTCAGGCATTAAGTGACCTGGTTCTGGAAAAACAACATTAAAACCGGAAAAGGAAGAAGCCCATATGCGTTTTCTCATCAATCCACCCAAGGCAGCCTTCAGCCTGTCCGCCACCCTCATATTCCTGTACCTGTTTGTCGCTTCCTGCCAAAGCGGGAAGCTCATACCTCTGATTCTCTACCTTATCCTTACCATCATTTATCTTGGACTGGCCTGCTACTATTCGATTATTTTTGAAATGGATGAAAACGGGGTCCGCAACCGCTTCCTTTTCTGGTCGTTTATGGACATCCCCTGGGATGAAATGAAAGAAGTAGGAATCGCGAATATGAAGGTTATAAAAAATGCGGAAAAGAAAAAAGTGGGAGAGCTTTATCTCTATTTTTCCCGGGAAACAATGACGGAAAAAGAGCGTTTCCATATGTGCCTTCACTGGCCGCCGAAGGATAAACGGTATATGCGCTATTCGGTCAAACGTCTGAAAAAACTTCATCGGTACTGGGATGAAAAGCCGGTGTTTGCCTGGCTCTCGGAGGAAGCCTATATGGACCGGTATTTCAGGCAGTAGGCAGGTGAGTTTTCAGAACAGCCTCTCCCCTTCCTCCGACAGCCGTATCGCCGTCGTAAGCGCCAGGCAGACGAGCGCGGCCGCGGACAGCATCAGATACACAGCGCGCAGACCGAACGTGTCAGAGACCAGACCGGCGGCAAAGGTGATGACCGCTCCACCGACGCCCTTCGCTGTTGCAATCAGACTAAGCGCCGTCGCCGTCACAAATACCGCGGCCACAAAAAGGATAAAATTATTTTGCATCGGTTCCCTGAAGTCTGCTTCCGAAATCTTGTAGCGGGTTTTGTACTGTCACAATATGTTATTTGTTCTTCTGAACGCCCCTGCAGAATCGTGCTTCAATACAGAATGGTGTGAAATATATGTAGAATTTGGGTAAATATGAAATAAACCTGAGAGTTTTTTGCAGCATGCGGTTCACAAAACATTTGTCAAATCAAAGAAAATATACTATAATGATATCAGGGGAAATGTATCTAAGCCAGAAAGGAGTTATTTATGGCATTATATCCAGCACAATATGTTGCGGATTACACTATAAGTTATTGTACGCGAGCCAAAAAACCTATTAGCAACCTAAAGTTACAAAAAATGTTGTATTTCCTCTGGGTTGACTATTATAAAAAAACAAAATGCGAACTTTATCTTGATGATATTTGTGCATGGAAACTCGGGCCTGTTGTGCCAAATGTATATTATAATTTTTGCTTATACGCAGGAACCCCCATTACCCTCGAGTCGCCAAACAAAATTGAACAAAAAGATACTGGCTTGTTAGACTCCATTATTAAGCAATACCTTCCAATGCCTGCAAGTACTTTAGTCGATATGACACATACCAAAGGGAAGCCCTGGGATAAGGTATATCAAAATGGCATAGGGAACCGATTTGTGATACCTTTTTCTTTGATAAAAGATTTGGAGTGCAACGAATAATGCTGATAGAGGAATCCACTATTTATCTAACAACCTGCAGGCAATGCGTCGATTAGTCGAAAATGACTATATTGCGGGTGAAAAGGAATTCAAAGGACTATATCAGCCATTAATGAAACTAAGTGACCATGTTAATTTAGAAATCGGTCGTTACAGCTATTACTCGATAAATGAGCAAAAAGTCAGTGATTTAGAGAAGAAGAATCAGACGCTTCAGGAGGATTTAAAACAAGCGACAAAGGAACTTAACAATGCAAAACACCAGACTGTTCGTGTAACCCCCAATGTTGTGGAATCAAGCGAATAAGGAAACGATTGCCATATATCTTCTGGCTAAATATTACATTGGCTGGTCTTGTGGTGATAGATTTACTTGCTTGGTATTTCAATACTTATTATCAATTTTTGCCGATGATAGTTGACTGATTTCCTCAATAAAAAATCTTCGTCATTTTCTGAGCGGCGTGGAACTACTCCACGCCGTTCTCTTCGTATCGTCCCGTTCACGTCCCGGCGTATCCTTTTGTATTTTACCCTGCCATCAGGCCGCGAATCCTCCTGGAAGCAATATAGTACGCAAAAATGACCGGGAGCAGCGCGCCGAGCCAGGATAACGGCGTCTCGATGGAGGCCCCGAAAAAGCCCATCCGCGGCACAAGAACAAAGGCCGAAAAGGTACGCATCGCCAGCTCCATCAGTCCGGCAATGGTCGGAATCCTGGCGTCGCCAAGTCCCTGCAGCGTATAGCGGTAATCAAAGAGCAGTGCCAGAATCACATACAGCACGCCGTGTATGATCAGAAATGTATGTGCCAGATCGAGAATCTCCGGTTCCGATAAACAACGACGCCAGGAAGCGGCCGCCGAAAAACATAATGAGCCCAAGGGCGGCTGACATGACGACCGAGATGAGAACACACTGACGCACGCCGTCAAGGATGCGGTCATATTTTCCGGCTCCGTAATTCTGGGCCGTATAAGTCGTCATCGTGATTCCCAGCGAACGCAGCGGTTCGACGGCAATCGTATCAATCTTCTTGGCGACCGCATAGGATGCGATTGCCACCGTGCCCATGCCGTTTGTCGCGAATTGAATCAAAATCACCCCCAGAGAGATAATGGAGGTCTGGAATGCCATCGGAACCCCCAGAGCCAGATTTTCCCTTAGTATTCCGGGATCAAATGGCCCATGACAGCCTTTAAGTGAAAGCACTTCCACATTCCGTATGATCTTCAAAAGGCAGAGCATAACCGAAACCGCCTGTGAAATGACTGTCGCAAGCGCCGCTCCACGCACGCCCATGCCGGTAAACTGAATCAGGATGTAATCAAGAACAATGTTGATGCCGGAGGCGATTAACAGGTAATGAAGGGGAGATTTGCTGTCCCCGAGCGCTCGCGGTCCCCGCCGCCGAAGCTCTGAGCCATCGGGATGACGAGTCCTGCTGTCATGCCCTGGGCGAAACCGATAATCAGATTGGAAATACCGCTCGTACAGCTGACGCCCGCAAAGGCGCTGCCCCCAAGGCAGCGGCTGATGATAAACGCATCGGCCATATTGTAGAACTGCTGGAAGAGATTGCCCAGAAGCAAAGGAACCGCAAAACGGATGATTTGCCGATACGGCTTTCCGGCTGTAAGAGTCTGACTGTTCATGATCTATCCCCCTGTAAATAAGATATGGTGCAAAATAAATTCTGCCCTTATCCTACAGGAGAGTGAGGATACTTACAATGTCAAATATTAATTATTATAGTGGTAAATTCTAATATACTATGACAGTCCCGTTGACCGACAGCCTGCATGATGTTTACCGTAACCGGCGCTCCACATCAAAGCATCCTTTCATACTCCCGGGGCGACATGTGGTAATACTCACGGAATACTTTATAAAAATTACTGCTGTTGCTATAGCCCAGCATGAGCGCAATCTCTTCAATCGGAAGCGACGTACCTTACAGAAGAATGCCTGCCCGCTCCATGCGCGGTTCCAGGAAGAACCGGAACAGCTGGCATCTGCAGACAAGACGGGCAGAAAGGAGCGGAAAAATGTCTCCTTACGCATGAGGATCCCGATAATGATAAAGTCTTCTTCATCCCGCTTACTGAGCGCATACCCGGCATTTCCCCCTCACGGACCGTGATATGGTTGTCATAACGGTAGCTGAACGCCCCGTAGCTTCCTTTATAAACAAAATTGAAGAAAAAGAAATCCTGCCGATGGAAATCCTCCTGTATCATATTCCCCTTGTGCACACAGATCATGATCTCCTCTTTTGGCTGGCCTGGCCAGCAAAAGGTCTTTTCCCACCGGCTTCCCGGCTCCACATCAAGATATTTCCAATCGCGGCATGCAAAATCGTCCGCCAGCTTTTCGATTGCCTGTGAAAGTAAACGGTTCTGCATCAGTTCCCCCTGAATCCGTAAATGTATGATGCCCTGAGCGAAAGTCTGCATTCATCTCGTGATCCCTGACAATATAACACATTCTAACATGCGGTACAAGTGATTTCGCGATTCGTTCATCCGTGTTTCAGATCCGCTTTGGGAACGGCAATATTAGACGGATCTTGCCATAAGATACCTGCCGCATTCTTCCAGTTCCTCACAAAGCTCCGGAATCTCTCGCTTATGCTTTGCCATCTTGCGTCGCTTGTTTCTTCGGTCACTTTTCTGACCTTTTCCATTCCCCTGGCTGCAAACATCCAGGCTTGTTCAAGATCATACTTCGGCCCATATCTTTTGCCACAGGCATGCCGGACACAATTCAACAAAAAGCTTCAGAATACAGATGCTGCTCCCGTTTTGCCAACCCGGTATTTTTGTGGTAATATATAGATAATACTTAACGAGGAGGAACATTGATGTTCAATCTTAGCCTGACCGCCTGCAGCTTTCATCTGCGAAAAACAAATTCAAAAAGAAATACCCAAATTTTCAATTTAAATATGCCCTTAACTTTACAGAAAAATGATCGAACAGAATGTTATTTTCATGATTTATCAGAAATATTTATACAATTTTTCGAGCGCCATGAAATCCTTGTAAAAGATAAAACCAGGCAGCAATCGTTCCGGTGTGAATATAATAAAGAGAACTATTTAGAAACGGATGAGTTCCGGATGTTCTACACCAAAATCCTTTCTGGCATATATGGCAGCTCGTCTGACATTGTAGACGGAAGTACTGAGAAGATAAAATACCAAAAGAAATTATCTGATATTGATACAAGGCCGTTCTATTTCATGGTGATTTTCCCCAAGGATAACGAGCAGGTGACGGTTCAAAAGGGGTTATTTATTTTTCAAAATGTAGGACAATTTGGTGTAAAAACGATCACTACGAATCTCATGCAGGAATTTTTCTCCAATGAATATAAGATCACACTAAGGTGCCATACGATCTCTCCCAGTTTGTTTATCAAAAAAATAATTCGGAAAGACAGTATAAAAAAATTAGTCATGATTAAAAATATTAAATCTGTTGACAGCGCAGATAATCTCAGTCAGGGATATGGCTCAGAGGTCCGTGAAATCGGCCATCTGTGTTTTTCTGAGAAAAAGTGGGGCCTTTTGATGGATCAAATCCGCCGTGTGGCAGGCAGCCGCTGCCATTTGTTTGAGTTTGAAGAAATAGAATATGACAACCTGAAAGTCATTGTTGACATCGGAGGGCGCACCCGGACCATTAATCTGCATAACCTGGAGAACTTAAGTATTATCGAAGCAATCCCTGATGAAATAAAAATGGCTGACGGACATCCCAATTTATCATTGCTCCTTGAACACTTTACAACCGTAGCAACAGAATATCTGAAGGAAATGGTGCTACATATCGCATAGGCAGGAGGAAAAGTCTGTGAATGTTACATCTGTCGTTTTATTTGTAATTGGAATCGTTTTTTTGGTTTTTAGCTTTTCCTTAAAAATGAGCAATTTTCTTGACGTACGTACCATTTTTTCAGAGCATTTGAGCGTGTTTAAGGGGAATCCACTGCAGCTTGTCAGTATTTTCATTGTCCCTGCTTTATTTTCTGTCGGAATTGTAAAAATACGCTGCATAGACAGGGAAATATTAAATAACCTTAACATTGTCCTGTCGATTCTCATCGCAATGTTTTTTTCTACTCTTAGTATCTTATGCGCATTTGCTGACAAGGACAACAGGAAGCCCATGTATAAACGGCTTTTAAAAGAAACCTTTAATGCAACCATTTTCGAATCAATCCTGTGCCTGCTTTTACTTTTCCTTTCGTTTGTTACACTGTTTGCCGGGGAGTTTGAGCCGTCACTTTATTTACAGATAGTCAGCGGCTGTATCTATTATTTATCAATCGTGGCTGTGTTAAATATCCTGGTAATTATAAAGCGGCTTAAAGTCCTTTTTGATAATTAAAATTAACGATAATAAAAGACATTGGAGTTCAAGGAAAGGGGACTGAAGGCCTCCTGCCACTTCAATTTCTGCGATATGTCGGTGAAGTACCGGTGAAAGATCGCAACATCCGCCATGTGGAACAACGGAATCAGATTGCTTACATTCTTTTAATAAAAGATTTTGAGGTATCATTCTATCACACGCTGCGATAAAATTGATTGGGAAAGTACGGATTTCACCGCTTTTCTTATCCTGTTACAATTTATTTCAGAAAGCATCAGACACCGTAATTTGCCAGAACATCTCTGTGGCAGATTACGGTTTTTCTGGTGTCAGGAGGAATTGCGAAATGAAAAAGTTCCGCATCAACGCCCGGTGCAAATCTCTGGATATCTGCTTGGTCTACATCAGGGCATCTGCCATTATAAGGAGTAAATTGCAGTAAAATGGCATTGGCGCCATACCAGCAAAACCAGCGGGGAACCTGTAAAATCAAGGGAAATCAGAACTTCACAATTTTTTCACAAAGAATTAGCACTCATCTATTGACATTGCTAATAATTAGTGCTATATTTCATATATAACAAATAGATAAGTTCAAACAGTCATTTTAATAATTGGCTGCACGGATAATTTGTTAAATATATCATATCATATAAACGGAGGAATGATTTATGTTAATGCCTAGTATTTTTGGAGAAGATTTATTTGATGAGATGATGGGTTTCCCATTTGACAACCGTTTTTTTGCAAGACGGAATCCTGTGTACGGGAAAGCCGCCACTGCCGTCATGAAAACCGATGTGAAAGACATGGACGGAATGTATGAGATCTCGATGGATCTCCCCGGCTTCAGTAAGGAAAACATCAATGCAGAGCTGAAAGATGGCTATCTCACAGTCAACGCCACCACGTCTGTGAATCAGGACGACTCAAGCGAGGGACGTTATATCCGTCGTGAACGCTACTGCGGTTCGATGAGCAGGAGCTTTTATGTCGGTGACGCAGTGAAAAAGGAAGATATCAAGGCCAGATTTGAAAACGGCATCTTAGCCCTTACCATCCCCAAGGTTCCGGAACAGCCAAAGGTCGAGACCCCGAACTATATCGCGATTGAAGGCTGATTTCCTGCACCGGCAGCAATTCTGACGAGCCGGTCTGTACTGTGAAGTCCGCCGCCGGAAGGCAGCACACATTCACGGATGCCACATGCGCCCGGACTACTTTCATTTATGATGGCACAATTACATGTGGGCGCAGGAAGGTTTTCCGTGAAAATCTGCTGCTGACAGGCGGCATAGATTCACGGACGCCACATGCGTCGGGCTATTTTCATTCATTGCGGCGCAGATTACCTGTAGGCGCAGGAAGTCTACCTGTGTTTTTTGACGAATATGATTGAAAATCAACTGAAAATTGCCAGCCCTATCGAAAACAGGGCTGGCAATTTTCATACGTGTGGTTACTATGAAAGTCCGTCGCGCAGGCGATCTAAGTTCAGGGATGCCACATGCGCCGGACTACTTTCATTCATAGTGGCGCGCTTACCTGGGGGCGCAGGAAGGCTGCTATTTCCCTCTGACGCACCAGCACTAGAAAGGACCAATATTCGCCGCCTGCGGCATCTTTTCCCGGAGCCTTTTAGATCCTTAGAAATTATCTGCTGTCATTTCCTTCCCCGCGAGCACTTCCTCATAATCCTTGAGGTTTCTCAAAAGTAACTCCGGCGTATTCAATCCATACGGACATTTTGACATACAACTGTTGCAGTGCAGGCAGTCCTTGATCTTCATCATCTTTGCCTGTCCTGCCTCAGACAGGTGGCCTGCGGACGGAGAACGGCGCAGAAGCAGAGACATTCTTGCGCAGTTATTGATCTCAATTCCAACCGGACATGGCATACAGTATCCACAGCCACGGCAGAAGCTGCCATAGAGCTGCTTTCTGTCCTTTTCGATCAGCTCTGAGAGTTCTTTCGTCATCACCGGCGGATTCTCAACATAACTTAAGAACTCCTCCAGTTCATGTTCGCGCTGAACCCCCCAGATCGGCAGTACATTCTCATACTGTGCCTCAAAAGCATAGGCTGCCGCGGAATTTGTAATCAGACCGCCCGACAGGGCCTTCATGGCAATAAATCCGACATGGTTGTCGGCACATGCCTTAACCAGCTCGATATCCTTGTCACTGCACAGATAGCAGAACGGGAACTGGAGCGTATCGTAAAGCCCGGAGGCAACGGCTTCATTCGCCACGGACAGGCGGTGGTTCGTGATACCGATAAAACGGATCTTCCCCTGCTCCTTTGCCTTTAACGCTGCGTCATAGATCCCGCTCTCATCACCTGGTTTCGGACAGAAAGCCGGATTATGGAACTGATAGACGTCCACATGGTCTGTCTTTAGCAGGGAAAGACTCGTCTCCAGATCCTTCCAGAAGTCCTCAGCCGTCACGGCTGCCGTCTTGGTGGTGATGTAGATGTGGTTTCTGAGATCGCTCATCGCGTATCCGATCTTTTCCTCACTGTCCGAATAGGCGCGGGCTGTATCAAAGAGCGTAATGCCGCCCTCATATGCACGCCGCAGAAGCTTTGCTGCCTCATCCTTCGTGATTCTCTGAATCGGCAGAGCACCGAATCCGTTTTTGTTGACTGTAATCCCGGTCCTTCCAAGTGTTACTGTTGTCATTTTCCTGTACCCCTTTCTTTATTTCAGGCAGCATTATACTGCACGATAGCTCTTCTCTTTGGGCTGTTGCAAGATTCTCCATTCTTTTTCCGGGATAATCCGGACTGGCGCAGGGCCCCCTGTTCTCTCCTCCAGGAGGACGCAGACGCAGGATGCCTGCTCTCCCCGGGCTGGCCCCCTATGCCCCGCTCCCTTTACCTGTTGCGTTTCGCGTCCAGCATTTCTTTCAGTGCCTCGTCGCTCTCGTCAATCCAGACATCTTCCTCATCGGCGTCAAGTCCCAGAAAATGGGCCAGCGTTTCTCCGTCATCGCGAAGATTCCACTCGTCAATATAATCGTCGATCGCTTCAAACTCAATTTCCCCGGACAGATATCTTTCTTTGAATGTCATTTCCCTGCTCCTTTAAATTTTTGAGAATCGTGATCTCCTGATTGTCGATATGTTCCCGAATCGCCATTTTTGCCTCCTGCACATGGCGCAGGCTCAGGGCCTTGATGATGTGGTCATGCTCTACCAGAAGAATCTGGCGCTTGTCCTCATCCTTAATATATTCCAGACGATAGCGGTACATCTGTTCTCTGAGATTATTCAGGATCTGCACCAGCTTCTGATTCTTGGTACTGTTATAAATAATCTCATGATAGCTCTCGTCCGTCTGGGCAATCTCCATCACTTCGCCTGTCTGAATCGCCTTCGCGAACCGCTCTTCCGTCTTTTTTAACTCTGATAGCTCTTCCTCTGTCATGCGCTGGCAGGCCAGATCAATCGCCAGCTCTTCTAAAGAACGCCGGACCTCCAGAACATCACGCAGATTATTCTCGGAAATCTTTGCAACCTCTGCGCCCTTTCTGGGAATCATGAGTACCAGACCCTCTAATTCCAACTTTCTGATCGCCTCACGGATTGGTGTACGGCTCACGCCCAGGCGTTCCGCAAGCTGAATCTCCATCAGCCGTTCCCCTGGCTCCAGCTCGCCTTTCAGTATCGCCTGGCGCAGAGTCTTGAATACAACGTCACGCAGAGGAAGATATTCGTCCATATTTACCCGAAAATCATTTTTCATGACATTTCTCCCTCTGTCCGTCCAGTTTTCTGTTATTAAAAAATCCGGTCAAAAATACCTGGCGCGTCAGGCGCGGCCCGCATTCTTCCTTCAGGAAACGGCAGGCCTCCGCCGCCTTTTCTCTATCCTTGTAAATGCCGAATACGGTTGGCCCGCTGCCGCTCATAAGCGCTCCCTCGGCCCCGTGCTCCATCAAAAGTCTCTTGATCGTTGTAATCTCCGGATGGGATATGGCAGTTACTGTCTCCAGCACATTTCCAAGCCGCCCGATCACCCCGTCCAAATCCTGTTCCTCAATCGCCCTGCACATACCATCAATATCCGGATGCTGCTCCGGCTTTAATGCATCCGCCCGAAGCTGCCCGTACACCTCTTTGGTGGATACTGAGATCTGCGGCTTCACGAGCACGATATGGCATACCGGAGCGGGGGAAAGCCGCGTCAGCTTTTCGCCGATGCCCTCTGCAAGCGCAGTACCGCGCATAATACAGTAGGGCACATCAGCCCCCAGGGGTACGCCCCGCTTCATCAGCTCCCGCTTTGAAAGCCCCAGGCGGAACATACGATTCATTCCAACCAGTACGGCCGCTGCGTCTGTACTGCCTCCGGCCATGCCGGCCGCTACAGGAATCATTTTTCTGATTTTGATATCCAGTCCGTCCCGGATCCCAAACTCATCAATCAGCTTCTGTGCTGCGCGGTATGCCAGGTTTTCTTTCCCGTTCGGTACATAGGGTAAATTCGTTTCCACATAAAGCCCCGGCTTGTCCGTACGTTCCATCACTATCTTATCATACAGGCTGACAGTCTGCATGACCATCTTCACCTCATGATAGCCGTCCTCACGCTTCCTTATTACATCCAGTCCCAGATTAATCTTCCCATAGGCCTTTAATTCCATCCGGTCTGTCATAATCCACCTCGTCTCATTGTTTCTTGTATACAATGTATAGTGTACAGGATAACCGTACACTTTTCAACCCTTTTGCTTCTATTCTCAAAAAATTGTGAGGCGGATTACGACAGACCGGAACAGTTACTGTGAACATCCGCCGCCGACAGGCGGAATAGATTCAGGGATGCCAAATGTGCCTGACTACTTTCATTCATGACGGCGCCTCACCTGTGGGCGCAGGAAGGTTTACTATGAAAGTCCATCGCCGCAGGCGATCTGAGTTCAGGGATGCCAAATGCACCTGAACTACTTTCATTCATGGTGGTGCGCCCAACTGTGGCGCAGGGAGGTTGCCAGTTGACAACAAGACCTGGACACGTCAGTCCCTCTCTTTCTTTCCCTCAATCCGCTCAAAGCCGAGCACTGCCGCCATTTTCTGCGACGGCAGATTCCCCCTCGCAATCCGTAAAAGCAGGCAGCCGGCTTCCAGCTCCCGGGAAGCATATTCCATCACAGCCAGACACGCTTCCTTTGCATATCCTCTCTGCCGGTACTCCGGAAATGTAAAATAGCCCATTTCCAGTATTACCTCCTCACAGCCTCTGCACAGCCGCTTCTGATACCACTCCTCATCTTCTGCCCTGCTCTCCTGCGGTACTGTCACCCCGGCCAAACCAACCAGACTGCCATTCTGCCGATTCGTGACAGCCCAGATACCAAAACCGAAAACAGGATACTGATGCCGGATATATGCCTCCACTGCCTCCCTGCTGCCAAAACCATTCCCGGCCTTCCCCTGAACAATCTGCCTGATATCCCCCTGACAGATTTCTCTGACTGCAAGCCGCTCTGTCTCACAGATCGTCCACGGGAGCCCCAGCCGGCGTCTGACGACACGTTCCAGAAACGGTTCGTCCACATCATCTGCATGTTCGACCAGAAAATCTGCCGGCCCGCACTCCCTGTCCGGGGCATTCGGATCCCATAAGCCAATGATGGCCCTCCCGGCCGCATCTGCTGCCAGGAGAGCCTCTCTCTCATCTGAAATCAATACGGAATATTCGTCGTTACCTACCCGTACATATCTAACCTGCTGCATCGTTTAACCAGTCCTCCGGAATCTTCCTGTTCCTGGCGCTGCATTTCCATTCGTCTCCTCAGAATGTTTTCCCGGCTCCAGAACGACATCCCGATTCGCTCTCCGGGCATGTCCCCAGACACACTTCCGGCTCCGGGCATCTCCTTTGGGCACGTCCCCGGGATACCATCCTGCTTCCATATGTCCTGATCCAGTCAATCCTCCGGGCACGTCTCCGGTTCCGGATATTCTACATCAAATGTCTCCGCCGTAATCGACTGAATCATCTGCTTTTTCATGGGTTTATCGCTGAAATCTGTGCGCACACCAGCAATTTTATTGACTATATCCATACCCTCAATCACCTGGCCGAACGCTGCATACTGCCCGTCCAGATGAGGAGCCGCCTTATGCATAATAAAAAACTGGGAACCGGCAGAATCCGGATCCATCGCACGGGCCATCGAGAGGACGCCCTCTGTATGCGCCAGATCATTCTGAAACCCGTTGGCAGAGAACTCACCTTTAATATGATAGCCGGGGCCTCCCATACCACTTCCCTCGGGACAGCCGCCCTGCAGCATAAAGCCCTCAATGACCCGGTGGAAGATCAGACCATTATAGAATCCCTTACGCACCAGGCTTAGAAAATTGTTGACCGTATTCGGAGCCACCTCCGGATACAGCTCTGCCTTTATCACATCGCCGTTCTCCATTTCAATCTTGATAATCGGATTTTTCATTCACACTCTCTCCTTAATATAAAATTTCCTGCGCTGGCCTGCAAACTTCCCCCTGACCTGCGTCCCTTTCCCCCACCACAGCCCGCCTCTGGGGAGAAACGCTGCTGCATACGGCATAGCGAACGTGCAGGCCAATTTGGACAGCCGCTTCTTTCCCTTATTATACAAAAGCACAGAGAGGATGTCCACCTATTTCTCCGGTATAAACGTTACTATGAAAGTCCCGCCGCCGTCAGGCGGCATAAATTCAGGGATGCCAAATGCGCCGGAACAACTTTCATTCTTAGTGGTGCACTCACCCGTGGGCACAGGAAGGCCGCTTTTGGTGGAAGGGCGGGTAAGTGCTCTGCACGTCTTACACCTTTTACGAGATAGAATATACTGCCAGGATCCGTAACCACCACCATCATCCTAATCCCTGCATATCTCAGCAGGAATTGTACATCTGATAAAGAAAAATCCGATCATGAGGGATGATTATGCGGCACAATAACGATACATTCCTTTGCAGATACTGCTAATTTGAGAAAATCTGTACCCACCAGTATTTATCATTGGAATCCGGGTCAAAGTAGCAGGCAATACCGGTTTTCTTATAGCGGCTGTCCATCATATTCTTCCTGTGCCGATCAGAATTGTACCAGCTCGTATAGACCTTCTGCGGATCGTAATGGAACAGATTCGCATTTTCTCCGCCTAGCTTCTTATCCCTGTCAATCCCCAGCTCATCAAATACCGTGTCCCAGGCGCTTCCGTCCGGCCTTTCATGCCCGTAGCACTGTACCTGCTCTTTAGCGCGGATCCTGGCTGCTTCCATGAGTTCCTCATCAATCTCAAGCTCCGCACGACCTTTTTCTGCACGTGCTGCATTTAAAATATCAAGGAATTCCAGCACAGCTTCTTCCCTGTAACCGGCAGGCTGGTTCCTCGAGTATGGATTCTCCGAATCGTCAGTGTCGGAAACCGCCGTCCCAGGGACTGCCTGCTCCTCCTGGGCCATCAGCTTGTCATGAACGCCAATCCGTGAAGGATAGCATCCCTCCTCCATCAAATATGGATTATTAATCTCATTCACCGCGCACCCGTCACTTCCAAAGTGGTAACCGTCGTAATCCATATTGACAGCCACCGCACCGCCATCCTCCGGATTCAGAAAATAGCATTTATGGCCGATCCACTGTACCCCGGTCAGCATCGCTCCCTTGCTGGCATCCTCCGCTGTGCTTAAGAAATACCATTTTCCATTATCCTGTTGAAAATCTGTCAGCGGTTCCCCCGTCACTTCGTCAATATAGTACCATACCCCGCTGTCATTCTGCTTCCACTGCGCCGCCAGGGAAACCATGCCCGGAAGCGCTGTCAGCATCAGCGCTGCCAATGTAACGGTTATTGTTTTCTTTTTGTTCTGCATTTCCGTTCTCCTTATATGAATAAAATTTGTTTCCTTTGTTAAAAGAATTGTGTCAAAAATATCTCCGGATAGCAAGCATTGGAACGCAATCATTCTCTCCTCTATGATAAAACAGCATCTGGCATTTTTATTTTCGCTTGTTTCTCTTATCGGGAAAGGCAAGCAACGCAACAAGGAAAATCCCTTGGCGCATGGGGGGAGCCCGGAAAACTGTTTTTGCAAAAATAGAGCCATGCCATCCAGAAGCAATGAAAGGGGCGCCGCATATGAACCGGCCGACCGCTGCCGTCAACTGGCCTCGGATCTTATTCTATATTTTTCAATTCACCTGGGGACTGCCGGTGAACCTCATCGGCCTGCTTGTATTTCTCTGCTGCAAACGCTTCCGGCATGAAAAATTCTGTAACAGCATTGTGACCTATTTGCCCGGAAACCGCGGAGGCCTGTCGCTGGGTATCTTTATCTTTCTCAGCACCCAAAACACGAGTGACCGCCGTCGTCTCTGTGTTCACGAGTACGGGCATACGATACAGTGCCTTTTCCTCGGCCCCCTGTACTGGCTTGTCATCGCCCTCCCCAGTGTTGTCTGGTGTCATCTCTTTGCTGGTTTCAGGAGAAAACATCAAATCTCCTATGATGCGCTTTATTGCGAATGCTGGGCTACCGCATGGGGCAAAACGTGGAGCAGGATACAAAAATAACCGCAGTGCACAGGAATGCCGTTCACGCGGTTCCTGGCACATGGCAAAATAAAAGGGGGCGTTGCAAAACTGCCACTGCATACAAGATATAGCTTGTGAATCTCATAGATATCAGCCATATATTGTATATCCGTGCATTTAACAACGGCCCCTTATGAAATCATTCATTCCCTGAATTCGCCATACCGGCAATTCTATTCCTCTGTCAGCTCAAATTCAATGCTGATATTCGCCGTGACCTGCATTTCTCCCGGCATCACGTCCATATCCGCCGCTCCGGCCTCCATAGCTCCTGTCGCTGCGGCATTTTTCATCATCGCGGTATCCCTGATATATCTTCCATACTGGTTATCGCCATATTCCTGAATACTCAGTACTTCTCCCAGCTTCTTACCGCTTGCCGCTGCCAGCGCTTCCCCCTTCATCTTTGCCAGATCAACCGCCTTGGCGAGTGCCTCGCTGTATGCCTTGTCATATTCGCTGGAAAACCAGGACACGGAATAAATCTCATTCGCTCCGCTCTCCACGCCTTTTGACAGAACCATCCCCACGGAATCCGCCGGGATATCTGTAACCGCGACCTGAGTCCGCATCTCATAACCAATGATCTGCTGTTTGTCGCCGCTCCAGTCATAGCGGGTATCAAGGGAAAATCCAGAGGTCTTGATCTTCTTCTCATCGAATCCCTGGCCCTTTAAGAACTCCAGCAGTTCGTTCAGCTTTCTTGTATTTTCCTGCTGGCATTCTCCTGCCTGTTCATGCTGCGTCGTCACGCAAAATACAATCTCTGCCATGTCCGGCACGATCTCTACCGTCTCACTGCTGCTGAGTGTGATCTTTCCGTCCTGGCTCTTATCCACATTTTGGATCTGGATGACCTCCGGCACTTGTGCCGTTACCTTGGCCTCACATCCCGAGAGCAGCATACTGCCCAGAAACAGTCCTCCCGCAGCCGCAATCATTCTCATTTTTTTCATAACCGATTCCTCCTCAACCAAATCCTTCCCTTTGATTCTGGAATCATTGTAGCAAAAAATCCTTTATTTATGCGGTCATTTCTCTTACATTTTTATAACTATAGCCTTAATATAAACAGCTTGATTTGTGGCAATTCTGGGGCGTCAAAGCGTGTCAGTGCCGTCCTTTTGGTCTTTCCAGTTTTCATGCTGCCATACCGCCGGATCAGCGACATACGGCCACTTTTCCCCTCTCAGAACAGCCAGGCATCCCTCCACGCACATTTGGTGCATCCTGACAACTGCTTCGCGTGTCTGGGCCGCCGAGTGCGGAGTGACAAGTTTGAAACAATGAAGTAGCAAGTAGAGAATAAATTTGAGCATCACAAATAAGCCATCGTTGTGATGGCTAAAAATTGAATATAAACGCAACACCTAATTAACAAGCAGGAGAAGAATCATCTTTGATGATATAGCCTCGTTGTTTTAGTAGATTAAGTGCCTGTGAAGTAGTAAGAACTTTTTCTTTAACTACAGGACGTGATTCAAGAAAACCGTCCGGTGCATATGGTTTTAAATCTGTAAGTATGTGCCAGATAGCGATCAGGATAAAAGACTCTACTTCTCCTCTCTCGACCATACTTCCGAACAGTCTGTCATTGAAATGTTCCGCGAAGAAGCCACGCATGTCGAGCCGGATAAACCGCAGCATATCGTCAAATCAAAGAACGGGATCCTCTATACGATCAAATGCCAGCATCTGCTGTCCGATTCCAGGCAATATACTGCATTTTTCTTTACACGCGCCAAATCGCCTCTGAACGGCAGTTCATCCAAGAGGCCCCTGGTGTCCATTGACTGCGCTCTGATAACGGATAAGACCTGGGAATATCTGCTCAGCCATCATAATTCCCCTTTGTATGATTCCCAGTCCACTCTGTATTTTCATAAAGTAAATACCTTGCCGGAAGAGAAACAGAACCAGCTCATCTCCTTTCTTACCAGTGCGGGAACCTGCCAGAGGAATCATGTGATCTTTTCCTGCGATACGGATGCCCGGCATGGCACTCCTTTGGCCGGCAGCCATTTTATCAACCATTTTAGCTGCCTTACACTTCCGCTCACCCCTCTGAGGCAGCAGCCGGCTCAGATTCCGCAGCTCATCCATCTGTATCTCAGCCAGTTAAAGCTCACCCTCAGCAATGATATTTCCGGAATCGAGCCTTCCGCCCTGCGCCTTTTGTCAGAATACCAGTGGCCGCAGAATTATATGCAGTTAAAACGCGTGGTTCTCCAAATCGCGGCCTGTTCCGATTCGGAAACCATTTCCATGGAAACGGTTCAGTCTGTTCTGGCACAGGAAGCTTCCTCTGCATCCTTTCCGTGCCTGCCCAATGCCCGGATCAATCTGAACCAGACACTCGAGGAAATAAAAAAGGAAATCGCTTTTGCAGTCCTTCAGGAGGAAAACTGGAACCAGACAACTGCTGCCAGACGGCTCGGTATCAGCCGTACCACCCTATGGCGGATGACCGGCGAAAAAGAGCCAAAGAAATGACAAAAAGAACGTTCATAAATTGTTCAAATTCTTTTCAAAATTCTTTTACACAATTCACATGATTTCTTCATCTTTACACAGTATCATATAACCATAAACAGAGAAACATCCGAAGAGATGCTGCTTATAAGATTTTTTTCATAATACTCGGGCTGATACATTTGGCTATCAGCTCTCCTCCCTTTTTCAAATAATCATTTTGTTGAAAAAAGCACCCGGCGGGGTGCTTTTTTCGTGTCCTGATATATAATTGCTGTCCCATCCGGTCTGTCCTGCTCTGTCACTTTATCCTCCGTATCCGCCTGCTCTGCCCCTGCGTTTGTTCTGTTCCCAGCTCACTCTGCTCCTGTGGCCGCCTTATCCCTGTCCTCCCTCTCTGGTATCGTTCGAAGGCCGTTCCACCTTCCGTACCAGGAGAAGCAGCGCCAGCAGATTCGGCACAGCCATCATTCCGTTAAAAATATCCGAGAGCTCCCACACAGCTTCCATCGGGCCAAGGCTTCCCAGGAATACTGCCAGCAGATACCCGGTTATGTAGATGCCGGAAATGTCGCGGCCAATCGCCTCTCCCAGATAAGCCGCCGCCTGCTTTCCCATATAATACCAGGCAATGATCGTGGCAAAGGCGAACAATACCACACAGATGGAAACGAGGTATCCGCCCAGGTTCCCCAGCCCCTTTGCAAAGCAGAGGCTCGTAAGCTCCGCTCCGTTTTGGGCAAAGCTCCGGGGGTCCCCTCCCAGTGCGCACAGAATCACAAACGCCGTCAGGCTGCAGCTTACGATCGTATCAAAAAATACCTCAAAGATCGCCCACTGTCCCTGCCCCCCTTGGGAGGCCTCGTCCGTTCCGCCGTTTAAGATTGCCATACTCCCCAGACCGGCCTCATTTGAAAAAACGCCTCTGGCGATTCCATATCGTATGCTTTTACTGACTGCATAACCGGCAATTCCCCCGGCCGCGCTGTCAAAGGTAAAGGCGTCCTGCAAAATCATGGCAAAGGCAGCCGGGATATTTTTGTAAAAAAGCAGAATCACGGCCAGTGACGCGGCCAGATAGATCCCGGCTGAGACAGGAACCAGCTTTTCCGATGTTCTGGCGATCGCCTCCGCTCCCCCCGCAATAATCCACCCCGCCAGAGCCGCCAGCAGGCCCCCGACTGCAAATTCCGGGAGCGAAAAGGAAAATTCCAGCGTCTCTGCAATCGCGTTTGCCTGCACCATACTTCCCATGCCAAAGGACGCTGTCATACAGAATACCGCATACAGAATACCTGCCCCCCGGCTCCCAATCCCCCGCTCCAGATACAGCATCGGACCCGACATCCATTTTCCATCTCTGCCCCGCACCCGGTAACGGATTCCCAGTTCCGTTTCCCCATATGCCGTAGCCATACCTAAAAATGCCGATACCCACATCCAGAATACGGCTCCCGGCCCTCCGGCAAGCAATGCTGTGGCGACACCGGCAATATTGCCTGTGCCGATCGTGGCCGCTAGCGCCGTACAGGCTGATTGGAACGGGGATATTCCCTCCCCTTCCGTCTTTTGACCCCGCAGGACACTTCCTGCCGTGTTTTTCCACCAGTAGGGAATATGAAGCACCTGGAACAGGCGGATGCGGATGCTGAGAACAATGCCTGCGAACAAAAACAGCACCAGCATGCCAGGGCCCCAGACCAGCTCATGAATCTGATGAATCATAACGCTCCCAAAATTTTTCTCATTAAGTTTTATTCCCATTTATCAGAACTTATGATATACTTATATAAGAAATGCGGGGCAGTTTTGTAACATCATGTCAGAATACCATTGGCTGCCTCCATAGTACGGCGTCGTATCACAGCACGTCCGGCGCCTGATCTTACGATACAAAATCCTTTGGGAAAGGATATGGTAATCATGCCGGGATTTACCACTCATTATCTCTTCGGCGTAAAGGCCTACAATGATCTGCCGAACAATTATTTAAAATATCTGATTTCCAAATACCGCTGGCTCTATCAGCTCGGCCTCCAGGGGCCCGATATTTTTTTCTACAACATTCCGATCATCCGACACCGGGACTACCGCAATGTAGGATCCTACATGCATGAGTACCATGTCAATGATTTTTTCCACAATTATCTGAAACAGCTTGCGGACATTTCTTCCAGACAGCAGCGGGAACAGGCGCTTTCCTATTACGCGGGCTTTCTCTGCCATTATGCAGCTGACTCCATCTGCCATCCGTTTGTCTATGGGCGGATTCAGTATCAGACGGACGGCAAGGGTTCGCAGTTTCATGGCCTGCATGCGGAGCTGGAAAATGATATTGATGCACTTCTTCTGCGCAAATTCAAACAGAAAAAGCCGTCCGAATTCAATCAGGCGGCAACGATCTGTCTGAACGGCCAGGAGATCCAGTTCATATCCCGTTTCCTTTGCCGGTGTATCAATGATACGTACTATCAGATTTCAGAAAAGAATAATTTTCAGATTACGGATGGCATCGTCAGCCATTCGATCTATGCGACACGCTTTGGCGGCCGCCTTTTGTCCGATCCTGCCGGCAGGAAGCGGAATGCGATTCACTTTTTCGAATCGCTCTTCCTCAAAAATCCCATTGCTTCCAAGAAGCTGGTGACGGATGCTGCGCCGAAGCATGTACGCCAGACCTTAAACCTCGATCATGAGGTCTGGTGCAACCCCTGGGATAAACGTCTGGCATCCTCTGCCTCTTTTGTCGATCTCTACCGTCAGACGCTTCAGAAATGCCATCTCGTATATTACCGGCTCAATGCAGTCATTACAAATGAAGCCCCGCTTTGTGAACAGGATCTGAGTGCTTTCCTGGGAGAGCTCGGTAATTATTCCTATCATAGCGGACTGGATATCGGATATGCAGACGACCGATAAATCGGTCCTTTGTTCCAGTGTAAGATTTTTTTACAAATTATAAACATAAGGAGTGTATAGCATGAAACCACTGATTCTATTTTCAGGCACTACGGGAATGACAGAAAGCGGCCTACCGACCTGGGTTCTCAACCACAATTATGCCCAGATCGTTCAGAGAGCCGGCGGAGTCCCGCTTCTCGCTGTTGACCGCAACTGTGTCGAAGAGTACGCCGATATGGCAGACGGGCTGCTCTTAAGCGGAGGAAGGGATGTCGATACCAGGCTCTATGGCCAGGAGCCTCACTGTGACTGTCTCAGTGAGGACGCAGAGCGCGATGCCCTGGAATGGAAGCTGATTCCGGCCTTTCTTGAGCGGAAAAAGCCCATATTCGGCATCTGCCGCGGCTTCCAGGCCCTGAATGTCTATTTCGGCGGGACTCTTTATCAGGATATCCCCTCTGAGCTCGGCGGCGAGCACAATACCAAAGGAGACCTTCATCCTGCCACATTGAATAAGGATTCCATTCTCGGCCGTTTATTTGGTGAGCATATGGATGTCAACAGCTATCACCACCAGGCTCTGGACGCTCTTGGAAAAGGCTTTTTTGCTACTGCCTGGTCTGATGCAAACGGCCATTCGATCGTCGAAGGCATTGAGCACGAAACGCTCCCGATCTGGGCTGTCCAGTGGCATCCGGAGCGCATGACAGGCCCGGAAGCCCCGGCCGGCTGTGTGGATTCCCTGCCCATGCTGGAGTACTTCATCCGCCAGTGCCGGAAATAACATATCCGGCACGGTTCTCAGGGGATGCTGCCCTGTCAGACAAAACATAAATATATGACGGCGAAAGCGCCGCTCAGTCACCTGTTTGGAGGACTGGACGGCGCTTGCAAAAAAGCGCAGACTACTGCCGCTTAACGAAAAAACCTCCGCCATCCCAACATGGAGACTGGCAGAGGTTTAACATCTTATATTCCATTCTACAGCTTCTTCGGTACATCCTCCGGTACTTCCTCAGGACCTTCGCCACTACTCTCGGTTGCCTTAAGGTCAATCGTCTGGCCTGCCGGATAGCTCTTCTCGAGCAGAGAGGAACCGTCCTCTTTGTTGATCTGTACCTTCAGTGCAAAACTGTCCCAAAGCCCGCCAAAGGATGTCTCAGAGGAGCTTTCCACATCCGTTGCCTGCACGGCAACGATATCATTGAATTTCTTCACCATATCCGCGGCATATTCCATTGCCTGCTCGTCCGTGGTGTCATTTTTTAACACCCATGTAAGCTGAATGCTCATCCCCGGCTCATCGGCAGTAAACTCCATTTTTACACTCTGCGGATAGACGTCCGTATCAGCAAACAGAGCATTCGTTTCGTCTTTGACCTGCTCCCACTCATACATCGTCTCTTCCTCTGCGTCCTCCTCTACCAGAAAGTTTTCTTCACGCGGCAGTGTCTCGTCCTCGTCCTCCTCAAACTTTGCCGGGTCAAACTCCTCCCCGTCAACGACCGGCTGCATCTCATTATCCATGCTGCTCTTCGTACATCCTGCCAAAGCCAGTACAACCAAAGCGATAACCGCCATTTTTTTTAATCGTTTCATATAGCCTTCCTCCTGTTAATTCAATGCCTTCCTGACATCCTCAGTATTATAAACGATTCTCGGATTTTTTTGTAGCCCTTTTCAAAAAAAATCATATTTTTTAATTAATTCGTAACATTTGTGCCGTGTTATCTATTTTTGTTCCGGATTCTGCGGCGGTATTTCCGCCCCGCTCCTGTCTGATATGTGCTTTTTGTATTCCGGCATATTTTCCGTACTTCTCACGATATAGACCGGACGGTCCTTAAGCTCCGCGAACAAAATCGCAATGTACTCGCCAATGATCCCCACAATGACAAACAGCATGGCAAACATGAACGAAAGCAACACGACGATCGTCGCATAGCCGCTGGGCGTACCGGATCTGGCCCAGGTAGAAATCGTGTAGATCATCACGATAACACCAAACAGTGCCACCACACATCCGGAATAGATCCCCAGCTTGAGCGGCAGATCAGAAAAGCAGAGAATCGTGTTGACAGAAAGCCGGAACAGACTTTTTAGGCTGTACTTACTCTCCCCGGCAAATCTGGCCCGTGCCTCATAAGGAATCACCGTTCTCTGAAAACCGATACTCTGTACATAGCCGCGCAGGAAACGAACCTTTTCCCTGTAATCTTTTCTGAGCACATCGGCCGCCTCCCTGCTCACTGCAAAAAAGTCAGAAGCATTGGGCTCAAACTGCACCTCAGACATCCAGTTAATCAGGCGGTAAAAGGCCGCCGAGGCAATGTTTTTAACAAAGCCTGCCGTCTGATTCCTGGTACGCACCATACTGATGACCTCATAGCCCTCATCAAAGCGCCCGACAATCTGGGGAATACACTCCGGCGGATGCTGAAGATCGGCATCCATACAGATGATCCCATCCCCCTGTGCATAGTCGATTCCGGCAATCATAGCTGCCTCGTGACCGAAATTCCGGGAAAAATGAATGAGCTTCACATGCGGATCCTGCCCGGCAAGCTCGCGAAGAATGGAGAACGAGCCATCCTGGCTGCCATCATTTACAAACAAAATCTCATGGTCCCAGGAGCCCGGAAGCCCTGTAAGCTGCTTTTTCGTCTCTGCATAGAACTCTTTTAACGACGCCTCTTCATTATATACCGACACCACGACCGACAAAAATTTAGCCATATATTTTTATCTCCATATCCGAGTGCTCCGGTATTCTTTTTTCCTTCGGGGGCAACTTTCTGTAGTCCCCGTAGACCTGTTTCAGATAATGCTCCCAGCCGGACGGAATGTAAAAGCTCCGCCCTTCAAAGGACGCCTCGCACACCGTATCGTCCCAGGCCTTTTCCATTTCCACGTAGTAATAATCCGGGGCATATCCACTGTAAAAATATAAGTGTGTATTGCGCCTGGCATCCTTTTTACATAATGCACGCCAGAGCCGGTATGTCACCGGGAACGGAATCAGCCTCCCGATGCCCGATAGCACAAAGACAAACAGCTTCATCATCCCCCTGTAATCGGAATAACAAATCCTGTAACGGTGTCCCAGTGCCAGACCATAGACGATACAGTGCAGAAGCTTTGTAAGGGGCTTTGCAATCCGTCCATCCGGCAGACTGTCCGCCACAAACAGGTCAACGCAGAGGCGGCTGATCTTATCGTCATAAAAGGCGGTTTTCTGCGAGTCCTCAAGCCTCTGGCTCCTGTCATAAATAATACGGGAGGCAAAGTCATAAAATGCCCTGCCGTCATGGTATTCATTTGGCTCCACAAACGTCATGCCCTCCGGAAGCTCCCTGCGGGCCACCTTTGCAAACATCTCGTAATTGCTTCTGGTAAACATCACATCTGCATCATCGTCCCAAGGGATAAAGCCCTGATGGCGGACAGCTCCCAGAAGCGTACCCGAATCCAGAGCATATTTGATTTTATATTTGCGGCAGATTCGGTCGATCTCCGACAGCATCTTGAGATTTGCCTCATGAACCTGCCTTAAATCGTATGCATCCTCTCTCTCAGTGCTCACTGTGCCAGCCCCTCTTGGATCACCTTTGCCATATAGTCAATCTTTTCATCCGTCATGCCCGGATATACGCCTACCCAGAAGGTGTCTTTCATAATACGGTCTGTATTGGCAAGCTCTCCTGCCACACGGTAGCCGCTCCCGCATGCACGCATTTCGTCAAAGCAGGGATGCTTTGTCAGATTCCCTGCAAACAGCATTCTCGTCTGTACACCGCGGCTCTCCACATACTGTACGAGGCGGTTCCTATCCACACCTTCTTTGCAGGTAAGCAGGAAGCCGAACCAGCTGGGACGGGAATGTTCTGCTGCTTCCGGCAGAATCAGCCTGTCCTCTGTCCCGGCAAGCGCCTGACGCAGGCGGTCAAAATTGTGGCGTCTCTTCTCAACAAAAGAGGGGAATTTCTCAATCTGTGCACAGCCGATTGCGGCCTGCATGTCTGTGGCCTTTAAGTTATAACCAAAATGGGAATATACGTATTTATGGTCGTATCCCAGAGGAAGTTCTCCATACTGTCTGTCAAAACGGTGCCCGCACAGATTGTCACATCCGGAAGGGCAGACGCAGTCGCGGCCCCAGTCGCGGAAGGAACGGATGATCTTATGCAGTAACGGATGATCCGTATACACAGCTCCGCCCTCACCCATCGTCATATGATGCGGCGGGTAAAAGCTTGAAGTCCCGATATCCCCAATCGTGCCTGTAAAGCGTTCGTTTCCATCCAGAGTATACTTTGTCCCCAGCGCATCACAGTTGTCCTCAACGAGCCACAGCCCATGCCTGGTACAGAATTCCTTTACCGACTTCAAATCAAAGGGGTTTCCCAGCGTATGCGCCAGCATAACGGCTTTCGTCTTTTCTGAAAGCGCTGCCTCAAGCATGGATACGTCAATATTATACTGTGGAATCGTCACATCCACAAATACGGGAACCGCGCCGTACTGAACCGCCGGGGCCACTGTGGTCGGGAACCCGGCTGCTACTGTGATTATCTCATCCCCCCGTTTTATCCTGCGCTCTCCGAGAAGCGGGGAAGTCAGAGCCATAAAGGCGGCCAGATTGGCAGACGAACCGGAATTCACAAGAGAGCAATATTTCACCTGTAAATATTCTGCCAGCTTTTTCTCAAATTCATCCGTGTACCGGCCTGATGTGAGCCAGAACTCCAGCGCACTGTCTACCAGATTCACCATTTCCTCGTGTCCGTAAACACGGGACGCATACGGAATGCGGTCCCCATCGTGAAACTCCGTTTTCTGATTATGAAACCGATCCGCATATTCTGTCACCAGAGCAAGGATCTGCTCTCTTGCCTGGGCCTCTGTCTTATTCTCAAACATGTCGTCTGTCTCCTTCAAATCTATTTTTCAGCTGCTCTGCCAGATTCCTGTAATTGGCTTTTGCCACTGTTTACTCTCTCACGGTCTCTTCTCCCGTCCAAACATCATGGCGATCTGGCGGTCCATCACTGCAGTTACGCTTTCTTTGCCACGGTACGCCTGATACCAAGCGACCGTCATCTCCATCGCCTGCCTCACATCAAAGGCAGGATGCCAGCCAAAGGTCTTTTTTAACTTGGAACAGTCGAGTTTCAGGAAATTCGCCTCATGCGGCCCACCGTCGCTCTGATCGCGCCAGCCGACGCCGTCCCCCCATATCTCACAGAACAGATCGACCAGCCCGCCTGTTGCCACGCAGTCTTTGTCGTCCGGACCGACATTATAGTACCCGGCATAATCTCTATTCTCGTACTGCATTTTTGCCACCATCAAATATGCGGCCAAAGGCTCCAATACATGCTGGTACGGCCGCGTGGAGTGGGGATTCCTTACGATAATTTCCTGTCCGGCAAGAGCCGCACGCACGCAGTCCGGGATAATTCTGTCATTGGCAAAATCACCGCCGCCGATCACATTTCCGGCACGGCATGTGGAAACCGCACAGTTCCCATCTGTGAAAAATGCCCGGGAATAGCTGTGCGTGACAAGCTCTGAACAGGATTTGCTGTTCGAATACGGGTCGTATCCGTCCAGTCGGTCATTTTCCCGGTAGCCATACTCCCATTCCATATTTTCGTAAACCTTATCGGTCGTTACATTGAGAAAGGAACGCACACAGGGAAACAGACGGGTACACTCCAGTATGTTCACCGTCCCCATAATATTGGTCTCAAAGGTATATACCGGATCCTTATAGGAATCACGAACGATCGGCTGCGCAGCCAGATGAAGTACGATCTGGGGGTGGAACTCCCGAAAGACTTCTTTCAGCCGTTCCAGCTGTCTGACATCACCGATCACAGAGGTCATTTTCCCGTCAAGCCCGGCCATATGGTACAGGGCCGGATTGGTCGGCGGTTCCAGAGAATAGCCTGTCACCTCAGCCCCGGCATTAACCAGAATACGGCATAACCAGGTTCCCTTAAAGCCGGTATGTCCTGTCACCAGTACCTTTTTTCCACGGTAAAATTCAAAAATCTCTTTTAAATCCATAGTCCACTCCACATTTAATCCCATATTTTCCAGGGGGCTTTCTGCGACTGCCAGAGCGTTTCCAGCTGTTCCTTCTCCCTCTGGGTATCCATACATTTCCAGAATCCCTCGTGGCGGTAAGCCATAAGCTGGCCTTCCCTGGCAAGCCTGCGTAAAGGCGCCTGCTCGAACACCGTGGAATCTCCTTCCAGATAATCAAAGATACCCGGGTTCATCACCATAAAGCCGCCGTTAATGAGGCCGCTGTCCTCGTCATTTTTCTCACGAAATTCATTAATTTTCCCGGTTTCATCCAGATCCAGCACACCGAAGCGCTGCCCGATATTCACCGCCGTAATGGTGGCAGTCTTTCCGTGATTCCTGTGAAAAGCCTCCAGGGCCCGCAGATCAATATCAGCCAGGCCGTCTCCGTAAGTCAGCATAAACGGCTCGTCCCCCACATAGCTGCGGATTCTCCTGACACGTCCGCCTGTCATGGTGTTAAGCCCTGTGTCAATCAGTGTCACCTTCCAGGGCTCAGAATAATTATTATGCACCTTCATACTGTTATTTGCAAGATCGAATGTGACATCAGAGGTGTGAAGGAAATAATCTGCGAAAAATTCCTTTACCACATACTGCTTGTAGCCGAGACAGATCACAAATTCATTATATCCAAACTGGGAGTAGTATTTCATGATATGCCACAAAATCGGCTTTTCCCCGATCTCAATCATTGGTTTCGGTTTCAGATGGCTCTCCTCGCTGATTCGCGTGCCAAACCCACCTGCCAGAATTACAACTTTCATCCTTTATCTCCTGTTCCTTCCTGTTTCTGTTTTCTATTTTCTAAATCCCCATACGCCCCAGATGCCCCCTTCACGGCGTCGGGCTTTTACTATTATCTCCAAAAATGTTCCAGCCGTTCTCTTTCAAAATCGTCAGAGCCTCGCGTATCCCATCCTTTCTGTATTCCAGGGCCGCTTTTAACGTGTCGTCTGTCTCATTCTCAAAATTCAGCACAATTTCCTTTACTTCCATCTCATTGTGGTATTTTCTGTGCTTTCCGAAAGAAAATTCTTCGGCTGTCGTCAGAAGGTTCCCCGCAAGAAGCACACCCGCTGCCGTCACAGCCATCACCCGTACCGCACGCGGACAATGGGTGTTGTTGTCTTTGCTTTGTTTCCACACCAGCGCAAAGGTCAGAAGAATCCCCAGAATGCCCACCTGATATTGGAGCGCATAGCGGGAGCTCATACCGTAGCTGTCATTCGGCATAAAAATCCAGCGGCTTGCCAGCACAAGCAGATGGTTCATACCGCCGCCGGCCAAAAGCATCAGAGGAAGTATGGTTTTTTCTGCCAGCCCATAGCGGAAATTCATCCACAACGCCAGAACATAGCTTCCCAGCACCAAAAGCCCTGCCAGGCACCATACCATATCCGGAACCTGCGACATGCGCCTGTGAATCAATTCTACTCCAAAAATCATGGATGCGAAAGACTTGAGGAAAAATTTAAGGAAAAATTCCGGCTGTTGTCCAAGCGCCGTCATAAGCGGAATCTCGACAGCTCCGGAATGCTCGTATACCGCCTGGGAATCACTCCACATATAGGCAATCAGCGGCCAGACGGTACAGAAAATGATGCCTGCTGCCTGCATATTGGAAATTCTGCCCTTTTCCGGCCGATTGAAAGCGCGGCCCTTTTCCGGTCTTGCCCCGGCCTGCCCGGATATGCGGCGTACCAGCAGGCGTTTTCCTGCTATGACAAATAGCGCGGCCAGAATCAATGTCATGGAGTAAATCGCGCAGTAGGGGCCAGCGACGCCAATCGTAATTACGGCCGGCAGAAAGAAGAGCCTGCGCATATCTCCTTTTTTTCCTCTCCCACTGTACACGCGGTCAAATACCAGGTAATTATAAAAAAAGCATGCAAACGCCAGAAAATGCGCCCAGCCGGTTCCGTTATAGAGCATCTCCCATTTATTGAGGCTGAACATTACCAGCATCATTACGGTATACCAGCCCATTCCAAGGGAATGCCGTCTGGCATAGCTCCCGATGCAAAGCGCTGAGAGCCCGAATCCCAGCACTCCAAGCAGCCGGTCGAACATCACGCTATAGCCGAACCATGTTACATTGACCGCCCGCTCCAGATAATTGACAGGAATCCTTGTGAGAAGATCCGGCACAAAAAACTTCTCCGGATTCCATACGTCCGGCAGGTACGATTGAATCAGTCTGATATAGTCCGAATATACCATGTCGATTGACGCCGTGTAAAGATACAGCAGATAAAACAGACTTCCCAAAACCGGGAGTCCGAGATACATATACTTTCCTGAGCGCTCCATCTGTCGCCTCCATGTGGAATCGTTTCGTCTTTCGCCTTCACCTGGCAGAGATGCTCATCCGGAGCAATTTTATGATTCAGACTGTCCGGAGGCTGCGGACACCTTCTGCTGTCCCTTTTTCTGTCCCTGACCCTTGCGGGAGCCCCGTCTGCGTCTCTTCCTGACAGACGTTTTCTCTGCCGTCACTGGCTCCTGCTTCCCCTCTGCTTTTTTCGGCTGTCCGGACATTTTTTCGCTTTCGTCCTGTCCCGTTTTCTTCTTGCTGACAGTTCCCGGCTGTGGTTCCTTTGAGGCCTTCGGCTGCTCCTTTGCCTTTGTTTCCGATTCCGTTGGTATCTTTTTTACGCTTTTGCCTCTTTTTCTCTTCTTATTTTTTTTGCTCTTCTCCGCCTGCCCGCCAGATTCCCTGTCCTGTTCGGGCTGCACGTCCCTGCCCTTTCCTGTTTCAGGCTTCTTGTCCCTGCCTTTTTCCGTTTCAGGCTTCTTGTGCCTCTTCTGCCCTCCTGCCTTTGAGGGCTGTTCCTGTTTTCCTGAATTTTCTGTCGCTCCCGGCTGTTCCTGTTTTCCCGATTCTCTTTCTGGTTTAAGCGGTTTCTGATTTCCTGAATCCTGTAGCAATTTTGGCTGTTCCGGCTTTTCTGAACTTCCTGGCATCCCGGGCTGCTCCTGACGCTTTCGTTTTTCTGCCCTTTTCTTCTGTTGTCCTGATTCCGGCAGCATTCCCGGCTCCAATACTTCCTGTTGCTTCAGCGGTTGACTGATTTTCGTTTTTTTCCGCTGGTCTTGCTGGTTTGACTGCTTCCCGACTGCAACTTCCTGTTGTTTCGACTGTATTTCGGTTCCCGGCTGTTTCTCCTGTAAGGGCAGCATTTCGATCTCTGGTCGTTCTTGCCGTTTGAGCTGCTTTCCAGATTCCCCTGGTTTCGTCTGCTTTCCGTGCTCCGGCATTTTCTGCTGGCTCTGCTGTTTTTCGGATATCAATATTTTTTGTTGTTCTGGCTGCTTTCCAGCTGCAGACGATTTTAGCTGTTTTAATTGTTTTCCAGGCTCAGGCGTTTGGGACTGCTTTGACTGTTTTTCAGGCTCAGGCCCTCCGGCCCGCTTTCCGGATTCTGACGTTTTTTTCTTTTGGGGCTGTGCTCCGGCTTCCGGCGGCGTTCCCTTTTTTACCGGCTGGCCTGCCCCGGCCTTCGCCCCGTTCTGCCTGCCGTTTCCTTCCGCCTGCGGCGTGGATTTTTTTTTCTTCCGGGGAATATTCTGTGCCTCGTCCGTTTGCGTTCTTCTGGCCGCCCTCGGGCGTCTTGCCAGTTTGGGCGGTTCCTCCGTAACTACTTTCAGAATATCCTCAAGATACGTATACTGGTTCCAGGCCTCATCCTTGGCCGAGAAATTTTCATGAACCGCTTTATTCCCGATAATCCGTATCTGATTCAATTCCCATTTTGCCACCCGGTCCAGGTAGCCTTTTTCATCCAGATACCAGCAGAATTGCTGATTTGTCATGACACGCTGCCTGCGGCGCCCACGATTCATTTTCCCATTCATGGGTTCACCGCGCACATTGACAGCCTGTGCTGTATTGTCGATCTCGATGCCATGATATTCGGCCGCCAGCTTTAAAAGTAACTCAAGATTCTGGCGTCCCTTTACCATAGCCGCGTTATATTCTCCCCTGCGGAGCCATTGTTTCTCCTTTTTCATTTCATGCCTTACCGGGTTTAAATAAACGACCCGCTTCAGCTTAACCCAGAGAAACCCGCCCGCCCCGGCCACTGCCAGGGCGACTATGCTCCAGAGGACCATATTAAGTTGTCCTTCCATCTATATTCTCCTCTTCATTTACCTTATACCCTATCGCCGGCAGGCGATCTCTGTCCAGGGATTCCCAATACGCCTTAACTCTGTTCCGATTGATGGTTTCTTTACCGGCGGGCGCATGACAGCCTACTTATCGGCTTTAATATCCACGATCATAGCCAGGCTCTCTTCTCCCCTCTTCTCCTTTGCGTCTGTAACATAAAAGTTGCAGGACAGCTCCAGAGAAATCATCTGGTATGGCGCTGCCGGAAATTCATATGACATGGCGCTGTCTGTAAATACCAGATCCGGCAGCTTTTTTCCATTCACCTTGACCGTGCAGACCTGCTTTCCTGTGATTTTGCCCGGATAGTAGCAGTTAAGCGTCACGGTATCCGTATCCCCGTTCAGGAATACGATCTTCGCCTGTTTATCAACCCATCCATCCTCATAGCTTCCATACGCACGATTAAAACGCTGCTTTTCCACAAAGGAGGTCACATCCAGATATGCATTATTTTCAACGTCCTCACATAGGATAACCATCTCATCCGTGATTGTCTTAAAATCAAAGTCACTGTCGATGAACTCGATTTTCGTGTTTTCCCCCTTTTTGTCCTTATCGTACACTTTCAGAAAGGTCTCAGCTGTAAACTCACTCATTTCGTAGGTGTTACCGATTATGTACACCTGCTTTTTGAAAATGTCGTTTTCGTACGTTCCTGCCGTTACCTCAGCCAGGGAATTATAGCGCAGCTGGTTCGGCCAATAATAAAGATTCTCCCAGCAGCCTCTGTAAAAAGTTTCTGCCGGAATCAGGGAACCCACATAGAGAAACACGAGGAGCCCGGCTTTCCCCATAACAGACGACATATAGGCCAGCACCAGAAGCGCTGCCGCATAGACAACATAGACCCAGCGCAGCTCCACACGGATCGTAACACTGGAGGAGCCGATACAGAGCGCAATAAAAACCAGAAACAGCGCCAGATTTTTCAGATATCCCACCATCTGCCTGCCGCTCCGAAGCACCGCGAACAAAAATACGGCCACACACACTGCCAGCACCAGATTGGAGAACAGAACATATCTCTGAATGTGTTCCGGTGAATCTTCAAAGGCCAGCATGCACAGATATTCCGGCCCTGTATTTCTCCCAAATACCATGCCAACCTGCTCCAGGGCATGGCCAAGCGCATCGCCAAACTGAAAGGTATCCGCTACATCCGTGCCGCCTGTCCCGGCCGGGGACAAAGTTCCGATCGTAACAAAACGGATCAGAAGAATCAAACCGAACAGACCTGTTGTTATGAGGGACAAAAGAAGCTTTAAAATACCGCCCGTTTCCCGTTCACGCCTTTTTCTGCTTCTGCGCGTACGTTCCTCCTGTTTTCTCTCCTCCCATGTTCCGGCCTCATAATCTCTGCCTGTGCTGCGTTTACCCATGAGCAGCGCCAAAAACAGAACCGGAACCAGAGCCATATACCGTTCATGAATGAAGCTTGCCAGAAAATAGCACAGATTGGCGAGCAGATAGCTTCCTGTATTGCGCTCGTTGACATACCGGTATGCATAATACAACAGTCCGACGGCAGCCCACAGTCCCAGGCTTTCCATCAATCCGTAAAACTGGCTGATCTGGTAATACGCAAGCCGGGAAACCAGGTACGCGAGTCCCACAGCCAGGCTCACCAGCTTTCTTCTGTTCATATGAAATGCGATTTTATACAGCGAGAATGCAATACACACATTCAAAATGATATTAAACGGCACCATCCATCCGACATGATGGCCCAGCAGGAGGAGCTCAAGCCATGCTGCCAGATAGAACACGAAACGAAAGCGTGTGCTTCCCATCGGAAATACGAATTCAAAGAAAGACTGCTCCCCGTAACAGGACCACAGATAGAGATCATCCATATAGAGCCCCTTAAGCTCTACGCCGCGGTTAATGAAAAAACCGGCTCCCAAAAGCAGGGCAAATATCAGAAAGCCTTCCTTTCTTTTGTCAAATTCTTCGGCGATCCTGTCACGTATTTCCATTTCCTTATCCCCTTACTGCTGCTCTCCCGGCCAGTATTTCTGCGCGAATTCTTCCAGGCGTTCCTCTGCCTTTTCCCCTGTCCCGGGCTCAGGACAAAAGGAGGCCAGCGCATTTCCGTTTTCGTATAAAATGTCCTCCATATAGCCCTTTCTCACCATGTCAGTCACATTGTTCCAGGCGTCCGTCCCCGGCTTCAGATACCCGCTCTCCAGGTAAATGTAGTCTGTCCCGGCATATGCCAGAAAACATACTAACGCCTCCGGGCTCGCTGAAATGTAGACATTTCCTCCGCTTCCCTCGATATCCGTATAGCTCTGGGCATTGCATGGGAATAAAAGCATCTGAGGCTGCTCGCCAAATACGAGAACCCGCGTCTCCGAATCCTCTGCCAGGATATCCCAGATCACGTCATTCCCCTGCGCCTCCATCTGTTCCTGTGCTTCTGCATCGTGATCCTGATAACCGGCATGCAGAACAGACACAGGCGACAGGCCCAAGGCCCCGCTCCAGTTGCTGACAGCCGTCATGGTAATATTAAATAACAGCACCGGCATCAGAAGCTTTACGATGGCATGTGACAGCATCCAGTTTTTCAGCCTGCTGATTGTAATCACAGCCAGTATGGTAAACAGTGCATATAGCAAAATGAAATAATTTCCATCCACCTGCCACAGCAGATACAGCGCCGCCAGGCTGACTGCCCCGTTTGTCAGGAATATAAACACCAGGCAGAGCAGCGGATATTTTTCCTTTTTTTTCACTTCCGCCATATCGGCAAACAGCGGAAGCACCAGCACGGCCAGGAAAATCAGCAGTAACGTACTCCCCCAGGCAATCCGTACATGAGCCATATCCTCCCCCACCGGGGCCAGCAGAACTCCATAAAGGCGGAGAACGAAATGTTTCAGCCCGCTCAGGGAAAACGGAGAGCCGCCGTTTGAGGGCAGGCCTCCGAAATAAAAGGGGTAACGCACCTCAAATCCCAGCCTGGCCCAGATCGAATAAAAGACCGATGTAACCGGAAGCCCGGTCAGAAGATACGTCCTGAGCCATACCAAAAACCACATGCACACTGCAGGCACCGCCGCCAGCCAATAGCGGTCACGCATGTGAAACGGCTGTCTCCTTGCCGCAAGCAGGCATACTATGGCCGTCGCAGCTGCCACGGTAGAAAACACCAGCGCCGTAGGCTTTAAAACCATTGTCATGAAAAATGCACAGACGGCTAACGGCAGATAACAGTCCCTGTTCTTTTTCAGATAAAGCAGGAGGTAATATATCATAAGAAGCTGGAAAAAAGCCGTCAGGGAATCGGTCTTGGCTGTGATTCCCATGTTCATGACGCCGGGTATGCAGGAAAGAAGCGCCATGCCAAACAATGCATAGCGGCGGCTTGCAAACAGCTTTATGATCTCACCGGCCGCTAACAGGATCCCGGCTGTCACCCATAGCTGGAAGCTGATGAAAAAGCTGTACGAGGGCAGGCCGGAGAGCGGAAACAGCAGGATCTCCAGGCCCTTGGAATACGTGTAGACAACATTAATGCTGCCCAGGTTTTCGTAGATCCCGCCTCCGTTGTTCAGGATATACTCAGAGCGAAGCCCGTAATGGAGGGAATCGTAATCCGCGCAGAGGTTCATTCTCCCGGCCTGCAGCATAAGCATTGTCAGAACCAGCGACAGAAAAAACACGGTGCTCCACCGAAGCGTCCCGCTCCGGGCGCCCCAAAACTCCCTGAAACGTAAAAATACCTGCCCTTCCTTCTTTTCCCGCCGAAATCCATATGCCAGACAGAATCCCCCAATGAGGCCTGCCGCCACTCTCACATGACCGATACTGCCGATTCCAAGCAGGGACATTACACAAAACAGCAGAATCAGAAAGCAGCTCCCCAGTAGGAAATCGGTCATAATAGTGAGCATGTGAAAGTCCCGGAAAGCTTTCCCTCGATCAATCAGAGAGCGGAACCAGCTTCCCACGGCAATCATCAAAAAAAGGTAGCATCCGGAAAACGCCATCGGGAGAAACACCATGTGCAGCCAGCAGAAGGCTGCCAGTACCACAGAGACTAAAAGCACACGCATTCCCGGGCCCGCAGCCTTCCTCAGGCAGAGAAAAAGGCACAGGAACAGGACAGCCATCTCAAACAGAAGCCAATAGGTCTCCTTGCTCCTGAGGCGGGGACCGTCAACCCCTGTCACATATATCTGCCCAATCCCAACCAGCAGGGCGGCCATTGTAATCATGGCCAGGACGATCATCGCAAACCATTCTCGTTTCTTCATGTCTCCCCCATGGCTTATCTTCGCAGCCGCTCAGACTTTCCAAACATCCTTTCATATTGGAGAATATGGAACTCATGAATCAGCGGATTCTCATCAAGCTCCCTCCAGGTACCGGTCTCTGTAAAATGCCCCTGACGGTCCAGGGTCCCCATTCCATGCACTGCCCCAAATTCCGCCTTTAACTCATCAAGCTTCTTCCGGAACCCCTCCGGTATAATCCCGGCCTCCCAAAGAACCGTATTTCCCAGCATAAATGTGCTCTGGGGCTCTGCTTCCGGGATCTCCCTGTCATAATTACTCCAAATCAGGTACGGTGTGATAAAAGCATTCATCTTTAAAGCAGACGGTACATTACTCCAGCGCATTCCAAACATTTCCTCATAAAAAGCTTCGTCCAAATACGGCTGATGATCGCCGAATACGATAACAAGCGTTGGCTCCTTCCAACTCCCGCATGTCTCAATCAGCCCCTTCAGCGCCTCATCTGACATCCGAAGCAGGCTCAGGTATTCGTCTGCCCTGGGGAACCGTCCGTCACATTCTGAGCCGTTTATATCCGTCACATGTGTCGCCGCCTCCTGACTGGCTGTCTCATAGCCGCCATGATTCTGCATGGTAACATTAAAAAGAAACAGCATCTCCCCCGGCTCCTTATTCTCCACAAGCGCAATCAATGCATCATAATCTGACTGATCGCTCATCAGGCCACGCGGATACTTAAACGAGGACGCTTCTGCCGTCGCTTTCAGGGCCCGCAGGTCTAAAAACTCATCAAAGCCCATATTTTCATATACCTTCGCACGGTTCCAATTACGGCCGGGATAGGGGTGGACCGCAACGGTCCTGTAGCCGTATCGTTTAAAGATACCGGCCAGAGAGTCCTCCCCCGGTCTCGTATAAAACTGATAGGGTACACTTCCGGAAGGAGCCAGCGCGCAGGCATTGCCCGTCAGAAATTCATACTCGCTGTTGGGCGTCATAGCTCCGAATACAGGGACATACAACCGTCCCTTCTGTGCATTTTTATTCAGGCTGTGATAAAAGGCAAGCGGATCCTCATTCGTTTCAAAATATCTTCCGGTTCCCAGTTCATTATAAACCTCAAGATCGCAGAAGCTTTCATTCATAATGCAGATCACATTGACAGGTATCGTTTTGTCCCTGTGGAATTCTGCCTTTGAGTCCGGCAGGGCTGCGAGAATCGTGTCCACTGCCTCACTGGAATATCCCTCCGGTTTTTGCGGGAACAAATTCTTCAGGGAAATCACGGTAGAGAGTAAAACGCCCTCTTTTTCAAAGTTTATGACTGGATCCCACATCTGCACATCCGCACAGACACCGGGAACAAGTACATAAAACAAAATTCCTCCAAACACTGTGCATACGCCCAGCCAGGCTGTGGATGGAATCAGACGCCCCAGAACCATATCCAGCCGTTTCCTTCTTCTGGCCCTCCGCCCACGGCGCGGAGAAAGCCCTGTTGTCCCCAACACATACAGATTCGCGGCATGCGAATCCCTTTTCCTCAGCATAAGCGGATATTTCCACCCGACCGCCATGCACAAAAGCGTGAGTACAAGGGAGAAAAACAATCCCCAGGTCATGTGGAAGGAATAATTCCCCGATACGCTTACAGCGGTTCCGAGCGCCAGAAGATCCCAGAACATGATGGGCCGGCCCCGGAAATCTGTCACAAAGTATTCCCCCGCGCCGGCAATATAAAAGAACAGGCACATTACAGGCCAGGTAAATCTCGTATTGCCAAACAGGATAAATGCGCCCAGATAGAACAGGTAATACAGAACCAGATTAAGGACAATACCGGCCAGAGTAATCCGCATCAGGTTTCCAGTGGCAATTTCAACGATCAGGAATGAAAAAAACGGCACAAGCCATGCAACGTATCCGGCATGTCCCCTATTCCGCATAAAACCTTTCCTCCAGCATCACGCAGAGAGCATGGTAAACAGGAAGATGCAGTTCCTGAATGCGGTATGTCTCCTGTTCCGGAACCACGACAGCCGCATCCGAAAGGTGTTTTAACTTTCCTCCGTCCCTTCCCGTAAGTGCCAGCACCTTCATCCCTCTGGCCTTTGCCGTCACCGCAGCATATACGACGTTCTCCGCATTGCCCGAAGTGGAAATTCCCAGGAATACATCCCCGGGCTTCCCGTACCCGTTCACCTGCTGGGCATAAGTGAGCAACCCGTCCACATCATTGATAAATGCAGAGCTCAGAGCGGCATGGTTCGTGAGAGCGATGGCCGGAAGCCCGCCCTGAAGCTTTTCGGCAAGAAGGCTGCCCCTTCCTTCATCCACCCTTTTCAATGCCTCCGCAAAATCTTCTGCAACCGGACGGCGTTTCAAAAACCCCTTCATCAGTTCGCCTACAATATGCTCGGAATCGGCTGCACTTCCACCGTTTCCTGCAATCAGGAGCTTACCGCCGCTGCTGTAGCAGGCCTCCAAAATTCTGTATGTCTTTTCAATGTCCCCGCGTATGCTCTCCAACGCCGGATACCGTCTTATCAGCTCGTTCAGCATGGCTCCCGTTCCTTTCTGATTCTCTGCCGGTATGGTATGCATGGCCTGTCCGGCCTTTTACATACTCAGGCATTTATGCAAAATTCCGCAGGAGGTTTCCCATCCTGCGGAATTCTAATGCCTTGATATAAAAAGCTGTATTGGCAGGTCTTTTGTACCGCATTCCAGACAGATGATTACTTAAGTGTAATCTTTGCACCCTCTGCTTCCAGCTTGGTCTTGATATCGTTTGCTTCTTCTTTGGAAGCGCCGGCCTTAACTACCTTCGGAGCGCCGTCTACAACGTCCTTGGCTTCCTTCAGACCAAGGCCTGTCACTTCACGGACAACCTTGATGACCTTAACCTTGTTCGGGCCGACATCCGTCAGCTCAACATCAAACTCAGTCTTCTCTTCTTCCTGAGAAGCGCCCTGAGGAGCTACTGCAACAACACCAGCTGCTGCGGATACGCCAAACTCTTCCTCGCAGGCCTTTACCAGTTCATTTAATTCCAGTACGGATAATTCCTTAATCGCTTCAATAAATTCAGCAGTTGTCAACTTTGCCATTCCTGTTCCCTCCATAAAATTTTATTCACAAATCTCTGTTTACTGTAAAAGTCCGCCACCGGACGTCTGCTCTTACGCCTCTGCTGCTTCTGCGCCGCCCTGCTTCTCTGCGATCTGATCGATCACGCGGGCAAAGTTGGCGATCGGAGACTGCATACTTCCGAGAAGTCTTCCCAGAAGAACCTCTCTGGACGGAATCGTCGCAATCAGATTGATTCCCTTCTGGTCATAATATGTGCCCTCGACAACGCCGCCCTTTAACTCAAGCTTGTCGGCAGTCTTGGCAAATTCTGCAAGGACTCTCGCCGGAGCCGTTGCATCCTCCTTGGATACGGCCAGCGCGGTCGGGCCCTCAAGATGCGGGCCAAGTGCCTCGAATTCCGTTCCCTTGGCAGCAAAGCGGATCATCGTGTTCTTATATACTTTATAAGTAATGCCTTCTTCTCTTAAGCGTTTGCGGAGCGCCGTGTCCTGTTCTACGGTCAGTCCGCGGTAATCCGCGACCACAGCCGCTCTCGCTCCGTTGAACAGCTCAGCAATCTCTGCGACAATCGGCTGCTTTAATTCAACTTTTGCCATGAATGGTTTACCTCCTGTTTTATTTTCACTCCCATATCTGCGGGAGATGTATGAAACGCCCGGCGTCCCATACCGTATTGTAAAGCCGTAAAGAAACCCTCTCTGCCTAGACAGAGAGGGCTACAAAATTCTGCAATGTGAGTTTTGTATGTTCCTCGGCAGGTGTTTTCTCCTTATGCCTTACGGCACCTGCTGTCTTCGGCATGCAATACTTTTATACTATATCATAATATATTATGGTTGTCAATTCATTTTGGCAAAATCAGGCTGTTAGCTCGTCAGCTTTGCAACATTCAGCTTCACGCCCGGTCCCATCGTGGTCGTCAGGGTCACGCTCTTTAAGTAAGCGCCCTTAACCGTGCTCGGCTTTGCCTTCATGATTGCATCCATAAGCGTCTGGAAGTTGTCCGCCAACTGTTCTTCTGTGAAAGAAGCCTTACCTACTGGCACATGGATAATGTTTGCTCTGTCAAGTCTGTACTCAATCTTACCGGCTTTGATATCGTTGATCGCCTTTGTCACGTCCATCGTTACGGTACCTGCCTTGGGGTTCGGCATCAGGCCCTTCGGTCCGAGGACACGGCCCAGACGTCCTACCACACCCATCATATCAGGAGTTGCCACAACCACATCAAAGTCCAGCCAGCCTTCGTTCTGGATCTTCGGAATCAGCTCCTCGGCACCCACGAAATCTGCTCCGGCTGCCTGAGCCTCGTCCGCCTTCGGCCCCTTGGCAAATACAAGGATACGGACGGTTTTTCCTGTTCCATGCGGAAGTACAACGGCGCCGCGGACCTGCTGGTCGGCGTGACGGCCGTCACAACCTGTTCTCAGATGGGCTTCTACTGTCTCGTCAAATTTCGCGACAGCAGTCTTTTTAACCAATGCGATAGCGTCTGCCATATCATAAAGAGTCGCGCGGTCGATAGCTTTTGCCGCCTCTACGTATCTTTTTCCTCTTTTCATTCTAAATAACCTCCTGTGGTATTGTCGGGAGTTCTCCCTCCCACGTATATATCACAAATCCGATAGCTGCCTGATTAATCTACGACCTGGATCCCCATTGATCTTGCTGTACCTGCGATCATGCTCGTTGCTGCCTCGATGCTGGCTGCGTTCAGATCCGGCATCTTGAGCTCGGCAATCTTCTGAACCTCGGCTCTGGTAAGCGTAGCTACCTTTGTCTTGTTCGGAACTGCGGAACCGGATTTGATCTTGGCTGCTTTCTTAAGAAGCACGGCGGCCGGCGGAGTCTTGGTGATGAAGCTGAAGCTTCTGTCCGCATAGACGGTAATCACAACCGGGATAATCATATCGCCCTGATCGGCTGTCCTGGCGTTAAACTCCTTTGTAAACTGTACGATATTTACGCCATGCTGTCCAAGAGCCGGACCAACTGGCGGCGCTGGCGTAGCCTTTCCAGCAGGAATCTGTAATTTAATATAGCCTGTTACTTTCTTTGCCATAATCGGCACCTCCTAAATCATGTGGTAATGTCGGGGATTTCCCTCCCACGCGCCCCTTGTCTCTTTGCAAAAGGCCGCTTCCTATTGTTACAACTGCCAAAGCGCCTCCCTCGGACGTACATCCGTGCGTCTTAAGTCTGCGTCCGGCCTCACATTTTCTTGACTTCTGAAAAACTCAGCTCCATCGGAGTCTCCCGGCCAAATATTTCGACGTTAATTGTAATGGACTGCTTGGACTCATTCACGGCCCTGACCACGCCGATGGTATCTTTCCAGGCTCCGGACATCACGACGACGGTATCGCCCACCTCAAATGCAGCGACGACTCCGGCAGACTTGAAGCCGAGATTTCTCATTTCCTCTTCTGACAGCGGTACCGGCTTGGAACCGGGGCCCACGAAGCCGGTCACGCCTCTCGTGTTCCGCACCACGTACCATGTGTCGTCATTCATAATCATATGAATCAGAACATAGCCCGGGAACATCTTGCGTTCCACCTGCTTCTGAACGCCGTTCTTTAGCTCCACCACTTCCTCAAGCGGAACCGAAACCTCCAGAATCTGATCCTGGAGCCCTCTGTTCTCAATCGTCTTTTCGATATCGACCTTTACCTTATTCTCATATCCGGAATAAGTGTGTACTACATACCACTGCGCTTCTGACATACACTCACCTCATCCTCAGCCAATCACGATGTTCAGACCAAAATTAATGATCAGATCGAGAACTGCGATCGCGACGCCCAATGTGATCGTCGAAAGTACGACTGCGACCGACTGCTTCGTCAGTGTTTCTTTACCCGGCCAGACAATCTTGTTGAATTCCGCTTTTAAGCCTTTGACAAAATCCTTTTTGGGGGCTTTCTCATTACTTGCTTTTTCTCCCATAAATTCACGTCCTTTTTACAAACCGGATTATTTAGTTTCTTTGTGCATGGTGTGGCGCTTGCAGAATCTGCAGTATTTCTTTGTCTCCATGCGGTCCGGATGAGTTTTCTTATCCTTCGTCATGTTATAATTGCGCTGCTTGCATTCCGTACATGCCAGTGTAATCTTTGTGCGCACAACTTCCACCTCCGTTTAATTTCTTTGTAAGGCGGTCTGTTTTCATGCCTTTGCTATCGAAATTTTGTGCATAAAAAAAAGACCTTCGTTCTTCCATTCGCGCGACTATTGTATCATACGAAGTCTGCCGCGTCAAGCCGTTTCCGGAAGAGAAAGGTCTTTTTTCGCCGTATTTTTATTAATCTTCCTGATTTTTGGCGGGAATCCGCGGCCGCTACAAGACCTTGGAGAGAAATTCCCTGGTGCGGGCGTGCTTTGGGCTGGTAAAAAATTCCTCCGGCGGCGCGCTCTCCAAAATTGTGCCCCCGTCCATAAAGAGCACGCGGTTTGCCACCTCTCTCGCAAAGCCCATCTCATGCGTGACAATCACCATTGTCATCCCTTCCTTTGCCAGCGATTTCATCAAATCAAGCACCTCACCGACCATCTCCGGATCAAGGGCGCTCGTCGGCTCGTCGAACAGGATAACATCCGGATTCATAGCCAGTGAACGGACAATCGCCACCCGCTGTTTCTGGCCCCCTGACAGCGTGGAGGGGTAGACATCCGCCTTATCCTCAAGACCAATTCGCCGGAGCAATGCCAGCGCTTCCTCCCTGGCGCCGGCCCTGATCTGGGCTCGCGTAGGGAGACGCGCTTCGCCGGATGATGATTTTCCACTCCCAAATATACGCTTTCTGCGTGCGGCTTTCATCTCCTGGCAGCGGACATGAACCGGGGCCAGCATGATGTTTTCAATCACAGTCTTATTATTAAACAGGTTAAAATGCTGGAACACCATGCCCATATGACGTCGGTGGATATTGATATCCACGCTCATGTCGGCGATATCCACACCATTGAAAATGATACTGCCTCCGGTGGGATCCTCCATACAGTTTAAGCAGCGCAAAAAAGTGCTCTTCCCGGAGCCCGAGGGACCGATCACCACCACGATATCGCCCTTTTCGATCGTCACATTGATCCCTTTTAAGACCTCCGTGCTGCCGAATTTCTTTTTCAGATCAATTACGTCTATCACTCTTTTTCAGGCTCCTTTCCATCACCGCCACCAGCAGGGAAATGAACAGTACCAGCACGATATAAATCGCCGCCATGACAAGATACGGCACCATAAATTCATAGCTGTTGCTGCCAATGAAGCTGAACGCGACATAAAGGTCGGCCGCTCCCACGAAGCTCACGACCGAAGTCTCTTTAATCAGGGCAATAAATTCGTTTCCCAGTGTGGGGAGAATGTTTTTTACTGCCTGCGGAATCACGATCTCCAGCATGGAAGTGGAGAAACTTAAGCCCACCGCCCGCCCGGCTTCAAGCTGCCCGGGATCCACGGACTGGATCCCGCTGCGCATAATTTCTGAAATATACGCGCCGCTGTTCAGTCCAAAGACCATAATGGACACCTGTACGCCTGTCATTTTCACACCGAGCAGGGGCAGAAGCACATAGTAAAAGACCAGAAGCTGGACTACCATCGGCGTTCCGCGGAACAGGCCCACATAAAAGCTGCATACTGCGTTCAGGATCCTCGGCAGCCGCTTATATTTCGGTATCACACGCACGGTCGCGATCACGGTGCCGATCAGGATTCCCGCGATCAGGCCGCAGACCGCAATCAAAAGTGTGTTCTGAAGTCCCTCCAGAACCTTTACGTAACCATTCTGGAGTAAAAAAATCTCTACGAATTTGTTCCATTTATTTCCGAAATTGCCCATACTTCCCATCCTTACCACAGGAGCGGCAAAGCTGCCGCGGACTACTGCATTTGATTGATCGCCTCGGTAATGCACTGCGCCGGGGCAGCGTCAATGATGACATACTGAATATTTCCGTTTATCAGATCCTGCACGGCCAGGGAGCCTGTCTTATAGGGAACACACTGTGCCGGAAGTCCTGCAAAGCCCCAATCCTCATCGCCTTCCACATAGTACTGACCGGTAGTACCGCCCTGCACGCCGATCTTGTCAGAATCAGAAAGGCCTGCGAGAAGTTCTTCGGCAGCCGCGGCATCCTTACAGGCATCAAATTCGGTATCGCTTCCTTTGACAATCAGGCGCTGGGAAGCTTCATAGTAGGATTCCGAAAACGTTACGTATTCTTCACGTTCCTCGTTTACCGTCAGGCCGGCCATTGCTATATCGCATTTATGCTGCCCTACAGACAGACAGACGGCATCAAAGTCCATATTGAGAATTACCAGCTCTTTATTCAGTTTTTCTGCCAGAAGTGCGGCAATTTCCATATCAATGCCATAGTAATCCTGGCCCGCTGTGTATTCAAAGGGCTCAAAAGCAGCGTTTGTGGCTACAATGAGCTGGTCTTTGGAGTCGTCCTGTTTGGCGGATTTGACCGCAGTCGGCTCGCCGTCTCCAAAATATTTATCGCAAATAGCGTCCAGTGTGCCGTTTTCCTTGATTTCTTTAATGAATGCGTTGACAGATTCCTGGAGTTCCGGCTGATCTTTGTCAATGCCGAAAGCGTACTCCTCCTGAGTCAGGTCGATTTCCAGCACTTTTACAGCAGGGGCTTTTTCGCCGCCATTCCGGGCAGCCTCTGTGTTTGTATCTGCAGTTTCTTTGCCGCCGCAGCCGGCCAGGGCGGTTAAGGACAGGGCCAGAATCAGGCATCCTGCAAGTATTTTTTTCATGAATCGTTCCTCCTCATCTCTTCATTATACAAATTCAGCGCTCCGATCCTGAACATGCGAAGCCAAGGACACAAAGCAGTAGATAAACTATAGCACATCATTTCTGAAAAGGCAAGAATACGTATCGTTTATTTCTGCATAATTATTCACTTTTATATGTATGGGAGTGCTGAAGAAACGCCAGCCCGGGATCGTCCTCCCTACACAGACCTGCGCCGTTCAGATTCTCCCTGCGGCAGTACTAAACCAGAATGCGGGCTGATAACCGGCGGGGGGAAAGGATCCGTACAGGGAGGACGGGAGCGGCTGTGTGCTGTCAGAGTGAGGATGAAAGGGCCAGGATATCTTTCTACCGCCCTCCGGCCGTGCAGATGACGGCAAAGTAGACGTGCCGGATTCCGGCGGTTTTCAGGGTGCAGGTACAGGCTTCGATGGTACTGCCGGTCGTATAGATATCGTCTATAAGGAGGACGGACCGGATGGAAGGGGGGATGGGTGGGGCAGTGAATGCCCCCTTCAGATTGGAGAGGCGTTCTCTGGGAGTCAGGTCCTTTTGCGGATGGGTTTTTCTGGTGCGGATTAGAAGGTCGGGAGATACGGGGATATTCAGGTATTTTCCAAGGATCTGAGCCAGGACTTCAGCCTGGTTAAAGCCCCGTCTGCGTTTTCTTGAGGGATGGACGGGAACCGGGACAATGGCATCTACAGACATGCGGGCAATGGTCCCGGCATAGCGGGCCGCCAGAGCTTTTCCGTAAAAATCAAGATATTCGCGTTTATTGTTATATTTAATCTGAGAGACGGAACGGCGGGCTGCTTCATTGTAATTCAGCAGGGCGACGCCATATTCAAAGGTGTGAGGGCGCGCCATGCAGTCGCGGCAGTATTCCACTGTTTCGTCTGCAATTTCTTTGCCACATTTTTTACAGACCGGAGGGGTGGTAAAGGAGAGTTCCGGAAGGCAGGACGGGCAGATGAGACTGCCCGCCGGCCTGACGATTTCCCCGCACACCGGACAGCGCCGGGGAAACAGAAGATCGAGAATTGCTTTCATATTTAAAATTTTGTCTCCAGAATGCGCTCTTTGAGCCCGGAATAGCGTTTCTGTTCCGTGGCATTATCCACCATCGCCCAGAATGCTTCCGGCGCTCCCACCAGGCATACGCACTGTTTGGCTCTGGTGACAGCCGTGTAGATCAGGTTTCTTGTCATCAGCATCCGCGGGCCGCTGTGAACGGGGATCACTGCCGCCGGATACTCGCTGCCCTGGGATTTGTGAATCGTGATGGCATAGGCCAGTTCCAGCTCTTCAAGCTGCCGGAAGCTGTATTCCGCGATCCGGCCTTCGTCAAATTCCACCTCCGCTGTCTCGGCAAAGGAATCTATTTTCCGCAGGATACCGGTATCTCCGTTAAAGACCCCGGTGCCTTTATCCACTGCCATTCCGCGGCTGTTTTGAATCTCCCATTCGAGCTGATAATTATTTTTTATCTGCATGACTTTATCGCCTTCGCGGAAGGTCATACCGCCGGATTCTTTCTCATTCTTATCCGGGGACGGCGGGTTAAATCTGGCCTGCAGGACGCGGTTCAGCTGCTCCACGCCAAGGACGCCTTTCCGCATCGGCGTCATAATCTGGATCTCGGATGGCAGAGCCCCCACATATCCGGGCAGCTTGTCCTTTACCAGTATCATGATGTCATTAACGATATCTGCCGGATTCTTCCGCCGGATAAACAGAAAATCAGCGCTCCGTTTGTCCAGAGCCACCCGTTCGCCGGCATTAATTTTATGTGCATTGACGATAATGTCGCTTTGCGCCGCCTGCCGGAAGATCTTTGTCAGGCGCACGACCGGAAATGCCGCGGATTCAATCATATCCCGCAGTACGTTCCCCGGCCCCACGCTCGGAAGCTGGTTTACATCCCCCACAAGAATCAGTCTCGTGCCTACATTTACTGCTTTTAAGAGCGCATACATCAGACTGATATCCACCATCGACACTTCGTCGATAATAATGACATCGGCATCCAGGGGATTCTGTTCATTGCGCTCGAAATGCATCCCTTCCAGGCGGCTTTCGCCTGTACTGTTCTCGCCGGGGCGGCCGTTTTCCGCCACAGGGGCGCCTGTCAGCTCCAGGAGGCGATGAATCGTTTTGGCCTCACATCCCGTCGCCTCCGACATCCGCTTGGCTGCCCGTCCTGTAGGCGCTGCCAGGAGAATTTCCATCCCTTCCTGCTCAAAATAACGGATGATTGTGTTAATAGTCGTCGTTTTTCCCGTTCCGGGACCGCCGGTAATGATCAGAAGGCCATTATTGACCGCCTCGATCACGGCCTGTTCCTGCAGGCTGTCAAGCTCCAGCTTTCCCGCATCCATAAGTACGTTCAACCGCCCCCGGATGTGTTCTTCCTTCACAGTACCCCTGACGTTCAAATCATGCAGCATTCTGGCCGCATTGAGCTCCATATAAAAAAAGCGGGCCGGATAGACGCTCCTGACTCCCTCCTGCTCCTTCACCACCAGCTTCTTTTCCATCTGCAGATCCATCAGATGTTTTTCCATGTTTGCAGGCTCCGCTGCAAGAAGCCGCGACGCTTCAAGAAACAATTCTCCCTCCGGCAGGTATGTATGCCCATTCCCTACAGCCTGCAAAAGCGTGTAGAAAAGACCGCTCTTCATCCGGTAATCGGAATCTGCAAAAATCCCTACCCGGGAAGCGATCTCGTCTGCAATCTTAAAACCTACGCCCTGGATATCATCCGCCAGTCGGTACGGGTTCTCCTGAATGATGGAATACAGCTGCGGGCCATACTGGCGGTAGATTTTCACCGCCAGATTCATGCTGATTCCATATTGCTGTAAAAACAGCATAGCCTGGCGCATATCGCGTTTCTCGCCTACCTGGGCGCTGATACTCATCGCCAGACGTTCACTGATCCCCTTGATCTCCGAGAGGCGTTCCGGCTCCTCCTCGATGATGCGGAAGGTGTCAAGCTTGAAACGCTTTACGATGCGTTTTGCCAGCGCATCTTTGACGCCTTTGATAGCTCCGGAGCCGAGATACCTTTCGATCGCCTTCGTGTCCTCGGGGGGCTTCATCTCGTAGCTCTCCACGGACAGCTGCCCGCCGTATACCGGGTGCTCCACCATGCACCCTACCGCCTCGATGCGCTCGCCCTCACTAATATAAGGAAACATTCCCACAAGGATATACTCTTCGTCCCCGTCTGACACACTCACAACCGAGTAGCCGTTTTCCTCATTGCGGTATTTGATTTTCTCTATATAGCCTGATACCGTCGCCATCTCTTATTTATCTGCGTTTTTCCCGCCATGTGCAAATTCAATAAATTTACCCGTCCCGATCGCCACGGCGGTCAGCGGTTCCTCTGCAATCATGGTATTGATGCCTGTTTTTTCTTCAATCAGCGCGTCAAGTCCCGACAGGAGCGAGCCGCCGCCTGTGAGCACGATCCCACGGTCGAAAATATCGGCCGCAAGCTCCGGAGGCGTCCTCTCCAGCACGTTGTGCACCGCATCCACAATCTGCATTGCCGGCTCCTTTAAAGCCTCCAGGGTCTCGTCCGATGTAACAACAATCGTCTTGGGGAGCCCTGTCACCAGATTCCTTCCTCTTACCTCCATTGTCACAAGCTCCGGACGCCGGTAGGCTGCGCCGATATTGATCTTAATCTCCTCTGCCGTTCTCTCGCCGATCAGAAGATTGTGCTTCTTTCTCATATAGCGGACCAGGGCTTCATCAAAATCGTCCCCTGCCACTTTAATTGAGGTACTCACCACCGTCCCCCCCAAGGAAATCACGGCAATATCTGCTGTACCGCCGCCGATATCAACGATCATGTTGCCGCAGGCCTTAGAAATGTCGATTCCTGCACCGATCGCCGCTGCCACCGGCTCCTCTATGATACAGACCTGTCTCGCCCCCGCTTCATAAGTGGCATCTTCGACAGCCTTCCGCTCCACCTCGGTCGCACCGCTCGGAATGCAGACAGCGATTCTCGGCTTACGTAATGTCCTCTTGCCGACCGCCTTGTTGATGAAAAATTTTAACATCTTTTCCGTAACCGTATAATCGGAAATCACACCTTTTCGCAGCGGCCGCATCGCCACAATATTACCGGGTGTCCGGCCGATCATCAGGCGCGCTTCCTCCCCAAACGTAATAATTTTATCTGAATCACGGTCGAGGGCAACGACCGACGGCTCTTTTAACACAACGCCCTTTCCTTTAATATATACCAAAATGCTGGCAGTCCCCAGATCAATTCCAATGTCATTGGACATCATCATTGCTATTTTCCTCCTGTTTTCTCGCTCTGTGCCTGTCCCGTTACTGATCTTCCGGAAAATGAGTGCCTCCCGGAGAGTTATAGGTCTTATTATATACAAAAGCCCCCGCTTTTTAAAGCGTTTTTTTCATTTTTCACTGCCGGTTTAGCAAATTTATTATTTTTTTATTTCTCAATCACATTTTAGACACATTTTCCGCATATAATACAATTACGTTATCCGAAAGGATAACCTGCCTTTGTTTCAAGTGATACACTTGAACACACAAAGCTTTTTCATACTCATACCTGCCAGGGGAAACTCTGGCAGGTCCCCCTTTAAAAATCAGTCAGATCATATCCTGATCTTTCTTTCGCTGACTCTTTCTGTCAAAAGAATTCCTCCTGACCTGCAGAGATTTCCCTTTCAATTCGTTTTATTCTGTTGAATATTCATGTGGCGGTATGCCGGCAATCGAAAACACAGCGCTTTTATGTCATAGCACAGAACAGAAAACTTCTTTTTTATCCCGCGGATACAGCTCATGCTTTGAAGCGTAACGATCGGAATCCGCCGGTGAAGTCAGTTCGCCAGTTTTTAGACCAAACACCACAAAGTAATGCAAAAGCGGTTATAAAAACCAGATCGGCACGAGAATAGCTCTCGGGATTATCTGTGGTGGTTTCCCTCGTAATGCAGCGGATGCGCTTTTTACATATTTTGCAGATGTTTGGAGATCCTGCCTTGCAGGCTTCGGACACAGACAGGCTATATTCTTTGGAGCAGCGACGCCAAAAGTGCCATGCGGGGGATATACTGTTCCAAATCCAGATACTCATTTTCGGAATGTGCGAAATCCCCATAGGCGCCAAGACCGTCCAGTGTCGGAATCCCCATATCTGCTACAAAGTTTCCGTCACTGCCTCCGCCTACGTACTGATGCGAGAAATTGAGCCCCAACCGTTCGCCGCAGGTGTGGGCAATCTCAAACAGCTCCATATTGGCATCCGTCTCCGGCATAGGCGGCCTTCCGCTTCCCACTGTAACCGTCCTTTCCGTACCATTGACGGAAGCTTTGAGATTCCGTATGGCATCCTTGATGCGCTCCCCCTCTTCCCTGGACTCATATCTGCAATCAACGATCAGCTTAGCCCTGGCAGGGACAACATTGGCTTTCGAGCCGCCCTCGCATACCCCCACATTTAACGTGGTCCCTCTGTCATAATCTGTCAGTCCCTGGATAAATAAGATCTCATGAGCCATTTCTTCGATTGCATTGATTCCCGCCTGATGTGCATTCCCGGCATGGGAAGCTTTCCCTTTGATGTCTATTGTAAATCCAAGCACTCCTTTTCTGCCCGTTTTCAGATCACCATTTTTAGCAGGCGGCTCACAGATCAGTGCGGCACAGGCGTCCTTCGCTCTCTCGCAAATCAGCTCTCTGGACTCCTTGCTCCCGGTCTCCTCATCCCCGTTAAAGAGAAAAACCAGTTTCTTTTCCGGGACAATATTTAAATCATGGAATGCTTTTACCGCCCAGATAGCAGATAGAATACCGCTTTTCATATCGTAAACACCCGGCCCGAACAAGCGGCTGCCCTCCTGATGCATCTTGAAAGTACCTACAGGATGTACCGTATCGTAATGCCCTAACAGAAGAATTTTCTCAGAACCGGTTCCGATTTCAAATTCAAGGAGATTATGGCCGCCGTCTCTCTTATGTTCGTTTACCTTGAGCCCGGTTCTGTCTGCAATGATACGGGTGAGGATTTCGCGCACCTCTTTCAGTTCCTCAATATCTGAAGTGCTGGCTTCCGCCTGAACCAGAATTTTCAGGTCCTCTATAATTTCCGTTTTGTGCTCCTCCAAATAGTTCAGAATTCTTTGTTCCATATTTGTCCCCCTGTCAGTATGTATTGTTTATCTGCAACAGTGTCAGCATCTGCCGGATTTCTTTATATTTCCGCCAGTTCTTTCATTATTTTAATACCGTTCCGATTCATTTTCAATACTGCGTTTCCGTAAAAACTTTCAACCATCCGTAAGTAAGCGCACTGCCATGAATAGAAAGGGACCTTCTGTGAATCCCCGGCAGCGGTAAGGAATTCTCAAAGCACAGCAGGGAATTCTCGAAGTGTTCCAATGCATTCCACATAAAAACTAATGTTTGCGTTTACACCGGAAATAAATTATAATGGGGGATAAATACTTTTCCGTTCACAAAATATTTCCGAGGTAACGCATTCATGTACACATACCATTTATATCAGTGGCTGACCTTTTTCTATCTTTACTGCTTTTTTGGCTGGATTTTCGAATCTGCCTATGTCTCCCTGCGCCAGAAACGCTTCGTCAACCGGGGCTTCCTGCGCATTCCCATGCTCCCCTTATATGGAAGCGGAGCCGTCATGATGCTCTGGGTTTCCATCCCCGTGCAGGATAATCGGTTCCTCACCTGGCTCTCCGGCGTCATCGGCGCTACACTCCTCGAGTATGTCACAGGGTACATAATGGAACTGTTGTTTAAAATCCGCTATTGGGATTACAGCGACCAAAAATATAATCTCCACGGCTATATCTGCTTAAGCTCCTCTATCGCCTGGGGCTTTCTGACAATTTTTATGACACACCTGATACACAAACCCATCGAACGCGCCGTACTGACGCTCCCGGTGATGTGGGATATCCTATTTGTGAGCGTTACGACTGTCATTTTCGTATACGACCTTATCGTCTGTACGAAGGAAGCGCTTGCCTTCGGAAAGTCTCTTGAAGCGCTGCAGAAAATTCATGGGGAGCTGGATGACATCCGGCTTCAGGCAACTCTCCTCAAAGCAGAGGCCAGGGAGCATCTGAAGGAAACAAGGGCCGAACTCCGCGACCAGCTCGAAGCCCGGTATGGGAATGTACCCACATTGGCCGAATTGCATCAAAAGCTGCACGGCAAATCGGAGCAGCAGCTTGCACAGCTTAAGTCCGACGCCGACACGCGATTGTCTGCACTGCTTGCCACGCGGCACGCCTTCCGCAAAGGCCGTCTGCGCTCCAATCCATCGGCCGCTTCCAGACGCTATACCAGGGAGCTTAAAACCATACGGGAATTTTTTGAACATGGGGTGGGCGGGGAGAGGTAATCCCCGCCGTTGTCCATGAACGCCGTCCTGCCATATAAAAGCAAAAGGATTTAATCATACCGCGATTTCTCCATTTAATTTCCTTTCGCTTTCACTCTTAGCAATCTTACCAGCCCCAACAGTCCTACACCACCCACGAATTAGGTTAGGACAACCCAGGGCGACAAATGACATGTTTTCGGAGTTTCCTGTTATTCTATTTTATGAAAATGTTGATTTTCTCTGTAGTTTCAAAATTTTTGTAATTTATTAATAATTGCTGTTTCTAAATCAGATTCCACATATTTTGCTGTTTCATCTAACCCAAGAAATTCAAGCACAGTAGGTTGTTTTACAATATCCTGTGGATTTGCAATGACATTACCCTCTTTAGCTAGCCTTATCACCTTATCCTTATCTCTGCTCAGCGCCAACCTTTCATATAGACTCGAATTATACTGTCTTTGCAACATCCGTATTCCCCAGCCGGATTTCGCTGATTCTATCTCATAAAATTTTCGCTCATTTTCATCTTTAATACGCATCAGTTGGAGATAGTGTGACCACGGAAGCGTGAACGGCACTTCTTTTTCAAGAAAGCGAAACAGTGTTTCGGAAATTCTATCTTGATATGTAAGGAAAAAACGTCTGGCATTTTCCAATGTATCTACTGAAAACCCTCTTCCATATTGCTCAGTCAGAGCTTCTGAAAGCCTTTTAATCACTCTTTGGCCATATTTCGCTCTACTTTTACCCTGCTGCTGTTCCTCAACAATCCATCTTCCTAGGGAATAAAATGTCATTAGTTGAATAATGTTGATCTGCTTTGCTGCAATTCCTCTTGCGTATTCAATTAAATCTATTGAATTTTGACACAGTATATGTAATGACTTGTCTATATCTACTTTTTCCGTTAAATCTTTTTCTATCATTAAATAGTTGCCGATACAACGTTACCGGCAGCTACTTTCTTATAATACAAATATAATTTCCTTCCTCACAATCTCCTTCGCACCCGCCCGAATGTTATTCATTCTTAGCAAAATCCCAACTTTAAAGAAATCCAAACTTTCACACAGATATGCTGATAAATACGGCATTGTGCGAAAGAA
>QZDW01000081.1 GCA_009917545.1 bacterium 1XD42-76
CCTAACCCGGATAAACCGGAAAAGTTTTTTTGCATTTCCTCCACGTTTCAAGTACAATAAAGAAAACATTGGAGGATGTATTCATGTTACTTATGGATAAATACGCTGACAAGATTTATGGTACGATCACTTGCTATGACCGTATGATCATCCAGGGATATATCCCCGGATGGAGCCATGCCGAAGGCATGACCGGCTACCTGAATGCCAACAACATCCGTATTTTTGATTTTTCAAATTTCTCCCAGCCCCTTACAGAACAGGTTCGTACAAACGCCCAGCTTATTGCAGATGAAAATGGCATTGGAATTGAGTTCATCCGTAAACTGCGTGCTTTCCGCAAGGATGACCGGATTCAGGAAATCATCCAGAAAACCGGAAAGACCGAAGGGCTGGTCCACATCTTTTCTGCCATGGAACAGTGCAATACTTATAAGCCATGGCATGACAAGGCCACGGGGAAGACATTCCTTAAATTTGACCAGAGCAAATGCCTCCACTATTCCTTCTATTTCATTGACAAAGAACTTGGGCTCTGTTACCTCCGTGTCCCTACCTGGGCGCCTTTCCGTCTGCAGTTCTATATGAACGGACACAATCTCCTTGCCAGTAAACTGCAGAAGAAAGAAATCACTTACCGCATGCACGATAATGCTTTCCTGGAAATCTCAGATGTGGAAGCCGCCCAAAAGCTCTCTGACAGGATCAACCCGGAAGACCTCCATAAGGTTTTGGATGCTTTCGCAAAACGCTACTCTCCAGCCCCTGAAACACTCGGTCCCGGCTACACATGGACTGTCCAGCAGATCGAGTGCGCAACAGACATCATGTTCAAACAGCCGGGTGACCTGGAACCACTTTATGACGAGATTATCCGGACGGCGATCTTTACGGTAAAGCCGGACAACATCGCCACCTTCTTGGGACAGCGTATTACCTATAACTGTAAGAAAGAAATCGGCACCAACTATAACCAGCGCATTCTCGGAACGAGGATCAAACACCATATGGGTGATGTATCGATCAAAATGTATGATAAGTTTGGCCATGTCTTACGGATAGAAAGCACCTGCAATAACATTGGGGCTTTCCGGGTAAAACGAAAAGTGGAGCACAGGGACGGCAGCTCATCGGAACAAAAGGCTCCATTGAAAAAAAGCATTTATAGCCTTTATCAGCTGTTCACGATTATGAAAGCAGCAAACTACCGATACCTGGAATTTATCTCATCCTTTGATGACCACAGAGGCGGGAAGGAAAACCTCACAAAGGTTACCGATTCCGTTGTGGACAAGGGGCGCTCTTACCGCGGACTGAATTTCTTTGCGGAGCGTGACCTACAGGTGCTGGAAGCTGTTAGCCGGGGCGAATACATGACTTTTGGAATGCAGGGAAAGGATATCCGCCAGCATCTTGAAAATATCAGTCCGTCAGCCATGTCCCGAATCTTTAAACGGCTCTGTCTCCATGGAATCATCGAGCGGGCACAGGGTACTTATAAATACTTTGCTACAGCTTACGGAAAAGAAATCATTGCCGCAGGACTTACTGTTAGGAACCTTGTGCTTGTACCGGCATTGGCATAGGTATTTTTCTTACGCAGAAATTTTGCCATTTTGCGTCAAAAATCATTGGTAAGTGGCCTAA
>QZDW01000082.1 GCA_009917545.1 bacterium 1XD42-76
ATCGTTTTCAAATGCTGTATTCATCGGATTTAATCAATTTACCTCGGATAAGTTTTTATCTCGGATAATGCGCCCTATCCAAGAACTCGGATAGGGCGCAATTATACACCACCCAGAGGTTGGTGCATTGCGTTCTCCGAAGGCTCCTCGCCGGAGGGCTGTGATTTTCCGCAGTCATGGTCTGCTCCAAATCATACAGGGGACGCTACGCTTCCCCTGCGCTGGCTGCCGCCAGCTACCCTTTTGTGGACTTGCCATCTGGGGACACCTTGCCTTGCAAGCTGTTCCCAGCCGACAAGTTTCATAAAATATGCTATCTTTTCGATAGGCAATACAGTATAATGATGTTGATAACAATTTAAGTAAGGAAGATAGTGATGAAAGACTTATATGATATTGCCTTGTGTACGGTAAAAAACATAAATTTAAAGAAAAATGGTAAAGCAGGTCATGTGGCTTGTGCTTTAGAAACAGTAAGTGGTATTGTTTATACTGGCATTTGTATTGATGTGCCCTGTTCAATTGGAATTTGTGCAGAACAGGCAGCTATTGCCGAAATGCTGAAACATGGAGAAACGAAAATCAAAAGAATTGTATCTGTTTATGAAGATGGCAGCATCCTGTCGCCTTGTGGAAGATGCAGAGAATTGATTTCACAGTTAGATCTGGATAATGAAAATACAGTAGTTGCCATTAACAATGACCAAAAGGTTACATTGAAAGAATTATTACCTGAAAGGTGGGACAAAAAATGGGATTAAATAAATTAACCAACAGAATTTATTTTTTAGAACACGCCCCCGAAGTGGACAGACCGATGTTAGCTTATCTTAAAGGAGATAAAATTTCTCTGGCGATTGATGCTGGATATTCGGCATCTCATGTTCAGGATTTTTACAGGGCAATCGAAGCGGAACAGTTTAACAAGCCGGATTTTACGGTTATTACACATTGGCATTATGACCACACCTTTGGTATGCACGCAATCAATGGAATAAGTATTGCCTATGGCAAAACAAATGAGTTCCTCAAAGACCAGCAAGAACAGGCAAAAAACCTCAATTATATCGAAATTCTGAAAAAGGAAGATATTCATTTTAGAAAAGAATATTGCGGACAGGACAAATTAAGTATTGTGCTGTCCGACATAACTTTCTCGGATAAAATGACTTTGGATTTAGGTGGCATTACTGCACAAATCTTTCATACAATTTCGCCACATTCAGAAGATACTACTTGTGTTTATGTGCCAGAAGAAAAAGTTTTGTTTTTAGGAGATTCAACGAGTGAAGATTTCTTTAATAATGGATATATGGATAAGGATAAACTGTATTCTTTGGTTCAGACTATTCAATCTATCGATTGTAAATATTGCATACTAAGTCATTGCGAACCTCTTAGTAAAGAGGATTTGCTTGCTTATTTGTTGTCAGTAGAAGCTTGAAATTCCATTTTGCTATTTTTCTACATCGGGTCAACTTGCCCCGAACTTTTACAACTATAGCAATCCAATAAATTATTGCACATAATTGCACGAACGAAACCACCCTGAACAGTCTGAGGGATTGAT
>QZDW01000083.1 GCA_009917545.1 bacterium 1XD42-76
CGTGCCTTTGCCGTCAGGATTGTCTGCCGGAGATAGGCGGCTGTTGCATATTGGCAAGCGTCAGGAAAGCTGTCAACGTCAGCCTGAAAACGCTCTATGTCGCTTTCACGTTTCCTTGACCAGCCAAGGTCTTTAAGCAGGGCAAGCTGTTCATCGGTGAAGCCGGAAAACTCTGCACTGTCAAAGCCTTTGCAAATCCTATCCCGCCTTGCCGCTTCTTCGTCATAGACATCATCATAGGACGGCGGCATAATTTCCGGAAAATCATCAATGGACATCTGCCCCGGTATATCTTCAGCCAGAGCAAGCGGCTCCAAGGTGAAGCGTACCGCCTTGACCGTCCTACCCCTCTTTATCGGCTCATAGGAGAATTTGCAGTCAGTCTTTGCGTTCAGTTCTTCGTGGCACTTCTTTAGCACCAATTCGTTAAAGCGATAGTAAGCCTTGTATGTATCGGCAGTACACCGTAGGAGGGTTTTCAAATCGTCCAGAGAAACGTCCCAAGTAAGGTGCATATGCCTGTTCTGTTCGAGGTACAAGAACAAGACGTAGCTGTATCTGGAAGTCAGCTTGACCACGTTCCGCAGGTTGTACCGCAGGTATCCAAGCCGTTCCGGGTTGAAGATATACTCCATAGCGGAGGGGCTTGCCCCTAAGTCCACCTGCCATAGTCCATCTTCGTCTTGATAGCACTCTGCTTTCTCAAACAAGGCTATGAGCGTGAAGCCCTTGCGCTTGTTGCCGTCCTTGATTTTGATAGTCTGAAAAAGATTCTTAACCCGCTTTTCGAGGTCATCAGGCTTTATCTGGGAAACGTCCAAAAGCCGCTCTATTTCGCCTTTCTCAAACCGAATAAACCTCTTTTCCGGGTCATGACTGTTTATCCGTCCGAGATATGCGTCCAGTATCTTAAACTCTGCGAGCGTAAGCCCGGTTTCAGAGAGGGACAAGAGGGGGTTAGACTTCTGGATAAGCAGATTGTCCGGCTCTTTCCCTGCCCCCTTATAGTCCGGGATTGCCGGGAGTTTCTTTCTTCGTGGCATGGTATCACCCCTTTCCTTATCATGATAGCATAGCACCATATTTTTTGTCAATAAAAAGTTGGTGCTTCTTGAAAAAATCTATGGTGCTATCAGGAAAAGTCTATGGTGTTACCGGGAAAAGTCTATGGTGCTACCGGGAAAAGTCTATGGTGCGTCATGGAAAAGTCTATGGTGCTAAAACCCGGAAAGCCGCATAAAATCGGGCTTTTTCGAGTGTCTAAATCAGGAGGGAAATCAAGAAAGATAAATCAAGTGCTAAATCAAGCTATCAATCAAGGGACGACCCCGCAAGCCGCAGTATGTGGATAACTTTTGGGGGTTCTGGAAAGCGTTAGGATTGATTAGCGATAAAAAAGAAAATGAGGATAGGAGCAGAAACGGTCAGGAAAGCCGCTGTAGGGCGTGTACACGCTTTTAGAGGGAGTAGGTAAGGGGAAATACCATACAGCCCCCCAAAGCCGTCCAGAGGGCAAATAAAGGCGAAATAGAGGGTCAAGGAGTGTGCCATTACACCGCCACCCCTCT
>QZDW01000084.1 GCA_009917545.1 bacterium 1XD42-76
CCTGCGGACAGCAGATGATTTCCGTAGATTTCCAATCTGCTCCAATCATCACAGGGGAAGCTGCCCTTCCCCTGCGCTGGCTATGCCAGCTACCCCTTTGTGGACTTGTCGCCCGAAAATCTTTCAGAAAGCCTATTCCATTTATCAAGTTAAAGCTGTATAATATAGCCAGCGATAAACCGGAATTTAATATCATAAATGCTTCGCAACTGAAAAGTTGCGTGATAGTTGGTGGTGCAACCATAGAAAAATTGCTATTATGAGGCTATCAAATAGAAAGGAGAACCCAAAAATGAAATTTGGTCTAAATCAGTATTTAATGATTGCCTTGTGGCTTGTTGGAGTAACGGTTACCATCTATATTGTTAGCCTAATCGTTAAAGCACTGCGGAAGTACACAAAATCATCACCGGTTAGGAAAGAAAAAGCGAAAAATGCGAAGACTCTTGGAGAAGTGCTAAAGCAGCATAGGTTAGATTGTAAAATGACTCAGGAGTTTGTTGCAGAAACATTAGGTGTCAGCCGTCAGGCTGTCTCTAAATGGGAAAGTGGTGCATCTGATCCAAGCACTACGAATCTAATAGCACTGGCAAAACTCTTTGGTGTAGAAGCTGAAGAATTGTTAAAGGAAGCAAGATAAATTCCAGTTTGTCGAACGGATAGCCCATCAAAAAACTAAATACCCCGCCTATTAGCGGTACACCCAAGCAGGAAATCTGAAAAGGTATCCTGCTATTTTTTTGCCCGGAATCCGGGAGAAAGGAGGACACACACTTGCCATGCCCGCACTGTAAAATCACAATCATTAAGCGGAGCAACAATGAATCCGCCGTTTCTGCCGCCGCCTATCAGAGCGGCGAGAAACTGTTCTCTGAATACGACCAAGAGCAGAAATACTATCCCTATAAAACCGAAGTCACCCACAAAGAAATCATGCTCCCGCCCCATGTGCCGCCGGAGTATGCAGACCGCAATACTTTATGGAATTCTGCCGAAGCGCAGGAAAAACAATGGAACTCCCAGCTTGCCCGGAGGTTCGTGCTTGCCATCCCAAGGGAAATCCCATCGGAACAGCACGCCGACCTTATCCGTGACTACTGCCGGGAGTTTTTTGTTTCCAAAGGCATGATAGCCGACTTTGCCATCCATGACAAAGGGGACGGGAACCCCCCACGCCCATATCCTGCTCACCATGCGGGCGATGGACGAAAAAGGGAAATGGCTCCCCAAGAGCCGAAAAGTATATGACCTTGATGAGAATGGGGAACGCATCCGGCTCCCGTCCGGCAGATGGAAAAGCCACAAGGAGAACACCGTAGATTGGAACGACCGGAAATACGCTGAAATCTGGCGGCAGGGATGGGCGGACACGGCCAACCGCTATCTGGAAGCCAACAGCCGCCCGGAACGGCTTGACCTGCGCTCCTATGCCCGACAGGGGATTGATAAAATCCCCACCGTCCACATGG
>QZDW01000085.1 GCA_009917545.1 bacterium 1XD42-76
GCCATAAGCTGTGTTATCCCCAATTAGTAGGAACAATACAGCTTTCTGGCGGGCGGCGGCACGTCAAGAAATATATATGGAGTTTTTAAAGAATCCCCCGGAGCAGGGGAGCGGTCAGCCTGTGACCTGCTCCACTTCCGGTATGGGTTTGAGATTAAAATGAATTTCGATAGAAATGTGTCTTGTCTTATCGCTGTCTATGGTTTCATGGACAACGATTTCTTTCATCAGGCGGTTTAAGGTGGAAACGTCCAGTTCGGTGATGTCCTTATATTCCTGAATGGATTCCACCCACTGCCTTGCGTCCACGGCAAGCCGGATTTCATCGGCAAGGCGTTTCCGGCCTTCCTCAGCCTTGGCTTTTAATTCCGCCTGTTCCTTCTGTGTCTTTTCCAGCAGGAGATTGAAGTTTTCTTCTGTGATTCGTCCGGCTACCATATCCTCATAGAGCCGCAATACCATCTTTTCCAGCACTTCAATCCGTTCTTCGTCTTTGGCAAGGGTGCGCTCCATCGCTTCCCGCTGGTCTTTCTGCCTAGCATGGCAGGTATCGGTCAGCCGTCCGGCTACTGCTTCACTGTCTGTCAGGGCAGCGGCGGCGCACTCCCGGATTTTGTTCAGCACAAGAGAATAGAGCGTGTCAAACTCAACCCGGTGCTGTGTGCAGTGCTGCTTCCCATAGGCATTGTAGGTTTTACAGGAGAAAATCCGCTTCGGGAACTTCTCATGCGTGGTGCGGATGGTGAGAGCCTTTCCGCACTCCCCGCATTTTATCAGCCCTGCAAAGAGGTTGATTTCCCCGGATTTGCCCGGTCGCTGGCGGGATTTCAGTTTTTCCTGCACAATCGCAAAGTCCTTTTTGTCCACCAGCGGCTCATGCGTCCCCTCCACCACAATCCAGTCCTCCGGCTTCTTGTCCCGGATAGTGCCGATTTTAAAGCGGTACTCGGTCTTTTGGGAAGCGATTGCGCCGGTGTAGACGGGGTTCATCAGGATTTCCTTAATCACGGAGAAGTCCCAGACGTACCGCCCGTTTTCCGGGTCTTTCTTTTCCCATTTGGTGCGGATGTTCCGGTGTCCCCGCTTCCGGTTCCACCATGTCGGGCAGGGGTGCTTTTCTTCCTCCAGCCTGCGCCGGATGTAGTTGGGGCCGTGGCCGTCCAGCGCATATCCGAAAATCAGCCGGACAACCGGGGCGGTTTCCCCGTCAATAAGAAGGTGGTTCTTGTCCTCCGGGTCTTTCTTGTAGCCAAACGGGGCGATACAGCCGGTGAACTGGCCTTTCTGCGCCTTCAGCACATAGGAAGAATGGACTTTCTTGGAAATATCCTTGCTGTACATTTCATTCAGGATATTTTTAAAGGGCGCAATGTCGTTGTTGTCCC
>QZDW01000086.1 GCA_009917545.1 bacterium 1XD42-76
AGTGTAGTGACCGATATATATTCAGCCAAATAATCATTCCATATAATGCCATTCCGTGTTATACTAAAAAGAAACGGCGGTGGTGACAATGGCAAGACCCAGGACATATATCATTAAACTCAGTAACGATGAACGGGCTACACTTCAAAAAACAATCCATAATAAGAAGACTTGTAAAACTGTATTGAAGCGTTGTCAGATACTGCTTGAGCTGGACGAAGAACAGGGGACTGGACTGACCCATGCCCAGCTTGCCCACAGCTATGCTGTCTGTCCTGCTACCATAACCAACATCATCCAGTCTTATGTTAAGAATGGCATAAAGGATATTATCCGCTACAATATCAGCCCCAATTCCAGCGCTGCACTGCGAAAGGTGGATGGGCGTGCCGAGGCACATATCATCCAGATGGCCTGCAGTCCTGCCCCCGAGGGACATTCGCGCTGGACGATCCGGCTTTTGGAAGAGAAAGCCCGTATTGAACTCGATATCCCCGTTGGGAGGGAAGCCATTCGTCAGACATTAAAAAAAATGAACTTCGACCTCACAAAAACGCCTACTGGTGCATCCCTCCAAAAGAAAACGCAGAATTCGTAGCCTGTATGGAGGATATCCTGGACATCTACGAAAAGCCGTATGACCCTGCTGTCCCAGTGGTATGTATGGACGAAAAGCCATACCAGCTGCTGGGGGAGGCCAGGGAGCCGCTGCCCATGCGCCCGGGGGATACCCGGAAAATTGATTCCGAGTATGTGCGCGGCGGTACCTGCAGCATATTTGTATTCGTGGAACCTCTGGGCGGTGTACGGCACGTCAACGTCCGGGAACACCGCACTGCGGTTGACTGGGCGGAGGAGATCCGGTATCTGGTGGATGTCAGCTATCCTGACTGTGACAGGATCATACTTGTCATGGACAACCTGAATACCCATGCTCTTTCCTCTCTGTATAAAGCATTTCCAGCCCCGGAAGCCCGCAGGATTGCCAAAAAACTGGAAATCCATTACACGCCCAGGCATGGGAGCTGGCTGGACATTGCTGAAATAGAACTCAATGTGATGACACGCCAGTGCCTGTCCCGGAGGATTGATGACATAGGCTTACTGCGGCAGGAACTGGATGCATGGGAGAGCAACCGCAATGAACATACTGCCTGTATCCATTGGCACTTTACCACCGACAAGGCCAGAACCAAGTTGACATCGCTCTACCCTAAGTTTGACATTACAAATGAAAATCAATTTAGCTAAATATAATCAGGTCAATGCA
>QZDW01000087.1 GCA_009917545.1 bacterium 1XD42-76
CGGTGTTTTCTGCCATGTTCTTTAGTTCCTGCCGTATCTGGGGCGGTAAGTTCTGCCATTCGTCTTTCAAGATTCCTCACTTCCTTTCCATATCCTGTGATAAGGGATGCCCGCTCTGGAAGTTCTCCCGACAGAAGTACGTCCATCAGGTATTCCAGACGGCCCATGTTCTGCAGGGCTTCTATGAACCGGGGATTCCATGCTTCATCTGGCTGTTTGGGGGCGTATTCTTCCTTCCAGCGGCGCAAAAGATGGTAATAGTCGGACAGCACCCGGTAACAGTGCAGCTCCATGCGCTTAAATTTCTGTTCCTCGGTTTCCCTCCGCAGGCGTGGACGGATGGGCGGCTTCCCAGCGTTCCTCCCGTTCTCGTAGGGGATGGAGAAGTCCTGTGCCAGCATGAGGGCGGCTTCCTTGCTGCCGATACCGTGGAGCCGGGAAACGAAGTCAATCACGTCCCCGGTGGCTCCGCAGCCGAAACAGTAAAAGCGGCGGTCAACCTTCATGCTTGGGTTTTTGTCGTTGTGGAACGGGCAGACACACATCCCATTCCGGTTTACTTTTATTCCGTAATGCTCCGCAGCCTGCCTTGTGGTGATGGACTGCTTCACGGCTTCAAATACGTTCAATAGGCGTTTCCTCCTGATAATCCCAACGTGAGCGGCACAATGTCGTTCACGTTGTCTGTAAATCCATCTTGTTCAAAATGAAAAAGCACCTGCCAGCGATTTCCAATCACAAAACAAGTGCCTGTTTAAAGTTCCATATTCTGTTGTTTCTGTGTCCGGGGTGGCTGGCGTTTCTCTGCCTGCTCCTGCCGGATGCGTTCCTGCCGCCCTTTCAGGTTCCCCTGTACGGACGGTTTCTTCCCCGGCTCGGCGGTCTGGCGGTACTGCTCGGATGGCAACACTTGGTTGAGCCAGCGGCGCACATCCCGCAGCACTTTTACATCTGCCTGCACCGCTTCCAGCTCCTCCCCCTGTTCCGGCAGGGCAGAAGCAAGCTGTTCCCGTTCCGCTTCCAAATCTTTGCGGGAGTAGGTATTGCCTTTCAGGCTGGCTTTCAAATACCGGATAGCGGCATGGTAAGCGTCCAGTTCCTCCCGGTGGCTCTCCGCAAACTGCTCCTTTTTCTTCTTCCAGCCGATGGCGGCATACTCCTTATGGACTGGCTTGGTGGCTTCGTATTTGTCAATGTAGGACAGCATGGTGTCGATGGCTTTGATACGCTTCTCGCTTTTTTTCACG
>QZDW01000088.1 GCA_009917545.1 bacterium 1XD42-76
GAGGAGTTGTTTTATTTTGTAACAAAGAGAATCCTGTATTTATGCGGGTTCTGGCGTTTCGCAAACGCCTATTGAATCTTTGAACAGAAAGGAGCTTTGTGTTTTGCAATTACAAGAGGTTAAAGATGCAATTATTTCACAGATTGAAAACCTGTCAAATAATCAAATAGAATCGGTTTGGACTTATCTGCAAGAATTAACAGAAGCAAAAAATCATCAGGTAGATTTATTAAATCAATATCTGACATTCTGGTGTGATAAACAATTACTTGGCATTAGAATAACTAAGATTGTAGAAGTGATCTCAATGATTGAGATTACTCCGCTACCGGATTTTCCGCCATATATGACAGGGATTATTTCTTTACGGGACAACATGATTCCTGTCATGGATTTGAGGCTAAGGCTTGGAAATACGGAAACGCCTTATAACAACCATACCTGCATCGTTATTGTTGACATTCAAGGTCGTTCTTTTGGTTTGATTGTAGATGCGGTGAATGATGTGGAAAGGATTCCTGAACACGAAATATGCCCTCCGCCAACGCAAACAAACTGTGACGCGAGCTATTTAGAAGGAATTGCGAAGCGTGAACACATCATTTTGATATTATCTATTGACTACTTATTAAGCGAAAATGAGATCAATTCGATTTTGAACTTGCCTGATGACGTATAAAAATGTGACGATCTTCAAAATGTGTAATTTAGTATTATTGACCCAAACAAGGTCAAAAAAGGCAGGAAGGGAGCGGCGTCAGCCTTGGAGTTACCCGAAACTACACAACCAAATACCGTTGTGAGGTAATTAGGTGCCGCAATCCCGGCTGACCCATACCTTCTTTGTCGCATAGCGGTTAATTTTATGGAGGCCGTATATGCGTAAACGTCCCTTTTGATCGATCTCTGCCCTTATGGGGCAGAGGCTGGAAAAACAGTATAACACACCCAAACAGGGCGCAGATGATACATCAATCATCTGCGCCCTGTTTTTGTCTGCACTTTTTCGGCAAAAAGAAAGAACATTCTGGCAAAAAATACAAAAAGTGCGCCGCCTGGGAGCATAGAAACGACAAGCCACCCCCTGCTCCGCACCTTTTCTACATAGTCCGTCAATCGGACAGGCACCATTGTCTGTGCGGCCCCGGATGCCGGTCCCCGCCTCCATTCGATTCACCCGTCAACCACGCCTGAATCGAAATGGAGGAAAACTATGGGATTTCACTATGGATACGAA
>QZDW01000089.1 GCA_009917545.1 bacterium 1XD42-76
ACTCTGGATGATGTGAGTGATGAATTAGAGGCGTTCCTTGATTATGTGGCAGGGAAGAAGCCGAAGGATGCTTATGTGGAGAGGCTGGAAGAAGCAGTAAAAGAGGCCAAGAAGAATAGAGAATGGAGGCATGAGTATATGACGTTGTTGATGAGAGATCAGGAGAATGTGAAAATTGGAGAAAAACGTGGAGAGGAAAGATTGGCAAAATTAATATTGCTATTAAATGAGGATAATCGGTCGTCAGATGTCATTAGGGTATTGCAGAATAAAGAATATCGTCAGAAACTTTATTTGGAGTATCATATCATTTAAAAGCAGGGCATCACAGGGCAGAAAATTTTAAAGGTTTTCTGTTCATAATAATATTACGAGATTTTTCGCACTTAGACATGTTATGGAGGGCCATATCATAAGTAAGGGCGAAAGGGAACAGAAGTTCATGTGAAAGAACGTGAATAAGAGTTATATTTTTACCCCCATGGGAGTTTATGGCTTCCATGGGGGTAACATTATGGATTTATAGTAAGATTCACTCCACAGATTTATATTATTATTCTGAAATATAAAAGAAAAGAGGTGATAGATATGCACGCAGGAATCTTTTTGAGCGCATGTGTCATAACAGTGGGCGTACTGGCAGCACTGGAAACACTGTCGGCGTAACAGAAAAAGCGTGGCAGTTTCCGAAAACGGCGGATAGCAGAAATGTTATCTGCCTTATTTTTAGTATAAAATTTATGGTGAATTTAGATTATCTCTTTAGAAGTTCTTATATGTCGGTATAGCCCGTATTTTCGGGCTTTCCCGGCATTTTAGATATGGGGAGAAGTTCTTATATACCCTCAAAACTTCTTAGGTTTTCCCTCTGGGTGGTAGTAAAAGAAGTAGTAAATCCGTCTGCGGCTATGCTGCAATCAGCCTTTCCATTTCAGCCTTTGCGGAAGCGAAAGTTGCGTGTGCGTAATAGTTCAGCGTCATGGTGATGTTGGAATGTCCCATGATATACTGTAACGCTTTCGGGTTCATGCCCGCATTGGCTAAGTTGGTGCAGAACGTATGGCGCAGGGTGTGGGGTGTCATTACTTTGGGTAAGGCTTTCTCATGGCATTTGTTGTACTTTTTCGCAAGCCCCCGGAACATGGTAGCATAGTTCACATTCGTTTTCGGGCAACCGTCCCGGTTGAGGAAAAGAAAATTGCTGTAACC
>QZDW01000090.1 GCA_009917545.1 bacterium 1XD42-76
AAGGGAATGCAGCAGTTCTTCCTGTCCGAACAGGCTCATCTGTCCCTCTGTCTGTGTGACTTCCGTGGAAGGGCCGAACAGCTTCTTCCTTGCATGAAGGAGCGCCTGTGTCAGGTTCTCGATCTGGATCTGCTGCTGTCTGAGTTGATGGCTTTGTTGTTCGATTGTCTGTTCCTGCTCCTGTACAAGCCTGCGCAGTTCGAGCAGCTCCTGGTATTCAGGTCCGGTCAGCATGGGCGGATTCCTCCTTGATGGTCTCTGGTTTTATGATACCATTTTTTGTACGAAAAATCAGCATTTTTCTATCCTGAAAAGGCTTGAAAAATGCTGATTTTACAAGGAATCTGCACGGTTTTACCGGCATTTTTACGAACCTTAGAAGCACGTATCTTCCGGACGGATCCGTACTGTCTTATGGGCTTTCTTCTGTTCGATAGATAAGCCTTCCAGCAGCCATCTGACCTGTTGGGGCGTGATGTCCCGGATCTCTTCTTTCGACTTTGGCCATTGAAAGACCATGTCCGGAAGCAGTTTTTTTGTTGCAAGAAGAAAACCATCTTTATCAAAACGCAGGGCTTTCAGACAGTTCTTTTTCCGGTTGCAGAGCAGGAACACACAGGCAGGGGAATAGGGGGCCAGATGATATCTCAGGCTGACCAGAGCGGCCAGTCCTTCGATCTGTTTGCGGAAATCTGTAGGCCCGCAGGCAAGATAGATGTGTTCCGCTCCCTGTGTGATCAGATTCAACATGAAGCTTGCAGGATCTTAAGGATGCCTGCTAACTGTGAGAGTTGTGCATGACTGGCGATCTTCAGATGCGATCCATGAAAGGATACTTCAAAAGGATAGGATTGCTCCTGTTCCAGTGAAAGCGGAGGAAGCAGTGTATGCGGGAGTTCCAAAAAATCCATAGGAGATACCATTCTTTCCGGATCCGTTTTGCGCAGCAGTTTCTTTTCCCAATATTTATACTTGTCATAACTGATCTGATTGCTGTCAAACCACTTTCGGACAGACAGGCCGCTCTGCGTTCTCTGCTGAATGATCAGCAGCCATTCATCATCTGTAAACTTTGTACTCATTTGAAATACCTCCTTGCGATATAAAGAAAGTATATCAATTGACTGGGCAAGATTCACTACGGTATTTTTTGTGTCGCTTAC
>QZDW01000008.1 GCA_009917545.1 bacterium 1XD42-76
GTAATTTCAGCGGCAATCTTGACTACATTTATTGCTGTCATTGCACCGTCCCGGAAGATTAAAAAGACAAGTATTGTCAATGTAGTAAATGCGGGGTGATTAACCATGAAAAAAATCTTGATTGTAGATGATTACCCTGATTTTTTAGAGGGATTAAGCTATGTTTTGAAAGACCATTATGAAATAACAACCGCTGGCAATTTGACAGAAGCCAAAAAGGAAGTGTCAACCACTGTATTTGATGTGATTTGCTCTGACTATGCTATGCCGGACGGAACAGGGCTTGAACTGTTAGAATTTTGCAGACAGGAAAGGTTTTCTATGCTGTTTATTCTTATGTCTGCTATGCGGGAAGAACGTATTGTTACAGAAGCAAAATTGCATGGTGCGGTGTTTATGGAAAAAACGGACAGTGATTTGATTTCGTTTCTTCGAGAAAATGCAGGTTAAAAAAGTCATATGTACAATTTTCCTGTTGCATGACATCAAAATAAAAGCTGTTATGTAGTAGATAGGAGGTGATAGGGGATAAAGTGAAACAGATATAGGATGGAACTGTTTATCATAAGACAGGTGATTATAATGAGTAAAATAGTAATATTATCTTTTTCAGGAGGTGAAGAAGAAGTTTGCCAGAGAATATTGCAAATGCTAAGTGAAAGCCCACACTTTGAAGGCTATAATGAGCTTCAAGTAGAAAAGTACATTAGTATTGGAGAAATGAAGCTGAACTTGGTAGAGAAGAATGTAGTCATACATGGTACGGAGGTTATGCTTACTAATAGAGAGTTTGAAATACTGTATTTGTTAGCGCAGAGTCCCGGTAGGGTATTCAGCAAAGAGCAGATATATGATATTGTCTGGCAGGAACCGTATTCCGGCGATTACAACATTGTTATGAGCCATATCCGCCATATAAGGGAGAAAATAGAGGATAATCCGGGCAAGCCGCTTTACATACAGACCGTATGGGGCATTGGTTATCGGTTCAACAAAAATTTAAGCAGCAGTCTGTGATAGGAAAACAGATTGCTGCTTATTTTTTATCCTGTACGCCTAAGAGGTATTCGCAAGATACATGGAAGAAGTCTGCCAGAGCTACCACTTCATAATCCGGGACAAACCTTGTTCCCTTTTCAATCCGTAAAACGGTCAGATCGCTAAATTCATATCCGGCGAGCTGGAGCTGTTCGGCAAGAGCTTTCTGAGATAGCTTTCTTTCCGTCCGCAGTTCCATAACCCTTTGACCGATTAGGTTTTTGGAGTTGCTTTCTTTGTTCCAATAGATTTTAATATCCTACCACCAACTTTCTAAAGATGAAGCCCTTGAAAATTGAATATACAATAACCTCACAGGACGTGAGAAACTGTGGAGCTACGCAGCAGATACGCTATGACTGTCTGTTCCAGTAGGGAATTGAAAGTGAAGAAACATTTTTACGATGTTGAAGCAAAGGCACGAGCGAAAAATATCAGTGTTGGAGTAGAATAGGGGATTCTATTGGCGAAGAAGCAGTTTCGTGATAATGATACTTCTGGCGAAAGCCAGTCACATAGAGAAGATGATGGTGCAAGTCCAATGTGGGCAGGATTCCCACCTGCCACCTGTGAGGATATTTTAGTATGCCTATCAATAAAAGTTTATCTGACAGGTGAATTTTTATTGGCAGGCATACCATGAAAAATATGTTTGATTATGCAGGACATGGATACATATAGGACAAGTAGATGTAAATATAATGGAATGTGGAAAATTGAAAGAGGTGTATGCACATTGAGTATAGAAGAAATGAAGAATGTAGATGTTAGGGTGGTAAAAAGAGAAGAACTTGCGGATATACGGGAAGTAGAGGTAAATAAAAGGAAAAGTCAGGAAGGGCAGATAAGGGATTATCTTGAACAGATTAAAAATCCTTATTGTTACAGATATGGGGAATACATCGTTAAGATAGGATTTGAAGATACAACGGTCACACTTACGGATCGGCTGCAGGAACTGATATTAAAAACTGCCAGTGCCATATGAAATTGTGTGTTTCCTTATTGGACAAAAGCGGGAATTTGTGCTAGACTATATTCAGGACTAAATTCATATGTGGAACCCTGATTTTATGGTTATGTCAGCACTATAAAATTAGGAGGAAGCGGTATGGATAATTTTTCTTCGAAAAATAACAATTCATACATATCTTATATGGCTGCTGTGTACCTGCGTCTGTCAAAGGAAGATGAAGATTTGCGGGAGGTAAAGGATAAGAAAGAAAGCAACAGCATCGCCAATCAAAAGGCATTGATATTAAAAGCATTAGAATCTATGCCGGATGTTACCCTTTATGACATTTATATAGATGATGGATTTACAGGACTTAACTTTGAACGTCCAAATTTTCAGCGTATGTGCGAAGATATTTACAATGGCAGAGTGAACATGGTTATTGTGAAGGATTTGTCAAGGTTGGGGCGTGATTATATTGATTCTGGGCGATATGTGAAAAAAATTTTTCCGTCCTATCATGTTAGGTTTGTGTCTGTACTGGATCATTTTGACAGTCTGACAGCAACACAAAGCGATGTGAATCTGTTAATTCCTGTCAAAAACTTTGTAAATGACAATTATAGCCGGGACATATCCGGCAAAGTGAGAAGTCATCAGGAAGTTATGCGTGAAAATGGGCTGTATATTGGTTCTCATGTTGCATATGGCTATAAAAAGTTGGAAACTGACAGGAATAGAATCATACCAGATGAATATGCCGCAGATATTGTGCGTAAGATTTTTGACTGGAAACTGAAAGGATTAAGTTCCGCATCAATAGCAGATAAACTCAATGAACTTGGCGTGGCAGCTCCTTCCGAGTACAAAAGACAGCTTGGGGGAAATTATAAAAGCGGCTTTCAAAAAAACAGGAGAGCAAAATGGTCGGCAGTGACTATCAACCGCATACTGAAAAATAAAATTTATATCGGGGTGCTTGAACAAGGCAAACGTGAAAAGGTCAATTATAAATTGAATAAGATCGTTGAAAAGCCCGAAAGCGAATGGGCGGTAAAGGAAAATACGCATGAAGCGATTATTAGCAAGGCAGACTTTGAGAACGTTGCAAAACTCCTGAATCTTGACACTCGTAAATCGCCGGAGGAAGAAACGCTATTCATGCTCTCAGGCTTAATGTTCTGTGGGGAATGTGGAAGAAGCATGGTAAGACGCTGTAACCGATATAAGGACAAACAGAGCATATACTATATATGCGCTACTTATAATAAAGGAAAAGGGTGCAGCCGTCACAGTATAGGACAGTCAGTGGTAGAAGATATTTTGCTGGATGCAATTAAAAGGCATATTGAACACGTTGCCAGACTGGATGAGCTTTTAAGCACTATCAGAGATAGGGAAGTCAATTATGATGATATAGTGGCAAATGACCGGGAGATTCTCGCAAAGTATAAAGAACTGGATCAGTGTAAAAAGGTGGAAATGTCTTTGCACAGAGATCTCGCTGCGGGAATTATTTCTATCAAGGAATATGAACAGTTTAAAAATAATTTTGCCCACAAGTCCGCAGAAATAGAGGCAACTATCAGAAAATTGCAGGAAGAAATAGAAACGGTTTTCAAGGAAGGGCTGTTTGCGGACGAATGGATTGATACATTTACAAAAACAGGAAATATCACATCATTAGATAGAAGCATCGTGCTGTCATTGGTGGAAAAGATTACAATTCATGAAGAAAACAGGATTGAGATTACCTTTAAGTATCAGGACGAATACGAAACCTTGTGCAGAATTATTGAAACACTTCCAGTATCTTTGAAGGAGGTGGGCAGCAATGGCTAGAACAGCGGACAGATACTTAAAGAAAACTGTTAAAACAGAGGCAGCTCCTAAAATATATGATGTTGGAAATTATTTAAGATTGTCGGTAGACAGTGACTATACCGGAAGCGATTCTTTACAAAATCAAAGAAAACTGGCACAGGAATATGTAAGGGAATGCCCTGATCTGAATATAGTAAGAGAATATGTTGATGATGGAAAAACAGGCACAGATTTTTCACGTCCGGCATTTACCAGAATGATAGCCGATTTAAAAGCTGGAATTATTAACTGTGTTCTCGTAAAGGATTTATCCCGATTCGGAAGGGAATACATTGAAGCCGGGAATTACATTGAAAAGGTATTTCCCTTTTTGGGAGTTCGCTTCATATCCATTGTTGACAGGTATGACAGTGCTGAAGCGAATTGCAGTCGGGAGCTGTTGCTTATATCCCTTAAAAACCTTATGCATGAGATGTATGCAAAGGATATTTCTAAAAAAGTAGGAAGCACATTCCGGATGAAGCAGGAAAAAGGGATGTTCTATCGTAGTGCTACTGTTCCTTATGGATACAAGATGAATGAAAGCGGTACAAATTATATCATCTGCGAACAGACAGCTCCGATTGTAAGGGAGATTTTCAAACAGTGTAGCCAAGGCATTTCTAATTATGCAATAAGTCGGTGGTTGTATGATAATCATGTTTATACACCACAGCAATATATTTGGTCAGGCAACGTATATAAGAAACCAGAAGAAGAATTGAAAATATGGCATTGTTCTACAATTAAGCGGATTCTGAAAAATCCTGTCTACATCGGCAGAGTTGTAAGGCATAAATCAGAACAGAGTTTTTTTGTAGGGAAAAAGGCAAGTCCAGTACCGGAACATGAGCAGATTGTTATTGAGAATAACCATGAACCGATTATTGAAAAGCCGATGTTTGAGATTGTTCAGAAGATACTAAGTCAGACAAAAGGTAAAAAAACCGAATCCACCTGTGAACGCCAATCTGTTGTATTTGATAGGAATGTATTTCAAGGGAAGCTGTTCTGTGGCTCATGTAAGGCAAATATGGTTAGGGTAGGCGCTTATCGCTCTGTAAATGGGGTAAAGGAGCAATACAGGATTTTTAAATGCAGTACCCATAGAAATCATTGTGATTTATGCGATACAAGGTGGATTGCAGAGGACTTGTTGTGTGACATTCTGTATGGCACGATACGCAAACATTTAAGTTTGATAAAAGGAATAAAGAAACAGATAGAAAAAGATATTCGGTATTCCTTTGAAGAAAATCTAAAACAGACAGAATGGAAAAGACAAAAGGTTGTCGGCACAAAGAACCTTTTGGAACAGGAGTATATGCAGAAGTATTCAGATTATGCGGAAGGGAATATCTCACAGGCGGCATTTCTGCAATATAAAAGTACCTATCATGAGAAAATGGAACTATATGGGAAACAGGAGAATGTATGTGTCAAAGAGTTAAAAAGGACAAAGAAGTGTCAGACAGCTTTGCAAAAATTATTGTCGGACTGGCTTTGCTTTCAGAATACAAGGAAGTTGACGGAAACGATGGTAGAGATCTGTGTTGACAGAATAGAGCTTTTTACTGATAACAAGGTGGAAATAAAATTAAAGTATCAGGATTGCTTTGAACTTCTTGAAAACTGGATGCGGAAGGAGGTGTAAGTTTATGATTATGGCATTGTATTTAAGGCTGTCAAAGGAAGATGGCGATATGATTGATGAAAGCAACAGTATCACAAATCAAAGGTTTATTCTCCGCAAGTTCGTGGCGGAAAGACCGGAATTTGATAGTTATGAGATAAAGGAATACATAGATGATGGATTCAGTGGGAAGAACTTTGAAAGACCGGGGATTCAGGAACTATTGGAGGATGTAAGATCGGGCAAGGTGTTCGGAATTATCGTGAAAGATTTTTCACGTTTTGGAAGAAACCATATTGAAGTTGGAAATTTCATTGAAAAGATATTTCCGCTGCTGGATGTTCGCTTTATTGCTGTCAATAATAGCTTTGACAGTAAAGACTACATAGGAACAACACCAGATATGGATGTCGCATTTGAAAATCTGATGTATGATTATTTCAGTGAGGAAAATTCTGTTAAAATCAGGAATGACCTAATGGGAAGGCGTATGAGGGGAAATTACTTAGCTACTTTTGCGGTATTTGGCTACAAAAAATCTCCAGATAACCATAATCATATTGTGCCAGATGAAGCCGCCGCAGCCATTGTACGCACGATTTTTGAAAAGTATGCGGAATGTGGGGTAAAGGCAGAGGTGGCAAGATACTTAAACCAGCAGGGTATTCCGACACCACAAGTCTATGCGATGAAAAGCGGCAGCACTTATCAATGGAAGTATCAGGAAGAAAAAAAGCTGTGGAATGGCTCTATAATAGGAAGGATTTTAAAAAATGAGTTATACATAGGAAACACTGTGTTTCATAAAAAGGAAACTGTAGAAGTCGGTTCAAGGAAAACAAAGTGCCTGCCTAAAGATGAGTGGAAAGTATGTGAAGATACACATGAACCAATTGTATCGAGGGAATTATTTGAATTAGTGAACAGCAAGGACTTCGGAAATACAGGTATTGCGAAACAGATAGGACAAGGCAATGGAGAAGTAGTAGACAGAGCAGTATATTGTGAGGGGGAAAAGAGAAAAAGGGGAAGTGCGGATTCCCCTATTAAGGGTTTGGTGAAATGTGGCGGTTGCAGACATAATATGCAGCGTAGAAGCCGGTTAAATGTTTCTTATTATTGCAGATACTACTATGAAACCAAGCAAGCTGAATGTTGCCCGGAGAATGTTAGGGAAACGGAGCTTATAGAAATTGTATTGTCTGCAATCAGGCATCAGGCAAAATTAGTGGGTGAAACGGAAAGGCTACGGGAATTATATAATAAACAGTACCAAGAACGTATTAAGGAAAATCTGGAGCAAGAAAATCTGCTTCAGGAGCAGATACAGAAACTTACAGATAGCAATTTCTCACTATATGAAAGTTACACGAAAGGTGAGATTGATGCCAGCGATTTTATAAGGAAAAAAGAAGATAACAATAAACAGATTGAAATATACAAAGCTAAACTTCACGCTTGCCATGTGAAAGAAACAACAGTGCCGGACGAAAACATAAGTCTGCTAAATCTGTTAGAGGGAAAAGAAAATCTTACAGACCTTACAAAAGAACTTGTTAGACAGCTTATAGATGCTATCTATGTATATAATAACCGCCGTATTGAAATTGTTTTTAAGTTTCAGGACAAAAATACTCGTTCAGATAGAAAAGATTTAGAAGCTATGATATGATGAACAGAGGAAAACGAGAATATTTTCCCGGTTGCCAATAACAGCAATCGGGAAATTGGTTTTGGAGGGAATACTTTGACTGAAAGCGAATTGATTGGGAAGGTACATTCAGCAGTTTATCACCAATGCCAACAGCGGGGATATGCAGCTCCTGTTGACGTACTTATTGATGTGGGAGTGCTGCCAAAACAGAAATATGAGGATTGGCGTAATGGGAAAGTTCCATATTTAGAGCAGGCTTGCATCTGCAACCTTAAAAAACTTTCCTTTATTATGAGCCAGATTAGGAAATATGCAATGAAATCTGGTTTGAAACCATCTTATTGCTATTATAAGCAATGGGGAACAAAAAAGAAAAGTGGACAGGGAAGAAAGCCTGTAATCCCACTTCGGTTTAGTAAAAGCGGCAAGGAAGATATTGAAAGGGCATACGCCACGCACTTTGTAGATGTGAAGCAGATAAAACAGATCAAGCAGGATAAAGAAGCAAGTCAAGATAGGGCGGAGTCACCAGAGGACAAGTTGAACCGGGAGAGGGAAGATTTGTAAGCTGGAAGCATAAATATAGGGAAAAATGACAGAAAACGACATAAAATCCCCTGTTTCAAAAATTTTTTCAAAAAGTTCGTGTCATTAACTTGACACAAGGGGGGTTAAAGGCGATGAAGGAGCTGGCAGAGTTGGAGGAGGAACGGAGAGAAGAAGAGAGCAGAGAAAAAAGAAACACGATTGAAATGGATTCCGGCGGACAGAGTAGAAGAAGGAAAAGGACTGTGGGAAGAACTGTGGGGATGCCTAAAGGCGTGGCAAGCAACGAGATGTGTACATTTTTAATTATTAATATTTCCTCCCTGCAGCTGATTCCGGTAAATATGATTGCCTATCGAAGTCAGTATGGGAGTGTGAATCCGGCGGCAGTCATTGCACCCGCGATAGCGGCAACGCTTTTCAGTACGATTGTGGCTGTGGTGTATTGTAAAGTAATGGGGAGAAAACGGGAAGTATAAAACATTTTATTACAAATTATTTGAAAGCTGTCAGGGCTATATGTGTTTCTTGAAGGCTATGATTCGTGTAGGTATGGGATTATCGTTAAATAGAGAAATGTATATAGCTATTTTTGAAAAAAGAATAAAGGCTTATAAGAAGTTATAAGACGATTTCCGTCTATAAAATCAATAAAAAATACAAAATAAGCAAAAGTAATTGAAAAAAGAAACACTTGTGCTAAAATGAAACCTGTGGGGGCAGAGAATTATTGCGGACATTGTGAAGCTGTCCTCACTGAAAGATTTCTAATATAAAAAATGTTAGAACCGGGCAAACTATTATACCAAATACCTGACAGAAGCATCTGACATATAAAACAGCAGAAGTACTGGTATTGATACATGATACGATTAGATGCCGTCGCATAGACAATAGCAAGTGTATAGCAGATTTTAGAGAACAGGAAAAAAGGTAGCAAAATATGCAGGAAAAGATAAGGTAGATTTGAAAGAGAACGAAGAATACGGATATTGTTCCCTGGTGAAAGCGACGAATGCTGTTCTGGAAAAGATGAAAATCGAAAATATAACGAAAGCGAAAGTAACCTTCATGCGCCCACAGGTGATCGCATCATCGTGAATGAAAGTAGTCCAGGCGCATTTGGCATCCCTGAATGTATGCCGCCTGTCGGCGGCGGACTTTCAAAGTAACCAGTACGAAGCGGATCGAAAAAAATCTGGTAGAATCAGTTCCGATGAGATAGGCATTAATCAATGCGATTGTTCACAATGATTTTTCACGGGAAATTCCGCCGGTATTCGAAATTTTTAGTGACAGGATGGAATTTACATCGTATGGCGGTTTAATCCAGGGACAGAGTTTAGAAGAGTTTTTCAGTTGCAGCAGTATGCCCAGAAACAGGGAATTGATGAGAGTATTTAAAGATGTTGGGCTGGTTGAGCAGCTTGGTTCTGGGATGAGCCGCATTTTAGACGCTTATGATAGAACTGTTTTTGAAATATCAGAGCACTTTATAAAAGTTATTTTTCCATTTTCATGGATTGATGAAAAGAAAGACTGTGCCACAAAAGACTTAAATGGCGATGATATAAAAGTTCTTTTAGTACTGGAAAAGGAACCAGGGATTACAGCGAAAAAGATAAGCGAGAAGCTGGGATTTAGCACCAGAAAAATCAGTCGTATTATCAAAAAACTTCGGGAATCAGAAAAAATCAGCCGTATCGGCTCTGACAGAAAAGGATATTGGAAAATCAACAAATAAATGACAGAAACTGATATTTTTTATAACATGACATATAGATGTCGTGGTTATTCTGGTAGACTGGTTCCAGAGGTGGAAAACAGACGGCAGAAACCGCCAAACAACAAGGAATTCCACCCAGAAAGGAATACAGTCGGTATGAAATATGAGATCGTTTATTTGGAAGAAAAAACAGCAGTGGGAATCTCCGCACGTACAAACAACACGGATCCGGATATGGGAGCTGTCATTGGAGGGCTCTGGAAACGCTTTTACAGTGAGGGAATCTATGCCCGGATTCCTGACAAGGTAAACGCAAAAGCACTCGGAATCTATACCGATTATGCAGGGGATGAGAAGTCTGACTATACGACAGTAGTAGCCTGCGAGACGTCAGCCGAGCCTGACGGGAAAGAGTTCTGTATCTGCAAAATTCCGGCAGGCCCCTATGCCAAATTCGTAATTCACGGCGATATGGTACAGGCTGTTGGTGCGGCCTGGCAGGAAATCTGGCAGATGAATCTGCCGCGGACCTTCCAGTGTGATTTTGAAGAGTACCAGGATGAGAGCATGGATCATGCTGAAATTCACATCTATGTTGGCCTGAAAGCCGGGGAGTAATCTGGCTGGTATCTTGTACAGTTCTCTGCTCTGCACGTGAAAGATGATGGCATTTGAGGTACGGTTCTGCGGGATTTCTTTGGGGCTGTAAAAATACTCCTTTTTGGCAGGAATTTCCATATCAGAGGTTTCCGCCAAAAAGGAGTTGTGATTCTATGTCTCTATTCTTTGCCCGCCGCATTCCGATACTTTAAATCCAAAAACGCCTCCCTGTCATTTTGCAGCATATATCCATACTCAGCACTGTTCCCAACAACCACGTGCGCAAATTGATTATATTTTTCCATAACCTGGGTACATTTCTTTTCAGAGGATAAAGACACCTGCCGCTCACTGCCATCAATCAGGCTCCACCATACATAGAAATTAACACTTTTACCACTGCGGACAGCTCCGCTGTGAACCCAGATTAACTGGTTATTGTCAAAAAGCAGGTACTGCATATTTGGTCCCATCTTAGGGCTGAAGGTCCATCGTTTTCCCACCCATACCTTATTGACTTCTTGGGCAGCTGCAAAATCGCTCTCCAGCTGTTCCATCGTCACATCCGGATTCTGGGCCAGATACTGGTCAATCAGCCGTTTCGCGGAATTGTCTAAGGTCTTATAAAGAATGAAGGAAGCAATCAGGAGAAGAAATACCCCGATAGCTGACAGCCCATAGATATTGGTCTTTGTTTCCCCGTAGACACTTCCATCGCGGATATGGTACACTACGTCCCCGACCGGGAGATCATAGGACCGGGCCATCTGTTTAAAATACCGCAGTTCTTCCCCTTCCAGCACTTCCAGGGAGCCAGACACTGGCACGCCTCCGTCCGGTATATCGGTTTCTGTCTGTATGGAATCGAAAAATGTGTCAGACTGCTCCATCATTTCATTAAAGCGCTTTACCGGAACTTCGATGGAAAGGCAGATCCCTCTGTCTTTATCAATTACCAGCCAGGAAGAACGGTGTTTTTTAGTCCCTGTGGACACGCCGTTGATTTTGGTGGTTTTGGTAGTTTCCATATATTCGTCAACAGGATATGTTACATTCCACGACACATAGGTTCCTTCGACCTCCTCCAGTTCGTCTTCGGCTGTCAGAGGCTGTGCCCCTTTGATCAGAGCCATCAGCCCCGGCACGTTTTTCCAGAACAAAAAGCCGCCCAGAGCCAGACAAAACAAAAAAATCCAAAAGCTGTCCATGATTCGTCCCATTCGTAATTTTTTTAGCAATGTTCTCTCCTTTTCCTTTCCCCTGCCGTCTGAACGGAGCCGGAACCCCTTTCGTCGGCCCTCACTCAGACAGACTGAATATCGCTGATGTTCTATTTTATGACGTCTGCTGCCCGCTCTCCCAGACGTTTACGTGCCAGCGTCATAAAATGTCCTGCCGCCTGTTCGGTATCAAAATGGATGGCTGCATCAACCCCTTTTTTCTTTCCGGAATCCATGTAATTGATCTGTACCACATAATAGGTATAGTTCATCCTGACCTTACCGCTGCGAATCTGGCCTGACATGGTTTCAGATGTCATTTTACCAATTCTGTCAGCATCCACCACAGATACGATGCCTTTTCCAGTAAGAACCATCCAGTAATGTTCTCCCACGATCCCGTATCGGATATCCTCCTTGCCGCTCTCCAGGACAGACCATTCTTCTGGGGTGTCCAGGAGCTCTCTGGCCACCCGGTCCTGCTCTGCCTGCCCGGGAAGCGCCCGCTCCAGACCTTTTCTGCATCGTTTCAGGACCTTATCAGGGTTAAAGGTAGTTCCGGCAGTTGCAGCCAGAGTCACTGCGGACAGCTCTCCGACCAGAATTCCAATGGGGAGATGGCGGGTCATTACCTCCTGCATGGAGTATCCTACAAAAAGTCCAAGGGCAACCAGTGCAGCTATGGCTCCAGCCATAAAGAGAATCGCCATCCCGTTTTGACGGGCCCTTCCTTTTTCGCACCAGGAGGTAATCCAGGAACGCTGATTTTCTAAAAGCTGCCCTGCTGCGCTGCCGGCCAGGCTGCCTTCTGCAGACGCCGTACTCTTCTTTGCCAGGAGCATCAGACAGATGAGAAACATTAGAATACTCATTCCTGCTGCTACGGCGCACAGCCATAGATCCGGAACGGGGATTCCCTCCACGGCCTTGTCTATCAGCACATACCAGCCTGTCTGCAAAGAGGCCAGCTCGTTCATCTCGTCTGTACTATAGGAATCCTCATCTGCCAGAGCCTCCCCGATCTGGCGGAGTGCGGCGGGATCCTCTACAGGAATAAGGGAGCCTGCCACCTCTACAGGGCGTTCCTCAGAGGCCTGTCTGTCCCCCCAGCTGTCTTTCAGCTCCTGAGACCGGTTTACAGCCTGCATTAACTGATTCAAAGTCCCTTTGCGCTGCTCTGAAACGACGAGCTTAAAAAATGCCTGCCGCTCTTGGTCATAGATGACATATGCCATTTTGCTGACCCGGTCCTTGTCACCGGAATAATATTCTTCAACAAAAGAAGCGACCGGATGGGCCACGCTGTATGTAATATACTGACCTTCCATCTGCTCCAGGGAAACGCCGTCCGCTGCAGGCATCGGCCCTGACAGCAGACTTAAAAACTGCCTTCCCGTCAAAACACAAAAAAACACGGCCACCGCGAGGGCAAATATGGCCATTCCGAGGTAAATCTGTCTTTTCATCTCTTATCTCCTACCTTTTCTCCTTTTTGAGACTGCAAATTCCTGTGACGATTCAGCAAGTCTGCACACTCGCAGCACCAGCCGTATACCCGGCATACAAAAAGCGCATCGCCGTAAGCAGATCTTCGTTGATTTCTGCCTGTGCCAGCCAGGTACAGAACCGTTCTGAATTTTTTATAAACACCGATTTTGATTATACTCTTGTTTGGATTACAAATCAATTCCCAAATGCCAGGTTTTGGCACTGCCATACCGGAGAGGTGTGATTGTCCGGGAGGCGCATGCCTGTCGGAAAGCCGCCCGTCAGCCGGAGCGCGTGTTCAGACAGGGAGAGCGCGGGCTTTACATTTCAAACATCAGTGCCTTCTGGCTGAGTACCTGGGAGACAATGCGGATGAACCCGGCGGCATAACGCGGGAGATGTTCGCGTTTTCGGTAGCAGGCGTAAAAATGCCGGTGATTTTCATAATCTTTTAACGGATAAAAAGCTCCGTTGCGCAGTACGAAGTCGTCTACATAGATATTTGAACACAGCATGCAGCTCCCTGTCCCCAGCGCCACGCGCCTTGCCACCTCCAGGGAATCTGTTTCCAAAAGGATTTTCGGCGTCAGCCCATAGCGCGCAAACAAGGTATCTTGTACGACACGGGCGCTGTGGCCTTTTCTGAGGCTTACGAATGTTTCCTCTTTAGCTATGTCGAGTGTGAGGGAGGTGCCGCCAGGATAGTGCGAGGTGAGGCCGGAATTTTTGCCGGCCAGAATGCCGATGACCTCCCGGTCGATGAGCTCATAGGTCAGATGTGAGCTGACAGACTCCAATGCCGCCAGAGTCAGATCCACCTCGCCCGTGCGTACGAGCTCCTCCAACTGGGCGCTGCCCCGCTCAGTGAGCTCTAATGTCACCTTGGGATACTGTGCGGTAAACCAGGGCATAGCCAGAGGAAGGATCTGGGAGGCGCGCTGGACGCTGATGCCTAAACGCAGGCGTCCGCTGTTTTCCTCCTTGATTTCCTGAATCTCGTTTTCCAGCCGTTCATTGGCTGCCAGAACGATCTGCGCCGCTTCCAGATACCGCTCCCCTGCCAGCGTAGGCCGGAAAGGTGATACGCTGCGGTCAAAAAGAGCCACGCCGAGGTCCGTCTCGACTTGACGGAGCATCTGGCTTAGGGAAGGCTGGCTGATATACAGCTTTTTGGCAGCTCCTGTGATGCTGCCCTCGCGGGCAATGGTACAGATATAACGGGCCTGTTTCTGATTCATGAGACGTTCCCCCTGTGCCAAAGCATTGCGGCGTGCAGCCATCCCGCCCACCTTAGCACTAATATAGTATTTATTCTATATATACTATAATATAAAATAAATAATTATCAAGATAAAAAGCAATATCATAGGATAAAACCTATAAAGTTGTAACTAAATATGTATTTGTTACTTATGATTTCCTGTGGTAATATATCCATAAAGAAATGTTTACGAGGAGGCACAGAATATGGAAATCCTGAAACCAGCCGTCGCGGGAACTCTGGAATCCAGTGATGCACAGGTAACGGTAGAGCCTGGCAGCCAGGGAATCGAACTTGCGCTGACCAGCAGTGTGATGAATCAGTACGGACGCCAGATCAAGGCCACTGTGCTGGAAACCTTAAAACGCCTGGATGTGAGTAATGCAAAAGTGACAGTGATTGATAAAGGCGCTCTGGACTGCACGTTGAAAGCGCGCGTGGAATGTGCCGTATTCCGTTCCTGCGGGGCATCCGGAGGCAACATCCCCTGGGGAGGTGCGGTTAGATGATTCCGAGACCAAGACCTGAACGGTTCCGGCTCCGCCGGACTATGATGTTTATGAACGCCCAGAAGCCAGGACTTATCAAGGATGCGTACATCTACGGCTGTGACAGCATTATGCTGGATCTCGAGGACGCTGTGGCGGAAAACCAGAAAGACGCCGCCCGTTTTTCCCTGTACCATGCGTTAAAAACGATTGACTACGGAGACACGGAAGTGATCGTCCGTATCAACGGCCTCGATACACCACACTGGCAGGAGGACATCCGCGTGTGCGTGGCAGGGGGAGCCGACGGCATCCGTATTGCCAAATGTGAGAGTGCACAGGATGTGCTGACAGTGGAACAGGCCGTGGAGACAGCGGAAGAGGAATTTGCAGTCGAAAAGGGCCGCACACTTCTGATGGCTGCGTTGGAAAGCCCCAAAGGGATTCTGAATGCGTATGAGATCTGCTCGGCTTCTGAGAGAATGTTTGGCGTAGCCATTTCCGGAGGTGATTTCCGTAAATGCATGCAGACGACTCCGCAGCGCGGCGGGGTCGACATGCTGGCTGCCAGAGGGCAGATGCTTTTGGCGGCCCGGGCGGCAGGCATCCAGTGCTTTGACACTGTATTCACGGATCTCGACGACGAGGAGGGCTTCCAGGCTGAGGTGCTGCAGAATAAGGCGATGGGCTTTGACGGTAAGAGCCTGATTAACCCCAGGCAGATCCGCTTTGTCCATCAGGTATTTGCGCCTACAGAGAAAGAGATCATACAGGCAGAAAAGATTCTTTTGGCCTACCGGGAGCAGTCGGCGGCCGGAGTAGGTGTATTTACTGTGGACGGGAAAATGATTGATATCGCTTTTATTCCCGGAGCAAAACGCACGATTCAGCTGGCAAAGGCCTGCGGCATGTATGAGGAGGGAGCGTTGTAATGAAAAATGCAGTCGGACGCGATATTCCTGAGAGTCTCCTGACCGGAGGCCGTGAGGTCTATCAGGGTAAAAACTATATGGACGGCAGGTATATCCAAAAGGCAGCTCCTTATACAAGGCGCTGCGAGACGCCAAGAGAAAGCAAGCTGACAGAGAGCATCGCAAAAGCCCTGAAGGACTGCGGTGCAAAGAGTGGGATGACATTCAGTTTCCACCACCATCTGCGGGATGGGGATTATGTGGTAAATATGGTAATGAAATCCGCGATTGAAGAACTGGGGCTTACGGATCTGACGATTGCTGCTACCAGCCTGGGTGCAGCTCATGACCCGGTTGCCGGCTATATCGAGCAGGGCAGAGTCATCGGAATCCAGACGAGCGGGATCCGCGGCCGGATAGGCGAGGTCGTTTCCGCCGGCAGGCTTAAGACACCGGCTGTCATCCGCAGCCACGGGGGCCGCCCGCGCGCCATTGAGGGAGGCGAAGTACATATCGACATTGCCTTTATCGCTGCCCCCACCAGCGATTGTATGGGTAACTGTCGCGGAATCGGCGGCAAAAGTAACTGCGGCAGCCTGGGTTACGCAATGACGGACGCCAAATACGCCGATCATGTGGTGGTGATTACGGACTGCCTGGTAGATTTCCCCAACATGCCGGCCTCTGTGGAAGCCATTGATGTGGATTCCGTGGTAGTAGTCGGTTCCATCGGTGATTCCCGAAAGATTGCCTCGGCCGCAGCCCGTATTTCCCAGAACCCGCGTGACCTGATGATGGCAGAAAATGTAGCCAAAGTGATCGCTTCCACCCCGTATTTTAAAGACGGCTTCTCCTTTCAGACCGGCGTGGGAGGTCCCTCCCTGGCAGCAAATCTGTTCCTGGAAAAATATATGGACGAGCGAAACATCAAAATGGGCTGGGCGATCGGAGGGATCTGCGGGCCAATGGTAGAGCTTCTCAAAAAAGGGAAAGTCGGCAAAGTCATCGACGTTCAGGATTTTGACCTTGATGGTGTGAATTCTATCAACCAGACGCCGGGGCACTTTGAAATGAGCGCCAGTCAGTATGCTAACCCGGCCAATAAGGGCGCATTTGTGAATAAACTGGATTACGTGGTGCTGGCAGCGCTTGAAATCGACACCGGATTTAATGTGAATGTTCTTACGGGTTCGGACGGCGTTCTCCGCGGCGCTCCCGGCGGACATCCGGATACCGCGGCAGGAAGCAAATGCTGTATTATCGTGACACCGCTCATCCGGGGACGGATGGCGACGGTATGCGAGCACGTTGTGACTGTCACCACTCCGGGAGACTGTGTGGATGTCCTGGTTACGGATTATGGGATCGCGGTCAACCCCACACGGCCGGATCTGGCTGCCTGTCTTGACGCGGCGAAAATTCCGCATGTGACAATTGAGGAGCTGAAAGAAAAGGCATACAGTCTGGTGGGCCGCCCCGATGATCTGGAGTGGGAGGACCAGGTAGTCGCTGTACTGGAGGCCCGCGACGGGACGATTCTCGATGTGGTCCGGAAAATTAAACCCTATACATGATAGAAAGCCTTCATGCGCCACAGGTAATCGTGCTGCGGTGAGTGAAAAGTGCCCGCCACGCTGCCCGTCGTGGGACTGGCTGATGTGGATATCAAAGACCACATTAAAAATAGCTTCCCATACGTGTGGATTTTTTCGATTCTGTGCATGATCGTCGCGATTATCCTCGGTATCATGCCCTTATAATGAGGGATTCGCCGTCATAATGGATCGTATACTTTTATAATCCGGACATGCGCCTTGCATGCAGTTGTCCGGAGCAGATGGAGAAATGAAAGATGTAACATGTCCGCCCGGTGACGCTGGGGGCGGTTGCAAAGTACAACTGAGATACACGATATGGCCGATGTCCATGCGCTTCAGAGCCATATCGTGTATACAGCTGTAATGCTGTAACCGCCCCTTATGAGTCCCTTTACACATTCTGGCCTGCGTTCAATTTCCTCACTTCGTCAGCCAAAAGGCCAACAAAGTCTGATTCCTCAAATCTTTCCCCTGTGAAGATGATTTTTATTAAACGTTCCTGATATCAATCCCCTTGTATGGATCTTACAAATAAGCCAGACCAGGATTTGCGGGACGGCAGGAAAAATCGTCCTGACTTGATTGACAGGGTGCAGGTTTTCCTGTAGAATTTTACTATGAAAGTTCATCGCCGCAGGCGATCTAAGTTCAGGGATGCCCAATGCGCCTGAATCACTTTCATTCATGGTGGTGCGCTTACCTGTGGGCGCATGAAGGTTTACTATGAAAGTCTCGCCGCCGTCAGGCGGCATTTAAGAATATCTCCTTTTCCTTCCGGGACAGGATAAAAGCCGGTATTTTTAAAGCACTCTATATTGATCTGGGGGAGTTTTGGTTTCCCCTGATGAAACATGAAAGGATTACAGGGTGGGGCATCATGATTATCAGCGCAAGCCGCAGAACCGATCTGCCGGCATGTTATCCGGACTGGCTGTTTCAACGGCTGAAAGAGGAATACGTTCTGGTGAGGAACCCCATGAACGCGCATCAGATCAGCCGGATTGACCTGTCACCAAAGGTGGTGGACGGTATTGTCCTGTGGACGAAAAATCCGCTCCCACTGTTTCGTCATCTGAATGAGCTGGAAAAATATTCTTATTATGTACAGTTTACTCTTACGCCCTATGGCCCGGAGGCAGAACCAGGGCTGCCGTCAAAGAACAGGGTGATGATTCCGGCATTTTGCCGCCTGTCACGGGAAATCGGGCGGGAACGTGTCGTATGGCGCTATGATCCGATTTTTTTGAGCAATGTTTACACGATGGAATACCATACGAAATATTTCCGTGTGCTGGCGTCCCGGCTGGGAGAATACACGGAAAAATGTACAGTGAGCTTTCTCGATCTCTATCAGAGCACGGCGCGCAACGGCAGGCCGCTTGGGATCCACACAGAGACCGGAGAGCAGCAGCTTGAGTTAATGGAACGTTTTGCAGAGATTGCAGAGGAATGGGGAATCACGATAGATACCTGTGCGGAGCAGGGCGATTTTGGCCGGTTTCATGTTGGCCGCGCAAGCTGCATTGACAAGGACAGGCTGGAGCGGATCAGAGGTTGTCAGCTCAAGGTCAAAAAGGATCCGAACCAGCGCCCGGAATGCGGATGTGCGGCGAGCATTGACATCGGGACATACGATACATGCAGGATCGGATGCCTGTACTGCTATGCAAACCATCACAGGGATACCGTTTTCAAAAATTCCCAAAGACATAACCCGGCCTCGCCGCTTTTATTCGGCGAGATCGGGGAAAATGACAGAATCATGGAACGCAGGATGGAATCCTGCATGGACGGGCAGATGAGTTTCCATGATTGGCACGGTTAAGCTTTTTCGCCGCGCTTCAGCGCCTTGGCCTGGAATTTGTCATTTTGGATTATAAAACGCTCATGGGTTCCCCCGCCGATTTTTCCTTTTTCATCATAAACGGCGACGTGGAACACGAGGCGCCGGCCGTCGATTTCCGTCAGCTCACTTTCACACCAGACCTCCATCCCCAGAGGCGTCGGCGCATCGTGAGTGATATCCAGGCGGGTGCCTACGGTGCCGGCGCCTTCCCCGAGATAAGGAGCCACACTCTTCCAGGCAGTCATTTCCATCAGAGCGGTCATAGCCGGAGTGGCAAATACATCGAGAAGGCCGCTGCCCATGCTTTTTGCGGAATTTGCTTCCGTTACAAGCACGGTTTCCCGGCCTTTGATCCCTGTTGTCAGCATATTGATTATCCTCCATTCTTCCCCTAAGGGGCTGTTTCCTCATTATAAAATAATTCACATGGAATTGCAAGAAAAAGGAGATACCATGAAAATCACGTACATCCATCACAGCGCTTTTCTGGCGGAAACGGCATCGGCTGCGCTCCTGTTTGATTACTTCAGGGGAGACGTGCCAGAGATTCCTGCAGGCAGGACGCTTTATGTATTTGCCAGCCACCGCCATGCCGATCATTTTTCAAACATCATTTTTGATCTGGCTGAAAAATATTCTGATATCCATTACATCCTTTCCTATGATATCTGGCAGAAACGTGTTCCGGATGAGTTAAAGGAACGCACGACATTCCTGAAGCCGGGGGAGCGCTATGAGGATGCGCTTATTCAAGTTGAGGCCTTCCGGTCAACGGACGAAGGAATCGCCTTCTGGTGCGGCGTGGATGGCCTGGAGATCTACCATGCCGGAGATCTGAACCACTGGTACTGGAAGGAAGAAGAGGAACAGTGGAACCGGGATATGACGGCCGCTTACCGTAATGAAATTCATAAAATGAAGGGACGCATTGCGGATGCAGCGTTTCTGCCGCTTGACCCGCGGCTTCATGACGCGTTCTTCCTGGGAATCGACGATTTCATGAAGGAAGCTGACGCGAAAGCCATATTTCCCATGCATTTCTGGGAGCAGTATGATGTGACAGAGCGGCTGAAAAAGCTTCCCTGTGCAACTGCCTACAAAGATAAGCTGATAGAGATTGAATACGAGGGGCAGGAATTTTATATATAATTACAAAAATATAGATAATATGAAATAATAGAACTATTATTTTGTAACAGAAATTATTGTAATAATTTTGAAAATACGGATAATTCCGATAAAACATCAAAAAGAGAGGAGAAGCTATAATGAAGTTTCGTTTTGCACACAACAATTTTAACGTAATGGATTTGGACAAGTCCCTGAAATTCTACGAAGAGGCTCTGGGACTTACAGAGGTACGCCGCAAAGAGGCGGAGGACGGGAGCTTTATCATCGTTTATCTGGGAGACGGCTCAAGTGAGCACAGACTCGAGCTTACATGGCTGCGCGACTGGGAAAAGGACAAGTATGATCTGGGAGATAACGAATTCCATCTGGCATTTACGGTCGATGATTTTGAAGCTGCTCACGAGAGGCACAAAGAGATGGGATGCATCTGTTTTGAAAATGAGAAAATGGGCATCTATTTTATCACGGATCCGGACAATTACTGGCTGGAAGTCATTCCTGCCAGACGTTAAGGAGGGCCTGCGTATCTTACTGCCAGCCCCGCAGGAAACCATGCGACAGGATACGATGGCTTTTGCCAGATGGCGGAACATTACAGAGAAAGGGAGCAGACGATGAAAAAATATGAGGTGCTTTTATTCGATGTGGACGGCACGCTGCTTGATTTTGACAAGGCAGAGGAACAGGGGATTGAGGGTGTAATGGCCCATTACGGAGTTCCGGTGACAGTGGAAAATAAGGAGAAATACCATACGCTCAATAAGGGCTACTGGCAGAGGCTGGAGCGCGGGGAGCTTACGAGAGACCAGGTGCTGGGACAGCGGTTTGAGGAGTTCTTCGGAAACTTTGGCATCACGGTGGACGGCCTTCAGACAGACGGGCTTTTCCGACAGTATCTGAATGACAGTGCAGTCCTGATCGACGGCGCAATCCCGGTTTTGGAGCGTCTGCAGGAACAGTACGCACTCTATATCGTGACAAACGGTGTGGCGGCGACCCAGTATAAACGCCTTGCAGCTTCGGGGCTCGACCGGTATTTTAAAGGGATCTTTATCTCCGAGGAGGCAGGATACCAGAAACCGCAAAGGGAATTTTTTGAATACTGTTTTGATAAGATGGGACGCCGCGATGTGGAACATATGCTGATTATTGGCGATTCACTGACATCAGATATCCGTGGGGGAAACGAAGCCGGAATTGATACATTGTGGTACAACCCGCATGGACAGATGAATACTGCAGGAGTCCGCACAGACTACGAAGCCGCATCGCTTGAAGCCATCGGGGCGATGCTCAGTGGAGCTGTGCAGCCTGCCTGAACTGTACTGACGGCAGTGTGGGCGGGTTATACAGGATTGGCCCGGCGAATCAGGGCATCTGCTGTGCTGATGGCATGAAAACTGAACGGCCGGATGCATCGGTCCGCTGCCTGTCAGGTATTTAACAAATACATTGACAAACAGCTGAAAACATTATAAAATTAATTTTTCCCGTAGTATAAAGCATTAAGGGGTGAGCATTTATGAATAAGAACACGACAGACATTACATTGTCAGCATACTTTAATGATATCGTAATCGGTTATTATGAGGATGAAGAGCTGGTAAAACAGTTTGGAAAACAGCTGGGTTTTGACGTGGATACAGATATGTTTATGGCGGTGTCGTTTTTATACCCGTCAGACAGGAATGTGACGGCGCAGGACCGGGAAAAGCTGACCCAGGCAGCCGGCGCTGTGATTGCGCTCTCTGAGATTAACCAAAAGATCGGCGGAAAGCAGATCATCACCTGTGACTCCGGTGTCTGTGTGATTTTAATCACCAGGGACAAGGTGGAAATGCGGAAAATGCTCGATGCAGTCAAGGAAGCCGCCCTGCAGGAAGTTGAGAAGATCGCCACGGACAGTAAAGTACGCGTCGGTATTGGTACGATCGAGGGTGGTATCCGCGGTATCAAGCATACATATAATAATGCTCAGGATGCGGTTAAGGCCGGCGAGATTTTTAAGAGGGACCGTGTGATTCTGGAATACGTCGGCATGGAGATCTACAGCAGCATCAATCAGATGGTGGTGAATTTTGGCGACCGCCTGACAAGAACTGTGTTAAAACAGCTCGGCGATACGGAGAAACGCGTGCTGTCCAAGTATTATAAATGCAAAGAGGATATTGCTCTGACGGCGGCTAACCTTGGCATGACGGAGGATGAGATCAGAAACAGCCTGATGCAGGTCAAGATTAATACAGGCCTTGATGTCAATGACACCGAGGATAATTTTAAGCTTCATTTCATCACAATTGCCAAGAAGGTTCTGGAAAACGACGAGAGAATCAAGAGAAACCGTTGAGTCAGGAGCGCATATGAAAACAATGTTGGATCGCGGCGCCGGGATATTGATGCCCATTTTCAGCCTGCCTTCGCCATATGGCATCGGCACATTCGGGGAGGCCGCATATGAATTCGTGGATTTTTTGAAAAGAGCGAGGCAGAAATACTGGCAGGTGCTTCCGCTTGGCCCCACAAGCTATGGGGACAGCCCCTATCAGTCGTATTCTGCATTTGCAGGCAATCCGTATTTCATTGATCTCGATACTCTGATTGAAGAAGGGCTCCTGACCCGTGAGGAGGTCAATACCTGCCACTGGGGTGATAACGAGACCCAGGTTTCCTATGATGAAGTTGCCGAATCCCGTTTCCCGCTTTTAAAGAAGGCTTATGCCCGCAGCGAGTTCCGTGAAGAAGAGGGATACGAGCGTTTTTGCATGGAGAGCTGGTATTGGCTTAATGATTACGCCTTTTATATGGCCTTAAAGCATCATTTTGAGCAACAGGACTGGCTTGTCTGGCCGGAGGAGATCCGTTTCCGTAAAAAGGAAGCCATAGAGCAGTACCGGGAGGAGCTGAAGGAAGAGATTGATTTCTGGAAATTCCTCCAGTATAAATTTTACCAGCAGTGGAAGAAGCTGCGCGCCTATGCGAACGGGCAGGGAATCTCCATTATCGGGGATATTCCGATCTATGTGTCGCTCGACAGTGCCGATGTCTGGACCCATCCGGAGCTGTTTCTTCTGGATGAAGAAGAGCTGACGCCGGTCAAGGTGGCAGGAGTGCCGCCGGATGCGTTCAGCGAGACAGGCCAGCTCTGGGGGAATCCTCTATACCGCTGGGATGTTCAGGAAAAGACGGATTTTGCCTGGTGGAAGGAGCGCATGAAGGCCTCTGCACGCTTATATAACGTAGTGCGCATCGACCATTTTATCGGTGTGGTGCAGTACTATACGATTCCGGCCGGTGCCGAGGATGGCAGAGTCGGCGAATGGCTCAAAGGGCCTGGAAAGAAGCTGACGGACGCCATCGCCCAGGTAATTGGCGATACGAAGATCATTGCCGAGGATTTGGGAATCATGGTTCCGGAGGTAAAGACGCTGTTGGAAGAGACCGGATATCCGGGGATGAAGATTATCGAGTTTGCTTTCAGCGGAGACCGCTTTAACGAGCACCTTCCCCATATGTATTCCTCGAATTCTGTAGTCTATGGCGGCACACACGATAATGAAACGCTGGTGGGGTATTTTAAACCCGAGGCGCGTCAGTGGTGGGAGCTGCAGTATATTGTGGATTATATGGGCGTTTCCCATCAGCACGAGATCGTAGACCGCGTGATGTTCACCGCCTATGCCTCGGTTGCCAGTGTGGTCATCTTCCAGACGCAGGATATTCTGAAGCTGGATAACTGGGCCAGAATGAATACCCCGGGGACGCTGGGAGGGAACTGGCGCTGGAGAATGCGGGCCGGAGAGCTTGGCAGGGAGCACGCAGAGCGTCTGGCATGGCTGGTAGATATTTTTGGGCGTTTTTGATGGAAAATCCCAGTAATTCTCTAAAAAATGTGATTGACACGTTTGAAAAAGTGTGATATGTTTTAGTTAATTCCGATGCATTATTGAACTCACATCTGTTTTGTAAGTCATTTGCATGCTAAATGAATTACAAAATGATGTGAGTTTTTACGCTTTCTGGTTGAAGAACGCGTATGTCAGGTACAGTGTTCTTGGAATGTGGCAGCAGGTAAAAATTTTTATATTCATGGAGGTGCCTAATGAACAACGGTACGGTTAAATGGTTTAATTCTGAGAAGGGCTATGGATTCATTTCCAACGATAATGGCGGTGATGATGTATTTGTACATTTCTCTGCAATCGAGGGAGAGGGCTTCAAGACACTTGAAGAGGGCCAGAAGGTTACGTTCGATACCGAGCAGGATCCGAAGAACAGCAAGAAGCTTCGCGCTGTAAATGTTGTTAAGCTTTGATATCTGCTATGAGGTCATGAGAGGCTGTCATGCTGGGGTTTCCGGTGTGACAGCCTTTTTCGATTTTATCCTGTTTCTAAGATGACGGTTGCGGATGCCGGATTCTTTATGTTTGCCCATACAGAATAGAGAAAAACAGAGTGAAGAAACGTAACCGCCAAATAACGGGAAGAGAAGAGGCCTGGGTGGGTGCAGAAAGCGGCAGGAACAGCAGAGGCGGCTGGTCTGAGGGCGGGAAAAGTGAGGTTTTGCGGGGAAAAACGGATAAAATTTGGAAAAAACCTTGCAATGTAAGGGAATTCCTAATAGAATAGGGGAGACGAGCGGAATAAAAAAGGAGAATAGACAAGCATGATTAGTGCAAATAATGTAACACTTCGTGTAGGAAAGAAAGCATTGTTTGAGGATGTAAATATTAAGTTTACGGAGGGGAACTGCTACGGCCTGATTGGAGCCAATGGCGCGGGGAAATCCACTTTTTTAAAAATCCTCTCGGGGAGGCTGGAGGCAACGAGCGGCGAGGTGGCGATTACGCCGGGGCAGCGTCTGTCATTTTTACAGCAGGATCACTTTAAATATGATGAATATCCGGTTTTGGATACGGTTATTTTGGGAAATCAGCGCCTTTACGAGATTATGAAGGAGAAAGACGCCATTTATATGAAAGAGGATTTCAGCGATGAGGACGGCATTAAGGCCGCCGAGCTGGAGGGAGAGTTTGCATCCATGAATGGCTGGGAAGCTGAGTCAGACGCGGAGAGCCTTTTAAACGGCCTCGGAGTGGATACGGAATTCCATCACAGGCAGATGCGGGAGCTTACCGGTCCCCAGAAGGTAAAGGTGCTGCTTGCGCAGGCATTGTTTGGCAACCCGGATATCCTGCTCCTCGATGAGCCGACAAACCATCTGGATCTGGACGCAATCGCCTGGCTGGAGGAATTTCTGATTAACTTTGAGAATACTGTAATTGTAGTATCACATGACCGTTATTTCCTGAACAAGGTCTGCACGCAGATTGCGGATATTGATTATGGCAAGATCCAGCTCTATGCAGGTAACTATGATTTCTGGTTCGAGTCCAGCCAGTTGATGATTAAGCAGATGAAGGAAGCCAACCGCAAGAAGGAGGAGAAGATTAAGGAGCTGCAGGAATTTATCCAGAGATTCTCCGCCAACGCATCCAAATCCAAGCAGGCGACGTCCAGGAAACGTGCCCTGGAGAAGATCGAGCTCGACGAGATTAAGCCGTCCAGCAGAAAGTACCCGTATATTGACTTCCGGCCCTTCCGTGAGATTGGCAACGAAGTTCTGACTGTGGAGAACATGTCAAAGACCATTGACGGCATAAAGGTGCTCGACGATATTTCGTTTACGCTGGGGCGCGAGGATAAGGTGGCGCTTGTCGGGCCGAATGAGCTGGCTAAGACGACGCTCTTTAAGATCCTGTCCGGTGAAATGGAGCCGGATTCCGGAAGCTACCGCTGGGGCCTTACGACCACACAGGCATATTTCCCCAAGGATAACAGTGCGGAGTTTGACAACGATGACACGATTGTAGACTGGCTGACCCAGTATTCGCCGGAAAAGGACGTGACGTATGTCCGCGGTTTCCTCGGAAGGATGCTGTTTGCAGGAGAGGACGGCGTGAAAAAGGTAAAGGTGCTTTCCGGAGGAGAGAAGGTACGCTGCATGCTGTCCAAGATGATGATTTCCGGCGCCAATGTCCTCATGCTCGATGAGCCGACAGACCACCTGGATATGGAAGCGATTACAGCCCTGAATAATGGAATGAAAAAGTTCCCGGGAGTGATGATTTTCTCTTCGCGTGACCATCAGATTGTGGAAACAACGGCCAACCGTATCATGGAGATCATAGGCGGCAGGCTGATTGACAAGATTACGACGTATGATGAATATTTAGAGAGCGATGAGATGGCAAGAAAGAGATTTACCTTTACGATTACAGAGAGTCAGGAGAATGATGATTAGTCGGAAAGGAGCGATGGTATGACAGGCAGACATAAGTGGAAATGGGGCGCGGCCCTGGGAACAGCGCTCGTGGTGGCGCAGGCCTCTCTTTTGGCAGCATTTGCGGGAGAATGGAAGGTCTTAGAAGGCGGAGAGTACTGGCAGAAGAGCTATGTGGAGGCGGACGGAAGCTATACATCAGACGGATGGCAGCAGATTGACGGGAAATGGTATCATTTCGACCAGGACGGGTATGTCGATGTGGGAATGCGCACCTTTGACGGGAAGGAATACATCCTCATGAAGTCCGGGGCAATGGAGGTCAGCCGGGATTACGGCATCGGCTATGTAGATGAGAACGGTGTGTGGAACATCCAGCCCAAGGATCCCATTACCAATAAAAACATCTTTGCAGAATGCTGCCGGAGCTGGGGCATCGACATTGAGACGGTGATCAGCGGCTGCCTTGAGACAGACGAAATCACCTATTCCTGCTCTACAGGGAAGTTCCCGAAGGACAGTGAGGGAAATTATGTGTACCGGGTGGCCGTTTACGGCATTCAGGAAGCGATCTTGGATCAGCTCGACAATGACGGAGTTGCCGTGAATATGACCTGCCGTTATGATTATGATGAGGCGGCCGGCAGCTTTACGATCACGATTTCGCGTTCTGAGCTGGACTACGGGGATTGATGTTTTCGTAGCTTTGCGGCTTTGGAACGGAATGGGAGGGGAACGAGATGAAAGAAGATAAAAAGGTCAAAAATATGCTGCAGAAGTATCTGCAGTGGCCTCTGGTGCTGTCGCTTTTAGTGATCTGTGCCAACGCGGCCGCCGCCCTGCTTTCTAAAAATGTGGGGATCGTCCTGTCCATCTTTACGATTCTGTACCTGTTCTGCGCGGGCATGATCTACTGGTATGGGAAAAAGAAACTGATCGGCGGACTCGTCTCCTTCGCTGCTGATTATAGCTGGAGCCAGAAGAAACTTCTGTCGTCTATGGAGCTTCCGTATGGTATTGCTGATCTGGACGGCAGGATTCTTTGGACCAACCAGGCCTTTGCCGCTGTTATTAAGGATGAAAAGAGCTCCAGAAAAAATCTTACAGCCCTTTTTGAGGGCATTACGCCGCAGACGCTGCAGGAGATGGAGGACTCTCTCGAGGTACACTCCCCTTATGCAAGTGAACGTTACCGCGTCAGTATCAAGCGCATGGAGATACGCCCGGATGACGATGAGTTAAAGAAGGTGGACGGGCCGGTAAAGGAGAATCAGCTTCTGGCCGTATATCTGTATGACGAGACAGAGATCTTTGCCTATATGCAGGCCATCACCGACCAGAAGATGGTAGCGGGTTTGGTATACCTTGATAATTACGATGAAGCGCTTGAGAGCGTGGAAGAGGTCCGGCGCTCCCTGCTGGTTGCGTTAATTGAGCGTAAGATTAATAAATATATATCGGCAACAAACGGGATTGTAAAGAAGCTGGAAAAGGATAAATATTTCTTTATCATTAAACAAAAATATATGGCCCAGCTCGAGGAAGAGCGGTTCGGCCTTCTGGAGGATATCAAGACCGTAAATATCGGTAATGAGATGGCGGTAACGTTAAGCATCGGTATTGGTATGAACGGAGAGAGCTATATCCAGAATTATGAGTATGCCAGGACGGCAATCGACATGGCGCTCGGGCGCGGCGGCGATCAGGCAGTTGTGAAATGCGGGGAAAAGATACAGTACTACGGCGGTAAGTCTCAGCAGCTCGAGAAAACGACGCGCGTAAAGGCACGTGTGAAGGCACACGCCTTAAGAGAACTTCTGGAGACAAAAGACCGCCTGCTTATCATGGGCCACCGGATCGGCGACATCGACTCCTTTGGTTCCGCGATCGGCGTGTACCGGATTGCAGCGGCACTTAATAAAAAGGCCAGCATCGTGATTAATGAGGTGACATCCTCTGTGCGTCCGATGATGGACCGCTTTGTGGATAACAGCGAATACCCGGAGGATTTGTTCTTAAACGGGGAGGAGGCCGCCAAGGTGGTGGATGCCAATACGGCGCTTGTCGTTGTTGACGTCAACCGGCCGAGCTATACAGAAGAGCCGGAGTTGCTTAAGCTGGTGAAAACCATTGTAGTGATCGACCACCACAGGCAGTCCAGTGAGATCATTACCGGGGCAACGCTTTCTTATGTGGAGCCGTATGCCTCTTCGGCCTGTGAGCTGGTGGCGGAGATCCTACAGTATGTGGCGGACAGCATCCGTATCAAATCAGCAGAAGCGGATGCCATGTATGCCGGTATTGTCATTGATACCAACAACTTTAAGAGCCAGGCGGGGGTGCGCACCTTTGAGGCGGCGGCATTCCTAAGACGTAATGGTGCGGACGTAACGCGCGTGCGCAAGCTGTTCCGCGATAAGATGGAAGATTACAAGGCACGGGCGGAAGCCGTGCGCCAGGCAGAGGTATTTGAGGGCGCGTTCGCGATCAGCGTATGTCCGGCGGAGAATGTGGAGAGTCCGACGGTCGTGGGGGCGCAGGCGGCCAATGAGCTCTTAAATATCGTGGGGATTAAGGCTTCCGTGGTTCTGACTCCCTACAAAGAGAAGATTTATCTGAGCGCCCGTTCGATCGACGAGATAAACGTACAGCTCATGATGGAGAAACTGGGCGGCGGTGGACACCGGACGGTGGCAGGAGCGCAGCTTGCAGGAACGGATATCGAAGAAGCCAAGGAAAAAATAAAGGACGTGATCCGCGCGATGCAGGAGAAAGGAGAGATCTGAGATGGAGATCGTTTTATTAGAGGATGTAAAAGCACTGGGGAAAAAGGGTGAGTTAGTCAAGGTAAATGACGGCTATGCGAGAAACTTTATCCTGCCCAAGAAGCTTGGCGTAGAGGCCACGGCCAAGAACCTGAATGACTTAAAGCTTAAAAAGGCCAACGAGGCCAAGGTGGCGGCAGAGCAGCTTGCAGAGGCCAGAGCGCTTGCTGCAGAGCTTGAAAAGGACTCTGTCACCCTTTCCATCAAAGCCGGTGAGGGCGGAAGAGCATTCGGCTCTGTGTCCACCAAGGAGATCGCGAAAGCTTTATCCGATCAGAGAAAGCTTGAAGTAGATAAAAAGAAAATGGTGCTTGCGGAGCCGATTAAGAGTCTGGGCACCTTTGAGGTGCCGGTACGGCTTCACCGTGAGGTGACGGCGACGCTGCGTGTGAAGGTCGTGGAAGCGTAGGCAGGGTGTGTGAGACGAGCCTGGCAGCCCCCTGACGGCCGGGAGAAAGCCGCTATGCCAGGTACGGCGGGAAAGTCCCCTGATCGCAGGAAAAGCCTGTTGGATGCGGGAGGATAAAGGACGGAGGAATACATGGAAGAATCGCTGGTAAAGCGGGTGATGCCGCACAGCATTGAGGCAGAACAGTCTGTCATCGGCTCTATGCTGATGGACCGGGACGCAGTGATTGCGGCTTCGGAGACGCTTGTGCCGGAAGATTTCTATCATCGTCAGTACGGGGTTATGTTCGAGACGATTACCGAGCTGTTCAATGAGGGCAGCCCGGTCGATCTGATTACGCTCCAGAACAGGCTGAAGGAAAAGGACGTTCCACCAGAGGTCTTAAGCCTTGAGGCAGTCAGGGATATTCTGGGGACAGTGCCTACTTCGGCCAATGTGCGGGCTTACGTGGCAATCGTCCACGAAAAGGCGGTGCTGCGCCGCCTGATACGCATCAATGAAGAGATTGCGAATTCCTGCTATGCCGGGAAGGAAAGCCTGGAGACAATCCTGGCGGAGACGGAGAAACAGATCTTTGGACTGCTCCAAAGCCGCAGCTCCGGGGAGCTGGTGCCCATCCGCCAGGTGGCTCTGGACGTACTCGATAAGATAGAACAGGCAACACGCTCCAAATCGACAGTGACAGGGATCCCCACAGGCTTTATTGATCTGGATTACAGGACTTCCGGACTGCAGCCGTCAGATCTGATCCTCATTGCGGCCAGGCCGTCGATGGGAAAGACCGCCTTTGTGCTCAATATTGCGGACTATATCGGGGTGCGCAGGCAGAGCACCTGTATGATCTTCAGCCTGGAAATGTCGAAGGAGCAGCTCGTAAACCGTATGCTGGCAATGGAGTCCAATGTAGATTCGCAGAAGCTGCGTACCGGAACGCTGACAGACGCAGACTGGGACGCGGTCGTGGAGGGCATCGGTATGATTGGCAATTCAAAGCTTCTGATTGACGATACCCCTGGTATTTCCGTGATGGAGCTGCGTTCGAAATGCAGGAAGATTAAGCTGGAGCACGGTCTTGATCTTGTGATGATTGATTATCTCCAGCTTATGTCCGGAAGCGGGAAAGGAAATGATAACAGGCAGCAGGAGATTTCTGACATATCACGTTCTCTGAAAGCGCTGGCGAGGGAACTTAAGGTGCCGGTTATTGCATTGTCTCAGCTCTCACGTGCCTGTGAGACGAGGACAGACCACCGGCCGATGCTCTCGGATCTGCGTGAATCCGGCGCGATCGAGCAGGACGCCGACGTGGTAATGTTTTTGTACCGCGACGATTATTATAATAAAGACACGGACACGCCGAATGTGGCCGAGGTTATCATTGCCAAGCAGCGAAACGGTCCGATCGGAACCGTGAACCTGGGCTGGAAACCGGAGCTGACAAGATTTGTGAATCTTGCGCGGGAACCGTAGAGACCGGTTCAGGCGGCTTGAGAGGCAGATATCATATAGTCAATGGGAAAAGTAAAAACTTTTGCCATTGGCTATATTTTTTGGCATATTTTTCTTTTTTCACACATATATTGTTATCAGAGACTATGGCAGCAGCCTGCGCGGATCCGCACTGGATATACCGGCGGCCTGGGCGCTGTGACAAACTATATGAAAGGGAGAGGACAACCATGTCAGAAATACATTATCTGATTTCAGATGCTTCGAAAAAGGTCGATGTCGAATCACATGTTCTCAGGTACTGGGAGGACGAACTGGAGATGGACATTCCCAGGAACGAGATGGGACATCGCTATTATACGGATTTCCATATCCGCCTCTTTAAGCAGATCAAGGAGCTGAAGGAAAAGGGCTACCAGCTCAAGGCGATCAAGGCGGCGTTAGCCAGAACTCTGGAAAACGACGGGGAGATGGTTGTTCCTTCCGATGTATTGGAGGAGGACGTTGTGGCTGCATTAAAGGAATGTACAGAAAAAGAGAGTATGGAGCTTAAAAATCTGGACGACAGAGAGCTGACAGCCCTGATGGCGGAGGAGAAGGCGGAGCAGTTCCGCACACTCATGAGCCAGATGATCGGACAGGCGATTGAGGAAAACAACGAAAAGCTGAGCCAGGATATCAGCCGGATGGTGAACGATAAGGTCTTAAAAGAGATGGATTATCTAATGCGCGTGGCCGACGAGAGGGACGAAGAACGTTTCCGGCAACTCGACGAGACCATACGCCTTTATCAGAAAGAGGGAAAAGGCCGGGCTGAGGCCGCTGCTGCAAAAATGCCGTTCTTTTCCCTGCCTTTCAATAAAAAAAAGAAATTTGGAAGAAATGCGAATAAACTTTAACGCGAGTTGCATGATGATGGACAGGCCCGCCCTGCTGATGCTTCCATGATTCTGGCAGGAAATGCGTCCTGCCCGCTATCCGGGGTTCGGTATATTTCTGATATGCTCAATAAACATCCTGTGTACAGCTGGATACTGTCCAAGCCCCTTCATCACACAGCGGACCTGAAAGCCTGCGGCTTCGAACCGGGAACGCCAGGAGTCCTCAGTGTCCCCGGACATATCATTTTGTGCATGGTCGCCAGCTACAATCATGAACGGAGCCAGGATAACGGTACGGGGCTTTCTCTGCGCTGCAATACGTAATAGTGTGTCGATGGCCGGATATGCCTCGACGGTCCCCAGAAAAATATTCAGGTATCCGCGGTCCTTGAATCGGTAATCGAGGGCCGCATAGACAGAATTTGCATAATGGGTGGTGCCGTGTCCCATGAGAACAAGCATGTCTTCCTCAGAGAGGTCGGAAAATTCCTCTGTTACTGCTTTTATGATATCCTCATGATCAAAGTCATCTGTCAAAAGGGGCGTCCCGAAGCGGACAGAGGAAAATTCCTCGGAAAATTCCAGTGCATCCTTCACCATCTGCTCGTTTTCCAGGCCGTTGATAACGTGGGTGGGCTGAATGATCACATCGCGGATGCCATCCTGTTTCATGCGGATCATGGCTTCTTTCACACTGTCAATTTTTATATGGTCGCGTTTTAAGAGCTTGGCGCATATGATTCTGCTTGTCCAGGCGCGGTATACGGCGCAGTCAGGAAATGCACTGCCAACGGCAGATTCGATGGCGTCAATCGTGAGGCGTCTGGTCTCATTGACGCTGGTACCGAAGCTGACGACGAGAATCGCTGTAGTCAGATTCTGATTCAATGGCTTCCTCCGGTTTATGTATGATAATTATATGTAGAAAGATAACAAAAAGCTGCCGTTATTCCCGGCAGCTTATTTGTATGCCTGACAATGCAGAAAGGCTGCCGGCGGCAGGCCTTCTGTATGTATGTTCAGTATACAGAAAAGCCGCCAGCGGCGGATTTTCTGTCTCACATTCCGTGCGATTCGTATTAGCCCTCGCTGATAGCGCCTGTAGGACATACGCCTGCACATGTTCCGCAGCTAATGCAGGTATCTGCATCAATCTCGTACTTGCCGTCGCCCTGGGAAATTGCATTGACCGGGCACTCGCCGGCACAGGAACCGCAGCTAACACAGGTATCGTTAATTACATATGCCATGATAATTACCTCCTTTATTTTTACATTGATTACATTCTATAATAAACATTAAAAATATTCAAGTGGTATTTTAAAGAAAAATCGGGACAATAAGAAACAATCCATAAAAACAGTGCGAAAGCAGCTTGCCATGCAGACGAAAAAGTATTATACTAAAAATAAATTATCATGTCTGCCCTGCAGACACGCCAGACCGGCGTTTCATTGCCGGATGTTCATCATAACATTAGATAGCAGGAGGAATGAATCATTATGCAGATCACGAAGGATACCCTGATCGGCGAATTACTTCGCATGGATATTAACACAGCAGAGCTCTTAATGGGCGCCGGGATGCACTGTGTCGGCTGTCCGTCCTCACAGGGCGAGTCATTGGAGGAGGCCTGTATGGTACACGGCATCAGCTGCGATAAGCTGGTTGCGGTCATTAATGAGTATTTTGAGAAAAAGAATGCATAGACATGCATAAGGAGTGGGCTGTCCTTTCCGCGCGATACGGTGGGGCAGCCCGCTTTTTTATTTTATAGGAAAGTGCGGCCTATAGAATAGAAACCCTCCGGGAGGATCGCGCCGCGGCGGAAAGGAAACACCGCAAAAGCATCCCGCCGCGGACGGAGAATCCTGCACAGCAGAGTTCTTTTTATAAAAAATTACGTCCTGTGAAAGAAAAACGCTCCGCAGGGGTGCGTACTTTACGAAAAGGAAGATGGCCGCTGTCATAGCCGCGCTTCGGCAGGCAGGTATTAATCAGAGGGAAAAAGGCCCAAAGCCCTTGACAGAGAGAGGAGGGAGGGGTAATGCTATTATAGAGATAATACCAAGAAACGGCAGGGAAACGGAAAACAGGGGAGCTATATGAGAATACAGCATAATATCTCGGCAATTAATTCCCAAAGAAATATTATGACAACGGATCGAGCATTATCTAAGAATCTGGAGAAGCTAAGTTCCGGATACAGGATTAACCGCGCGGGGGACGACGCGGCGGGCCTTGCCATATCGGAGGCTATGCGGAACCAGATTACCGCGATGAATCAGGGGCATGAGGAATGTGCAGGACGGAATTTCCCTGGTGCAGACGGTAGAAGGCGCCCTGACAGAAGTCCATACCATGCTCAACCGCATGAAGGGCATGGCGGTGCAGGCCGCCAACGGGACATACACGGAATCAGAACGGGCCATGTTAAACTCAGAGATGGAAGAGCTAAAGGCAGAGATTACACGTATTGGTGAATCCACAACGTTCAGCGGGGTACCGCTCTTTACGAACGGTGGGATTAAGAGGAACGTCACGCTGACCTCCTATTACGGCTGCACGCTGGATCTATCCAGAGGCGAAGTCCACGTTAATTATTCCGGCAGTGTGGGCAGAGCCGCGGGACGTTCCGCGGCCAGCGGCGGGTACGAACAGCTGGCGGAGGCGGTTGCCACTGAGTATCTTCCCAATGCGGTAAGCCAGATTATGGATGCGTTCCCCAGCCTGAAAGCAGCGGTGGGTTCGGATCAGATTGAAATGGAGTTATGTATCGAATATACGGACGGTCCGGGAGGTATGATGGCTTATGCGCAGGCCTCTTTCCACGCGCAGGGCAAACCCTTCAATATGCAGATTATCGTGGACTCCTCTGACTTTTCGGATGACTCGATTCAGTCCGGGAGTCCGGATCATGCGGCTTTAAAATCTACTATCGCCCATGGGCTGATGCATTCAGTCATGCAGTATACACTGACAGACGGTATGTTCGGCAGAAACGGCCAGGAAAAATATCCGGAATGGTTCGTGGAAGGCACAGCGCAGCTTGCGGGAGGCGGTTTCCCCACAGGCTGGAATACCCCGCTGCAGAGGATCGCGAATCAGCTTAGCGGTACAGGTGATACCTCCAAAGACAAAGAGATTGAGAATTATTTAAAATCATACAATGTAAAAGACCGCCCCTATGGGCATGGCTACCTGGCGGCAGCCTATATCGGCTATCTGGCAAGCGGGGGAACCGGGCCGGTTACGGGCGAGAAGATTGCGAACGGAATGGATCAGATTTTTAATGGCCTCCGGAGCAATCAGTCCCTGTACCAGGTATTAAGTACGCATACAAACGGAAAAGTAACGAGCATGGCGGATGTCGAAGCCTTGTTTGACAACCCATCCTCCGATCTGACCGCATTTGTCCGCGAGCTTTCGGTCGCCTCCAAGGGCGAGGCCGGTTCCGTGATCACAGGCGGCCTGTCTGTGGGCGGCGGGGATATCATCGGAAATTCGGTGAAGGAAGCGGCGTTCTTTGTGAAAAGCTGGCGGATCGGAGCGGCCGGTAAGCTCTCCCTGTCTACAGGCGGCTATAACCAGATGATCGACGTGGATCTGTTTCGCCTTGACACAACGGGCCTGAGACTTTCCAAAACCAGCCTGCTTACACTGAAAGACGCAAACCGCGGAATCGGAGAGATCGAAGACGCTATTAACCAGGTCAGCCAGATGCGGAGCCATTACGGGGCCATTCAGAACAGGCTGGAGCATACATATGCCAACCTGGGCACGATGGTGGAGAATCTGACAGCTTCCGAATCAACGATCCGGGATACGGATATGGCGCAGGCCATAACAGAGCATGTGTGCAATCAGATTCTGTTCCAGAGCGGATAGGCGATGCTCGCACAGGCGAATCAGGTGTCGGAGCATGTGCTTGGCATGCTCAATGGATAGGGATGGACAGGAGGAATGAGATATGGGTGTGATCCGGCAGTTTCAGTGCCCTTCTTGTAAGGAAACGTGGGAGATCTGTGTTGGGCATGGAATGAAGCACGGCGTTCTGGGACGCGTCATGGGGGAGTTTCCAGAAAATACCCGGCAAAAGATCGCAGAGGACGTGCAGGGCGGGGATCTGCCGCTGTTTCATTTTCAGTATCAGGCGGTCTCGTGCGGGCATTGCAGGGATGTTGTGGCGATACCGGTTCTCCGGCTTCTGGACAGCGGGCGGCTGTATGTTGGAAAATGTCCGGAATGCGGAGGCGAAGCAGAGCCGGCGGCAGAAGATTCCCCGATTGCCTGCCCGAAGTGCGGGATCTTACTGGATGTCCGGGATACGGGACACTGGGATTAGACATTTGTAACAGACGGTATACGGTAAAAGGAAACAGGGGGACGATTTTGTCCCCCTGTCGTAGTTTCCACAGGCGTATGAGCGGCCTGGACGATTATGTGACCTACAGATTTGCTAAGGCGTTTAACGCCTCTTTTTTTATAATGATCTCATAGTGCTCGGTGTAGTACGCTTCCGTGGCCGGGCTGCTTTTTAAACGGCTGCCATATTCCGCCAGGATGTTGCAGACGCGGCTGAACACCAGCTCATCGCAAGCTTCCTTTTTCAGGACAAGATAATAGCGTTTGTTGGAGGGATTTTTGTACAGGACGCTCGCCCCCCCAAAGCCGCGGCCTGTTTCCCTGGCAGCCTCGCAGACGAGATCCAGAGAGGGGAAGGTGAAGATACGCATGTATCGGGAATCGTCCTTGGCAGATGCCTCCTCTTTATCCCGTATGGATGCAGAAACACCGGGAAGATTCAGGACTCCTTCAGCGCCTTCCAGGAGTTCGCTGGCTAACGTATTCCAGATATTGTCCTCTTCGTCATCCGCAGGTGAAAATTTTGAAAAACGGGTGTCCAGCTCTTCCGGGTCCTCGATCTTGGTGATAATCAGCATGACACTTTCATTTGCCATAGGAATCGCTTCCACCATGAGCGGGATGTCCTCCGCGTCGAAGCCGACCTCGCTGGAAGCACGTTGAATCATTTCACGGAAAAGGCTGCGGGCCTTCTCGCTGCCATACGCGAGCTCACTTAAATTGAGATTGCGCACGCTCAGGTCAAAGTTACTGAGGGTGCATCGAATCTGATTTTCATTAATACGCTCTATCCTCATTGAAATCACTTCCTGTCCGTATAAAGTATCCTGCAGACGTGCCATGATACGGACGCCGTGCACGTGCAGGGTATAGCGAAAAAAGTACACTTTTACGCTTATAATATACTATATCATATTACAGTTTTGCAATGATATGTGAGAAAATTATTAAAAATTTAAGAAATGAAAGAATCCTGTTGTAAATAATCGTTTTTTGTATTAGAATAAGTTCCAGAGATCAGATTGCGGAAAGGAGGTGCAATGTTTGGGAAAGACGTTCTGTTTGGGAAATACCGTCTGTGCAGGAAGCTGGGAAGCGGCCGGTCAGGAACCGTATATCTGACGTATCATGTAGAGCTGGAGGAATATCGCGCATTAAAGATCGTTCCTAAGACAATGTCTGATTACGACACTTTCAGGAAGGAAGCGCTGTTTTTAAAGACTCTGCGTCATCCGGGGATTCCCATTGTGTATGATTTGGAGGAGGACTCGGAAAATAGTTATCTTATCGAAGAATATCTGGAAGGCGAATCTTTATATGCCCTCGTGAAACGCCTGGGCGTTCTGTCAATCGAAACGGCAGCAGACATAGGGATTCAGGTATGCCGTCTCATTCAATTCATGAATTCAGCAGAAAATCCAATTCTGTATCTTGATTTACAGCCCAAAAATCTTATTATTTGCGGTGAAACCGTGCGCTTGACGGATTTTGACCATGCGCAGTACGAAACAGACGTAAAAAGTTTTGGGGAACGTTATGGAACGGCGGGCTTTGCTGCGCCGGAGCAGTATTCAGGCGAACCGTTAGACTGCCGGACGGATGTGTATGCCATCGGCGCGCTGTTATACTATATGTGTCAGGGTATGCCGCCCGGAAGAAAGCCGGACTGCGGGAAACTTGGAGACAGCCGGGAATTTGGCCGCATTGTCCGCGGGTGTATGGCCCCCAAAAAGGAAGAACGATATCAGGCTGCCGCCGATGTGGAGGCAGCACTTGCCGATTTCAAGGCCGGTATTTCAAACGAACACGCAATCAAATCTCAAATCATTATCTTTGCCGGGACGAAGCCGGGAATCGGTACGACCCACGCAGCGCTCGGCATGTCAGACTTCCTGATCCGGAGCGGGCATATGACCCTCTATCAGGAAGAATACGATACGAATACAGTCCGAAGCCTTGCCAGAAGCAAAGGGGTCAGGGCGGACTCTTTCGGCGTATATCATATTGGATGTCTAAACATTCGTCCGTATTATGGCAGCTCTGTACGAATGCCATATCTTTATTTTCCAATTATCATTAAAGACATGGGAACTTCATGGAAACAGGCCGCCCGTCTGCCTGAAGCGGGACTTTTTGTCCTTGTATGCGGCGGAAAGTGGTGGGAGCTTGACGAGACCGTGAATACTGCAAGGAAACTACATGGCAGTCAAAATGTACTTCTTCTGTTTAATCATATGACAGAAGATTTTAAACTGTCGCTTCCGGAGGATATCCGTGCGCTTCCACGTCTGTATTTACCGTTTTTCCCCAATCCGCTAAAGGAAAACAGGGATGCCGACGCCTGCTTCCGGGAAATTAAGGAAAGGGGAGCTAAGGGGAAACAGAAATGTGGAAAAAGAAGCTGGTTTGGAAGAATCATGGAAGGAAAAGCAGATTAATCGGGATTGCAGGCACTGGGAACGGTGTTGGCTGTACACATTTTTCCATTATGCTGCTGAACTATCTTGCCGGTTTCCTGAGAAGGAGAGCTGTTTTACTGGAGTGGAATGGCTCCGGGGATTTTGCAAGGCTTGAGGAAGTGTGCAATGGGAGCTGCGGGGAAGAAAAGCTTTTTTGTGTTCTGGACGCAGCATATTACAAGAATGCCGGCCAGGGGGAACTGGCGGATGCGTATGAGAAAGGCTATGAAGATATCCTGATTGACTTTGGCAATATGGAGGAAGGAGACTGGAAAGAATTCCTGCGCTGCGAAATGCAGTTTATCATCGGCTCCTTCAGCGAGTGGCAGCAGGAATGCTTCCGGGAGTTTGAACTGACAAGACAGCCGGTAAAGAGAAAAAGCTGGGTAAGCCTCGCCGTATTTGGAAGCGAGGAGACCAGAAAGGAATTTTTGAGAAGATACCGGCTTAAAGTGGAACGGATTCCATTTTCAGCGGACGCATTCTCTGTTACAACGGAGTGCCGTGACTTCTTTGACATACTGCTTGAGAAAAACGGATATCAGGAGTAAAAATCTGCCGGCAGAGAAACGATGTCACGAGCCCCTCCTTAGCGGGACTCTGCCGGTAAACGAAAGGAAAAGCAAAGTATGACAAGTGTTAATTATCATGTAGAAACAGAGGATGCAAAGGAAGAAAGAACAAGATACATGAATGGGCTGAAGCGCTATCAGAATAAAGGGATTCCTATCTATATGGACGGAAAGCTGTCGAGCTCCACAGACTGGGAACGCCTGTTTGAACTGAGGGAGGACAATATGTTCTATATGGGCGACTACGTACAGGCAGACACCGGGGAACTGAAGGAAATCCGTTTCGACAAAGTATATTGCAGATAAAAAGCGTAACTGCTCAGAGAACGTGAAAGAAAAGGGATTGTGCTTACCAGACGTTATGCCGGAAGATATTGTTCTGCCAAACGTACTTCAAACAGTGTCTGTAAACACAATCCTCAGCAAAAAGTTACAAAAAATTAACAACTGTGGAAAAGATTGTGTGGTATAATTTTGAAAGAGAATGATGCCTTCTTGCGATTTTTGGACCTGAGCAGAAGTCCGGATGCCGGATTTTACTGCAATCAGCCTGGAAAGCCAGGGGGTTCGTGGCGTCTCTCTCAATACAACAGAAAGATTGAAAGTGTGACATTTGATGAAAAGACTAATCCCAATCCTAATCGCCCTCGGCGCGATCGTTGTGATTCTTCTTGGCGCCGCTGGTTTCCATCTGATTAAAAAATATACACCTACCAAGGAGCCCGCAGATCTGGCCCAGATCTACGGTACGGAATCCGGGGGTGTTGCTATCCTTTATAACTATGAACTGCAGGATACACAGGGTATCTATGAGAATAACCAGAGTTACCTGCCGCTTTCCTGGATCAATCAATATCTGAATAAACGTTTTTACTGGGACAGGAAAGAGCAGCTGCTGGTTTATGCTCTTCCGGACCAGATTGTTTATGCAGACGCGGCCACCAGAGGATCCAACGGCGCTCCCCTTTTATTGGTAAAGGGTGATGAAATATATCTGCCCCTGGGTCTGATCGCCAATTATACGGATATCCAGATTGCCGCTTATGACTCGGATACCATAAAACGTGTCTATCTGAACGACTGGGGACGCCGGAACATGGCAAGAATCAAATCAGACGGTAAAGTCCGGGAGCTGGGCGGTATCAAAAGCCCTGTTGTAACGACAGTGTCTCATGATATGGAAGTAACGGTTCTGGAGAGCATGGAAAAATGGTCGCGGGTACAGACTCCGGACGGTCATATCGGTTACATCCAGAATAAGATCATTGCCCAGGTGCAGCCGCAGGACTTTTATGGTACCTTTCAGGCGCCGGAGTACCGCCAGAACAGCCGGCAGGATAAGATTGTCCTTGTGTGGCACCAGGTGACGTCTCAGGAAGGCAATCAGACACTTGAGAGTATGCTGGAAGGGACCCGGGGCGTCAATGTAGTCTCACCGACCTGGTTTTCACTTACAGACAATGAAGGGAACTATAAATCACTGGCGAGTAAGGAATATGTGGATAAGGCCCATGCGATGGGACTTGAGGTCTGGGCGCTTCTCGATAACTTCAGTAAAGATGTGAGGAGCGAAGAGCTCCTTTCCTCCACGACGACACGGAGAAAACTGATTGCCAGTCTGATTGCCGATGTGGAAGAATACCATCTGGACGGCTTGAATATGGACTTTGAGAGCTTAAAAGAGGCCGCCGGCGTCCATTATATCCAGTTTCTGAGAGAGCTTTCCATTCCCTGCCGGGAAAAAGGAATCGTCCTCTCCGTTGATAACTACGTGCCTGCCGCATATAACGACTTTTATGACAGGGAAGAGCAGGGAATCGTTGCCGACTATGTGATTATTATGGGCTATGACGAACATACGGCAGGCGATGAGGCTGGTTCCGTTGCTTCCTATGAATTTGTGAAGGGCGGAATTGAGCGGACGCTTGCGCAGGTCCCGAAGGAAAAGATCATCAATGCAGTACCATTTTTCACGAGGATATGGACAGAAAAGGACGGAAACGCTGCCTCGCGGGCGATAGGTATCGCCGGGGCCCGGAAATGGCTTGAGGAGAATAACGTAGAGCTGTACTGGCAGCAGGAGCTGCGCCAGTATTATGGAGAATGCGAGTCAGACGAAGGAATGCAGTATATCTGGATGGAGGAAGAAGACTCTCTGAAACATAAGATGGATTTAATCCGTCAGTATGACCTGGCGGGTGTGGCCTGCTGGAAGCTGGGGCTTGAGGACGCGGGCGCCTGGGATTCCATTCACTGGGATTAGGGAAGGGGACCTTTTCACGGAAGAAATTCTGTGGAAAGGTTCTTTTTCGATTGGGGGTGTGATATATTTTACAAATGCTGTCCAAGGCAGGGAGGAAGCAGATTGAAGAAAATGATGATGGAGCCGCTTATGGGACTCCTCCTTCTGGCGCTGGTGTTTCTGGCGGCAAGATATGGGAGCGTGCAGGCAGTTTCAGAGAAAACGAAACTGTTCGAGGAGCGGCCGGTGGTGGTGATTGACGCAGGACATGGAGGAAATGACCCGGGAAAGGTCGGGGTGGATGGCAGCCTGGAAAAGGACATCAATCTTCAGATCGCAATGCGGCTCAAACGCTATCTGGAGCAGTCGGATATCAGGGTAGTAATGACCCGTGAGGAGGATGTAGGGCTTTATTCGGAAGGGGATTCTCAGAAGAAGATGGCGGATATGAAGAAGCGCTGCCAGGTTGCCAGGGAGAGTGATGCGGCCCTGGTCGTTAGTATTCACCAGAACAGCTACCATGAGGAGCCGGTATCGGGGGGCCAGGTATTTTACTATAAGGATTCGGAAAAGGGGAAAAAGCTGGCAGAGATTCTGCAAAAGCGCTTCGATTATGTGCTGGGGGAAGAAAACCGCCGTCTGGCGAAAGCCAATGGGAATTATTACCTGCTTCTGCATGTGCGGAGCCCGATTGTGATTGTGGAATGCGGCTTTCTGAGCAACCGTAAGGAAGCTGCTATGCTGCAGGAGGGAGAATATCAGGACCGGCTGGCTTGGACGATACATATGGGGATTTTGGAATATCTGAATGGTGAAGCGCGCTGAGAGCCAATGCCCATGTGTGATAAAGTATACCAAATATTTGACAGGCAGCTGAAGCTGTGTTTTTCAGAGGATTTCCATTCCAAAAGATTTCCAACAAAAGGATTGCAGCGTTTTTTTGGTTGTGTTAAACTATAGAGAACGGCAAATTTATTTGTCGTTCCTTGTCGTGGATGCCGTCTGTTTGGCAGTGGACTTTTAGAATAACTTCCATATGCCCACAGGTGATCGCGCTGCTGTGAAGGAAAAGTTATCGGGCACATGCGGGATACGATAAGAGCACCAGAGGGCAGAGCCGGGTCTGGTGCTCATGTTGTACGCGCAGGCGGGAATCTGCGTGCATGTATGGGAGCCTTTATGCGCCCCACAAATGATCGCGCCATTCTGAATGAAAGGAGTCCAGGCACATTAGGCATCCCCGAATTTATGCCGCCTGTCGGCGGCGGGACGTTCAAAGTAAACCTCCATGCGCCCACAGGTGAGTGCGCCACCATGAATGAAAGTTGTTCCGGCGCATTGGGCATCCCTGAATTTATGCCGCCTGACGACGGCGGGACGTTCAAAGTAAACAGAGAAAGTAAGAACAGATTTTATGGAAACGAAGATTATAAAAATCACGGACAAGGCCGCGCCGCGTGACGAGGAGCTTATGGAAGCTGCCGGAATTCTCAGGCAGGGCGGCCTGGTGGCATTTCCTACAGAAACGGTCTACGGCCTGGGCGCCAATGCGCTTGATGAAGGAGCCGCCGCCAGAATTTATGCGGCCAAGGGAAGGCCATCGGATAACCCGTTAATTGCGCATATTTCCTGTATGGAAGAACTCCCTGCGCTGGTGAGGGAGATTCCCGAAGCCGGGAAGCGTCTGGCAGAGAAATTCTGGCCGGGCCCACTGACGATGATATTTCCCAAAAAGAGCGTGGTGCCAGATGGAACCACGGGAGGGCTTGATACCGTAGCGGTTCGTATGCCGTCCGACCCGGTAGCCAACCGACTGATTCGTCTGGCGGGTGTGCCGGTTGCCGCGCCCAGCGCCAACCTTTCCGGGCGGCCGAGCCCTACGCGGGCCGGGCATGTGGTAGAGGATATGAACGGGAAAATTGAGATGATCCTTGACGGCGGTGAGGTCGGAATCGGGGTGGAGTCCACGATTGTGGATGTGTCAGGCCCTGTCCCGGTGCTGCTCAGGCCGGGGGCTGTCACCCTGGAAATGTTAAAAGAGGTTTTGGGAAAGGTAGAGACAGATGCTGCTGTGCTCGGCCCGCTGGGTAATGGAGTAAAGCCCAGGGCTCCGGGGATGAAATATCGTCATTATGCACCGAAAGCGGATATGATTCTGGTGGAGGGTGAGACCAGCAGGGTCGTCGGATATATTAACCATGAGACGAAAAAAGCGGTGGAAGCCGGAAAACGCATCGGCATTATCTGCACACAGGAGAGCCGTGCGCTTTACCCGCTGGGGATTTTGGCAGTAGTCGGAAGCCGGGAGCATGAGGAGACAGTGGCGCATAACCTGTTTTCTGTACTGAGGGATTTTGACGGACAGGCGGTGGACTGTATTTTTTCGGAGAGCTTTTCTGACGACCGTCTGGGGCAGGCGATTATGAACCGTCTGTGTAAGGCGGCGGGATACCATATTATAAAGGTATAGGAGGTTTTGTAATGGGCGGGAAGAGAAGCGGGTATATTACCTGGGACGAGTACTTTATGGGCGTGGCGAAGCTGTCGGCAATGCGCTCCAAAGACCCGAATACGCAGGTAGGGGCCTGTATCGTGAGCCAGGATAATAAAATTTTGTCGATGGGCTACAATGGCTTTCCGAGCGGTTGTCCGGATGATGAATTTCCCTGGGGCAGGAGTGAAGGGGATCCCTTTGATGAGAAATATTTTTATGTGACACACAGTGAGTTGAATGCGATACTGAATTACCGCGGGGGAAGCCTTGAGGGGAGCAAGCTTTACGTGACCTTGTTCCCGTGCAACGAGTGCGCCAAGGCTATCATCCAGGCGGGCATTAAGACACTGGTCTATGAGAGCGACAAATATGCGGATACACTGCCCACAAAGGCTTCCAAACGTATGCTGGATGCGGCAGGAGTCCGTTATTATCAGTATCAGCCGACAGGGCGCAAGCTCGAACTGGAGGTATAACAGGAGAATGATATGAAATTTCTGCTGGCGGCGGTCAATGCCAAATATATTCATTCGAATCCTGCTGTCTACAGTCTGCGTGCATATGCAAAAGGACAGCTGCCGGAGCTTCCGATTGAAATCGGTGAATATACGATCAATCATCAGACCGAATGGATCTTGCAGGATATATTCCGGAGAAAACCGGATTTTATCGGATTTTCCTGCTATATATGGAATATTTCCTATGTACTGGAGCTGGTGCGCGATATAAAAAAGGTGCTGCCCCACACCGAGATCTGGCTGGGCGGGCCAGAAGTGTCCTATCATGCAGCAGAACTTCTTTCACAGGAACCGGCGGTACGGGGAATCATGCGGGGCGAGGGGGAACTGACCTTCAGCCTGACAGCAGAAGCCTATTGCACAGGCGGCCGGGCAGACGGGTCGGTCTGGACAGATGAGGTCGAGCAGGCTATATGCGGGATTTTGGGAATTTCTTTCCGTACCTCTTCCGGCGCCATCCGTGAAAACGGGCCGCAGAGGCTGCTTACGCTGGATGAAATTCCGTTTTATTATGATGAGACAGCAGACTTCGGGAACCGGATTATCTATTATGAGAGCAGCCGCGGCTGTCCCTTCTCCTGCAGCTACTGTCTTTCCTCCATCGACAGAACCGTGCGGTTCCGCAGCCTCGGGCTGGTTATACAGGAACTGTCCGTGTTTCTTTCCCGACGGACGCCGCAGGTGAAGTTTGTGGACAGGACATTTAACTGTAACAGAGAACATGCGCTGGCGATCTGGCGCTATATCGCTGAACATGACAACGGTGTGACGAATTTCCACTTCGAGGCAGCAGCAGATTTGTTTGACGAGGAAGAGCTGTCCCTGATCGCCCGGATGCGTCCGGGGCTGATTCAGCTGGAGATTGGCGTACAGTCAACAAACCGTGATACGCTGGCCGCTATCCGCCGGATCACGGATCCGGGCAGGATTGGAAACGTAGCGGCGCGTATCCAAAGCATCCGGAACGTCCATCTGCATCTTGATCTCATCGCCGGACTTCCGTGTGAAGATATGACGTCCTTTCTGCACTCCTTTGACGACGTTTACCGTATGCAGCCGGATGCGCTTCAGCTGGGATTCTTAAAGGTTCTGAAAGGATCGCATATGGAAATGCTGGCAGAGAGCTGTGAGCTCACATACCGGAGCGCACCGCCCTACGAGGTGCTGTCAACGAAATGGCTTTCCTACGCGGATCTGATTCGGCTAAAGCAGATGGAAGAGGTGCTGGAGGTGTACTATAACAGCGGCCAGTTCAAGGCCTCCATGAAGCTCTTGGCTGAGGAATATGACACTCCGTCGGCCCTGTATCTTGCGCTGGCAGAAGCGTATGACGCGAACGGCCTTTTTGGCAAAAACCACAGCAGGCTTTCCCGCTATGAGATTTTGTATGCATTTTTCTGCGCACTCCCAAAGATTCCTGAGGAGCGGCGTTCGGCCTTCCGTGATGCACTGATATTCGACCTGTACCGCAGGGAAAATGCCAAAAGCCGCCCGCATTTTGCGTCTGACCAGATGTCATACAAGAGACAGATCCGGAGCTTTTTTGAAGCAGAGGAGCGAGAACCGCGCTGGCTTTTGGGATATGAGGGATTTGACTCACGGCAGATGAGCAAAATGGCGCATCTGGAGCGGATGGAGGACGGAAGTTTTATCTTATTTGATTATAAAGAACGGAGCGCCATCGACTATAATGTGAGAACCGTGCGCTTTGTCTGTGAGGAGGAAAACGGCCGTGACAGATTCCTATGTTGCGATAGACCTTGAGACTACAGGGATTGGCGCCCGACGCGAAAAAATATTGGAGATCGGCATGGTGAAGGTACAAAATGGTCGCCCGGCGGGGACATATCATACGATGGTGAATCCTTACCGGGAGATTCCGCAGGCCATCACAGAGCTGACAGGGATCACGGATGCGATGACGAAAGATGCGCCGGGAATCGGGGAAGTTCTGGAGACCGCGCTGCGATTTAGCGAAGATCTGCCGCTTCTGGGCCATCAGGTGATATTCGATTACGGTTTTCTCGTGCAGGCCGCAGTCAATGAGGGGATGACATTTGAAAAGGACGGTATTGACACCCTAAAACTCTGCCGCCTCCTGATGCCGGCGGAGAACAAAAAGAACCTGCATGCGGCATGCGCCTGGTTTGGCATCCGCCAGGACACCGCCCACCGCGCTCTTTCGGATGCCATGTGCGCCCATCTTCTGTACGAAGAGATGAAAGCGCGCTTTGGCAGGGAGAAAAGCAGTCTGTTTGAGGCAAAAAAGCTGCAATATAAGGCAAAAAAGGAAAAACCTGCTTCGAAAAGGCAAAAACAGCACTTGCAGGATTTGATAAAATATCATAGAATAAACATAACTGTTCAGGTGGATCATATGTCGGGAAACGAGATTTCCAGAATGATTGACAGAATTATTTTTGAGCATGGAAGGAGCCGCAGCAGTTAGGATGATTCTGACTGTTACAGGGAACCCGGAGAATCCGCGGACAGAGAATACCAACAGCTGCTGTGGAAAAACAGCAGGGCAGGAATAAGACAAAATAAAGAGGTGAATACTTTGTTAAATCTGAACAATAAGAAAACAAGAAAAATGTTATCTACCGTCGTCATTGTAATTGTTGTGCTGGCAATGGTGCTTCCTATGGTTCTGGGCTCGCTGTTGTCGATTATCTGATTTTTAAGAGGAGTAAGCTATGAAAAGGAATGTGTGGATAGCAGGTATTACGGCTGCGGCGGCCGTTTCTCTCATGGCGGCCAAGCCGATTTCCGCACACGCCGAGGAAACAATCCCTGAGGGCGTTTATGTGGGAGGAATGAGCCTGGACGGCCTTACTGAGGAAGAGGCGGCGGGCAAGGTAAAGGAATATGCGGAAGCGAAGATGGGCCAGGAGATCACCCTGGTCGTAAACGGGTCAGAGATTACGACCAGCGCCGGGGAACTGGGCTTAAGCTGGGCGAATGAGGCGGAAATCGGAGAGGCGCTTAAGGACTCCGAGGCCAAAGGCAGTATGATCCGGCGTTATATGAAGAAAAAGGACATGCAGGTCAATCCGCTCCGGCTCGAATTTGATATGGACGTTGACCAGGAGAAGGTGTCTGCGTTTGTAAATGAAAAATGTGAGGGAGTCGTCACCGAGGCAAAAAATGCAACCATTACAAAGGAAAACGGCGATTTCGTCATTACGCCTTCTGAGGCAGGGACCATGATCGACATGGAGGCCACAAAGGAAGCGTTAAAAGCGGCTCTGAACAGCGCAGAGACAGAAGAGATTCATGTAGAAGCGGCTGTGATCGAGAAGCAGCCGGATGTGACGACTGAGGAGCTGGCGACGATTCAGGACGTTCTGGGAACCTTTTCCACGGACTTCAGCAGCAGCGGCGCATCCCGTTCCACGAACCTTGCCGTCGGTGCGGGGAAGATTAACGGCCATGTGCTGATGCCGGGAGAGGTACTTTCCGGTTATGAATGTATGCATCCCTTTACGGTGGCTAACGGCTACCGGACGGCAACAGCCTACGAAAACGGGAGATCTGTGGACAGCATCGGCGGCGGCGTGTGCCAGATCTCGACTACGCTCTATAATGCCTCCCTGCTTGCAGAGCTCGAGATCGTACAGAGGCAGAATCATTCGATGAGTGTGGGCTATGTGAAGCCGTCTATGGATGCTGCCATTGCCGGCACGTATAAAGATCTGAAAATTAAAAACCCCTATGACACACCAATCTACGTCGAGGGCTATACTGCCGGCAGGACGCTGACTTTTACCATCTATGGCAAGGAGACAAGGCCGGCGAACCGTAAGATCAGTTTTGAGTCGGAAACGCTGCAGAGAATGGATCCGGGCGCGGCTGACGAGCAGGTGGATCCCACACTGGCTCCCGGACAGAGAGTGAAGGTCCAGTCCGGGCATACGGGTATCCGTTCACGGCTTTATAAATGTGTCTATGTCGATGGAGAACTTAAGGAAAGAACACTTTTAAATAACGACACGTATAATCCGTCTAAGGCGATCTACCGTGTGGGCCCGGCTGCCCCGGCCTCCGTACCGCCCGAAGGAGCAGTCCCGGGAGAAGGGGGAGAGCAGCCCACGGAACCACAGCAGCCAGTGGAACAGCCGCAACAGCCCGTTGAACCGCAGCAGCCGGCCGAGACACCGGCTCCGGAACAGCCGGCAGGACCGGGTTACGAGCCCGGACCGGGGGCGCCGTCCACTCCGGTGCAGCAGCCCACAGAACCGCAGCAGCCGCAGCCTGAGCAGCCAGCCCAGCCTGCAGAACAGCCGGTTGGCCCGGGCTATGAGCCGGGACCGGGTGCATAAGCGGGAAGGATACATCTGCCAAAGGCAGAGGAGAGTATATGAGAAAAATTGACAGAGAACCGCGGGGGCGGGCCAGGTTCGCTCCCGGCCAGGAGCTTGTTGTCGCGGGGACAGTCGGAAAAGCAGGCGCAGGGCTTGTACTGGAGCAGAAAAGAGAATGTTTGGAAGCCCGTTTTTCGACCTGCTTTTTACAGCGGCTTGAGGCGGCGGCGGGCAGAACTCTGGGACTGACGCCGGCCCGGCTTACCGCTTGCGGTGCAACGGAATGGGAACCAGTAGGGGAGGGCGGCATACTTGCTGCCCTCTGGGACATTTCAGGAGGATATGGCTGTGGTTTTTGGGCTGATCTTTTAAAGGTTCCGGCAGATCAGGAGATCATCGAGGTCTGCGAGCTGTTTGATTTAAATCCGTATCGCTTAAGATCGGGTGAATGCATCCTGATCGCTGCGGACAGCGGACTTTTCACAGTACGCGCCCTGGAGGAGCTTGCAGTCCGGGCCGCTGTCATCGGAGTCATTGAGGAAGGGATTGCGAGGCGTGTGAGTATTTCCGGCGTTACAGGCTTTCTGGAAAGGCCAAAGCCGGATGAGATTTATAAAATCACAGGCAATGCTCTGTTGGAATGATGGCACAGGATGTCTCATGGGAGCTGGTTAGAGGGACGCCGGGCTGGTTTGATTTCCGGAATGGCCGGATGGGAGGATGCTGAAGAACTCTTGTCCGGGGAAAGAGCGATATGAAAAAGCAGGTACAGGGGCGCAGACACAGAAAATGACAGCAGGGGAAAAGACAAGGAGGAAAACATGCGTGAAAAAATATTGGCGGTGATCGAGAAGAACAGCCGCATTGACCTGAGGGATCTGGCAGCGCTTTTAGGCGAGAGCGAGATCGCGGTCGCCAATGAAATCGCAGATATGGAAAGGGAAAACATTATCTGTGGATACCACACGATGATTAACTGGGAAAATACAGGAAGCGAAAAAGTTGTGGCGTTTATTGAAGTGAAGGTAACACCACAAAGGGGCATGGGCTTTGACAAGATTGCAGAACGGCTTTATCAGTACAGTGAGGTCGATTCCGTATATCTGATGTCGGGCTCATTTGATTTTGCGGTCATCATTGAGGGTAAGACCATGCGTGAGGTAGCTCAGTTCGTGTCAGAAAAGCTTTCCACCATAAATGCCGTGCTGAGTACAGCCACCCACTTCGTTCTGAAAAAATATAAAGATCATGGGACCGTAATGTGCCAGAAATCCGAGGATGAAAGGATGCTGATTACGCCATGAGGAACCCATTATCCAATACCATAGAATCCATTCCGCCATCCGGAATCCGTAAATTTTTCGATATTGTGAACGAGATGAAGGACGCAATTTCTCTTGGGGTGGGCGAGCCGGACTTTGACACACCGTGGCATATCCGGGATGAGGGAATCTACTCTTTAGAGAAAGGGCGCACCTTTTATACTTCAAATTCGGGTATCAAGGAACTTAAGATTGAAATATGCGAATATCTAAAACGCAGATTTGACATTTCCTATGATTATGAAAATGAGGTGATGGTGACAGTTGGCGGCAGTGAGGCGATTGACATTGCACTGCGTGCCATGCTGAATCCGGGTGATGAGGTGTTGATTCCACAGCCGAGCTATGTTTCCTATACGCCCTGCACGATCCTCGCGGGCGGTGTTCCGGTGCCGATCCGGCTGGAAGAAAAGGACCAGTTCCGCCTGACGCGGCAAAAGCTGGAGGAAATGATCACACCGAAAACAAAGATCCTGATTCTGCCGTTCCCCAACAATCCCACCGGCTCTGTCATGGAGGCGCGGGATCTGATCGGGATCGCGAAGGTAGTTGAGGAGCACGACTTGTTTGTGATTTCCGATGAAATCTATGCGGAGCTCACATACCAGGGACAGCATTGTACGATTGCCGCCTTCCCGGGGATGAAGGAACGTACGGTACTCATCAACGGGTTCTCCAAGTCATATGCCATGACCGGTTGGCGGCTGGGCTATGCATGCGCGCCGGATACCATTCTTAAGCAGATGTTAAAGATCCATCAGTTTGCTATTATGTGTGCACCCACCACGAGCCAGTACGCAGCTGTGGAGGCCTTAAAAAACGGGGATGAAGATGTAGCCCGGATGCGGGAGGCGTATGACCAGAGGCGGCGTTTTCTGGTGAAGGCGCTGCGCGATATGGGGTTTGACTGCTACGAGCCGCAGGGGGCCTTTTATGTATTCCCAAACATCAAACGCTTCGGGATGACTTCGGATGAGTTTGCCCTGAAGCTTTTGGAGGAAGAAAAGGTGGCCGTGGTGCCGGGAACCGCATTCGGCGACTGCGGGGAGGGATACCTTCGGATCTCTTATGCCTATTCTTTGCAGGATTTAAAGCGGGCGCTGGAACGTTTGGAGCGCTTTGTCAGGCGTTTGGAGGAAAAATCGTGAATATCGTTCTTTACGAACCGGAAATGCCGGCCAATACAGGCAACATCGGCAGAACATGTGTGGCAACGAATACAAGACTGCATCTCATCGAACCGCTGGGATTCCGGCTGGGGGAAAAGCAGCGCGTGCGTGCAGGACTTGATTACTGGGACAAGCTGGACGTAACCGTGTACAGCGATTACGGGGAGTTCCTGGAGCGCAATCCGGGGGCAAGGCTTTATTTCGCGACAACCAAGGCGACCCGGGCATATACAGAGGTGCAGTACGAACCGGACTGCTTTCTCGTATTCGGCCCGGAGAGCCGCGGCCTGCCGGAGGAACTTCTGGCAGAGAATCAAAGCTCCTGCGTGCGGATCCCCATGTGGGGGGACATCCGTTCCCTGAACCTATCAAATGCGGCGGCTGTTGTGCTCTACGAGGCGTTACGGCAGAACGGCTTCGAGCGTATGACAATGACCGGCCGGCTTCACAGGTTAGAGTGGCAGTGAGACACAAAATCCCAGTTCACGGACCATCTGCATATCTGTTTCCACAGTGATGCCTGCCGTAGTGAGCATATCTCCGGAGATCGCCGCATTCGCGCCGGATACAAAGCAGCTCTGCCCCCTGTCCTCCATCAGCCCGCGCCCGCCTGCCAGACGGATAAAGGCTCGGGGAAGGATAAAGCGGTAGACTGCCACAATCCGGCGCATTTCTTCTGTACCCAGCGGTTCCATTTCAGCCAGAGGCGTACCCGGGATCGGATTGAGCATATTAACCGGCACACTCTGGACTCCCAGTTCCCTAAGTGAAAATGCCATGTCAATGCGGTCTTCCACTGTCTCTCCCAACCCCATGATTCCGCCCGAACAGACCGTCAGGCCTGCGGCCTGCGCAGCACGGATGGCATTTACCTTGTCATCGAAGGTGTGCGTCGTGCAGATGTTTGGAAAGTTTCTCCAGGACGTCTCCAGGTTATTGTGGGCCCGGCAGACACCGGCTTCTTTTAGCTTCCGGAATTGTCCCTCGTCCAGAAGGCCGACAGAAACACAGACGGACAGCTTCGTTTCCGCCTTGATTCTCCGGATTGCCAGACATAAGCTGTCAATCTCCGCATCGGACAAACGTTTTCCCGACGTGACGACAGAGTAACGCAGTACTCCACGCGCGTCATCCTTTTTTGCCTGTGCCACAAGCTCGTTTGCAGAAAGCAAAGGATATTCGGAGGAGCCGGTATGATTGTGAGCAGACTGGGCACAAAAACGACAATTCTCTGAACATTTCCCGCTTTTTCCGTTTATAATCGTACATAGATCAAAGGAATCAGCACAAAAATGCCTGCGGATTTTGTCCGCATATTCACATAGCTCTTCCAAAGGCAGCGCATATAATGCAAGCGCCTCTGATCTGGAAACTTCTCTGCCCTGCAATATCTCTTCTGTCAGCTCTTTTATACTTACCATATCCGTATCCCTTTCCCGTTATGAAATTGTTTCTTTTGTGTACTTTCCTGATGCATCACAATATAACTTCTGCAATTAACGTAAATGATAACATGGCACTGGCACAATGTCAACTAAAAATAGTAATTGGTTTACATGTGGACAGTAATTGTGTGGAAAAGCAGATAACAGCCGGGACGCCCAAGACCTGCTGTTCCTTGGAGGTATGTTAAATAACTTGTCATCTATAAGGATACATCCAAAATCGCCTCCAATTAGAAAAAGTACTTATTGATTAAGGGCGTGAAGGGCCGTATGTTTTGTTTGGTTTGTCAAGTGCTTATGAGAAAAAGTGGATGATTTTTGAAAAAGGGAGCCTGGAAGCCTCATAAAATAAGGGCTGAAGATTCCGAGAAGTTATAAGAGAGAGGCAGTGGGAAAGATAGCAGGAGTATCAGACATACTCTTTCCGCCCTATATCTTGTTTCTGTATTACAAGGTATACTTTTCCCTGCGTTTGTATGCCTCTTTATAGACCTGTTCATCCGTGCGCGCTGAGATTATGATAATCCTCATGACGGTTTCTGTTTTTTCAAGTTGGTAGACGACACGGATGCCCAAATCCAGAAACTTGATTTTTAAAAGGTTTGTAAGATTGGTTCCGCTTTTATTGCCGAAGGGCTTGCCATAGCCGCCCTGGAAAGTGGGGAGAGGATGACTGCGGATGGCTGGTTATTTTTTAGCACAATCAGCTGGCGTTCAGAGTGCAGCCGGTCAAAAATCCGGGACGCCTGACCGCGGTTGAACTGGGTAATGGGGACAAGGCTTTGTAATAAGTCGGTTGTAAATGCCATAGGAATACCTCCTGAAATGGATTTGTTAGATAGTATTATATGCGGTATGAGGAGGAATATCAATAAATATAAAATAATTTATCATTAAAAAAGTATTACTTTTTATTGTAATAAAGTTGCGGTGAGGAAAGCAGGTGATCGTTATACTTATACGGATGTGGCAGGTGGTTAAATGTGTGGATGCATGAAAGGCACAGCGATTATCTGCAATAATATGATGGAGGATAGCAAACTTCCTACAAAGAAATATTTCATATCTTGTAAAAAAAGAAAACGATAACCGGAAACATGTGATAGAAATATACAATCAGGCAGTTCGTATGCAGAATAGAGAAAGTAATATACGTGGTTATCAAAAAGGTTTCATTCTATTTTTGCCCAACTGTCACAAGGGAAACAGCGTATATGAAGAGTGACAGGAGGCGTTGATGTGTCGAGGAACTGTCAACATAGGCATGATGGTAATCTCTAAATAAGAGAGCCGGACACGATATTTCCAGACGGAAATAAAAAGGGGCTGTCGCAACAAGAAAAAGGCATACAGGAGATAGCGTTTTTATTTTCCGTGAAAATCAATATCTTGTATGAAAATTTCTTAATGCGACAGCTACCTTATTTATAGATAACACTGCCACAGAAACGGCTCCCGTTTCACCTGTGGAGGTATTCCGAAAAAATTTGCACTACTTATATCTCAATCAGATGGAAAGGAATCTGGTTGGCGCGCAGAAGCTGGGATTCCCTGTGGTGGCAGGTGAAGAGCAGGATCTGGCTGTCATGGCTGTCTGCCAGCCACTTTATGGCTGTGCGGAGCCGTTCATCGTCATACTGTGTGAAGCTGTCATCGAAAATCAGCGGAAGAGGGCCCGAATCCCCTGAGAGGAGCTTGGCAGCTGCCAGACGGAGCGCCAGGTAGACCTGATCAATCGTACCGCTGCTGACATGCTCAAGCGGGACAAGCCTGGTTCTGGTATTCAGGAAAACATTGAGATTTTCGTCAATACTCATACTGTTATAGATCCCGCCGGTGATCCCGGCCAGAAGGTGTGACGCCTCCTGATTCAGATACAGCCCAAAGGAATTGCGGATGGAGGAGGAGAGATCAGTCATGGTCTCCTGTGCCATGTCGATGGCAGCGATCTCCTCCCGGATCCTGTCATTTTCTGCCAGAACCCGTTTTAGGGCTGAAGCACGCGTCTTGCACTGATTCAGGTATTCCAGCTTTTTTTCCAGCTCCCACTGGGTCCGCTGCTGATTTTCGATCATTTCACTGCAGCCGTTCTGCTTCTGATGGAGGGAGTTGATCTCTTCCATGCTCTTTTTTAAGGCATTTTCCGACTGGGAGATCATGTCGCAGAGCTCTAAATATTCTTTCATTTTATTCTCAAAGCATTCCATCGTCTGCTCAGACACGTCTGACATGTCAAGGTACTTTTGGAAAAGCTCAGACAAAGCGGCCTTGTTTTCCAAGAGGCTTTTTCTGGTAGCCCGGTTCCTTCTGGAGAGGAGGAAAGCAAGACTGAAAAAAAGTATGGAGATACAGCCGGCTCCGGCGCACAGAGGCAGGAAACGGTCAAAATCCGAGAGGCCAAGCCATACGGCGCTCCCGGCCGCATAAAGGGCAAGGAGGAAAATCAGAGTTACGGCAGCTTTGTGGAGCTTTGTCGGCTGTCTGAGCGAAGCCTCATTAAAATGATTATAAAAAGACCGGCATTGCTCAAGACAGGAGGTAACGGAGCTGCGGTCGGAAAAATGGTGATCGGCGAGAAGCTTTTTGGCATCCTGAAGCTTGTGGTCAAGGGTATCCTTTTCATTCTGTGCCGTCTCAACCGTCTCCCGTATCTGACGGCGCAGCTGCTGATATGCGGGGAGCTGGTTTTCGTACCTGGAGGACGAGACTTCCAGATCGAGTCCGCGAATCTCTGCCAGGAGAGCCGTATATTCGCGCGAGGCATCCGGCACCAGATTAGCCTCCAGACTGCGGCGTTTATTTCTCAGAAAGGAAGAGGCCCTGGTGATATTGAGGGCGATATTTCCTGTCGTGTTCATGTTGGCGATATAGTTTTTCAGCTCGCCGGCCATGCTCTCCTCCGTCGCGCTTTTTAGCTGCCCGATGCTGATAGTGTTATTGTAGGAAGTCTCATTCAGGCCGCACAGGAGCCGGTCCATGAGCGCCTTTGTCGGCTCTTCCTCCCGCCCCAGCGTTTCGTTAATGATACGGAAGGTCTTATTCTCCTTGCGGAACCGGCGTTCAATCCGGTAAACGGTATCACCTGAAGCCAGTCTGAGCCAGCCTTCATAGGCTCCGCTGTTCTCCCAGGGCTCATATTTGGTGTACAGATCATTTTTGGATGCCCGGCCGCGGCCCCGTTCGATGCCGAACAGCATGCCGCGGATAAACGTGTGCAGGGTGGATTTTCCGGCCTCATTTTTGCCGTAAATGACATTAATGCCGTCCTCAAAGGGAATGGTGCGGTCATGGAATTTTCCGAAGCCGTTGATATGCAGTTCCAGTAATTTCATACCTGACTCCTTTCATCCTTTGTCATTAGCAGGGCATGGATCCCATAATGCAGGGCCTTTTTCTCCACAGTGCTCATATCGTCTTTCATAAGCGCCTGAATGTAGAAACCGATCATATCGCCGGAATGTTCTGCAAACAGTGCATGAAAATCATACTGAGGCTCTGACTCGTCGAGAATCTCGATGATATTCCACTGGCCGGAGAGGAAATCGAGATCGAATTCGGTGTCAGGGTCACGCATGCCGCGGATACGGAAGCGGTAAATGTTGGAAGCCCCGCGTTTGCGGATCTCATCGGCAATGATTTGCGACAGCTCTGTAGTCGTGGAGGCCGGAGTGACATTGATGACAAGAGGGATATACTGTGCCTGGCAGACGGGCTTGAATTCAAGGGAAACGACCTGCCCGGTCGTGTCATCAATGGTGCCGGAAAAAAAGCCGTGGGGGCCGGTCTCCGTCATATCCAGCGGCTCAGGGGAACCAGCGTAGGCCATACGGTTTTCCAGGAGGACGGCTGGTTTGTGGATATGTCCCAGAGCAATATAAGAAAACGGGGAGGCGGCCAGTACGTGCTTGTCAAATGGAAGATGCTTTGCATCGCCTCCGTGCAGCATAAGAAGCCGGATCCGCCGGGAATCCGGAATAGAAAAGTCTGCAACGCGGTTTTCTGTGATCTCCGACGTGTGATAACTAAAGCCGTACACCTCGGTATTCAGATCTTCAAAATAAACGGAGGTCAACGTTTCATCCATAAGAAACGTGACATTGGGGCACCAGGTAAAACTCAGGATAGCGGAGCTCTTACGGATGCGGTCGTGATTTCCCGCAATGATGACAACACGTGTGGCGGGTATGGTTGAAAAGAGGTAGTTGATTTCCTTTAAATCGCGCGCCAAAGGCTGCCGGTGAAACAGATCACCCGAAATCATCAGTAGATCCGTGCGCTCCTCCCTGGCTTCTTCAATAATGGCCTGAAAGGTCAGGCGGACAGCCTGTTCCCGCTTCTTTCCCCAGGGCCTGTCACTGTCCGGAATCATACCCCAGTGGATGTCGGCTGTATGGATAAATTTCATGCATTTGCCTCCCATCAGTCAGATACACAGAAATCCCTGCCGCATTTCCATGTACTCAGGTATCACAAAAAAGGAGCGCCGCCGATGACAAAAGACGCTCCTTTCCCCAAACGGGCTGACATCGTTTTATAAGTCGCAGTTCTTTACAGTACGCGGGAACGGAAGTACGTCGCGGATATTGCTCATACCGGTCAGGTACATGACACAACGTTCAAAACCGAGGCCAAAGCCGGAATGGCGGACGGAACCGTACTTTCTGAGATCAAGGTAGAAGCCGTAATCCTCTTCCCTTAAATCCAGCTCGTGCATGCGAGAAAGAAGCTTCTCATAGCTGTCCTCCCTCTGGCTTCCGCCGATGATCTCGCCGATGCCGGGTACAAGACAGTCCATCGCAGCCACGGTCTTGCCATCATCATTCTGCTTCATGTAGAAAGCCTTGATATCTTTGGGATAGTCTGTTACAAAGACAGGCTTTTTGTAGAGCTCCTCTGTCAGGAAGCGCTCATGTTCTGTCTGGAGATCGCATCCCCAGAATACCTTGTACTCGAATTTATCGTTGTGCTTCTCAAGAAGCTCGACAGCTTCGGTATAGGTGACATGTCCAAAGTCGGAATTGAGAACATGATTGAGACGTTCAAGAAGCTGTTTATCGACAAACTGGTTGAAAAAATTCATCTCTGCCGGTGCATGATCAAGAACATAACGGATGACGTACTTTAACATCCCCTCGGCCACAGCCATATTATCCTTGAGATCGGCAAATGCCATCTCTGGCTCAATCATCCAGAATTCGGCGGCATGGCGTGCAGTATTGGAGTTCTCGGCACGGAACGTAGGGCCAAAGGTGTAAATATTACGGAAGGCCATTGCATAGGCCTCGCCGTTGAGCTGGCCGCTTACGGTCAGATTTGTAGGCTTGCCGAAAAAGTCCTGGGAATAGTCAATGGATCCATCCTCACTGTGCGGCAAATCTGTCAGATTCAAGGTTGTCACCTGGAACATTTCACCGGCTCCTTCACAGTCACTGCCTGTAATCAGGGGCGTGTGCACATAGACAAAGCCCTGCTCCTGGAAATACTGGTGGATGGCATAGGCGATCAGGGAACGGACGCGGAATACGGCCTGGAAGGTGTTGGTCCTGGGACGGAGATGAGAAATTGTCCGCAGGTATTCGAAGGTGTGGCGCTTCTTCTGAAGCGGGTAGGAGGTATCGGAAACGCCTTCTACCAGGATTTCATCCGCCTGAATCTCAAAAGGCTGCTTGGCTTCCGGAGTCGCCACGAGCGTACCCTTTACCAGGATGGATGCACCTACGTTGAGTTTGGAAATCTCTGCGAAATTGCTCATGGTATCATGGTAGACGATCTGCAGCGTATCGAAGCAGGTACCGTCATTTAAAACAATAAAACCGAAGGACTTGGAATCTCGGATACTGCGGATCCATCCGCCCACCCGGACTTCCTTATCCAGATACTGATCTGGTGTGTGAAATAATTCTCTGACTGTTATAAGCTCCATTTGTATCAAATCTCCTCATTTTATGTGATAAGCGGTTTAGGAAAAGCCGCTTGGCTCCAACTTTCCTGTTCCCACATTAGTTTATGTCAGTATAGCGTATTTTACGCGGAGATTCAAGAGGAAAAGGGGGAAGTTTAGTCATATTTGACAGGCTGTGTGTAAATGCGTCTTTTCTTTTGGGGGCAGTTATTGTATAATAAATTAGGATACATTTGACAGAATTGAATATGATATAAGGGGAACATGCATTGTTTGACACAGAATTACTTTTTCGGGAAAATACAGAAACATCTAACGTGAGATGGAACATAAAAAATGGGAGAGTCATCATCCCTTTCAAAAGACAAAGAATTGATGGGAAAGCGATCCGGCAGTTATTAAAAATTGTTAATACGGTAGAAAAGAAATTTGCCGGTTCCAAAATACCTCTGACAATTGATATGGGGGATGTTGTTTTTGCAGATAAACTGACACTGGTTATATTTGAGTGCATTTGTTTTTATATCATCACCATATGTAAAAGAACTGTCTACTTACAATATCTCATATCCCAAAACGATATATGGACGGAAGGCGTACGCTCAGCCCCCTTTTTACTGTTGGGGACGCATAATAAGGAACATACGGATAAATTTATAAAAAAATTTAAGTTTGAAGCATTCGGCAATCATTTTCGAAAAATTATAGGTCCATCAGAGGATAAGATGGAATTAAGTAAATTGATGACGGAAATTGAATTATTTCTGAGATTATTTTCAGTTGGTGAGGATTGCAGAGACAAAATATCGGAAGTGATAGTAGAATTAGTCGGAAATGCCGGGGAGCACGCCAAAACAGAAAGTTTGCTGGATGTTGATGTGACTTTTCCATACACCAATAGCAGGACAGGGGAGGACGTATATGGAATCAATATAGTGATCCTTAATTTTTCCCATAGATTGTTTGGTACAGCACTAAAAGAAAAATTGCACTCAGATCATACCCCCGAAATGCGAAACAACTTAAGGTATCATACAGTGTTAAACGCGTATGAAAATCATGCAAAACAATTTAACGACTGGTATGGAGAAGAAGACTTTTACAATATTGCTTCTTTCCAGCATAAAATATCCGGCCGGGAAGACGCTCTGTTGTATGGCGGAACCGGACTGACTAAATTGATTGAATCTTTGGAGAAAATGTCGGATGCACATCATTGTTATATGCTAACAGGGTGTCGCGTGATAAACTTTATAAGCGAGCATTTGTTATATGGAAATGATGAATGGATAAGCTTTAACGGCTCTAAAGATTTTTTTGACAACATACCTGATAAAAGTGTGATTAGCGGATGCCCCGTATATTTCCCCGGAACTGCCTATAATTTGAACTTTGTCATGAAAAAGGAGACTGAAAATGGAAGCAAGAATTGAACTGATTTTGGATAGAACTGTTACGAGACTGGCAGGATACGAGTTAGGAAAAAAGGTATTTGATGAACAGGTAAAGGATAAAATAGACTATGACAGCCCGATTACGATTGTATTTCCGGATAATATTAAAAAATTGGCCTCTTCTTTTATCCAGGGATTTTTCGGAGAAATAATAGAGAATATTGGGATTGTTGGAATCGAGAAGCAAGTAACCATAGTGGCTGAAAATGATAAACTGCCGAAAAGTATTATTGAAAATTTGCTATAATGGAGGGAGACAGTATGGATTTTTCTAATACTTCAGATGTGCTGGCTGCAATAGCGATTGTTGTTTCCCTGGTGAGCGCGGCATATCAATGGTATCTGGATACACGTATGAATAAAATCAACCTGGAGGCAGATTATTTTAAAACACTTTATTCAGAACATCTTTTGTATAAACTGCCAAAGGCAAGAGCATGTATGAGATTTTCCAATGGAAAGCTAACAGATATTGATCGGATATTAGACGAACTGAATGCAATACGCCAGGATTCTTTATACTTTATGTTTGCCGACAATGATTTTTATACAGACATAAAGATTGAACTAAGAGCGCTAGAGGATTACCTGGTAGAAGAAGGGGAAAGAGTACTATCACAGGAAGAGCAGGAGAAGGTATGGGAAATAATCCAAATCAAATTGGAAACGATATACAAAGTATTTAATTGCAAATACACAGGGCAGTCATGAAAGTCGGCTCCGGCATGGCAGCTGTGTATTCAAACTACATAGGTAAAAATGATATTGACAATTTCCCCGCGTCAGGGTATACTTTTAAGGAACTTTTAAGATTGCGGATGTGGCGGAATGGCAGACGCACCAGCCTTAGGAGCTGGCGGGCAACCGTGGGGGTTCAAGTCCCTTCATCCGCATTGAGTGGATATCAGAATAAGGGAGTAGTCGGCGCGGCGACGCGCAGCGCAGTCAACATACTGGAATTATCCTGGCTTCGCTTGAAATGATGAGACTTATCTGTCGCAGGACAGGTGGGTTTCTTTTTTTTGCCCTCCCGTCGGACGGGAAAAGGCAGAAAACACAATAAATTGTCATAGAATACACATGGGAGGGCTGGTTGATTATGGGTCTGGCAGAACTTTTTATTATCGCAGTGGGATTGTCGATGGATGCGTTTGCAGTATCGGTCTGCAAAGGGCTTTCGGTGCAGAAGCTGAAAGTGGGCCACGCATTTACGTGCGGGCTGTACTTCGGGGGCTTTCAGGCACTGATGCCGTTCATCGGATACTGCCTTGGCAGTCAGTTTGAGGATATGATTACACAGATTGACCACTGGGCGGCGTTTATCCTGCTGGGGGTCATCGGCGTCAATATGCTCAAAGAAGCGCGGGAAAAGGATGAGGAAGAGCTGGACGCCTCCTTTGGGGTAAAAGCGATGCTGCCGCTTGCCTTGGCGACGAGTATTGATGCGCTGGCAGTGGGAATCACGTTTGCATTTCTGAAGGTCAATATCCTGTGGGCCGTGGTATTTATCGGAGCCGTGACATTTGCGCTGTCCGCAGTGGGAGTATGGGCCGGCCACTTTTTTGGCATGAAGTATAAGTCGCGAGCAGAATTTGCAGGCGGGCTGATTCTGATTCTGATGGGAACCAAGATTCTCCTGGAGCACTTGGGACTTCTTAATTTCTAGGAAAACCGTGGGAACTGCTTTTGGGAAGCAGATGGGAACGGTTTTGGGGAACGATTAGAAAACGGGAACTATGTGAAATGCAGTAAATTATGGATATGCCGCGTACTTACACTTGCGGCCGCGGCCGGGATGCGGTATCATAGAAGTACGATAAAACGACGAGGAGGAACAGGATGAAAGAGCTTCAGAACATGTATGAGAATATCAGGAAAAAGACAGCATTTCAGCCGGAGGCGGCACTGGTCCTCGGCTCCGGACTCGGGAACTTTGCAGAGACGATCCGCATAGAAAAGACGCTGGATTACAGGGAAATCGACGGGTTTCCGGTCTCCACCGTACCGGGCCATAAGGGACGCTTTATTTTCGGCTATGTCGATGATCTGCCGGTGGTAATTATGCAGGGGCGGGTTCACTATTATGAAGGCTACTCCATGAGGGAAGTGACGCTTCCCATCCGGCTGATGGGCCTTATGGGAGCAAGGGTTCTGTTTCTGACAAATGCCTCGGGCGGAGTCAATATGGGATACCAGGCCGGAGACTTCATGATGATTCAGGATCACATCAGCTGTATGATTCCGTCGCCGTTGATCGGGCCGAATGATGAAACATTGGGGCCGCGTTTTCCGGACATGAGCGATCCGTACGACTCCAGACTGCGGGAGATCATCCGCCGGACGGCAGAAGCGGAGCAGATTCCATTAAAAGAAGGCGTTTACCTCCAGCTTACAGGCCCGGCTTATGAAACGCCGGCAGAGATCCGTATGGCACGCGCCTTTGGGGCGGATGCGGTCGGTATGAGTACAGTGTGCGAGGCGATCGCAGCCAATCATATGGGGATGAAAGTCTGCGGGATTTCCTGTATCACGAATATGGCAAGCGGGATCCTGCCCCAGCCATTGAGCCACAGCGAGGTTCAGGAGACGGCCGACCGGGTTGCCCCCTTATTTGAGCGGCTTGTAAGGAAATCACTGACAGCGATTTACCACGAATATCTGCATGGATAAATTACCTGACAAAGACAGGCCCTGACATGCTAAATGTTTTCGGGTTCCCCCTGCGCAGGCTCCAAAATGCAGGGGAGCAGTGCTGAGACTTTTGACTTGTGCAACCGGGAAAACAGATCGTTGATTCGGGAGCGCCATTTGTGAAAGGATGCGCCGGCTGCGTTATGTCAGATTGAGAGTTACGATCTCAGCATCAAGGAGCCTGGCATCGTCAGGGGCGTGTGTGGAGACAATCAGAAGCTTTCCCCGGCTGTATTCTTTAATCAGGCTGGCAGCGGCAAGCCGGGCTTCCCGGTCGAGGCCGGTGAAGGGCTCATCCATGAGAAACAGATCAGCCGGGGTCAGAAGCGCCCGTAAAAGGGCGGCGCGCCTCTTCATGCCGCCGGAAAATTCGCATACCGGCTTTGTTAGTGCTTCTTTTGGCAGAAGTCTGAGGACTTCCTGGGTGATTTCCGGAACAGTCAGGCGGCGGCCTGTGGCAAAACGGATATTTTCAAGAATCGTGCAGTCCTCCAGGAGACGGTCCTCCTGAAAGACTGCCGATATTTTTTTGCCCTCAAGGCCCAGAACCGTACCGGAATCTGGCAGCTCCAGCCCCATCAGGAGGTTTAACAGGGTGGTTTTCCCTGTTCCTGACGGCGCCATAAGACAATAGGCGGATCCCGCCCGAAAGATGAAGTTAAAATGCTCCAGGATTTTTTCCTGTCCGAACCATTTGGAGATATCTTTTAAAATGATATCAGTATCTGCCGACGTGCCGGGTGCGGTTTTGGGGTCTGTTTTGGTTTCTGTGCGCTCTGGCATATGTGCAGACAGCATCCGGCGCATCCGTGCGGCGGCCCGCAAAAGCAGCAGAAAGAGCTTTTCTGACAGCAGGCTGACAGCAATGATCGTGAGCGTCCATGCAAACAGTTTAGCCGTGCTCAGATAAATTTTGGATAAATAGAGGCCTTCGCCGATGGAGCCGTCCGGCACGCCGATGACCTCTGCTGCAATGCCGGATTTAAAAGCCATACCGAGTGCTGTGCGGCAGGCACTTAAAAGATAGGGAAATACAGCAGGCAGATAGATATAAACGGCTTTTTTCCAGAGCGGGACACGAAATACCCGTGCCATTTCCAGAAGCGTTTGGCTGGCCTCCCCAAGCCCGCTTACTGTATTGACATGAATCACCGGATATACGACGAGAAAAGAGATAAACGCGGAAAGCTTGTCCGCACCGGTCCAGATCAGGGCCAGGATGATGAAGGAGGCCACGGGGATTGATTTCATAAGCTGGATTGCCGGGGCGAGAAGCTCTCCCACGAACGGCAGGCAGCAGGCGAGTGTACCCGTGATAAGACCGGAGAGAAAGGCAGCCAGAAAGCCGAGCATGATATGCCAGACAGATGTCAGGACAGCTGCCCAGAAGGAAGGAAGGGCCGCCAGCCCTTTCAGAGCCTTCAACGTGTCGATAGGCCCCACAAGAAGAATTGAATTATGCATTGCCAGCGAGAGACTGTGCCAGAGAAGTAGCCAGAAAAGGAGAACTGATATTTTTCTGGCACGTCCGGAAAGCTTGAACATGGGCTTTGCCCTCCTTTTTCATTGCCATGATGTTGAGGTCAAACGGTGTTTTGCCATATATTTAAAAAGAGCCTGCCGTTTGTGCTGCCGGGCAGGCTTAGTCTGCAGTGCAGAACCGCCGCCATTGACGGGATTCCTGCACTGCAGGTTTGAAGGATCAGGGAATATAGTAGAAGGCATCATCCGGCAGCTTTCCACCGACAGAATCCGGATTCTGGCTGTATAGGACACTCAGATAGCCGCTTAAGGCGGCTTTCATTTCTTCGCCGGACAGGAAGGTGATATTGCAGTATGGAAGCGCCTTTGCCGCGAGCGGGGCCTTTGCCACAATTCCGGCGGCGGCAATCATTTCAGAGGAAGCGGCCACATCTTCATTTGTAAAATGGATGGAGGCTTCATGTTCTTTCAAGAATGTATCCACAGCCTCAGGATGTGCTTCGAGAAAGCTGTTGTTTACGATGGTAACACCGGTCACAAGACGGCTTTTTTCTCCATCCGTCTGCAGGCTGTCCCATACCTCGGTCATATCCATGATGACAGAGAGTCCGTCATTTTGGGCAATCGCAGCGGTCACGAAGGGCTGGGGCAGCAAGCCGATGGCAGATGCATTCTCTGAGAGAACAGAAGCAACCTCGGCAGCCTCGGATTTGAATTCGAGAGTAACGTCCTGCTCAGACAGACCGGAGGCAGACAACAGGTAGCGGAGTGTATATTCCGGAGTGGTTCCTTTTCCGGGAAGATATACGGTCCGGCCCTTTAACTGCTCAAGCGAGGTTATGGAGGTATCGGCGGACACCAGATAGAGGACGCCAAGTGTATTGATATCAATGACGGAAACTTTGCCGTTTGTCTTGGAATAGAGAACGCTGGCTACATTAGCCGGGAGCAGGGCAATGTCTGCCTTGTCCGAAGCGATGAGAGCAGTCAGTTCGTCAGCAGCAGTCACCATTGTAAATTCATAGTCATTTTCGGATACGCCGCTCTGAGAGGCATCCATAAGCTGTACGAGCCCCATCGTAGTCGGCCCCTTGAGACCGCCGACGCGGACGGTTGGACGTTCAAAGGAATCTGCAGACACTGCCGACGGATCACCTGCATTTTTGGCTGTGGTACTCTCTTCGGCCGCGGATCCCTCTGCAGCCATTGTCTCCGGCGCAGTGGTTTCTGCGGATGTTGCTGCCGTTGCCGCCTCTGCCGCAGCAGTCGTCGTTTCCTGCGGTGTGGCAGCGGGACGTGATGAGGCACAGCCTGCAAGCAGAAACATGCCTGCAGCGGCGATAAAGATGGTCCTGAATTTTTTCATAATTGTCAGCTCCTCCTGGAAAATATTGTCTTTGTACTGACGCCATCCAGCATGCCGAGTTTCCCGGAGAGGCTGCTGATCGTGTCGGGAGGGGCATCAAGGACAATGCTGATAATGGAAATCCCCTTTTCACGGTATGGAATGCCCATGCGCCCGATGATCCAGGGACCGTAGCTGTGAAGCAGCCCGTTCATTTGTCCGACCGAATCCGGATTTTCGACGATAATGCCAATCAGGGCGACACGTGTTTCCATAAATACCTCCAGACGAATCAGTTCCGCCTTCTCCCTCAGAAAGCAGCAGTGCCCTTTGGGGTCAGTACGAACAGAGTTAATATATCACAGGGTGGAAGGAATGTCAAAAGGGAAATGTTCAGAAGCGGCGAGGTTATGACGGCCTGCTGAAAACATGCTCTGTGCAGGCAGAAGGGAATCCGGAGCATGTCATTCGATTGACATTCCGGTTCCTGCATAGTAAAATAATGCCGGAGGCGGATTCCTGAATAAAAGACAGAGAGGATATCCGCTATTTTGTTTATGTGCCATGAGAAATGAGGCAGGGGCGCTCCGGCAGGAGGAGCCTCTGCCTTTTTCGGGTTGATATACTGTTTTTGCATCAAAAAAGCTGTTTTCAGGTCGGATTTTGTGTAATAAGGACCGGACAGGGGAAAAGTTTGCGCAGGAATAAAAATTTTTTGGAAAAAAATCATTTTTTACCATAAATTTCCCGCGTTCAAACGTATCGTAGATATAAGGCAGAACGCAGAGAGGATGTCGCCATGAATGGTATGAAGTTTGAAGAGAATATAGACCGAATCTGCCGGAATGACAGGGAGGGGCTCAGACAGATCTATGAGGACTACTGCCCGATGATTTATTCGGTGGTTTTGGATGTTCTGCATAACAGGGAGGATGCGGAAGATATCACTTCGGAATTTTTCATCCGGCTCTGGGACATCGCGGATACATATAAGCCGGGGAGAGGGCACCGGGCCTGGATGATTACGATTGCCCGCAATATGGCGGCAGACCATCTCAGAAAACGCAGTCATGAATGTCTGACCGCCGAACTTTCCGAATATCCGGAGACGGGACATGCCTCCTGCGAGGAAGCGCTTTGCAGCAGACTGAGCCTTGAACAGGCGATGCAGACATTAAAAGAGGAAGAACGGCAGATTGTCAATCTGAAAATCATGGGTCAGCTGACGTTTCGGGAAATTGCGGCGATCCTCAAAAAGCCGCAGGGAACGGTGGCATGGTGCTATCGGACAGCGATCAGTAAATTAAAAGAGGTGCGGCTATGATGGACGAAAAGCGGTTGGAGAGAGAGTACAGAAAGTGGAAACGTCAGACATCGCCGGATCTCTGGGAACGGATTGACAAAAATTTGAAGTCCCACCCGGAAAGAGATGCGGCGGCAGAGGAGGAAAAGACGGAGAACGGGAGCCTGGCAGCATATGTGACAATTCCTTTCAGCCGTGGCTATATGCTTTTTACAGCGGCAGCGATTATTCTGTTCTTTGTTGTCGTCTGGCGGAACCCGCAAGTATTAGATTCCCTGCGCAGGGGGGACAGACACGTTGAAGAGACGGGATTTGCCGGGATTGCTGCGGAGACGACGGCAGACGGGGAAGATTCCGGAATGCCAGGAGACCGGGAGGAGGTCAGCTATGCGTCGCATGCAGGGCGGCTTTGCGTACCGGAGGGGGCTGTGACCGTTTCAGAACAGGAACGATATTTTTCAGAAGCTGTGTTAAGCGATACAGAGCTCTTATTCAGCGGGCAGGTTCTGGGTGCGGGACTGGAATATGATGAGGGCGGGCGGGCTGTCAGGATATCCTATGAATTGCAGATACAGCAGGTGTATTACGCAGAGGACTATATCTCCGGTATGGAGCAGATTACAGTGAAAAGCCCGATTATTAAGGCGGACAGCGACGAAGCATACGTTCTGTATCAGATGAAAGCAGAGAGCGAATATCTTCTGCCTGTGAAAAAGTCAGAGGGGGAATGGGAGTTGATTTATCCGTTTGCCCCTCAGGTACAGAGGACGGCAGATGGAGCCTGGCAATTTCATTCCGGATATGCCAGCCTGGTGAATGACACCGCTTTGGTCATAGCCGGGGAACAGGAAGGGGATAATGACTTCTATTATGACCGGCTGCTGCTCAGGGAGGACAGCAGCTTCATTCCTGAATTTGTTGCACTGGTCCGGGCGTACAGCAGCTCCAGGTAGACCTGACGCAGAACCGGCATCGCTGCCCGTGGGGAGAAGCTGTCAAACGATGCGATTTGACGTAACGATTTTATTTGTCTGAATCGTTTCCAAAAGATGGAAGAAGGAGGAAAATTATGAAAAAAATCATGAAAAAAAGACACGGAAAAGAACTGTGGATGCGGATGTGCAGCGGTATGATGATAGCGGCAGTCCTGCTTGGCGGCTGTGGAGGAAATAATTCCGCTGCCAATAAGGCGGCAACGGAAGGTATCGCGGAAGGGACATATGCCGGGGCAACGGCTGCAGCTGAGACGGCGGCCCCGGCAGAGGGAGCGCAGCCTGCGGATATGGCGCAGCGTATAGAAGGCTGGGGAGCGGAAGAGGCACATGACAGAAGTTCAGATTCCGGCATGGCAGGGAAGTACCGGGATGCCTATGCCAATGATGATTTTAATACAGAGGAATACAATTATATATCGGAAAACGGTTATAAGAGTGTATATGATGAGCCGTTGTCAACCTTTTCTGTTGATGTGGACACGGCTTCCTATGGTAATGTACGGCGGATGCTCCAAAGCGGGACGCGTGTTCCGTCGGATGCAGTGCGCATTGAAGAACTGATTAACTATTTTCGCTATGATTACCCGGAGCCAGACGGGGAAGCGCCGTTTTCGGTGACGACAGAATACGCTCCCTGCCCGTGGGATGAGGACAGCAGACTACTTATGATCGGGCTCCAGGCAAAGAAGATTGATTTTAAAGACCGCCCGGCTTCTAATTTTGTATTTTTACTGGATGTTTCGGGCTCCATGTACTCGGATGATAAGCTTCCTCTGGTGCAGAAGGCCTTTACCATGTTGGCAGAGAATCTGACAGAAGAGGACCGCGTGTCAATTGTGACATATGCAGGGTATGAATCGGTTGTTCTCGACGGGGAATCCGGTGCCAACAAGGCGAAGATCGCAGCGGCACTGGGGGATTTGGAAGCAGGAGGTTCCACAGCCGGGGAGGCCGGGATCCAGAAAGCGTATGAGCTGGCACAGAAAAATTTCATTCCTGGCGGCAGTAACCGGGTGATTCTGGCAACGGACGGGGATCTGAATGTGGGAATCAGCAGTGAAGGCGATCTGGTGAGACTGATAAAGGAAAAGAAAAAAAGCGGCGTACATCTGTCCGTACTGGGCGTCGGGACCGGCAACATAAAAGATAATAAGATGGAAGCCCTGGCCGACAATGGAGACGGCAATTATAATTATCTTGACAGCCTTTACGAAGCCAAAAAGGTTCTGGTGGACGAGATGGGGGGAACCCTGATTACCGTAGCCAAAGATGTGAAGATCCAGGTAGAGTTTAATCCGGAGTACGTATCCGGATACCGCTTGGTCGGTTATGAAAACCGTTTGTTAAATCAGGAAGATTTTGCCAATGACAAGGTAGATGCCGGGGAAATCGGCTCTGGCCATTCCGTGACAGCCCTGTATGAGATTATTCCGGCCGGAAGCGGCGCAGAAGAGACGAAACTCAAATATCAGGAGACGAGAACGCCGGAAAAAGGAAGCAGCGAGCTTTTGACTGTAAGCCTGCGTTACAAGGCGCCAAACGGGGATAAGAGTAAGCTCTTGGAATATCCGGTGGAAGCTTCGTCTTATCGGGAGGATTGCTCCGAGAATTTGGCGTTCGCGTCCGCTGTGGCTGAGTTCGGTATGTTGCTGCGCGACAGTGAGTACAGTGGAAGCGCTTCCTACGACAGCGTAATGGAGCTGGCAGAGCCCTGCGTTCATGCTGATTCTGACGATTATCGGAAAGAATTCCTGGAATTGGTACAGGCGGCGAAGCAGCAGGAATAGCGAAATACACCTGTAAAAGGCGGGAATGGAAGCTTCTGATACAGATACTTTAGAAAATGAAGAGAGGGGAAAGAAATTCGTTAAATAAAAAACAAAAACGATCTTGCAGGGCGCGGGGGGATATGCGATAATATAGTCGCGAAAAAAATATCAGGATATAGATACCAGGAGTAATTTCAGGAGGAAAAACCATGAGAACGAACGATGAAGCGCTGTTAAAAATCAAATATAACGTCCTGCACGAGGTCGCGAAGCTGGCATTTGACGGTGAGCTTGCAGAGAAAAAGGATGAAATCCCCTTTCATCTGATTCCGGGGCCCAAAGCACAGTTCCGCTGCTGCGTTTACAAGGAAAGAGAGATCATCCGTCAGAGAGTCCGCCTGGCAGAAGGAAAGTGCCCCAGCCATATACATAGTGAAAATATTATCCAGGTAATCTCATCGGCATGTGAGGAATGTCCGATTACACGTTTTGTTGTAACGGACAACTGCCAGAAATGTATGGGAAAGGCGTGTCAGAACGCATGTAACTTTGGCGCGATTACGATTGGACGGGACCGTGCCCACATTGATCCAGGCAAGTGTAAAGAGTGCGGTAAATGTGCGCAGGCCTGTCCGTATAATGCAATCGCTGAGCTGATTCGTCCCTGCCGCCGTGCCTGCCCGGTTGACGCAATTACGATGGATCCGGAGACCGGCATCTGCCAGATCGACGAGAAAAAGTGTATCCAGTGCGGTTCCTGTGTAAGAAGCTGCCCGTTTGGCGCGATTACGACCAAGGTATACATTACGCAGGTTATCGAAGCCATTAAGGCAGGGAAAAAGGTGATCGCAATGGTGGCTCCTGCCGGCGAGGGAGAATTTGGACCTGATATCACGATGGGAAGCTGGCGGACTGCCCTCAAAAAGGTCGGATTTACTGATATGGTAGAGGTCGGGCTTGGCGGCGATATGACGGCAGCATATGAGGCTCTCGAGTGGGCTGAGGCATATAAGGAAGGTAAAAAGATGACGACTTCCTGCTGCCCGGCGTTCGTGAATATGATTAAGAAGCATTATCCGACACTGATCGACAATCTGTCCACTACGGTCTCCCCGATGTGTGCGGTTTCCAGAATGTTAAAGGCTAAAGATCCTGAGACGATCGCGGTGTTTATCGGGCCGTGTATGGCAAAGAAGGCGGAAGCTGCTGATAAGTCGATTGAAGGAAACGCAGACTATGTATTGACCTTTGGTGAGGCAATCGAGCTGATCCGCGCTAAGGGCGTGGAATTGGAACCAGAAGAGTACGGAAGCCAGGAGGCAAGCGTATTTGGCAAACGCTTCGGAAACGGCGGCGGCGTAACGAACGCAGTCCTGCAGTGTCTGAAGGAAAAAGGGGAAAATACCGATATCAAAGTGGCAAGATGCAGCGGGCCGGCAGATGTTAAGAAGGCGCTGCTTCTGATGAAGGTTGGAAAGCTCCCGGAGGATTTCATTGAAGGAATGATGTGCCAGGGTGGTTGTGTCGGAGGCCCCAGCAACTTAAAGCAGGAAGCCGCATGGAAGAAAGACCGCGATAATCTAATCGGCAAGGCAGACAGCAGAGGGGTGTGGGAGAATCTCGAGAAATATGATATGGATTCCTTTTCCATGCACAGAACACATAAAAGTGAGTCATAGGTTAGAAAAAGCAACGGAGTTCTTTGGCGGGCCAGATGGTTTCAAAAATTAGATGGCCTGCGAAGAAATGAAGAGATTCAAGTAAAGAATAAACAAGAGGACTGTAAAAAGGCTGTTCCGCCGGCGCTGCGGGGCGGCCTTTGCCGTTCTGGCGGACTTGACGCAAACGTGTTTCTGGCTTAGAATAGACGACAAGGAATAAAGTGATGATAAAAGGCCTGACGGCAGTCATGACAACAGTGCCTGGCAGACATGGCAGCAAATAAATATGGCAGTAAATAAAATAGCGGGGCAGGAAAGACGATATACCAATTGCATCATCATAGCAGCCTAAGCGATAAAATGGATAATTCCTTACTGGCTGTAAGGGACAGGAACCATAAATATATTGTAGAAAGGAAGATTCCGGACATGGAAGAGCAGGAGCAGAAAGAAACACGACAGCAGGACGACCAGGAAAGTCGGGGAGGAACCGCGGTAAAGCCGGAGCGTCTGAATAAGCTGGAGGCCGGGAACATCTGGCATTTAATCGTATCAATGGCAATCCCTTCAATCATCGCACAGCTTGTCGGCATCCTTTACAATATGGTGGACAGGATGTTTATTGGCAGAATTGAAAATGGAACGATGGCGATGGCAGCGCTCAGTGTGTCGCTGCCGCTTATCACTTGTATTACTGCTTTTACGCGGCTGGTCGGTATCGGCGGAGCACCGGCGTGTGCGATCAAGATGGGGCAGAAAGATCAGGAAGGCGCGGAGGAAATCATTGGTGTCAGTTTTGCATCCCTGATTTTCACGGGATTCATCCTGACCGTGCTGATTCTGATTTTCCAGAAGCCGGTCCTGACTCTGTTCGGAGCTGATGCAGCGACGCTCCCGATGGCCTGTGATTATATAACCATTTATGCGTTGGGAACCATCTTTGTGATGATTGCCTTGGGTATGAATTCTTATATCACGACACAGGGATTTGCCCGCACAGGGATGTTTACGGTTTTAATCGGGGCGATTCTCAACATCTTTTTTGATGCGGTATTTATTAATGTATTGGGATGGGGCGTCAAAGGGGCGGCAGTCGCCACAATTATTGCACAGGGAATCTCCTGTGTGTGGGCGCTGGCGTTCCTGTTCGGGAAGAAGAGCCTTTTGCGGATCCGCTGGAAGAATTTCCGGGTCAAATGGAAGGTATTGTTGCCGATCATGTCGCTTGGCGTTTCCCCGTTTACTATGAGCATGACAGAGAGCCTGATTCAGATTTCCTTCAATAATCAGCTTGGGAAATATGGCGGGACGATGGCAGTGGGTACGGTGGCGATCATGTTCAGTCTGTGGCAGTTCATTACACTGCCGACCCAGGGAATCTGTCAGGGGGCGCAGCCGATTATCAGCTATAATTATGGCGCACAGAATTATTCCAGAGTCCGTAAGGCGTGCAGAATCAGTCTGGCGCTGTGTATGGTCTATTCTTCCGGAATTACGCTCTGCATGATGGGATTTGCCAGAAGTTTTTCGGCAATTTTCAGTAACGACCCGCTGTTGCTGCATCTGAGCGCATGGGTACTCCCGATCTATTCCGCCGGAGGCCTGGTATTTGGGGCGCAGACGAGCTGTCAGCAGTCCTTTATGGCCCTGGGGCAGGCGAAAATTTCCCTGCTTTTGGCATGCTTGCGGAAAGTGATCCTGCTGACGCCGTTAATCTACATATTCCCGGCTACCATCGCCCGTATGCCGATTGCCGCACGGGTGTCGGAGGCGATCGCAGAATTTGTAGAGTATCCGGCTGAGGTTTTTGCGGTATTTCTGGCAGAACCAGTGTCAGATACCCTGGCGGCGGTCTGCACGACGATTGTGTTCTATACATTTTACAGGAAAAATCTTATGGGGCCGGATAAGCCGCGTGAGGCTGCAGTCTAAAAATAAAATTGCTTTCGGAAGGGCTGTTGCAAAGTACAGCTGATATACAATATATGGCTGATGTCCATGAGCTTCAAAACCATATTTTGTATACAGCTACTATTTTGTAACAGTCCCTTTTTGAAAATAAAAGAATTGCCCAATGAGGTATGAATCATAAAAACGCTTAAGCTATCAGAATGGTTATATATCTGTGAATGTAACAGGGCGTTTTGAGATCAGGCAGATGCGCATTGCTGAAGTAAATTTACCGGATTGTTACAGTAAGTTCACAGACCTGCCGGGGCAGTCAATAAGCTGCAAATACAATGCTTCTGGCAGAGCTGGACGCAGTATGGCTATAAGAAAACGGGCATAGACGACCTGTGCCGGCAGGCTGGAATTTCAAAGGGAGCATTTTACATTTTCTTTGAATCGAAGGAAGCTCTCTTTTGCGAAGTCCTGTGTTCTGTTCAGGAGCAGATATGCGATACAGCCTCCGCAATGATTGAAAAACGAAGCGATAAATACGGTGTTGCAGAGGCACTAAAGTTCGTTTACCGGGAATACGACCGGAATAATTTTTTATACAGTTCGGACAGCAAAGACTTCACAGTTTTGATGAACAAGTTATCCGAGGAGCAGATCCAAAAGATCGAGGCGTCCAATTACAGGAGCCGTCAGCTCTTTTTGGGTCGGCCGAATCTGAAATTAAAGGTGGATGCGGAACTGGCAGTATCGGTAATCTATTCCCTGATTATGAATGTTAAAAATAAAGAGGTTCTTTTGCATAACCATACAGAAACCTTTGACTTTATGGCAGACCACTTAATCGACAGTTTATATCAATAGCAGATGCAGGATACCCGGCAGGTATCTGAGCCGTGGGTCGGGTATCCCGGTTACGGGCAGGCGCCGGAGCCCGTGGGTCGGGCATCTCAGTTACGGGCAGGTATTTTAGCTGCGGGTAAAGTATCTCAGTTACAAGCAGGCGCTGTAGCTGTAATTCGGGTGCCTTAGCTGCAAGCAGGTATCTTATCCATCCATATATTATATCAGGAGGCAGAAATGAAAACAGAAATAGTGATAAAAAATGGTACAGAGGTTGCTGTGATCGAGAGCGATGAGCTGCTGATTACGGATATCCAGTCCGCTTTGGATCTGATTATGACAGTAAAGTACGAGACAGGCTGCACGAATATTGCTGTCAATAAGGAAGCAGTCACAGAGGAGTTCTTCGTCTTGAGCACCTGCCTGGCGGGAGAAATATTGCAGAAATTTGTCAATTATGGCATTCGGTTTGCAGTATACGGGGACTTTACAAACTATACGAGCAAGCCGCTGAAAGACTTTATGTACGAGAGTAACAGGGGAAACGATATCTATTTTCAGCCCAGTGCTTCTCTGGCAGTTGATAAGCTTTGCGGTGTTCCGTCCAGGGGGTAAGCCGGATATATGAGTGTGCGGCCTGTTCTGAAACATTTCTCTTTAGAGAAGCAGGCCTTGACGGAGCCTGTCATCACGGAGAAACGGTATTTTTCTTGGGTCGCCCTCTGCGCGGTAAATGGTAAAATCATCCAGGTCAAAGACCGTACTCCAGACTGTCTCAAAATCGGGTTCGTGGTCGTACTGGCATAGAAAACCATAATCGCCTTTTAAAAGCCGTTCGGCCGCTTCAATAGAGCCATCGGCGAGGTACCCCTGGGAAAAACTGTCCATGACAACCTGATACCGTGTGTAAGAGCCATAATCATTCCCAACGGTGTCGTCATAGGGTTTCATTTCGTCGGAGATAAAGCGGTTGACGGTACAGACGATGCTTCCGTATTCAGAGGATTCTGCTTCCCGTATCTTCCTGGCAGATGGAGCACACTCGATGACTGCCATCCGGCCGGTCTGGTCCGCGAGCAGAATATTGCAGTTGGAGGCAATGGGCAGGGGAGCAAGAAGCGACAGAGCCTGTTCGATATCAGAAGCTTTTTCAAGCAGATACCGCACGATAAAGCATGAGTTAAATCCCGGACGTATTTTAGCGGGTTTTGTCATCACAAATGTCATTGCGACGGCAAGCCCGTGCTCATTGAACCCCTCCTCCCCATTGATAAAAGAGGAGGTTGCCATATAAAAACGGCTGCCACCCCGGGGAGTATAGAGTTCGCTTTTACTGTCATCCCTCAGCCAGGGCGGCAAATCATTGTTCCTGCCATAAAGGAGCCGCCCGCCCGCTGAATAGGCGAATGCAGTACAGCCCCGGATCTCGACAGGGATATTGCGCTTCAGATTATACATGCAGCACCCCATACATAACATCCAGGAGGCAAAGGTCAGATAATCCACACCAATGGTATCGCTTACCCCTCTGATTTCCTCACACACTTCCGGAAAAAACGCCCGCAACAGTTCTTCACTGTGCCTGCCGTGCCTGAGTTGAAAATGATCTAATTGGATTGGGAACAAGGTATGGCACTGCCTGAAAATTTTTCCTCGCGTTACGCCCATTTCATAATGATTACCTTCCAGATTCAAATGATGCATTCTTGATTATCCTCCTTACAAATTGCAATCCATACTTCTGAATGGCCATATTCCGGAATTCCACCTTTGATAGGATATACCTCAATATCGGGCAGTTTTGCGTACTGATATCCGGAAAACGGCAGCCATTCTGTATAGAAATGCCGGAAGATGCGCTGTACCTCTTCCTTAAAGCAGCCCTCATTTTCAAACACCACCCAGAGAGCAGCAGGAATGTTATATTCATACAGGCCGGAAGGTGCAGGGGTATCAGTGGCAACCCCGATGTAATAGTAGATATTCTGCGGATTCTCATATACGCTGATTCCCAGAATTCCTTTTGGCTCCCCGGCAGGCAGGGCGCAGATCCTGGCAAAGAGCGGCCCCCGCACGATGGATTGCCAGAATTTGGGAACAATTCTCAAATTTTCCTCCATGTCTCCGACTATTGGTATACGGACGCCCACGATGTGCAGGGACGGTTTTTCCACAATACGGTATGTCATGGCATGCTCCCCTGTGATTTCAACCCGGAATCGAATCGGCGGATATACATGCAAAACGCTGCCTGCTGCTCTTGCCGCGGTCGGCGGGATCCCGTGAATCGACTGGAATGCCCGGTTAAATGCAGTCGGAGAGGAATATCCATATTTTAGCGCAATGTCGATTACCTTGCTCCCGGTTCGCTGTAAATCAAATGCTGCCTGTGTCATTTTGCGGCGTCGGACATATTCCGCCAGCGATATCCCTGTGACGTAGGAAAAAACACGTTGGAAATAATAGGGAGAGCAACACGCAATGCGGGCAGCTTCCTCATACGATAACTCTCTGTCCAAATGATTTTCTATATAGTCGACAGCGGCTCCAAGCCGTTTCAGCCATTCCATTTTCCCCACCCCTTAATCAATACATTAAACGACATTCATTTATATTTCCTCTCTTTTTTGAACAGGATTTGTAATATGGGGCAGGGCTGCCATATATTCCTTGACAAAGATATGCGCGCTTGTATTCTGAGTTCCTTTGCGGCAGAGAATGTAAAACAGGCGCGGGCAGTAATTAGCCTCGAAATCAAGCTTTTTAATGTTAGGATAACCGTTTGTATTTACGAATCGCGGGATGGTGCCTACACCAAGACAGGAATCAATCATCAGCATTTTTGTGTGGAAGGTATTGACATAAGCGATGCTTTTCAAGGCTCCCAGAGCCTTAAAATGATCAATCAGGTCGGAAATGTTGCCTTCGGACATCGTAACCATTGTCTGGTTTTCCAGAGAGTTCCGGGTTAAAAGGGGCACTTTGGAGAGGGGATCCCTGCTGCTGATTGCAATGACCCAGGGAGAGGCATGAATGAGATGAACGATACTTCCATTCAAGTCGATATCACAAAAATATTTGTCAGAGGTGAGGATGATATCCAAAAGTCCCTGTTCAAACCGTTTGGCAAGCTCAAGATAGCCGTACTGATAACAGTTAAATTCAATATCTGTATGCAGCCTGGAAAATTCGTATAAAAACGGTGACAACAAGTCCTGCTCGTATAGCCCAACGCCGATTTTCAGTGAATTGCGGTATCCGCTGTGGATGTTTTGGGCTTTTCTGATAGCGATATAGTACGCTTCTAAATATTTTTCTGTATCATAAAAGAATTCCTTTCCGGCGTCAGTCAGGATGACCTGATGACTGTTGCGTATGAATAACTGAATCCCGAGTTCCTGTTCAAGGTTATTGATTTTACGGCTTAAGGAGGGCTGCGTCAGGTGTTCCTTTTCGGCCGCTTTTGTAAAATTTAAGTATCTGGCAAGACTGATAAAGCACTGTAAAGAATCAAGATCCATAGGCCACCTCGCAGTAGTATTCCGATTCCGTATCGGTCTATTTGTTTGTTTCATTTCCAATTTGGATGGACAGATGATAAGATCATATTGCACAAAAAAACAGAAAAAATGCGGGAAAGGGGCAACAATTATGACAAATTATATCAAAAAAATGAGCGGAAAGCAATATTGTGAGCGGATTAAGAAAAACCCGACGGCGATTATCACAACAGGGGCATGTGAAATTTACGGCCCGCAGCTTCCGATGGGGAGCGACCTTATGGCAGCTCAGGCGATTGCAGAGCGGGTGGCGGAGCGGATTGATGCCGTGATCGCGCCGGCAATTGAATGCGGGGAATCGTCAGCACTGGAATCATTTCCATGTACGTTTGCGCTTCCGCGGAAGATTCTGGAAGAGTATCTCGAGTGGCTGGTTAAGAAGCTAATGGGGGACGGGATAAAAAGATTTATTTTTATTACCGGCCATGCCGGAAATGTGGACACGGTCAGTTATATTATCAAGAAGCTCATCTGTCCCTGCGGGGAGTTAAAAGCCGTTCAGATCGACTGGTGGAGATTTACCCAGGCAAATTGTGAGGGTATCTTTGACTTTACAGGACCGATGTGTCATGGGCATGCCAGCGAATGTGGAACCTCCGTATTCCTGCATCTGTATCCTGAGCTTGTCGATAAAAATGAACTGTCAAGAATCGAGCCGGTTTTGGGCGGGGAATTTAAGGAATTCATTCAGTACGCGAAATTTACGGACAGGACACCGAACGGAACGATTGGCGATGCCACCACTGCCACGGCAGAAAAAGGCAGAGAGCTCGTCAGGCGCTGTGTGGACCGTATCGTGGAATATTATGAAAAGAACATGTAGATTTGTAATGGCGGGAGCGTGGAAATAGTTGCAAAGGATCCTGTGTAAAGCAGGGAAAGGAGGAGCCTATGGCGGCGGCATTTACATTGACAGACTTTTTAATTGATATCAGCAAGGTGAGCTTTTTATGCCTGATTGCATTTTTAATTCGTCCACATTTGAAGTTTGCACATAAATTTTATCTGAACGTGGGACTGATTGCAGGTGTGATCGGTTTGCTTCTGGGTTCTCAGGTTCTGGGAAGAATATCTCCGGTGTACCTGTCATTTTCCAGCGGTTTTTCTCAGTGGTCGAACTTCCTGCTGGTGATTATCTTTGCCAGTACCTTTCTGGGCTCAACGGGAGCCGAGAGTTTTGGACGTGATATTCTGTGTACAACCTGCCTGACAGGTTCCATTTTTATGATGCAGGTCATCGTTGGTATCATAATCGCTATTGGCCTGGCAGCATTTATGACGGATCTTCCGATTGCGGTGGGCCTTTTGCCAGTGTCCGGTTTCTATGGCGGCCAATCCTCAGCAGCTATCATGGGCGGAGTCTTTGAGACAGAGGGCTGGGCGGATGCCACGGCGATTGCAATCGTATATGCGACGATCGGAATGTATGTAGCGCTCATCTGCGGCATGTGGTTCGTAAACTGGGGAATTAAGAAGGGGTATTCCATCCGCAAGGCCAATCATGAAAACGATCGTGCGCAGAGTGAAATCACAGGCCTTCTGGCGCCTGAAGAGCGGAAGCCGATTGCCAGAGCCATCACGAATTCGAGTGTAATGAGCCCGCTGGCGTTCCAGATTATGATTATCGGTCTGGTAGTCGGTGTGTCGAATCTGTTCCGGGAGGCTATGATGGAAGTTATCCCGTCCTGGAGCAAGATTCCGCTTCACACAAATTGTCTTGTCCTTGGTGCAGTCATTGGGATCGGTCTCGGAAAGACAAAATATAATCAGTACGTAGATCGGGGAACGATACGGATGCTCTCTGGGTGGTGCCGGGAATTTATCGTCATTCAGGCGATTGCGACGCTGCGGCTGAGTGTGTTTGCCGATTTCCTTGTTCCCATCCTGGTTTCCACAGTTGTAATCTGTTCTTTGACAGCATTCCAGACGATATTCCTGGCAAAGAGATGGTATAAGGAAAACTGGTTTGAGTTTGCAGCCGGGATCTTTGGGCAATGTACCGGTTCCCTGACAACCGGGCTCGTTCTTATCAATATTATGGATCCGGAGGGCGATACGCTGGCAGCTGAGGGCGTTTCCGGTTCCAGTACGATTGGGTCGTTCTGGCAGCAGCCGTATAATACAATTGGGGCGATTGCCATGATGTCCGCACCGATAGCTGTACTCGGCGTTACGAGCGGAATCTTTGTGATACTGGTTGTCGCCGGATTTATCCTGTTTGGGAGGACGGCCGGGGGACAAAAGGCGGCCTGACCACAAACTTATAGCGGGGAAAATCGGCCTGGTTGCCGCCTGCTATAGAGGGGAAAATCAGCCAGATAAAGCGCAGGAGAATGGGACAGTTTAACGAGGAGGTATCTTATGGCAGCTATGACAGAAAAACTTCAGAAACTGGCAGAACAGCATCAGGAGGAGATGATTACAATTCGCAGGAGGCTCCACGAGAATCCGGAGCTTTCCATGAAAGAGGAACAGACGACCGCCTTTATCAAGGAACAGTGTCGGGAATATGGATTAAAAGAAGCAGATGTGGAGCTGGAATCAGGGGCTGTTTTTCTCTTAAATCCAGAAAAAGCAGAAAAGAGTATCATTTTCCGGGCAGATATCGACGCGCTTCCGGTGAAGGAGAGCACAGGACTTCCATTTTCTTCGAAGGCCTCCGGTGTATGCCATAGCTGCGGCCATGACATCCATACAACGGCATTGCTGTTCTGCGCGCGGATCCTTAGCTGCATTCGTGAGGAGCTTGACGGAAGAGTGATATTCATTTTCCAGCCTGCTGAGGAGGTTGGAAAGGGCGCTAATATGGTTATAAAATCGGGGCTATTTGAGAAATATCCCTCTCAGATGATAATCGGAATCCATACCTGGCCGGAGACTCCGGCAGGGAATATCGGGATCCGCCGCGGACCGTTTATGGCTGCCTCAGACCGCCTTCATATCACTGTCCGGGGCAAGGGAGGGCATGGAGCCCATCCGCATAAAAGCGTGGATCCGGTCCTTACGGCCGCCTATATTCTGACACAGCTTCAGTCTGTGATCTCGCGGAATGTCCCGCCCTTACAGTCTGCTGTTATCACGATTGGAAGAATCACCGGCGGCCCGGCGGCTAATGTGATTCCGGACGAGGCATCAATGGAAGGAACGGTAAGAACCTTTCTTCCGGAGATCAGAGACATGATAGAACAGCGCGTCACAGAAATCGCCACACATGTGGCAGCCTCGATGGGAGCAGATTGTACAGTGGATTATCACCGTGGCGGACAGGCTGTGATTGGAGACGACCAGGTGGTGGCCCGGATCGAGCAGGCGGGTCGGGAAGAGCTTGGAGAGGACGGAGTTACGTATCTGGAAACACCATCGATGGGCTCGGAGGACTTTTCAAACTATCTGAGTGTTCTCCCGGGAGCCATGCTGCGTCTGGGAACCAGCAATGAAATACCAGAGTCACATTTCCCATTACATAACGGTAAAACCATTTTCGATGAACGTGCGGTTATTGTCGGGGGGCGTGTGTTGAGCCGTATTGCTGTGGATTATCTGATGTAACTGTAAGCTCAATAACAGCAGGCGGGCTTAATTAAAAACCCACCTGCTTATATATGATTTGAATTTATTGTGCGCTGATTGTATCAACAATGGACATATTGCGTATTCTCTTGATTGGCCCTTGCACAGCCAAAATTATAGAGATTACAACAATCAACAGAATAACGGCTACCTCTGGTAATGGAGGAGTCCAAGCATCCCCCCATCTATAACTTATCAACATTCCAAACAATAGCTTATTACAAAACAGTCCCAACACCGTACCAACTACACCGCCGATTATGGTATAGGTGAAGGCTTCTGCAACGATCATTTTACTTAGCTGTCCCATGCTAACGCCGATGGCGCGGAAAGCGCCATACTGTTTCAACCGTGCAGACACACTCATGGAAATACTATTGATTATGTTAAAAATTGTAATCATTGCAATTAGGACGAGGAATCCATAGATGAACAGCCAAAAACAATAGTAAGTTCCCATGGTACTGCTGTTACCCATGCGTTCATCAGCGAAAGTAAATGATGAATCTACCATTTGGCGGATCACATAAACCTCTTCGTCTGTTGCGCCTTTCACTAACTGCACATCAATAACCGTATATTTCGACTCGCCAGTAATTTGTTCAAATGTATCCTCTGAACAAATAATTGTTCCAACATCGGCGGCACTGTAAAACGGACAGTTGGACAATATTCCAACAATTTGAATTTCTTCACTTTGTCCGTCTATATTCAGGGATACCGTATCGCCTGTTTGTATTGTGTTCTGCGAATTATAAACAATTAAGCCCGTCCCTAAATCAGTTTGCACAGATTCCAGAGAACCCTCTAATAAATAGTCCCTTGCCCAATCAAATTGATACTGCTCATAAGAGATTAAATCCATCTTTTTTTCAATACCGTTTGTGACAGACGGAACCTCGTATGCAAATTTTCTTCCATACGCTAAATCCACAACAGGATTTTCCTTTAGACTATCGAGTTCTGTTTTGTCAATAGCACAGGAGTTATCGGGACTTATGATAGATAGATCTGCTGTCCAAGGTTGGAGCGGTGTTAAGGTATGCTGCATGAACTCAACTGTTACAGAGAATGAAAGGAAAAGGATAATACTGAGAGCAAATGAGCTTGTCATCAAAAACAGATTTTTCCGATTTGCTTTTGCGTGATAAATTCCAAGTGCTGTATCAATCTTAAGCAGTTGTGTATTAGCGGCATTTCTTGCAGGCTCCAAGTCGTTTGCATTACCGGACACCGCTGCCAGCGGAGATACTTTTGCTGCTTTCTTTGCCGGAGAATAGGCAGCGAACAAAACTGTTACCAAGCCCACAACGATTCCTGCAAGAATACTTGGTACGCTAAATCCGAATGTAGGCATCGCTTTGAAAAATTCCGGACTTAGGAAACGCAAAATCGCGCATAAGACCCAAATGACAACTACACCGATGGAAATACCCACAGGGATCGCCAAACGGCACCAACTAAGCGCCTCTTTCCGTACTAAGCGCATAACCTGTTTTGGTGTTGCACCGATACAGCGCATAAGGCCGAAAAATTCTGTACGCTGGGCTACATTGCTGTTAAGGCTGCTTGCAATCATCATAATACCAGCTAACATTACCAGCACAAACAATACTGCCGCGGCCAAATAAACCTGTAATAAAAAGGGAACACGGCTTTGTCCAAGCAATCCAAGCAGATTATTGTTGGAAGATATTTGTTCATCCGATAAATTGCATTGTTCTTTCAAATCAGCAATTTTCCCTTGTATATTTCTTGTGTTTGCAAATTGAGCGTAAAACATAATGCCGTAATCATTCGGTTCCCCGTCTGATACATTCGGATAAATAGTGCAGTAATCCTCTGTGTTCAAAATGATGCCGTAGGAGTCGCCACTCATTATCGAGGCGGTATTATTCATAAATCCTGATATGGTAAAATTCAGTTTGTCGCCATCAGGAGTTTCTACGGCAATGGGATCACCAATCGCAACACCCATTATCTGCTTTGCATTTTCAGTCACCAACGCTTCATTACTTGTCTGTGGAAAAACACCTTCTTCAAGTTGGTCAGTCCAGATTTCAGTTATATATCTTTCATCACAACCGCATATCGCTACATTTTTTCCACCCAAAGTATAGCCTAAATTTCCACGATAATTGAGAACGCCATACGGTGAAAACACTTCTATATCAGGCCGTGAAGCGATAATTGCAGCTTTCTCATTACTGATATTCCGAATGGCAATATGCCAATTCCCAGACTCCTGCTGTGCCTGCAAAATCTGGCTGCGGATGAACATATCTGCCATTCCAAAAATAGTTGTAACCAGAAACACAGCCAGCACAATGCAAAAAATAGACATTCTGCTTTGCTTCTTGTGGATTTTTGCGGATATGGGAACAAGGTCAAGATAATGCTTCATTTGTTTTTCCTCCCAAATCCGTCAAAACGCCATCTGATACCCGAAACACCCGATCAACGGATGCAGTCAAATTCTTATTGTGGGTAATCATCAGGATTGTTTGCTGATAGCGGCGGGAAGCCTGTGTAAGCAAGGTAATAACATCCTGACTATTCTTGTTGTCCAGATTGCCAGTAGGTTCATCCGCCAGAATCAGTTTGGGCTTTGTGATTAACGCCCGACCAATGGCAACACGCTGCTGCTGTCCGCCGGATAGTTGGCTCGGCAGGTGATGCCGACGCTCGGTAAGGCCCAAGAGTTCCAAAATTTCTTCTACTGCTGCCGGGTCTGGTTTGCGATAGTCCAAAAGAAGCGGAAACATGATATTCTGCTCCACATTCAGCTCGGAAACCAACTGAAAGGATTGGAAGATAAAGCCGATATTACGACGGCGGAAAATCGTGCGCTGTTCCTCTTTCATGGAAAACAGGTCTTGTTCATCAACCCAAATGTGGCCGGAGGTAGGGGTATCCAAAGCTCCAATACAGTTCAGTAATGTGCTTTTGCCAGAACCGGATTCACCCACAACGGCAGCAAATTCGCCTTTATCCAGAGAGAAGGAAACCTTCTTCAACGCTTCGACTTTCGCCTCACCCTTTCCATAAGTTTTACATAAATCTTGTACTTTCAATATTTCCATAGTCATCAGTACCTCCTTTCTCAAAAGGATAGCAAAAGCAGCTTACAAGCAGATGAATTTGACCTTACAGTTCCGTAAGGAAAGAAAGTGTAAACCGCGTACCTTTTCCAGCTTCGCTTTGTACGGAGATAACACCGCCTTGCCCCTCAATAATGGACTTGGCGAGGGGAAGCCCCAGTCCAATTCCTTGTGTATCAAGAGAATGTTTGCTGCGATAAAAGCGTTTGAAGATATGATGAATATCTTCCGGGGCTATACCGTTACCATTATCAGAAATAAAAATACGAAACACGGCAGGAGTGCGATCCCATGTAATATAGACAATGCCGCCAGCTTGTGTGTGATTCAGCGCATTTTTTACAACGTTTCCAATCGCTTCGCCTGTCCATTCCATGTCACAAATAAGCTGCTGTTCACCATCGCCATCTATCTGAATCTGCTTGCTTTCGCTTTTAGCCCTTGTGGTTAGGTCATTGACTGAATGAGCTATCAGCTCGGACACACGGCAACTTTTTTTCTCAAAAATGATGTTTCCCGTATCCAGTCGGGTTATCTTCAACATGGATAAGATTAACTGCTCCATACGCTTTAGAGAAATACCCATCTTCGCCGCAAACTGTTTGACCGTTTCTGCATTTTCTGGCTCACTTTCAATGATCTCCTGATACATAGCGAGGGCTGCCAGAGGCGTTTTGAGCTGGTGAGATATATCGGATATGGTGTCTTTCAAAAACTCTTTTGCTTTACGCTCTGTTTCGTTTTTGGATTGGAGCATAGTTGCAAGCTGTTCTATCGAAGAAAACACTTGATAGATTGCACCCTCGTAATTCTGTGGCAAATGAGAAGAGTAATCCCCGTTGATGTAATTTGATAATATTTTGTCGGCCTGTTGGTACAATCGCTTCCTTTTCCAGAAAAAAACGAATACTCCTATGGTAAGCACAAAGAGAAAAAATAACACAGTGCATAGCATGATGAAGAAAGCGGAACGCTGAAATTGATTAAAAAAAGGCCGCATACTGCTTTCTGCCTGTTTTCCCAAACCCGCAGCCGTTAATAATGACCTGCCATTTTCACTAATGTTCGTATTAGTAAAGGCAACTGCTATCACTTCTTTAGAAACACCCTGTTCCAAAAGTGAGGACGAAACCGCTTCATCGTGTTTGAGCCATAGGACTTCCACATCGTTCACCTGATAAATAGTCAAAACGGCTCCTGTACCTACAAACAACAGGGAAAACAAAATTAAAAATATCAGGAAGCCTTTAATCTGTCTATCTTGGTACAAGCTCATACAGACACCTCTTTCCATTGGTAGCCAAATCCCCGGATGGTTATAAGGTGTTCTGGATGGGACGGATCGGTTTCCACTTTTTTACGAAGCCGCCGTACATAGACGGACAGGGTGTTATCATCAACAAAATTTCCTGTATCATCCCACAGCTCATTTAGAATGATGTCCCTTGTCACAACGCGATTTGCATTTCTTACCAGCAGGCAAAGCAAACGATATTCAGCGCTTGTCAAATCCAATGCTTTTCCCTTTAAGGTTGCACGGCTACCCAACAGATCAATGGTAATGTCGCCACATTCCATAGAAGTGTTTTTTTCGCTTTTGGAAACTCCGGCCCGACGCAGCAGCGCCCGGATACGGGAACACAATTCCCCCAGCTTGAAAGGCTTGGTGATATAATCGTCCCCGCCGCTATCTAACCCACGGATTATGTTGACTTCTTCATCCGATGCGGTCAGGAATATAATCGGGACTTTCTGATTTTCTTTTCGTACTGTTTCACATACATCAAATCCAGTTCCATCTGGCAGGGTGACATCCAAAATCAATAAATCGTATCTGTCGAGTTTGGATAAGTATTGTTTTGCTTCAGATACAGTACGGGCAACTTCAACATCAAATTCATTCTTTTTCAAAGAGTAGACCAAGCCATCTATCAGACTAACATCATCCTCCAATAGTAATATTCTATTCATTTTTTAATTCCTTTCCTTGTTTTGTCCGGCCATCAAGCGGCTTCTCCGCAGTTTTAGGAATCAGCCAAACACCGGCCATTTTCACAGCGCCGGGGATACGCCCTCCGGCACAATAATAATTTACCCTACGAGGTGTCACGCCCCACTTTTCGGCGGTCTCTTTCAATGTCATATAGTCCATTTCGCACCTCCACAGAATACATTATAGTTCTTTATCTCGAATAGTACAAGTTGGAGGCTGCACATTGATGAAATGAAATACTACTTTATGTAAAATTTCATTACATTCTCATAATCCAACCCGAAATGTACAATGATATAGGGTGATATGAGAATGAACCAAGATGAAAGAAGGTTTGACTTTCACGGCCTCGGGGCAGCTCTCAAACGAGCCAGAGAAGAAAAGGGTTGGACACAAGCCTATGTTGCGGAATTAGTAGACCGTGACTCCCGTACCATTATGAATATTGAGAACAAAGGTCAATATCCCAGCTTCGACCTTTTTGTTAAACTCATTACTATGTTTGACGTTTCAGTTGACCAGTTTATTCATGCGGACGGAGGGGCAAGGCCAAGCTCTTGCAGAAAGCACATTGATGTACTTCTAAACTCCATGAATGAAAAAGAGCTTGTCGTGATAGAAGCCACAGCCGAAGGCATTAAGAAAGCCAGAGAAACGGAGGTTCCAGAATAAGGGCCTCTGTTTTTTGCGCCATTTTAGGGGCTGCCGCTAAGTGGCAAGCAGGGCAACTGTAGCCACAGTTGCTATTTTTGACGTTCCGGCCTTCCGGCCAGAACGCAAAAATCTGCTTGTTGGGGAGCCTCCCCAAACCCGGCTTCGGGCCAACTTGGCCCGAAATGTCAGCGTCGCTTTGCTCCTTATTTTTACACCTCCTAACGCTCCTGTTCCTTCTTCCTGCCCGGCTCCGCATAGCCCAGCAGATAATCAATGTTTGCCTTCGCCGCCGTGACTTCCCGCATTTCTTCCCCGAAGGCAACCGCGGCCTCGAATTTTTCTATGTCTCCCTGCTCCTGTACTTTCAGCAGGATGTGTGCAAGGTAGTTGAGCTCGTCCAGGCCGGCGTACTCGTCCAGGCAGTCATACAGCCCCAGCACGTCGCTGTCATAGCTGGTGATGAAATACTCCCCGTACCGTTCCCCGTCTATGCCGATCCGGGAGAATAAGGCCTGCACTTCCTCCGTGGTGGTGGGGAATTTCAGGGTCTCCCCAACCTCCACGCCAAGCTCCGGGTAAAGGCCGGGGTTCGTCACATAGGCTTCAAACATTTCCTCATGTTTCCTCCTTTCCGGCCAGGGCTTCATAAATCCCGGCCATGATGTAGTCGGCGCAGGGGAGGGCGATGGAGTTCCCCAGCGCCTTGTACCGGGCGGAAGGCCGTATTTCCCCGCCGTCCGCCCCGTATGCCGTCCAGCCCTCCGGGAGCCCCATGAGGCGCTCGCTTTCCCGTTCCGTCAGGAAACGCACGCAGCCGCCTCCCGGGTCGTCCTCGAACCAGAAGGCGAAGGGCGTTAAGTCGCTGGCTAAGAGAGTGGGAAAAGGGTCAGCTGGCAGTCCGAAGCTGTTCTGGAAGGCCGCCTGCTCCTTCCTTTTGGACGCTCCCCGCATACGGAAGCACTGGAAGGGCCGGACGATGGGTACGCGCCCCCCTGCTTCAATAAAAGGCGTTCTATCTCCGCCGGGGGAGGGCAGCCCGCCCGGTCCGCAAGGTTCAGGAAGCGGGAGCAGTGGACGGGGCTTAAATAATATGTCTCCGGCACGCCTCCCTCCAAAATCCGCCACGATGAAAATCCGCTGCCTTCTCGCCAGCCGCCTGGCTCCTGCCCAATACTGGGCGTCCATGAGCCGCCAGCACAGGTCAGGCGTTCCCCCTCGCACCATTCCGGCCCCCGCCCATCTTCCAGAAGGAGGCATTGGAACCTCGGCGCCCGTGAAAGCGGACAGGACGGCTCTAAAATCCATCCGGTCGTTTGTAGAAAACGCTCCCATGACGTTTTCCCAAACAGCGATAACTGGATATACATGTCTTGTCGCATCCCTCATTTCCTGTATGATACGCATGGCCTGGTAGAAGAGGCTGGACTTCGCCCCGTCAAGGCCTTTCCGGTTCCCGATCAGGGAAAGGTTCTGGCAGGGGGAGCCGAAGGTTATCACATGGACGGGAGGAACCTTCCCCCCGTCCAGCTTCGTGATGTCCCCCAGGTGCAGCATGTCCGGGAAGTGCCTCCTTGTGATGGAGACCGGGGCCTTCTCGATCTCGCTGGCCCACACCGGACGTATGCCGCAGCGTGAGGCCGCAAGGGGGAACACCCCGATCCCGTCAAAGAGGCTCCCCAGCCTAATGTCCGCCGCCATCCTTCCCCAGCCCTTTCACGGCCAGGATTCCGTCAAGGGTGGTGGCGGCGATCCCCAGCCGCCCGGCCACCGCGATGTCGTTCTTCACGTCCTCGTCCACGTCCCCGCCGCAGACCAAAAGCACATGGGAGCGCCGGAGCAGGTCCCGGCGCATGTCAATCCCGGCCTTGTGCTCTTCGGGTACGCTGTCGTTGAGGAACAGCGGCATGTAGAGGACGGGGCAGACGGGGGAGAAGCCCGCCTCGGGCTGCGCCGGATCTTTGTCCGGACCGTCTGCGCCAGTCAGGTTTTTCGATTTTTCATCGGCCATTTGCAATACCTCCTTCTTGGTTTTCTGGCATGAAAAAAGGGCTTGACCTCTCTTGTCAAGCCCCGGTAGTTGGGTTGCCTCCTTTCCCTGCGCCCATGAAAAAACCGCCCTTCGTTGTGAAAGAGCGGTTTTTCAGTAGGTTGGCAGTCCATTATTTTGTTTTTTTATATGTATCCCTTTGTACACTGTTGCAATGTAAATGATAGAAGCAAGTAAGACTGTACAGTCTTTCTGCTTTTAATGAAAGAACGGTCCTGCCGAATGCTCCGGGGCATTTGAGGCAGGGCTGTTTTTATGCTTCTGTATGTAGAACAGGTGCCAGTACGTCTGATTTAATGATACAGCCGATTCCGGAATATGGCAGCAATTTGTTCCAGATCAAAAAACCAGAATAGTACGGTAAGACCGGCAATTGCAATAAAAAAACAGTCCATTTTTTTTAAATACCCAGGATAGATCCGGGATTCTGTATTTTTGTCTTTAATCTCCAGGATAAAACGGAGAAGCATATAAATCAGATTGGTCAGAACCAGAACGATTCCGCAGGATATAAACAGAATTTTATAAATACTGGCATTCGCAATATTCTGCAGGACAGAGGTAGAAAATGCAATGCCGCTTACAAACGCCAGTACGATGGCAGCAAAGATTCCCAAAATCGCTATAATTTCATTCTGAGCGTTTTCCACCTTATTTGCAGCATTTGTCGCAGTCTGTTCCAAAACCTGAATCTGTTGATCGATTTCATCCTGATTCATCCTGTTTTTCTCTATGGCCTCTTTGATCTCCTGATTTTTCTGTTCTAATTCTTCCAAATCCTTTTGCATGGTTCTGTGAAGAGATGAAAAATTGTCGAATTGCTCATTATTCAGATCAATAAATTTCTGAGTTACATTTTGAAACAGTGTTTCATCTATATATCTGATCCTGAAAATTTCAAGTCGGATATGATCGATAAGCTTTCCGACATTGGACTGGACCACGTTTTTCTCCTGTTTTAAGTTTTCTCTCATTTTCTCCAGAACGGGCAGAATCTTTTCTGTGTATTCCACACCACCGTCATGAGAAATAATATATTCGGTAATATCTGCATAGGAATGTCTTACATTCAGCTCATAAAATTTACACAGACTATCGCACCAGGCTTTTAATTTTTCCTGGTCTCCTTCCGGTATCTTCTGCAGATCATCTAACAATTCACTGATCGAACTTCCCATAAATCCTCCCCGAATGGACGTTAAAATATTCCTGAATACTTTCCGGAGTGATCTCTTCATTATAACATGGCAGAGCCTTCCACGGCTCTTCTTCATGCGTTCTGTCCACCAGATACCATGCGTCATAGGGAAGAAGCCCGTCAAGAACCCGGTCAATCAGGGCCGCGTCATCCTCAGACAGGAATTGATCGGTAAAGGTTTCCCTTTTCAGGCGCAGCCTTCCGTCTACCAGAGCGATTTTTTGGTAGCTGGACTGATACGGGATTTCACCCGCTCCGTACCGGCTATACTCATCATACACCCGCCGAATCACGGGCCCGTGTCTCCAGGACAAAATCACATCGCGGAAACACACGTGCTCCCTGTCTGATATGAGAAACGCCGCCTGGACATAGTATAACAGCTTCTGCAGCTTTAAATTAGAAATACTCTGTTTCGTTTTATGCGCATAATTAATGATATATCTGGCAATGTCCATTACATTGTAATACAAACAATCATCACCCCCTGATTGGAGAATGTATTTCTGAAGCCATGATTCAGATAGTAACAGACCGTCCGGCCCCGTACTTTTCTGTCCGCCTGCGCTGGTTGGCCTATGGTCCGAACGGTTCGATATGTTATAGTATATGTCATTTTGCACAAAAAATCTATTGACATTTTCGATAATATTCACATAAACGTTTGTTCGAATTGCCGATATTTAGCTGCACCGGGTAAAATTTACCCACGTTTGCCCGGTTCCGGCCAAGGACGGGAAGCTTCAAAGATACCGGATGCCCCGTGCTCCAGTCAGAATTGCCCAGGCTCCATGCAGAATATTATAGGGGGTGGATGCCGGAATATCCCGTGCTCCTGTCTGAAGTGCCCGAAGCCCATGACGAAATCCCTCAATTTTACAAAGACATACGCCAATACAGGCGTATAAAAACCTAAAAAAGCTTCCGCCGTGAGAAAGCAGTTCCCTGGCGGAAGCTTTTCCTGTCACGGGATGCCGGAGGCAGAGCCGGTGACAGGATTTCTTTATTTTTGTGGCAAGGAGCGAGCGGGCAGTCCTGTCAGCACATCCACTCAGCGGCTGCGTGAGGAGTTCAATCACCGGTTCCCTATGGCTGGCAGTGCTTCACATGTCTTGCACGCAGCTCTTCGATCCTCTGCTCTGTGAGGATAAGGCTTTTATTTTCCTGCTCCTGCTTTAAGTTCTTATGGGCCGTAGCCAGCATAAGTTTGATGCGGTTCAGCTGGTTGACTTCGCTGGCGCCGGGGTCATAATCGACGGCGATGATATTCGCCTTCTGATTCTCACGGCGCAGCTCTTTGATGACGCCCTTGCCCACGATGTGGTTTGGCAGGCAGCCAAATGGCTGAACACAGACAATATTGCTGACCCCGCTATGTATGAGCTCCAACATTTCTCCGGTCAGAAACCATCCCTCGCCTGTTTGATTACCGATGGACACGAACTCGTTCGCCATCACGGCAAGCTGCTTTATCCTGGCAGGCGGTGTGAAATGGGTACTTCGTTCCAGTTCAATGCGTGCAGCCTTGCGCAGATATTCTAAAAGCGAGATTGCCATGTTGCAGAGATAGGCCGTAGAACGTTTGGCTCCCAGGTGGTCGGCGCGGAAATTACTGTTATAAAAGCAGTAGAGCAGAAAGTCCATCAGATCCGGCACCACGGCCTCGGCTCCCTCAGATTCCAGAAGCTCCACAATATGGTTATTGGCAGTGGGAGAGAATTTCACCAGGATTTCTCCCACAATCCCGACTCTCGGTTTATTCACATCGAGACGCTCAAGGCGGTCAAAATCGCGGATGATTCCGCGGACATTATGTATGAAATCCATGATGCCCGGACTCTTTTTCGAGAGTGAACGGACGCAGACAGCTTTCCATTTTTCATGAAGCGCGTTAGCAGCCCCGGGCGTTTTCTCGTAAGGTCTCGTCGCATAAAGCACACGCATGAACACGTCCCCGTATACGATGGCCTGCAGGGCCTTGGCTAGCATCTGCGGGGAATAGGTAAAGCCGGGATTTGTCTCCATGCCGTTAGCATTCAGGGAAATCACGGGAATCTGCGGCATACCCGCTTTTTCCAGAGCGCGCCGTATAAAGCCGATATAATTGGAAGCACGGCATCCGCCGCCAGTCTGGCTCATGATGACGGCTGTATGGTCAAGATCGTATTTGCCGGATAAAAGCGCGTCCATCACCTGCCCGATCACGATAAGGGACGGGTAGCAGGCATCGTTATTGACATATTTTAACCCCGTATCAACGGCTGATTTGTCGTCATTTTTCAGCACAACCAGGTTGTAGCCAAAGCTGCGGATCGCTGGTTCGAGCAGTTCAAAATGGATCGGGGACATCTGCGGGCACAGAATCGTGTAACTCTGCCGCATCTCTTTTGTAAAGACAACGCGGTTGTAGGAGCTTGAGACAATCGTTCTCGTATAACGGCGTTCCTCGCGCACACGCAGTGCTGAGATCAGAGAGCGGATGCGGATCCGGGCAGCACCGAGATTATTTACCTCATCAATCTTGAGCGCCGTGTAAATCTTGCCGGCACTGGCGAGGATATCGTTTACCTGATCAGTCGTCACGGCATCCAGCCCGCAGCCAAAGGAATTGAGCTGAATCAGGTCAAGGGCGTCGCTCGTTTTCACATAGCTCGCGGCCGCATAGAGGCGGGAATGGTACATCCACTGGTCGGTCACGATGAGCGGGCGTTCCACTTTGGCAAGGTGGGAGATCGAATCCTCAGTGAGGACAGCAAAGCCGTAGGAGGTAATCAGATCCGGAATTCCGTGGTTGATCTCCGGGTCAATGTGGTAAGGCCTCCCGGCAAGGACGATGCCGTGTTTACCGGATTCTTCCAGGTAACGGAGGACGGATTCCCCCTGCTGTTCAATGTCTTTTCTGACCTTTTCCTGTTCTGCCCAGGCTTTTCTGGCAGCGGCCTTCGTCTCATTCTCAGGAATGCCGAATTCTTTCTTAAATTCAGCTGCAAGCTGCCTGGAAAGAATGGGCTCACTGGTAAATGCCAGGAAAGGATTCATGAAGCGGATGCCGGGTTCTGCGAGTTCCTCCATGTTGTTCTTGATATTTTCCGAGTAGGACGTTACCATCGGGCAGTTGTAATGATTGCCTGCGCCTGGCACCTCCTTGCGCTCATAAGGGATGCAGGGGTAGAAAATAAACGGTACGCCACGCTTTATGAGCCAGGAAATGTGTCCGTGCGCCAGCTTGGCCGGGTAACATTCGGATTCACTGGGAATCGTCTCAATGCCCAGTTCATAGATCTGGCGGTTAGACTGCGGCGACAGCACCACGCGGAAGCCCAGCTCACGAAAGAAAACGGCCCAGTAAGGATAGTTTTCATACATATTTAACACACGCGGGAGCCCCACCGTTCCCCGGTGCGCCTGATCCTCCGGCAGCGGTTCATAGTCAAAGAGACGGTGATATTTCCAGGTATAGAGGTTGGGGATCTCCTTTTTGGCTCTCTCGATGCCGAGGCCGCGTTCACAGCGGTTGCCGGAAATATACTGGCGCCCCCCCTCAAACCGGTTGATTGTCAGTACGCAGTGGTTGACGCAGCCTTTGCAGCGGCTGGTAGCAGTCGTGTAGGTCAGGTGAATCAGCCTGTCGAGCGGCAGCATGGAGGTCTGCTTCGGGCGATGCAGGTAGCGCTCCCTGGCAATCAGAGCGGCCCCGAAGGCGCCCATGATGCCCGAGATATCCGGGCGTATGGCCTCGCTCCCGGCGATTTTCTCGAAGCTGCGCAGTACAGCGTCATTGTAGAATGTGCCGCCCTGTACAACAATATTTTTTCCCAGATCAGAGGCCGTAGTAATCTTGATGACCTTAAAGAGTGCGTTTTTGATGACGGAATAGGCGAGACCGGCGGAAATGTCGGAGACGGACGCTCCTTCCTTCTGGGCCTGCTTGACATTGGAATTCATGAAAACAGTACAGCGGGTCCCGAGGTCAATGGGATTTTTAGCAAAGAGCGCTTCCCGGGCAAAATCATCGACACTGTAATTTAAGGATTTGGCAAAAGTCTCGATAAAGGAACCGCAGCCCGAGGAACAGGCCTCATTCAGCTGTACGCTGTCTACCGTACCGTCCTTGATGCGGATACATTTCATATCCTGGCCGCCGATATCGAGGATGCAGTCCACATCCGGATTGAAGAAGGCAGCTGCATAGTAATGTGAGATCGTCTCGACCTCGCCCTCGTCCAGGAGAAAGGCTGCCTTTAAAAGCGCCTCGCCGTAACCGGTTGAACAGGAGTAGGCGATCCTTGCGCCGGCGGGAAGAATTTCTTTGATTTCCTTCATAGAGGCAATCGCGGTCGCCAGAGGACTGCCATTATTGTTTTGGTAAAAATGATAGAGCAGGGAGCCGTCCTCGCCGACCAGAGCAATCTTGGTCGTAGTGGAACCTGCGTCGATGCCGAGGAAGCAGTTACCCTCATAATCGGCAAGCAGGCCCCGCCGGACCTGGTAACGACTGTGGCGCTCCTGAAACATTTGGTAAGCCGCCTCATCTGCAAACAGCGGTTCCATGCGTTTTACTTCGAAATCCATCCGGATACCGCCCGAAAGATCGGAAATCATACGGTCCAGAGAAAACGGTTGTTTCTGTTCGGAATGTAAGGCAGCACCCACGGCGGCAAACAGATGGGAATGCTCCGGGGCAATGATCTGTTTACTGCTTAAGTTTAAGGTGCGGATAAAGGCGTTGCGGAGCTCTGGCAGAAAGTGAAGCGGGCCGCCTAAAAAGGCGACATTTCCCCGGATAGGCTTTCCGCAGGCAAGGCCGCTGATGGTCTGATTCACCACAGCCTGGAAGATGGAAGCCGCGAGATCCTCGCGCGTGGCGCCGTCGTTAATCAGAGGCTGAATATCTGATTTCGCAAACACGCCGCAGCGCGCCGCAATCGGATAGATGGCTTTATAATGTCTGGCATATTGATTTAATCCGGCAGCGTCTGTCTGTAAGAGTGACGCCATCTGGTCGATAAAGGAGCCGGTGCCCCCGGCGCAGATGCCGTTCATACGCTGGTCGAGCCCGCCGGTAAAATAGATGATCTTGGCATCCTCGCCGCCGAGTTCGATGGCAACGTCTGTCTGGGGCGCGTAGTCCTCGAGCGCTGTGGCTACAGCCACAACCTCTTGTACAAAGGGAACATGCAGATGGCCGGAGAGCGCGAGCCCTCCGGAGCCTGTGATACTGGGATACAGGGAAATCTCCCCTGTGAGTTCCCGGCATTTTTTGAGAAGCGAGGCCAGAGTTTCCTGGATATTGGCATAATGCCGTTCATAATCAGAAAACAGTACCTGGCCGTGGCCGTCAACCAAAGCAACTTTTACAGTGGTGGAACCGATGTCGATTCCGAGACGGTAGCATTTATTCATTCGAGCGGGAAAACCTTCCCTTACCTCCTTGTCATAAAAGGAAAAACCGGCCGCTGGCAAATGCTGCGGCCTTTCAGGTGCAATCTGAATCGTAGAGATTGTATCATAAATTCGGAAAGATTACAATCGACAGGATGTGCATTCGGCGGCAAAAAAAGCTTAAAAATCTGTAAAAAATGTGTAAAGTTTCAAATGATACCGGAAAACAATTCTAAAGCGTTTGACAAATGGAAGTTAAGGGAATTATAATAACAGAACGAAAAGGTTACAGAGAAAGGGTAAAATCGGATGAATATCTTAAATAAGCTGGAGCGGCGCTTCGGAAAATATGCGGTTCCGAACCTGATGTATTATATCGTAATCCTCTATGCGATCGGCGTGATGGTTCAGATGCTTGCACCGGAAGTCTATTTCCGTTATCTGATGTTAGACGCGAGGGCTGTCCTTCACGGCCAGATATGGCGTGTCGTTACCTTTATGATCTGGCCGCCTTCCGGTGATATGTTTTTTAATCTGCTCGCCATTTATCTGTATTACAATCTGGGGACGACCCTGGAACGTGTATGGGGAAGTTTCCGCTTTAATGTCTACTTTCTGATGGGGGTTCTCGGGCATGTACTGGCTGCAGTGGCTGTTTATCTGATGACAGGTTCCATCTATCTGCTGACGACAAGCTATCTGAATTTCTCGCTGTTTTTTGCCTTTGCCGCGACGTTTCCGGATATGCAGTTCTTTCTCTTCTTCGTGATTCCGATCAAGGCGAAATGGCTGGCATTATTTGACGGGGCTTACTTTGCCTATGCTTTTGTCTTTGGAACAGCGGCGACGCGCGTTGCGGTCGTAATGTCCCTTTTGAATTTCATCGTCTATTTTGTGATGTCGAGGGGCAGCCGCTATCATCCCAAGGAGTTCAAGCGGCGGCATGATTTCAAGGCTCAGGCCAGACAGACGGCGCAGGCGGTAAAGAGAGCAGGCCGTCACAGGTGCACAGTCTGCGGAAGGACGGATCTGGATGATCCAAATCTGGTATTCCGGTATTGTTCAAAATGTGAGGGGGATTATGAATATTGTCAGGACCATCTCTATACGCATCAGCATATCACGCGCGGGGGAATGGATCCAAGACAGGCGGACAGAAATTGACAAAGGAGAGAGCTTACTATGGAAAAGAAGCCATTTGTGACAAAGGAACAGCTGGAAGAGATTGCCAGGAAGCATCCCACCCCGTTTTATCTGTATGACGAGAAAGGAATCCGGGAGAATGCCAGACGCCTGAATGAGGCTTTTGCCTGGAATGAGGGCTTTAAGGAATACTTTGCGGTCAAGGCTACGCCGAATCCATTTATCTTAAAGCTGCTTCAGAATGAAGGCTGCGGTACGGACTGTTCCTCTCTGACAGAGCTCATGATGTCAGAGGCCTGCGGTTTTACGGGGCATGAGATCATGTTTTCTTCTAATGACACGCCGCCGGAGGAGTTTGCGTTAGCAGGCAGGCTGGGAGCTGTCATTAATCTCGACGATATCACACACATCGAATGCCTTGAAAAGACTCTGGGCACGATTCCGGAGACGGTCTGCTGCCGTTACAATCCGGGCGGAGTGTTTAAAATATCAAATAATATCATGGATAATCCCGGGGATGCCAAGTATGGCATGACGGGGGAGCAGATCCGGGAGGCTTACCGGATCCTCATGGAAAAAGGCGTGAAATATTTTGGCATCCATTCCTTCCTGGTGAGCAATACGGTGACGAACGAATATTATCCAATGTTGGCTAAGATTCTGTTTGAGCTGGCAGTGGAGCTTAAGAATGAGACAGGGGCAGATATCCGCTTTATTAATCTTTCCGGTGGTATCGGCGTGCCGTACCATCCGGATCAGGAACCGAATGATATCATGGTGATCGGGGAGGGAGTCCGGAAGGCCTTTGAGGAGATTCTGGTGCCGGCAGGAATGGGCAATGTGGCGATTTTTACGGAGCTTGGGCGCTTCATGCTGGCGCCGTACGGCTGTCTCGTCACGAGAGCCATCCACGAAAAGCATACGTATAAGGATTACGTGGGTGTGGACGCCTGCGCTGTCAACCTGATGCGTCCGGCGATGTACGGAGCCTACCATCACATTACGGTTATGGGTAAGGAGAATGAGCCCTGTACCCATAAATATGACGTGGCTGGTTCCCTCTGTGAGAATAACGACAAATTTGCTGTCGACCGCATGCTGCCCAAGGTCCAGAAGGGCGATCTGCTGGTGATTCACGATACAGGCGCGCATGGCTTTGCAATGGGTTATAATTATAACGGAAAATTAAAGAGCGCTGAGCTGCTCCTCCATGAGGACGGAAGCGTGGAGTTAATCCGCCGTGCTGAGACGCCGGAGGATTACTTTGCCACCTTTGATTTCTGCGGGATGTTTCAGAACACAGGGAAATGAAAGCTGTACACAGACAGATGAGTATGTAAGAAGTCTCTACAAGATATGGACGGGATCTTGAGTGGGTGCCGCTATATCTTGCAGAGACTTTGTGCTATTCCGGAATGGCGCATAAAAATGAAAAACCCTGTACAGGAATTGTACAGGGGTTCATCATTTAGGATTTTGATTTCAAAAAGGTTTCAGGATAAAGGATTCATTTGTATCGTGCAATTTTTGTATGGTTAAAGTATACCATGTTGTTTCCGAAAATGATTGTATATTCTTTGAATGAATTATGAAGATTTTCTTAAGATTTGCCATTTTTGGCGAAAATAACCGGGAAGTATGGGAATATATCCTATACTTCCCGGTTTTATAGATGCAAAAGACGGCTCTGATACCGCATATGGCACAAAAATCTCATTCAGGGGAAGCCAGACAGCGCGTTCCGGAATATCTTAATATAAAAGATGGCAAGGTAAGATTATGTGAATCACGTAAAAGAACAGATTCATTGTAAGGACGCTTATACCATCGGCCTTACAGGGAGGGGCGTCGGTGTGGCTGTTTTGGATACCGGGGCCGGCGTCAGGAAGATGCACGTATTGCGAGGCACAAACCGCTGTTCCGTTTTTATACATAGGACACTCTGTATATGGAATAGGATGAGGTAAGGACGCAGGGAGGCCATACGAATGCTGCCAACAGGAGAAGAATGGGACAAAATGAAACAGGCCGACGTGAGAACAGCGGATAAAAGCCAGCTCATTGATCTGTGCGAAGTGGAGATCAACCCGGACACTGCTCTGGAAGAGAGAATTGCCTCTTATCTGGAAAAAGTGAAGAATCCGTATCTGGTAAGGATCGGGGACTATGCCGTGAAATTTTCTTATCAGGAATCGGGAGAGGGAATCGAGAAACGACTGCTTTCCTATATACTAGAGACCACGAAAATCAGGTACTGAGGCTTAGGAAAGAGAGGGCTGGTAAGGATGAAAGCCAAGGAACACTACCGCACAGCCATGTATTTAAGGCTTTCCAGAGAAGACAGAAACCCTTGCGGCGGATGGGCAGAGAGCAACAGCATCCGGTCCCAGAGAGACTTAATCTGTGCTTACATCCGTGCGCACAGAGAATTTGAGCTCTGTGATACCTATTCGGACGACGGGTATTCCGGGGCTAATTTTGACAGGCCCCAGTTTAAACGTATGATGCAGGATGTGGAGGCCGGGCGGATTGACTGTATTATCGTAAAAGATCTGTCCCGCTTTGGACGGGATTACATCGAAGCCGGACGTCTGATTCAAAAAATTCTTCCGTCCTATCAAGTGCGGTTTATCGCGATTACGGATCATTTCGATTCCCTGACAGCCGATTATCACGAAGTCTCTCTGGTGGTGCCGGTAAAAAATTTCGTAAACGACGCCTACAGCCGCGACATTTCACAGAAGGTAAAGAGCCATCAGCGAATCAAACGGGAAAAGGGAGATTTTATCGGTGCATTCACAGTATACGGCTATAAAAAATCACCGGAAGATAAAAATAAGCTGATACCAGACGACTACGCGGCAGGAATCGTGCGGCAGATTTTTGACTGGCGGCTTGCCGGCATGAGCATGAGCGGTATCGCGAAGCGGCTGGATGCGGGAGGGATTCTGCCGCCGTTGGAATATAAACGGCTAAACGGCGAGCGCTTCCATACAGGTTTCGCGGCAAGAGAGACAATGAAGTGGTCTGCAGTTGCGGTAAAACGGATTTTGAATGATGAGATCTACACCGGGGTCATGGTGCAGGGAAAAGGAGAGGTGCGGAATCATAAGCAGGGGAAAATGCAGAAAAAACCACCGGAAGAGTGGATCCGTGTGCCGGGTACGCATGAGGCAGTCATAAGCCGGGAGACCTTTGATCGTGTCAGGAAAATGGCGGCAACGGAATGCAGGCCGAATACAGGGGGCGAAACGGCCCATATCTTTACCGGACTCTTATTCTGCGGAGATTGCGGACAGCCGCTGATCCGGCGTCTAAGCCGCACTCAAAACAGTGAGCGGGTGTCCTTCATCTGCCCAACGAGAAACCGGGGCAGGGGATGTAGCCGCCACCGAGTCGGGGAGGAGGAAATGAAAACCGTGCTGCTGGTTGCCATGCGTCAGCAGGCGGCCCTGTTTGTGAACCGGGAACGGCTTCTGGCAGGACTTGAGCGTGCCGAAGTAGACTTTGGGGAGATCGGCCGTTTTAAAAAGGAAGCGGAACGGCTCTGTCTGGAACAGGAGAAATACGTGGCCCTTCAGGCCGGGCTTTATGAGGACTGGAAGGCAGGTATCCTGACAAAAGAAGATTTCGAAAGCTTTCGTGCGATCTATGAAGCGCACTGCCACAGGATCCGTGAGATGCTGAGAAAACAGGAGGCAGCGCTGGGGGAGATTTTTAAAAACAGCGTGACTGCCGGAATCCGCCTGGATGGCTTCCGGAGCCGCCTGACGATTGACACATGCAGCCGTCAGGCGTTGCTGGCTTTTATTGAACGGATTGATGTTTATGAAGGAAAACGGTTGGAGATTACATTAAAATGCAGGGAAATGTAAAAGGCAGCAGAAACGGCGACAGGAGGATGCCTGATGGAGAACTGTGGGAATAAATGCTATTCTGCTGGTATCTACGCCCGTCTGTCGGTTGACAACCGGGACAGGAAAGCGGAATCTGTTGAGGCTCAGATTGAACTGGCAAAAGAGTTTATCAACTGCCGGCCGGATATCCGGCTGTACGGCTGTTACCGGGATCGCGGGAAGACCGGGACAAATTTTATGCGGAGCGGCTTCGGGCATCTGATGGAGGACGTGAGAAAGGGCCTGGTGGACTGCATTATCGTCAAGGACTTTTCAAGGCTGGGGAGAAACTATATTGAGACTGGGAATTATCTGGAAACCATCTTTCCCTTTCTCGGCGTACGGTTTATCTCAGTCACGGACGGATACGACAGCCTGAGGGCAGAGGACTCGGACGCCCTGGGAGTGGAGTTAAAGCAGCTGGTAAATGAGCTGTATGCAAAAGACATCGGCCTTAAAGTAAAGGCATCCCGCCAGGTGAAATGGGAGCGGGGGGAATACGTGGGCGGAAATGCACCCTATGGCTATCAGGGCGGACAAAAGGACGGCAGAAAAACGCTCCGGATCGACGCGGAGGCTGCCGGTGTGGTGAGAGAGCTGTTTGAGCGCTATGCCCGCGGTGAGAGCCAGAAAGGGCTGATCGGCTGGCTCTATGAGCGTGGAGTGCACCGGCCGGGCGATTACCGGAAAACGGGCCATGTATTCTGCCAGGAGGGAGAGACACTCTGCCAGTGGGACAGGGGGACAGTTAAGAATATTTTGCAGAATCCCGTTTATCTGGGACGGCTTGTAAGGTTTAAGAAGGAGGCCGAAGAGGAAGCAGGGGAGCGCGGTGGGATGCAGATAAAAGAAAATACACATGAGGCAGTGGTTTCCAAAGAGCTGTTTGACAGGGTGGCGGAGCGGTTTGAGCACCAGACGGTCTGCTGTAACCGGAAAGGGTTTTCCAGGCAGAAGCCAGAGGATGCAAATCCATTCAAAGGGCTTCTGGTCTGCGGAGAGTGCCAAAAGGGGATGGCACGTGCAGCCAGTGTGCGGCTTCTGGGGAGCGGCGTCCGTGGAAGGGTCTATACCTATTACTGCCGCAATTCTGGCCGGATTGACGGCCTGGGCTGTGGGAAAAAACGCATCTCTCCGGAGACTGTGGAAATACTCCTGCGGGAAGGGCTTTGCCGGGAGCTAAGCCTGGCAGGAATCTGTCCTGACCGGCTCCTTTTGGCAGGGGAGGAGTGCCTGAGGGGAGAGTGGGCCGCGCTGGCGAAACGCCGGGAACAGATTGAAAGGCAGGCAGAAGGGGGAAAACGGCGTGCCAGTGAGAAATATCTGCAGTACCGCCAGGGCAGGCTTTCAAGAGAGGAATTTTTAAGCTGGAAACAGAAGGAAGAGGTACACGAGGCAGAGCTGGAGCAGAGCCTGCTGGAATATGACAGGAAAATAAAAGAGGCAGAGCGGCAGTGGGGGAACAAAAAAAAGCACCTGCGCCGCCTGTTTCGCTTTGAGGAAGGGGTACAGCCGGAAGCCAAGTTTTTTGAGGCGCTGATACAGAAAATTGTCGTTTACCCGCAAAAATGCGTGGAAATCGTGTACCATTTTCCGGCCGCCTGGGAGCCGGACCTTTCCGAACGGCGGGACAAAGGGAGGATGCAATGACAGAACAGCCATACAGAATCGCCTCCTATCTGCGTCTTTCCAAAGAGGACGGGGACAGGGAAGCGGCAGAAAGCGGGAGCATCGGTATGCAGAGACAGCTTTTACAGGAATATGTCAGGGCTCATTTTAAACAGTATACTCTGACAGAATTTTGCGACGACGGCTATACGGGAACGAATTTCCGCCGTCCGGGAGTGACTGCGCTGCTTGCACAGGTGAAAGCAGGCGCTATCGACTGTATCATCGTCAAGGATTTTTCAAGGTTTTCCAGAGATTATATCGAACTGGGAACATATGTGGGCCAGTTATTTCCCCTCTTGAATGTACGCTTTATTTCCGTCAATGACGGCTATGACAGCGCAGATGGGAACGACCGGGCAGGGGATCTGGATGTGATATTCCGACATTTACTGTGTGACCTCTACAGTAAAGATTTATCTGTTAAAGTGCGCTCTGCCCTCGCAGTGCGGCAGGCAAAGGGGATCTATACTGCTTCTGCACCGCCATTTGGCTATGAAAAAGCTGCAAAAGACCGCCATATGCTTAAAATTGCAGAGGACGAGGCAGCCGTGGTGCGAAAAATCTTCGGGATGGCGGCAGACGGTATGAGCTCGTCCCGGATCGCAAAGTGTCTGAATGAGGAAGGAGTAAAAACCCCGGCAGAATTCAGGGCTGCCCGGGGTAAGGCGGTGCGGCAGCCGAAAGGCGACGGATTCTGGTGGGAAAGCAGCACCGTCTGCGCGATTTTACGTAATGAGGTATATACAGGAGCGATTGTCTGCGGAAAATATTCAAAAGACTTTGCAGGTGGAAAGTGCCACCTGCGGCCAAGAGAGGAATGGAAGGTATTTGATGGACACCATGAGGCGATCATTGAAAACAGCCTGTTTGAGGCAGCACAGAAGCGAAGAGGAGTGCGCTTTGGGAGGAAAGGGAAATCGCATCCTCTGGTCGGGAAGCTCATATGCGGATGCTGCGGCCGGAATCTGACATACCGGAAACGCCGGAATCCGTACTTCTACTGCCAGAACCGATACGTAAACGGCCGGGAGGAGTGCGTCAGACGCCTGAATGTCATGTACGCAGAGGAAGCGCTCCTTTTTTCCCTGCGTCAGGAGTTTCCTGGCGGGCACGAGGGAACCGGCGGATTTACGGAAGATACGGCGGAGCTTCTTCTGCGGGCGGTCGTGACAAAGGAAATGCAGATAGAGCCCGTATGGGATTTAAAACGCGGGCATCATCCTGACACGAATGAACTGCTCACAAGGCAGTGAATGGACAGCAGGCCGTATCCTGTGTGCAAAGAGCCGGATTTTGGAAGGAGTGGGGCGCAGGCATCAGCCTGACACGGGCGGGGCTGTTTCCTCATAGAGACTTTGACAATAGAATCGTGGCGTTTGCGGATATGGTAAACCACAGGAGCAGTCCGTATGACGATTGCGGGCATGGGACACATATCTGCGGAATCATCGGCGGCAGCGGCATATTTTCCGACGGAAGGTATCAGGGGATGGCGCCGGGCTGTAATTTGATCGGTGTGAAGGTTCTGGACAAACGGGGGAACGGCTATGCGTCAGATGTGCTGGCCGGAATCTCCTGGCTTCTGGAATACAAAGATAAGCTGGGTATCCGTATCGTGAATATTTCCGTCGGTTCCTATGGAAAGAAGGGAATGAACGAGAATTCCGCGCTCGTACAGGGCGTAGACAGAGCCTGGGACGCCGGGCTTGTGGTGGTGGTGGCAGCAGGGAATAACGGCCCGAGACGCATGAGCATCACCACGCCGGGAATCAGCAGAAAGGTGATTACTGTCGGCTGCTCGGACGACAATACGGAGGTACTCGTCGGCGGAAACCGGATGGTGGACTATTCCGGACGCGGCCCTACAGCGGCCTGTGTCTGCAAGCCGGATATCGTGGCTCCAGGAAGCTGCGTGGTAAGCTGTGCCAGCCAGACGGACCGGTATGCGATTAAAAGCGGCACCTCAATGAGTACGCCGATTGTCTCCGGGGCGATCGCACTGCTGCTCGAGAAATACCCTGATATGACGAATCTTGACGTGAAGCTTAAACTAATGCAGACCGCGAGGGATATCGGCCTTCCGAAGAACCAGCAGGGATGGGGCCTTCTGGATATAGAACGGCTGCTTTCCTGAGAGCCTGGCGATGTTGTACGCACCATTTTTAATACAATTTGAAAAGAATCCCGCCGGAGTCAGGACAGAAATCTCTGGTTCCGGGCGGGATTTCCTTAGCGGTATCCTTTTCCCGGCCCCCTTTTCAGCTTGTACAGGACGGACCTGACTTTCTTGTTCAGATCAAATTTTTGTTCATTCGTTTCTTCATAGCAGTCCCGACGCATATTTGTCCCCCAAAGAGCCTAAAATGTATGGTATAGACCGGAAGAATGTACGTGGTGAGCATGCACCATGAATGAAAGCAGTCCAGGCGCATTTGGCATCCCTGAATGTATGCCGCCTGACGGCAGCGGATCTTCATAATAAACTTTACATAGATTTTACATAAGAACGGTTTGTATTTTACATACGCATGATATCCTGTGACTGTAAAAGGAACGCTGTATGCAGCGAGAAACACAGATTATGGAGGAAATATGGATTTTTTTGATATTTTGACAATGCTTGGCGGGCTGGCCCTGTTTTTATATGGAATGGATACGATGGGTCAGGGGCTGGAAAAGCTCTCAGGGGGCCGTCTGGAGCGTGTACTGGAAGGGCTGACTTCAAGCCGTCTTAAGGCAGTTCTTCTGGGGGCAGTGGTAACAGGAGTTATCCAGTCGTCGTCGGCTACCACTGTCATGGTAGTTGGTTTTGTAAACTCAGGGATTATGAAGCTCTCGCAGGCGGTCGGCGTTATCATGGGCGCCAATATCGGCACTACGCTGACCTCATGGCTCTTAAGCCTGACTGGAATCGAAGGAGGAAATTTCTTTGTCCGGCTGATGAAACCATCGTCTTTTTCACCAATCCTTGCACTGGCAGGCGTTTTTCTGGTTATGTTTTCCGGCCGGGAGAAGAAAAAGGATCTGGGTTCGATTCTGGTAGGATTTGCGATCCTGATGTTCGGGATGGACACTATGAGCGGCGCGGTGAAGCCGTTAGCCGATGTGCCGGAGTTCACTGGTATCCTTACAATGTTTTCCCATCCGCTTCTGGGGCTTCTGGCCGGCACGATCCTGACGGCAGTGATCCAGAGCTCGTCGGCCTCTGTCGGTATCCTGCAGGCACTGTGTGCAACAGGAGCGGTCAGCTACAGCAGCGCAGTGCCGATCATTATGGGACAGAATATCGGTACTTGTGTAACGGCGCTTTTGTCTGCGGTGGGAGCCAGTAAAAATGCCAGGAGGGCTTCGCTTGTACACCTGTATTTTAATATCATCGGTACAGCGGTCTTTATGGCAGTGTTTTATATGGTGCATGCAGTGGTGGAACTCCCGTTTATGGGCGAGTCGGCCAATGCAGTCGGGATTGCGGTCGTCCACAGCCTGTTTAATATAACGGCGACTCTGATTCTGCTTCCGTTTTCTGACGTGCTTGTGCGGCTCGCATGCCTGACTGTACCAGAGCGTGCGGAAAGCGCAGATGAGCCGGAGATGGACGATACAGAGGCAGAAAGTGCATTTCGTCTGCTGGATGTCCGATTTTTAGAGACACCCGGCTATGCCGTGGAACAGTGCCGTCAGACTGCGGTCCGGATGGCAAGGCTTTCCCAGGAATGCCTTCTCGCTTCCACAGAGCTGTTGAAGGAGTACGATACGCAGACGGCAGAGCGCGTGGCCTGGCTGGAAAGTCTGGTAGACCGTTACGAGGATGAACTGGGAACATACATGGTGAAACTTGGGGGAAGGAAGCTGTCCGTAAATGACAGCCGCACGATTTCTCTGCTCCTGCACTGCATCAGTGATTTTGAGCGGATTTCTGACCACGGGATGAACGTGATGATTGCAGCCGGAAAGATGGAAGAAAAAAAGATGGAATTTTCCAGAAAGGCGCGAAAAGAGCTCAGAATGTACTTAAGAGCAGTGCAGGAGGATCTTGAGACCGCAGTCGCTGCCTTTGAGAACAACGACCTGGAGCAGGCTTTTTCGGTAGAACCCCTGACAGAAGTCATCGACGGTATGCATAAAAGTGTAAAGGCGAACCACGTCAAACGCCTGCAAAAGGGAAAATGCAGCGTGGAACAGGGCTTTGTGCTGTCAGACATTACCGATAATCTGGGGCGTGTCGCCGACCACTGTTCCAATATTGCGGTCAGTGTGATGGAGATTGAGCGTGACGGGCTGGATGCCCACGGCTATCTGGGGAGCTTAAAACGCGGAAATGATGAGAGGTATAACCGTCTGGCAGAATATTACCGGAGAAAATATACCATGCCGGAGTAACATACGACGAAATTTATGCATTACGTTGACAAACGGGAAAAAATCAGATATGGTGTTCTCATATGACAACAGACTGTATCGCAGGAGAAAAACGTATGGCGCTAATCTATGTGGTGGAAGATGACAAAAATATACTGGAGATCGAGCTCTTTGCGCTGAAAACCAGCGGTTATCAGGCCGAGGGCTTTTTCTGCGCCCGCGATTTTTACCAGCGTCTCGGGGAACGGCGGCCGGATCTGATCCTTTTAGACGTCATGCTGCCGGATGAGGACGGCCTGAAGGTCGTGGAACGCTTAAGACGCCGCCCGGAGACAAGGCGGCTTCCCGTAATTATGGTGACAGCCCGTACAACAGAGGTCGACAAGGTGAAAGGGCTTGATCTGGGGGCCGACGATTATCTGACAAAGCCATTCGGAGTTATGGAGCTGATTGCCAGAGTACGGGCCATGCTGAGAAGGACAGAAGATAAAGAAAAATTCCTCTCAGCCGGGGATATTTTCCTGGATGATGAGAAACACATGGTATATGTAAGGGACGAGCCGTGCAGCCTGACGTTTAAGGAATACCGGCTTTTAGAGCTTTTACTGCGCAACGCGGGACTGGCCGTCACGCGCGAGGTGATTCTGGAACGCGTGTGGGGGACGGATTTTGAGGGGGAGTCGAGGACTCTTGATATGCACATCCGGACTCTGCGGCAGAAGCTTGGCAGCGCGGGAGCTATGATACGCACGATCCGCAATGTCGGCTATATGTTGGAGCAGGATGACAGGTAGCACAGGTGAGCGCGCCACCATGAATGAAAGCTATCCGGGCGCATTTGGCATCCCTGAACTTAGATCGCCTGCGGCGATCAACTTTCATAGTAAGAGGAGAGTATATTTAGTAATGAAACAAAAGATACACAGAGGGCTTCTGATCGCTTCGGCGTTAGCCGTTTTGCTGACCTTTACGGCGGCCGCATTGGTTTTTTATGGACTGTTCAGGGGGCAGATCATGGACGATCTGCGGGACGATGCCAGACTTTTACAGGAAATGCACGTGTTTGACGATGTTGAATATGCAAAAAAGTATGCAGATATCCTAAAGAATGAAAATCTGCGTATTACTGTGATTGACGGGGCAGGCTACGTGGTATTTGACAGCCGGGCCAATGAACAGGAGATGGTGAGCCATGAAAACCGGCCGGAGGTACAGTCTGCCTTCGAGCACGGCGAGGGGCATAATACACGCCTCTCGGAGACGCTGGCCAAGAGCCTGTTTTATTATGCCGTGAGGCTGGAAAACGGGGATGTACTGCGGATTTCCAGAGAGGCGGGCAGCCTGTTTGCCATGCTGCGGGATCTGCTTCCCGGCATCCTTTGTGTCCTTTTACTGTTATCTGTTTTCTGTATCCTGTTGTCAGGATGGTTCACAAAAAGCCTGGTGCGCCCGATTGAAAAAATGGCAGAGAATATCTCAGGACCCGGAGCGGAAGCGGCATATAAGGAGCTGGCCCCGTTCCTGGCAAAGATACGCCAGCAGCACGCAGATATTCTGAAAAATGCCGAGGTGCGCCAGGAATTTACTGCAAATGTGTCACATGAGCTGAAAACGCCGCTGACGGCGATCTCAGGATACGCGGAATTAATCGAGCATGGGATGGCAGGAGAGGAGAATACGAGGCAGTTTGCGGCGGAAATCCACAAAAATGCCAGCCGGCTTCTGACGCTGATTAATGATATTATCCGTCTTTCAGAGCTTGACAGCGGAAACAGGCAGCTAGAGTGTGAGCCGGTGGAGCTGTACGAGACAGCGGCGGAATGTATGGATCTGCTAAGGCTTAATGCCGCCAGGCAGAACGTATCCATGCATCTTTCCGGTGAGTCGGCGACGGTCTGTGCCGACAGGCAGTTAATCGAGGAGCTGATCTATAACTTATGCGACAATGCCATCCGCTATAATAACCGGGGCGGCTCCGTTTCCGTCAAGGCGGGAAGGGATGGCGGACAGGCCTTCCTCGAGGTGACGGACACGGGAATCGGTATTTCGGCAGAGCATCGGGACAGGATATTCGAACGGTTTTACCGGGTGGATAAAAGCCGGTCGAGAGAGACCGGCGGAACAGGCCTGGGTCTCGCGATCGTGAAGCACATTGCCTCACGGCACGGGGCTCAGATCCTTCTGGAGAGTGAAAAAGGGAAGGGGACGAAGATCAGGGTGGTGTTTCCGGAGCCTTCCTCGCTATAGATCCCAGGGGAGTTTGGTATGTGAGGCATACGCCCCATGTGATACCACGAATTGCGCCGCGTTCTGTGCTCACGACTTCGGGATTTTAATATCATCCCATACAGATATCATATTTTGAAAGATTCATGCGCACGTTTCCGTCCGCATAGAACGAGATCCCATCTGCGGCCATATCCGTATAGATAGTAGCGCTCATGGCCTGCTCGCCGTCATTGACAAAGAGTTCCACGCTGAAACGGTCGATCAGGATACGCAGCTTAAGTTTCCCGCCGTTCCTTGCGACCCGGCACCGCCTCTGATGGATGATGGCCCTGCGTGAGCCGGAGAACTTGCGATCGAGCTTCAGGATTGATTCATACGGACGGAAGCTGACTGAGGTGTGGTACTGGTCGTTCTTGGCCAGATGGATCTCGAATTTTCTGTAGATCTCCTCCGAATTTTCCGGAGAAAGCTCCAGCTCGAGATCAGCTGTACGCCCCTTAATGCCTTCCAAAGTGACGATATCCTGAACGAGTACATTCGTGTACGTTACCGGATTACGCCGGAAGGCTTCCAGTTCGCGGACCGGTCTCTGGAACAGGCGGCCGTTCTGTACACGGAGCTCTCTAGGGGTGCACATCTGCCCAAACCATTTCCTCTTTGACTGGTGATTATTGTTGCAGGTGTCCCAGTTTTGCATCCATGCAATCATGACCCGGCGTCCGTCCGCGGTCAGCAGAGTCTGCGCCGCGTAGAAATCAATGCCGTAATCGACCGCCTGATCGGCTGTTGGGAGGAAGGTTTTGGTTTTCCTGTCCAGATCGCCGATGAAGCAGAGGTTTCCATCCCCGTTGTGGTATTCAAAATCTTTTGGCAGCATGTCCTGCGGGCTGACAAGCAGGATCCATCTCCCGTCCAGTTCAAAAAAATCCGGGCATTCCCACATTTTCCCGAAAGAGCCGTCATTTTCAAAGAGAATGGATTCGAAATGCCAGTCGAGCCCGTCCAGGGAGGAGAATAAAAGGATCCGCCCGCCGCTTTCATCTGCCCGGTTATTGGCAGCTACAAAATAATATTGGCCGTCACACCCTTTCCAGAGCTTCGGGTCTCGGAAGTCAAACCGGCTGCTGTCTGCGGGAAGATCTTTGATATCCACAACGGGGTTTTTATGGTATTTCCGATAATCAATACCGTCGCCAAAGGCTACGCACTGTGTCTGGATATCGCGTACCTCTCCATTCTCCTGTGCCTGGCGGGAAACGCCGGTGTAAATGAGCATGTGCTGCCCGTTTTCCGCTTCAAGGGCCCCGCCGGAAAAACAGCCGTCCGAATCGCAGGCTGTATCGGGAGCCAGCGCGGCCGGGAGATATTCCCAGCGGAGGAGATCACTACTTACAGCGTGACCCCAGTGCATCGGCCCCCAGCAGGTATCATAGGGGTGGTACTGATAAAACAGATGGTATTTTCCGGCGTAGTATGAAAATCCGTTGGGATCGTTCATCCATCCCACACGGGAGGAAAGATGGAACAGGGGGCGCTCTTTCTGCGCAATCGTCTGCTCCTTTAATTCTTCATATTTTCTGGCTTCACGCAAAACCTGACTGCTCATATATTACCTCTCACTTTGATTTGAATGCATGTCTCACTTTGATACTGTTTTGATACCGGGAACCGAAACTGCCGTGTCCGCCAGAGTGCCCTTATTCGGCGGCGTATGCCTGCAGGGCCTGCCGGATTTCATCAAGTTTTTCTTCATTTCCAATTTTCAAAATAACGGGCCTGGATAAATCGACACTGAAAATACCGAGAATTGACTTTGCATCAATGATATATTTGCCGGAGTAGATATCAAAATCCCCTTCGAACTGTGTAATCGTGCCGACAAACTGCTTTACCTTATCAATCGTATCCAGTTTAATTTTCATTTCATACATATCGTATCATCTCCTGTTTCTTACTGTGAAGTCCTATCGCCGCAGGCGATTTAAGATCAGGTATGCCCAATGCGCCTGACTACTTTCCTTCATGGTGGTGCGCTCACCTGTAGGCGCATGAAGGCTTACTATGGAAGTCCATCGCCGCAGGCGATTTAAGATCAGGTATGCCCAATGCGCCTGACTACTTTCCTTCATGGTGGTGCGCTCACCTGTAGGCGCATGAAGGCTACTGTGCGGAAACTATCGTTTTTTCTGTATTCTTATCAAAGAAATGCATTTTGTGAGGCATAAAAACGAAATCAACTTGATCCCCGATCTGGCTCACTTCATATTTCGACACACGTGCGACGCTGGTAATACCGCCAAATTCAAAATAAAGGTTGTTTTCATTTCCCATGATTTCCGTGTTGTTGATGGCGGCTTTATGCAGGCTGTCCGCGAACAGCCCCAGGTTCTGCTCATCGAACTTGAGATCCTCTCCACGGATGCCCATGATAACGCTGTCGTAGCCCTTTAGCTTATCGATAACACTGTCAGAAAGCTTCTGCCGGCTCCCGTCGGTAAAGATAATGCAGTTTCCATCTACCCTGACATCATAGAAATTCATCTGCGGGGATCCGATAAATCCGGCCACGAATTTGTTATCCGGGTGCTCATACAGTTCCATCGGCTTTCCGACCTGCTGGATGACGCCGTCTTTCATGATAACGATGCGGTCTGCCATCGTCATGGCCTCCACCTGGTCATGTGTAACATAGATCGTGGTACTGCCGAGCTTTCTGTGGAGCTGGCTGATCTCGTTGCGCATGCTGACCCTGAGCTTGGCATCAAGGTTGGAGAGCGGCTCATCCATCAGAAAGAGCTTCTGATTCTTGACAATCGCCCTGCCAAGTGCGACTCTTTGGCGCTGGCCGCCGGAGAGATTTTTCGGCTTGCAGTAACGGTACTCTGTGAGCCCGAGGATATCGACGGCCCAGTCCACCTTCTTTTTGATTTCCTCTGCGGGCACCTTCATATTTTTCAGGCCGTAGGAAATGTTTTTCTCGACCGTCATATGCGGATACAGGGCATAATTCTGGAACACCATCGAGATCCCGCGTTCAGCAGGGGCTGTTTCATTCATTCTCTGGCCGCCAATGACGAGGTCGCCGGACGTGATATCCTCAAAACCGGCAATCATGCGCAGAGTCGTTGATTTCCCGCATCCGGAGGGCCCTACAAAAGCAATAAATTCTTTTTCTTCAATATTCAGATTAAAATCGGTTACGGAATTTTTCTCATTCCCCTTGTACTTTTTATTGATATTCTTTAACTCGATAAAGCTCATATTTAGCCCTCCTTGGAGCCGGTTGATACCACGCCTTCCACGATCTGCTTCGAGAAGAAGGAATAGATGAGAATCACCGGAATCGTTACCATTGTAATTACGGCCAGGGTCTGGCCTGTTGTCGTATTATCGTTGGAAGTGATGGCATTTAAGCCGATCTGGGCCGTTAAAAGGTCGCTGGATGTAAAGACAAGAGACGGCCACAGATAATCGTTCCATACATTCAAAAATGTGAATACACTGACGGTTGCAACGACACTCTGGGACATTGGCAGTACCATTGTGAAGAAATATTTGATCGGGCTGCAGTGATCGAGCTGAGCCGCCTCATACACGTCGTCCGGCAGGCTTACGAACACCTGGCGGAACAAAAAGATATTGAATGGATTGACAATCATTGGCAGGACATAGCCGACGACGGTGTTTAAAAGCCCCAGCTTGGCGATGAAGAGGAAATGAATGGTGATAATCGTCTCCATCGGCACGATCATTAGCAGCATGATAATCATCAGCCACCGGTCTTTGAATGGGAAGTTAATCTTGGCAAGGGCGTAACCGGCCAGTCCATTGACAATCACACCCAGCACGATAAGTACCGCGGCATAGAACAGGGTATTGCACATGTATCTTACAAAGCGGGTATTCGTTAGGATGGTAACATAGTTGGAAAAGAAATCACCGTTCAGGGCCGGTGGCACGAATGCCCGCATGGAATTCATATCAGCTGTAATCGCCGCATCCGGCTTGAAGGAATTGGCTAACATCCAGATGACCGGAAACAGGAAAAACAGAGAGGCGGCCAGCATTACGGCTGCAAGAATCCGGTTATTTCGCTTTTGTCTTTTTGTCAGCATGCTTATCCTCCTTATCACTTGTCAGGACAGTCTGGATGATGGTGAGAATCATAACAAAGAAGGCGAATATGATTGCCATCGTGGAAGCCAGGCCGATCTCCCAGTTGACGGTTCCGGTTTCATAGATATCGTATACAACCGTGTAGGTGGAATGCGACGGGCCGCCGCCTGTCATCACCATCGGCTGTACCAGCATACGGAACGCACCGATGGTGATCGTAATGAATACGAAAACGCAGAGCGGCTTTAATTCCGGCAGCGTGATATCCTTAAATTTCTGCCACGGCGTTGCATGATCCATGTCCGCGGCTTCATACAGGGCCGGATTGATGGCCTGAAGGCCCCCCAGAAAGATAATCATCTGATAACCGACGCCCTGCCAGGCGCTCATGACTGCGATGGAGGGCAGCGCCTGCCCGGCACTGTTGATAAACGGCTGCGCGGGGATCCCAAAAAGTGATAAGAGGGAATTTAAAATGCCCTCCGGGCTGTAAATCTGGATCCACAGCGTCGATACGACCGCAAGGGACATGACGACCGGGACGAAAAATGCCACCTTAAAATATTTTTTGCAGTAAGTCACACGGTTGATGAGAAGCGCCATCCCCAAAGCTCCCAGCCCCTGGAGGGGCACGATGATAATGACAAACTGCACTGTGTTAAAAAAGGCCTGGCGGAAGTCCTCATCCTTAAGAATCTGAAAATAATTATCCAGGCCGGTAAAATGCGTCAATGCCGGATTGAGGGCAAAAAAGTCGGTAAAGCTGAAAATAAGAGTCAGGAGCATCGGCAGAAACAAAAATACGGTGAGAAGCACCAGTGCCGGTCCGAAAAAAGCCATTCCTAACAAGGAGTCTGAAGTTTTCTTTTTCATTCGTCCGCCCTGTAACGCTTTAACTTGGCGTTAATCCTTTCTATTGATTGATCCAGCTCTGTCTGCGCATCCATTCCTGTCAGGACGACATTTTCCAGAATGCTCTGTACGGAGGCGCTTACCTGCGGATAGACAGGAGTCTTGGACCGGGGATGTCCGTAATTGCTGAGCTGCTTATAAAGGGCGTTGTAGTTTTCGTCCTCCTGGAATATGGGACTGCTGTTAAAAGCCTCATACGTGGACGGGAAGCTGCGGCTCTCCTCCCACAGCCGCTTGCCGCTCTCGACACCGCTCATATACTGTACGAGACGGGTCGCTCCTTCCAGGTGCTCTGTAGCAGAGGAAGCCGCGAAAGCCCAGGAGCCGGTCGGCGTATAGCGTCCGCCGTCCCAGTGGTCGGATACAATGTAAGGGGCGACGCCTAAAGAGATATCGGGGTAGCTGGAGTAAATGGTATTGACCTCCCAGGCACCATCGAACTTAAAGGCTGCCCGTCCGCTTTCAAACAGATCCGTAATTTTCACCGGAGACATATATCCATTCTCAAGAATCTGCTTAAAATATTGCAGTGTTTCCAGGTTTTCAGGGGAATTCAGGACACCCTCTGCGTTTAAACCGCTTTCGTCAATAAAGTCCCCGCCGTTGGACCAGAAAAACGGCGCGTAATAGTAGATCGTCGCCTCGCCCACCGGAAACGTCATGTCAATCGCATACCCGTTTTTCGCATCGGTGACAGGCTTTACCTTCCCCAGAATTTCAAGGAATTCCGAAAAGGTCCAGGGGTGTTCAGTATCAGGCACCGTAACGCCGGCCTCTGCCAGAATTTCCTTGTTATAGTAGAGGCCCACACTGGATTCCATTGCCCCCAGGGCATACAGCTTATGGTCGTAGGTGCCCTGGTCGATGATGGATGGCAGGTAAACGGAACGTTCTTCCTCTGTCAGCCCGGCCAGAGGCTGGATGATGCCGTTAGACGCATACGCCGCAATATTCGGTCCATCTACAGTCAGGACGTCAGGCAGGCCTCCTGACATGACAGAGGCGTTGATTTTATCCGAATAACCGCCGCCGCTGTCGTTTCGCGGAACGAATTCGATATCGGCAAAATAGGTTCCGTCATACAGTTCATTAAAGGCATCGACGGACTTCCGGTAGCACTGCCCTTCCTCTGTGTCCTCGATGGAATGGACCCAGATGGACAGATACTGCTCCCCGTCGTCATAGCCGGCGATGTCCCCGGGGGAAGGCTCCTTCCTTCCGCATCCTGTCAGCACAGATACGGCAATAGCAGAAAAAAGAAGTGCTGCTGTTTTCTTCTTTTTCATATTGATCGGCTGCTCCTTTCTGGAAAATGTTTGTTAGTAGGAAATATATCCATGAGCTTCTGGCCTATAAGATCGAGGGGCTCATTGTTTTAAGCCATGCGCTTTCCTCCAGGGAGCTGGCGGCTTATGACATTCCGGTCGTCACGATTGAACGGGAATCCGAATTTGTCTGCGGCATTTCGACGGATAACTATATGGGCGGAGTTCAGGCGGCCAGTCTTTTAATGAAGAATGAGTGTGATATCCTGTTCCATATCAATGCGGTTTTTCCGCAGAATGTTCCGGCGTATCAGAGAATCAGGGGATTTGAAGATACCTGTGTGCAGGAAAAGAGCCGCTATCATATCATACAGCGGGATATGGGCGAATCCTATTCAGCGACGCAGGAGCAGATCAGGGAGATTTTTACAGAGATTGAAGAAGGATATCCAGACTTGAAAAAAGGAATTTTCCTGGCAAATGATACGTATGCCAATATTTTTCTAAAGCTTGTGATACAGAAATACGGCGGGCTTCCAAAGGAATACCGGCTGATCGGATTTGATGATTCTCCGATTGCCAGCGAGTCGATCGTGCCCATCACGACGATCGGGCAGCAGATCGACAAGCTGGTACAGAATGCGATGGAGCTTCTGGTATTACAGATGGAAGAGCAGAAAAAACGTGCTCCGAAGCCGCTTGAAAAGCCGTTGCACCGCCAGATTGCTCCCATTCTTGTCCGCCGGGAGACGACAGATTAGGTATCCCTGCTGCCGCGCAGTCAGGGACACGCTGATTGAATTCGCATTTTTTTAGAACGCGCGGTTGCAGAAGATGGCGACTGAGCGGGGGCGCATGATGAACTCGCTATCAATGCGGATTTCCTCCCCCTCCGGGTAAAAATACCGTCCTTTCTCATCACCATAGGTATTGACATGAAGGTACCAGGCTTCCTGACGGCCAAGATGTGGAAGCATGACACGTACATCTTCCCAGTAGGTATTGATGACAAGATACACAAGGTCGTCAACCCCTTTTTCTGTATTATAACCGGCAAAGCTGACGGCAAAGGTTCTGGCATCCCATGTGATTGACATTTCTTTGGCGTTGGTGCCGTGAATATGCAGAAAATCCATGCCGCAGACAGCGCTCGGAAGTTGTTTGCGGATGACACTGTGTTTATGACGGAAATGTATCATAAATTTAAAAAAATCGAATAATTCCCGGTTTTTCTCCAATAGAGACCAGTCCAGCCAGGATATCTCATTGTCCTGACAGTAACAGTTATTGTTGCCGTACTGGGTATTGGCAAACTCGTCTCCGGCCAGAAACATTGGTGTGCCGCGGCTGCACATCAGTACAGCGCAGGCGTTTCGAATCATACGGAAGCGCAGTGCCAGTACTTCAGGATCATCGGTCTCCCCTTCTGTCCCGCAGTTCCAGCTGCGGTTATCGTCCGCTCCGTCAGTATTGCCCCAGCCGTTGGCTTCATTATGCTTGGCATTGTAGGAATAAAGGTCATACAGGGTGAAGCCGTCATGGCAGGTCAGAAAATTGACACAGGAATTATATCCGGCATAGCTACTGTTGTAATCCGAGTGAAAGCTGCCATAGAGATCGCCGGAGCCGCCGATACTCCAGGCCGCGGTCCTAGCGTCCCAGTTATCCCCTTTTAAGAAGCCGCGTACAGCATCCCGGTAGCGCCCGTTCCATTCTGCCCAGCGTTTGTGCGCCGGGAAGCTGCCTACCTGGTACATGCCTCCGGCGTCCCAGGCCTCTGCAATGAGCTTAATATTGCCCAGAAGAGGGTCGTTTGCCAGAGATTTCAGTAGCGGCGGGTTGTTCATGGGAGTGCCATCCTCATTGCGCCCCAGAATGCTGGCCAGATCAAAGCGGAATCCGTCAACACGGTAGCTGACAGTCCAATAGCGCAGGCTTTCAAGAATCATTTGCTGAACAATTGGGTGATTGCAGTTTAAAGTATTGCCGCAGCCGCTGAAATTGTAATAATTGCCGTCCGGAGTCAGCATGTAATAGACCTTATTGTCGATGCCCTTAAAAGAGAAAACAGGCCCCTTATGGTTCCCTTCTGCTGTGTGGTTGAACACAACGTCAAGAATCACTTCGATCTCGTTGTCATGCAGAGTCTTAATTAACTTTTTGAGCTCAGTGCCTTCATGGTTATGCTCGTCGGCTGCCGTATAGCTGGTATTGGGAGCGAAAAAGCCGACCGTATTATAACCCCAGTAATCCAAAAGCTGTTTGCCGTCCACCTCACGGGAATTCATTGTTTCGTCAAATTCGAAAATGGGCATCAGTTCCACTGCATTGATGCCCAGCTCCTTCAGGTAAGGGACTTTTTCCATGAGTCCGGCGAAGGTTCCCGGGTGTTTGACACCGGAAGAAGGATGGCGGGTAAAGCCGCGGACGTGCAGTTCATAGATGACGAGATCGCTCAGCTCCCTGGTAGACTGCGGAGCGGCACCCCAGTCAAAGGCATCCCGTACAATGCACGCATGATAGGCCCCGGTCTTTTTCTCGCCCCAGATACGCTGACCGGCAACGGCTCTGGCATAAGGATCCAGAAGAATTTTGGTACGGTCAAATAAAAGCCCGTTTGCCGGGTCATACGGTCCGTCAATCCGGTAGGCGTATTCAAGATCGGTGGTGTCGAGGCCGAAAACAATCATGGAATAAACATCCCCGATCTTATATTGCTCGGGAAAAGGTAATATAGCGAAAGGCTCTTCCTTACCAGAATGGAATAAGAGCAATTCGCAGGAAGTCCCACGTTGGGTATGGATCGTAAAATTAACTCCGTCCTGTAATACAAAGGTGCCGTTTACCTCGAACATGCCGGGACGGATAGGGAAACCGCCAATCTGTCCCATCGGTGTGATTTCGACCGGGTGTTCGGGTACAAATTTATCTGGATATGGTTTTAGCATTGTATCTCCTTATATACTGGCCCTGGCCGGGCGTTTTGCGCTTCTTTTTCATTTGTGCCGGGAGCATTCTGCCTGTACCCGGCGAGGTTTCATAAAAAGGCTGCATTTTGATAAAAAAGGACAGTGTTGAATTTTCCTCCATGCAAGTATGACGAAAATTCAACGTTGCCCTTTTTCGCACGATTCATTGCTTTTTAACATATTATACGCCCTCCGGGAAGCTGAGTCAATGCTGGAATTCCCCGCGGTGAACTGATAACGCGGCCGTAACCGCGGCATTTACAGCCTGACATCCGCATACATGAAGAAACAGGGTACGACGGTTGACAAATGGAGAGCCTTTGTATATACGAAAGGCAGGCGCTGAAACATGACGCCGGTGTAGCCAAAGAGGCAGGATTGGGGAGGTTCCTCCACCAGCAGTTTGCGGGATCTGGCTGGATAAAGTCCTGGAATACTGCCTTCAAAATTGCTTGCTGAAATGTGTACCCTCTGGAAATATCAGAATTTGAAACGATCCGGTTTATGATATTTCATTCTTGTATTATCTAATGTGATGTGTTAAAATAAAGTTGAATTTTAGAGTTTGTTTTTATTTTATGGGGTGATGGAGTGCCAAAAGTAGCTTATTCCGAGGAAGATAGAGAGCGCATCAGAAACGCGCTCGTCACAGTTGGGCTTGAAATGATGGCAAAACAAGGCATACAACATACAACGATAGAACAAATATATAAAAAAGTCGGTATTTCACGAACATTTTTCTATTCTTTTTTCTCAACCAAAGAAGATTTGGTCGTTGAAACGTTGTACTTACAGCAGCCTAAAATCATTGCATATGTTCAAAGACTAATGGCAGATCCTTCTTTAAGCTGGCGTGATGCTGTGAAACAATTTCTCCATGCCTGCTGTTACGGAGAAAAAAATGGAATTGCTGTTTTAACAATGGAAGAACAACAGCTTATTTTCAGACGTCTGTCAAAGGAAAGCTATCAGGAGTTCCGCAGAAAGCAGCTCCGGCTTTTTGGAGAGATTTTAGAAAACTTTGGGATAAAGGCAGATACAGCAAGGGTCAATCTGTTTACCAATTTGAGCCTGACGGCAATGGTTGTACGCAGGGCGATTCCCGATACACTCCCCTTGTTTGTTCCCGAAGCTGCGGATGAAACAATAGATTTTCAACTCAATGCGATTGTGGATGCCCTGGAGAAATTGAAAACGGCTCCCATACCTTGAAGGATGGGAATGAAAAAATCCGTCCGAATGGTATGCTTCGGCGTTATATTCAGACGGATTTTACTTTGGCTAAAATAAAGACAAATTTAACTATTTACCTTTATTTTGAACAATTATTTAATTTATTTATGATGCTGAGGGTACGGCCATATCTGGCTTCAAGCCTTCATGCGCCCACAGGTAAGCATGCCACCATAAAGGAAAGCAACTCAGGCGCATTTTTTAGGAGGAAAAAATCATGGGATTTTTTAGTAGGTTGTTTAAAGGGCCCGAAATTGATATGGAAAAGAGCAACGCAAATGCAAAGAAAATGCGGGCTCTATTTAACCAGGTTGTCGAAGATGGGGATCATTATAGGCTGATTTTTGGGTATACCGAGGATGTGAGCCGTTTCAATTATGGATTTGTTCATGGGAGTAAAACGAAAATCGGGAATTTAATTGTCGGCTGGAACGAAGCCAGCCAAACGATTGTGGTCGTTCCCACAGTGCCCAATCTTTCCGGCTGCGGCGATCCGACCTGTTACCGACGATCTGAAATTTTGAAAGCCTATCGTAATAAGTATCCTACCGATGCCTTTATCATTTACCCGGACAAAAAAGGGTACATTGGTATCAATGCCTATGACTGGCTGGAAGATGAAAAACTGTATGTTTATGTATCACAGGATGATGAGCTGGCTGCTTTTACCGACTTCTTTATGAACCGATTTGCAACAAAGTGAGGTAAAAAGTGCCGTTCGGAGAAAGTGGACTGATTATCAGTTCCAACAAAAGCATGCCATCAGGCGGCATAAGACTGTGTATGCCGAATGCGCCTGAATGAAATTCTCTCATGGTGGCGCGCTTACTGGCGGGCTCACCTGCGGGCGCATGAAGGTTTCCTGTAGAATATGTGTGGCATACCAGCCAATCTTCTGCTATACTGGGGACATACGTGTGCATAATAATCAAATGGGCAGGAGGAGAAATGAAGAATGAGTGAGGAAAACAGCAGGGGGACGGTCCCCTCGAAAAAGGAAATCATTAAGAAGCTGCGCACGGCGTCCGAACTGTATGCCTTGATGTCGCCATGTACAAAAATGCCGTATGTGCAATGTGACCCGGAGACGATGGATGACGAGATCTTCCTGTATCCGGAGGAGGAGACAGCGAAAGATGCGGCAATGCGTCTGTCCGGTAAGAGAATTCCGGTTCAGGCCGTCAGGGTCGATCAAAAGCAGCTTCTCGGGTTCTGCGCAAATCTGTGGATGATGGGAGTAAACTGTGTCCTGTTCGGCGAGGGCACACCGGAGGAGACAAGGATTCAGCTCGAAGAGCTGGTAATGCGTCCGGGGACAGGCAAGCTTCCGGAGGGGCAGATCTGGGTGGAGAATCCGGAACTTCATCTGACTGCGCTCTATTTTATGCAGGAAGCGCGCCGGGAAAGACTGCCGCAGATGACGGATGAGATGAAGCAGCTGCAGGAAGAAATTCTGGTTGATTTTGGAAAAGGCACGTATCTTACCGTGTACCACACAGACAACGGGATCCCTCTGATCCGTCAGCAAAGCGGAGATACGTATCAGCCGATCTTTACGGATATGATGGAGATGCGCAAATTTAACCGTGACGGCGGATTTAAGGTAGTTGTCGTGGAGGCAGCAAAGATTCCCGGTATCCTTGCCAGGGAAGCCAAAGGAGTAGCCGTCAACCCGGCGGGAGTCAATCTCCTGCTTCCGATTGAAAGAAAGCGGGCGCCGGAGGAGTCCAGGCCGTCAGAAGGCGGAAGCGTGGGGCCGGTAAACGTGTAGAGAGGGTTTATAAAGGAAGGGGTGCTGCAGAGTGGTTGCAGCGCCCCTTCCTGTCTGCGCCACAGACGAAGAAATTCGCATTTCTGGCATTTTTTCAAATGACGGTATCTCCCAGTAATTTGGCGATTATCACTTCAAATCCGGGAAAAGTCCTGGCAGGGACGGCCTGTTCGAAAGGATAGAACGCAGGAACCATTTCCTCATCATAACAATATACGAGGGTATGCTCCTTAAGCGGGTCAACGATCCAGTATTCTTTTACCCCGGCGTCAAGATAAAGCGCGTTCTTTTTCACATAATCCATTTTCCGGCTGGCAGGCGATACGATTTCAATGATAAAGTCAGGTGCGCCCTGACAGCTGCATTCATTGAGTTTTTTCGGATCGCATACCACCATGAGATCCGGTTCGATCCATGTCTTGTCGTCTGCATTCAGATTGACAGCAAACGGAGCTGTCAGGACACGGCAGGTTCCACTATGGGAGTGGATACAATCCCGGATTGCAAAAGCCAGCTCCAGAGATAGAATCTGATGGGTTAAACCGGGAGACACCATCGCGAAAAGCACTCCATCAATCAACTAGGCGCGTTCCTGTTCCGGAAGGGCCCAGTAGTCACTGGATGTATATTCCTGTTTTCCAGATAATGCCATTGTTACGCCCTTTCTATCTTTTATGCTCTGCTGCCATTATACACACTGGGACGAAAAAAAGCAAAGGAATCACTTCGCTGTCTCCGCCTCCATTATCGTTGTACGCGCCCGGAGGCGTCGCCGCCGGCAAGCTTTGCTACCTCGTCCACAGAGACCATATTCATATCGCCCTCGATCGAGTGTTTGAGGCAGGAAGCTGCGACCGCGAACTCAACCGTATCCTGAGGCCCATAGCCGCTTAAGCAGGCATAGATTAACCCGGCTCCAAAGCTGTCGCCGCCGCCTACGCGGTCAACGATGTGTATTGGATATTTACGGCTAAAATAAAAATCAGAGCCGTCATACAGCATAGCGGACCAGAGATTGTCGTTGGCTGAGACAGATTCGCGCAGCGTAATGGCAACCTTAGAGAAACCGAAACGTCCGGCGAGCTGTTGGGCCACCTCCCGGTAGCCCTCGTGGTTGACCGTACCTGCTGTTACATTGGTGCCAGATGCCCGGATACCGAACACATCAGCGGCGTCCTCTTCGTTGGCGATACACACATCAACGTAGCTGCAAAGTTCTCCCATTACTTTTCCGGCCTTTTCCTTCGTCCAGAGCTTGTTCCTGTAATTTAAGTCACAGGAGACCGTGAGGCCGAGCTCCCTGGCCTTTTTGCAGGCTGCAAGGCAGATCTCTGCCACAGTATCGTTTAATGCCGGGGTAATACCGGTAAAATGGAACCAGTCGGCCCCTTCAAAAATATCATTCCAGGAAAAGTCCACAGGGAGGGCTTCCGCTATCGCAGAATGTGCCCGGTCGTAGATTACCTTGGACGGTCTCTGCGAAGCGCCTTTTTCCAGGAAGTAAATACCGACACGGCTGCCGCCGCGGACGATGCCGGAAGTATCGACGCCGAATTTTCGCAGTTCATTTACGGCTGCCTGGCCGATTTCGTGCCGGGGAAGCTTTGTGACAAAGGCGGCATCGAGGCCGAAATGAGCCAGGGAAACAGCCACATTCGCCTCGCCGCCGCCGTATGTGGCGCCGAAGGTATTGGCCTGGACAAAACGATAGTAGCCCTCCGGAGCCAGACGGAGCATGATTTCCCCAAATGTGATTACCCTTTTTGCCATGATTCTGAATTCTCCTTTCCGTTGTTAAGGTGCGGACAGCAGCGCCTATTTCTGCGTCAGGTGGACTGCGAAGCCGCCCGGTTCGTCGGACAGATAGATGAACTTCAGCATTCCGTCCTGGTATTTGGCTGAACTCTCGTCAAAGGACACTCCCATCATCTCAAGATAATTTCTGGCGCGCGCGACTGAGTTGGCGGCAATGGCAATATGGCCCTTCGTACCGCGGCCAGGCGCTTTCATGGCCTCAATGGCGTTTCCGGCAAAAACAGCCGTACTCCGTTCATCCTTTGTAAAACCGAACAGCCTTCCAAATGTATCTGCGGTAATGCCGGCTTCGGTCTCATTTTCGCAGTTGATGCCGACATGGGCCAGTGTGAAGCCGAGCATAGTCTGGACGGCCTCTTTCGTCAAGTCGCGTATTTTGTCAAATTCTCCGGCTACAATGAGCTCCTTTTTCACCATCCAGCTTCCTCCGCAGGCAAGTACCCGGTCGTATGCCAGATAGGAGTTGACATTCTGGGCATGGATACCGCCGGTGGGCATAAAACGCATCTGAGTGTAGGGGGCGGCCAGCGCCTGGATCATGGGAATGCCGCCTGCCTGCTCTGCCGGGAAGAATTTGACAACAGAAAGCCCCAGCGCAATCGCCGTCTCGACCTCACTGGGCGTGCAGACGCCGGGTATGACAGTGATTCCCTTTTTGAGGCAGTGCGTTACGACAGCCGGATTGAGGCCTGGACTGACAATAAACTGTGCGCCTGCACCGACTGCACGGTCTGCCTGCCCAGGTGTGAGGACTGTCCCTGCGCCGACTAGCATCTGTGGATATTCCGCAGTCATGATACGGATGGATTCTTCTGCGGCTTCTGTACGGAACGTGACTTCCGCGCAGGGCAGTCCGCCCTCGCACAGAGCCCTTGCAAGCGGGGCGGCATCCCTGGCATCATCAAGGACAACGACGGGAACGATTCCTGTTTTCTGGATTTTTTCTAAAACTTCGTTCATAGCTGTATACTCCTTTTCCTTTTTGCTAATGTTAAGCAATAGAACTGAGCCGGGCCTGCACGTTCGGATGAAAACAAATTCGTACAGAAATGACGATAGTTTCATAATATAAAACTTTGTTTTGTATAACGATATTCTGTAATTTAGATTATACTATGGAAGCCTGAATTGTCAATAGTTAAAATGCGCAGAGGCTCTGAAAATACAGCCTTTTCTTGCGAGGGAAAGTATGGTAAAATATGGTTAGCGCCAGGCTTTCTGTAAGGAGGAGCTTGCGCGCCCATACAGCAAAATAAATATAGCCGAACATTCACAACAGGAACCGATTAAGAGCCGAGGGAGGCAGAGATGGATCTGGAGTTTAAGAAGCTGGACGCACCAAGTATCGAGGCACTGACGAGGTTTTACGGGCAGAGGCATGACCGGACCTGTGACAGCGTGATTCTTGATAGTTTTTTGTGGGCAAAGTTTTATGACGTCCGCTATGCCGTGCGGGACGACAGAGCGCTTCTGTGGGTCATGACGATTCATGGAAAGCGCTTCGCCGCCCTGCCGGTCTGTAAAATGGAGGACATGCCCGGATATTTCCACGAGCTGGAACGCTATTTTAACGAGAATTTGAAGCTGCCGCTGGAGATCTATCTGGCAGACGAGGCGGCAGTTGAATATCTGGCGCTTCCAACCGAGCGCTATCTGGTGGAAGAGCTTCCGGACAGCAGGGATTACCTGTACAGCGCGGCTGCTTTAAAGAGCCTGTCCGGGAAAAAGCTGCATAAGAAGAAAAACCATCTGAATTCGTTTCTCAGGCTCTATGAAGGAAGATACGAGTACAGGACGCTCTGTTGCTCTGACCGCATGGACATCTGGCGCTTCCTCGATAAATGGAGGGAGCAGAAGGGGCAGGAGGTTGAGGGACACCTGGACTATGAGGTGGAGGGCATCCATGAGATCTTAAATAACTGCTGTCTCTTAAATGTACGCATGGGCGGCATTTATGTGGACGGAGCGCTGGAGGCGTTCTCGATCGGCAGCTATAATGAGAGAGAAAAAATGGCGATCATTCATATTGAGAAGGCAAATGCCGCGATTCCAGGGCTTTATCAGTTCATCAACCAGCAGTTTTTGATCCACGAATTTGCGGAGGCTGAGCTGGTGAACCGTGAGGACGACATGGGCCTTCCCGGGTTGCGCCAGGCCAAAATGTCGTATGCTCCCATTGATTTTGCCAGAAAATTCAGGATCCGGCAGATCGGCTGGAACGCGGTGGAGGGTGTATGATACGATACCTGAAGGCAGAGGAGAAGGAGCGCTGCCGGGTACTGTGGCGAGAGGCGTTTCCGGATGACTCCGAGCCCTTTACAGACTATTATTTTGAGGAAAAAATGAAGGATAACCGGGTGATTGTGTGTGAGGAGGACAGTCGGATTGTCTCCATGCTGCACAGAAACCCGTATGAAATCTATCTGAGAGGCTGTGTGTGCCGGTGTGACTATATCGTGGGAGTGGCGACGGCAGTAACAGAGCGCAAGAAGGGGCATATGCGTGCTCTTCTGCTTGCCGCACTGCGCGATATGTGCGGGGAGAGGATGCCGTTTACGTTTCTCATGCCTGCAAGAGAGGCGTTGTACCGCCCATATGATTTCCGCTTCATATTCGATCAGCCGCGATGGGTGCTCCAATATGACCCGAAGCTGCGGCAGACGCCGTTCCCTGACCATGCACTTCTCAAGGATCTGGCCGATTGGCAGAATGCGTGGCTGAAGCGCCAGTATGAGGTCTTTGCCCTGCGAAATGAGGCATATCTGGAGCAGATGGAGAAGGAGCTGGCGAGCGAGGACGGCAGCATCAGCCTGATCAGCCATGATGAGGAATTTATCGGTATGAGCAGCGAATGGGGCTTGAAGGAGCGGGAGCAGCGCTTCCTCTATATCGGAGAGGGCTGCCGGACAGAAATGTCGAAAAAGCCCGCGATCATGGCCAGGATTCTATGTCTGCCGGAGTTTGTGCGTGCCATCTGCCTGTCGGAGAGAAGTACAGAAACGGAACTGACGATAGAACTCGGTGTAAATGATCTGTTTGTCTCTGCCAACCAGGGAGTGTGGAGCTGGAAGTTAAATAAAAGCGGCTCCGGGATGGTGCGGGAATCCCGCTTTATTGCCAGAGGCCGGGTGCCGGTGGTGTCGATCGCGGATCTGACACAGTGGCTGTTTGGATATGAGATCCCTGACGCGGTGAAACAGATCCCTCACTGGGAGGAGATCGAGCCGTTTCACGGTGTTTTTTTAGATGAGGTGGTGTAAATGCGTCCGTGGCGGGCGTCCCCTGTGTTTGATTGCACGGGGACTTTGGATTCATGTCCGGCAGGCGGTTTTAGACGCCCGCCCGCCTGGCGGTTATGAGGGAAAGGGGAAGAGAGATGAATAACAGAGAAACGTTAAAAAAATGGCTTGAGGAGAGCCAGAATATCGTGTTCTTCGGAGGCGCAGGCGTGTCTACGGAGAGTAATATCCCGGATTTCCGCAGTACGGACGGTCTGTACAATCAGGAATATGACGAGCCGCCGGAGACGATTTTAAGCCACACGTATTATATGAGGAAGCCGGAGGAATTTTTCCGCTTTTACCGCAGTAAGATGCTGTTCCCGGACGCTGAGCCTAATCTGGCCCACCGGGCACTGGCAAAGCTCGAGGCGGAAGGCCGCTTAAAGGCGGTTGTGACGCAGAACATCGACGGGCTCCATCAAAAGGCGGGGAGCCGGGAAGTACTGGAGCTGCACGGCTCTGTCCTGCGCAATTACTGCACCAAATGCGGACAGTCCTATGGGATTGAGGCGGTTCTTGAATCCGAGGGGATCCCCAAATGCCATTGCGGCGGGAGCATCAAGCCGGATGTCGTACTGTACGAGGAAGGGCTCGACCAGCGGACGATACAAAAGTCGGTCGGGTATATCGCGCACGCGGACGTATTGATTATAGGCGGAACGTCTCTGACGGTGTATCCGGCTGCCGGACTGATCGACTACTACCGCGGCAACAAACTGGTTCTGATTAATAAGTCTGTCACGCCAATGGACGGCCGGGCGGATCTGGTACTCAGTGGGCCGATCGGGGAGATTCTCGGCGAGGCGGTCGGGCTTACATAGAGGGGGGGGGGGTGGAAGCGGATGGTATACGAGGTCGGTGACATCGTAAAGCTGAAAAAACCTCATCCGTGCGGCAGCCAGGAGTGGGAAATCCTGCGTGTAGGCGCGGACTTCCGTTTAAAGTGCTTGGGCTGCGGCCATATGGTTATGGTGACGAGGCGTCTGGTCGAAAAAAATACCAGGGGCTTACGGGCGCAGGACGGTACGGTAAAACGGTGAACGAATCACGTTATGGGGGGAGAGCTTGATATGTAAAATTGCTATCTGTGACGATAAAGTATATACGGAAAAAATTTATTTCATGGTGCGGGACTACTGTAAGCAATATGATACAGGGGTCATAATTGATGTATTTCACGAAATCGCCCCTCTGCGTGATTCGATTGAGAGCGGGAGATGCTATGATATTTATATTCTGGATATAGAAATGCCGGGATATGCCGGGATGTATATTGCCGGGAGAATGAAAGAGGTGCTACCCAGAACAATCGTTGTTGTGGTGACAGCATAGGATGAGTTTTCGGTGAGCAGATATGAGCTGGACGTTTTCCGGTTAAGGGACGCTCTTATTTTGCGTTCTTTACAATCCAAAAAGCACTATATTATCAGCAATAACCGAAAGTTTGAAAAAATCAGCCATCAGGATATCTGCTATGTCTACAAAGAACAGAAAAATTCAATCTTTGTCGCAGCAGACGCCTTAAAAATTCCGGTGCGTAAGACTCTTTCGGAGGTTTACGCAGAGTTGGACAGTGAAGAGTTTACATATATCGACAGATGCGATATCATAAATCTCTCTAATGTGGAGGGCATCTTGGACAGATGCGTATGTATGGCCGGCAGTAAGAAACTGGTTATGGGAGCAGGGCATTTAGTTAAAATCAATAGTATACATTGGGGTAACAGCCCAATTACAAAACGGAGCCATCCTGTCAGTATTCAAAGAAAAGAACAAAACCAGCTGTGGACATATAAGATCATTGCGATCGAGAGTGGAACAGAGATGTTCTTATATTTTTACAATATAAATAATTTGCGCGGTATCCGTTGCAACGTTTTTTGTGGCGTACATGGTGATTGCCGCAGGAAAGGAAGAAAATGGATCGCTTACTACAGATGATCGCGCCATTAGTAAAAACACTCGCTCAGATCGGCGCGGCCTTGTATCCACCGGAATAGGATACCAGCCGGAAGTTCCAAAAGAATTAGAATTGAAAAAGATATTTTACAAAGGGAGACATGCTCTTTTCCGGAAAGATTGATGGTGGATTGCACACCTGTAAACCAGGAAAGAGCATGTTTTGTATTGTGAATAACAAGGACATTTTGATGGTTTTATCCAAAAAGATGGTATAGTGATTCAATGAAACGCTAATTCCAGTAAGTCGAATTTTAACGTATACAAAGCGTGTTTTATAATGGTATTGGCTCAAGATGGCACCTTACTTTGACCAGACAGGCGGTTCGATGTCTTAGGTGATGCAACAGGGCAGCAAAAAAGTGCAGGTACTTGACCGTGTACCGGCAGAATGTTACAATGGCAGTGTAAAGGAAGAAACGGGTGAGTGCATGGAAGCAGGGGCAGAGAAGGGAGAATCTCTGCCAGATTGGAGGCATACCGGATGGAAGCAGGAAGCGGTAATGTAGTCAACACGCCGTATGACGCCGTATTCCGTACACTGCTGAATGATTGCAGCAGCCTGATCACCTGTCATCAATGAAATTTTTGATGAGAAGTACAGCGGGGATGAAGAAATCGTTTTTCTTCCGGAAACACACTTTTTAAATCGACAGGATGGCGGAGAGGAGAAGCGGATTACGGACGCCAGTTTTAAGATTGTGGGAAGGGAAGAAAAGAAGTTCCTGTACGAATGCCAGAGTACGGCGGACAGCAGTATGCTGGTAAGGATTTTCGAATATTCCACCCAGATTGCATTGGATCAGGGGGAGATTACGGGGAACCAACTTAAGGTAGAGATCCCCCATTCGGCAGTTTTATTCCTCAGATGCAAAGATACAACGCCGGATAAGATGATGATTGAGATGAAAACGCCGGGTGGGACAGTATGCTTTAACGTTATGGTGATGAAGTCACAGAGATATGGCATTGATGAGATTTTTGAGAAAAAGCTGTTATTTCTGATTCCATTCTATATCTTTACACACGAAAGGGATTTTGCAGAATATAATAAAAATAAGGATAAGCTGGAGATTCTGAAGGCAGAATATACAGATATCCGGAACCGTCTGGACAGTCTTTTTGGAAAGCGGTCATATCAGTGCGTATACAAGAAAGATTATCATGGAGATGTCGGATAAGGTAGTGGAAAATATAGCCCGTAAATATGAGAATGTCAGGGAGGGAGTGAAGTCTGTTATGGGAGGAAAGGTTCTCGAGCATGAGGCAAAGACGATTCTAAGGGAAGGATGGGAGCAGGGCCACCAGGAGGGGCATAGAGAGGGCCGTATCGAAGGTGAGAATTATGGCACGAAGAAAGGGAGACTGGAGCAGGCCAGAGAGACAGCCCTGAATCTTCGGACAATCTCATTGGATGAATCCACGATTGCAAAGATGGTAAATGTCAGTATAGAGCTTGTGAGGGAATGGTTTGATGAAAATTAAGTAAGGAACTGTCCATAAACGGATTGAAGTAGATGATGGGTATAGCATGCTCTGTGGTGAGAGTCTGCATAAGCGCGACTGGCAACGAATTTTATAGTGATTTCCGGGGCTGTATCATGGAGTATAATAAAAATAAGGTTCGGCAAAACACATGAAAAAACACTTGCATTTCCTGTATTTTTTTGCTAAAATGAAGTCTCGTGACACATGATTCCTTGCTCCTGTTACTGAAAGACAGGGGCCAGAGACCACAAGGAGGGAAAGAAACTATGAACAAATACGAATTGGCAGTCGTTCTGAGTGCAAAGCTTGAGGATGACGAGAGAACAGCCGCTCTTGAGAAGGTAAAGGACTATATCGTCCGTTTTGGCGGCACGGTTACAGATGTGGACGAGTGGGGCAAGAAGAGACTTGCTTACGAGATCCAGAAAATGAAAGAGGGCTTTTATTACTTCGTACATTTCGAAGGCGACTCCAACTGCCCGAATGAGGTAGAGGCGCATGTGCGTATCATGGAGCCGGTCATCCGTTATCTTTGCGTAAGACAGGATCATACACCTGCCAAGCCGGAAGAGAAATAAAGAAAGAGTGATGATATGAATAGAGTTATCCTTATGGGCAGATTAACAAGAGATCCGATTGTGCGCTACTCCCAAGGAGAGCGTTCGATGGCGATTGCGAACTATACGCTGGCAGTGGACAGGAGAGGGCGCAGGAGCCAGGACGGCGATCAGGGACAGACGGCGGATTTCATTAATATCGTGGCCTTTGACCGTGCCGGGGAATTTGCGGAGAAGTATTTCCGTCAGGGAATGCGTGTACTCGTGAGCGGCAGGATTCAGACAGGCAGTTATGTGAATAAGGATGGCCAGAAGGTATACACCACAGAGGTTGTGGTGGACGATCAGGAGTTTGCCGACAGCAAGAACCAGGGCGGCGATAATGGCAGCTTTGGCGGCGGGAGTTACGGCGGCGGTCAGGGATATGGCGGCGGTTATGGAAATAATCAGAATTATAGCGCGGGCCAGAGCCAGGGCGGCAGCTATCAGCAGGGGACAAGGCCTGCTCCGTCTGCAGCAATCGGCGACGGGTTTATGAATATTCCGGATGGGGTCGAGGACGAAGGACTTCCATTTAATTAAAGTGGACAGGAGGAAATTATAATGGCATTTAATAAAGGTGACAGATCCGATTCTTCCAGAGTACGGAGAGGCGGAATGCACAGAAGAAAAAAAGTTTGCGTTTTCTGCGGGGACAAGAACGGTGAGATTGATTACAAAGACGTTAATAAATTAAAGAGATACGTATCTGAGAGAGGCAAGATCCTTCCGAGAAGAATTACGGGCAACTGTGCAAAGCATCAGAGAGCCCTGACAGTGGCGATTAAGAGAGCAAGACACATCGCCCTCATGCCCTACACATGTGAATAATCTATAACCGTTCAAACGGTGGGGAATCCAGTCCGAATATTTGGCGCCAGACATGCCGGTAAGCCAGAGTTCATACCGATTCCCTTGTCAAATGGATAAGAATGCGCCCGGGAATGCTGTGTTCCCGGGCGTTATTGCTGTTCCGGTCAGGCAGACGGGGTGTTCCATACTGTGCCGGCCGTCACAGGACCGCAACAGTCAGCGACTCTGTTCTGACGACTACATTACCTTGAAGTTCCCATCGCCGTCAGGCGATCTGAATTGAGGGATGGCAAGTGCGCCCACCGGACTTTCATAGGACGGCGATGATCTGCAGGCCGGGCGCATGAAGGTTTACCTTGAAGTTCCCATCGCCGTCAGGCGATCTGAATTCAGGGATGCCGAGTGCGTCCGCCAGACTTTCATGGGACATCGGTGCATCCGGAGACTTAAAAAGCAATTCCACATTCTAAAGCAATAGCCATGTATTGATCGGTATGCCGGATTCCATAATCCGTCAGATCTCGTATTTCCCATTTGCCAGCATCTAAATTATCTGCTCCGTAGAAAAAATGGATAATAGGTATATTCCTGAATCTGGCGACGGCAAGGGAGGCCGAGCACTCCATTTCGACGGCAAGGCAGCCCTGTTCTCTGCGCTCTTGTACCGCAGCCGGTGTTTCTCTGTAAATCGCATCCGTAGTCCATACTTTCCCTGTTACATAGGGAATCTTGAGCTTTTCCAGACAGCGCACGGCAGTGTCGGTTGACGCCGGATCCACGTCAATCTCCTCACTGCCCGGGATATAGTGGTAGCTTGTCCCCTCATCCCGGACGGCAGAGGACGGAAGGATAATTTTGTGGTCCGCAAGGGATTCATTTAATATTCCGCAGCAGCCAAACTGGATCAGTTTTTTTGCTCCTGAGGCGATCACTTCCTCCAGTCCGGCTGCACAGGCAGGAGCTCCGACCCTGGAGAGAAAGAGTCCCATCCGCTTATTTTTATATTCGATCTCATACACAGGAACAGTCCCGTTTGCGGAATAGAGATTCGTAATGACCTTTGCTTCACGATGCTCGACAAAGTTTTTTATCATACCTTCTGAAAAGGTAGTGATGCATACCTCCGGAAAGCCAGGAACCGGCCTGATGACATCACAGGGGTTGACGAAAGCGTCCCGGCCATTACAAAAGCGATCAAAGATGGTTGCCACTGTCCTCACTCCTCACTAATATTTTTTTGATTTCCCGGATGATTCCGGCGGGAATTTCCTCGCCTACAGGCATCAGTCTGCTGTACATTCTTACCCCCTGATAGGAAAACACGATCAGATGAAATACGGCGTCCATGTCCACATCATGGAATTCCTGCCGGTCAATGCCGTATCGAATCAGCTTTTTCCAGGTATTTGCTGATGTTAAATACTGTGCATATAAGGTATTATTATGGCATGCCGCATCAGGGACGCTGAAATATTCACAGATTGCGATGCTTAAGGAAGCCTGGCTGTCAAGCATTTCACTTCGATACTTTTCTAAAATGTCATCCAGGATAGTAACTGCCGGCTGGCCCTGTTGTATTCTGCGCTCAAACTCATGGTCCTGCCGGTCTGTCATATCGTTCAGGATTTCCTGAAATATCTGGCGCGTACTTTTGTAATGGCAGTACAGGCCGCCCCGGCTTAACTGTGCGGCTTCGCAGAGATCTTTCATGGTTACTTGTTTAAAACCTTTTTCGGCAAATAAGGAGTATGCGCATTTTTTAATATGTTCCCTTGTTTCCTGACCTCTTTTATTCATCGTCAGCCTTCTTTCCGACATATGTGTCTGAAACAAATATACGACATTAGTGTCGGAAAGTCAAGTAAATAAAATATGCATCATTTTCTACTTTGCAACTGACAAAGCAGGGGTGCCCATGTTATAATAATAAAAATGGCTTTGTCCACAGCAATAACAAATTTATGAATGAACAGGAGGAATCACGAAATGATGAAAATAAAGAAACTGATTACATTCTGCTTGTCTGCCATGCTTGCGGCATCGTCTTGTTCCCACGCGTTTGCGGCCGGGAGGCCAGGCACATGGGCCAGCAACGATAAGGGCTGGTGGATTGCGTATGAGGACGGCAGTTATCTGACAAATGACTGGTATCAGTCCCCGACGAGCGGCCTCTGGTACTATATGGGGGCTGACGGATATATGCTGACCAATACAACAACACCGGACGGCTATTGGGTCAATGCGGACGGTGTCTGGATCGAGGGGAGTGCCGGAAATACTGGCAGCAGTACGGATTCTGCCACTCAGTCAGCCTGGAAGAATGAATTCCGTACGAAATGGACTGCGGCATATAATGATGCGGCCGGAAACAGTGGTTCTGCCGGGCCGGTGCGGTATGGATTTACGATGGCTTTGCCGGATGAGATTTCGGAGCAGACCGTACGGCAGATGTGCGACGCATGCGCGGCATCGTGTCAGGGACGCGCCTATTACTGGTATCACTACAGCGGAGAGAACGGGATTCTGACGATCACAGCCGTCAATTCCACAGCAGCAGTGCCGGATGAGATGAAACGATAGGCTGACAGATACGATAGAAGCGGTCCTGCGATGGCAGAAAGGAACTGGGAGCAGCGAAAATGGACTGGAAAACAAAATTCAGCAGTGCAATTCGGGAACGCGGGCGGAGCTACTATCTGGCCGGAAGAGTGAAGAACTTCAAACAGGAAGGAACGCGCATTCATGCGACGGTGAAAGGCTCGAAAAGCTATCGGGTGACAATCGAGACAGATGGCAGCAGAATCCTTGATATGTACTGTTCCTGCCCGTACGCGGAGGGCGGCGCGCGTTGCAAGCACATGGCGGCGGTTCTCTATGAAATGGAGGCGCGGCAAAATAAGGACGGCGTGCAGCAGCAGATGGATTTTGGCAGACAGATGGCAGAGGAGACAGATTCTGCGGAGACATCCGACAAGGGGGCCGGACGCCGGAAAACATCGGCTGCAAAGCCGGCTTCCCCGGTTTCCGGGAAACAAGCGGGGGATGTGCCAGAATATACATATTTTGACTATGAAGCGATGTGCCGTCAGTTTAAGATGACGGACGCCTTTATCAGACACGCAGAGTCGCTTGTGGCAGGCGGGAAAGTGTCTATGACAAAGGTTGACTTTGGCTATGGACGGGGAGACGGCCAGGAGGATATGGTTGGCGTCGCCACAGGACAGTACAAGGACGGCAGGGTAAACGGGCGGCTTGTCCTTACCTTTAACAGAAACCGGATTCTGGAAGCGAACTGCGGCGTTATGGGCTGTTATAACAATTATATGAAGGGCCGGGGGTTTGGGAGCAGGGCGATCTGCTCCCACGAAGCAGCACTCCTGCTGCTGGTCGGGGATTATATCAGGGAAAAACGGCCTGGAGACGCGACTGACCGGAGCGGGGCTGAATTCCTGGCAATGTACCGGGGAATCCGCAAGGCAAAAATGGCTTCAGCCGCAGATGCCGGGCTGTCGTCGGATCTGAATCTGGTGCCCAAGCTTTTGCGCCAGCAGGACGAACTTTCCGTTTCTTTCCGCATCGGCGGCAGCAAGCTTTTTGTGGTTAAGAATCTGACTGATCTGGTTCAGAGGGTGAGAAATGGAGAAACCGCCATTTACGGGACAGCCACAAAGGTCAACCATTCGCTCGATAACTTTACGGAGCGGGCAAAGGAATACCTGAAATTTATTGAACATGCCGTGGACGAGGAACTGGAAAGAGAAGCCCGCCTGTACTCGAGGGGGTTCTATTACCGCGATCAGAATATGGCGATCACAGGCTCCATTCCCCTGTTCGGAGGCCGTCTGGACGATTTTTATGATGTCCTGGGAACCGATGCGCTGGAATTTGTCGATGGGTATGGTTCGGAGAAGAAGAAAACAATGTTATCCGCACGTGACCAGGCGCCAAAGATTTGCCTGAGAATAGAAAAAAATACGGATAAGGGGATCTTTCAGGGGATTACGGTATCAGGGGCGCTGCCGGAGCTTTTATATGGGCAGAAAGCCGCATATTACCTTGATGACCAGTATCTGAACCGCGTTTCCCTAAAGCTGGCAGATGAGCTGCTGCCATTGGAACATATGGGGACAGACGGCCGTCTGGAGTTTAAGATCGGGAGGAAGCGTCTGGGAGAATTTTACTATACCATGTTACCCTGGCTGCGCTGCTATGCGAGCGTGGAGGAGGCAGATGCGGAAACAGTCGAGGAATATCTCCCGCCAGAGGTGCGGTTTACATTCTACCTGGATGCGGAGGGGAAAAATGCAATCTGCCGGGCAGAAGCGCAGTATGGGGAGAAACGATTCTCCCTGGCGGACAGGCCGGAAGCAGAATCCGGCGAGGAAAAAATGAGCTACCGCGACGAGCTGCGTGAGCAGGAGGCCCGGAAGGCGGCATTGCAGTATTTCCCCTTTGAGGACACAAAGGCAGGGCAGTTTCACTGCGGGGAGGATGAGGAGCTGGTCTATGAGGTGCTGGAGCATGGAGTACGCCGTCTTCTGGAGCTGGGGGAGGTACAGAGTACGCCGGCTTTTGGCCGCCTGAACATTCAGAAACGCCCCCGGATATCGGTCGGCGTCTCGGTGGAAAGCGAGCTCATGAACCTGTCTGTTTCCACGGATGACATGTCTGCCGAAGAGCTTCTGGAAGCACTTTTAAGCTACCGGAAAAAGAAACGTTTCTATCGCCTCAAAAACGGGGATTTTTTAAAGCTGGACTCCGAAGGAATCGAGACCGTAAGCCTCATGATGGAAGGGCTTCACCTGACTCCCAAGGAACTCGTGAAGGGAAACATGCAGGTTCCGGCGTACCGTGCCCTTTATCTTGACAAGATGCTGGAGGCCGGGGAGGATTTGTATACAGACCGGGACCGCCGGTTTAAGAAGATGATAAAGGAATTCAAAACCGTGTCGGATTCGGACTTCGAGGTGCCGGATGCCCTGAAAATGACGCTGCGCAAATATCAGGAGGCAGGCTATAAATGGCTACGGACATTAGACGAATACCGCTTCGGGGGGATTCTCGCGGATGATATGGGCCTTGGCAAGACGCTGCAGGTCATCACGGTTCTTCTGGCGGCAAAGGAAGAGGGCAGGCAGGGCGTTTCCCTGATCGTGGCCCCTGCTTCCCTGGTCTATAACTGGGGGGAGGAATTTGCCCGCTTTGCCCCTGCGCTTAAAGTGTGCCTGGTGACAGGAACCCAGCAGGAGCGCCAGAAGAAGCTGCAGGGCTTCAGGGAATGCGATGTTCTGGTGACATCCTATGATCTCTTAAAGCGCGATATCGCGGAATACGAAGATCTGACCTTTTCCTATCAGATACTGGATGAGGCCCAGTACATCAAAAACCACAGTACGGCAGCCTCAAAGGCTGTCAAAGTGATAAAAAGCCGCACAAAATTCGCGCTGACCGGTACGCCGATCGAGAACCGCTTAAGTGAGCTGTGGAGTATTTTCGATTACCTCATGCCGGGCTTTTTGTATGGATATGACATCTTTAAGAAAGAAACGGAGACGCCGATTGTTAAGAATAAGGACGAAGCGGCAACTGCCCGTTTAAAACAGATGGTATCGCCGTTTATCCTGCGCCGGTTAAAGGGCGAGGTCTTAAAGGACCTTCCTGATAAGCTGGAGGAGATCCGCTATGCAAAGTTGGAGGAGAAACAGCAGAAGCTGTACGACGGACAGGTCGTGCATATGCTACAGGTTGTACAGAGCCAGAATGATGACGATTTCCGCAAAAATAAGGTGCAGATTCTGGCGGAGCTGACAAAGATCCGGCAGATTTGCTGCGATCCGTCCCTGTGCTTTGAAAATTATGACGGGGAATCTGCCAAGCGTGAGGCATGCATTGATTTAATCCGCAGCGCGGCACAGGGCGAGCACAAAATGCTGGTATTCTCCCAGTTCGCATCCATGCTAGAGCTTCTGGAAGGAGATTTGGAAAAGGAAAAACTCCCATATTACAAGATCACGGGAGCCACGCCGAAGGAAAAGCGGATTCAGATGGTAAAGGAATTTAACGAAAATCAGGTTCCGGTGTTCCTGATTTCCCTAAAGGCCGGCGGTACGGGGCTCAATCTCACAGGCGCAGATATGGTAATCCATTATGATCCGTGGTGGAACCTGGCAGTACAGAACCAGGCTACCGACCGCGCACACCGGATCGGCCAGCAGAAGGTGGTGACTGTCTACCGCCTGATCGTGAAGGATTCGATCGAGGAAAAGATCCTTCACATGCAGGAGGCCAAGAAAAATCTGGCGGACGAAATCTTGAGCGGTGAGACAGGCGGTATCGGCAGTATGAGCCGGGATGAGCTCCTGGAGCTGTTCCGCTAGAATGCGGGATACGTGCAGCCGGAATCCGCGTGTATTTCCATGCAGGCGCCTGATTCTGTATCGTTTGGCATACTGGTGAGCAGGATGTTCTGCCATTTACGTGTCAGGGGACGAGTTCCTGTATTCGAGGCTGCGCGCCAGGCGTTCTTTCTGTACGCCTTCCTGCCCGCTCTCGGAGGGATGATAATAACGGGCCCCTTTAAGGCTCTCCGGGAGGCAGTCCATACGGGCGATTTTTTCTTCCGTATCATGCGCATAGATATACCCGGAACCATAATTCAGATCGCGCATCAGCCCGGTAACGCCATTGCGAATCACGAGCGGCACCGGCTCGGAGAGCATGTTCAGTGCATCCTTTTTGGCATGCTCGTAGGCCTTGTATACGGAATTGGAGCGCGGCGCCAGCGAGAGGTAAATGACGGCCTGAGCCAGATGGATATTGCATTCGGGCATCCCCAGAAAATGGCATGCCTGATAGACCGAGACCGTGAGCGGCAGGGCCTGATGATCCGCCAGCCCCACGTCCTCTGTGGCAAAGCGGATCAGCCGTCTGGCGATATAGAGCGGATCCTCCCCGGCCTCGAGCATTCTCGCCAGCCAATATACGGCGGCATCCGGATCACTGTTGCGCATCGACTTGTGGAGTGCAGAGATCAGATTATAGTGCTCCTCGCCGTTTTTATCGTAAAGAAGCGATTTACGGCTGATGCACTGCTCGAGCCCTTCCCGGGTCACAACCGTTTTTTCCGCACTCATCTCCCCATTTGTGACAGCCATTTCCAGGGCATTTAACGCAGTGCGCGCATCTCCGTTAGCAAACGTGGCGATGGCCCTCAAAAGCTCGTCGGCGATCTCCACATTCAGATGTCCAAACCCTTTGTCATCCGTCAGGGCGCGCTGCAAAAGCTCCACCAGATCGTCGTCGGTCAGCGCCTGGAGCACAAAGACACGGCAGCGTGAGAGAAGAGCGGCATTGATCTCAAACGAAGGATTTTCCGTGGTCGCTCCGATTAAAATAATGCTGCCTTTTTCCACATAAGGCAGAAAGGCATCCTGCTGTGCCTTGTTGAAACGATGGATCTCATCCACAAAAACAAGGGTGCGGAGCCCCATCTGGCGGCTTACCTCTGCCTTTGCCATGACCTCCTTGATCTCCCTGATTCCGCTGGTAACAGCACTGAAATTGATAAAATCAGCTCTGGTCCGGGCAGCTATGATACTTGCCAGCGTTGTTTTGCCCACACCGGGCGGGCCCCAGAAGATCATGGAAGGGATCGTATCCTGGTCAATAAGCTGACGGAGCAGACGCCCCGGCCCCAAAAGGTGGGTCTGTCCGATAAAAGAATCTAGTGTATTGGGACGCAGACGGCTTGCCAGGGGCGCCGCAGTTTCTGCATAATCAAATAAGGACAGCTGTTCCATGTGCAGATACCTCCTGTTTCCGCTGCAGCATGAAACATGCGCTGCGGCTGATGCGGATAGTTTAGCATAGGAAGGATGAGACGGCAACCGTTTTTGAAAGCAGATTGTGAAGAAAGGATACCCGGCCATACTCAGCCAGGGAATGAGCCGTGTTGAAGCAGCAAGGCGTGTCTGCTGCCGTGGAAAACAAATGTAAACTAATTATAAAAATAAGTTGACAATCAGGCGGAGTGTGATATACTGTCATCATAAAAAGCGCAGATGGTTGACATTTTGCGCCACCAATATCCCAGGAGGAGTATTTTTTATGGAGCATGTGACAGTAAGTAAAAAATTAACCATCACACAAATGACAGCCGCAGCGCTTATGACAGCAATCACCTGTATTCTGGGGCCGATGTCGCTGCCGATTCCAATAAGCCCGGTTCCCATCAGTCTGACGAACCTGGTAATTTATATGATGGCATATGTACTGGGGGCCAGGCTTTCCCTTGTAAGCTATGCTACATATCTTCTGCTGGGAGCCGTGGGGCTGCCTGTATTTTCCGGTTTTTCCGGGGGCCTTGCAAAGCTTGCGGGGCCGACGGGGGGATACCTTGTGGGTTTTTTGTTCCTGGCTCCGATCGCAGGTTTCTTTGTGGAAAAGTTTCCGGAGCGGATTTCGATGCATATTCTGGGAATGGTGCTGGGAACAACGGTCTGTTACCTGTTTGGCACGGTGTGGCTGGCGTCACAGCTTAAAATGGACTTTGTGTCAGGGCTGTTTGCCGGAGTCATCCCGTATCTTCCCGGAGATGCGGCAAAGATCATTGCTGCCGTGCTGATCGGCCCCAGGCTTTCCCGTGCAGTTTCCCAGCTGCCAGGCCATTAAGCGGCCGGGAACGGCAGAACGTTTTCTGCCGCAGGTTATAGCGCGTCTGCGGCCGGCCGCAGGAAGGAAAGGAGTGCTTTTTATGGAACATTTCGCAGAACTTCATTTACATTTGGATGGCTCTCTGCGCCCTGAGACTGTCTGGGAGCTCGCCGGGAAACAGGGAATCCGGATCCCGGCAGGCAGTGTGGAGGAGACGCGCTTTAAAATGCAGGTGCCGGAGAACTGCCGGACTTTAGAGGAATATCTGGAACGGTTTGATCTGCCGCTAATGGTGCTTCAGGAATGGGAGGCCCTGGAGCGGGTGAGTTTCGAGCTGGTGGAAGAGCTGGCAGGGGAGGGGCTTACCTACGCGGAGATTCGTTTTGCCCCGCAGCTTTCTATGAAAAATGGCATGAGCCAGGATGATGTGACAGAGGCGGTAATCCGGGGGATGAGACGCGGAATGGAACGATATCCTCAGCTTAGCGCAGGCTTAATCCTCTGTTGTATGCGCGGGGCGGACAATCAGGAGCAGAATGTTCAGACGATCGAGACAGCCAAAAAATATTTCGGCGATATGGTATGCGCAGTCGATCTTGCCGGGGCAGAATCTCTGTTTCCCACCAGCGCATTTGCCCCAGTATTTGCCAGGGCCAGGGAGTATGGGCTTCCAATAACCATACATGCCGGGGAGGCAGCAGGCGCGGACAGCATGCGGACAGCCCTCTCCTTTGGTGCGGGACGGATTGGACACGGGGTAGCAGCAGCGTATGATGACAGGCTGCTGGAACAGCTGGCTGATGAGAAAATATGTCTGGAGGTGTGTGTCAGCAGTAATTACCATACCAAGGTGGTTTCGCGGCTGGAAGATCATCCGCTGCGGCGTCTGTATGATTCAGGGGTACCAGTAACTGTCAATTCTGATAACAGGACATGTTCGGGTACCAGCCTGAAAAGAGAATTCGCGCTCATCAGGCAGAGATTGGGATTTACGGACGATGAACTGTTGAAAATGCAGAAATATGCGTGGGAGGCGCGGTTTCTCAAGCAGATCCAATAAGAAAGGTTCGAATAATTGGCGTACAGGTAATGGAAAAAGACGGAGTTCACAGAAATGTGATTTCCGTCTTTTAAATTGTCGGAAAAGATGTTATACTGTACCTATCGGGCTCTTTTCTATGATTATATAGACAAATATTTGTGAAAATGAGGATGAAAGCCGGGCTTACTCACGCCGGAAAAAATGACGGGGGATTTTACAATGGCGAAATTTGAGAACAGAAATGAAATCCTGTATCCGCTTGGCGTAACGCAGGCAAATGATGAAACGGTTATATTGGTGGAAGCAGAGGCAGAGGAGGTAAAGCTTCTTTTATTCCGTGCAGGTGAGGACGAGCCCAGCGGGATACGAAGCTTTCGTAAGGAGGAACGGGTCGGGAATGTCTGGTCGATGACGATAAAGGACTGCGACTTCGGGCAGACGGAATATCAGATTGAGGCGGATGGGAACGTATTTGTGGAACCATGTGCGAGAAAAATCACGGGACGGGAACAATGGGCCGATGCTTTCCGCCGGGAGAGCGCTGTGAGGGCCAGCATGGCGTCCCAGCTCTTTGACTGGGAAAACGACAGCCGGCCGGAGCTTCCCTATTCTGACATGATTTTATACCGTCTGCATGCCAGGGGATTTACCAGACATGCCTCTTCCGGGGTAAAACATATGGGGACGTTCGCAGGAATTACGGAGAAAATCCCTTATCTTAAGAATCTGGGAGTGACCTCGATCGAGCTGCTCCCGGTTACGGAATTTAATGAGATCATGGAACCGGACAGGAGAGCAGCCGTGGGTGCTGTACCAGAGAGAGGCTGCAGGAGAGAAATACCAACGACAGCATGCGTCAAAAGTGAGGCAGAGCCGACAGGCAGAAAAGAGATGCCAGAGCCGGCAGATGGGAAGAGTGCATCAGAAGCAACATACAAGAAGGACATACCAAAGCCGGCAGATGGGAAGCGTGTATCAGAGGCAGCATGCAGGAAAGATATACCGGAGCCGGCAAATGGGAAAGGCATATCAGGGCATATCAGTGACAACAGCATACGGGTGAATTATTGGGGCTATGCGCCCTCTTTTCTGTTTGCGCTCAAGGCTTCCTACGGGGCGCAGGTGGAGATGACCCCAGAGGAAGAATTTAAGACACTGGTAAAATGCCTGCACAGGGAAGCGATGGAGTGCCTTGTGGAAATTTATTTCACAGGAAAGGAACCGCCCGGACTTGTTTTAACCGTCCTGCGCTACTGGGTACAGGAATATCATGTGGACGGATTTCACATTTCCGGCCATGCGCCGCTTGCCATGATCGCGGCCGACCCTTTTCTAAAGGGTGTGAAGCTTCTGGCTGACGGGTGGGAGGGGGTCATGGCGGACCGGCCGGGCCGGGGCTATCTGGCGCCGGGAGAGGGAACGGTGACGGTGCGGGAAAAGCATCTGGCAGAATGCGGCAGCCGCTTTAAGGAGGACATGCGGCGTTTCCTGAAAGGCGACGAGGGGATGGTGACAGCACTGGCCTTTCACAGCCGGAGGAATCCCCCGGATTTCGGGGTGATTAACTATATGGCAGATACGAATGGCTTTACGATGATGGATATGGTGTCATATGACAGGAAGCATAATGAAAAGAACGGAGAAAATAACCGCGATGGGAGCGACTATAACGCCTCCTGGAACTGCGGGGCGGAAGGGCCGACCAGAAAGAAAAAGGTTCTGCGGCTCCGCAGGCGTCAGCTCCGCAACGCCTTTCTTCTGCTGTTTTTAAGCCAGGGGGCGCCGATGATTCTGGCAGGCGACGAGTTTGGCAATTCACAGTCTGGCAACAATAATGCATATTGCCAGGATAATGAGATTTCCTGGCTTGACTGGAAGCTTTTGGAGACGAATGCGGATCTGTACCGGTTTGTCCGGCATCTGATTGCCTTCCGCAGGCGGCACCGCATTTTCCATATGGAATACGAGCCGCGCATCATGGACTACAGAGCCTGCGGCCGTCCCGATATTTCGTATCATGGTGAAAATGCCTGGCGTCCGGTATATGAGGGATATTGCAGGCAGCTTGGCATTCTTTACTGGGGGCCCTATGCGCGAAAAGATGATGGCAGTGAGGATGACACATTTTATGTGGTCTACAACATGCACTGGGAGCCCCATGTATTCGGCTTGCCGCGCCTTCCGAAGGGTGAGCTCTGGCATACAGTATTTGATACATCAAAGGAAGGCGCAGATGGATATTACAGAGAAGGGGAGGAGCCAGTATTGAAAAATCAGGTTCATGCGGTAATTCCGCCGCGGAGTATTAAGGTGTTCTGCAGTAAAAAGGGGAGCGGCTATTATGTTTATGAAACTCCAGTCGGTGAATTGACGATATGCTGCCGGGAGGCGGCGGTAACAGGAGTCTATTTTGGGCGCGTGATTCCAGAAGGAGAAGATATAAAGGAAGTGCGGACGGAGCTGTCGGATAAGACATTTTCCCAGCTGATGGAATATTTTGAAGGAACGCGTACACAATTTGACCTGCCAATTCTCATGGAGGGCACAGAATTTCAGAAAAAGGTCTGGAAAGCGCTTCAGACGATTCCATATGGTGAGACAAGAAATTATAAGGAAATCGCCGTGATGGCGGGAAATGAAAAGGCAGCCAGGGCTGTAGGGATGGCCAATAATAAGAACCCGATTTCGATCATTGTACCCTGCCACCGTGTAATCGGGGCGAACGGCACAATGGTGGGATATGGTGGAGGCCTTGATGTCAAAAAACGGCTTCTGGCTCTCGAACAGGCGCACAAGGCGCAGAACGAAGGCACGCAGCCAGGATAAACGGCTGTCTGCCTCCGCCTCCTGTCTGCCGGCATTAATCCGGATAGATCAGATGTTCGTCGGTAATGTTCTCGAGTATTTCGTCATAGAATTTTCCTGCCAGACGTTTGGTGACTGGAAGGTTCATATCAAGGTAGTTGCCGCAGTCTCTGGCAGAGGCCCCCGGAACCTCCCCTTCAAAATCCCGGATAAAGAGGAACATCTCCTGCATGAGCGGAACGATATCGGCAGATTCATAGTCACCGGTCAGGAGCAGGCAAAAGCCGGTACGGCAGCCCATCGGGCCGAAATAGAGCACCTTGTCCTTATATACACGGTGATTCCTGAGAAATGTGGCGCCCAGATGTTCTATTGTGTGGATCTCAGCTGTATTGATGACGGGTTCCTGATTGGGACGGGTCATGCGGATGTCAAAGGTGGTAACGTGTGTATCGCCTGCTGTGTCGCGTCTGGAAACATAGATTCCCGGCAGCAGCTTCAGGTGATTGATTGTAAAACTGGAGATTTTTTCCATATGTATCCATCCTTTCCTGGCGCTCCGGCCAGTACGTTCCGGGCTTCTGCCGCCTGCCGCAGGCATAATCTGCAGGAGCCGGGAGAGCTGTATGGGAGCATATGCGCCATAGACGGCGCGTTAATATCATTATATCTGCAAAGTGTGTGGGAGACAAGCAAAAATTATCACTTGTATCATTTTCCAAATTGTACTATAATGAGAAAGAAACATGCACAAAGAAACAAGACAAGAGGTGGCAATCAATGCTTGACGGCAAAAAGACTTTATTCAGCGGAATGCAGGCGACGGGGAATCTGACACTGGGGAATTATCTGGGTGCACTGAAGAACTGGGTCAGCATTTCCGACAACTACCAGACCTTTTACTGTGTAGTGGACATGCACTCCATCACGATCCGGCAGGATCCGGCGGAGCTCAGGAAGCGCGCGAGAACGCTGCTCATGCTGTATATCGCGGCAGGCCTTGATCCTGAGAAGAACTGTATTTATTATCAATCCCACGTGTCCGGCCATGCGGAGCTGACGTGGATTCTCAACTGCTTTACGTATATGGGCGAGCTGAACCGCATGACGCAGTTCAAGGATAAGGCGGCAAAGCATGCTGATAATATCAATTCAGGCCTCTTTACGTATCCGGTACTGATGGCAGCCGATATTTTGCTGTTCCAGGCTGATGTAGTGCCGGTGGGAATCGACCAGATGCAGCATTTGGAGCTGACAAGAGATATTGCCATCCGTTTTAATAATCTGTTCGGGGATGTGTTTACGGTTCCTGAGGCCTATATCGGCAAGACGGGAGCCAAGATCATGAGCCTTCAGAACCCGGAGAAGAAGATGTCCAAGTCGGACGAGAACCCCAATGGCAGTATTTACCTGATGGACGATATGGATACTGTTATCCGCAAATGCAAACGTGCTGTGACGGATTCAGAGGGATGCGTCCGCTACTGTGACGGGCAGCCGGGAGTGAAGAACCTGATTGATATTTACTGCTCCTGCACCGGGAAAGCGCCGGCGGAAGTGGAACGCGAATTTGACGGCAGGGGATATGGTGAGTTTAAAATGGCGGTCGGCGAGGCGGTTGTTTCTATCTTAAAGCCTCTCCAGGAACGTTTTGCAGAATTATCGCAGGATAAGGTCTACATTGACAGAATGATTAAAGAAAATGCAGAAAAAGCGACCTATTTTTCCAACAAGACCCTGAGAAAGGTACAGAAGAAGGTAGGATTTCCGGAACGGATCCGATAGGCTTGCGTATTTACTGCGCGAACCGTATGAAATATGGAGCTGGAGAGCAAAAATCCCATTGCCGCAGGCAATCAGAAATGGATTTTTGCCATGACAGTGGAGGAATCGGAACTGTTATGGGATTTCCGGAACGGATCCGATCGGTTTCTTAAGGAGGGCTTATGAAGCTGCTTTCATATAAGGTGGACAGAAAGGAATTTCTGGGGATACTGAATGAAGATGAGACGTGGGTATATCCGATTACAGCAGCCGGTATGGAGTACCCCTCCATGCTGGATATAATCAAGGAGATCGGGGCGTCTGAAAAGGAGATGCTGGCGCATATTCAGGCACGCCCCCCGTATGAAGTGATGGGAGCGGCTCCGATCAGTGATATCAGGATTCTTTCCCCAATTCCGGTCCCTGAGCAGGACATTATCTGCCTGGGTATCAATTACGAGGCGCATGCCAGGGAATCGGCGAGATTTCAGAAGGAATCCTTTGAGAAACCGGAGGCGGCAATATACTTTTCCAAACGTGTGAACCGCACGGTAGACCCGGACGGCGCGATCCCGGCCCACCGGGACCTGACAAATCAGCTTGACTATGAGGCCGAGCTGGCAGTGATTATCGGTAAAGATGCAAAGGACGTCCCGGCAGAAGCCGCGAAAAATTATATTTTCGGATATACGATCATGAACGACGTGAGCGCAAGGGATGTACAGACAGGACACAAGCAGTGGTATTTTGGAAAAAGCCTGGATGGCTTTACTCCTCTGGGCCCCTGTATCCTGACAGTGGAATCGGTGGAATTCCCGCCAAAGCTTAAAATACAGTCCAGAGTCAACGGAGAGCTGCGGCAGGACTCCGGCACAGAATGCTTCATACACGGAATCGGAGAGATCATTGCCGAACTGAGCAGAGGAATGACCTTGAAGGCCGGCACCATTATCGCAACAGGCACGCCCGCAGGAGTGGGCATGGGATTTGAGCCGCCCAGATTTTTACAGCCGGGCGATGTGGTGGAATGTATCATTGAAGGAATCGGTACGCTGAAGAATACGGTCAGCGACGGAAAATAACATAACCATAATTGCCATGAAGGGAATTGAGCCGTGAAAAGCCGGCTGTTCTTTTCATGGCTTTTTTGGTCTGTATGTGGAAACAGTAAGGAGAGACAGAATGATGGAAAATGTGAGAGATATGCTGGGGCGTGTGGCAGCAGGAGAGCTTTCTGTGGATGAGGCAGTGCTGATGTTAAAAAAGGAGCCGTTTACTCAGGCTGGTTTTGACGACCTTGGATTTGCCAAGCTGGATACGCACAGGAAACTGCGGCAGGGCGTGGCAGAGGTGATCTACGGAGCGGGAAAGACAGCAGAGCAGATCGCCGGTATCATAGAAGCCATGAAAAAGCGGGGGCAGGAAATCGTCCTCATAACAAGAATGGCTCCTGAAAAAGCGGCGCAGGTGGAAAAACTTCTGACAGACACACTGCCAGACTGCGGCGGATTCCATTACCATAAAGATGCGGGGATCGGAATCTGCGGAAATTTTCCGGCCAAAGACGGAGTGGGGCGCATTGTTGTCGCTACCGGCGGCACGAGTGATATCCCGGTGGCAGAGGAAGCGGCGCTGACAGCAGAAGCGCTGGGGAATGAAGTGGAACGCCTGTATGATGTGGGCGTAGCCGGACTTCACCGGCTGGTATCCCACATGGATGCAATCATGAGCGCCCGCGTGATTATTGCAATCGCAGGCATGGAGGGGGCGCTGGCCAGCGTGATCGGCGGTTTGGCCGACTGTCCTGTCATAGCGGTTCCCACAAGTGTGGGCTATGGCGCATCCTTTCACGGCGTTTCGGCGCTGTTTTCTATGCTTAATTCGTGTGCCAGTGGAATCAGTGTTGTGAATATCGACAATGGCTTCGGAGCCGGTTATCTGGCGAGCATGATTAACCACCTGAGGGGATAAGACATCCGGAACCGGATATTTTTGCCCATTGAGGCATTTAAGACGGAATGCCGGGATTATTTTACATTTGGAAGAAAACGGAGGAATGAAACGACGATGAGAACACTTTATCTGGACTGTGGAATGGGGGCCGCTGGGGATATGCTGATGGCGGCGCTGCTGGAGCTCTGCCCTGAGAAAAAAGAAGCTTTTCTTGCGCGGATGAATGCGCTGGGCCTTCCCGGAGTAACGGTGGAGGCAGAGCCATCTGTCAAATGCGGGATAACGGGAACACATATGAAGGTGACGGTTTTCGGCGATGAAGAGGAGAGCGCGGATGTTAAGGATGGTATTTCCTTCAGCGAAAATGCCGGAATCCACGGCCACGGGCATGTGCATGAGGAGTCGGGCCATGAGCACGGTCATGCCCACAGCTACGAAGAATGCGGGCACACTCATGAGGAACCGGGCCATGAGCACGGTCATGCCCACAGCCACGAAGAATGCGGGCACACTCATGAAGAGTCAGGCCATGAGCACGGCCATCATCACGGCCACGGCCATAGCCACGGTGGAGCCGGCCGTCACCATCATGCAGACATGGCGGGAATTTCTCATATTATTTCCCATCTGGACCTGCCGGAGGCTGTACGGGAAAATATGACAGCCGTCTATGCTCTGATCGCAGAGGCGGAGGCCCATGCACATGAAAAACCTGTAGATGAGATTCATTTTCATGAGGTGGGTACGGCGGACGCGATTGCCGATATCGCAGGCGTCTGCCTCCTGATGTACGAGCTGGGTGTGGAGCAGGTATTTGCTTCGCCGGTTCATGTGGGGAGCGGCCATGTGCACTGCGCCCACGGAATTCTGCCGGTTCCTGCTCCGGCAACCGCGCATATTCTGCAGGGCGTGCCCGTCTACAGTACGGAGGTCAGGGGAGAGCTCTGTACCCCGACCGGAGCGGCGCTCCTCAAACATTTTGTAAAGGAATTCCGTGAAATGCCGGTTATGACGCTCCAGCGGACCGGATACGGGATGGGGAAAAAGGAATTTGAGCGGGCAAACTGTGTGCGCGCCATGCTGGGAGAGACAGCAGAGAGCGGCAGCGAGATCATTGAGCTTTCCTGCAATCTGGACGATATGACGCCGGAGCTCATCGGTTTTGCACAGGAAGCCCTGTTCCAGGCAGGTGCACTGGAGGTCTATACCGTCCCGGCAGGGATGAAAAAGAGCCGTCCCGGTACGCTTCTTACGTGTATGTGCAGGCTGGAGGACAGGGAGGCGATGGTAGGGCTTTTATTCCGCCATACCACGACATTAGGCATCCGCGAGCATGTGACGAGGCGCTACACATTAAAAAGGAAAGTGACGGAGATTCCGACGCCCTATGGTCCGGTCAGGCAGAAACTGTCCGAGGGCTACGGGGTGCGGCGCTGCAAGCTGGAATACGAGGATTTGGCCCGTATTGCCCGCGAACAGGGAATGTCCATCGAGGAGGTAAGAAATGCGGCTGCTGAAACGCTCCCGGGTTTATGCAGCAGCGGCAAAAATGGTTGACAGGTGCGGGGGGATGATGTAAAATCATAGCAGTTTCAATGGTTTAAGGCAGTGTGCGGCTATGGTGGAATCCATCTGTGCACACCCTAGTATGCTGTCTTTGGCTGTGGAGACAAAAAGAATAATATAGAAACAGGAGTTGATTTTTTTGGATTCAGGGCAAGCCCTGCAGATCGTAGTTGTAATGGGGCTATTAGCACTTTCATCATTTTTCTCGTCCGCAGAGACGGCGATGATGACAGTAAACAAGATTCGGGTGAGAACTCTGGCGGAGGCCGGACTCAGCCGTGCGAAGGTATTGGCAAAGATACTTGACAATCAGCCGAAGATGCTGAGCGCAATTCTGATCGGCAATAATATTGTCAATCTTTCCGCGTCCTCGCTCATGACAGTACTCGTCACCCGGATGCTCGGAGATGCTTATGTAGGAGCGGCGACCGGTGTGCTGACTCTTCTGATTCTTATTTTTGGAGAGATCACACCAAAGACAACCGCCACGCTGTATCCCGAGACAGTAGCGCTTTGGTTTGCAAGACCGATTTACGCGATCATGCAGGTATTGACGCCGGTCATTTTTGTCGTTGACAAAATGTCTATGGGCGTCCTGCGTCTGCTTCATATTGACCCGAATAAGAAGCAGGACGCGATTACGGAGGATGAGCTGAGGACGATTGTTGAGGTCAGCCATGAAGAAGGCGTAATCGAATCGGATGAGAAGAAGATGATCTATAATGTGTTCGATTTCGGTGATTCCGTGGCTAAGGACATTATGGTTCCACGTATCGACATGACGTTTTTCGATGTGGACGCTGCCTACGACGAGGTGCTCGAGGTCTTTCGTAAGGAAAAATATACCCGTTATCCCGTTTATGAGGGGACAACGGACAATGTAATCGGCATTATCAACATCAAGGATCTGCTTTTTGTTGAAGAGGAAAAAGACTTTAAGCTGCGCGATTATCTGCGCGAGCCTTTATATACGTATGAGTTTAAAAAGACGGCTGAGCTGATGGTGGAGCTGCGTAAGACTCAGAATAACATTGCCATTGTACTGGATGAATACGGTGCTACAGCGGGACTGATTACTCTGGAGGATATGCTGGAGGAGATCGTAGGCGAGATCCGTGATGAATATGACGATGACGAAGAGGATCTGATCCGCAGGATCGGGCCCAAGGAGCTGGTGGTCGAGGCTGCCATGAAGATTGACGATCTGAACGATCAGCTGGGGCTTACTCTGGAATCTGAGGATTACGATTCACTGGGAGGCTTTGTGATTGGGCTCCTAGATCATCTGCCGGAGGAAAAGGAAGAGGTTATCTACGAAAATCTGCGCTTTGTCGTTGATAAGGTGGAGCGCAACCGTATTGACAAGATACACATGTATATCCTCGACGAAAAGGAAGCGGAGGCCGCAAAGGGAGAAGGACAGTAAATTTCACGAAATCGCTCTTGACAATTTGTAAAAATTGGGTTATAGTTTAGGCAATCAGAGAGGGAGTAGTTGAAATGTATCGTCAACATACGCGGCGGAAACGTCTGGCGGTACATACCGGTTAAGGTAACGAGACTTTTTGCAGAAAAGGGTTTTTCTGCAGAAAGTCTTTTTTTGTTCCCAATATGCAGGAACTCGGTCCGGAGCGGATTTTTTGTATATGCCGGAATGTCAAAGCCAATACTCCTTCTCATAAAAAAGCACTCCGCAGAGTAACTGCAGGCGTTTTAGAGGAATCTCACAGGAATCGCGCGGCCTGTGGACACAGCCTGTACGAAGCAGACGCTGCGGCGTGCGGCAGCGGATATGCATGGTTTTGCAGATCCGGTCAATACTGGTAATAGTCAAGCATTCAAAGTTTTATTGTTGCCGATACTGCATTTATGATTGAGGAGGAAACGGATATGGAATTTCTTTGGAGTGGCCTGTTGTCGATTACCTGGCAGCAGATGGTGATGTATGCAGTTGGACTCGTGTTAATTTACCTGGCGATTGAGAAGAATTATGAGCCGGCCCTTCTGCTTCCGATGGGATTTGGCGCAATTCTGGTAAATATCCCTGTGAGCGGTGCATTAAACCAGGTAATGCCCGGCGTCGGAGAGATACGGGGAATTGTACAATGGCTGTTTGAGACTGGGATTGAGGCTTCGGAAGCGTTCCCGCTTCTGCTGTTTATCGGCATTGGTGCGATGATTGATTTCGGCCCGCTTCTTTCAAATCCCAAGATGTTTCTCTTTGGTGCAGCTGCTCAGTTCGGTATTTTCTTTACGATTGCAGTCGCTGCCCTGCTGGGCTTTGATATCCGCGATGCGGCTTCGATCGGTATTATCGGTGCAGCCGACGGCCCGACGTCCATTCTGGTCTCGCAGGTGCTGAAATCAAATTATATCGGCGCGATTGCTGTGGCGGCGTATTCCTATATGGCTCTGGTGCCGATCATTCAGCCGATTGTCATCAAAATGGTGACAACAAAAAAGGAACGTATGATTCACATGCCGTATCAGCCGGGAAAAGTGAGCCGGTTTACGCGCATTGCTTTCCCTATCATCGTCACCTTTGTATCCGGTCTGGTGGCGCCTGCTTCCGTATCTTTGGTGGGCTTTTTGATGTTTGGAAATTTAATCCGCGAGTGCGGGGTGCTTTCAAGCCTGTCTGAGACAGCACAGAACACGCTGGCAAACCTGATTACCCTGCTTTTGGGAATCACGATTTCCTTCTCTATGAGAGCAGAATATTTCGTAACGCTGCAGACATTGATGATTATGTGCCTGGGACTGTTTGCTTTTGTCTTTGATACAGCAGGCGGTATCCTGTTTGCAAAGATTCTCAATCTCTTTTCCAGGACAAAGATCAATCCCATGATTGCCGCCGCCGGTATCTCTGCGTTCCCGATGTCGGCCCGCGTGGTAGAAAAAATGGGCGTGGCAGAGGACAGCACGAACCATTTGCTGATGCATGCAATCGGAGCGAACGTGTCAGGACAGATCGCCTCGGCAGTGGCGGGTGGTATCGTACTTGGATTTTTTATGTAGGAGGAGGGAAAGAATATGGATGCAAATGTGATTATGGCCCTGGGAATGATGTGGAAAGGCATGTTTGGGATTTTCGTAGTGATCGGACTTCTGGCTCTGGTGGTTTTCCTGCTGTCAAAGATGGGGGGAGACAGCCAATAGTGGGAAAAGACCGGCCCGTTTTTTGCAGATCATTATAAAATCAAGATTTCAGGCTGCTGCAAACAGACGGATTCTGACAGGATATGGGCGCACATTGCTGTAAATGCGGACCGTATGTGGCAGAAACACGCGTTTGCGGCAGCTTTTATATGTCTGCGGAACGCTGATTCGGTCAGTATTTCCCTAACTTAACATGCCCCCGGCCATACCGCTTAAGGAGCACATTCCCAGAACCGTAAGGATATGGACCGTACTGTCGGTAATGCCTCCATCCTGTGCCATTGACATCAGGAACAGGAGCGCAAAATAGAGAAGGCCGACAGCAAGTCCCCAGAGAAAACGGCGGGATTTGATTGTTTTCCCGGCGATAAAGCCGCCAATGAGGCAGGAAAGTATGTACACCGCACTCACGCCCAGGGCGATCTGGCTTTCTGGAAGGCGGAACCGATAGAGAGCAAAAGCGAGAGCGGATAACAGGACGGCAGAAATAATATAGGTGATAATCAGGGTGCGCACGAGGCGCCATGTGACATTTGAGACCATACAGGAACTCCTTTCTGTAATGATAATGACTGCCTGGACAGTGACCTGTTACAAATATATTCAGGAAACAGTGGGATTATCCCTATTGCATAATGAGAAATCGTATGGTATAATGTCGCATGATATGATACAAACGTATCTGACTTCTGCGCCGCAGCACACAAAGGTTTGCGCTCATACAACGCGGATGCGGCGCAGAAAGAGTTATAATAAAACCGGGAGGATATTATCATGAAGCATGTAAAGACATTAAGCTCCAGTACATTGAAGAACAGTATGAAGAAGGGCGGATGCGGTGAGTGCCAGACTTCCTGCCAGTCCGCATGCAAGACTTCCTGTACAGTGGGAAACCAGAGCTGCGAGAACAGCAGCCGTTAGTTGTGGCAGGGATTCGGAAAACAGGAACGTTTTTAGTCCCCTACGGTCGTATGATTGTAGGGGCTATTCTTGTATCATTAGGAAAGTATATCCTGCGATACGAAAAGTGCCGCACTGTGGTCCAAAACCCGCAAGACGGCATTTTTCCCGTGCCGGATCAGAATATACATATTATATAGGAAGTAGGAGAACATTTTGATACATCAGTATATAAATAATGGGTATCATATTATTTTAGACGTCAACAGTGGTTCCGTCCATGCAGCAGATCAGCTTTTCTATGATGTGGTGGAGGTACTGTCCTCTGTCGTTAAAGATATGGAGAAGCCGCAGCCTCTTACCGGGGCACAGAAACAGGTAGTGATGGACCGCCTCAGCCAAACGTATCCGGCAGAAGAGCTTACAGAGGCACTGGAAGATGTCCAGGAGCTCATTGATGCGGAAGAATTGTTTACCGCTGACGTTTACCAGACGTATGTAACTGACTTCAAAAAACGGCAGACAGTCGTAAAAGCACTCTGCCTGCATATTGCCCATGACTGCAATCTAGCCTGCCGCTATTGCTTTGCCGAAGAGGGCGAGTACCACGGACGCCGGGCGCTTATGAGCTTTGAGACAGGGAAAAAGGCACTTGATTTCCTGATTCACAATTCCGGCAGCCGGGTCAACCTGGAAGTGGACTTCTTTGGCGGGGAGCCGCTCATGAACTGGAATGTAGTGAAAGACCTGGTAGCGTACGGACGCTCACAGGAAAAGGAACATAATAAGAGATTCCGCTTTACACTGACAACGAACGGTGTCCTGCTAAATGATGAGATCATGGAGTTCTGCAACCGCGAGATGAGCAATGTGGTCTTAAGTCTGGACGGGCGCAAAGCGGTCAATGATAACATGCGGCCGTTCCGAAACGGCAGCGGAAGCTATGATATGATTGTCCCCAAATTTCAGAAATTTGCGGCTTTGCGCGGGAGCAGGGATTATTTTGTGAGAGGGACTTTTACGAGAGACAATCTTGATTTTTCTGAGGATGTGCTTCATTTTGCCGATCTCGGGTTTGAGAAACTTTCCATCGAGCCGGTGGTCGCGTCTCCTGACGAGCCGTACGCCATCCGCGAAGAGGATTTGCCAAAGATCATGGAAGAGTATGACCGTCTGGCGGCAGAGTATATAAAAAGGAAGAAAGAGGGTCGCGGCTTCGAGTTTTTCCATTTTATGATTGATTTAAACCAGGGCCCCTGTGTGGCAAAACGTCTCTCCGGCTGCGGTTCGGGAACAGAATATCTGGCCGTGACCCCCTGGGGAGATCTGTATCCCTGTCATCAGTTTGTGGGGATGGAAGAGTTTCTGCTGGGCAATGTGGACGAGGGGATTAAAAATACGGCTGTGCGCGATGAATTTAAGCTGTGCAATGTCTATGCAAAAGATAAATGCAGAGACTGCTTTGCCAGATTCTATTGCAGCGGTGGGTGTGCGGCCAATGCCCACCATTTCCACGGCAGGATTACGGATGCTTATGATATCGGCTGCGAGATGCAGAAAAAACGTATCGAGTGCGCGATTATGATAAGGGCGGCACTGGCAGACGAGACGTCTGATCTGCCGCAGCGGCAGGAGTAGGCCGCGGGTATCGTTATGTCCAACATCATTTTGATAAGGAGAAAAAGATCATGAACAGCAACAAAGGAAGGGGCCTTTTCGGGCTTTTATGTACCCTTGCCGTTGTGGGGCTTTTCGGATATTTCGGGTATGATACGCTTCAGAAGAGCAGGCTTATCACAGACGAAAACGGAGTCACCTCACAGGAGGGCGGAATTAAGCTGGGGCTTGATCTGGCAGGCGGTGTGAGCATCACCTACCAGGCAAAGGAAGCGGATCCGAGTGCAGAGGATATGTCCGATACCCAGTATAAGCTGCAGCAGAGAGTCGAGACCTACAGCTCTGAGGCAGAGGTTTATCAGGAGGGAAATAACCGCATCAATATCGACATTCCAGGCGTATCCGATGCAGACCAGATCCTTTTGGAGCTTGGAAAACCAGGTTCCCTGCAGTTTTTCGACGAGAGCTTCCAGGTTGTCTTAGAGGGCACTGATGTGGCCTCCGCGACGCCGGCAATCTATAAGAATCCGCAGACAGGACTCAACAGCTATGAGGTATCTCTGACCTTCACGGAGGAAGGCGGACGTAAGTTTGCTGATGTGACGAGAGCCAACGCCGGAAAGCATATTGCGATTGTCTACGATAACGTGATGTATTCTAACCCGATTGTAGAGAAGGAGATTACAGGCGGACAGGCTTCCATTACCGGTATGTCCACTTATGAGGAGGCAGACCGTCTGGCCGCCACCATCCGCATCGGTTCCCTGTCTCTTGAATTGGAGGAGCTGCGCTCCAATGTTGTGGGAGCCAAGCTGGGACAGGAGGCTATTTTCACGAGCTTAAAGGCCGGTGCGATCGGCTTTGGCCTGGTGTGTGTATTTATGATTGCAGTATACCTGATTCCGGGTCTGGCGGCATCTGTGGCGCTGTGCCTGTATGTAGCGCTGATGCTGATTCTTCTGGCAGCCTTTGAGGTGACTCTGACACTTCCCGGTATTGCCGGCATCATTCTTTCTATCGGTATGGCGGTTGACGCAAATGTTATCATCTTTACGCGTATCAAGGAAGAGATTGGTCTTGGAAAAACGGTGAAATCTGCGATTAAGACGGGTTTTGCCAAAGCACTGTCAGCGATTATTGACGGAAACGTGACGACATTGATCGCTGCGGCAGTCCTTTACTGGAGAGGATCTGGTACAGTGAAGGGGTTTGCGACCACACTGGCAATCGGTATTGTCCTGTCTATGGTGACGGCATTATTCATCACCAGATTCATTCTGAACTGCCTGTTTGAGCTGGGACTTCAGGATAAAAAATTCTATGGTGTGAGAAAAGAAAAAACAGCCGTTAATTTCCTCAGTAAGCGCATGATCTGCTTTGCAGTATCCGGCGTGCTGATTGCAGGCGGTATCGTCGGCATGTTCCTGAACCGTTCCGCCATCGGAACTGCCTTTAACTACGGGCTGGATTTCATGGGCGGTACGTCAACGAGTGTTACCTTTCATGAAGAAATGTCTATGGAACGGATCTCGGGCGAAGTGGTTCCGGTTGTGGAAAGCATAACGAACAGTGCGGATACCCAGACGCAGAAGGTTGCAGGCACGAATGAAGTAATCATTAAGACCAGAACCTTAAATGTCGAGGAGCGCCAGGCGTTAGACGCTGCTCTGGTTGAGCATTTTGGCGTGGATGAATCCCTGATTACAGCAGAGAGTATTTCCGGAGCAGTCAGTGAGGAAATGAAGCGCGATGCTATCGTTGCGACCATCATTGCGACCATTTTTATGCTGCTTTATATCTGGGTCCGTTTCAAGGATATCCGTTTTGCGGCGAGTGCCGTCATTGCGCTGGTACATGACGTATTGATTGTGGTGGCCTGCTATGCGCTGGCAAAATGGTCGATGGGTTCCACAGCAATCGCCTGCCTGCTTACGATCGTCGGTTATTCGATCAATGCCACGATTGTTATATTTGACAGAATCCGTGAAAACCTGAAGCTCAAGGGAGCAAGGGCTGATCTGGCGGAAGTCGTTAATTTAAGTATTACCCAGACCTTTACACGAAGCCTGAACAGCTCTCTTACCACCTTTATCATGGTTCTGGTACTGTTTATCATGGGAGTGTCCTCGATTCGTGAGTTCTCACTGCCTCTGATGGCAGGTATTATCTGCGGTACGTATTCATCCGTCTGTCTGGCAGGAGCGCTCTGGTATGTAATGAGTGTCAAAAAGCCCAAACTGACGAATGAATGAGGAAAATGATGAAATATCAAATTTTGGCGAAAGATGGACGTGCCAAGCGTGCAGAATTTTGCACGGTTCATGGTACGGTCCAGACGCCGGTGTTTATGAATGTGGGTACAGTGGCTGCGATTAAAGGCGCTGTATCCACGGATGACCTGCGGGAGATCGGGACACAGATTGAACTGTCCAATACGTATCATCTGCACGTGCGGACAGGCGACCGGCTGATTAAAGAAGTGGGAGGCCTGCACCGTTTTATGAACTGGGACCGCCCCATTCTCACGGATTCCGGCGGGTTCCAGGTGTTCTCTCTGGCAGGGCTCAGAAAGATTAAAGAAGAGGGCGTTTATTTTAATTCTCATATCGACGGTCATAAGATTTTCATGGGGCCGGAGGAAAGCATGCAGATCCAGTCAAATCTGGGTTCCACGATAGCAATGGCCTTTGATGAATGTGCGCCACATCCCTGTACGAGGGACTATATGGAGCATTCCGTGGCACGTACGACGAGATGGCTGGCCCGCTGTAAGACAGAGATGGAACGTCTGAACAGCCTTCCAGATACGGTAAACAGGGAGCAGCTTCTGTTTGGCATCAATCAGGGCGGTACATTTGAGGATATCCGGACAGCGCATGCAAGGGAGATATCCCGGATGGATTGTGACGGGTATGCTATCGGCGGCCTGGCGGTTGGCGAGAGCCACGAGGAGATGTACCGCATTTTGGATGTGACGGTACCGGAGCTTCCGGAGGATAAGCCTACTTATCTGATGGGAGTGGGAACGCCGGCCAATATCCTGGAGAGCGTGGAGCGCGGCGTGGATTTCTTCGACTGTGTGTATCCAACGCGGAACGGCCGTCACGGGCATGTGTATACGAATCATGGCAAGCTCAACCTTTTCAATGAGAGATTTGCCAGAGACATGCGTCCGATTGAGGAAGGCTGCGGCTGTCCGGCCTGCCGCTCCTATTCCAGAGCATATATCCGCCATCTTCTGAAGGCAAAGGAAATGCTGGGAATGCGTCTGTGCGTCCTTCATAACCTGTATTTTTACAATACGATGATGACAGAGATAAGGGAAGCAATCGAAAACCACCGCTATGCCGAATACAAGGAGAAAAAGCTTGCGGGCGTAAGCGGCAACTATAAAGATAAACAGGATTAGAAACGGAGGTGTGACAGACTATGAGTATGAACAGCCCAACCTTTTGGATCGGTTATATTCTTCTGATTTTTGCGTTTATGTATTTTATCGCAATCAGACCGCAGCAAAAGGAAAAAAAGAAACTGCAGGAGCTGATGGCAAGCATCGCGGTAGGAGACAGTGTGCTGACCTCCAGCGGCTTTTATGGCGTTATCATTGATATGACGGACGATACAGTGATCGTAGAATTTGGTAATAACAAGAATTGCCGGATTCCCATGCAGAAACAGGCCATTGTCCAGGTGGAAAAACCTGAGATGTAAAATCCTGAGGGTAAAAGAAGGCCGCCGTTTTCCAGCACAGATGCAGAAAAACGGCGGCAAACAAGAAAAATGGCCGGATAGATCCGGCGTTATGATGAAACCAGCTGTGTCCGATTGGAGGACAGGCTGGTTTTTTATTTGATTGGTATGGGAAAAGGGGTGTAATCCATGCTGTCAGAGCAACCGTTCAGAAAGCATTAAAATATATTTGCAATTCATGAAAAGCAACGCTGAAGAAAATATATCAGACAGCCGAAAAAGAGGCGTCGGAAGCGGATAAGCAGTTGAAAAACATAAGCAGTATTTAGGGACTGAAAAGAATAAACAGGAGTCAATAAAGCAACACAAGAAACAAGATGTGAGCCTATAGGAGAGAGGACACTACTATAATACCGTACGAAAAATATGGGGATTACTTAACTTAAAGATAGTATATACACACAGCCTGCTGATACATTGCTTGCAGATACCCCGTAGAAACCAAACTATACAGAATAGGAGTTTTTGCATATGAAATCATTATTTGAGGAATTGGGCGGCAAATACGAACGGCAAGGAGATTACTTAATGCCGTGCTTAACCGTATTCGCCGAAGAAGAACAGCCGATAGGCACATGGGGACAGCGACATCTGCACTATCTGAAGCAGTATCGCAAGGTTACATACACGAATCTTCTTACATGTGGCAAGCTGAATACTTACCTTGCCGACATTGATAAGCAGGCGCAGGAACGCTTTGAAAGGCTTATTGAGGACATGAAACAGGCACAGGGCATAACGGAACGCCTAAAGGAAGAAAACGCCTTAGAATGGACAGGGCGGCTAGGTAACATAAGGGCGTGTGCAAGGGAGATTGTGAACGAGGAAATTATTTACGCATAAGCAATTAGAAACGGCAGGGTGCAAACCTTGTCGTTTTTATGTGGATATGAAATTTTTATAGGCTTGCTTTAGTTCGCTTAACCGACTATAATAAAGAATACTTTTAGTTGATTTTGGGAGGTATCTTATGTTCGATTACATGACAGTGCAGGAAACCGCAAAATTATGGGGGATATCCGAACGGCAAGTCCAAAAATTATGCAAGGCAAACCGTATTGAGGGCGTTATCCACCTAACCCGTGTATGGCTTATCCCACGGGACACAGAAAAACCAGCGGATATGCGTCGGAAAAATTACAAGGAGATGGAAAAATGATAGAAATCTATTATATTGAAGATGATGAAAATATTGCAACGGCTGTAAAAGCATATCTGAGCCAAAAAGGGTATGCCGTTTCTATATTTGGAACATTGGAAAGCGGAAAGAAGGCATTGGAACACCATATTCCAAGCCTTGCGCTGATTGACTGGAATATGCCAGACGGCGAGGGAAATAGCTTTTGCAGATGGATACGCTCAAGATGGAAAGAATTGCCAGTCATTTTTCTGACTGTCCGAGATGACACTTGTGATATTATTTCTGGTTTTAGATATGGGGCAGATGATTATGTGACAAAACCTTTTGAATTAGAAGTTCTGTATTCCCGCATTTACGCATTGCTGCGCAGGTCAGGAAATGTGCAGAACCAGTATCTTTCCTGCGGTTCTATTTCAATTGACAAAAACAAAACGGCAGTATTTTGTGGCGAAGAAGAAATTACTGTCAGCCAAGCAGAATACCAACTATTGCAGCTTTTGATGGAAAATAAGGGAAAAACCGTCACAAGAGAACGGCTGCTAACTCAAATCTGGGATAATAATGGGAATTATGTCAATGACAACACGTTGACCGTGGCAATGAAACGGCTTAGAGAAAAGCTCCATCATCCGTCCTGCTTAAAAACAATACGGAGCTTTGGCTACCGTATGGAGGATGAGATATGAGCAAAAAATCAAATATAAAAATAATGGTTCTGTTTGTGTTGTCGGTCAGTCTTATTGTAGCGGCAATGACTACATACCTTCTTACCCTTTACTATCGCCATGTGTGTTTTCATATATTGGGAGGATTTTGTGAAAGTATGATTGAAAATAATCCAGATTCCCGACAGGCTGTTTTGGAATTATTGAAAACACACGACTTCCATGTGACAGGCGAAAATATATTATCAAACTTTGGTTATTATCCATCGAATTTAGGGATTACGGACACGACAGCCCTTTGGATTGCCGTTTTAGCTTTTTTTGTGGGCGGCATATTATTCCTTTTCACTTTCTGTTATTGGCATAGGAAATCATATGCCCGTATCCAAACTTTGACGGGATATTTGGAAAAAATAAATACAGGCGTTCAAGGATTGGTTTTGGAATCTTCAGATGATGAATTTTCAAAACTGCAAGATGAAATATATAAGACGGTAACGGAACTTTACCAGACAAGGGAAGAAGCCCTAACAGCACGAAACAATTTTGCAGAAAATCTTTCTAATATCGCCCATCAGCTTAAAACGCCGATTACGTCTATTTCCTTAACTGTACAGATGGCGAAAGAACATTTGGACGATATACATACCGCAGAAACGCCACAAGAGCATACCTCTATGGCGTGTAAAATGCACGCCAATATCAAGGATATAGGGCGGCAGATAAACAGGCTCATGCACTTAGAAGAAGCGTTATTGCTGTTGTCCCGCATTGATGCGGGAACGCTTGCACTTGACAGGAAACCAACAGATGTTTTTACAATCCTTTCTCTGGCATCGGACAATTTATATGAACTGTTCATGCAAAAGGGCGTTCTGATTGAAGTTCCAGAAATGGGCGAGATGAATATCAATGTGGATTTAAACTGGACGATGGAAGCGGTCATGAATTTAATGAAAAACTGTATGGAAGCAACAGGGACAGGCACTGCTGTCCATTGTTCCTATGAAAAAAATCCGCTTTATGTGCAGATACGGATATGGGACGAGGGGGAGGGATTTGCAAAAGAGGATTTACCCCACCTGTTTGAGCGGTTCTATCGTGGTGAAAACGCAAAAAATACCGGAATCGGGATAGGACTTTCTTTTTCAAAAGCAATCATAGAAATGCAGAACGGAATTATCCGTGCATTCAACCTTCCGAATGGCGGGGCTTGTTTTGAAGTTCGTTTTTATATTTCGTGAAAATAATTCGAAGCACATAAAATGATGGTATGTTTGGGGCGTAGTCACTGAGATGTCACTTTCATTTGTTATAATAAAAATACTTTGAGAAATCTCAAATAATAAAAAGATTTATATCAAGGTATAGAAAAATACCACAAGGGTATACCTCTATGGCGTGAGGGACGCGCCAACAATGGGGAAATACCGCAAGGGTATGCCTTTATGGCGTGAGGGACACGCCAACAATGGGGAAATACCGCAAGGGTATACCTTTATGGCGTGAGGGACACGCCAGTAATAAGGAAATAACAAACAGGAGGATTTGACAACATGGAAATACTAAGATGTAACGGTATTGAAAAAGTATTTGGGAAAGGCGGTAATCAAGTTACTGCTTTAAATGGAATCAGCCTATCTATTGAAAAAGGCGAATTTGTCGCAATTATTGGGGCATCTGGCTCTGGAAAATCAACGCTCCTGCATATTTTGGGCAGCGTGGACAAGCCGACAAAAGGTACTGTAACAATAGACGGTGTTGACCTTGGCGGGCTAAATGCTAAGGATGCCGCAATTTTCAGAAGAAGAAAGGTTGGATTGGTTTACCAGTTTTATAATCTGATTCCCACTCTTACAGCAGAGAAAAATATCCTTATGCCTATGCTGCTTGACAAAAGAAAGCCAGATTTGGATTACTTTAAAAAGATTGTAAAGACATTGGGGATAGAGGACAAACTGGAAAGCCTGCCGAGCCAACTATCTGGAGGACAGCAGCAGCGTGTCGCAATCGCAAGGTCTTTGATTTACCGCCCTGCCATTCTTTTTGCTGATGAGCCGACGGGAAACCTTGACCAAAAAAATTCAAAGGAAATTATTGACCTCTTAAAGCTGTCAAACCGAAATTTAAAACAGACGATACTCCTTATTACCCATGATGAAAAAATTGCATTGGAAGCTGACCGGATTGTAACCATCGAAGACGGACAAATTGTCAGCGACCAGAAGCGGAGGTGAGCGGCATGTGGAAGGGCTACTCCAAAAGCTATATTAAAAATAACCGTGCATCCAGCATTTCAATTATGGCGGCTGCTCTTGTTGCTACCATGTTTTTGTCGCTGTTATGCAGCATAGCTTACAATTTTTGGGCGTATGATGTGGAACAAATCATATTGGAGGAGGGCGACTGGCAGGGGCGCATTGTTTGTGAATCATTAAGTTCTGATGATTTATCTATGATATGTCAATTTGCGAATGTAGAAAAAACTGTCGTTAACGAAGAATTATCCCAAAAAGGGAAAGTAGTGGCGGATGTTTATTTTAAGAATGCCAGAACGATTTATTCTGATATGCCACTAATTGCAGCACAGCTTGGGCTAAATAAAGATTCCATCCAATATAACTCATTGCTCCTATCCCGCTATTTTATACATGACCCAGAGGATGCAACGCCGCCAATGCTTTTGACACTGTATGCGGTGATACTGATTATTGTGGCACTGTCGTTAATCTTAATTATCCGAGGCTCTTTTGAATTATCCATGAATGCCAGAATCCATCAATTTGGTATATTTTCGAGTATCGGGGCTACACCAAGGCAGATTAGAACCTGTCTGTTGCAGGAAGCGATGGCTTTAAGCATACTGCCAATGCTAATTGGAAGTATGTCGGGGATTTTAATAAGCTATGGGGTTATAAAAGCGGTCAATTTTTTTGCTTCGGATGTATCTGGACGCCACGAAGCTGTTTTTCAGTATCATCCTTCCATATTTGTGGCTACGGTTTTCATTTCGTTCTTAACCGTAATTTTTTCTGCGTGGATTCCCGCAAGACACTTAAGCAGAATGACGCCGCTTGAAGCAATCAGAAATACAAGCGGTTTATTGTTAAAGAAAAAGAAACACTCCCGGTTTTTATCTTGCATTTTTGGCATGAAAGGGGAACTTGCAGGGAACGCATTAAAAGCCCAAAAGAAACACTTACGGATATCCACATTGTCATTATTGCTGTCTTTTCTGGGCTTTTCTATTATGATTTGCTTTACTACCCTTGCAGATATCAGTACCAGATATACTTATTTTGAACGGTATCAGGATGTATGGGATATTATGATAACTTTAAAAGATACGGAAATATCGGATTTTGGCTTGACAGATGAATTGCAGGATATTTCGGGGATAAAAGATGCCACGGTATATCAAAAAGCTAAAGCTATGACATTTCTGCCAGAGGGATTGCAGAGCGATAAACTGTCATCGCTTGGCGGGCTTGAATCAGTTTCGGGAACACCGAATGAAAATGGTCAATATCAAGTATCTGCACCGATTGTTGTTTTGGATGACAGGGGCTTTTTAAACTTCTGTTCGCAGATTGGGATTACGCCAAGCCTTGACGGCGCAATCGTATTAAATCAGATTTGGGATAGTGTAAACAGCAATTTCCGCTACAAAGAATATGTTCCATTTGTAAGGGAGGATAACCAGAAAACAATACTTTATAAAAATGATAAAACCGTAGAAATTCCTGTTTTATCCTATACACAGAAATCTCCCGCATTGAGGGAAGAATATGATAATTATGCCCTTGTACATTTTATCCCGCTTTCTATGTGGAATAAAACTTTGGGAGAGGTATGTGAAGCGGAATCCGACAGTTATATCCGTATTTTTTCAAACGGAACCGCAAATCTTACGGATTTAAACACTTTGGAACAGGAAGTCGTGCAGTTTGTATCGGTAAAGTATGAAATTGAAAGTGAAAACCGAGTACAGGAAAGATTGTCTAATGACAGTTTAATCCAAGGCATGGTAATGATTTTGGGAGCTTTTTGTGTATTGCTTGCCATTATTGGAATTGCGAATGTCTTTTCAAATACATTAGGGTTTCTCCGTCAAAGGAAGCGGGAATTCGCCCAATATATGTCCATTGGCTTGACGCCGCAGGAAATGAGGAAAATGTTCTTTATTGAAGCGTTTGTGATTGCAGGGAAACCGCTTTTGATTACATTGCCGCTTACCGTACTGTTTGTGCAATTCGCCGTAACAGCAAGTTATTTAGATCCGATGGTATTTTGGTCGGAAGCCCCGATTCTGCCTATTTTGATATTTGCGGCTGCGATAGTATTGTTTGTTGCGCTTGCTTATTATATTGGCGGAAAGCGTCTTTTGCAGTGTGACTTGAATGAAACATTGCGGAACGATGCGTTAATTTAGCGGATAAAGTTTCGGAAAGGTTTGATTATGAAACAGACAGAATGGGTATTGTGTCCTGTTTGCGGCAATAAAACCCGCAATAAAATCAGGGAGGATACTGTCCTGATAAATTATCCTCTCTATTGCCCGAAATGCAGGCAGGAAACATTGATTGAAGCAAAAAAGTTACAAGTAACAGTCATCACAGAGCCAGACGCATAAGACGCAGAGCCGATGAACAGGTGAGCAATCACCGTTTGTTGGCTCTGTTTTGTTTCATAAGGATTTAAGGCGGACGCCCACCATATAAAAAAACGGCGTGTGGTGGGCGGTATTGCTATGCCCAAAAGACTTAACAGACACTCTCCAGACCTGTTTTAGAGTTTGGAGGGATTTTTTTGTTCTTTTTTCGGGCAGTTACCCATCTGCTCATGCAACACAGAGTTTACCCATACATAGCATATCAAGGAATGGCAGGAAGTCAGTTAAAAAAATCCCTGCTTATGCAACGCTACTTCTCACCATGAAACCAGAAGTAGAATATCCACTTAATAGAATTATGATTACTTATAACCGTAGAGGACACAAAGCCTTTGCGGTTTTTCTTTTGTCGTTTTTTATCGGAATGTGCCGCAGGGCTGTTTCCGCTGTTGGCTGCCGTTCGCCGCCTTTCCAATCTGAATTTTAACATTTTTAAAAATTTCAGATTGGAGGAAAAAAGAATGGCATACAACAACGGACGGGAGAACAGAAAATGGCTTATCTGGAAAGAAGCCGAGGAAAAAATATTGAGAGAACACGGAGTTGATAAAACCACCATTGAAAAAATCCGCACAGACGACAGGGCAGACTTCAATTCCAACAGACGGTTTTATCATTGGACAAGCAACTTTGGAGAATACCTTGAGGGGATGGCAGACAGGGAACAGAATACCGAGCTAAAGACTGTCGCTGATTTACTGGACGAGATTGAGGACGAAACCTTGTATCGGGCATTGCTTACGGTGGACAGGCGTACCCTGCAAATCATCCTTCTGAAAATGCAGGGTTATTCCACAAAGGAAATTGCCCCGCTTGTGGGATTGACAACGGGTGCTATCTATGCAAGGCTAGACCACTTGCGGAAAAAGCTGCGGAAGATTTTATAATCATCTAATATTTTCTGTTTTCTTATGGACTATTGGGTGGGGGATAAAATTCCCTTGCCCAATTTTCAAAATAAGTGAATAAAATTCCCGTCCACAGGGAATACTAAAAAGTTTGCCCAAAATCTTGACATGGGTACAGCCACTATGGTATTCTGAAATACCCATGAGGGAATTGGAAGATTGAAAATTAAATAGCACATAGATGGAAGAATGAAATGTCAGCCAATGGATAAAGCTGACTGTCGCCGAACGTAAGTCGTCCTTTTCGGCTGGCGTATGGCAGCATGGTTTTGAATCCCAAAGCCGTTACATAGCATTGCGAATCCGAGCAGGAGAAAACACTCCTGTCATCCGTGGTGCGGTGTAGCGGCTTTTTCATTTATCCCAAAGTCAAGAGAAAACGAATCCAGAATGGAGGTGCAGGGACATAGGATTTTCTTTTTGGAGGGTAAGACAGGCGTTAAGAATGCCGCTGCACAGGAAATAGGGTTCCCGAAAAGTCGCTAGACTTTTTGGGAGAAGGAGGAGCAGTGAAGTGAGTGATTTTCCGTGCTTGCACGGAAATGAGCGATACGGAACTTGTGACGACGCGTCCACAGAGATAGCGAGCATCGGATTGTGTCAGCCACAATCCTAATCCACAGCCTAAAGGCGTGTGGACTTACTCAGGGAATATCCCTGAATACCCTGTTAAGAATAAAATTCAAGACTGGAGGATAAGAAAAATGAGTAGAGAAAAATCAGAAAAGGACGTGCAGAATGTCCCGATTACTGTCCGATTGAACGAGGAAGAACATGAAAAATTAAAGCAGTGCGCCGCCGCTTGCGGTCTGTCCGCAGCAGAATTTATGCGTCAGTTGTGTAAAGGAAACGCCCCGCAGCCACAGCCTAAAACCGAGTTTTGGGAACTGTTAAATAGGCTCTATGAGGTGCATGACGCTTTCAAAAAATGTGTTCCTTACTATCCAACCGCCGCTGAAATCTGTAAAGAGATTAAGGATTTTATCTTAGAATTGCAACAGAAATCAACTCTCCCGCAACAGTTCAGCATAGAAGAATTGACGGAACAGGGGGCGGTTTGATATGGCAGTAACGAGCCTATGGCATGTCAAAGGGAGCATAAAAGACGTGATTGACTATATAGAAAACCCAGAAAAGACCGTGCCAAATCAAGCTATGCAGGACTTTTTTGACGTGTTCTCCTATGTGAAAAATCCGTTAAAAACAAATGAGGGCGAGTATGTTTCCGCTGTCAACTGTCTGAAAGAAACAGCACTGCAGCAGATGATTTTGACGAAGAAACAGTACCAAAAGACAGGCGGGTATATCGCATGGCACGGCTACCAGAGCTTTAAGCCAGACGAGGTAACGCCCGAACAATGCCACGAAATCGGATTGAAACTGGCAAGGGAGATGTGGGGCAACAAATACCAGATTATCGTTGCCACCCACCTTGACAAAGGGCATCTCCATAACCATTTCTGTTTTAACTCCGTTTCCTATCTGGATGGGAGCAAATACAATTACTCAAAGTCGGAGCAGAAAAGATTGCGTGATGTATCAGACAGGCTATGCAGGGAATACGGGCTGTCAGTCATAGAGCAACCAAAGAAAGCCCCGTCAAGACCGCTGTATCTGGACGAAAAGAACGGCAAACTCACACGGTACAACGTCTATCGGGAAGATTTAAGGGAGGCAATCAACGGGAGCAGGGATTTACAGCACATGATGAAATACCTTACCGATAAGGGATATGAGGTTGATTTTTCGGGCGGTCATTGGAAGATGAAGCTACCACAGTATAAGCATTTCACAAGGTTAGACACGCTTGACGAGCGGCTGACGCCCGATTTCATACGGTCATGTTTAGGCGGGACTTCCCGATACGGGAACTACAAAGCAAGGATTTCCTACTCCCCGCATATGCCAGAGCAATATAAAAACGCATGGAAACCGCATCAGAAAACCACGGGGATTTTAGCGTTGTATTACTACTGGTGCTACCAGTTGGGTATATTTCCCAAAGGTACGGACTACAAGCCGACAAGCCCGCTGATGAAAGAGGAGCTTCGGAAACTGGACGAGATTACCGCACAAGTACGGTATATGTCAAAGCATAACATCTCCACCCTTTCCGACTTAAACGCCGACAGGGAAAAAAACCAGAGTGAAATGAATAAACTTATCGACTACCGCCAGCACTTGCGGAATAAGGTACGCCGTGCCACACCAGCCGAAAAAGAAAAAATTCGGGAAGAAAAACAGGGCGTGACAGAGCGGATAACGGAGCTTAGGAAGCGGCTGAAATATGCAGACGGGATTGAAAAACGCTCTGCCCATATCGACAACTGCTTAGACCAAATCCACGACACGATTGAAAATCAACGGTCAAACCGACAGAAGCAGCCAGCTAAAACAGACCGCAGGAGGGAGGAATTTTTACGGTAAAACAGTTATTTGACAGGATGATACTGTCGGGAATCCAGCCAAAAGAGAAAGGAATCCCAACGGGGTATTTCATAGAGAAGGACGGTCAGACTTCTTTTGTCTGCGGCAAAAGCATTGTTCATCTTACAGAGCATTTCAGTGGGAAAAAGCAGAGCATAGAAACGCTTGCGGAGAATGTCATGCGGTACGAGATGAAAAAACCATAAGAAAAATATTGTTGCAATGATGGAAAAACAGCCTGCCCCATGCTATAATAGGCTCATGCAAGCAGTGTATTGTGGCGGGCTGTTTCCAAAGGACAGGAGGTTGAATAAGTGAAACAGCAGCAATACAATACAGCGTTATATATGCGTTTAAGCCGTGATGACGAACTGGAAGGGGAAAGCGCAAGCATTTCCACACAGAAACAAATCCTCAGGGATTACGCAAATGAGCAGGGGTTTTTGGTCGTTGACGAGTATGTGGACGACGGATTTTCTGGTACGAATTTCGAGCGTCCGAGCTTCAAACGCATGATTGAGGATATAGAGGACGGGAAAATCAACTGCGTTGTCACAAAGGATGATTGTGTTATTTTAGAACTAAACTCAGAAAGCCCTGAAAACACGGGACTTTGTGATGTTAGTTCTGTTTTTTGACCCAAAACAGAGGATAACAAAAGCGCAGGGGGCGCAAGGAGGGTAGGACGCCCACTGGTACAATAAAACAAGGCTTCATAGAGCGGGTATCGCTGTCGGAGAAATCCGGCGGTCGGTATCCGCTCTTTTTTTGTGTCCACAGACTGGTACATAGGCGTGTATCCTGCCCCATCGAGGGGGCTGGGTACACGCCTTTTTTCTTTTTCCCATAAACCCACATTGAGAAAGCGAGGTGAACACAAATGCCAAGAGCAAAGAAAAAAGAGGCGGAGGCACCGACCGGAGCCGTGGCGGAGACCGTCCAGCGGATGCCCCTCTCCCAACTGCACCCCTTTGAAGGGCATCCCTTCAAGGTGCTGGATGACGATGCTATGACGGAGACCGTGGATAGCATCCGGCAGATGGGCGTTGCCAATCCCCTTATCGTGCGCCCGGACCCGGACGGCGGGTATGAGATCATCTCCGGCCACCGCCGCCACCATGCCGCAGAACTGGCGGGACTGGATGCCATCCCCGTCATTGTCCGGGAACTGGACGATGACGCCGCCGTCATCATGATGGTGGACTCCAACCTCCAGCGGGAGAACATCCTGCCCAGCGAGAGGGCAAAAGCCTACAAGATGAAACTGGAGGCTTTGAAGCATCAGGGGAGCCGGAGCGACCTAACTTGTGAGCAAGACGCGCACAAGTTGGACGGGAAAAAATCCAGGGACATCATCGCGGAACAAGCCGGTACGAGCAAGGACTCTGTGCGCCGCTTTATCCGCCTGACAGAGCTGATCCCCGAAATCCTGGATATGGTGGACGAGAAAAAAATCTCCATGACGCCCGCGGTGGAGCTGTCCTACCTGAAGTCGGAGGAACAGCGGAACTTCCTGGAGGCGATGGACTACGCCCAGGCCGCACCCTCTGTGTCGCAGGCCCAGCGCATGAAGAAAAAGAGCCAGGAGAGCGGCTGCACCCTGGAGGATATGTGCGGCATCATGGACGAGATGAAGAAGGACGACATGGGACAGATCGCTTTCAAGACCAGCGACTTGCAGAAGTTCTTCCCCAAGTCCTACACGCCCAGGCAGATGAGCGACACCATCCTCCGCCTGCTGGAACAGTGGCAGAGGCGGTGGCAGCGGGACCAGCAACGGTGACACGCCCCCTTTTGCGGGGCGCATTTTTATGAAACGGAAAAGGAGCATCTACGCTTATGAACAGTATCCATTTTCACTTCAACGGTGATGTGAACATCAACCTGTCCCTGCCCGACAGCGCGGACAGGCCCGGCTACAAAAAGCTGGTGGACTCCCTGGAGGAGTACCTGCACGACGCGGCGGAGGAGGCCGCCGTCACGGAGGCCGAGCGGACTCCATCGTGATGGTGATGCGCCCGGACAAGACCCCGGAGGTCATGCAGGAGACCCAGTGCTGGGAGGAGATCGAGAGCAAGGGCGGCTACGACTGCCTGGAGGTGGTGTCGGACGACGCCCTGGATGTGGAGGGCCTCACCATCGTCTTTAACGGGCGGCACGTCCTGAACCTGGGCAGGGAACGGTATCTGCTGGGGCCCGTTATCGTCTACAAGTGCGATGAGGACGGGGACGGCGTTTCCCTCTCGGCGGAGGACGTGATCGCCGCCGTGGTCTACTTCGCCGACCATGCCGTGACCCTCTACGCCGATGGGAAGGACTTCCCGGCGTTCCACATCTGAGGCCCCGGCGTCATGCCTCCGGCGCCGTTTCCGCAGAAAGGGGGAATGAGATTTGCAGGAGGAAGTAGAGAACAGGACAGTGAACCTGATGATAAGCACCAGCAAGCTGACCGGGCGGACGCTGGTGGCGGCGTTCCGCAAGTACGCCCAGCACCGGGCGCGGGTGAAGGCCGGCAGGGTGGCGGAGGGCGACCACGGAAAGATGACCGTGGAGAAGCTGATCCGCAAGGACCAGGGGGCGCAGCAGATCGACATCGCAAAGAGCGGCATCAAGGACTTTGAGCGGGTGCTGAACAAGTACGGCGTGGACTATGCCATCCGAAAGGATGTGTCCCAGGAGCCGCCCCGCTTTATGGTGTTCTTCAAGGCAAAGGACGCCGATGTGCTGACCGCCGCCTTCAAGGAGTATTCCGCGAAGCTGGCCTGCAAGGAGAAGCGGCCCAGCGTCCTGAAAGCCCTGGCGCACCTGAAGGAGCTTGCCAAGTCCATCCCCTCCAAGGTGCGGGAGAAGAACCAGGAGCGTGAGCGATGAACCAGAAAACAAAGAAATTCATCATCCTGAACATCCCCTATGCCATCATCGGGCTGTTCTGCTCCAATATCGGGGAAGCGTGGCGTATCGCGGAGGGTACGGACATCTCCACAAAGCTCCTCGGCTTTTTCACCTCGATGGGTACGGCGTGGGGGGACCCCATGCCCAGCTTCCACCCCTTCGACCTGTGCATCGGGCTTGCCATCGGCGCGGCGTTCCGGCTGGTGGTGTATGTGCGGAGCAAGAACGCCAAGAAATACCGCCACGGGGAGGAATACGGGAGCGCCAGATGAGGTGCATAATTTTAAGTGTAAATGACACATACATGGACGCACAGGAGGTTATGCACATGACTGATTATAGCA
>QZDW01000091.1 GCA_009917545.1 bacterium 1XD42-76
GGTTCCTGTCATCTTTTTGCTTTTCCTATGAAAGTCCATCGCCGCAGGCAATCTAAGTTCAGGGATGCCAAATATGCCTTAACTACTTTCATGCATGGTGGCGCGCTCACATGTGGACACATGGAGGTTTTCTATCATAGTTATCTGCTTCATATTTGGATAACTCTGTTTCTTGTCATTTCTGATATTTCTGACAAATCGGTTTCTTCAGGTACAATCTCTCCCCTCTACATTCAATGAAAGAAATCTCTCCGACATATTTATACCGATTTTCCGATCTTTTTGAATGCATGATTATAGCCATATATCATCTTTATTTTCTTAATATTCTCCAAATGTCGAAAAATGTCTGTAAGATTCGTTTTATGTCTTGACGGTTTCGTTGTAAAATAGAAGAAAGAACATTTTAGAAGGGAGACATTACGAATGAAAAAATTTGAAGATTACATGCGCAAACTCATAAGTGACTTGGAGGTTTCACAATTCTACACTGGAAAAACTTTTATGGCAAGAGCTTTATATTTGCTCGAGGAAGATGAAACGCGTCTTTGCTGTCTTTCCAAATTAATTTATTCTGATGTTGCCAACTATTACAGCACATCTCCTGCGTGTGTGGAACGTAATATCAGAACGCTTATCCAGATTGTGTGGGATAGTGGTAATCGTGACTATCTGGAAAAGATTGCCAGACATAAGTTGGAAAAGAAACCGGCAAACAAAGCGTTTATTGATATCATCAACTATCATTATAAACATTTGACATCTGAATAAACATTTTTCCCGGCTAATAAAATTATGTGTAAATTTGGAACTCTGCGATAAAATGAATCCCCATTCTACCGCAGAGTTCTCTTAGGATTTCATGGAACTCATCATTGTGTTTTATATGTTCTTAATGCTCCTTAAAAGTCTGCCATAGTAAGCCGTCATTCGCTTACAGGTAAGTGTGCCGTCACGAGTGAACGCTATCCTCGCGCATTTGGTGTACTTGAATTTATGCCTCCTGTCAGTAGGAGACTCTCATCATGACTTTTAAGTATAAAAAACAACCGCCACTACCAGAAATAGTGACGGCCAGTGCCATAAAGAGACAAAACATTTAAGCATCCGCTATCTATAAAGGTCCGATAAGCAGGATT
>QZDW01000092.1 GCA_009917545.1 bacterium 1XD42-76
TGCATTATGAAGAGATGGTGGAAAGCCTGGACGAGCTGACTCAGGAACACGCCATCGAGGGGAAGGAAATCTATTTATTCGGACATTGCAACGCCACGGAGGAGCTGGCGGATTTACTTTTATCGAAAGGATTTCCAATCAAGGCCATTCTTGACAACAACGCGGCCAAGCATGGGAAACAGTACCGTGGAATCGTGATTCAACCGCCACAGGCGATTCTTGAAAAAAGGGCGGAAGAGACGATCGTCTGCATCGTCGCCAGGGCATACGCTGCCATGACGTCACAGTTAAAAAGGCTGGGATATGCCGGGCCGGTACGGAAACTGGTCGATTACAACAGCTACGCGGAATATTCGCTCTCGGAGGATACACTTGCTCGCAGGAGACAGCGGATAGAACGCGGAATTCGCTCCCTTGAACGGCTGAAGGAGATGTATCCGGGACGTTTTTGCCTTCTCTGCCCGTTTTCCGCGCTGGGAGATATCTATTTTACCATGTCATACCTCCCGTATTTTTTGAAAAAGCGTGGAGTTTCCGACTGCTTGATTGGTGTAATTGGAAAATCATGCGGGGAAGTCGTCCGACTGTTTGGGGACTATGAAGTTGAGGTGTTTTCACAAAAAGACATGGATGAGATGATTCAGGCGGCATTATATACCAAGGATACGAATGTGTTTATTCCCCACCAGGACAGGCCGTATGTGGTGAATCTTTCCAGAGCGCTTTATGTAAAGCGGATTCCACTGGAGCAGCTCTATTGCTGCGGCGTATATGGACTCCCGGTATCTACGAAGCCTGTTAAGCCAACACGGCTTAAGCAATACGGGGGACTTGGGGAAATAGAAAAGGGGAAAGCCGTGATTCTATCTCCATATGCTAAATCAGTGACGGCGTTAAAGCCGGATATCTGGGAGCAGATCGTGAGAGAATGTTGCCAAAAGGGCTTACAATGTTATACGAATGTGGCAGGGGAGGAGAAGGCACTTCCCGGAACGATTCCTGTGAGTCCGGCTATTTGTGAGATACAGTCCGTAGTTGAATATGCGGGATTGTTTATCGGCATCCGGAGCGGTTTATGCGACGTCATCCGGGAGGCGGACTGCCGTAAGATCGCCCTTTATCCGGACTACAA
>QZDW01000093.1 GCA_009917545.1 bacterium 1XD42-76
GTCTGCTGTTCGGTCAGGCTCTGCTTCGTCAGCACGTCTTTGGCAGACAGCCGCCCATCAGGAGTAACCGGGACGAAATTGAAGTGCATGTGCGGAGTAGCTTCGTCCAGATGAACGGTAGCGGATATGACGTTCTCACGACCGTACCGCTCCGCCAGAAAGTCGTATGCGTCTTGAAAAAACTGCCGTGAGCGGTCAGCCTGCATTGGCGGCGAATCACTCAACCCCCCGATATAGTCCTCCGTGAAAGGAACGCCAGATATATATGCTTCATGGGAACAGCTTGCCCGCCGTTCAGCCCACGCATTGTAGGCATCTTCGTCAACGTCTTTCAGACCGTCAAAAAAAGCACCGTCAGAGGTCACTATAACTTGCGCCATCAGAACGGCATCTTTCCGCACCGCCCTTTTCAAATCAAGCTGTTCTATGCGTCTCTGGACGGCTTCGGAAAAGGATTCATTTTGGGCAGGGCATAAGTCGTAATTTTCCCCGGACTTTGAGAAGTCAATATCCGGGTTCGTCAGGCTATGGTCTTTCTCACGGCGGTCATGAATCTCTATGCCCTTGATTGCCCCTCTGGTCATCTTCTGCACCCTAACTACTGCGTAACTCATTCTTATTCAAGCCCCCTTGTCTTGTCCATGCTTTACTTGTAAAGTATAACACAGGATACTTTACTTCGTAAAGTCCTCTGTGGCAAAGGGGGTTCCCCCTCTGCACTTCTCCCCCCGCACCGGCCACGGTGTAACAGTACACCAGTACACACTGTATCGGTCAGACGGTACACCGCTACACCGCCCCGGCGCCGGATAAGCCAGGCACAAAATAGATAATATTATAATATATATTTTAATACATGATAAAATATGTATTAGAATATTTGAATATATATTATAATATGTATGAACATTGTATGTACAGCCAGGCATGATAAACGTATGTATTTTAATATATATTAAAATAAGGGGTAAAATTTTCTTAATGCCCTATTGACATCTGTATTATAATATGGTATATTATACATATAGAAACCCGCATTAAAATATATATTATAATACAGAAAGGAGAAATACACCATGGCAAGACCAAAGACCGGGCTACCCACCA
>QZDW01000094.1 GCA_009917545.1 bacterium 1XD42-76
TCATGTTTGATATATGCTACCGGGGATTGCCTAAACCCGCAGCCAGCGGGCAGGGCAACACAGCTTCCATAGTAGTCCGAGAACCCTGAATCAACAGGGACAGCCGTAAAAACGGAAGCGGGAAAGCCGCTCACATGGCGAAGGGAAGCAGTCTGTTTCTTCAATACAAAAATGAAAGGATGGTGTGTGAGACACTATGAGAAAGCCAACTGATGTATTGAATAGTTTAAGCGATAAATCGAAAAATCCCATGTACAAGTATGAAAGGCTATACCGCAACTTGTACAACCCGGAGTTTTATCTGCTCGCCTATAAAAATATCTACACAAATGACGGCAGCATGACACCGGGCGTGGACGGCGTAACCACCGATGGTATGAGCCTGGAACGCATTGACAAAATCATTGCGTCCCTGAAAGACCACTCGTACCGCCCGAACCCTGCCCGCCGCACCTATATCGCCAAAAAGAACAACCCGGCGAAAAAGCGGCCGCTTGGCATTCCATCCGGGGATGACAAGCTTGTGCAGGAAGTAGTCCGAATGATTTTGGAAAGCATCTATGAACCGACCTTTTCCAATGTATCTCATGGATTCCGCCCTGGAAAAAGCTGCCACACCGCGCTGGTCAAAATTCAGAACACGTTCACTGGCGCAAAGTGGTTTGTGGAGGGCGATATCCAAGCGTGTTTCGACAGCTTTGACCACCATGTACTGATTGAAATTCTCCGCAGGCGAATCAAGGACGAAGCCTTTATCGGCCTGATGTGGAAATTTTTGAAAGCCGGATATATGGAACAGTGGAAATACCACAAAACCTACACCGGCACTCCACAGGGGTCTGGCATCAGTCCCATCCTCGCCAATATCTATCTGAACGAGTTGGATAAGTATATGGAGGAATATAAGCAGGAATTCAGCAGACCAGCACGGACTGTGAACCCAGCCCATCGTAATATGGCAAGCAGAATCTTCCGATATAAGGCCAAAAACGATAAGGTCTGGAATATGCTGGGTGCAGAGGAACAGAAAAAACGTGCGCGGATACTCCGGCAAATGCGGGCAGAACAGAGAAATCTCCCAACGCATCCGCTT
>QZDW01000095.1 GCA_009917545.1 bacterium 1XD42-76
ATGGTATGAGGTAAGCACCACATGGGTACTCCCTCCCGAACCGTGCGGGCACCTCTCGATGCACACGGCTCTCCGTACTGTTATCGTTTTACGACTTCATCGAATTGTGAATTTCTGCATGACAGGATGGGCAAACGGCCAGAGTCTTGCGATGCCGTTTGCGCATAAGGATTTCCCACTCGTATTGCCCTGTAAGGTCTTTCAGACGCTTTACTTGGTGCATGACTAAACCGCCGCACTCCGCACCGCACAATTCGCACTGTTTAGAGCGCAAGCGAGTGGCCAGACTGTTGGGCTTGCTGTACTTTTTGTAAATATCCAGGATATCCACCTGCCCCAGTTGCGGCTTATCCTGTTTACGAAAGCCACTGTGGTAATAAATTGCTTCTTTGGGGCCTGCTTTCGTCGTGTACGGCACTGTGAACTCGCCGTTTTTGACATATCTCTCCTTGATTTTCCTGACCTGACAGCGATACTTGGAGCCAAAAGTTTTCAGCATACTGTACTTCATCAGGCTTGAGAAGTGATTCAAGGTGGACACATTTCCAGCTAACGAGTAGTAGTTGTACAGCCCTCGGACTTCCGCATTATAGCGGCTGAGGATTTCAATATCCGTCCTGTTCATGAGTTTCCCACGCGGCATAGCTTTCCACCGCTCTTTGCCCGAAGCGTCCTTACTGATTCGGATTGCGCCCAGTTCCAACAGCTTTGCAGCCCATTTCTCTTGGGGCATACGGAGCCGGACAACGCCGTAGTACACACGCTGCCGCTTTCCGTTTTTCAGCCGCTTGATGTCCTGGCTTCTGGAAACATAGATGTCATAGTTCAGGAATCTTGCGCACTGGGCTGTATTAGTGATTTTGGTCTTTTCTGCCGACAGCGTAAGCCCCAGCTTTTCCTTGAGAAATACTGCCAGGTCTTGCTTGAGCCGCTCTGCGTCCTCTCGACTGCCAACAACTCCAATCAGGAAGTCATCGGCATAGCGGACATATTGCAGGGACTTATAGCTGGTTTCCCTAAGCGGATGCGTTGGGAGATTTCTCTGTTCTGCCCGCATTTGCCGGAGTATCCGCGCACGTTTTTTCTGTT
>QZDW01000096.1 GCA_009917545.1 bacterium 1XD42-76
CATGAACCCCCGCATACAAAAGGTTTTTAAGAATTTCCTCGGATAATTAAAAATCTCGGATAATGCGCCCTTAGTGCCTAAGGGATTTTCAGCTTGTCGCTCCCTCTGCTCTTTTTTTTAGATATTCCCGCGCTGGCTCACTCGTCAGTGCAAGCCTAAGAAGTGCTGCGGCTTCCTCGTCGGTCATGTTCTTTGCTTCCGGCACAATGCTTTCAAAGACCGCGCCCCGGACAATAAGGCGGTGGCTGCGCGTTCTGCGTTCCTCTTTGGATAACTTCTGACGTAACATCTTTTCTCGGTTCTCAAACTGCCGGATTTTCTTCTTTCCGTCCTCAATCTCGGCTTGCAGCTCCTCGCGGGTTTTCTCTCTTGGTTTTGTCGTGGCTGGTCGCTCCTTTCTGCTCATGGCTAAAAGAAAAGAGCAGCCGTTTTCTTGTGTGAAAATAGCTGCTCTCAGTTGGTGTATTCTGTTATTGAGTAGGCGTTATCTGCCCGATAAACTGGAATTTAGTTTTGCGTGAGTTTTACATACTCCGCAACCAAAAAGATGTTTTTCAAATCTTCCTCATCTAATCCACGGTAGACAAACAAATCATCGTGCAGTGGCATTACTTCCTCGATATTTTCGCTTTCAATATGAAATTCTCCTGTGCTTAAATCAATGCCGACAAGAGCATTGCCTGTCTTATAGCTTTTTATATTAGGAAGCACACCTTTGGGCAATTTGTTGCGAGAGAATGCATTCTCTGTGATATTGAGTGCAACTATTTCTTGAAAAGCTGCATCGTTAAATACTTGATGGGCATATTTATTTCTGAAATATTGGTCTACTTCTGTTCCTGTTTTTCGGTTTGGCTTCATCGCTGCATGGTGTGCTTCAAAAATTCGTTTCCACTCTGCAAGCATTTCTGCTGTTGGTTTAACGGTTAGCATTTTGTTTCCTCCTCTACAACTTCCGATTGAACAAAATCGCTGCGCGATGGCCTGCCAGGGCTGTGGCGCAGTTTTTACGTTCCTCTAAATAAAAGCA
>QZDW01000097.1 GCA_009917545.1 bacterium 1XD42-76
TTATAGCAATCCAAGATAATACTGCACCCACTTGACATAAGGTTTATGATAGAGTCAAGAGGTGATTACTATGTTACATAATGAAACACGAAAACTGCTCATTGATGCCTGGAACAAAACACACAATGCAAAAGAAGTTGCAGAATGCTTTTCCGTGAATACCAGCACTGTTTACCGCCTGGAAAAAAGGATGCGGGAAACCGGCTCTGTGGAAACCAGAGTTTCCCAGCGTGGGCGCAAGCCTGCCCTCAGCCAGGCAGACATCCAGAACATTGACCAGTTAATTCAGGCACAGCCAGATATTACAATCCATGAAATACGGGAGGAACTAAAGCTGCAGGTAAGCGATGAAACCGTCCGCAAGGCCGTCCTGAAACTCGGATACGTTTATAAAAAGAAGTCCCTACATGCTTCGGAACAGGAGCGTCCCCGATGTCAGGGGCAAAAGGGAGGAATGGAAAAAGCATATACCGCTGGGCGATATAAATAACCTGGTATTTCTGGACGAAAGCGGTGTGAACATCAATATGACAAGGCATTACGCCCGTGCAAAAACAAACGAGCGGGCAGCAGACAGCACGCCATTAAATACGCCATGCAATACCACAATCCTGTCATCCATACGGCTGGATGGAAGGACAGCCCATACCATTTATCAGGGCGGGACAACCGCGGATCGCTTTGCAGAATACCTGAAGGACACTTTAATACCAACCTTATCCAGGGATGACGTCATCGTTATGGACAATATGCGCTCCCACCATGCGAAAGCAGTACAACAGCTGCTGGACTCATCGGGGATCAAATACCTTTATCTTCCGCCTTACAGCCCGGATCTAAACCCGATAGAAAAAATGTGGTCAAAAATCAAGGCATATTTAAGGAAAGAGAAAATACGTATAGTGTCAGAATTACCTGATGCAGTCGAAAAAGCGTTTTCAACGATCAATCCCTCAGACTGTTCAGGGTGGTTTCGTTCGTGCAATTATGTGCAATAATTTATTGGATTGCTATA
>QZDW01000098.1 GCA_009917545.1 bacterium 1XD42-76
CGTGAAAAAAAGCGAGAAGCGTATCAAAGCCATCGACACCATGCTGTCCTACATTGACAAATACGAAGCCAACAAGCCAGTCCATAAGGAGTACGCCGCCATCGGCTGGAAGAAGAAAAAGGAGCAGTTTGCGGAGAGCCACCGGGAGGAACTGGACGTTTACAATGCCGCCATCCGGTATTTGAAAGCCAACCTGAAAGGCAACTCTTACTCCCGCAAAGATTTGGAATCCGAACGGGAACAGCTTGCTTCTGCCCTGCCGGAACAGGGGGAGGAACTGGAAGCGGTTCAGGCAGATGTAAAAGTGCTGCGGGATGTGCGCCGCTGGCTCAATCAGGTATTGCCGTCCGAGCAGTACCGCCAGACCGCCGAGCCGGGGAAGAAACCGTCCGTACAGGGGAACCTGAAAGGGCGGCAGGAACGCATCCGGCAGGAGCAGGCAGAGAAACGCCAGCCACCCCGGACACAGAAACAACAGAATATGGAACTTTAAACAGGCACTTGTTTTGTGATTGGAAATCGCTGGCAGGTGCTTTTTCATTTTAAACAAGATGGATTTATAGACAACGTGAACGACATTGTGTCGCTCACGTTGGGATTATCAGGAGGAAACGCCTATTGAACGTATTTGAAGCCGTGAAGCAGTCCGTCACCACAAGGCAGGCTGCGGAGCGTTATGGAATAAAAGTAAACCGGAACGGGATGTGCGTCTGCCCGTTCCACAACGACAAGAACCCAAGCATGAAGGTTGACCGCCGCTTTTACTGTTTCGGCTGCGGAGCCACCGGGGACGTGATTGACTTTGTTTCCCGGCTCCACGGTATCAGCAGCAAAGAAGCCGCCCTCATGCTGGCACAGGACTTCTCCATCCCCTACGAGAACGGGAGGAACGCCGGGAAGCCGCCCATCCGACCACGCCTGCGTAGGGAAACGGAGGAACAAAAATTTAAGCGCATGGAGCGGCACTGTTTCC
>QZDW01000099.1 GCA_009917545.1 bacterium 1XD42-76
CTTGAAAGACGAATGGCAGAACTTACCGCCCCAGATACGGCAGGAACTAAAGAACATGGCAGAAAACACCGAGCCGCCCCGGAGCGTTGAGGACGTCAAAGCCTTGCTGGAAACCACCGAAAAAGGCGGCTTCCGAAACAGCATCCGTAACTGCCTGACCGTGTTCCAGTGCGACCCTCTCCTGTCCGGGGCGGTTGCTTATAACCTTCTGACCGACCGCACCGACATTTTAAAACCTATCGGCTACAAAAGAACCCCGGACAGCCCCATGACCGACACCGACATGAAATATATCCGGCTGTATCTGGAAGAAACCTACGGCCTGACAAGCGAAAAGAAGATACAGGACGCCGCCGACCTTGCCGCCCACCAGAACAGCTACCACCCCGTCCGGGAGTATTTAAACAGCCTGACATGGGACGGAACCGAACGGATACGCTCCTGCCTGCGGCACTTTCTGGGAGCCGGTGAGGACGATTACACATACCAATCCCTGCGCCTGTTCTTATTGGGAGCCATCCACCGGGCATTTTCCCCTGGCTGCAAGTTTGAAGTCATGCTCTGTCTGGTGGGCGGGCAGGGAGCCGGGAAGTCCACCTTCTTCCGTCTGCTGGCAGTCAAAGATGAGTGGTTCTCCGATGATTTGCGGAAGCTGGACGATGACAATGTATACCGCAAGCTGCAAGGCCACTGGATAATCGAGATGTCGGAAATGATTGCCACGGCAAACGCCAAGAGCATAGAGGAAATCAAGTCATTTTTGAGCCGCCAGAAGGAAGTCTACAAGATACCCTACGAAACCCACCCGGCAGACCGCCCAAGGCAGTGCGTGTTCGGCGGCACGTCCAACGCCCTTGACTTCCTGCCCCTTGACCGCTCCGGCAACCGCCGCTTTATCCCCATACAGGTATGCCCGGAACAGGCGGAAACACACATTTTAGAGGACGAAGCCGCTTCCAGAGCCTAT
>QZDW01000100.1 GCA_009917545.1 bacterium 1XD42-76
CCTTTTGAAAAAACCGGCAAATGACAGCCCGCTGCTATCCGGTTGCACACTTCGTTGCTATCCCGTTGCCGGGGAAAATCCCGTAACTATCGGCTTTTCTCCCCTTTAACAACCAAAACAACAGAAAAATAAAAGAAAAAGTATAAAATAACCCAACCGCCAGACAAGGATTCGTTCCAAGGTTTTTTGAAGCCCGTTGCCGGACTTCGTTGCCGACCTTCCCTGTCTGGCTGTTTTCATGTATGGAGGACAACTGCCTATGGCGAAAAATAAAACAGAGATTCATGTCACCACAGTATTTGACGGCGAGCTGGACGCTACGGACGTTTTCGTAAGCCTCATCGCACAGAAACACAGCAGAAAAACAGATAAAGAATATCTTGCTAAATCACAAGAAATAGGATATAATAAAGGTGAGGTTCCAAGTGACCGTGTTCCGTCTGGATTGTGCGGGTAAACGGTTATGATGAACACTTTTGGATATACAGGGATGGACACGATTCTTGCCGGAAGCTTCCGGGCAGCTATCTATTGCAGGCTGTCCAAGGACGATGACCTTGACGGGACGAGTGCCAGTATCGAGAACCAGCGGGATATGCTGGAAAAGTTCTGCGAAAAGCAGGGATGGAAGGTTACGGCAGTCTATCAGGACGACGGCTTCACCGGCTTGAACATGGAACGCCCCGACCTGAAACGGATGTTGAAAGCCATCGAGCGGAAACAGGTAAACCTTGTGATTACAAAGGATTTATCAAGATTAGGACGGAACTACTTGCAGACCGGGCAGCTTATCGAGGACTTCTTCCCAAGAAACGGTGTGCGCTACATCGCCATGAATGACGGTATCGACACCATGCGGGACAACAACGACATTGCGCCCTTCAAGAATATCCTGAATGAGAACCTTACATAAAGAACGATGTATACATTGGCAACCGGCAAGATAGTTTGGCTGGTATGTACCCC
>QZDW01000009.1 GCA_009917545.1 bacterium 1XD42-76
ATCGTTTTCAAATGCTGTATTCATCGGATTTAATCAATTTACCTCGGATAAGTTTTTATCTCGGATAATGCTCTCTTCCGCCACACTATTTCTTCGCCAAATACCTGATAATATCCTTCCGCGTCACAATCCCGATAAAGGAGCCCTTATCATCCAACACCGGCACGAAATTCTGGTTAATGGCCTTAGCCAGCAGATCCTCCATCTGACAGTCAGCATTGACCGGGAAATTATCCGATCTTCTGGGGACTGTCGTCACAGGCACGCGCTGGGCGTCGTGCAAATTGAGATTGAGATGATTCTTGATAAACCACAAAAGATCGCCCTCGGTGAGTGTCCCCAGGTATCTTCCGTTTCGCTGTAAAACAGGAACGGCCGCGTATTGATGGGCTTCCATTTTCTCCAGCGCCTGCCTTAAGCTGTCCTCCTCATGAATATAAACCACGTCGCTCTTCGGAGTCAGAAAAAATAAGATATTCATAGTATTCCCCTAAAATCCAAGCTCTTCATCAATAAACAAAAGCTCCACTTCCATGCCGTTACAGGGCCGTTCGAGAATCAGGAGTGCGTTGCAGATACGGGCAGGGCTGTTGCAATCGACACAGCCATTGTCAGGATTTGCCACACACGGAGTTTTTATACCGAACCGGGCTGCGTTTTTCGTGCAGGCTACCTGCCTTGCCCGTTTCACCGCTTCTGTCAGATCAGGCGCGATTTTATTATTGCCGATCAGGTAGATCACCTTTTTCGGGCCGTAGAGGCTGGCTGACAGCCTGTTACCGGTCCCGTCAATATTTACCAGCTCACCGGTCTCTGCAACGCCGTTGGCGCTTAATATGTAGACGGATGCAGCAGCTGCTTTTTTTCGCGTCTCATCGCCGGGAGTAAGCCAGTGCCAGAAGATTTCATTTTTCTCCCCCAGCACCTCGTCGAGCTTCATTTCTTTTGCCGTCATACTGCCGCCAAAGCCGATCGCCTCACCGGTCAGCGTGTCTTTTAAATACCCGGCAGCCTCTTCCTTTGTCTTAAAGTAAACAGTGTGAAAACGGTGTGCTTCAAAATTTTTCTTTAGAATCTGGTAATTCATACGACAGTCGGGCAGACAATCCCGACGCTCCTTTCATTTTATTTTGGGAAACATCATACAAATGTAATATTTAAATATAGTATACCACATAATTGCGAATGTTTTGGGAAAATCGTATGAATAATTTATTAATTTTTTGTTTTTGAGAAACAGTGTACCTATCATATTGACAAAGTGGATATAACAGACCTATAATGTGGACATGGAAAGAAGGGGGTTCTATAACAGCAGGAAACAGGAATAGCAAAATTGCCCTGGTTCTGGAGCAGGAGCCACAGGGATTGCTCGAAAGCTCTGTACTCTGTCCGGACGCGGTCACTAATCGTTCGGCAGGCAGTTTGGGAACAGGCCATACCGTTTTGGATTGTGAGCCTGATATCTTCGTCAGAAGCACTAAAACCATTGAGTGTGTGAGAAATGGTTTAGGCCAGGGCGGGGATTCCCTTTGATCGCCGAATCAACGGAGAGCTGGATTCTGATAATGAAAAACCAGACTGTTTTACGAATCAAAAAATATAAGAAATATGTGGTTACAATACAAATTTCCTGAAACAGGGACGGTCTTTTCACAGCCGGGCAGAAATTGCCTGTCGATTCGCTTTATCGTCTGCCTTTCCCTGCGGCCTGCAGCCGCTCAGGCAGTTGCTCACCTCGTGCATGGCACGGAACATCTTTCAGGCACATTCTGCCCCGGCTGCTATCATATCTTCTGGTTCCCGATCGACCACACATGTCCTTCCCCAGCCGAAGCAATCGTATTCTGCGCCATGACGCCTACAAGCCTATGTGGGACATATGGTTCTTCCAGCCAGTCCGTCTCTTCCGCGGACAGTGCAAGTCCGACAGCCTTTGCTGCGCCTTCTATATGGCCTGGCTTTGTCGCACCGACGACTGGCGCTGTCACTTTGGTAAGAAGCCAGGCAAGGGAGATCTCTGTCATGGAAACCCCTTTTTTCTCTGCCAGACTGGCGGCTCTGTTGATAATCACTCCATCGGTCTCTGCTGTGGCGTCATATTTTAGCCGCGCATAATCATCCTCTTTGAGACGCCTGGATGTCTCACCGGGGCGCCTTGCCAGCCTTCCGCCCGCCAATGCGCTGTAGGGCGTCATGGCGATCTGATCTTCCCGGCACAATGCTGCCATCTCGCGCTCTTCCTCCCGGAAAATAAGATTGTAGTGGCCCTGCACAGATACGAATCTGGCAAATCCTTCCCGCTCCGCCAGTGCATTCGCCTTCGCGAGCTGCCAGGCAAAGCAGTTGGAAATACCGATACAGCGTGTCTTTCCCGCCTTCACGACGTGGTCTAACCCTTCCATAATATCATAGAGCGGAGTCTGATAATCCCACATGTGGCAGATATAAAGATCTACGTGGTCCATACCAAGATTTATAAGGCTTTTATCCAGCATTTGTTCGATATGCTTCTGCCCGCTGATTCCTGCTTCCACCTCTGCCTGGGTACGGGGCAGAAATTTGGTGGCAACGACCACGTCATCCCGTCTGGCAAAATCCTTCAGCGCCCGTCCAAGGTACTGCTCACTCGTACCGCTCTGGTAAGCAATCGCCGTATCAAAGAAGTTCACGCCAAGCTCCAGGCTGCGCCGGATGATTCCGCGGGAGTGCGCTTCATCAATGGTCCATGAGTGCTGTCCGTTTCCCGCGTCCCCAAAGCCCATGCAGCCCAGACAGATCCGCGATACTGTAAGTTCTGAATTTCCCAATTTTGTATACTGCATACCATTCTCCCTTCTACTGAATCTGTCGTTCCCTCTGCGAAATAAATCTCATGTTCCAATCCCTGATTATACGGGAAGCTGTCCGCCACATATTCTTTTCCCCTCTCCCCCACGATCCCCCGGCTCCAGCAGGATATTGCCATAACAAGCGCCTGGTTCCCATCGCAGGATATGGAGGATACCTCTCAGTCTTTCTGTTGATACTCCTGTGCACATTTCACTGTGTTGGCCAGATAGCGGATTACTTCCGCCGGGTACGCACCGGCCGCCGTCTCGCCTGTCACCATCACTGAGGCAGCCCCGTCCAGAACCGCATGAAAGATATCATTGACCTCCGCCCGCGTGGGAACCGGATTTTTTTCCATTGAAGCCAGCATCTGCGTTACCACCATAAACGGCTTATTGGCCTGACGGCATTTTTGTGCCAGGTCTCTTTGCAGCCCCGGAAGCTCCCACAGAGGAATGGCATTCCCTAAATCACCACGGGCAATGACGATCTCATCGGTTGCTGGAAAAAGCGTTTCAAGCTGCCGCACTCCATCCAGATTTTCGATCTTAGCCAACAGACGGATCTCTTCGCCGCCCGCCTCATTAAGCGCTTCGCGCACAGTCTCAAGATCCTCTCTGCTCCGTACGAATGGCTGCATCACTGCCGTCACCCCGTATGTCCTGGCATCCCGGATATTTTGTAAGTCGGCTTCCGTCAACGTGGGAGCTGCGTTATGTATCTCCGGAATTCCCGGAAATGCGATGCTTTTACGGCTGTTCAGAGTGCCTCCGCGTATAACACGTGCCTTTGCCAGTCCGCCGGGAACAGACTCCTCTACACGAAGGAGCAGTTTCCCGTCGTCTAGAAGAAGTTCCTGTCCCGGAAGGCAGAAGGAACACACGAAAGCCGGCACCGGGATCCTCAACAGCTCCCCCGGGACAATCCGGCTGCCAGGGCTGACCCCTTCTCCTGTTTTATCCGGCTTACCCAGGCTGACCCCTTCTCCTGTTCTATCCGGCTTACCAGGACTGGCCCATTTTCCTGTTCTATCCGGCTTACCCAGGCTGGCGCATTCTCCTGTTCTATCTGGCTTACCCAAGCTGGCCTCTTCTCCGGTTCCCCCTGTCCTATCCACCCCACCCAGACTGGCCTCTTCCCCGGTTCTGTCCTGACTGCTGAGACTGACTATCGTTCCTTTTTTCAGCTCTATCGGGGTATCCAGCCTGCCTGTCCGCAGTTCCGGTCCCTGGAGATCCATAAGGAGCTGCGGCCGGATCCCATCTGTTGCTGCGGCGGCTGCCCGGTGGAAAAAGGAAATCCACTGAGCGGATTCCTTAAGTGTCACATGTGACAGATTCAGGCGCATTCCCGTCATTCCCAGGGCAAACATTTCCTTCAGAACCATTTCGTTTGCACACGCCGGACCAAGTGTCCCATATATTTGAATCATGGCTGTCCTCCGTTTGTTATGCGAACCATCCTTTTCCAGTCTGTCTGTACTGTCATTTTATACTACCCGATTGCCAACCGGCTGTCAAGCCAGGCAGAATAGAAATCAGCAAACGCATAAAAACAGACGCCCCAATCTCTCCCGGAACGTCTGTTTTTCGTAACATTTTACATTTTCAGCCATTTGTAACGGAAATCCCGGCATTAGCCGTCCCTACTCCAGATAATCCAGCGCATCAACCGCCTTATCTTTGTAGAGAAGCTCAAGGTACAGGTTATTTCCCTCAACAGAATAGTATTTGGTGGGCTCGGCCACATAGCCGACGACATCACCCTTTTTGAGATATTCGTTTTCCACAACAGGGATCTCTTTTAGCTGTCCGCAGATGACACTATACTCATTTCCGAGGTCAAGGCGGACAAAATTGCCGATTTCCTCGTTGTTGCCAACCTCTAACACTCTGGCATCTGCAGGAGCTGCTACCGGCGTGCTGATATCACTCTGAATAATATTGGCCGGATTGCATTTATACTGCTCCAGTGTGGGAAAATAAGTTGTGGTATCCATACTGTAGCCCAGAATCACATTTCCGCGCACCGGCCATGCCAGCCGCGATTCTTCCGTAAAATCGAGAACGAGAGATTCCTTAACCTCAGCCCTGGCCTCGACGGGCACCTCTGCATGATTCGCTTCGGCTGTCCCCGCCGGATAGATCACCTGGCTGTCCGCCTCTTTGATCGGTTCCGGAACGGTTGTTTCCGGCTGCGGTTCCGTTCTGGTCTCGTCGGCGTCAGAGTTTCCCGCCACTAAAGCCGGCTTTGTTTCGTTTTCGGCAATAATGCCATCCGACTCTTTAATCTCCAGGAAAGGGCTCTCTTCAATGTACTGGCTCCCCCTGTGGATCTGCACCGCACCTGCCGCAGCAACTATAGTCAGCAGGCCCAACACAAGCATGACAAGGACCAATTTGTCCCTGAAAAGCTGGTTTACTTTTTCTTTCACGTTTATCACCTCGGTAATATTCTTACCAAAGGCGGCAAACTTATTCAGATAAATATAAATTTACTTTAACTTTATCAATCCTTCTCCGCCAAAAATTGCTGGCACATTCCATCCACTTCAGGCTGTCCCGTTCCCTGCCGACAGTTCCTTAATATTATAGAAGAAACGCCCCTTTCCGGCAGCCAGTTCCTCTGTGTCAGGCAATCAAACTCTGCCCCATGCTGCACGGCAGCCCTGCAAATAGCTTCATATGATACCACAATGCTGATGTAAAAATAAAATATGATGTACCGCTGGCAGCAAAAATATGATATAATGCCAATAGACATTATATCTGTGCATTCATGGGGTCCGCCTGCATGACCGGACAGCGGCGAAGCTCTGCTTTCCGGTTTTCATCGAAACTTCAGATACCTGCAGATGCATAAGCACTTTCCCTGCAGTCTCCTTCCCGCATCAGACGTTGACTGCGTTTACACAACCCGGTGGGAATACGCCGAATTTCTAATGTAATCTACCTGCGAGGACTACCGTTATGTTCGAACTCATATTTCATGTGACAGCCGGCACCCTGCCGTTTCACCTGTTCGCTTACATCCCTTTCTGGAATTATCTTCGGCTGTCTAAAAAGTGCACCATGCTGATCCTGTTCGCAGAACAGCTGATTTTCACTGCTGCATTTTCTCTACTCTTTCGTCTGGGCTTTTCCGTATCTGCATCCGAATTTGTGGCAGTGTTCATTTACGGCCCGATCTTCTTCTATCTTGTCAGACTGGATATCAGAAAGGTAGCCTTTCTCTACATATTTACTACCGATTATCTGATGATCGTCAAGGGAGCTGCATTTTTCTTGGTACATGCTCTGCTCCATCTTCCTGCAATAGGGTGGCAGTCGGGCACTATGGTACTGGTTCTGTTTTTTATAACGATGCCCTTTATGCTGTACTATTTAAACCAGACAGCCGATATCGTGTTTGGACTGCATACCTCTGATATCTGGAACACGATCTGGATGCTTCCTCTGTTTAACAGCATCACTGTACTTGTCTTTACCTATCCCGTCGCAAATATTAATGTGCTCTCCCTGACAACCCGCATTCTGCTCATGGTCTGTATGTTTCTGGTTTACCATTTTCTGGTCCGCTCCATCCGTCAGATGCAGATGCAGACGATCGCAGAGGAGCGCAGCCGCAGTATGGAGCTCGTCATGCAGATGCAGGCCAGCCAGTATGCTCTCTTGCAGTCTTGCATTCAGGACACCAGACGGGTCCGCCATGATCTGCGTCACCACTGGAAGGCCCTGCAGGGGTACATTGACAGCGGCGATCTGGGTGCTCTGGCCTCCTATATCAGACAATACGGGAAGGACTTCCGACAGAACCTACTGATCTCTACGGTAAGAACGCGGCCGTCAATGCCATTCTCTCCTTTTATGCGGAAAAAGCTGCCCTGCTTAACATTGATATGGAAATCGCCTTTTCCATACAGGATACGACACTCATTCCGGAATCGGAATTCTGTGCCCTTCTGGGCAATCTTCTGGAAAACGCGCTTGAGGGCTGCAATGCTTTCCAAAATCAGCAAAATGAAAACGCTTCCAGCTGTTTTATCTGCGTACGTGCCGGACTCCGCGGGGAACATATGCTCATCCTGACAGTAGACAATACAGCCCCCCGCCCGATGGCAGAGGACGGCGCCCTGCTTTCCAGCAAGCATCCGGGCCTGGGAATCGGCACCGAGTCTGTCCGCTTTATCGCCAGGCAGTACCAGGGGGACGCCTGTTTTGAATGGCGTGATAATGTTTTCTATGCTTCTGTGATGCTGAATCCTGGTTCGTGACGGACACGGAGCCATATTTCCTGCCTACTGATATACATTTTTCCCGAACTCATACGCTTTTTGCAGCCAATCCGTCCTGTCGATCTCCGGTTTTCCGCTGCTGCCTCCGCAGCCGCCGGCGAGCAGCATTCCTTTGTCGTGGAATCCATCCTTCTGGACACACGGTTTTTCATAACGGCATGCATTACATCCCCGGCAGCCTTTTACCCCTGTCTTTAAGAGCGATACCATTTCGACGTCATGTCCCGCCTCTTTCAAATGCCTATGCAAGCTGCGTCGTGTTTCTGTTCGGCCTCCCGCTGCCCTGAACGATCAGAATTTTTTCAACTTTCTTCTAAATGACATATTTATTTAATATTTTTCATAAATCAGAAAAATGCTCCACATATCTTATACAACACACATCAGCCCATACATTATTACACATATAAGCAAACTGATTATACTTACTTTATTTGTTCTATCGTTTGTATCCACAGGATTCCACTTTTTTATTTTGCTATTTTCAAATAAGAATCCAGTGGTTGCACTCATTATACCCAAAAGTAGCAATCCACATATTTTCATCGCAGGCAGTGTATTATTCTCAATTCCCTTTGTTTCAAATACAATAACCGCCATTCCTATCCCAGCACATAGTATCAAGGAAAATATTGCAGTTACTGCAATACTGCGTTTGGCACGTTTCCTGTCATCTTCTCTACGATAAATTTTATCTATCATTTTGTAGTTGCTCATTTCTATGCCTGTGATAAAATTCAGTATATATGTAACGATCAGAATGCCATTAAACCATTGCATTTTCAAATTTACCCCATTTATCACACAAAGCAGAAAAATATATACAGTAGACATGATTCCAATATGCAAATCAATCTGTACAAGCAGTTTCTTCACTTCAAAAATATTATACTCTATCTTGTCATCAAATCCTGCAATTCCATTAAAAGAATTATTTTTTATCGCATTGGAAAAATAGATATGCAGGAACAGTTGTATTGGAATACATAGAATAAACATACAGATGAATATCCCAACACTAAAAATATCCGTTAAGGCACTTTGAATGATATATGCCAATATACACAAAACAGATATTCCTATAAAAACCCATGACATTTTTCCTATTGATACTTCCCCCTTGTGTTGATGATTTTTCCCACCCTCATTCCCTAGCAATGTATCAACATCAACTTCAAATACTTGCGCTAACTTAATTAAATTGTCAGAATTTGGTTTTGAAGTATTCGTTTCCCATTTGGTTACGGCTTGACGGCTGACCCCCAAATATTCCGCAATTTTTTCCTGTGACAGTCCTTTCTTTTTGCGATAGTACATAAGATTTTCCGCTAATTGATTTTCATTCATATTACGCACCTCCGTATAGTTGTGATAGCAATAATATACTGATTTATCCAGTTGCACTCTACCAACTATATAGAAATTATGGGCAACTATTAGTTGCAACTGCTGTTTTTTCTGCTATTCGTCCAATCTTATAGAATTGTTTAATAGCTCTATTCTACCACAAATACAAACACACTTCCATTTAAGTTTGCTCAGGACTCCTTTACCTTGTTTTTGCAATCATCATCTGCCTTGCATTGTAATTGAGAATACTTTCCTGCTCATATCTTAAAAGTTTCATAACGTCATATCCCCCCTTCCTTTGCTGTGGGTTTTGTGCTGTTTTCCCCCGGCAACTGTCGGCTGTTTTGCCTGTTCCTTTGCTTTGGCTAACCTTGTCTTTATGGAGTGGTCACGCTCGGTCAGTTTCCGTCTTTGGGTGGTGGCGGTCAGTTCCGCACACGTTTTTTCTGACAGGGAATTGAATTTCTTTAAGGTGGTACTTACTGCCTACTTTGTATCACTGTCCTTTTAAACTGACTTTTCCGGCCATCTGAGCCATTCCTGTGAAAGCCAGCCGCTGACAGGCTGCATATATTCAGGGAAATGCACCTCGACTACTTTCATTCATGCTAGCGCTCACTTATGGGCGCATAAAGGTTATTTACAAAAAGTAACCGTACCTTGGGGCGGTTACTTTTTGGCGTTTGCCAATGCAATGACGAATGTGACAACAATCCCGGGAATCATCAGCACAATAGAAAGTATCTCAAAATTGCTCTCGCTCCCCTTCCCTCGATTTCTGCATGGAGCAGCTCTCTATATAGGTGGAGGATCTGGTTCCCTCCGCAAAGGGTCAACCGTCCACCGTTATGGCAGTACCTGCAGAAAGACTATTACAGAAGCTGACAGATTTCATTTTTTCGACATATATCTGACATTTTTCGAGAAAGAAATTATGCGTTTTTAACAATATCAATGGCACTGCCGGCCAGTATATGGTATGATACAGGAAAAGAAACAAGGGAGGAAGCAAGATGACGACAAATACCATTCAGGAGCTGGCGGAGAGAAAATCTGTCCGGGTCTTTACGGAGCAGAAGATCACGCCGGAGCAGAAAGAACAGATCCTGACCGCGGCCATGCAGGCTCCTACTGCCGGAAACCAGCAGTTATACACGATTTTGGATATTACAGATCAGAATTTAAAGGATACCCTGGCAGAGACCTGCGATCATCAGCCATTTATTGCAAATGCCAAACTGGTTCTGGTGTTCTGTGCTGACTGCCAGAAATGGTATGACGCCTATGAAGCAGGCGGATGTGCCCCCAGAAAGCCGGGAGCAGGCGATCTGATGTTAGCGGTGACGGACACAGCCATCGCCGCCCAGAATGCAGTGACGGCTGCTCACAGCCTGGGGATTGGTTCCTGTTATATCGGAGATATCATGGAACGGTGCGAAACGCATCGGGAACTCTTTCATCTGCCGGAATGGGTATTCCCGGCTGTCATGGTCGTATTCGGCTATCCTACCAGTCAGCAGAAGGAGCGGAAGAAGCCGGCCCGCTGTCCGTTAAAGCATATTGTTCATGAGAATAGCTACCGCCGGATGGATGAAGCGGAACTTCGGGAAATGTTTCGTCAGAAGTATCAGGAAAATGATTTTGAGAGCTGGATCAGGGCGTTCTGCCAGAGAAAATATAACAGCAGCTTTTCCAGAGAAATGAGCCGCTCTGTGAGCACATATCTGGAAAGCTTCCGCGGCGGGGAAGAAATGACCTGACATATTCTGTCAGGAAGATATATAAAAAGAAAACCTGCAAATCCGATTGCGATTCGCTGGTTTTCTTTCATTCAGCTAACCTGCTTATCTCATTATTGTGAAAGCCCGCTGCCGAACAGCGACATAAGTTCAGGGATTCCAAATGCGCCTCGACTATTTTTATTTCTGCCGGCATGCTTACCTGTAGGCGCAGGAAGGTTACAAGACAGTTAGAATCACTTTTCAGAGGCATAATATCTTTTTACAGAAATGATATCATACGGCCGGCTACCCACTATAACTGCTTAAACATTTTATAATTGCTTCACGATATTCCGCATGATGCGGCATTCCGCCACCCATCCCACCACGTTTGGGCAGTATAAGACTGAGGCTTGTGCCGTTCTTCATTGTAAGCAAACAGTTTACAGCCCCCATCCACGCATTTTTGATGATGCACTTTTGAATCTCTGTGAACAGGAAGCACGTACCGATCTCTGCGATTGGAAGTCTGGCAGTGATTGTCTGGACACTCACCCCTCTCAGATCCGGGTTGTCGTTAAATTCGTAAAGGTGCTTATACGTCTCGCATTCACTCACGATCAGACAATGTTGAGTAATACCGATATACACATCGTGCTTGGAATATTTACATTTACTTACTTCCAGCACTCCCCCATTTTCATCTGGCACCAGTATATCCTCAACGAGACGGCATTTCCCGAAAACCTGTTTGATTTCTGTTTCGGCTCCAATACCGTGTATACCTGCTGTCAGCGTTTCCCCACCGGGAAGATATTTTTTTAAAGACTCCAACATTCTTTCTTCATCGAAAATACCGGACATAGATGAATCCCTCCTTATACTTACATTCATTTTTATCTTACCACATTCCTACTCCTGGCGCAAACAATACCGAACCTGATTTCTGTCGAAATCAATTCTTATTTGCTTTATCATAGAAAAAAGGCAGAAATTTCATTTTACTCTGAGGTATCTTTTTATCAACTACCTTCCTTGGGATTCCCTATGTTTGTCTTATACAGGAAGCTCCACTAAAATCGAGTTGAAAATTGATGATTTCAAAACGAAATATCTTGGAAAATGCAGTTTTATCTTGAAGCGCTGGATAGAGATGTAAAGAACCCCTTGAAAATCCCAGCGTTGGCATTATTTTTTGCAAGAGTAAGGACGAGGATGTTGTTGAATATGCCCTAAGCCGGAACATGAGTCCAGCCATGATTTCCGAATACCGAACAAAACTAATCAGCCAGGAAATCTTACAAAAGAAACTTGAGGAATGAATGGAAATGGTAGATGAGGATAAAAATTTTTTATATAAGTATAAGAATAGCAGGGATTATGATGAATTCCTGTTATTTTTGTATCTTCAACAGAAGGAGCGGAGCGATGCTTACCATTTCGGGCCTGGTTGGCCCAAAGCCGGGTTTGGGGGGCCCGTACGCCGGTGGCGCACGTCCGGCGCCGACCGGAATGGCGGCGGAGACTTCACCAACAAACAGATTTTTGCGTTCTGGCCGGAAGGCCGGAATGCTTCGGCTGTTGCTCTCATTACAATGAGTTCTTCTTCATTCATGGCATTGAGCAGGACATCAATCTGTTTATGGCAACTGCTTTCTCTCTGACCGCTATCCGCATGAATGAATTGGTCTACCGAAATATCAAACAGAATAACAAGTTTGATAAAAGCTCCGAAGCTTGGGTACTGCTCTTCAGGTGAGAACATGAAAATGTAACTATATTTTCCATGTGATATATAATAAAACAAAAACAGACCAACGGTTTGTTTTATGAAAGAATAAAAATAAAATGAGACAAGAAGAAAAATCTCTACTGTCAAGAAACAAAATACTGGAAGCATCAGGGGCTCTATTTGCAGAAAAAGGTTTTGACGCTACTACTATGCAGGACATAATGGCAAGAAGTGGTCTTTCGAAAGGTGCTATTTATCATCATTTTAAGTCTAAAGAAGAAATCATGCAGGTATTAGGCGATAAAATGTTTTTTGCTAACAATCCTTTTGATGAAATAAGAAAGCGTACAGAATTAGATGGACTGCAAAAAATCCGTGAATTGCTCAAATTAAACCAATCAGATACCAAACGAAATGATTTTAACATGGCTGCTATTCCTATTTTAAAGGACACACGGATTTTAGCGACTGCGGTTGAAGCAAACAGGCGTGTGCTGACTCCATTATGGCTGGAATTATTAGAGGAAGGCAAAGCGGATGGTTCTATTAAAACAAACTATGTAAAAGAGATTTCTGAACTGCTTCCACTAATTAATTTTTGGTTCATGCCATCTATCTTTCCTGCTACTGCTGAGGAAATCCATAATAAATTCATTTTTGTAATAGAGGCGCTTTCCAGGATGGGATTACCTCTCATGAAAGGTGATGATATGAAAGTCATGGCAGAAAAATTTATTAAAGATATTTCTCTAAAATAGTTTGGATTCACTCATAGCCGCCTCGGGGCAAATTGGCCCGAAGCAGATAAAATTTTACAAGTAAAATCGGGGGATACGGAATGAAAGAAAAAAAGGTATGGTTTTTCATGGATTTACAAAAAAACAAAGGGGTGCCGGCCTCAACTGATGATATACACACTGCTTGTTTTGTGTATGCCAATGATACAATTATCATTGGCCTTTTTTATGAAACTTTTTATTGATATTGCCACTGGAAAAGCAAACATTTCTTTATTGCGAGTGGGGCTTTACAGTATTGCCTCTATCATAGTTGGCGGAATTGTAATGACGATAAATTCTGTACTTGTGAAATTGATTTATGGAAAAATGGAATGTAGTTTAAGAACGGAATTTATGAACGTCATTTTTTCGCGCCGGATGATTGATATATCGAAACAGCATACAGGAGAGCTGTTGACAAAGCTCACGGCTGATATTCAGGCAGTCAGTATGTGTTTCCCAACATTGATTGATCATATTGTAGGTGGCGCTGCTTCTGTGTTATTTGCCACTGCCGCACTGTTTTTTCTAAATTGGAAAATAGCAATCCTTTTACTGACTTTGACACCTCTAATGGTGTTTTTAATGGGAGCATTAACTCCTTATATCCGAAATGTGAGTACCGTTGATAAAAGAAACGAAGAAATAAACCGAAGTTATCTGCAGGAAAATTTAAGCAGAATCATGCTCATTAAGACTTATACAATGCAGGAAAAAATTCTGGATAAATCAAAAAATATTTATCAGGAAAAGTTAAAAAGCAGTATGGTTTTGGGTATGTGGGAGGGGCTGGCATTATTTGCAGGCGCACTTTCCGGAAATATAATGTCTCTGGTTACGCTGGGGTTTGGCGCATATTTTGTACTATGTTCCACCTGACGATTATTTATTTTCCGGAACAATTCTGGAAAACATTATGATGGCAGAAAATAAACCTCAAATGGAAAAAATCAATACCGCTGCCTCTGATGCAAATATTCTTGATTTTATTCAATCTTTACCGGATGAATTTGATACCCTGCTTGGGGAAAGTGGCAATACCTTATCAAGTGGGCAGGCACAACGAATAGCGATTGCGCGGGCGATTTACAAAAACAAACCAATTATTGTTTTTGACGAGCCAACAGCAAACCTTGATGTTGATTCTATAGAAAAATTCCATACGGCAGTTCGTAAACTTGCTTTAAACAATATCTGTATCATTGTAACACATGATATATCTACTATATCAACTTATGATAAAGTTTATCTGTTAGACAGCGGTAAAGCCAAAGAAAAACCTGATATAGAACAACTGGCAAAAGATATAGGGATAAATTAGAAGTATGATTGAAATCTGATTGAAAGGTTTCTCTCATGCCTTTTCAAAAATGGAATGCGATTATAATTCATTCATTATTTCGGTTATTGCCATGTTGTGAATCCGTTTTGCCGGAATATAGGCTGCTATGCTGGCTGCCATACAAACAAATAGCAAAATGATTCGTAAAGGAATGGTTGGCAAACTCCATATTGCATAGCTGAAATGAGCGGCTATAAGAATGTTGTATAGCAGCCTGTAAACGATCAGCCCGACTATACTGCCAACAAGACCTCCCAACAAAGCATAGGTAAATGCTTCAGCAACAATCATTTTAGTTATCTGATGTTCGTTCATCCCTACTGCCCGCATTGCCCCGTATGACTTCATTTTTGAGGACACACTCATAGAAATACTGTTTACAATATTTAATACCGTTACCAAAGCTATAATGGCTAAAAACGCATAAATACAGAACACAAATGCAAGATAAGTCCCAGAAGTTCGCTGGTCGCGTGAATCATTTAATATGCAGTCATGGCCTAAGATATCCCGAATTGCCGTTACATCTTCGTCCGTTACATCACTCGTTGTTTGCACCATAATGAGAGAATAATCCGTTATACCAGTTAAGTGAATAAAGGTATCACCAGAAGTAATAAGGGTTATTTCTCCGTTTGTAAGCCCGTTGCTGTTAAACGGATCATATTTCAACAAACCCGCAATTTCAAATTCTTCATCGGCAACCCATATTTTATCGCCAATTTCCAGAGAACTGCCTTTGTCCCATGTCGCAAGCACATAATAACTGTTTCCATATACTTTAGAAATATCGCTACCTTTTTTCAGCATATCGTCTTTCACAAGACAGTCCAATTCAAAATCATCATAAGAAATTATGTCAATTTCAACCGCATTTGAATTTAGCTGCGCCGGAATGTTAAAAACGCTGCGGCGTCCGAAAATACGTTTTACTCCGTCCATTGTGCCGATAGAATCAAGTAAAGCACGATCTACGCCATTTAAAACATCAACACTTGAAATGTTAATATCAGCGGCGGCGGCAGACTGTGGCATGATATAACCAACAAATTCTACCAAAACAGAAAAACTCAGAAAAAGAATAGTACTAAGGGCAAATGACCCCGTCATAAGGATCAGCGTTTTCGTTGCCGCTACTGCATGATGAATCCCCAAAGCTGTTTCAATTTTGAATAAATTGATCTTTACCGCATGGTTTCTGTTTCCTGTGATTTCTGAATTTCCAGAAGCCGCCGTTACAGGAGATACTTTTGCTGCTCGTTTTGCTGGAGTTCTGGCAGCAATCAATACTGCAACAATACCTACGATCATTCCACTGATGATACCGGCTATGCTGATACCAAAAAGAGGAATGTCTGAAAACTCCTCTCCGACAAGAAAACGCAAAACAGCACAGAACCCCCATGTGATGATAATACCAAGTGTAACACCTATCGGAATCGCTGTTTTGCACCAATTCAGAGCTTCCAGTTTTACAAAATGAATAATTTGCTGTTTACTCATCCCAATGCAACGCATCATTCCAAAAAATTTTGTCCTTTGTGTCACGTTACTATTGATACTGCTTGAAATCATCAATACGCCTGCGATCAACACCAACACAAAGAATACAATGGCAACGATACATAGCGTTTGCCCGGTTGTGCTGCTTATGATATCCTGCAATGTCAAATCGTCATGCTTATTTAACAATCTTGTCTGCTCCATTCGAATACCCATTTCTGCCATACTGAAAATGGCAGTCACCAGGAAAACGGCGAAAATAATACATAAAATGGTCATTCTGTTCTGCCGCTTATGTGTCTTTGCCGAAATAGGTATAAGACTAAGATAGCTTTTCATTCCCGACACCTCCCTAAATCAGCCAGAACGCCGTCCGATACCTGTAACACCCGGTCTGCGGTCTGTGCGATCCTGCGGTTATGGGTAATCATAATGATGGTCTGCTCATACTTCTTTGACGCTTCTTTTAACAGGGCGATCACTTCTCTGCTGTTCTGCGTGTCAAGGTTTCCGGTCGGCTCGTCGGCAAGGATTAAAGACGGGCGCGTGATAAGGGCGCGTCCGACTGCCACGCGCTGCTGCTGTCCACCGGACAACTGGCCCGGCAAGTGGTTACGCCGTTCTTTCAGATTAAGAACCGTAAGCAATTCTTCCAGATACTTCTGATCGGGTTTCTGATAATCAAGCAGCACCGGGAAAATGATATTCTGCTCAACAGTCAGTTCGGGAATTAAGTTGAACGCCTGAAAGATAAAGCCAATATTCCTCCGACGGAAAACAGTCAGTTTGCGGTCGTTCATGGAAAAAATATCCTTGCCGCCAATCGTTACTTTGCCAGATGTAGGTGTGTCAAGCGCGCCTATCATGTTGAGCAGTGTACTTTTTCCGGAACCGGACTCCCCGACGATAGCCACATACTCGCCTTTGGGAACGGAAAAGCTGACTTTTTTCAAAGCGTGTACGGCAGTTTCGCCGCTTCTGTATGTTTTACAGATATTGTTGACTTCTAATAAGTTCATGTGTAAACACCTCTTTTATGTTTTGATAGCCTCAGTATAACCAAGAAATCCTACACCAATATTACAATCAGCCTACAATTTTGTAGGATTCAAAAAATTCATGATGAAAGAGGTATCTGTGCCTAATGTGCTGTCAACTTCAATCGTCCCGTTATGAGCTTCCACAATCGCTTTTGTAAGCGACAGGCCAAGCCCAATCCCCTGTGTGTCTTTGGAAAAACGGCTGCGGTAAAACCGCTTGAAAATATGGTATAAGTCCTCCGGGTGTATACCGCTTCCATTATCCTTTACGGTTATCTGGACAATAGAAGGAAACGCCCGCCACTCGATGCGGATAACACCGCCCTTTTCTGTGTGGTCAAGAGCATTTTTTACGAGGTTACTGACAGCTTCTATGATCCAGTTGCGATCGCATAAAAGTGAAATATCTTTATTCCCTGATAAGCAGATTTCTTTTCCCTCCTGTCCGGCGCGGAACAGGAAATGCTTTTTTATATCCTCCGCAAGTTCAGACACATTTTCTAAAGACTTTTCTAATAGAATTGTACCCGCGTCCAGTTTTGTAATTTTCAAAAGATTCTGTACCAAGGTTTCTATACGGTCAAGCTCCTGTTCGGAGATCCGGCTAAATTCCTGTATGGCCGGGAGTTCTTTTGCTTCGTCCTGTATAAGCCCGTTGTAAATATTAAGGGCGGCAAGCGGTGTTTTTAACTGATGGGAAATATCCGATATGGTATTGCGTAAAAATTTCTTCGCACTTTTTTCATTTTCCGCGTGGGCGTTCAAGACAGCTACTAAGGAATTTACCTCATGGAATAACCGGTATAGCTCGCCCTCGTCGTTGCACTCAATCGTAACGTCTTTGTTGCCGGATCTATATTCTGTAATCTGCGTTATGGCGAATTCCATGATTTTATGCTGCTCTTTGAAATACCCATAGCAGAGCAGCAATATCACAATCCCCATACACACGCCACCAATGATCATGTAATATACCGCATTTCTAATATCAAAGATTACCAATGCCGCTGAAACCAGTATAAAAACCATGATACAAGACAAAATGCCGACAAACAGGGATTTGATTTTTCGGTTCGCTAATAGTTTCATCATACACCTTAATCTGCCGTATTCCATTTATAGCCCATGCCGCGAACCGTAATAATCCGTTTCGGTTCCCCCGGATTGTCCTCGATTTTTGTACGGAGCCTGCGGATATATACGGTTAGGGAATTATTATCTACATAATTTTCGCTGCAATCCCAGAGCTTCCCTAAAATCTGTTCCGGGGAAAGTATCTGGTCGGGATTTTCCATGAACAGACATAACAATTTATACTCGCTCGCCGTCAGGACAAGCAGCTTTCCCTGCTTATAAACCTCGCCTTTCAGAAGCCTTATCCTTATATCGTTGGATTTCAATTCTGTAACGTCGGTATTGAAATTTTCACTCCTGCGGAGCAGCGCATGAAGCCTTGACAGGAATACCGCCAATTTGAACGGCTTTGTAATGTAATCGTCGCCGCCAATATCAAGCCCCATAATAATATCTGTTTCTTCATCAGCAGCAGTAAGAAACATGATAGGTACTTTTGAAGTCTGTCTTATCTTTTTGCAGAGGTCAAAGCCAGAACCGTCGGGAAGCGATACGTCCAGAATAGCCAAATCATATTTCCCGTTTCCCCATAATGTATCAGCTTCCAGTGTGGTACGGGCAACGTCTATTTCATATCCCTGTTTCCTTACAGCAAAGGAAAGACCGCTGATTAAGCTCAAATCATCTTCCAGTAAAAATAATCGCTTCATTTATGATCCCTCTCCTTTCCTTTTTTCGTCCTGCCGTCAATCGGCTTTTCCGCCACCTTTGGTATCAGCCACATACTGCCAATTTTGAAACGCCCGGTATGCGTTCCCCTTCACAAAATTTCTGCACTCGTCTTTCTGAAATGCCCCATTTGCCCGCTGCTTCTGCACAATATATTCCATAAGTCACCCATCTTTTATTCAAAGTTTATCAGTATAATTATATACGGCATGATGAATAATAGCAAATGCAGAAATAGGTATTATTTAGATCCGTAATCGGAAATGTATTAACATATCCAAAAAGAAAGGGGAACCCTGCCATTGGCAGAGTAGCTCCTCCTGTTATTCCAGTAACAGATGAAATATCTCCAGACGAGAGTTTTAAGTTCATCGGTGGTCATTTTTTCAGTGACATAACGGTCATATGCCAGTTCCGATTTCATTCTGCCCCACATGCTTTCACAGCAGGCGTTATCATGACATCTTCCGCCCGCACTATATATGCTTTGCTGTATGCCATATTTATGGATCGCATCCTGGCAAAGCTTGCTCGTGTACTGGTTTCCCTGCCTGCTTTTGTGCTCCCATTTGTTGTCCAATTTCCTTCGCCAGCTTCACTGCCTGTACTTTGATTTGCTGTCCGGCTATTTGAATGACTGGGAGAATATCGGTTTTGAGGATGAGAGGAAAGCCACGGACAGCCTGATTCATCAATCAGTGCAACCAGCGAGTATGTAAAAATAGGGGCTGTCGCAACAAGAAAAAGGCATACGAGATATAGCGTTTTCATTGTCTGCGAAAAGCAATATCCTGTATAAAAATTTCTTAATGCGACAGCCCCTGTATATCTGAAATATTTCTTTATATCGTTTGCAGCCCCATGTACACTGATGTTTTCATTGGGTGCGATACCACATTCCTGTTCAAACACGTGCCAAATATAGCGATTACCATCCACACAGCCCGTATATACTCATACCAGCAGCCCGTACATCCATCCAGTACCGGAACTCCTTATCTGGTATCCTGTCAGGAACCCACACGGTCAGTATTTCTTATATAAGCAATACAGACTACTTTATCACTGTTGTCAAAATAAAATCTTAGATCATAGTTAGCCCAAACTCCAACGTACTCACTGCCCGCTTCAAGCGGATATTGAATATAGCTTACCTGCCCTAAGCTTAAAAACATATCGGAACTTTCATTTTCTAAGTAATAACGGTATAAAGTATCGTTTTCTGACGTAATACCTGAAACTATGACTGGAGCGTTTCCATAGGCATTCGTTACATCTGTTCGATTATTTTTGAATGAAATTCCTCGATTCGTTGTAATTCCAGTCCCCTCTCCTTCTGCATACCACTGAAACGTCCAGCCAGTATTATCCCAGTCCCAATCCCACAAAAGATTTTCACCGTTTACAATAAAATCAGAATCGACAAGGGATGCCCCATCTGTGAAAATCGGCTGATTCGTCACTGCTCCTTCCTGCTCCAAGACCCCATCCGCATTGACCGGATAACCGTCTGGTGTGGTGGTGTTGGTAAGCATATATCCATCAGCACCCATATAGTACCATGAATCTTATCATAGCCAACTGCCCGCATTAATTTCTCCTCAAAATCTGCCAGATGCTGACCATGTTCTGTCTGGAAAGCCACACAGCCCGTATCACCGAATTTCTTCGCAATCAGATAGCACATTTCCAAGCACCTCCCTAAACTCACTCTCATTTTTTATCTTACCACATTCATACTCCTGACACAAGCAATACCCAGCTTGATTTTTATACCTCCTCTTATATACATATTTATGCAGACAGTTATTAAGCTGACGGTCATAATAGGTATTATACTGAATCTCGATAGGATAGTGAAAACTGCTTAACTGGAAATACACATGAACACCTCGATATTTGCTATACGCAGAATCACTCATAACTAGCACAGAAACATAACCGGGCATCTGATAATGCTCAAGCGCTGCCTGCGCCGCTCCAGCTTCCCCTGGGGGGAAAGTGGGTCTTACGTGAACCTTTCCCATAGAAAAAGAGGGCTAATCAAACCGAATCACGACTTGATTAACCCTCGAAATTACGCCATTTTAGGCCATTTCACTAAAATTTCCCAGCCTTAGCCGCTTCCTCAATGGATACCGCAACCGCCACAGTCATACCCACCATCGGGTTATTACCTGCGCCGATCAATCCCATCATCTCAACATGGGCCGGTACGGAAGAAGAACCTGCGAACTGTGCGTCCGAATGCATACGGCCCAAAGTATCCGTCATACCGTAGGAAGCCGGACCTGCCGCCATATTATCCGGATGCAGGGTACGTCCGGTACCGCCGCCGGAAGCAACTGAGAAATACTTCTTTCCTTTCTCCTGGCACTCCTTTTTATAGGTGCCTGCTACCGGATGCTGGAAACGTGTCGGGTTCGTGGAATTACCCGTGATGGAGACATCCACGCCTTCCTTCCACATAATAGCAACACCCTCCCGTACATCATTGGCGCCATAGCAGTTTACCTTGGCACGCAGGCCTTCAGAATAGGATTTTCTCCACAGTTCTTTTACTTCGCCTGTATAATAATCCATCTCTGTCTCTACATATGTAAATCCATTGATTCTGGAAATAATCTGAGCTGCATCCTTGCCAAGTCCGTTTAAAATAACACGTAACGGCCTCTCACGAACCTTGTTGGCCTTCTCGGCGATACCGATTGCGCCTTCTGCCGCTGCGAAGGACTCATGTCCTGCCAGGAAGCAGAAGCAGTCAGTGGATTCCTCCAAAAGCATCTTGCCAAGGTTTCCATGTCCCAGTCCTACCTTACGCTGGTCAGCCACGGAACCGGGAATGCAGAATGCCTGCAGGCCCTCGCCGATCGCTGCAGCAGCGTCCGCCGCCTTACGGCAGCCTTTCTTGATGGCGATCGCTGCACCGACCGTATACGCCCACTTCGCATTCTCGAAGCAGATCGGCTGGATGCCTTCCACCATCTTGTATACGTCCAGTCCGGCATCTTTGGTGATCTTCTCGGCTTCCTCGATGGAAGCGATGCCGTAGCTTTCCAATACCTCATTGATCTGTTTGATACGTCTCTCGTATGATTCAAATAATGCCATGATGAATATAGTCCTCCTCACTCAATATAGATCGCACCTTATTCCTGTCTCGGATCGATGATTTTCACTGCATCAGCAACACGGCCGTACTGTCCTTTCGCCTTCTCATAAGCTGTGTTCGGGTCGTCGCCTTTCTTGATGAAATCCGTCATCTTGCCAAGGTTTACAAACTGATAGCCAATGATCTGATCGTCCGCGTCAAGGGCGATTCCTGTCACATAGCCTTCGGCCATCTCAAGGTAACGCGGGCCTTTCTTTAAGGTGCCGTACATGGTTCCCACCTGGGAGCGAAGACCTTTTCCAAGATCCTCAAGGCCGGCTCCAATCGCCAGGCCTTCCTCAGAGAATGCGCTCTGGGATCTTCCGTATACAATCTGAAGGAACAGCTCTCTCATGGCTGTATTGATTGCGTCACAGACAAGGTCTGTGTTCAGAGCCTCCATTACCGTTCTTCCCGGAAGGATTTCGGCAGCCATCGCGGCGGAGTGAGTCATACCGGAGCAGCCGATCGTCTCAACAAGGGCCTCCTGAATGATTCCTTCCTTTACGTTTAAAGTCAGCTTGCAGGCGCCCTGCTGCGGAGCACACCAGCCGATACCGTGGGTCAGTCCGGAAATATCCTTTACTTCCTTTGCCTTTACCCATTTTGCTTCCTCCGGAATCGGAGCGGCGCCGTGGTTTACACCCTGGGCAACCGTACACATTTTCTCTACTTCGTGTGAATAAATCATGTTAAGACTCCTTTCATATATGGTTCACAAAGTATTGTTAAAAAAATCACATCATACTTTTCTTCATTTTCTCACAAAATCCGCGATTCGTCTATAGTTTTTGAGGAAAATTTTTGAAATGCAGCCGCTTCCTGCACCTGCTGTAGCATAACACGGTGATTACTGGCCGGTCAGGATGCCATCTCCGCTTTCCTCTGTGCATCTTTCTGCTTCAGCTCCTTCAATACCCCGGGAACAATCGCCAGCGCCAAAAGAGCCGTGCACACATCGGCAAACGGCTGACACCCCTGCAGGCCCCGGATACCCAGGACCCGCGGCAGTGTGAGAAGCGCCGGAATGAGGAAGATTCCCTGGCGGCCCGCCGCTACAATGGAGGCGCGGAAGCCGTATCCGATCGACTGGGTAAGCATATTGGACATGATAATCCATGCCTGTAAAGGCAGAGTCAGGCATTGGAACCGCAGTGCCCAGGTGCCGATGAGAATCACCTCTGCATCTTCTCTGCGGAACATGGTGAGAATCATACCCGCGCCGCAGAAGCTGATGAGACCTAATGTCGTCAGAAGGACTACAGCCACCTTCAGACAGAACCAGAACGATTCCTGCACCCGGTCATAACGTTTTGCACCGAAATTGAACCCGCATACCGGCTGGAAGCCCTGTCCGAAGCCGATAAGAGCTGAGTTAATAAACATCATATAGCGTGTCACAATCGACATCGCTGCAATCGCTGCGTCGCCAAAAGGATTGGCGGCAACGTTGAGTGCCACGGAAGCCGCGCTCGCCAGCCCCTGGCGGCACAGGGAGGGAAGTCCTGCGTGAAGGATCTCGCCGTACATGGCCCCGGTAAACGTAACCTTCCTGATTTTCAGGCGGATACAGCCCTTACGGAAGCTGCACTGATATAAAAGGATGCAGAAGCTGATGCACTGGCTTAAGAGCGTCGCCAGCGCAGCACCGGAGATTCCCAGATGAAATCCGAAGATAAAGATCGGATCCAGTATCATATTGAGGATACCACCCGTGGTGATGCCCAGCATGGAGTAAAAAGCAAAGCCCTGGGAACGCAGCAGATTGTTCATCACAAACGAACCTGTCATGATAGGCGCACCCAGCAGAATGTACTGCGCATACGCTCTGGCGTAGGGAACGATCGTTTCTGTCGCACCCAGTGTCCGCACCAGCCAGTCAAGCGACAGAATACCGCCCACGGTCATCAGAAGCCCGATAAAAACAGCTGTAAAAAATGCTGTGGCAGCAATACGCTCTGCTTTCTCGTCATCCCGGTTGCCAAGCGTCCTCGATATGTAGTTTCCGCCGCCCATGCCAAGGGTAAAGCCCACGGCCTGTATCATCGCCATCAAAGAAAAAATGATGCCGACTGCCGCAGAAGCGCTGGTATTAATCTGGCTCACAAAAAAAGTGTCGGCCATATTGTAGATCGACGTCACCAGCATGCTGATAATCGTCGGCACCGCCATCTTTGGTATCAGCTTGGAGACCGGAGTCTCTGTCATCATCCGATACCGCTCTTCCCCTGTCATGGATTTGTTCTTCTGCAATTTCATCAATCCTTTCTTTTCTTTAAAATGTTGTCTGATTCTTTTTTGCCATGCATAATCCCCCTGCCGGGAGAAACCTTCCCCCGTGTCCTTGTGTACTGTACCTGCCCGCCATGCGCAGGTCCTGTCTCCGGCAGTCCTTTTCGGCCTGCGTCCTTCCATCTTCTCCGGATGTCCTCCGCTTTTTATCCTACAGCATCCATTTCTGCCCTGTCTCCCGCACTGCCTTTCCTGTTCTTCTCTGTCTTTCTGCCCTGCAATATCTGCCTATGCGGTCTCCGGCATCCGCTTCATTGTCCTCATAAAATAGATCACATAGACGATTCCCTTCACTACACTCGAAATCGTAATCGCCCACCAGATACCGGCAAGGCCGAGCGGCGTACCCATAAGCAGTATCGCCATTGGAATCCGTGCCGAGGTAAGGAGAATACTGATTACGGAAGCCTGCATGGTCTTTCCGAGTCCGGAAAGCGCACCTACCGTGATAATTTCCTCACACATAAACATCTGCGAGACACCAAGAACCTGGAGATAGACGATTCCATCTGCCACCACCTCAGATTCCTGAATGAAAATCCGGAATATGGGTTCTGCCCCGAAGATCAGGAGTGATGTCGAGAACAATCCCCACAAAAACACGATTTTCGCCGCTGTTACATAACTGTCCTTTACACGCCGGTACTGTCCGGCTCCATAATTTTGTCCCACCATCGAATTGATGGCTGCGGCGAATCCATCTGCCGTCATCCAGGAGACGGATTCAATCTGGCTGCCTACCCTCTGTACCGCGATCGCCGTATCCCCGAAGGCAGTTACCATTCTTGTGAGAATCATGGAGATCCCGCTGTAGATCATTGTCTGCACAGCGGAAGGAAGCCCGATATGGATAATCTGGCGGATCCTGCCCCTGTCCGTCCTTTTCAGAATGTTTACTTTATCAAACAGTATGCGGTCCTTACGAATTGTAACCAGAAAAACAGCTGTCACCACTGCCTGGGCAAACACAGTTGCAAATGCTGCACCGGCGGCTCCCATTGCCGGGACAGGACCAACACCGAAAATGAGCGCCGGATCCAGAATCATGTTAATTACCAGACCGATCACATTTGCCAGAAAAGGGGTCCTGCTGTCACCGGTAGCTGTGAGAATCCCGGTAAAAATAACATTTAGAAAAGAAAAAAGGATCAAGCCGCACGTAATCGCCAGATAAATTTCCGCTTCCCTGATGATCTCCGGATTCTTCATATGAAAAAATCCGATCAGGCTGCTCCGGAAGAAAACGGATATCAGGCCAAAAAGAAATGCAAACAGGATGCCAAGCTGAAGTGCGCCCTGGGCATACTCTGCCGCTTCCTTCTGACGTCCCTGTCCCAGGGCATGGGCCACCTTAACCTGCCCGCCCATTTTCGCAAGATTGCTCACCCCCTGGGAAAACCACACGTACATGCCGGCGGATCCGACCGCCGATACCGCGTTGGCGCCCACGCGTCCAATCCAGGCCATATCCGTCAGATTATAGGCCATCTGCACCAGAGATGTGGCCATAATCGGGAGTGCCAGCTTTGTCAGAGCCGGAAGGATAGGCTCCCGCAATAAGTCGATATTCTGTTTCATGTTCTCTCCCGTTTTAACATTCTACAGGCAACGGAAAGAGCCGCTGCGGGAACAGTATCCCCGGAGCAGCTCTTTTCCGTATCCTCACATTTCCCTATTTCGCACTCAGGTACTCGTGAATTCCTCTTGCTCCGGCTCTTCCAGCTTCCATTGCAAGGATAACCGTAGCAGCACCCGTAACAGCATCGCCGCCGGCGAATACACCCTCTCTGGATGTCTTTCCGTTAGCCTCGTCTGCTACGATACACTGATGGCGGTTCGTCTCAAGCCCCTCTGTCGTAGAGGAAATGAGCGGGTTCGGAGACGTACCCAAAGCCATAATTACCGTGTCGGCCTCGATCGTAAAGTCGGAACCCTCGATCTCTACCGGACGCCTTCTTCCGGATGCATCCGGCTCACCCAGCTCCATCTTTCTTACGGTCAGACCGCTTACCCAGCCCTTGTCGTCCGTGTTGATCTCTACCGGATTCGTGAGAAGATTAAAGATAATCCCCTCTTCCTTTGCGTGGTGAACTTCCTCGGCTCTCGCCGGAAGCTCCTTCTCGCTTCTGCGGTACACAATATGTACTTCTGCACCAAGGCGGAGCGCCGTCCTGGCAGCATCCATCGCCACGTTTCCGCCGCCGACGACCGCGACCTTCTTACCGGCAACGATCGGCGTATCATAATCATCGCGGAAAGCCTTCATGAGGTTGCTTCTTGTCAGATATTCATTGGCAGAAAATACACCGTTGGCGTTCTCTCCCGGGATTCCCATGAACTTGGGAAGTCCGGCTCCGGAACCGATAAATACTGCCTGGTAGCCCTCGTCGTCCATCAGCTCGTCGATGGTAACGGCCTTGCCGATGACTACATTCGTCTCGATCTTTACGCCAAGCTTTCTCACATTGTCAATCTCCGGCTGTACCACGCCCTGTTTCGGCAGACGGAACTCCGGGATCCCGTATGTAAGAACTCCGCCCGGCTCGTGAAGGGCCTCAAAGATTGTGACCTCATAGCCAAGCTTTGCCAGATCACCGGCGCAGGTCAGGCCTGCAGGGCCGGAACCGATCACAGCTACCTTCTTACCGTTCTTGTCTGCCGTTACTTCAGGAACAAAGCCGTTCTCTCTCGCCCAGTCGGCAACAAAACGCTCAAGCTTACCGATGGATACCGGCTCGCCCTTGATTCCGCGGATACACTGGCCTTCACACTGGCTCTCCTGCGGGCATACACGGCCGCAGACAGCAGGCAGGGCAGAAGATTTGGCAATGATCTTTGCCGCTTCCTCAAAGTTGTGCCCCTTTACTTCCTGAACAAATGCAGGAATGTCGATGCTTACCGGGCATCCCCCTGTACATTTCGCATTCTTACAGTTTAAGCAGCGCGCCGCCTCGGCGACTGCCTCTTCCTCATTATATCCGTAACAGACCTCCTGAAAATTGGCTGCCCTGACCTTGGGCTCCTGTTCTCTGACAGGCACCTTCTTCATTGCGTCCATGATTTATCCTCCATTTTAAGACGTTGTCAATCACTCTTCATGCGCCTCCGGCGCATAGGAATCACCTGCAGCTCTTCCGGATGCGGTGCAGCAAACACACCCGCGAACCGGTCCTGGCCGCTGCAATGATCTCTAGTTATCGCTGCACTGTCCGCAGCCGCCGTGATGGGTATCTCCCTCGCGGAGCTTAAGAAGCGCGCGGCCTTCCTCCGTACGGTACATCTGCTGACGTTTCATTGCCTCGTCGAAGTTGACGGCATGTCCGTCGAATTCCGGGCCGTCCACGCAGGCAAATTTAACCTTGTCGCCGACTGTAACACGGCATGCGCCGCACATTCCCGTTCCGTCTACCATGATCGGGTTTAAGCTCACGATCGTCGGCAGCCCGAGCTCCTTTGTCAGCAGACAGACAAACTTCATCATAATCATCGGGCCGATTGCAACGCAGACATCGTACTTTTTCCCCTGATTCTGAACCAGGTCCTTGATAACCTCTGTTACCATACCCTTTCTCTCATAGGAACCATCATCTGTAGTCACATAGAGCGTCCCGGATACAGCTTTCATCTCCTCCTCAAGAATCAGAAGATCCTTTGTCTTGGAGCCCATGATGACATCTGCCTCGATGCCGTGCTCTTTTAACCATTTTACCTGAGGATAAACGGGGGCCGTGCCGACGCCGCCTGCCACAAACAGGTATTTCTTATTCTTCAGTACCTCCAAATCCTCTTTGACGAAATCGGACGGATTTCCCAGAGGGCCTACCACATCACAGAAGGAATCCCCTGTCTTCAGACCTGCCATGCGCTCCGTAGATGCGCCGACTGTCTGGAACACGATGGTAATGTTTCCCTGTTCTCTGTCGTAATCGCAGATTGTGAGCGGAATCCTCTCGCCCTTTTCATCAAGCTTCACGATTACAAATTCACCTGGCTGGCAGTTTTTCGCGATTCGCGGCGCTTTTACTACCATAAGATAGATCTTATCCGCCAGAATTCTTGCCTCTAAAATCGGATACATTTCCTATAACCTCCCATTTATGTTCAGGATGATTTTCCTGTATCTTAAGTGTATCATTTTCTGGCCGCAAAGGCAACCGGATTCGACCCGGTTTTGCAACAATTTCCGCTGCAATCATGTTTTCATTCCATCAGAGCGGAACATGCGCAGGCCTGTTTCCGTTTTTCATAACGTACAAACTCGTAGCAGATGTTAAAATACGTGTGCTCCCCGCTGTCTGCCGTGACCCGCCATTGCGGCTCCTCATCCAGATTCGGAAAAAAGGTGTCTGCCTCATACGCATAATCAATGCGGGTAATGTGCGCGGTATCGCAGTATGGCAGAAACAGCCGGTAAATGGCACCCCCGCCGATCACGAAAATGTCCTCTGAAGGAAACTGTTTCAGGTAAGAGAGTACGCTGTCAATTTCATGGAAAACTTCTGCCCCCTTTTTCTGGAACGCGGGGTTCTGCGAAAGCACCACATTTTTCCGTCCGTAAAGCGGTTTGCCGCCGGGAAGGCTCTCCAGAGTTTTTCTGCCCATCACTACGATTTTTCCCATCGTCTCCTGCTGAAACAGCTTCTGATCCTCCGGAATGCTGACGAGCAGCCTGCCTCCTTTACCAATCGCCCAGTTTTTGTCCACTGCTGCTATCAGATTCATGCCTTTGCCTCCCTGCATTCTTTTTCCACCAGTCTCAATGTAGCTGCCGCATTGAGGCAAAACGCCTCGCCCGGCTGCTCCTCCTCAGAGACAATGCCGTCATGGTAACATTTTAACATGGCCCGGATACGCTCCTCTCCGGTATTGTATGTTTTTATTATCGTCTCGATTTCCTCCCGCGTCCTCACCATGCACTCTCTGAGCCATTCCCATGTCTCCGGGAGCGGCCTGCCTTCATGAAGCCCGATATGCGGCACATAAAGCCGCCTGAAAGGAACCTGACGGAGCTTTTCGAGTGAATCCAGCGCCATCTGATACCCGACCATATAGCACGGCATATACCAGTCCCCCTTGAATACGCCAATCGTCTCACTGGCAAATAAAATGTCATCATCCACCAGATATGAGAGCGAGCATTTCGTATGCCCCGGTGTTTCAAAGACCCTGATTTCATGGTTCCCGATGGTTAACATATCGTAATCTTTCACAACCTGATCCACAAAAAGGGCATTATCGTCGTATTCCGGCAGAGGCAGCCCGCCGATCCTGGCCGCATTTTCATTCAGGCCGCGTATTACGTCACGCACTGTGGGCTTTTCAAGCACACCGGCCGCATAACTGCCTGCGTACACACGAAGATCCGGCCACTCCTTCCGCAAAAAAGGAATCCCCGACACATGGTCATAATGCGAATGCGACAGGATCACTGCATCAAGCGGTGCACCGTCAAGTTCATAGTGAAGTTTCTCAATCATCCGGCCTGCGCTGTAGGCCATACCGGCGTCGTACAGCACATTTTTCGTGCCTTTGATGAGGCATGCCGCCCGGCTCGAATCCCCGCTCACATTTACAATATAATCCTTCATTTTTATCTTTATCCTCTCTGCCTGTATCAATGCGCAATTCATAAAGTACCGGCATTCAGGCATGATATCATGCGCTGTCATGGGACTCCCTCTGTCCGCGCATGCATATGCCAGTTCACAATTTTCCATGCAAAAAGGGACACAGGAACATTCCCCGCATCCCTCCGTACACGTCCGGCGCCGCTACTCACTCTCGGCTGGTTCCGGACGTGGTTCTGTCTTTGTCGCCATCACGGTTCCTATCACTTTATTCTCTGCCTTTACGATGCTGAACCGGTATCCGCCTGCCTCCACATGGGCCTTCTCATCCTCTTCGGGCAGATGGCCGAGACGGGATATCAGAAATCCGTTCAGGGTATCAAAATTATTCCTGTCGTCCTCCTCAAATTCCATCCCGAGGGCGTCCTCCACATCCTCCAGGGATGTCATGCCGGACAGCTGGAAGCTTCCGTTCTCCCTGACTACGATATCCGGCTCTTCCTCGTCATATTCATCCATAATATTGCCGACGATCTCTTCCAGAATATCCTCCATCGTAACGATACCGGCTGTCTGACCATACTCATCTATCACGATCGCCATATGTATCTTCCCGGACTGCATCTCCTGGAACAGGGCGTTGATATTCTTCTTCTCCGGAATAAAATATGCCTCGCGCAGCAGCCCCTCCATCTGCTTCAGCGGCTTGTCCGGCATATGCTGCGCCTCGGCAAAGGAGAACACATCCCTGAGATTTAAGATACCGATCATATTGTCAATATCCTCTTCATAGACAGGAAACCGGGAATTGTTTGATTCGTTGAGGATAAAATCAACTGCTTCACGAAAGGGCATCTCTCCGTCGAGCGCCACAACACTCTTCCGGTGCGTCATGATATCCGAGGCCACTTTGTCATCAAATTCGAAAATGTTGGTAATCATCTCCGCCTCGCTGGCCTCGAGAACGCCCTGGTCATGGCCTTCATTTACCATATACATGATGTCTTCTTCTGTGACCTTATCATCCCTGGCATGAATATCAATGCCCATAAGCTTCAAAATCCCATAGGATACCCCATCAACCACCCAGGTGATGGGAAAGAGGAATTTCATCAGGACCAGCACCAGAGGCAGGGTACGGTAGCAGAAACGGGCCGGGCTCTTGCCCGCCATACGTTTTGGGATCACGATACCGATACATGTCAGGAAAAATGCCATTAAAATGAGTGCCAGCACATAGGCCGCTGTCACAGTCAGGGCAGGCGGCAGGCTTGGCACGCGGGCAAACAGGCCCTTACACTGTCTCACCACCCAGGCCATCGAAAATGCACCCAAGGCCAGGGTTAAAAGACTCGTCACCAGTTGATTGGTACGAATAAACAGATACGGATTCTCCTGAATCTGCAGAAGCTTTTCTGCCTTCTTATCGCCCTCGTCGCGATTGTCCTCCAGCGCACTCGTATTTAACGCCTGCACTGCCGCACCAAAGCCATACAGCACAGAGAACAGCACAAGTGCTCCTGCCATCAGTAAAAATCCTATCCACGAATTACCATCGTCCATGAAAAAACAGTTCACTCCTTATATTTCTTGTGTATTTACGAAACCGGAATCTCCCTGATAAACTCTGTCAGCCACAGGGAAACATACCACACGAACAACAGTTTCCCCGGCACATCGGGCATACCGGAACGGATGCCGCACTTTTAGCGGCAGGTTTCTATAGTAATATAGCATTGTTGTCCTGATTCGTCAACATCTAACCGCAGATCTGCCGCAGTCCTTCCTACAGCGCCTTATGTATCCAGCTCCAGACTGATCTTCAGCGCATGGTCCACCCGCTTCTGCAGCTCTCCGTCAATATGGCATATTTTTTCTCTCAGCCTCTGCTTGTCGATCGTCCGAAGCTGCTCTAAGAGAATCACAGAATCCTTCACCATATCGCACTGCCTTGCATTCAGCTCGACATGGGTCGGCAGCTTCGCCTTGTTCATTTTCGAGGTAATGGCGGCACAGATCACTGTAGGGCTGTGTTTGTTTCCAATATCATTCTGTATGACAAGTACCGGCCGCACGCCGCCCTGTTCCGAGCCTACGACCGGCCGCAGATCCGCATAATAAATATCTCCGCGTCTGATAATCACATTCTCACTCTCCGCAATCGTTTTCAGGCTTCCCTGTACCGATAGTATTGACATTATATGATTACCTTATGCAGAAAATCTGAGGAATGCACCTGGAAAACGCGTTTCGGCGGCTTCGGGTCTGTTTATAGCGACCGCCAGTAAACCTCAGTCCTCCTCGTAACAGCCGTCGTGGTGCGTCAGGAGTCCCATTTCACGCCCTCTGTATACATACACACGGGGGACGCGTTTGGAAATCAGGCAGGGAATCTCATAGTGGAAACGGCCGCTAAGCCTTGCCACCTCTTCCATCGTGATCTCTTCTCCGCCGTCGCTCCCGATAAGCGTTACCTCGCTCCCCTCCGAAGCCTCCGGGATGTCCGTTACATCCACCATCATCTGATCCATGCAGATCCGCCCGAGAATGCGCGCGCGCCTGCCGCAGATAAGGACAGAGCCGCTGCCGGACAGGCTTCTCGGATAGCCGTCCGCATAACCGACCGCCACCGTGGCGATGCGCATTGGCTGATCCGCAACAAACGTACCTCCATAGCTTACCGGGGTGCCGGGAGCAATCCCCTTTATATATGTAACCGTGCTTTTCCATTCCATTGCCGGTTCAATCGGCACTGCTGCCCGATCCACTTCATCGGAGGGGTAGAGGCCATAGATCATGATTCCGGCGCGCACGGCGTCCAGATGCGAATCCGGCAAATCTGTGATTCCGGCGCTGTTGGCACAGTGGCAGAGCGGAATCGTGACCCCAAGCTCCTTAACCATCGCCGCAAATTCGTCAAAGCGTTTCAACTGTTCCCTGGCTGAGGTCTTATCCGTCTCATCCGCCCTGGCAAAATGTGTGAACATGCCCTCGATTCCTACGCCTGGCAGAGCGGCAATCTTTCTCACCATTTCTGCCGATTCCCGGTCCGGCGTCAGGCCAATGCGGCTCATCCCTGTATCAACGGCAATATGGATGCGTACCTCTTCCTTGTACAGGGCGGCAAAGGCCGACAGCTCTTTTGCCTCCTCATAGCGGAACACACACGGCCTGATATGATAGTGAAACAGTTCCCCGTACCTCGTTCTTGCAACAGGCCCCAGAACGAGAACTGCCTTTTTGATTCCGTGCCGTCTCAGCTGGAGCGCCTCATCCATCGTCGCCACCCCGTAACCGACGACAAACCGGTCAATGATCTTGGCGACCGCTACTGCCCCGTGTCCGTAGCCATCCGCTTTCACCACCCCGATCATCTGGGTTCCGGGAGACAGGCGTTTCTGTATGGCCTCCATATTATCTTCGATCCTGCCCAGATAAATTTTTGCATATGCCCTTTCACACTGATACATGTAGAACCTCCCCGATATGATTCAGAATATCCTCACAAAGAACCGAATGAGCACCGCACTCTTTTGCCGCGCGCTCCCCTGCCAGTCCGTGAATATAGACGCCAAGCACTGCCGCGCTGCGCATATCCATACCGATCGAAAGCAGGCCGGCAATCACTCCGGACAGCACATCCCCCGAGCCGCCCTTTGCCAGAGCCGGGGAACCGCTCCGATTAACGAATACGCTTCCATCACCTGCGGTTGTCACCGTCGCCGCATCCTTGAGGACACAGACTGCGCCTGTCTCTGCCGAAAAAGCACTGGCTGCTTCTATGGGGCTGTCCTTGATTTCGGACACATCCGTTCCCGTCAGCCGGGCCATTTCAAGCACATGCGGCGTTATCGTCAGGCGTTCGGAAAACAACACCTTAAACTGCGGATGCAGGGCCGCCAGATTGATCGCGTCCGCATCCATAACGACAGGGACAGACGATTCCCGGAGTACGGATTCCACCATAATTTTTGCCTCATCGTCTTTTCCCAGGCCGGGGCCTATGACGATCACTCCGGCCCAGTCCATCTCCTGCCTCAAACGCTTCCGAAACTCCTCCGGGCGCTCCTCTGCCTCTTTCCTGTCAAATACAGACAGGATGGCCTGCGGAAGCCGGCTCTGCAAAATGACCCTGTTTTCCTCCGCTGTGAATATTTTCACCATTCCGGCCCCGCAGCGATAAGCCGCCAGGGCGCTGAAATATGCGGCGCCTGCCATATTGACTGCGCCTGCAATCACCAGTACTTTCTTAAAGCTGCCTTTGTTGGCATCTGCCCGCCTTGCAGGCACGGCTAAAAGGTCCGAAGGCTCACAGGACATGACGCACCCAAAAGATATCCTGTCCGCTTTGAAGGCAGCGCCGGCGCCGATATCCGCCAGCAAAGGATTCTCTGCCTTTGGCGCAAACCCGATATCCGCCACCAGAAGCTTACCGCAGGCGGTACGGCCCGGAAACAGTGCCTGGCCCAGCTTCATTTCCCCAAAGGTCACCGTACTGTCGGCCCGGACATGGCAGCCCATACTCTTTCCTGTGTCCGAGCTGATTCCGGAGGGAATATCCACAGAGACTACGAAAGCCTGCCGCTGCGCGCAGATCAGGTCAATTAAGGTCTTATATGCCCCGTTTACCTCCCGCGACAGTCCAATGCCGAATACCGCATCAATTACCAGACTGCAGGGCTCTGTCCGGGCTGCCGCCTCTGCCCCCATAAAGGCTCCTGCATCACAGACGGAGATTCCGAGCCTCTGTGCGATCTCAAGCTGAGCCTGGAATTCTTCGCTGATATGCCCCAGGGAGCCGTGTTCTCCGGCAGTAACAACTACAGTCCTATATCCCCACAGATACAGGATTCTCGCTGCTGCAATCCCGTCTGCGCCGTTATTTCCCGGGCCGCAGACAGCCCACACGAGCGCCGGCTCTGCGGCTCTGGCCCGTCTTTCTGTCCGGCGCATGCCGCCATGCCCTGCCGGCAGCCCGTTTTCTTCCAGAATGCGTCTCGCCTCCGTCGCCACTGCCAGAGCCGCGCGCTCCATAAGCACCATCGACGGTATCTTATAGTATTCGATCGTCCGTCTGTCGATCTCCTTCATTTCCTTTGCACGCACCAGCCGCCTCATACCGTTTCCCCCTCTCCTGCCGCTACTGCCATCGCGTATTCTTTCGTGTCGGAAATAGACACCTCAATGCGGCAGATCCCGCGCTCCTTTGCCAGACTCTCTGCACGTCCATGCAGGTGTACAAAAGGCTTACCGAGCTGATCCCGGAGTACCTCAACATCGTGCGGTGAAAATTCGCGGAATCCTGTGCCGAATACCTTTGCCACTGCTTCCTTTACGGCAAAAGTGCCGGCCAGTACAGAGGGCCTCCCCCCTGCCTGCCGGCGCTCTTCCTCCGTATATACGCGCGATAAAAAGGCCTCTTTTTTACAGGCATGTTCTATCCGCTTTATCTCTATTAAATCACAGCCTATCCCCGTCAACATTTTAATCCTGTCTCCCGTTCATCCTGCATCCGGCACACCCGGTAAGAAAGACGCATCAGACTCTCCGACAAATGGACATTTTCCACGACAACATCTTCCGGCACATTCAAGTCTGTATGGGCAAAGTTCCAGATTGCCTTAATTCCGGCCCGGACAAGGCGGTTTGCGATCTCCGGAGCCTTGGCCTTGGGAATGGTAAGCGCTGCAATCTGTACTTCGTTGTCAATGATAAACTGTTCCAGATCGTCAATCCCTTTAATTTCCACGCCGCGTACAACGAGTCCGATGAGTCTGGGATTGATATCGAACATTCCTTTGATCATGAACCCTCGTTTTTCAAAGTTGGTATAATTGGCGATTGCCTGTCCGAGGTTTCCCGCGCCGATGATAATCAGATTATGCTGGCGGTCAATACCCAGAATCCTCGCGATCTCCGTATACAGATATTTTACATTGTATCCATAGCCCTGCTGCCCGAAACCGCCGAAATTGTTGAGATCCTGACGAATCTGAGACGCAGTTACTTTCATTCTGGCACTTAATTCATTGGAGGAGATGCGCTCGATCCCTTCCTCCATCAGTTCACCAAGATACCTGTAATAACGCGGCAGCCTGGATATCACCGCTTTGGAAATCTGCCTTTCAACTGTCATTTTTACGCATCACCTTTCTGTAACTGCAACTGCTGTGTAAAAGCACACGGCATTCTGCGGCAAGCGCAGAAACCGCATGCGCTGGTATCATGTCTATTGACATTATACCATAACCCCGTAATTTGTCAAATCCTTGTCAAGGATTTTTACCGGCTGTAAGAAAGGCGCCAAAGCAGTAACTGGTTTCGCAGGAGGACAGAGCGGGCACGGGATCCCGTCTGTCACGAAATGCTTGAAAATCGGGCTGACTTATACTATACTACTATCTGACACAAAAATCTCTGGATATCCGGCGGACAGGCGCTGTCGGATATCTGTTTTCGTTACAGACAGGAGGCATATATGATATTATCCTGCAATCGTATCTGTAAAGCGTTTGGAAGCGACGAGATCCTTAAAAACGCTTCCTTCCATATAGAAGAGCACGAAAAGGCGGCCATTGTCGGCATCAACGGCGCCGGAAAATCCACGTTACTTAAGATCATCGTCGGCGAGCTGGCCGCTGATTCCGGGGAAGCAGTGCTTTCCAAGGGAAAGACATTCGGATATCTGGCGCAGAATCAGGAGCTTTCGAGCCATCGAAGCATCTATGATGAGATGCTGGAGGCCAAGCGCCCGGTCATTGAGATGGAAGAACGGCTGCGCGTTCTGGAGCAGTCCATGAAACATGCATCGGGGCAGGAGCTTGAAGATATGATGGCTGTCTACAGCCGTTTAAGCCATGAATTTGATCTCATCAACGGCTATGCCTGGAAAAGTGAGATTACCGGCGTCCTAAAAGGGCTGGGCTTTGGCGAGGACGAGTTTTCCAAACCGATCTCCACACTCTCCGGCGGCCAAAAGACACGGATCTCCTTAGGCAAGCTGCTCCTTACCAGTCCGGACATCATTCTTCTGGACGAGCCGACCAACCATCTGGACATGGCTTCCATCACCTGGCTGGAAACTTACCTTTCCAATTACCGGGGAAGTGTAGTCATCGTGGCCCACGACCGCTATTTCCTTGACCGGATTGTGACAAAGGTCATTGAACTCGACCGCGGCAATGCCTCTGTCTACCAGGGAAACTACACAGCCTACAGTGAAAAACGCGCCGCCAGGCGCGCTGTCCAGATGAAAGCTTATTTAAATCAGCAGCAGGAGATCAAACATCAGGAGGAGGTCATCGAGAAGCTCCGCTCCTTTAACCGCGAAAAGTCCATTAAACGTGCTGAAAGCCGTGAAAAAATGCTGGAGAAAATTGACCGCCTGGAAAAGCCCACAGAAGTGGACGATGCCATGAATATCCGCCTGGAGCCAAATATTCTCAGCGGAAATGACGTCCTCACGGTAAAAAATCTGGGCAAGTCCTTTGGTGCGCTTCACCTGTTCTCCGGATTGGATTTTGAGGTCAGGCGCGGCGAACGGGTGGCCATCATCGGCGACAACGGCACCGGGAAGACCACGATCTTAAAAATCATCAATGGGCTCGTAGAGCCCGACACCGGAGAGCTGATTCTCGGTTCCCGTGTCCATATCGGCTATTATGACCAGGATCATCAGGTCCTGCACATGGAAAAAACGCTCTTTGAGGAGATTTCCGATGCCTATCCCGGAATGACAAATACGCAGATCCGCAGTACGCTGGCTGCCTTTCTCTTTACCGGCGATGATGTATTTAAGCGTATCGGCGATTTAAGCGGCGGCGAACGCGGGCGCGTTTCCCTGGCCAGGCTCATGCTGTCAGAGGCGAATTTTCTGATTCTTGACGAACCAACCAACCATCTGGATATTACGTCCAAAGAGATTCTGGAAAACGCCTTAAGCCACTATGGCGGCACGATTCTCTATGTATCGCATGACCGTTATTTTATCAATAAGACTGCTACCAGAATCCTGGATCTCACTGGCCGGAAGCTGCTGAACTATATTGGAAATTATGATTATTATTTGGAAAAACATGACGATATGATGTCTGCTGCCTTTGGGACAGGCGCATTAGCTTCCACTTCTGAAAGTGAATCCTTCCCTGATGACAGCAGATATCCCTCTCATAACGAAGGCTCCTCTGCCGTTGCAGCAGGCGAGTCTAGGACCATGCCTTGGGCCGTTGCCGCTTCCCCCGCATCTGCCTCGTCAAAGCCTGACTGGAAGGCTCAGAAGGAGGAACAGGCCAGACTCAGGAAACGTCAGAATGATCTCAAACGTGTGGAAGAGGAGATCCACAGCCTCGAGGCAAGAGATAAGGAGATTGACGATCTTCTTTGTCAGGAAAATGTTTTTACCAACGTGGAACGGCTGGTCGAATTGAATCACGAAAAAGAAGCTCTGCAGGAAAAACTGACAGAGCTCTATGAAAAATGGGAGGAGCTGGCCGAGTAATCGGTCCGGCTCCTCTGCGTCTGCAGACTGCATATTACAGCTTTACAGACGTTCTACTGCTTCCACAGCCGCATCCAGGAAATCGGCGGCCGCATATTCCACGGTTCCTTCATCTACCGCGCCCGCAATCTCCGGGCGGATCGGAATCTGAGCCAGCACGGGAATCCCGTATTCCTCAGCCGTTTCCTCGATATGACTTGTTCCAAAAAGCGAGAGACGGCGGCCGCAGTCCGGACATTCCAGATAGCTCATATTTTCTACCAACCCCAAAATCGGGATATCCATTTTCTTTGCCATGTTGACCGCCTTGGCCACAATCATGGAAACAAGCTCCTGCGGCGAGGTAACAACGATAATTCCGTTCACAGGAAGCGACTGAAATACCGTCAGCGGTACATCGCCGGTTCCCGGAGGCATATCCACCATCATATAGTCGATATCCCGCCATAATGTCTCACCCCAGAACTGCTTGACCGCCCCCGCAATCACAGGACCTCTCCAGATCACAGGATCCGTTTCATGTTCAAGCACCATATTGGAGGACATAACCTCAATGCCGGTGGCTGTCACAGCCGGTAAGAGCAGTGTTCCATCCGGGGTCACGGCAACCGGCTCATGGATACCAAACGCTCTGGGAATCGACGGCCCTGTGATATCGGCGTCAAGAATCCCCACCCGATAGTTCTTGGCGCGCAGACGGCATGCCATCAGGGACGTCACCAGGGATTTGCCTACGCCTCCCTTACCGCTCACCACTCCGATGACCTTCTTTACCGAGCTTCCCTGGCTTAAAGCTACTCCAAACGATGATTTATCTACTTTTCTGCTGTCGCAGTTGGCTGTACAGGAGCCGCAGTCATGACTGCAATTTTCTGATGCACTCATTTCTTATCCCTCCGCAATTAAATTGTTATCCTATCAGGGGCAGAAAGCATGATTCTTATGCCCTTATGTAGTTTTCGGAACGTTCTACTCCTTTAAGCCTTCCCGAATCAGCGTACAGACTGCTGCCAGCGCTTCTTCCTCGTCATCACCGTCACACTGTACCTCGATCTCCGCCCCGCATTTGACTCCGGACGCCATCACACTGAGTACGCTTTTGGCATTGATTTCCTTATCTTCAAACAGGATCGCCACACGGGATTTAAATTTCATTGCCGTCTGACAGAGCATCCCTGCCGGACGCAGGTGAAGTCCGGACGGATTTACAACCTGGACTTTTTCAGATTTCATTTATGCTACACTCCCTTCCAAGCTCTAGTCTATACCAGATTCGTCCCGCTGTCAAGGCAGGACGGATGAGATTGACAGTTCCTCCCTGCGGGAAAAAATGCAGCCGCAGTAGTTTTGCCGGTACAGCCCGTACTCTTTTGAAAGCTCCAGAGATCTCCGATAGCCGTTCTTTTTCTTAAAATCCGAGTTGAGGAAAGGCACGCCAAATGTAGCCGCTGCCATCTCTCCCAGCTGGTTCAGACGTTCCGCATCTTTCAGAGGGCTGATTGTCAGTGTGGTTGTAAAATAGTCGAAACCGCCCTCACGCGCCTTTTGGGCTGTTTCCAAGAGCCGCAGCCGAAAGCATTCTGTGCAGCGCCTGCCTCCCTCCGGCTCCTTTTCTAATCCCCTGGCTGCCAGAAAGAACGATTCCGGACAATACTCTCCCGCTGCAAAGCGGATCTGTCCGGCCTCCGGCGCAGACGCATTCATCTCCTGAATCAGCCGTTCCTGTTCCTTTTTCCGCTCCCTGTATTCTTCTGGCGGATAAATATTAGGATTGTAATAGAATACAGTAATAAAAAAATACTGCCGCAGATATTCCAGCACATAACTGCTGCATGGCGCACAGCAGCTGTGAAGCAGAAGCGACGGCTTTGGGACCTGTCTTTCAAGTTCTGCAAGATGCTTCTCAAGTTCCTTCTGGTAATTTCTTTTATTCATTCACGTTTCCTTCCACATTCCGGGCCATGCGTTATCCGCCTCACGGCGCGTTTTCTGTCACATACAGATGCTCTGCTGAAAATGCAGAAAGGGACTGTTGCAAAAATACAGCTGATCTACAATATATGGCTGATGTCCATGAACTCCAAAACCATATCTTAGTATCCAGCGGCAGTTTTGCAACGGCCCCCTTTCTTTGCAGCTTCCCTCCCGGGCAGAGCGGCAGATTCTTCCACTTCTCTGACTCTGCCCAAAAGCGGCGGCATTCACCATCTATCACAGAAAATCGCGGATTCGTTTGCTGCGCACCGGATTGCGGAGCTTGCGAAGCGCCTTGGCTTCGATCTGACGGATTCGCTCCCTGGTCACATTAAACTCTTTGCCGACCTCCTCCAGGGTGCGCGGATGCCCGTCCTCCAGACCAAACCGCAGGACAATGACCTGACGCTCTCTCTCCTTCAGATCACCGAGCAGGGCGTCAATATGCTCCCTGAGCATAACCGACTCCACATTTCCTTCCGGAGTGAGCGCATTACTGTCAGCGACAAAATCGCCGAGATTAGAGTCGTCCTCCTCGCCGATCGGAGTCTCTAAGGAAGCAGGCTCACGTGCAATCTGCATGATCTCCATGACCTTATCCTCAGACATCTCAAGAGCCTCTGCAAGCTCCGCCACAGAGGGTTCATATCCCAGCTCCAGCGTCAGCTTCCTCTGCATCTTCGACATCTTGTTGATCGTCTCCACCATATGCACCGGAACGCGGATCGTCCTTGCCTGATCTGCCAGCGCCCTTGTTACTGACTGCCGAATCCACCAGGTAGCATATGTACTCAGCTTATATCCTTTTGTATAATCGAATTTTTCCACGCCTTTAATTAAGCCCAGGTTGCCCTCCTGAACCAGATCCAGAAAGCTCATGCCGCGTCCTGTGTAGCGTTTCGCAATGCTGACTACCAGACGCAGGTTCGCCTCAATCAGACGTTCTTTCGCCGATTCATCCCCTTCTGCCTTCCTCTTCGCAAGCCTAAGCTCCTCGTCGGCAGAAAGAAGCGGCACTGTGCCGATCTCCTTCAGATACATCCGCACCGGATCCTCCGTACCGATGCCCTCTAAAAGGTCAATGGCATCCAGATCAATGTCCTCCTCGGCCTTATCATCCAGGAAATCGCCGTCCAGGTCATCCATAAGCAAAGGATCATCCTCTGCCAACAGAGATTCATCAATAATCGGAATCACATCAATATTACTGTGCTCCAGGTAATTATAAATCTCATCCATCTGCTCCGGCCCCAGATTATCACCGGCAAAAAAATCATTGATCTCTGTCACGTCAAGCGCATTCTGCTTTGACTTCGCAAGCTCGACAAGCTTTTTAAGTTTTCCCAAAAATACTTCTTTCTCCACAATAACGTCCTTTCAGGTAACGACTGAGTAAAACGCTCGATATTGCTTCATTATATACCATCCATTTACAATTTTCAACATATTTATTACGTATCCGCAAGCCAAAAAGCGGAACTACTCCCCCACAAAAAACTCGGCTTCCTGTCTCAGATTCTCAATCACTACATGCTCCTGCACTCCGCCAAACTCCCCGTCCAGTACCCAGGGTATCATCACCTCACTCCAAAATTCAATCCTTGAAGCCTTAAAACGGAACACATATTCATTCTCTTCTTCCTTCAGAAACATATAGGAGACAATATTCGACAGCTCTGCCGCTGTCTTGGGCATACGGATGAGAAGCACTTCAAATAATCCGTCATCAAATGACACCTCCTGCGAGACAAGTCCCTTAAACCCTCCCACGCTGGTCGTATTCGTCACCATGCCGAAAATAAAGTCTCCGCTTATCTCCCCATTCTCCCACACTGCCCTGAGCGTGTGGGCCTTCAGCGAAGATAAATGCTTCACAGATTCCAGCAAATATGCAGGGTGGCCCAGAAAATTTTTCTTATCCTGCGGAGTCGTGTACGAGACCTCGGTCAGCGCGCCAAAGGCAGCCACATAGACGAAATAACGGTCATCTCCAAACCGTCCGATATCCAGTCTGGCAGTCTTGCCGGAAAGCGCAGCTCCGGCTGCCTGCTTCATATCTGCAGGAATCTTGAGGCTTCTGGCGAAATCATTCGTAGAGCCAGCCGGAATATAGCAAATCTTCGGCTTTTTTGACAGGCCCGCAATTCCGGTTATGACATTATTCAGAGTACCGTCACCCCCGCTGCACACGAGGATCTCCGTTTTTTCTCCATATTGTGCAGCCACCTGCTCTGCATCCTCTGCGCTCTGCGTCACATGGACCGACGGAAGATATCCGGCCGTACAGTAAAGATCAAGAATTCCCAGAAGCTGATTCTTAATCTGCTCCTTACCAGAGCGCGGATTTAAAATAAATATCATATCTTTCATAGACTCAACCTCCCAAACGTAACCGTCACCCAAAGCGCTCTTCCAGAAATTTCCGGTATGCCGAAAAAGCGTTGGGAATCGGGTATCTGTCTTTCAACTCCTCCCATTCGGCGAAAAAAACGTCCTCTGGCAGCCTCCCCGGAAGCCTGGAGAGCTCGATCAGATATCCGCACATATGCCATTCGACATGGCTAAAAATATGCTTTGCCTCCCCTGCTTCGACAGCCGCCGCATCCGTCCCTATCGCTTCCCCGGCCTCTTCTTTTGTCAGTTTCCCTGACAGACTTACAAATTCGTACAAAGAAGCCAGCAGTCCGTCCCCGCTCCTCTTTCTAATGGCTATTTTGTCCTTGTATCGTAATAATAATACAGTCTTTTCCTCAATTTTCCTTTTCTTTTTCGGCGCTTTCACGGGAATCTGCCCAATAAGGCCCTTTTCGCGGGCCGCACATACAGAAAAAAACGGGCATTCCGCACAGATCGGCTGGCCATTGGGGATACAGACCACAGCGCCTGTTTCAATCAACGCCTGATTTACAGTCCCGGCCTCCCCTTTTATAAGGAGCACGGATGCCAGTTCCTCCATTTTCTTTTTCGTGGACGCTTTCAAAATATCTTCCCTGCTGCCCGTGACCCGGGACAACACGCGCAGCACATTCCCGTCCACAGCCGGGGCAGGAATATCATAGGCAATGGAAGCAATCGCTCCCGCCGTATAGCTGCCGATGCCCGGAAGCGCAAGAAGCTCCCGGTATGAAGCCGGAAGCTTTCCGCCATAGCGCTCTGCGAGGATCACCGCTGTTTTTTTCAGATTTCTGGCTCTGCTGTAATAGCCAAGGCCTTCCCAGCATTTTAAAAGCTCTTCCTCATCTTTTGACGCCAGGGCAAGGACTGAGGGAAAATGTTCCATAAAGCGAAAATAATAGGGAATCACCGCAGCCGCCCTGGTCTGCTGAAGCATGATCTCCGAGATCCAGATTCGATACGCATCCCGATCCCTCCGCCAGGGCAGGTCGCGCTTATTTTCCTCATACCATAAAAGAAGCGCTTCCCGCGAGGCAAGGAGACGCATGGGAGCGGACAATTCTTCCATAAAGTCTCCATATCCCTCTCCCGGCTTACCGCCCGGCATCTCTGGTTTTCCCGGGCTTTCCGTCATTTCCCTACACATATCCATAAACGCCCCTCACCGACACTTCTCCGGAAATCACCTCTGTTTTTGTCCCGTCGGCAAGCCTCACGATCAACGCGCCTTTCTCGTTGATCCCCTCACTGATACCGGAAAACTCTCCGGAAGGCGCAAGCACAAGGACCTCCCGCCCCAGATTCACGAGTCTTTTATTATATTCCTCCTTAAGACCAGACATATCCTCTGTCTCACAAAAGCTTTGATAATATTCCTCAAAGGCCTTCATCACCTGCGCAACTATGCTGCTTCTCCGATATTGTTTCCCTGTTTCTATCAGCAGAGAAGTGGCTGTCTCCTTAATCTCCTCAGGAAAGCCCTCCTGTGATACATTGATGCCGCTGCCAATGACGACGTATTGAATCTCCATGAGCTCTGTACTCATCTCTGTGAGGATCCCGCAGATCTTTTTCCTGTTAAGCACCAGATCGTTCGGCCATTTAATCTGTGTGTCAATTCCCGTCGTTTCTTTGATCCCGCGGCTTACAGAAAGCGCCATTACGAGCGTCAGCATGGAAGCCGAAACCGAATCGATCTGCGGCCGCAAAAGCAGGCTCATCCAGATTCCTACTCCGGGAGGCGACACCCAGCTCCGGCCGCGCCTCCCTTTGCCTCCATCCTGGATCTCTGCCACTGCCAGGGTCCCGTGAGGTTCACCGGATTCAGCAAGCCGCTTGATCCGGGTATTCGTAGAATCCGTCCGTTCGAAAAAAAACACATTCGCTCCGGCCCAATCCGTATGAATGGTACTCTCAAGCTCTTCTTTCGACAGCACGTCGGGCGTGCTTCTCAGGACATATCCTTTGTTGCGCACTGCTTCGATCTCGTAGCCCTCGTCTTTCAGCTGGTTCATCACCTTCCAGACAGCAGTACGGGAGACTCCGAACCGCTCGCATAACTCCTGCCCGGACAGATATCCTCCTGTTTCCTTTAAAAGCTTAAGGATCTCTCCTTTCATCGCTCTACCTCCACCAGATACTGGCCGCGCTGATGATCGCAAGCGCCATGAGCAGAATACCGAACAGCATCTGCAACAGCGCCGACAATTTCTGCCTGCGGCTTCTTTTGTTATGCCCCATCCTGTAATTTCCTGTCACCAGATTCAAAATAGCGGCCAGAAAAAAGATAACAGGAAAGAAAATCAGATTATCTTCCGGATCAATAAACGAAATGACTGCCAGGACCACGACGGTTACTCCAATCAAAACGTGCATTACATCTAACGCCACCGATTCGCTGCGAACCTTCCGCCTTCCCTCATTTCCTATCATCTGAAATTCTCCCATTCCTCTTAACGTTTTCCTCCGTCCTTCCCTGCGGCCTCAACAATGCCTGCTGCCAGTCCGGCAATCGACTGGATCTCTGATGGAATAATAATCTTGGTCGCTTTCCCGTCAGCTGCCTTGGCGAAAGCCTCCAGGCTCTTAAGCTGTAACACGGCCGCGTCGGCTCCTGCCTCACGGAGCATGCGGATGCCCTCGGAGGTCGCCTGCTGAACCTTTAAGATCGCCTCTGCCTCACCCTCTGACTCGCGGATCTTTCTCTCCTTCTCAGCCTCAGCCCTTAAAATGGCAGCCTGCTTATCTGCCTCGGCCCTTAAGATCGCAGCCTGCTTATCTGCCTCAGCGTCCAGAATCGCCGACTGCTTTTTTCCTTCCGCCACCAGAATCGTAGACTTCTTTTCACCCTCTGCCTTTAAGATCGCTTCACGGCTCTCGCGCTCTGCCTTCATCTGCTTTTCCATTGCAGCCTGGATGTTGGCCGGAGTAATAATATTTTTCAGCTCCACACGGTTTACCTTGATCCCCCACGGATCCGTAGCCACATCAAGAGCAGCCCGCATCTTGGTGTTGATCGTCTCCCTCGAAGTCAATGTCTCGTCAAGCTCCAGATCACCGATAATATTTCGAAGCGTGGTAGCTGTCAGGTTTTCGATTGCCATAATGGGATTCTCCACGCCGTAAGCATAAAGCTTGGGATCCGTGATCTGAAAAAACACAACGGTGTCGATCTTCATCGTGGCATTATCCTTGGTAATCACCGGCTGCGGCGCAAAATCCACCACCTGTTCCTTTAACACCACACGCTTGGCAATCCGGTCAATAAACGGCATTTTAAAATGGATTCCCACAGACCACGTATCGAGATAAGCCCCGAGACGCTCCACAACAAGCGCCTGCGCCTGGGGAACAATCCTGATGCAGGATACAAGCAGAACAAGAATAACCAGCGCAAAAAGTACAAAACCAACAAAGCCAGCACCCATAATTATTTTCCCTCCTTCATTTCTTTTACAATTAATTTGACTCCGCGTATCTCTGTAACAACGACCATATGCCCCGCCGGAATCACCACCTCATCCGCATATGACCTGGCCGTCCACTCCTGGCCGTCAAGGACAGCCGCGCCGGCCGACAGGTCATTGTTAATCTCCACTGTCACCTTTGCCTTTCTGCCGACCAGGCTCTCGACATTTGTCCTCACCCTATCGCGTTTAATATATTTGAGGACAAAGGGCCGTGTAAAAATCAGCAGGACAAAGGATACCGTGATAAAAATCAAAAGCTGCGGCTTCACCGGCACACCTGCCAGAGCTGCAAAAAATGCTGCGAAAGCCCCTCCGGCAAACCATACGGTCGTAAGTGCTGTTGTCGCAACCTCAATCACGATCAGAATCACAAAGGCCATAAGCCATCCGATCACATCCATAGCCTCACCCCTTTTCAGACTGTCATTTCCTGCTGCCGCACCTGCGCTGCCTCGCTGCCTCAAACATGAGGACGGAAGCTGCCACAGCGGCATTTAAGGACTCCACGTTTCCTGCCATCGGGATACGGATCCGCCGGTCCGCCAGGGCAGAGAGTTCCTCACTGAGCCCTCCGGCCTCGTTTCCGATGAGGAAACCGCAATCTGCCGTATAATCCTCCTTTTCATACTCCTGAACCCCCAAAAGGTGTGCCGCATACAGGCACACTCCCCGGCGTTTCAGCTCTGACACCGTATCCGCAAGGCTTTCCACATACAGGAAAGGAACACGGAACACAGAGCCCATCGTCGAGCGTATCACCTTGGGATTATATATATCGACCGTATCACGGCTCATAATAAGCCCTGTGATACCGGCGCCCTCGCCGGCGCGCAAAATCGTCCCCAGATTCCCCGGATCCTGCAAATGCTCCAAAAGCATCAGGTGTGCAGGGCCGCCGGCCTTTAAGAGATCCTCCAGCCGGTACGACGGCTGCCTGACAACAGCCAGTACGCCCTGCGGTGATTTCGTATCCGACATTGCCGCAAATACGAAATCAGCCGCCGGCTCGTAAAACGGAAGCGCCCGCAGAAAGCTCTCATTTTCCGGGGATGTAAGAAAGCTCTCTGAAACATAAATTTCTTCTGCCATATCTCCCGGCAGCTCAGAGACGATTCTGACTCCCTCAACGATGAAACATCCCTGCTCCCTGCGCGCTTTTGCAGATCGTAAAAGCCCGGCAACACGTTTTACCCTGGCGCTGCGCGTACTGCTAATCATGAAATCCCTCCGGCCGGACCGTCTCCAGCTCCTCCATCCACACGCGCCTTACAGCATCTGATGGCATCCGCAGATCGCCCCTGGGCGATACTGCCACAGAACCAACCTTGGGGCCGTCTGGCAGGCAGGAACGTTTAAACTGCTGGGAGAAGAAACGGCGGTAAAAGATACTGAGCCACTTATAAATGATCTCTTCCCCGTATTCCCCTGCAAAGGCAAGCTTTGCCAGACGGAAAATCTTTGATGGACGGTAGCCGTATCTTAAAATATAGTATAGGAAAAAGTCATGCAGCTCATACGGCCCCACCAGGTCCTCTGTTTTCTGTGAAATCTGCCCCTCGGACGGAGGCAGAAGTTCCGGACTTACCGGCGTATCCAGGATGTCCAGAAGCACCTCGCGAAGCGTTTCGTCCTCACTGCTGTCAGCACAATAGCGCACCAGATGGCGCACCAGCGTCTTGGGCACTGAAGCATTCACGCCATACATTGACATATGGTCGCCGTTATAGGTGGCCCAGCCCAGCGCAAGCTCTGACATGTCTCCTGTGCCGATGACAAGGCCTCCGTTCTGATTTGCCAGATCCATTAACACCTGTGTCCGCTCCCTGGCCTGTGCATTCTCATATGTCACGTCATGACATTCCATATCCTGTCCCACATCGCGGAAATGAACAGCCACGGCCTCGCGGATATTGACCTCCTTTAAGGCAGCTCCCAGGCGCTTTGTGAGCGTGCAGGCATTCTGGTAAGTACGGTCTGTTGTTCCAAAGCAGGGCATAGTAACAGACAGAATATTCTCACGCGGAAGTCCCAGCAGATCAAAAGCCCTTGCTGTCACTAAGAGCGCCAGCGTCGAATCAAGACCGCCGGAAATTCCCACCACCGCATGCCTGCTTCCGGTATGGGCCAGGCGTTTCCTGAGTCCCAGCGCCTGAATCATCAGGATTTCCTCACAGCGCGCCGCCCGCTCACCGTCGGATGAAGGAACAAAGGGCGAGGCTTCAACGGTCCGCCTGAGACAAAGCTCCTCCGGTTTAAAGTTAAACTCTGCATAGACATATGCCGCCTCTGCAGCAGATACCGCCGGCTGAAACGTCGTCATTCTGCGGCGCTCATTCCTGAGGCGTTCCAGATCAATATCACCGTAAATAATACCGCTCTCAAACTGTTTCGACTCGGCGAGCAGCGTACCGTTTTCCACAATCAGGTTGTGACCGGAAAACACCAGATCCTGCGTTGATTCCCCCGCTCCGGCATTCGCGTAGACATAGGCGCACAGAAGCCGGGCCGACTGGCCGCTTACAAGGCCCTTCCGATAGGCCTGTTTCCCTGTCGCAGCATCGCTGGCAGAACAGTTCACGATCACCAGAGCGCCCGCTTTGGCATGGGAAACGCCAGGCGGGTCCATCACCCACAAATCTTCACAAATCTCTGCTCCCACGATAAGCTCCGGAATATTTTTACAGCGGAACAAAAGGCTGCCGCCAAATGGAATCCTGCGGCCATATGCCTCCACCTCTTCCACATAAGGCTCTCCCGGCGTAAAATGGCGCATTTCATAAAACTCCGAATAATTGGGAATATTCCTTTTGGGAATGAAGCCCAACAATGTGCCGTTATGAATCGCAGCCGCCACATTATAGAGCTTCCCGCCCTTCATCCAGGGCAGTCCCACAAAGATCAGCATATCCATCCCCTGTGTGGCCTGAATAAGCGTCAGAAGCTCCTGCTCCACGCTCGCAAGCAGCGCATCCTGCAAAAACAGATCCCCACAGGTGTAAGCTGTCAGGCAAAGCTCCGGGAACACCATGATTTTGGCCCCCTGCTTCTGCCCTTCGCATATCATTTCCCAAATTCTTTCCCGGTTCTTCACCGGATCGGCAACGCTCACCTCAGGCGTAGCCGCCGCCACACGGATAAATCCGTCCTTCATTTTCTCCTCCTTCTGACGCGCCCGCCGCGCCGTCCAGGCTTCTTTCCATACGTTTCTTTCATTTCTGTTCCTGGTTCTTATGGCTGCCTGATCTCTGCTCCGGCCGCAGACTCCTCCCTGGGAAGCCAGTTTCCTTTCCATGTATAAAGGCAGTCTAGCAGCACGGTTCCAAACCATGTTATGGGATAGCAGAGCATGACCGCTTCATAGCTGGGGAAAAACGGCACCAGCAGATTAATGTAAATCATACGCAGCACACACATGTTTCCCACAGAAATCATCATGGACGCAAACGTCTTGCCAGCCCCGCGGAGTGTTCCCATCAATACCTGATGAATCGGCAGAATGGCATAAAACGGGATAATCAGGCGTATCGTCAGGCTCCCGTAATGCACGACTTCCGGCTCCTGGCTGAAGATTGCCACCAGCTGCGGTGCAAGCATGTACAGTAAAAGGCAGATACAGCCAACGTAGGAAAAACAGATCGCCATATTTTCCACAATCCCTTTTTTCACGCGGTCATACCGTTTCGCACCGATATTCTGCCCTGTAAAGGTCGTAGCTGCCAGGCAAAAGCTCTGCATTGGAAGCTGGGCAAAGCCGTCGATCTTCAGATAGGAACCAAAGCCTGCCATTGCCATTGCCCCATAAGAATTGACATTCGCCTGAACGATCACATTGGAAAGGGAGATGATCGAATGCTGAAGCCCTGCGGGAAGGCCCTGCGTCATAATCATTCTCACCATTGACTTGGTTAAGGACAGCTTTTTCAGATCCAGCCGGTAAATGTCGTCGCTGCGCGAGAGCGCTCCTAATGCCAGCACCATTGATACGAACTGGGAAATGATCGTCGCCAGCGCAACACCCTCCACTCCCATATGCCCGACCACTACAAACGCGATGTCGAGAATGATGTTCAGTACCGATGAAACACACAGATAATAGAGCGGCCTCCTTGAGTCCCCCACGGCCCTCAGAATCCCTGCCGACATGTTGTAGGTCAGGTTAAACAGGGAGCCGGAAAAGAAGATTCGGAAATAAACCACAGAATTTACCATGACTTCCTCGGGAGTCCCCATCATCCTAAGAATAAATGGTGAAAAACAGATGCCGGTCACGATAAGGATCACTCCGCCGATCGCGCATAATGCGATGGAGGTATGAACTGCCTGCTGCATTTTCGCCTCTGCCCTTGCCCCGTAATACTGGGAGATCACCACCCCGGCGCCAGCCGCAATCCCCATAAACATACCAATAACGAGGTTGATCAGGGAATTACTGGAGCTGACTGCCGCTAACGCTTCGCTGCCGATATAGCGGCCCACTACAATCGAATCTACCGTATTGTAAAGCTGCTGCAGCAAATTGCCGATCAAAAGAGGAATGGCGAATGCGATAAGCTGCTTCCAGATCACTCCGTCCGTCATCATTGTGGCCCTTTTCTTTTGTTTCGATTCCACGTCGGTACTCTCCCTTCATTCTATATTTTCGACTATAAACCCCTTTTTATTATACACTCATTTTATGGAAAAGGGAAGGGCCGGAAAAAGAAAGAGATAAATATCAGTTTTTGCCGGAAAAGGGCGTTTCACAGGTACCGGGGCCGGATTTTGGGCGTTTAGTACCGCTACGCAAAAATCAGAGCGGGAGCACGCCGGAAACTGGTTATCCCTCCATAAAAATCAGCCCCTCCCGGATCCCCAAAAATTTCCCCCATCCGCCTGTACAAACCACCTGTTTTCTGCTAGAATCAAATAGAAAACAGCCCTGCTGTTTCCACATATCCCTCACGGGACGCACCTATCATTTCATACAGGGAGGTAATTTAAATGCAGAAAAAAACACCAGCCCGTATCGCAGCGATTCTGATACTCGCACTTGCTTTATCGGGCTGTAATAAGGACGAATCCGGCGAATCCACAGAGGCAGGCCATGAGCGGTCCATCTCCGTGCCGACAACCCCGGTTCAGACGACCGAGGCGGAGGAGACACTTTCCGCCGAGCAGATGGATCTCATCAAGTATAATTATTACGTGGATTTAAACAATGATATCGTGGATATCCTGGATTCCATCGGCTACTATTATGATGTCGTCGATTATACTGAGGAATTTTCCCTGCTTCCGGACACAGGCCTGACTTACGGCTACCGTGTCTACGGCAAAAACACTGACATTATTGACGACTGCCTTCAGCTTGCCGATATGGAACCGGATTATGGGGAGCTGGACGATCTTGTCAGGGAAATGGCGGATCCATTAAGAGATCTGATGGATACCTTCTCCAATATCAGCAGCAGCCATGACTATGCAGATAATCAGTATCAGAAAGCAAAGGACTACCATGCTGTCATCTATTCCTCTGCCGACACGTTCGCCGAATTGGGCTATGCCTACATGGAGGCAATCTCAGAGATGGGGAATCTCAGAATCGCCGAGGAGGAGGAAGCGATGAAGGAGGAAGGCCGACTCATTATCTACAATGCCAGCCGGGCGATTTCCATCGGCAAACAAGTTCTGGATGTTGTGGACGATCAGGAAATTTCCGATGAAACAATCACCGATCTTGACCTCACAGAGATTCGTAGACTGCACGAAGAGCTTGTAGCCGTTGTCGCTGATTTCGATGCCGCCACCGCTGACAACGATCAGCTCATCAAAGAGTCTCTGGCCAATTCACGTCCGTTTGACGGGCTGTACAATTCCCTGATTCAGGCTCTGGAATGGATGATAAAACAGGTGGAAAGCGGGCGTCCTCTTGATCTGAGCGGCTCAGGCGCACCTTTGGGCTCTATCGGACACTTCTCCGAAGTGTTAAGCAAATGTATCGAACGTTATAACTCTGTTTTTGTAGAATAAGCTTATGAATGAAATGTTTACCAGAACGATCTCTCTGATTGGGGAGGAGGCATTTTCCCGGCTTGCCTCCTCCTCGGTGGCAGTCTTTGGACTCGGCGGCGTTGGCTCTCACTGCGCGGAGGCTCTGGCCCGCTCCGGCATTGGCCATCTGTATCTGGCAGACGCCGACCGCATCGCTGCATCCAATATTAACCGCCAGAGTATTGCCCTCTTAAGCACTGTCGGCCGGGAAAAAACAGAGGTCATGAGGGAAAAAATTGCGGATATCAACCCTGGCTGTACGGTCACTACAAGCACGGAATTTCTGCTTCCGGATAATATTAACCAGGTTTTTTCTTCCTTTGAGGGGAAACCGGACTATATCATTGACGCCATTGATACGGTAAGCGCCAAGCTCGCTCTGGCAGAGTATGCATACCGGCATCAAATCCCGGCTCTGTCCTCGATGGGCACCGGTAATAAACTCTGTCCCGAGCGTTTCCGGTTTGCTGATATCTATGACACCCAGGTCTGCCCTCTGTGCCGCGTGATGCGGCGGGAATTAAAAAAACGCGGGATACCGGCTCTCCGGGTTCTGTATTCCGAAGAAACCCCTGTCATCTGTGAAACACCGGCAGAGGCAAAAACTTCCGGACGCCCTGCGCCGGCCAGCATTTCTTTCGTCCCGCCTGTCGCAGGGCTGCTCCTTGCCGGGGAGGCAGTCCGTCACCTTGCCGGCATCAGGTATTAAGCAGACATTACGCCGCCTGACAGCGGCGGGCTTTTATAAAATTATACAGATACTAAAGTGAAAGGCTGCATCCCCCCACAGAATGCAGCCTTTCTTCACGCTCAAAACCCTACATTATACAGTTTTCTGAAATCAATTCCCCTTGCATTTCATTACATTTGTAATATAACACAAATTTTTGAATCCGTCAATGAATATTCTCGTATAATTTGTACAATTTAATATCATTGTTTCGTAAATGCGGAGTTTATCACAAATTTCGGATATCAGGCCTGCCTGCAACCCCTTCCGGGCGTTTCGCGCTTTATAACGGCTGTGCACAGTTTCTGCCTCCCTCCCCGCTTCATGTATCAATTCCGGATGTATAAATCCCAGCCTGCCCGGACAGACTACCAGACAGGAATTCCGGCGCTCTGCGCTCCATAATCAGCGATTCCAATATTTTCTGAAAGGACACATTATGAAGCTTTCATCAGATTTTGACGCTAATATCGCCCACTTTCACAAGGTCCTGGATGTGGCGACCAATTTTGATATTGTATATCATACCCTGGAAATCGCCGGGCGCAAGGCCTGTATCTATTTTGTAGACGGCTTTACCAAGGATGAGATTCTTTTGCGCCTGATGCAGTCGTTCGCATCCATAAAGCCGGAGGACATGCCGCAGAATGCACATGATTTCTCCAAAAAATACGTTGGCTACGGGGAAACCAGCCTGGAACAGGAGGACAGTAAAATTATTGTCCTGCTGCTCTCCGGCCTGTCCTGCATGTTCATCGAAGGTTATGACACATGCATTACTGTGGACTGCCGTACCTACCCGGCCAGAGGTGTTTCAGAGCCGGAAAAAGATAAGGTACTGCGCGGCTCAAGAGACGGCTTCGTGGAAACGCTCATTTTCAACACAGCTCTCATCCGCCGCCGCATCCGTGATACGGATTTCACCATTGAAATCACGACTGCCGGGGAAAGCTCCCACACAGATATCGCTATCTGTTACATGAAAAGGCGCGTGGATCAGGAGCTGCTTGTAAAAATCAAGGAACGGATTGAAAATCTGCAGGTGGATGCCCTGTCCATGAATCAGGAAAGCCTGGCGGAATGCCTGTTCCCACATAAATGGTTTAACCCCTTTCCGAAATTCCGTTTTTCCGAGCGGCCCGACACAGCGGCTGCCTCGATTTTAGAGGGCAACATCATTATTCTGGTAGACAATTCCCCATCCTGTATGATTCTCCCTTCGTCCGTCTTTGACATTATCGAAGAAGCAGATGACTACTATTTCCCTCCGGTTACAGGAACCTATCTGCGCCTGTCAAGGATGACGGTCTCTCTGCTCACGCTTTTCCTGACCCCGGTATGGCTTCTCCTTATGCAGAATCCGGCCTGGATCCCGGGCTGGCTTGAGTTTATCCAGATTGCAGATGAACAGTATGTTCCTCTGATCTGGCAGCTTCTGATTCTGGAATTCGCCATAGACGGGCTCAGGCTGGCAGCTGTCAACACGCCGAACATGCTTACGACACCTTTGAGTGTCATTGCCGGTATTGTCCTTGGCGAATATTCCGTCAAATCCGGGTGGTTTAACAGTGAAACCATGCTGTACATGGCATTTGTCACCATTGCCAATTACTCACAGGCGAGCTTCGAGATGGGCTATGCGCTAAAGTTCATGCGCGTCATTCTCCTGATTCTCACCTCTGCCTTCAATGCCTGGGGCTTTTTTGCCGGAACCCTGCTCTCCGTCTGCGCCGTTGTATTCAACAAAACGATTGCCGGGAAGAGCTATATCTATCCGCTCATCCCCTTTTCGTGGTCAGAGTGTAAAAAACGTTTTTTGCGCGGCAGGCTCCCGCATATGCAGAAACAGTCCTAAAAGTAACCTTCATGCACTGCCACGCATGAAGGGAATTCATGCGCATCTGACATACCTGAACTTAGAAAAACAGCGGGGTACATCCGGCCAGCAATATGCCGTGTACCCCGCTGCTTTATTTCATTAATAACGGCAGTGATGATGCCCGCCACAGCCTGACGTCTGCACTGTCTCACAGGAATGGTCGCAATACCCGCTGTTATGTGCATAACCGCAGTAATCATGGCCATCATGCGTATGCCGCCCTGTCTCATCACAGCCCTCAAACGTACATACCGGACACGATGTGTCCTGCGCAACCTGTCTATGATGCCCGTGAGCCATTGCCGGGAATGTCAAAAGAGCCGCTGCCAGAAGTCCTGCGGCAACAGCCGTTAATGTTCTCTTAACCATCTGAATTTCCTCCTTCCCATCCTTTCACCCAAAAGGCCGTTCTTTACTGCCTTCATTGTATTACAATGGGCAGGTAAAGTCAATAGGGATGCGGCAACATCAAAAAGACTTTCCGATACAGCCGGACATATCTGTCCCCATGCTGCCGACTCATTTTCCAAAGAGAATGTTTAAGCAACAATCTGCGGCCGGCTTCACAGATATTTTTCTGCGGCCTCAAGGCTCAGGCCGTATTGCTCCTGGATCTTCATAAGAATCATCTGCTGCGGAATCCCCAAATTTTTTAATATAGAGACAGTTCCCCGGATACCTGCATCCATTCCCTCCTTAATTCCTTCCTCAATTCCTTCCCTTTTTATAGCCTTCGCTTCATATTCCAGAACCTTTCCGCCCATCACAGATTTCACTCCTTCCCTGACAGCATGATATTTTACGGCAATATGTTCCAATACTTTGTTTGACATGTCAATTATGGTACATCTCGTGTACTCGCTGATCTTTCCCTGATTCAGCAGCTCTTCCAGCCTGTTTTTGATCTTTTCATACTCTTCCTGTAAAGCTCTCAGCTTCTTCTTGTCCTTTTCATATTCCTCGAAACGCGCTTCGTGGGAAAAAATATAGAAAGGGATCAGAAACAGAAGCTCCTTTTCAAACAGTGCCTCCAGGGTATACTGCTGAGACTTCATCACCGGGATATCATATTCTACTGTCCCTCCCGGCGTGACCATCCTGATTTTTAATGTATCGGGGGTCGATTCCCGGGATCTCAAAAACAGCACAGCAGAATGCGGCAGTGTCACGGTAAGAATATTTCCCCTGATTTCCCCTTCATCCAGGGCAATCTGCGTGTCATATTCAAAGAACCGGATCAACATGCTGTGATCTGCGCTGCTTTGACATTCCAGATGATATTTTTTCGTTACCTCTCCCTGTATTTTAAAACTGGTATCCGTGACCCGTTCCTCTTCATTTCCACCCTGCTGATTCAGAAAATGTTCGTTAGGAGCAAAGATGACTGTCTCTGTTCCAGAATAGTTTTCTCCAAATACCTCATTAATCACAGGAATGATAAGCGGACTACAGTCATTTAGCAATGTGCGAAATACATCATCATATGGTGTATTCACTGTCCTTATGCGATCCATTGGCACCTGTCTCCTTACGAAAATCGTGTGCATCCTCCCCGGGAAGGAAAGATTGTAAACAGCAAATTTATTTATCCTTTCCTATGAAAGTCTATCTCCGCAGGCAATTTAAGTTCAGGGATGCCTAATGCGCCGGAACAACTTTCATTCATAGTGGTTCGCTCACCTGGGGGCGCATGGAGGTTTCCTATAGTGTACCATATCCCACAGCATTACTCAATCTGAAAACCCGTCCTTTATTTCCCGGCTCCCTGTGTACTGTCATCACAGTATGTCCACAACCTGGTATATACAAAGTATATCACATTTTCCGGTACTCATAAAAATCAGTCCTGCAAATCTATCAATTTGTCCGCAAATTAGTACCCCATCGTTGTCTTTCTCCCCGGCCGCCCATGCCTGCTGGTTTCAATCCAGGCCATGTATCCAGTCAGCTCTCCTGTAATAGAAGAAAAATGCGGCAGAGCTTAAGGCCCAGGTCAGAGGATATACCCAGTAAATCATCTGTATACTGTGAGTCAAAGGCACCGTAATCACCAGAAACGCCACCCGCACGACGCACCAGAAACTCATCATAACGATCATAGACACCATCGTCTTTCCAGCTCCGCGCAGCACTGCTGCGATCGAGTGGGAATATGCCAGCAAAAAGAAGAACAAGCAGGATGTCCGCGCTTTTTCTGTCCCCAGTCTCACCACCTCCGGGGTGGAATCGAATGCCGCAATGAGCTGAGGAGCCAGGATAAAGACTAAAATGCCGATGGTTTCCGCCAGAATGACTGCTGTGACAACCCCAAAGCGAACACCTCTTTTTGCCCGCTCATATTCCTTCCCACCCAGATTCTGCCCCACAAAAGTCGTGAGTGCCAGCATAAAGCTGGTAATCGGCAGGAATCCAAAGCCTTCGATCTTCGAGAACGCCCCACAGCCCGCCATCGCCATTGCGCCAAAGGTATTGATTTGTGACTGAACCACCACATTAGCGAAGGAAATAATCGAATTCTGGATCCCGGATGGCAGGCCGATACGGATAATCTCCCTCAGCATATCAGCGTGAAAGCCGATCTTTGACAGAGAAAGCTTATAGCTTTCCTTTGTCCTGAGCAGTTGCTGCAAACACAATCCTGCACTCAAAAACTGTGAAATGACCGTCGCGGCAGCAGCGCCTGCCACTCCCATATGGAACCGCCGGATCAGTATGATATCCAGCATAATGTTGACAAGCGTCGATATCATCAGATAATAGAGAGGATGACGGCTGTCACCGACAGCCTGCAGAATTCCCACAAAAACATTATACATGACAAAGCCGAAGGCACCGGCAAAGTAAATCCTCAGATATGTAACGGATTCTCCCATCACTGACTCCGGCGTGTTCATCCAGATTAAAAGCCGTGGAGAAAAACAGACTCCGGCAGCCATAATGACAATACTGGCAGCCAGCCCGAAGGCCACGGTCGTGTGAATTGCCGTCTGCATCGTTTTCCGGTCTCCGGCGCCGAAATACTTGGACATCACAACCCCGGCGCCGCTTGAGATCCCGATTAGGAATCCGATCAGCATAAAGGTCAGATTTCCTGACGAGCTGACGGCCGCGAGGGCATTGCTCCCCAGGAAGTTCCCTACAATCAGGGAATCTACCACATTATACAGCTGCTGAAACAGATTGCCGAAAAAAATCGGCAGCGCAAACAACGTCAGCCGTTTCCATATTATCCCCTGTGTCATTGGTTCTGCTGTTCTTGCCATTTCCGCCCCTTCCTCCTGTTACATTGCCTGCAGGCTCAACAGATAGGCCATTGCCTGTAAAAGCTCTTCCTTCTGCGCGGGAAGCATCCCCTGGATCGTGAACTGGTCGAGTACGGTGGTGTCCTCGAACAGGCAGTCTGTGACTGTCAGATTTTGTAAAAGCAGACGTTCCTCCGCAAGGATTTCTGCCGGAGTCATCTCATCAAACATCCCGTTCTGCGCTTCCTTATAGAGCTTCGTATCCTCCCACAGCTTCAGTTTCAGGCACCAGATGTTACGCGGATGGACCTGATTCAGGAGCCGGGCTGTTTCGACTGCATGCATACGCGAAAAGGTGCGTCCTCCAAGTCCCGGAATAATCGTCAGATAATAGTCAATTCCGGCTTTGTCAAGACGCCAGAGGCCGTCGAGAATCTGTGCTGATGTAATCCCCTTTTTCCGCGCCTCCAGAATCGAATCGCTCCCGCTCTCCACGCCAATATGAAGCGCCGCCAGCCCCTGTCCGTGCAGCCTGGAAAGCTCCTCGTCCGTCTTGGAAAGGATATCGTCAATACGGGAATACATCGCATATTCTCTGATCCCAGGCATATACTGTCCGGTCAGCTCCATGATCGTAAAAATCCGCTCCGCACTCATACAAAACGCATTCTCCCCCAGAAAAAACAGGCGCGTATCGTCAGGCCTGAGACTGGCGAGGAGTTTAAGGCTTTCCTCAATTTTCTCCATCGGGTGGAGCCGGAACGGATCCTTGGCAAAGTCACAGAAGGTGCATTTATGCCAGCTGCAGCCAAGCGATACCTCAAGTGCTGCTGACGTCTGTTCGTGTGGAGGCAGGTAAATTGTGTCATGGCTGTAAATCGACTGATATAATTCTTCTCTTGTCATGGCGTATTCCCCTTTCTGCGGCAGGCATAACTGATAAAACCCCTGTGCCAAGCACAGTATCACCCTATAAAAAATATGGATTCCTTATAAGGAAGCATTATCGGCTCATTGTTCTCTGTTCCTTCTCACCGAACAGATATAACGTCCCACTGTCATAATCCCAGGCTGATTTTGAAATCCTGTCAAGGGCAGCAGATTTTCCCAGTATCTCGATGTAGTCATAATGGATATCAAACGCCACAGGCACCGGCCTGCCGTTACGCTCCAGTATTTCCCGGAATTTCTGATGGATGAATTCCGGATTCTTTTCGTAGTGGATCTGGGCGAGAGATGCCCGCCTGATGCTCCGGTCAGCACGCAGGACTGCCTGCACACTGTCACCTGATGTTGTCACTCCGAACCCAGGCAGATAATAGGCATCGTCCACATCAACCAGTGTATTCACATGACCGGTGATAAGAGATGTAAGCTCCCCGTCATTCAGGTTGATACGGTTGCCCCGGCTGTCACAGGGCATCACACCTCTGAGCATCCTGTCCTCAAGTAACTCTGGCCAGTTGCGCCTAAAGATCACCAGAAGCCGCCTGCCAAGCCAGTCTACAGGAAGGTTTTCCCCCTTTTTCAACGCTTCCGGATGCTCCCCGATATCAATCAAATAGGCGTCATCCTCTTTTATACATCCATATAAAAGATATTTCCCCGGCTTTGCAAAGCCATCCTTTTTTATAACCGGAAGCGTGTCCTGCTCCTTGGCCGACAAATGCAGATGGATAAACCCGTATACCATGTTCTGGTAATCGCGGCTCCCCTGCCCATAAAGTCCGCGGCTCTGAAAGCAGTTAATATCCGTCCCCTCCTCCAACCATCCAGCCATTTTTTGAAAAGCTGTCTGCACCGGGGCAGGCAGGGAGGGCAGCTTTGCCGAAAGCTCCTCTGACACATGGACTGTCCGCTTTCCAGGCAGAATATATTTATCCAGAAACGTATACCACTTGATGAGCAGTTCTCTGAGGGACGCGCTTTCCTTATACCGGATGCCGTACAGCTGAAGCCATTCTGCCACTGTATCACGCAGATCCTTCTTAAAATCAATCATATCTTTCACATTACACCGACTGACAAAACACCCTCTGTCCCCGCCAGAGTCCGCAGATATGCCTCTCTTTCTGCCCCTATTGGCAGGCGGACCGTCAGCATGATCGTATAATATCCTCCCTCCGGTTTTGATTTGTCCAGATCAAACATGTCAATCTTGCAGCCGTCCTCCTTTAGCCGGTATAGCAGGACTGACATGGTTCTGCTGTCATTGGCCTCCACGTACAGCCTCACATACCTGGAATGGCGGTAGACCCGCTCCTCGATCAGCGGTATCACATGCAGGCCTCCCAGAAGCAGCACTGCCGCCAGAAAAGCACCGTCCACAAAGCCAATCCCGGCCGCCAGTCCGATGCAGGCGCAGATCCAGATACTGGCCGCTGAGGTCAGCCCCTTTACCTGATGCCCTGACACGATAATCGAGCCTGCCCCCAGAAATCCGACTCCGCTGATGACCTGGGCTGCCATACGCGAAAGGTCGGTTCCCCCCGGATATACTTTGTCCATATATTGCGCTGTTATCATCACCATCGCCGCCCCCAGGCAGACGGCGGCATCGGTTCTGGCCCCTCCACCACGTTTTTTTGCCCCGCGGTCAATGCCGATAAGGGAGCCAAGGATCAGGGCAGCTGCCATTCTAAACAGAACATTTCCAGGCGTCCATGCAGTCAGGCCGTCAAAAAACATAGCTCTCCTTCCTGTACATTCTCGTCATTTCCTTCTCCCCATCGCCCTGTACCATACACAGAAATTCCCATCCGTAACGCTCGTAAAAGGAAGTATGGTCCGTAATCAGGTAAAGCGTGTCAATCCCCGCTCCTGCAAAATCCGCACAGGCCATATCCAGCATTTCCCCGGCGATTCCCTGGCAACGGTATTCTTTTTCCACGTAAACGGCGCATACATTCGGCGTCAGGTCCTTCCGGTTATGAAAATCGTTCTCAATCACGCCGAGGCCTGCAATGATTCGCTCCCAGTCCAGCATAATATACCATTGTGGAACAGCGCCTTTTTTCTTCAGACACTCGGCCATGCTCTCTTCGTAGGCCTTTTGGGGGATGTTCCATTTCTCGTGGAACCACTTCGCCGCTCTCTCTGCCCATTCAGGGTGATCCTGTATTTTTATCCGCTTATACTGTTCCATTCATTCCCTCCCGTCTTTCTGTCATCTCTCCCATATCACTGTCCTACAGATACGGAAGGAGCTGTTGCACTAAGAAATTTTTATACAGGATATTGCTTTTCGCGGAGAACGAAAATGCTATATCTTATATCCCTTTTTCTTGTTGCGACAGCCCCTTCTTTTTGTCTTTAAAACTGGTTTCTGTACCGGTACATTTCGGTGATTCCTCTGTCATTCAGAACCACAATTGCTTTCTCATAACGAGTCCAAGCATACAATACCTCCGCTGCCCGGTATCAAAAAACCTTACTCATTTTCTCCGCACCCTGTCTGTTCGCCAAAAGGAGTTCCTCCAGCTGGAGCTGATACAAATGTGCGCCGGACCTGTTGCCGCCTGCTGCCTGCATAGCAATGTATTCCCCATAATACGATTCAAAGTCCATCCTGGTATCCGGGAAAGTATCTTCCATAGAAGCCCACAGGGCAATCGGTCCCGCTTTCGCGGCCTTCAGATCCCCTTCCCTTGACAAATGGGCATTCAGGGCAATCATCTCCGCCGGGGACGCATGATGCGGATCGACCTCATTCAGAGAAACGACAGCCTCATAGTTTTCTCCTCCCTGGGTTTTCCCCCAGATTTGGACAACCGGAACTTCGGCAGTCGAGCTTTCATGATACTTCACGTTCACCGAACCTCCTTTTCCTCCCACAGAAGCCAGAATCCCTTCTCCCCAATACAGAGTTGATTCCTGACCGCTGCTTGTACGCGCATGCAGAACCAGAGTTTTGGGTGAAACAGCCCCTATCCCGCTGAATGAAATGTCTGCCAAAGTTTCCTCCCCGGGAGCGCTTTCCCCGCTCTTTTTTTCAACAAGGCTGGCAAAGCTCTCTTTTGTCTGCGTCCGGGGTTTAGTGTTTCGCCCTGTAAGAGTCTGCATCTGTCCAGATACCCGAAAATCAAGTCTTTCTAACATTTACCTTCCTCTCCCTTCTTTCGCATATGTACGATCGTCTTTGCCTTTTGCACTCCCGGTGTTTCTGATTGTTTCACCTGCCTGTGGCACCTATATCTTCGGACACTCGAATTTCTTCATCTCTCCGAGAAATCCCCGGATATAGTCGACTGCCAGATCAAGTGCCGCCTGTCCCAGCTCTGCAGTTGAATCTTTGGGGTCAAATGGGCCGAACCAGCCGGCAGGAGCGTTTTCCTTCGTGTCTCTCACCAGACGCACCTTCCCGCCGCGATAGTTTACAACCTGAATATAGGACGCAGAAACTGCTTCCGACAGCCTTCCGGCATCCATCGGCCTGCAAAGCTCCAAATGCACGGAATCCGGCTCAATCGCCATCATCACTGAGGTTTCCAGAATATCCCCGTGGCCGCCGCGGAATCGGTCATCCAGCTCAGCGACCAGGCTCCACCAGTCAATGCTGGCGCAAAGACCACCTTTATGATAAACCTCCAAAGCGGCCTTGTCAATAGAAGGGGTGTTGCCGCCATGTCCGTTGAGTACCACAAAACGCCTCGCTCCATGACGCATCAGACTGTCTGTGATACTGTGCAGCACAACATACAGCCCTTCAAAGCCGATATCAATACTGCCTGCAAAGCTCTGATGATATGGGCACACCCCGTAGGGCATGGTCGGCGCAACAATAATGCCCTCCATATCTGCAATCTTCTGTGCCAGATAATCCGGCACCCTGTAATCCGTCCCCAGCGCGCTCTGCGTGCCGTGCACCTCCGTGCTACCGACCGGGATGACTACAATCGGATCCTTTTTAAATTCTTCCTGTGCCTGTATAGTCGTTAAATTACCAAGATACATATTCGTTTCTCCCTTCCTTTTCTGTCTGTCTGTTTTCCATTATCATTTTCACGAAATCACTTGGGATTACTATGAAAGTTCATCGCCGCAGGCGATCTAAATTCAGGGATGCCTAATGCGCCTGGATTACTTTCATTCATGGTAGTGCGCTCACTCGTGGGCGCATGAAGGTTTACTTTGAAAGTCTCACCGCCGACAGGCGGCATACATTCAGGGATGCCTAATGCGCCTGGATTACTTTCATTCATGGTAGTGCGCTCACTCGTGGGCGCATGAAGGTTACAGCCTGCGTCTTTGCTCGCCCAGAGTCTCTTTATTCCATATCAGGCCCTTTTCAGATAATCAATTGCCGTCTGCGCCAAAAGCGCTGCTCCCCGCCAGAGGATATCCTCGTCCACATCAAACCGGCTGTTGTGGAGCGGCCACACCTCCTGCCCCTCTCTGGCTGTACCGAGCCATACAAAAGCGCCCTGCTTTTTCTTCAGATAGAAAGAGAAATCCTCGGCGGGCATCGCGGGAAGCTTCACATCTTCCACCTGCTCCTCCCCAAACAGGGAAACTGCTGTCTGGCGGATGAGTGCTGCATCCTCCTCATGGTTGACCACTGCCGGATATCCCCGGCCATATACAATATCTGCCGTTGCCCCGGACTGCAGGCACAGTGCATCGAGAAGTTTTCTCATGGAATCCTCAATCATATTGCGGATATCTTCATTTAATGTACGTACTGTTCCGTCGAGCACACATTCCCCGGCAATGATATTATACCGTGTTCCCGCGTTAAAGACACCAAATGTCACTACCGCATTGTCTAATGGGTTCACTTTCCGGCTCACGATCGACTGTGCTGCCATGACAAACTGTGAGCCCAGAACCACTGCATCAATTCCCTGATCTGGTTTCGCACCGTGCGCTGTTTTTCCGTGAATCGTGATGGTAAAATGATCGGTTGCTGCCATCAGAGGCCCTGATTTAATGCCGACTGTGCCATGAGGCAGATCCGGCCAGACATGGAGGCCATAGATGGCTGCAACGTCGTCCAGATATCCAGAGTCCAGCATCCCCCTTGAACCTCCAACCGGCGACATCTCCTCTGCAGGCTGGAATACCAGTTTTACCGTTCCGTTGATCTCTGCTCTTCTCCCGAGCAAAAGCTTCGCTGCACCCAAAAGCCCTGTCATATGATTATCATGACCGCATGCGTGCATAACTCCGTCGTTTCTTGACTTGTACTCCACATCATTCATTTCCTGGATCTGCAAAGCATCCATGTCAGCTCTCAGAGCCACCGTTCCTCCGGCCCCGGCGCCTTTTATGACACCAATAACACCGTAACCGCCCACATTCTCGATTACCTCGTCACATCCCATCTCTCTCAAATATCCGGCAACCTTCTTCGAAGTCTCCTCTTCATGAAGCGACGTCTCCGGGTACTCATGGAAATCTCTGCGCATCGCAGAAAGCTCCGGCATCAGCGCTTTTGCGGACTCAATCATATGGCTCATAGCTCCTCCTTTTCTCTCATAAACGCCGCGGGCTCCCTGTACCGCGGGCCAAAAACGCAAAAAGGAACCCCACAGTCCCACGACGTCTGAGTCCCTTTTTGTTGTATTGTCTCAATTAGAATTTATTTGCCGCAAATTTTGCGTCCTTTCCGGCAATCACCGCGCAGATATCATCTGCAACTGTCTCACAGCAGCGAAGAACAGACTGCTCTGTCGTGGCAGCCGCATGCGGTGTTAAAATCACATTATCAAGGCTGTATAACGGGCTGTCCAGAGGCAGCGGCTCTTTCTCCGTAACGTCAAGGCCGGCGCAGTTAATTACCTTTTCCTGCATTGCCTGAATGAGCTCAGCCTCGTTCACTACCTCACCGCGGCTTGCGTTAATAAAAGAGGCCGTCGGTTTCATCATCTTAAAATGCTTCATGCCAATGCTGTGCTCTGTCTCCGGGGTCAGCGGCGTATGAAGGCTGACAAAGTCGGCCTGCTTAAATACATCATCCTGTTCCGGAACCAGCGTAATCAGGTCTCCTACCTGCTCCTGCTTTAAGAACGGGTCATAGCCAATTACATGCATACCAAAACCGCACTTTGCAATCGTAGCCAGCATGCGCCCGATTCTTCCGCAGCCAACCAGACCGAGCGTCTTGCCCTGAAGCTCATACGTATGCTCCAGACCAAAGCGGACCTTATAATTACCGGAACGGAACTGCCTGTCAACATACGTAAAACGGCGCGCGCAGGCTAACATCAGGAAAGCTGCATGCTCCGCAACGGACTGAGCGTTTTGTCCAGGGGCATAAACCACACGTATTTTTCTCTCTGTCGCCGCATTGATATCAATATTATCAAGACCGGCGCCCTGCTTTCCGATTACCTTCAGATTTGGGCCGGCAGCATCCATCATGGCTGCCGTAATCGGCTCTGTCCGGCACAGAATTGCCTCAGGCTTCAAATTCTTTAATTCCTCGATATAGCCTGCCTCATCAAAAAAGTGTTCGGTCACAACAGCTCTTCCGCCAGCCGCCTCAAAAATCCTGGTAGCGGCTTCATTGATCTGCACTGTGTAAAATACTGTAAATGCCATATTTCTCTTCCTTCCTCGTTTACTATGAAAGTCCGCTGCCGACAGGCGGCATACATTCAGGGATGCCAATTGCGCCTGAATCACTTTCATTCTTGGTGGCACGCCCGCCTGTGGGCGCATGAAGGTTACTATAAAGGTCCCTTACCAAAAGCAATACAGAAAACCGGGTTGAAATACCGTGATGTGGACTGCATTCCACATAGTGGTATATAGTAGAACTGCCCTTTTCCTGCATCAGTCAAAAAAGCCACAGCTTCCCGGCTGCCGTCGGGCAGTATTTCTGCACATCCTTCTGCTGTCTTTACTATGAAAGTTCGTCGCCGTTAGGCGGCATAAGTTCAGGTATGCCCAATGCGCCTGAACTACTTTCATTCTTGGTGGTGTGCCCACTCGTGGGCGCATGAAGGTTACTATGAAAGCTCGTCACCGCAGGCGATCTAAGTTCAGGGATGCCAATTGCGCCCGACTACTTTCATTCTTGGTGGCGCGCTTACCTGTGGGGGCATGAAGGTTTCCTGTGAAAGTCCGCCGCCAACAGGCAGCATACGTTCAGAAATGCCAATTGCGCCTGAACCGCTTCATTCTTGGTGGTGCACCTGCCTGTGCAGCATGAAGGTTTCACACAAGAGTATTAATATAGGGGCGCTACAGAGATATCTTCTCTGCAACGACCCCTAAATTCATCTGGATTCAGTTATGCACTGTCTCCGAAATTACCACGCAATACCCTGAGCCATCATTGCATCAGCAACCTTCTGGAAACCAACAATGTTAGCGCCAGCAACCAGGTTGTAGCCCAGACCATATCTCTCTGCTGCTTCAGCGGAGCCGTCATGGATATCTGTCATGATCTGATGAAGCTTGGAATCAACTTCCTCTGCTGTCCAGGAGATTCTCTCACTGTTCTGGCTCATCTCAAGACCAGATACAAGAACACCACCTGCATTAACAGCCTTGGACGGAGCAACAACCATGTTCGGCTGATCCATTAAGAAACGAAGAGCGTCGTTTGTGGTCGGCATGTTGGCAACTTCGATATAGTACTTCACGTTGTTGGCAACAATTCTCTTTGCCTGCTCCATGTCGACATCGTTCTGAGTTGCACACGGCATAATGATATCAACCTTCTCGCCCCACGGCTTGTCACCCGGTACGAACTTGCAGCCAAACTTGTCAGCATAATCCTGAACTTTGTTACGGCCGGATGCTCTCATCTCAAGCATGTAGTCGAATTTCTCTTTTGTTACGATTCCGTCCGGATCATAGATGTATCCGTCAGGACCAGACAGTGTAACCGGCTTTGCGCCAAGCTCAGCTAATTTCTGAACAGCGCCCCATGCTACATTACCAAATCCGGCAACTGCAACCGTCTTGCCCTTCAGAGTATCCTTCTCGTGCTTCATAACAGCATCAAGATAGTAAACAGCACCGAAACCGGTAGCTTCCGGACGGATTAAGGAACCACCGAAGGAACGTCCCTTACCTGTCAGAACGCCGTTCTCGAATGCACCTTTGATCTTACGGTACTGTCCATACAGATAGCCAACCTCACGAGCTCCTACGCCAAGGTCGCCAGCCGGAACGTCAACGTCCGGTCCGATATGACGGAACAGCTCGGTCATGAAGGACTGGCAGAATCTCATAACTTCTCTGTCGCTTCTTCCGTTCGGGTCAAAGTCGGAACCACCCTTAGCGCCGCCCATCGGCAGTGTTGTAAGGCTGTCTTTGAATGTCTGCTCAAAGCCCAGGAACTTCATGATGGAAAGGTTTACAGACGGAGCGAAACGAAGGCCGCCCTTGTACGGTCCGATTGCGCCGTTGAACTGTACACGATAACCGGTATTTACGTGGATCTGTCCCTTATCATCCTCCCACGGAACGCGGAACTCAACGACTCTCTCCGGAACTACCATTCTCTCGAGGAGTGCAACCTCTTCGTACTCCGGATGCTTATCAATGACCGGACCAAGAGAAGATAATACTTCCTCTACTGTCTGGCAGAATTCCGGCTCATGCGCATATTGGGTCTTGACATCCTCAATGACCCTCTCAACATACTTGTTCATTTTCGCAAATACCTCCTTGATTATTTGGTTATTGATAACCCTGGTGCTCTCTTGCACCAATAAGAGACTTAAAACATATTATGTCCGCCAATTATGAGAACCATCCTGTCCTCTTAATGGTTGTAAAAGAATTCCGGGACCAGTATTTTACGATTTGTATGAATTGTTGCAATTCATTATGTAATACGGCTCCTTTCGCAGAAGCAGAGGGCTTGTCCCTCCTCTGCCAGATCGGTTTCCTTTGGCGGCCTGCTGTCTGCCAAACATGCTGCTGATCTGCTTCTTATTTAAGACTTGTATGTTTTACGTCTTTTATTTACATTCATCTTAGCATATGCTTTTGACTTTGTCAATAATCTGTGGTACGATTTTAGTGTATTCTGATTTATCGACATGTCTGTCATTAAAAGGTTATATTTCGAGTGGAAGCAAATAAGAGGCTCATATTTTTTTGCATGGTAGATCCGGCATTTACCCAGAGCAAAACCAGCGCCGGAACCATCCTGCAAAACAATGGATCTATGGTGCTTCTATGGAAAAAACAGAGTAGAGAGAGGAACTGCACATGATTACTATCAGTATTGTCAGCCCCAAAAAATCAATGGATGTGATCGGACGTGCGATCGCAAATAAAGACTTTGGCTGCATTTTTCTTAAGTATGTCTATGAACAGCTGGAAGAGATTGAGACCATTTACGAACAATGTAAAGACCGGTGTGATGTGATCTTCTTCTCCGGCGAGCTCGGATATTCCTATATGCTCACACATATTGACGCAATCCAGGTTCCCTGTACGCTGATCTCCTATGAAGAAAAGCACATTCTCTCCATCCTGTTGAATTTTGTACTCCGCTATCCGCATATCCCGCTGTCCCGCGTCTATATGGATTTTTTAACGCCGGTCAACGATTTTATGAATCTCAAGCAGTATCTCAGCTCTGATTACATGCCCTACTGCTTTGAAAATCCGGTCTATAATTACCAGACGCTGCAGGAGCGGGTCGAGGAATTGTGGAATTCCGGCAAAATCGACATCGTTCTCACGCGCACGACCAACCAGTTAGGCGTCCTAAACCGCCTTGGAATCCCCTATATCCACTTTCTTCCGAGTGAGGACATGGTACGCGATTCCATCCGCAGCGCCATCGACGCCATCCGGTTAAAACAGAAAAACCAAGCCAGCAAGCTCGTTATACTCATAAAGTTGATTTATCCTGAGCACATCAGCTCGCAGGAGAGGGAATATATGGAGATTACGCTGCATAAATACCTGCTGGATTTCAGGAAAGAATACCAGTACGATTTTGCCGTCCGCTCTGTCTCCAACCGCTTTGAGTTAAATACGGACAGCGACCTTCCCAAAGACAGCTTTGCGCGTGTACAGGAGCTTATTGCCTTTTTAAGCCAGAAAGGCGATCTCGAATTCCGCCTGGGTGCAGGCCTGGGGAATTCCTTCGGCGAAAGCCATTATCAGGCAGAACAGGCCCTGCAGGAGGCAATCAAATACGGGAAAAATGACGGTTTCATGATTCATGGGCAGGAAAATGTCCTCACGGGCCCCCTGTCGCTCACCAGAACCTTAAACTACAGCTACAGCAACACCAAAGCGCTGGAGTATTCTCAGAAAAACGGAATCAACGAAAGCAATCTTTTAAAGATCGTCGGTCTGTTCCAGATGGACCACGATACCATTATCACCGCCTCTTCCCTGTCACAGTGGTTAAATATCACCAGCCGCAGCTGCAACCGCATCCTGCAACAGCTTTTGGACTCGGAGTTAATCGAGGAGATCGAGCCGCAGAAGCAGGAGGGAAAAGGGCGTCCTACCAGGCAATACCGCTTCCTGACAGATCATTTCATCGAGACGTTTTTTTGAGGCAGACACAAAATGTCGGCCGGCCAGGGGCACAAGGAAGCCTAAAAAGCCGGAAAGGCACCCGATTATCTGCCCTTTCCCTGTCATATCATGCTACTCCTGTTCTGCCAGAAGCTTTGATTTACACTTATAATAGCACAAAAATCCGGTCAGATCAGCCAGAACCCAGCCGATCGGGATCGACCACCAGATTCCGGTCACGCCGATCTCTGGGATTCCGGAGAGGAAATATGACAATGCAACACGCGTGCCGAGGGAAATCACAGTCAGTACCACGGAAACAGCTGGTTTCCCAATCGCCCGATAGAGTCCATAGAGAAGAAACAGGCAGCCGATTCCCCAGTAAAACGGCCCGACTGTGTGAAGATACCGGATCCCTTCTGCGACAATGGCTGCTTCCCCTGCGTCGATAAAGATCAGGATCAGAGGCTTTGCCAAAAACCAGAGAATCAGGGCGACCAGAGCACAGTAGCTGACCGATGTCATCACGCCATACCGGAATCCCTGTTTGACACGCTCCGTCCGCCCGGCTCCCATATTCTGTGCAATAAAGGTGGAGAATGCATTTCCGTACTCCTGTACAGGCATATAGGCGAACGCGTCAATCTTCACCCCGGCCGCAAATGCTGCCATCACAATGGTTCCAAAGCTGTTCACCAGTCCCTGCACCATCAGGATTCCGAGATTCATGACAGACTGCTGCATGCAGGTCAGGAGCGAATAGCTGGTAATCTCCTTCAGGCTGGATTTCCTGATTTTAAAATGCCGGAAGGTCTGCCGCATTTTTGCATCCATGACAAACGTATAAAGCGCAATGCCGAATCCGGATATGTACTGGGCAATCACGGTCGCCGCCGCGGCTCCGGCAGTCCCGAACGGATATACCACAACAAGGACGAGATCCAGCACGATATTTACCACGGTAGCAATCCCTAAAAACACCAGCGGAACCACGGAATTGCCCAGCGCCTTCAGATAAGCTCCGAAAAAGTTATAAAGTGCGATGGCCGGTATGCCCCAGAATACAAGAATCAGATAGTTCCTTGTAATATCAACGATTTCCAGCGGGATATTCATCCAGCGGATGATCGCGTCAACACAGATCAGGGAGCCTCCGGTAAGGACTGCCGCAATCGCACATGCTAAAAGAAAGGCAGAGCAGATCCCTCTTTCCAGACGTTCCTCGTCCTGACCTCCGAAACAGAGCGAGAACACGACTCCGCTGCCCATGCACAGTCCCAAAAGAACCGAGGTCAAAAAAGTCATCAGCGCAAACGCTGAGCCGACCGCGGCCAGAGCGTCTGGGCCGATATAGCGTCCGACTACCCAGGTGTCCACAATATTATAGCCCTGCTGCATCAGATTCCCGCAGATCATTGGCAGCGCAAAAAAGCACATGGTCGAAAATACAGGGCCGACCGTTAAATCCTTCCGCCTCATAAGGCTTATTCCTCCTATGCCGTTCGTTCTACTGCCCTTCTGACACCATTCCGTTAAACCATGCACGCTCCTGGAACGGCTTCTTTCCCTTGGTCCGCACCACCTCGTCAGCGGCAATCCCGACCGGAAGCAGGCAGACCAGAGAAATTCCGTCCGGAATCTTCAGAAGATCGGCAATCTGTGCTGCATGTGGCCGGACATTCCCTTCATACCAACAGGATTCATAGCCAAGGGACTTCATCGCCAGCAGCATGTTCTCGATTGCGGCAGCGTAGTCCTGCACATGATAGTAGTGTCCATCCACTCCGACAATCTGCTGAGTAAGTACCAGAATGAAAGCCGGAGCTGTCTGGCAGGATGGATTCGGATACAGATCCTTGATCTTTCTGAGCAATTTTGGATCATCCACTGCGATCAAAGATGTCGTCTGCCGGTTGCACCCGGACGGGGCAGCAATGCCTGCTTCCATAATTGCGGTCAGATCCTCCCTCGGTATGGGTTCCTCTTTAAAACTGCCTCTGTAGCTCGTGCGGCTGAAAATGGTGTCCAGAGTTTGATTTACTGACATAATGTTCCTCCTTAACGTTTCCAGGCCTCCGCCGGAATTCATTTTGTTTTTGAGTATAGCATGGTTTCAACGGTGAGTAAAGCAGCATGTGGAAAACAGCCGTGTTTTTATCCCCTGTTCCTGTCACGTGCAAAAAGGACGGCAGGATGAAAGAATCATCCGCCGCCCAAAATTGTACGGTTCGTTTTCCCGCCTCACATAAGACACCCGTCTTATATCCGAGAGCTCCGTGCTGAATTCTTACTGAATCCACGCACCGTCAGCGCCCAGCTGAAAACCGTCCGGTGTTGTTGTATTGGAAAGCATTGCGCCTAACGGGCCGCCCGCCACCGTACTGAAATAATACCACTTGCCGCTGATCTGATGCCAGCCTGTATACATATGTCCGAGTGTTCCGTCAGATACATTATGCATATAATACCATGTGGAACCATCCTGTTTCCATCCTGTCTCGATGTAGCCCTCTGCATTGAAATAGTACCAGTTCTTTACATTCTGCCACTCAAGCTCTATCCACTCGCTCTCCGGATAGGTACCGTCTGTGTAACGGAACTACCAGCCCTTTTCGTTCTGCTGCCACTGGCCGGATTTGCCGCCCCTGGCATTCACATTGGCTCCTGTGTTGGAGCTGGCCTCCTGCCGGTTTCACCCAGCCGCTGCCGCCGTTGGAAGGCTCAGCCTCATCCGTGAATACCAGCGTGAAGGGGCTGAATTTCTTCGAGGAAACTCTGACATGCCATGTTCCCTTGCTGCCTTTTCTGCTGGTCCAGCGTACCTCTTTCGTTCCTTTGTGCTCATGCTCGACCTTATTATAGGCAAACTTCTCAGCTGAAGCGTCCGGAATCGGAAGTGTGAATGTCACTTCACCGGAAAGCTCGGTATCAGGTGCAAATTCCTGTTTGTCGATCGCCGTATCGCCGTTGAAAATTTCCACCATCGGAGTTACATCAAAATGTAAACGGGTAAAGTAGGATACCGGCTCTCCTGCTTCATTGAGCTCGACCTTCAGTTCACTCTGCTCCATGTCAAAGATCTGTTTTAAGCCAAGTTCTGCCGTCTGGCCCGGTTTCAGACCAAACTGCTCCAGATCCTTACTAAAATCGCCGTTCCATGCCGGCTTTGCAATTTCTTCGTTTTTCAGAGTCGCATTCAGGTTGAGCAGCATTTCTGCCGTCTGCTTTTTCAGCTCTTCCTTATGTTCTTCTGTGAAATCAGAAGCACTATCTAATTTTGCAAGTTCAGCTTCTACTGCCTCGTCTGCCATTCCTGCTGCAGCTTCCGGTGTCTCAGACAGCCCTTCCACTTCGGGCGCCTTTTCCGGAATCTTCACTTCGGGCTCTTCCCCCTTGGCGTCGGTAACAGATACCGTTGCCATGATCGGAGCAGCGCCTTCATGGGACAGCATAACCTTCGCCACGCCTGTTGCCTTTGCTGTCACTTTTACAGCTCTGCCGTTTTCATCGTTTTTCACTTCAACATCTGCAATCTCCGGATTGTCGATTGCCACGTCAAAATTCTCATCCTCAAAAGAGGACTCAAAGAACAGGCTGCAGCTCTCATTTGGCTCCTCGCCGTCCTGATTAATCAGCAGGGATACTACCGGATGCTCATCCTGATCCTTCCATTTCAGTTTCCTGTGGCACTGTTCTGGACGTGGATTCTAGCATACGAAAATAAAAAAACAGGCCAGAAAACTGAACCTGTTTTATATGCGGGCAATGGGTTTTACTTTCCTAACTTCCGATAAGGCTGTTTATCGGAAGTAAACAAAAAAACATCCGTATCTGACATCTTCTTGTTTTTAAACATTATATCACAGTTTCCCAGTTTTTACAAGCCCCTATTTGCAATTGCACCTATTTTGGCTCATTTTCGGTTATTTTTTTGTACTGGAGCCATTCCGACGAAACATTGCAATTTAAAGCCACATCTGGTAAACTTAATCTGTCAAATGGCCTTCCTGCGCCCACGAGTGAGCGCCACCATGAATGAAAGTAGTTAAGGCACATTTGACATCCCTGAACTCAGATCGCCTGCGGCGATGAACTTTCACAGTAACACATACCGGATTTTAAACATGTTCTGTTTGATATTTACAGGAGGGATCTTTTTGAAAATACAGGAATCAGCCGAAAATTATCTGGAAACCATCTTAATGCTGGGACATCAGAAGCCATATGTACGCTCCATTGATATCGCCAATGAGCTGGGATTTTCCAAGCCCAGTGTCAGCGTCGCCATGAAAAATCTGCGCAGCAACGGGCATATCCTGATGGACGGGAACGGCCATATCACCTTGACCGAATCCGGGCGTCTGATTGCAGAAACCATCTACGAACGGCACACAGCACTCTCGGAATGGCTCATAAAGCTGGGCGTAGCCAAAGAGACAGCCGTCGGGGATGCCTGCCGTATCGAGCATGTCATCAGCGCCGAAAGTTTCGAAGCTATCAAAGCCCATATTAAGCGGAATCCATAAAATCATTCGTAAAAGCGGCCGCAAAGTGACTCCCTTCACACTCTGCAGCCGCCTGGTTATGTATCGCTATCTGCGTTTGAAATCGAACAAATTCAGTCCTGTCTCTTCATCCTTCACACGGTCTACGCTCCCATTGATAACCGTAATCACCATCTCGCACGTCGCTCCGATTACACCCTTGCTCAGATGTCCACCGAACACATGGCCGTCTTGATCTGCGGCAGAAACATGGATATGTCCGTAATACTGGCCATCCATCGTACTAATGGTTCCGGTCAGGGATACGATTTCATACATACCCTCAAAATCATTGCCCATAAACTGCTTCTTTTCCAGATCATAGAGCCCCACGTTCATATAGCTGAAGGTTCCAAGTGCACTTACCTCCGCCAGCTTCACGTCCTCCAAAAGCGCAATCCGGCACAGCTTTTCAAGAAAATCTTCTCCCATATCAATCCTTGCAACAATCTTGTCGCCAAATCTGCGGTATTCCATCTAAGACTCCTCCTCCAAAAGCAGGAACGATCCTTTTCCCGCTTATCTACACCAGATAAAAACATTGGATGACACCAGTATCAGCGAATCGCTTTTTTCTTCCATCTGCCCAGATTATAGAAAATAAACGTGATAACCGCGCCTAATGTCCATGAAAGCAGGAGAGAAATGAAGATACATTCACTGCGTCCGTTGGGAAGCTCCGGCGTTCTCGTAAGCCATGAGATCCCATAAGCCACCGGCACACGCACGATAACCGTCGTAAAGACAGAAATCCACATTGGTGTCATCGTGTCCCCGGCACCGCGCATGACTCCGGACAGGCTCTGCGTCACCGCCATCGCGATATAGCCAACAGCCAGAATCCGCATCATATGGACGCTCAGCTGTACCAGTTCTTCCGTACTTGTAAACACTCCCATCAGGTATTTACCAAAAATCAGGATCAAAAGGGTTATCGTAGCGGAAACTCCCATCGCCATCAAGGTTCCCTGTTTTGCCCCCTGCTCCACACGTTCATACTGCTTTGCGCCCACATTTTGCCCTGCATATGTTGTCATCGTTGTACCAAAGGAAAAATTCGGCATCATTGCGAATCCGTCCACACGCATAATGATAACATTGGCAGCAATTAACATCTCACCAAAGCTGTTCGTGAGGGATTGGACGATAATCATAGCCATAGAAAATATAGCCTGAGTCAGCCCTGACGGAAGCCCCAGACGAATCATCGTGAGCGCGTGGCCGCCCTCCAGCTTCATATATTTTAATTTCAGGTCAAAGAGAGCCGTCATTCTCGCCAGCTTCCTTATACACAAAATCGCTGAAATCGCCTGTGCGATAATCGTCGCCAATGCCACACCCATGACACCCAGGCCGAGTCCTGCCACAAACCACACATCTAACACAATATTAATCACCGTGGCAATTAAAAGATATAACAGTGCAGAAATCGAATCCCCCAGGCCTCTCAGGACACCACCCAGAATATTATAATACGCCAGTCCTGCAATACCCACAAACGTTACTGTCAGATAGGACTGGCACCAGTCGATGATGCTGTCCGGCGTGCCAAGAAGCTCCAAAAGCGGCCGCACGGCAGCTGTCCCCACAGTCATCACGAATAAGGACGCGATCACAGTCAATGTGATACAGCAGCCAATCGTTCCGGAAAGCTGTTCCCTGTCCCTGGCCCCGAAATACTGCGAAACCATTACACTGGTTCCAACAGAAATGCCGATAAAGAGAACCAGCAGGAGATTCAGAATCGGGCTGGCGCTCCCTACTGCAGCCAGTGCGTTATCTCCCACAAATTTTCCCACGACAATACTGTCCACTGTATTATACAACTGTTGTGCAATGTTTCCAATAATCATTGGTATCGTAAACAGCGCAATGTTCTTCCACGGCTTCCCTACTGTCATATCGACCGGACCAAAAAATTTCTTAAGTGCTCCCATGTTAGTATTTTCACCTTCCCTTATTTTTTAGCCGCAGCACTCTGCGCCAGGCCGCATACGCGTTTTTTGTCACTTCACGCTACATCAAAGGCGCAAACAGTCGGAGAATGCACTCTCCCATCCGCAGCACCGTCGAACGTTTGCTCTGATAATTCTTTGTCACCTCCCGGCTGGCTTCAAATAATTCGTCGAAATCCCTTCTCATATCCTTTATCGCATCACAATTGTATAGTAAAACACCATTTTCAAAATGAAGATACAGGCTTCTGTAATCCAGGTTAATCGTACCACAGACCGCCAGCCTGCCGTCACAGATACACTGTTTTGCATGGAGGAAGCCCGGCGTATACTCATAGATCCGGACTCCGGTACGTACCAGACCGGCATAGTAGGAGCGAGTCAGCTTATAGACGACCGCCTTGTCGGGAATTCCCGGCGTAACAATCCGCACATCTACCCCGCGTTTGGCTGCCAGTTCAAGTTCTCTGCCAAACTCATCGCTGATGATCAGATACGGCGTTGTAAAATAGACATATGTCTCGGCACTTCTGACAAGGTTCATATAAACATTTTCCCCAACCAGTTCATCATCCAGCGGACTGTCCGCATACGGCTGTACAAAGCACTGCATTTTTGCAGGAACAGTCATTGAATCTCCCGTCCGGCAGGCCGCGGAAAGATATTTGTCATAATCACTATCTGTCATCTGAATGGCATTCCACATTTCCAGAAACATGACTGTCAGACTCGTAACTGCGTCTCCGGTCAGTTTGAGCCCGGAATCCTTCCACTGCCCGTACGGATGTGTAATGTTGAAATATTCATCGGCCAGATTATAACCACCGGTAAAACCGACCTGTCCGTCAATCACCGTTATCTTTCTGTGGTCGCGGTGGTTCATGAACACATTCAGGAAGGGAATCAAGGGGTTAAATACACGGCATGCGATCCCATCTGCCTCCATCCTGCTGATAAAATCCGGATTGATGAAGCCGATACTGCCGATATCATCATAAATGACCCGGACTTCCACACCTTCCGCTGCCTTCTCTGCCAGGATTTTTCTGATCCCGCCAAATGCTTCTGCGTCCTCAATCGCATGATATTCCATAAAAATAAAGTGCTCTGCCCGCAAAAGCTCTTTTTTCTGCTCCTCCAGCCCTCTGATGGTATCACGGTAAAAGCTTACCTCTGTGTTCTGATATACCGGATATCCCCCATGCTTCCAGATATAGCCGGACTGATTCGCCGCGTTAAGACTCGACTTTTGCATCTGTTCCTGCACCTGTTCATCCTGATAAAGCCTGCCCAAAAGTCCGCTGTCAATATTTTCGAACCGTCTGCGCATCCCCCGTGTAATCCCGGGATAACCCAACATGAGATACAGACACAGCCCCATAATAGGGAACGCCATAATTAACATAATCCACGGCATCTTGTAAGCCGCGTTTGTATGAGTTCCATAGAGACGCAAAACGATCAGGAATGATGCAATGCTGGAAAACAGGGAGATCCCGACAGAATACCGGTTCAGCCTGATTACGAGAACACAGATCCATATGACCTGCATGATTACGGAAAGCGTAACAAAAACCAGACGTCCGATACTGTTTTTCACTGACGTCCTCTCCTCTGTACGCATAAAGTTGATTCTCCTCTCACCAATTCTCCCAGCTGACGATGTCACTGCTTTTTCAATCCTTTGGCTTTCGACTGGATGATCTGCCGTTCTTCTAACTCTCTCTTCCGGCTGACAAACTCCGGTTTCACCGCACATCCGATTCCCAGCGCGCCGCTGCCCGTATGGCAGGAAATTCCCAGGGAAAGATAATCGCACATCACATGCATGCCTGGAAATGCGTCCTCAACCTCCTTTACCCATTCTTTTGTCTCCTCCTCCGTGCCACTTGAAGCTGCCAGAAGATGAAGTGCCCCCATCTCATATGCATCATGGAATCTCGTCTCAAAATCATGCCGCATCGCTTCCAGCATAGTCTTTCTTGCTTTGATAAATCCGTGACATTTTTTATAGGAATCCAGCTTTCCCACATCGAGCCGCAATACCGGCTTAATATGAAAGACAGAACCCAGCGCCGCTGCCGCCGGCGTAATCCTTCCTCCACGTTTCAAATATTCCAACGTCTGAACTCCGATATAAATCATCATATGATTTCTGGCTTCTTCCAGAATTGTTTTGATCTCTTTAGCAGAGCGCCCGACCTCAATTAACTCCAATGTATCGAGAACCATCTGATGTAAAGGAGTCGCCACCTGACCGTGGTCTACTACGATGACGCGTCCCGCGTATTTCTCGTCCTGAGCCATTGCTGCAGCCGTTGCATAAGAACCACTGAGACCGCTGCTCAACGGCATGTAGAGGATCTGTTCGAATTCCAGCAATGCCTGTTCCCAGATTCCCATGACCTCAGCCGGAGACGGCTGGGATGTTGCGATCTCTGCCCCTGCCTCCTGCCTTTCGAAAAACTCCTCTTTTGACAAGGTTACTCCTTCATAAAAGCATTCTCCATCTATGTAAAACGGCATCGGCAGGACGAAAATCCCCAGATTTTCTGCTTCCTCCTGGCTAATGCTGCTATGGCTGTCTGTTACGATTCCAATCGCTTTCATAGTACTCTCTCCGCCTCTTCCATTTGACAATTTTTTCTACCTATGCTACATTGGTCTGTAGGTACAACTGTAACATCACATGGCCGAAACCGTCAATACTTCCGGCTTCGGGATGAACAATTCTGGTCATTTTTGTAACATCACAAGGAGAAAACAATGCAAGAACAGCTGACTGCTGCAAAGAGAAATGATGCTCTGCGTATGTCCAACAAAGAATCGAACCGCTTTACACGCGAATGTCTGCAGACGGCCCTCATCTACCTGATGGGAGAAAAGTCTTTCGAAAAGATAAGTATTTCTGAGCTTGTACGGCGCTCTGGTGTATCACGCACTGCCTTTTACCGTAACTATTCATCAAAAGAAGAGATTCTGAACGAGGCCTGCACCTCGATTCTCGATCATCTGTCCGCGAGCCTCTCTGATACCAGGTATCAGAGTAATCCTGTGCTCTGGTATCATGACTTTTTCCAGGCAATCAAAGAGCATTCCGGCGTTTTTCAGCTTTTTTTGCAGGCGCATCTTTTGAATTCCCCTGCTTTTAATATATATTTCCTTTCGAAAAGGCCGAAAGCACGCGATAAATCCGAAGCTCATTACGAATTCCTTGCCTGGCAGGGAGCCTTGTCCACCATTCTCGTCCACTGGTTTCAGGACGGGATGCAGGAAAGTCCGGACAGCATGGCTGAACTCTGTGCAAGGATCTTGGAGGCACACTGAGACTGCAGTTTAATTGCTGAGCCAGAACCCCGGGGATGCCGGCGTCAGGACGCTTACATCCCCGGGATTCAAACAGTTTTTCTATTTAATTAAGAATACATTCATTGACAGCACTTGCATTTACAATATGCTGGGAAGTCCGCTGTCGTGCTTTACTATTTATAATTCACAATGCTTCCGAAATCAGCTTTCAGGGAAGCTCCGCCTACAAGGCCGCCATCAATGTCAGCCTGTGCAAACAGCTCTGCTGCATTGCCTGCATTTACAGAACCGCCGTACTGAATCCGGATAGCCTCCTTTGTCGCCTCGTCATAGATCTCACCAATGCAGGTACGAATTGCGGCACATACCTCCTCCGCCTGCTCCGTGGTCGCCGTCCTGCCTGTTCCGATCGCCCAGATCGGTTCATAAGCAATCACAGCTGCCTTTGCCTGATCTGCTGTCACATTCTGGAAAGCAATCTTTACCTGCTTGCGGATCCAGTCGATCGTAATTCCCTGTTCTCTCTGCTGCAATGTCTCTCCGCAGCAGATAATCGGGGTCAGCCCGTGCTCAAATGCCTTAACGACTTTTTTATTGACCGTTTCATCCGTCTCTGCAAAGTACTCTCTGCGCTCAGAGTGACCGATAATTACATATTTCACCCCGGCATCTGTCAGCATATTCGGAGAAATCTCCCCGGTGTATGCTCCTTTTTCCTCAAAATACATGTTCTCGGCACCGACTGCGATGTTCGTACCCTTTACCGCCTCGACAACCGGAATCAGGTCAATGGCAGGAACACAGAATACAACGTCAGCCTCGTCTGTCGCCACTAACGGCTTTAACGTCTCCACCAAGGCAAGTGCCTCTGTAGGAGTCATGTTCATCTTCCAGTTCCCGGCAATAATTTTCCTTCTCGCCATAACAGCATTTCCTCCATCCATGCCCGATTTTTATTTATCGTTCGCAGCCGCCACACCCGGAAGCTCTTTGCCCTCCAAAAATTCAAGGGAAGCGCCGCCGCCTGTGGAAATGTGGCTCATTTTATCACCAAACCCGTTCTGATTCACTGCTGCTGCCGAATCCCCGCCGCCGATAATGGTCGTGGCCTCAGTATCCGCCAGGGCTTTCGCCACAGCAATGGTGCCAGCTGCCAGTGTCGGATTCTCGAATACGCCCATTGGTCCATTCCAGACCACGGTCTTTGCGTTCTTCACTGCGTCTGCATAAATTTCGCAGGTCTTTGATCCGATATCCACGCCTTCTTTGTCAGACGGCATCGCATCTACGGAAACATGCTCCACTTCAACCGGAGCGTCAATCGGGTTCGGGAATGCAGCTACCACCGTAGTATCGACTGGAAGCAGAAGCTTCTTGCCGAGCTTTGCAGCCTTATCCATCATTTCTTTACAATAATCAAGCTTGGAATCGTCTACCAGGGAATTACCGATCTCTTTTCCCTGCGCTTTTAAAAACGTGTAGGCCATGCCGCCGCCGATGATTAACGTATCGCATTTCTCTAACAGGTTGGAAATCACGTTAAGCTTATCCGCCACCTTGGCGCCGCCCAGGATTGCTACAAACGGACGAACCGGATTCTCCACAGCATTGCCGAGAAAATCAATTTCCTTCTGCATTAAGTATCCCACTACGGACGTGTCTACATACTGTGTCACGCCTACGTTCGAGCAGTGAGCGCGGTGAGCTGTACCAAATGCATCATTTACAAACACATCGCAGATTGAAGCCAGGTCACGGCTGAACGCCTCGCCGTTCTTCGTCTCCTCAGCTCTGTAGCGGGTATTCTCAAGAAGAATAACGTCACCGTCCTTCATAGCTTCCACAGCCGCTCTGGCATTCCCGCCTACCACTTCACGGTCAGCGGCAAACTTCACCTCCTGGCCCAAGAGCTCAGAAAGCCGCTTTGCCACAGGCGCCAGGGAAAGCTCAGGCTTCGGCTCTCCTTTCGGCTTTCCCAGATGGGAACAAAGAATAATTTTTCCACCGTCGCCAATCAGTTTCTTAATCGTTGGCAGTGCGGCCACCAGACGATTCTCATCTGTGATCTTCCCTTCCTTCAAAGGAACGTTAAAATCACAGCGCACCAGGACTCTCTGTCCCTTTACGTTGATATCATCAACAGACTTTTTATTTAAAGACATAATTATATTTCCTCCTGCCCGGGATGGCTGCGAATCTCCCCATACATCCCTGCATATAAAATAGGTCCGGCCCAAAACAGACCGGACCATCTATGAACATGTCCTGTTCCTTAAGCGTTCAGAAGCTTTCCGAAATGCTTGATGGTACGAACCATCTGGCTTGTGTAGGAATTCTCATTGTCATACCAGGAAACAACCTGTACCTCGGATGTGTTCTCGTCGATCGGCAGAACCATCGTCTGGGTGGAATCGAACAGGGATCCATATCTCATACCAACGATATCGCTGGATACGATCTCGTCTGTGTTGTATCCAAAGGACTCGTTGGAAGCAGCCTTCATTGCCTCGTTAATGGACTCCTTTGTCGGCTGTCCCTTTACAACGGCCGTCAGAATCGTCGTGGAACCAGTCGGTGTGGGAACACGCTGTGCAGCGCCGATCAGCTTGCCGTTTAAAGCCGGGATGACAAGACCGATCGCCTTGGCAGCGCCTGTGCTGTTGGGAACAATGTTGATCGCGGCAGCGCGGCTTCTTCTCTTATCACCCTTTCTCTGCGGGCCGTCTAATGTCATCTGGTCGCCTGTATACGCATGAATCGTGCACATGATACCGGACTGAATCGGATACGAGTCATTTAAAGCCTTTGCCATCGGAGCCAGGCAGTTGGTCGTACAGGAAGCAGCAGAGATAATATGATCCTCTTTGCTCAGCGTTTCGTGATTTACATTGTAAACGATCGTCGGAAGGTCGTTTCCTGCCGGAGCGGAGATGATAACGTGCTTAGCGCCTGCATCAATATGAGCCTGAGCTTTGGCTTTACTGGTATAGAATCCGGTGCACTCAAGGACAACGTCAACACCGATCTCGCCCCACGGAAGCTCAGCAGCATTCGCCTTAGCATAGATCTTGATCTCCTTGCCGTCAACGGTGATGGAATCCTCGCCGCTGGACACCTTGTCCGCCAGCGCATATCTTCCCTGTGTGGAATCATACTTTAAAAGATGTGCAAGCATATCCGGGGATGTCAGATCATTAATTGCCACAATCTCAAAACCCTCCGCACCAAACATCTGTCTGAACGCCAGACGACCGATACGGCCGAAACCATTAATTGCAACTTTAACTGCCATTGTACATTCCTCCTAATCATATCATATGATTGCTGAATAGTAATCAACTTTATAATATTGTACCTAATTCTTCCAGAAATAGCAATCCCTTTTTATAAAATCATCCAAAAATCCCTCCTTATTTTTTATTGCATGTTCCGCTGTTTTTCTATATACTTGGGATATCCGTAAACGGCGGTGCAGAGCGCCGCAGGAGGTATCACATGCTCAGAAAAATCCGAACGCTGTCACTGGAGAAACAGCTTTTAATCAGCTTTCTTATTGTGTCTGTTTTCCTGCTTCTCCTCTCTCTCAGTATAACCTTATCCTTCAATCTTACCCGCCAGCGGCAGGAAATTGATAAAAATTTAAGCGGCATTGCTTCCTATATTTCCTCAATGGATCAGGTCGTCTCCATGTTAGAAGCCGGATATCCGGACATTGCAGCCGTCGCAGAGTTAGATTCCCTGTACGAGACCTTTGCCACAGTAAATGTCATTGCCGTATATAATGCAGGCGGGCTGCGCTTTTACCATACAAACCGGCGGGAAGCCGGCGAGACTTCCCTGAACGGAGAAGAGGATGCCATTCTGAACGGCAGCCCGCCTTATATCACTACCGGCTTCGGCACACGCGGCACTCAGCGCCGCGCCTATCATGCCATTCATAATGAAGAAGGAACGATCATCGGCTTTGTTATGGTTTCCGTATTCACGGATTATATCACACGTCAGGCGCAGGCGCTTCTGCCTGCATATGCACTGATTCTGCTTATAATGCTGTTTGTCAGCCTCCTGCTCTCAAACGCCATTGTCCGCCTCCTGCGCACTTCTCTAATGGGGCATCGGCCGGAAGAGCTTTTGGAGCTGTACCGCGAACAGGCCAATGTTCTCAACGCTATTGAGGACGGGCTGATCGCTTCCGACCGTTTTGGCACTGTCATATTTGCCAATCAAACGGCCCTGCAGATTCTTCCCCCTGACACCTGTGCGGCTGGTTTTTTTCTGGCGGATCTCTTTCCCCAGACCGCGATGGCCTCTGTCCTGAGGACCGGGCAGGCATCCGGACGCCGCTCTCTTTCTTTATATGGACGCCAGCTCCTGGTTAATGAGATCCCGATCCAGGCTGACGGCTCAGTTCAGGGAATTCTTACCATTCTCAACGACCGCACAGAGATGGAGTCCCTTTTCGACGAGCTGTCAGGCGCCAGAGCCATGCTGGATACCCTCAGAGCCTTCAACCATGAGTTTTTAAATAAGCTGCATGTGATTCTGGGATATCTTCAGACCGGGGAAACACAAAAAGCCATCGCCTTTATCATAAACAGTAATCTTGTCACCAGCCAGGCCATCCGTCAGACAGCCGATTCCATCCGCGTTTCCCGCATTTGTGCACTCGTAATCGGGAAAATGATGCACGCAGCAGAGCTTGGCATCCGGCTTTTGGTGACGCCAGACAGCCGATGCCTGGAACGAGATCTTCTTCTTCCCGTGGATTCCTTTATCACTATCGCAGGGAATCTGCTGGAAAACGCCATTGAAGAGCTTTGTGGCTGTCAGAAGGAGGTAAAAGAAATCACACTCGGTATCTATTGCAGGGAGGAATGCAATCTTGTCACCTGTGAAGACACGGGAGATGGGATTGACGAGGAACTTCTCGCACATATTTACGAGAAGGGAGTCTCCTCCAAAGGCGAGAACCGGGGTACTGGACTCTTCCTGATCCACAATCTGGTAAAAGAATATCACGGAACGATTGAGATCGAGACAGAGGCCGGGCTCGGCACCTGCTTCACGCTCACCTTCACTGACATGACAGAAAGGAACTGACATGACATATCGTGTAATTATCATAGAGGATGACCCGATGGTGGCAGCCATCAACCGCCAGTATACAGAGGTTACGCCATCCTTCCGTGTGGAAAAACTTTTTAAAAGCGGAAAGGAAGCGCTCGAATACCTGAAAAGGCAGACCGCGGATCTCATTATTCTCGATTATTATACGCCGCTTATGAACGGCGCTGAGTTCATTGACGCGCTTCACCGCATGGGGAAAACACCGTCCATCATCATGGTAACATCAGCCAATGATACAGATATCATCCGCTCGTTAATCGGACGCGGTGTGATTGATTATCTTGTAAAACCATTTGAATACTGCCGGTTCAAGGCAGCACTCGACCGCTTTCTCGAGGCGAGAGCAGCTCTGTCAAATATGAAGGGCAGTCTGGACCAGCATTCCATAGACCGCCTTCTGCCATACCAGAGACAGCCCTCCGAGACCTCCTCCCAGCTTGCAAAGGGGCTGAGTGAGACCACTTTGAAGCTCATCCAGGACTTTCTTCGTGACAGACAGGACAATCTTTTTACGAGCGAGCAGATCGCCGGGCAGCTCCATCTGTCGCGCATTACGATTCGGCGCTATATGAATTATCTGCTGGATACAGGGGAAATCATCAGTACCATTGACTACAAAACCGGAGGCAGACCATCCATAAAATACGGTCTGACAGGCGAAAAATAAGTCATTTCGACGGATTTATCATTTACAAAAGTTACAAAAGGCTGTTAGATACTTACATAAATTGACTTTGAAATCAAATTCTTTTACACTTTTTTCATAAAGCAGGAAACACTCTGACCGTTCTCTGGTAAGATCAAGGGCCCTTTCTTACAAGGGAACAACAAAGCAATCGGTTGCCTGCAAGGCTCTCCTGGAACCAACAAGACGAGTGAAAAAGGATTGGAGGATGTATTTATGGAAGCTATTATCAGCTATTTTGGCAAATATACACCTGCTGCCGACGGGGCAGTCGCTTCATTTAAGTTTGAGTACCTCTGTACACTGGGCTTTGCCGCTATCGTAATTTTCCTAGGACGCGCGATTGTGGCACGATCCTCTGCTTTAAAGAAGTATGCGATACCGGCGCCTGTTGTTTCCGGTATTATCTTTTCTCTCATGATCTCCGCAGTCAAGCTAAGCGGAACCGTAAGTATTTCTTTTGATGCTGCTATCATGAAGGATCTCTGCCAGAACCTGTTCTTCCTCTGTGTGGGCTTCGGCTTCAGCGCCAAAATGTTAAAACAGGCCGGCGGAAGGCTGTGTGTGATGATCGCCTTTGCTGCATGCCTTCTGATTACCTGCCAGGACATCATCGGTGTACTGTTAAGTCAGGTCATCGGCCTTCATCCTCTCCTGGCCCTGCAGTGCTCTTCCGCAGCCATGTCCGGAGGCGTGGGAACTGCATCTGCCTTTGGTCCTATCTTTGAAGCGTGGGGGGCTGCGGACGCTACTACCATAGGGGTTGCTGCTGGTACTCTGGGGAATGTCATGGGTTCCCTGATCGGCGGTCCTGTGGCTGCATTCCTGATTGCAAAGCACGGCCTCAGGTCAGATCCCAATGACAAGCCGGAATCTGTTGCATCCGGAAAGGTTCCCGCGTTGGACAATACCAAAATGATTATGATGTTCGCCCTAACGCTGCTTCTTGCAGCACTCGGCATGCCGATTTACTGTCTGCTTGACAACATCCCTATGATCGAGATGCCGAAATTTATCGGCTGCCTGTTTGCAGGCGCTATTGCGCGCAATGTCATGGAAGCTGCCGGAATCCGCTTCTATGTACCGGAGGTAGATGCAATCGAGCACATGTTCCTTGAACTTTATCTGGCACTCGTACTGATGACGACAGACTTCACTAAACTGGCGCCGGTCGCCGGGCAGATGGGCGTAATCCTGCTCGCACAGGCTGTATTCATTGCTCTCTTTGGTATCTTCGTATCCTTTAACCTGTTCGGCCGCGACTACGGCGCGGCTGTCATGACAGCCGGCAATATCGGCTGGGGCTGCGGTTCTGGTTCCAATGCTGTAGCAAATGAAAAAGCCCTTATGGATCAGTATGGCTGGCATAATATCGCCTGGGTATTATATCCCTCCTTTGCTGTCATCATTGACGATATCTATAATCCGATCTTCCTGTCCATATTTGGAAGTTTCTTCAAAGGCTGAGTACTGATTTTCGAAGGGAACAACCATCCACAACCTCCTTATGTCCGGCCGAAAGATATCGTTTCGGCCGGACTTTTTCTGTCCGCCCGTTATATTTTTCCCGCATATTATACTTTTTCCATTTTTGGTATTATTTCTATTTTCAGTATTATATCGTATAATAAGACTATTTGACATGCCTGTTTTTACCCCTCCTGACCGTTTGTCTCTCCAGATGTCCATCACAAAAGGCGATCTCATGTGCCAATACCAGGGGCTCATGTGGTATATACGACACACCTGCCTGAGTAGTAACTGCCAGCACAGTGACGCACTTATCTTGAAATAACCTTCATGCGCCCACAGATGAGCACACTACCATAAATGAAAGTAGTCACGGCGCATTTGGCATTCCTGAATTTATGCCGCCTATTGGCGGCGGATTTTCATAGTAAACCTTCATGCGCTCGCAGGTGAGCACACTACCATAAATGAAAGTAGTCACGGCGCATTTGGCATTCCTGAATTTATGCCGCCTAACGGCGGCGAGATTTTCATGGTAATATGGGATTCTAACATCCGGGTTTTCTTTACAATTTGGATTGAATTCTACTTTTATTTAGGATAAAATAACATTATACAGATAAACAGACTGGCCCGCCGTCTTGTATGAGAGCAGGCAGATTGGATGAACAACGACATGAAAATACACAACACAGTTTCCATTATATTTCTTTTTCTGATATGTTTTCTGACTGGCGGCTGTTCTGGAAACGCACCGGCTCCTTCCGGGCCACAGCAGCACTCTGCTCATACTACTTGTGCGTGTGTTGACGATCGGTACAGCTGACAGCGGAGGAACTATGTCGCTTGTCGGCAGAGCAATTGCTCAGGTCATCAGTAATTCCGACAGCAGCATCAACATAAATATCAGCACCTCCACCGGTTCTTCAGAAAACGTGCGTTCTCTGATGGAGGGAGAGGTCGATCTGGCTCTTGTAAGCGGAGATATTGCTCTGGCTGCGGTAAATGCAGAAGATGAATTCAGCGAAGAGCCTTCAAAGGAGCTACGGGCGATCGCTGCTGTATATTCGAGCGTCTCCGGTTGGCTCGCTCCTTCCTCACTTGGACTCTCTTATGTCCATGACTTAAAGGGGAAACGCCTCGGCATCGGTCCCAGGGATTCCACGACTGAATTGTCAGCAAGAGTTGCCCTGGAAACGATGGGAATTTATGACACCAATACCATGCTGAAAAGCTGTGGGCTAGGCTCCGGAGCTCAGGAGATCCGCAATCAGTCTCTGGACGCCGTTCATGCCTTCGCTGGTCTCCCGGTCCAGGGATTATATGAATTAGCCGAAGCTGTTCCCTGCACTGTCCTGAAGTACACAGAGGAAGAGCTGGCTTCCATTCTTGCTGAAAATCCTTTTTATTATCCGGAAATCATCCCGGCAGGCTCTTACCGCGGCCAGACAGAAGCAGTCGAAACCTTTGGGATTAAATGCCTTTTATGTGTCAGTGCAGAAATGGACGATGAACTGGTCTATGAATTGACAGATATCCTCTATCAGGGAATACCAGAATTGAAAGAAATGCACGGAGCACTTTCCCCGATAGGGGAAAGCAGCTTCCTGTGCTCCGGGCTGCCGATCCGTCTGCATCCCGGAGCAGAACGCTTCTACCGGGAACAGCATCTGCTTCCGGAATAATTGAACATAATATCTTCCTTATTCACGATAGACTCCAGAGGCGTTCAGCCGCCGCCCGTCTATCGTCACATCGGATGCCATTGAACCATCCGCATTCAGGTAATACCATTCGCCGGGAGCGCTTTCCAGCCAGCCGGTATACATACTGCCGTCCTCGCCAAAATAGTACCAGATGCCGCCAATTTCCTGCCAGCCTGTGAGCATATTTCCATCGTCTCCCAGATAGTACCAGCTTCCATCAGTCTGACGCCAGCCTGTGGCCAGAAATTCGTTTTCATCAAAATAGTACCAGTTTCCGTTGATTCGATACCACTCGTCCTTTACGAAGCTGCCGTCCTCTTTCTCATATTTGCTGCCATCGAGATAGCGTCTCCACTGTCCGTCTGTATCGCCTGGATCCTCTGCACAGTAATCCGCAGACATCGTATATTCACTGCTTTTTCTGTATTTCCGGTCTTCCTCGTCGCGTCCCACTGCACGGACCTCATAATAATACATGCCTTCTTTGTTCATGTATTCCGACAAATCTCTACTGGTTCCCGTTACGTCAATACTACGGATAAAAGAATCATCACGGTAAAGGCGGATCTGGTACCCCGTTGCATATTTCACGCTCTTCCATGCAGCCTTTGTCCTTGCTGAATTGCTCCATCCGGCACTGTCCGGAGAGTCCAGCTGCACAACAGGATCATAGCTCACTGTCACCTTCAGATTGCCCTCCTCGGCCCTGGCGCCTGTAAGCCTTGCACCGTAAATCCTCATGCTCTTATTACCATAGGAGGATAAAAACTCTCTGCCGTCATCACAGGAGAGAAGAATGGTACCGTTCACCTTGCTGCCTGGTTTCCAGTCCTTAGTCTCCTTATTCCATTCGATTGACATAATTGATATTCCTGAGGTCCGGCATTCCAGCTCCGGCTCTACAATCTCACCCACCTGGTAACGGTCTGTGAATTCCAGGCGCACAGAATCCACAGTCCCGGCCAGCGCCGGAAATACGGCAGCCGCCACAACCATAATACCTGTCAAAAATCCTGTCATCCATTTCCCTGTAAGTCGTTTCATGCTGACATACTCTTTCATCGTTGCTTCCTTTCACAATCGAATCCTTCCCTTTGATGCAGCCTGGTTTCACCAGGAACATTGTATTTCACCACGGATATTCTATAGGACAGAGGCTACGGACGCCGCCATACACCGTTCTGGTCTACATAGAACCCATCAATATACGTATCCACCGCCTTATGGCCGTCAGGATAGAAATAATACATCTGTCCGCCAACATCCTTCCATCCGGTCTGCATCGCCCCGCTCTCATTAAAGAAATAGGCTTTACCATCGACCTGATACCAGCCTGTAACCATTCCTCCGCTCTCGCTCAGATAGTACCAGATACCGCCCTCCAGAAGCCATCCAGTCTGCATCCTGCCGTCCTGATTCATATAGTAATACACACCGTTTCTGCGCTGCCATCCGGTCTGCATGACTCCTGCGCTGTCAAACAGATACCAGGAACCGCCGATCTTCCCCCAGCTGTCTGTCAGATACGTACCATCCGGATAGCGAAAGTACCAGCGGCCATTATCCTGAATCCAGCCCACAGCATCTGTTTTGGGCTTCTCCGGACGCGTGCTGCTGCCGGAATCAGGAGCGTTATTCATACCGGAGCCCTGGCCGGAGCCGTCAGAAATCTCGTCTGCTTCCAGGGTAAGTTCATCGGATATCTCCCAGTCGCTTCTGGATGCATACTTGGCAGCTGTATCGTCAATCGGAATCGAGCGCACGCGGAAGCTATAAGTTCCCTTTACGGTCATATACGGGTAAAAATCATAGGAAGTGGATCTCAGCCCTGTCACCTTATGAACCTGCTTACTGCCCCGGTACAGATATACATCATATGCCGCGTTCTTTACACTATCCCATCTCGCATAGGCAAACCGTGAACTCCCGGTCCGCGTGCTGTCCCAGCGCACATCCTCAGGGATCTCCAAAGCTCCCTTGGCAGGATTCGTCTTTACTGTCACCACAAGGCGGTTCTTATTCTGTCTCTGGGCATTCACGAATTCCCCGCCCTTGACACGCACCTTGGAGGAACTATAGGTACCGCTGAAACTATAGTCATTCAACGAATCCAGGTATATCTTCATCGTATATGTCCCGCCGAGCGTAACCTCGTCTACCTGGCTGCTCCACTTAACAGAATCAATATCATAGCGGTCATTGCCGGGGATAACCACCTCATAGCCGCTGTTGGCGGAATATCCCACATTCAGATCCGGAAGCGGTTCTCCAACCTTCAGATCCAGGTCCAGAGTAATATTGACGGCAGATATCGTCGTGCTGGCCGCAAATACCGTCTGTACCCAGAAAAGAGCCATGAGCAGTATGAGTACAGGAAGGAAAGTTCTTCCCCTCTTCCATCTTATTCTGTAAAAACCAGTATTCATAAAAATCCCCCCATCTGTTTTCTGATTCCCCCTGGCAGATATCGCGTAGAACCCTTGATACCGCAGAACCCCCTTTTATTTGTGACGGCATCTGCGGCCAGATACGAGGGGGAACCGGGAAAGCTGCCGCCGGACTAACACGACCCGTTCAGGTATAGCGAATATACCTGAACAGCATTCCATCGTAAGCTTGCGCCTACCTGAGGATGTATCGTCATGTTTTATAGATCCATGCCTTGGAAGTATAAAACAGTCGCCGAGATCCGGTCACTGTGTGTCTTCTGTCTTTATTATAATGGTTGGGGTACTTATTCGTCAACTTAAGATATTCTTTCATTCTTGCGGTAAAATTGCGCATTCTGGGGCAAAATAAAGGCAAAAATAAGGCAGAAAGCCGGTCAGCGGAAACAATATCCGTTACACAGCCATCTGCCTCATTCTCTTATTATACTAACTCGAGTAATACTGCCATCGCGCCATCGCCTTTACGCTGGCCGATCTTCACGATTCTTGTATAACCGCCATTGCGGGATGCATACTTGGGGGCAATCTCGTCAAACAGCTTGGCCGGAAGATCTACCTTTTTGGTATTTTTCTTTCTGCCTGCCGGTGTGGACGGAACCTCCGTGATACCGTAAAGCACTCTTAACATCTGTCTCCTGGCATGGAGTCTGGAAGGCTGATCTTTCTTGATCTCCTTCTCCACCTCATCGTAAACTGTCTTTTTCTTACCATCCACGACCTCTTTTACCCTCTTGCCGTCTTTGTCCTTACGCGGAACCTTAGCCATTACCTTTACAGTCTCAAAGTTATCCTTTTCCCTGACCGCCATTGCAATGATGCCCTCAGCAATCTTTCTTACTTCCTTTGCCCTGGCCTCTGTGGTAACGATCTTTCCGTGATAAAGAAGATTTGTCACCTGATTTCTAAGTAATGCTTTTCTCTGGTCGGATGTTTTTCCAAGTTTTCTGTAACCTGCCATGATTTTAATTCTCCTCCATTTGTGGAACAACGGGCCAAGCATCTTCGGGCTTACTGACCAGCTGCTTTTTCTCCATAAACTGTTTCACTGAGCTTACTGCTCTTCGCTTGAGTTAAGCTGAAGGCCAAGCTCTTTTAATTTCGCTAACACCTCCTCGAGCGACTTACGGCCAAGATTCCTGACCTTCATCATGTCCTCGGAGGTACGGCTGCAAAGCTCCTCAACCGTATTGATACCGGCTCTCTTTAAACAGTTATAAGAACGAACGGAAAGCTCCAGCTCGTCGATATTCATCTCGAGAACCTTTTCTTTTTCATTGTTTTCCTTTTCAACCATGACCTCGGCTGTCTTTGCATTCTCGGACAGGTCAATAAAGAGATTCAGATGCTCACTTAAAACTTTTGCCGCAAGGCTGACTGCCTCGTCCGGGTCAAGCGTACCGTTTGTATAGATTTCCAATGTCAGCTTGTCATAATCTGTCATCTGACCCACACGGGTGTTCTCAACAGACATATTGACACGCTCAACCGGTGTGTAAATGGAATCTACGGCGATCACGCCAATCGGAAGGTCGTCACCCTTATTTTTATCAGCGCTTACGTAACCGCGGCCGTTTGTAATCGTAAGCTCCATGTAAAACTTACTATCCGCTCCGCCGCTCAAGGTGGCGATTATCTGCTCGGGATTTAAAATCTCGATATCCGCATCTGCCTGGATATCGGCAGCTGTGATAACCCCCTCGCCCTCGAACTCGATGTATGCAGTTTTCGGCTCATTCGTATCGCTGCTATTTTTGATGGCTAAGCTCTTAATGTTCATGATGATTTCAGTCACATCTTCCTTAATTCCGGAGATGGAGCTGAATTCATGCAGGACACCGTCAATTTTCACCTGGCTGACAGCAGAACCCGGCAAAGAAGAAAGCATGATTCTTCTCAAGGAATTACCCAGAGTTGTGCCGTATCCCCTCTCCAACGGCTCTACGACAAACTTTCCGTACTTCTTATCTTCGGAAATTTCAGCAATCTCAATGTTTGGTTTCTCAAAATCGAACACAAAAAGCCCCTCCTTTTGGGTATGCTTTGACATATGCCGCGAAGCGGAGGCAACTGATCACGTCTCCGCTCCGGTGAATGATTATTTCGAATATAACTCGACGATGAGCATCTCGTTTACAGGAACGTCGATCTCCTCTCTGGTCGGAAGAGTCTTGATCTCACCCTTCAGGTTCTCCTGGTCGATCTCCAGCCATGCCGGAATCAGGCGTCCGCCGGTCACATCCAGAATCAGTTTATAATGGTTATCGCCTTTGTGTTTCTCTTTGATTTCGATCGTATCGCCGGCTTTCACAAGGTAGGACGGAATATTAACGCACTTACCATTGACTAAAACGTGCTTGTGGTCAACAATCTGTCTGGCTTCCTTTCTTGTTCTGGCAAGGCCCATACGGAAGATCACATTATCCAGACGACGCTCAAGGAGGATCATCAGGTTTTCACCTGTCTGGCCGCTCAAGCGCTCTGCCTTCTCATAATAGTTACGGAACGGCTTCTCTAATACGCCGTAGATAAACTTTGCTTTCTGCTTCTCTCTGAGCTGAAGGCCATATTCGCTTATCTTCTTATTTGCTCTTTTGGATTCTCTGTTAGATTTTTTATCTATTCCTAAATAAATGGGATCAAGACCAAGGGATCTGCATCTTTTAAGAACAGGAACTCTATCAACTGCCATTTTACTTCCTCCCGATTAGACTCTTCTACGTTTTGGCGGACGGCATCCGTTATGCGGAACCGGTGTTACGTCCTTAATGCTTGTTACTTCAAGACCACATGCCTGGAGGGCACGGATTGCTGCCTCACGGCCTGAGCCGGGGCCTTTTACCATAACATCAACGGATTTCAAGCCGTGTACAAGAGCCGCTTTCGTTGCAGTTTCTGCAGCCATCTGTGCCGCATATGGAGTAGATTTCCTTGAACCTCTAAATCCCAGACCGCCTGCACTTGCCCAAGATAAGGCATTTCCCTGTGCATCTGTTAATGTCACAATCGTGTTGTTAAAAGATGACTGGATGTGCGCCTGTCCGCGTTCAACGTTTTTCTTAACACGCTTTTTTGTCACTTTCTTAGCAGTGGACACTTTTTTAGCCATTTAAACTAACCTACTTTCTGATATATTGAATCCTGTTTCCTGTCTTTAAAACATGCAACGTGATTCATAACTTTTGTTTCTGCCAAAGCTTTATCGCTTTAAAAAAACGGCTTATTTCTTCTTATTAGCAACCGTCTTTCTCGGACCCTTGCAGGTTCTTGCGTTCGTCTTTGTCTTTTGACCGCGGCAGGGAAGGCTCTTCCTGTGACGGATGCCCCTGTAGCAGCCGATCTCCTGAAGTCTCTTGATGTTTAATGCGATCTCACGACGAAGATCACCTTCCACCATCTGAGTCTCGGTAATCACTGCCGAGATATTCTTGACTTCTTCGTCCGTCAAATCCTTGACACGAGTGTCAGGATTCACACCGGCCTCAGCAAGAATACGGTTGGCGCTTGCTCTGCCAATCCCATAAATATAAGTCAAGCCGATTTCGACACGTTTTTCCCTTGGTAAATCGACACCTGAAATACGAGCCATGAGTGTACCTCCATTTTATTTAGTAGAAATAGTTTCCCGATACAGACAACGCGTCTGGGCGTATCTTTGTCGGGGCCGCGCGAAAATCACAGGCATTTTGCGGCATCAGCCCTGTCTTTGTTTGTGTTTAGGATTTTCACAGATTACTCTGATACTGCCTTTTCTTTTAATAATTTTGCATTTTTCGCAAATCGGTTTTACCGATGATCTTACTTTCACAGTGATTCTCCTTTCCTTCGCAGTCTGTCTCGTACCGCAAAACACACCGAGTCTGCAGTAAAAACAGCGTTACGGGCTCTTTTACCTGTATGTTAAGCCCTCCAAAAAGGGTATAATACAAGCGTTCCAACAAAGTTCGCGTGAGCATTATACCACTTTTATCCTCAAAAATCAAGTGTTTTTTGCGTTACTTATTTATCTCTCCAGATAATACGGCCTTTGGAAAGGTCATAGGGAGACATCTCCAATGTTACCTTATCTCCCGGAAGAATGCGGATATAGTTCATGCGCAGCTTGCCGCTGATCGTAGCCAATACCTTATGGCCGTTCTCTAACTCAACCTGGAACATGGCGTTGGGCAGTTTTTCCACAACGACTCCTTCAATCTCAATTACATCTGCTTTGGACATACTTCAAATTCCCTCCTGTGCGACAACATAGCGTCGTCTTTCGTTCTCTTTATTACCTGGACATGCTTCTTGTTTTTGCGAAGCTGTTTTCCGTTCTCTGCAAGCAGAAAAACATATTCCCCGCGGTCCTCTTTTATGACATAAATCATTCCCCTGTCATTTCCCGCCAGTGATTTTGCCTGCCATCCGGCCTTCATTTCCATAATAGCTCCTAAGCCTTATATACTTGTCTGAACGGGCAGAGAGAGCAGCTCCGGCTCGCCGTCCGTAATCAAAACCGTATTTTCATAGTGGGCGGACAGCGAGCCGTCCTCCGTCACTACCGTCCAGTCGTCGTCCATCCAGACTACGTCCGCACGTCCGGCGTTAATCATCGGCTCGATTGCAAGTGTCATGCCCGGTCTGAGAAGGATTCCTTTGCGTCTGGAAGCAAAATTCGGTACTTCCGGATCCTCATGCAGATGGGTGCCGATTCCGTGCCCCACAAGACTGCGGACCACGCCATATCCAAAGCTCTCTGCATACGTCTGAATCGCCTTCGAGATGTCATTCAAATGATAACCTGCTTTTGCGAACTTAATCCCTTCAAAAAAGCTCTGTCTGGTAACGTCGATTAATTTTTGGGACTGCGCTGAGATGGAACCGATTCCATAAGTCCTGGCCGCATCTGAGTGGTATCCTTTATAGATCACACCTGCGTCCAGACTGACGATATCGCCTTCTTTTAAGAGCCTTCTTTTATCCGGAATCCCGTGCACGACTTCATCATTGACAGAAACGCAGATAGAAGCCGGATACCCGTTATAATTCTTAAAGGAAGGAACACAGCCGTAGCCTCTGATAATCTTCTCTCCCAGCCTGTCGATTTCAAACGTCGACATGCCCGGGTGGAGGGCTCTTGCCAGTTCGTCATGCGTCGCAGCGAGAATTTCACCTGCTTTTCTCATCAGATCAATTTCCCGCTGCGATTTTATTGTTACTGCCATCGTTTACGCTCCCAAAACGGCAATGATATCCTGGAAAACACGCTCCATATCCTGTGTTCCGTCTACAGTAGCGAGAATCTTCTCCGCCTCATAATACTCGATTAACGGCTGTGTCTGGTCATGGTAAACCGTCAGACGCTCCTGTACTGTCTCTGGTTTGTCGTCGTCACGCAGAACCAGCCCGGCCCCGCATTTATCGCAGATCCCCTCTGCCTTCGGTGCTGCGTATGCAATGTGATAAGTAGCGCCGCATTTTAAGCAGGCACGGCGTCCGCCCATACGGTTCACAATATTCTCGTCCGGCACATCGACATTGACAGCATAATCCAGCTTTTCTCCTTTTTCTGCCAGCGCCCTGGTGAGACTCTCTGCCTGCGGAATCGTACGCGGGAAGCCATCCAGAATATAACCGTTCTTACAGTCTGCCTGCGCGATACGATCCATCAGAAGGTCGATCGTAAGGGAATCCGGAACTAAAAGTCCCTGATCCATATAGGATTTGGCTTTCTTTCCCAGCTCAGTTCCCTCTTTGATGTTAGCTCTGAAAATATCTCCGGTAGAAATATGCGGAATCCCGTACTTTTCCGCGATTCGATCTGCCTGTGTGCCTTTTCCTGCTCCTGGTGCACCTAACATAACAATCTTCATATTGAATTCCCTCCATATCCGGAAAAGCGGGCGAAAAAACTTCCGCCCGTTTTGTCTATCAGCCTTATCTTATGTCATACCTTCCGTCAGTCATTCAGGAATCCCTTATAATTTCTCACAAGCATCATGGATTCTACTGCCTTGATGGTCTCAAGGATAACACCTGCGATAATAATCAGGGACGTACCGCCGAAGGACAAGCTTCCAACAGAAAACAGGCCGGACGCTATAATCGGAATAATGCATACGATTACAAGTCCTACTGCTCCGATAAAAACAATATAGTTTAAAATATCATTTAAATAATCAGAGGTTGGCTTGCCCGGGCGGATGCCAGGGATGAAGCCGCCGGATTTCTTCATATTGTTCGCCACTTCAAGCGGGTTAAACGTAATCGAAGTATAAAAATATGCGAACAGGACGATCAAAAGGATATACAGGATCAGTCCGGCCGAATATCCCGGAGCCTCTGGTTTGAACCAGTTGGACGTACTGAGCGCCAACAGGATTTTTCCTCCGATCGTGGAATAGTCCACCTGGAAGAACTGGGAGACCATCACCGGCATGGATATGATCGACTGTGCGAAGATAACCGGGATTACATTTGCCGTATTTACCTTAAGGGGGATATACGTAGACTGTCCTCCGATCATTCTCCGGCCCTGCATCTTTTTACTGTACTGTACCGGAATCCTCCGCTCTGCGCCATTCAGAAGCAGAACGAATACCACTGTAGCCAGTACAACTGCCAGAACGATAATCGCCGCTACTGTCGCTACTGCAACCGACTTGCCGGCCATGAAACGCTCATAGAGCATCATCACATCCTGCGGCAGGCTGGAAACAATATTGACAAGGAGTACGATCGAAATTCCATTCCCGATTCCTTTTTCCGTGATCCTCTCACCAATCCACATGAGAAGAGCGGAACCGGCTGTCATTGCAGCGACTACAGTAAGATAACCCCAGAAATTCCGGTGTTCCGCATAGAGGAACCCCTGATTCCCCAGTCCAACTGCCATCGCACTCGATTCGAAAAGAGCCAGACCTACCGTCAGATATCTGGTATATTCGGCAATCTTCTTTCTTCCGTCCTCTCCCTCACGCTGCATCTCCTCAAGCTTGGGGACAGCGATCGTCATGAGCTGCATGATAATGGATGAGGTAATATACGGAGTGATACTGAGTGCGAACAGCGACATGGATGAAAAAGAGCCTCCCGTGACCGCATTGACAAAGCCCATACCGGAGTTCTGAAGACTGTCAAAAAAAGTCTTCAGATAGCTTGGGTCTACCCCCGGAATTGGAAGGCATGAGCCAATCCGGATCACAATAAGCATCAGAAAGGTGTAAAGAAGCCGCTCACGGATTTCTTTCACCTTAAATGCTTTTTGTATCGCTTTTAACATATTAAATCACCTCGCAGGTTCCACCTAATGCCTCAATTTTGGCCTTTGCAGCCTCGCTGAAAGCATTGGCTTTCACGTTAAGCTTCTTCGTCAACTCACCGTTTGCAAGAATCTTAACACCGTCCTGCGGGTTCTTAATAAGACCGCTCTCCATCATTGTCTCAACAGAAACCGTGGAGCCGCTCTCGAATCTCTCAAGTGCACTTACATTAATGCCGACAATCTCTTTGCGGTTAATGTTTGTAAATCCTCTTTTGGGAATACGTCTGTATAACGGCATCTGGCCGCCCTCAAAGCCCGGTCTGGTCGCTCCGGAACGTGCCTTCTGTCCCTTATGACCCTTGCCTGCCGTCTTTCCGTTGCCAGAAGCATGACCGCGGCCTCTGCGGAAATTATCACTGTGCTTGGAACCTTCTGCCGGACGTAAATTAGATAAGTTCATCTCTGCACCTCCTTACTCTATATCGGATTAAACCTCTTCTACTTCAACCAGGTGTCTGACACGCTGGATCATTCCCCTGACCGCGCTATTATCCGGCATCTCAACCGTTTTGTGCATCTTCCTCAGACCGAGTGCCTCAACAGTCGCTCTCTGCTTGGGAACAGCACCGATAGGGGATTTTACCAATGTGATTTTTAATTTCTCTGCCATTTTTCTATCCTCCTATTAGCAAACAACCTCTTCTACGGATTTACCGCGGTTCTTTGCCACCTGCTCCGGTGTCTTAAGGCCCATGAGGCCCTCGAGCGTGGCGAGAACTACGTTTGTCTTGTTATTGGAGCCTAAAGACTTTGTACGGATGTTCTTAATCCCTGCAAGCTCTACTACGGCACGAACCGGGCCGCCTGCGATGATACCGGTACCTTCGGGAGCTCTCTTTAAAAGCACGCTGGCGCTTCCGAAGTTTCCAAAAATATCATGGGGAATACTGTTATTATCATCCCTCGGAATCTCAACAATATTCTTAACCGCAGCCTCTTTTCCCTTGCGGATTGCCTCCGGCACCTCTCCTGCCTTGCCAAGGCCTGCTCCTACATGTCCATTGCCGTCGCCTACTACTACCAGAGCGGAAAATCTCATGGTACGTCCACCTTTTACAGTCTTGGATACGCGCTTGATGGCAACAACTTTGTCATTCAACTCTAACTGACTTGCATCAATGATTGTACGCTTCATGCTGTATTCTCCTCTCTACTAGAATTCCAGACCAGCCTCGCGGGCTGCATCTGCCAAAGCCTGAATTTTTCCGTGATAGATAAAGCCGCCTCTGTCAAATACGACTGTTTTGATGCCCTTTTCGAGCGCTCTCTTGCCAATCACAGTGCCAACGTATGCTGCCGCATCAACGGTATCTGTATTTTCCAGCTCTGCCTTAATCTCTTTCTCAAGGGTGGAAGCAGAAACCAGCGTATGGCCAATGGAATCATCAATAATCTGGGCATACATATGGTTATTGCTTCTGAAAACTGCCAAACGCGGTCTCTCTGCTGTGCCGGCAAAGCGATTGCGTAATCTAACATGCTTTTTTCTGCGAACTTCGCTTCTTGACTGCTTGTTAACCATTTTTACACTCTCCTTATTTATTTCTTACCGGTCTTACCAACCTTACGTCTGATAACCTCGTCAGCATACTTGATTCCCTTGCCCTTATACGGCTCCGGTCTTCTCTTGTCTCTGATCTCGGCAGCGTACTGTCCGACCTTTTCCTTATTGATTCCCTTAACGATGATAACGTTCTGACCTTCCAGAACGGTCTCAATCCCCTCCGGATCCTCCATCTCGACCGGATGGGAGTAGCCAAGGGAAAGCACCAGCTTCTTGCCCTGCTTCTGAGCCCTGTAGCCGACGCCGTTTACCTCAAGCTTCTTCTCATAGCCTTCGGAAACACCCAGGATCATGTTATGGATTAACGTTCTTGTCAAGCCGTGCAATGATTTCATTTTCTTTAAATCATTCGGTCTTGTTACGACGATATGTCCGTCCTCTTCTTTGATTTCCATTTCTGCGGGAAGCTCTCTCTCCAGCGTCCCCTTCGGTCCCTTAACGGTCACTTTATTGTTCTCTGCGATTGTAACAGTTACACCTGCTGGAATCGCAACCGGCATTCTACCAATACGTGACATGCCATTTACCTCCTACTTAGATTCTCGGAGAGTGCCGTATGCACTCTCTGTTTTCAGTTTCTTTCTCTGCCGCAGACTGCGGCCGCACATCACCGCCCGGCTGACAGGCGTTACCGGCCTGATGCCGGACGTTACGATTACCATACGAATGCCAGTACCTCGCCGCCCACACCAAGCTCTCTGGCCTGTTTGTCGGTGATTACGCCCTGGTTTGTTGATACGATGGCAATGCCAAGTCCTCCAAGAACCTTCGGCATATCCTCTTTACCGGCATACACACGCAGGCCCGGCTTGGAGATCTTCTTGATGCCGGAAATAATCTTCTCGTTCTTGTCTTTTCCATATTTTAAGGCGATGCGGATCGTCTGGAACCCGCCGTCCTCAACGATGTCATACTTTTTGATATATCCTTCTTTTACAAGAATATCGGCAATGGCCAGCTTCATTTTGGACGCTGGTACATCTACTGTATCATGTTTTGCAGTATTTGCATTACGGATTCTTGTAAGCATATCTGCAATCGGATCGCTCATAGTCATGATATTTTATTTCCTCCTTATTTATAGTGGGGGCTTTGGCCCGTCAGGCACGCCGGTCTTTATTCCCTGCGGCCCGGCCAGAGATTACCAGCTTGCTTTCTTCACACCCGGAATCTCGCCTTTGTAGGCAAGTTCACGGAAGCAGATACGGCAAATACCGTATTTTCTCAAATATGCATGCGGACGGCCGCAAATTTTACAGCGGTTATATTCTCTTGTGGAGAATTTGGCCGGACGCTGCTGTTTAATCTTCATAGAAGTTTTAGCCATAGATAGGGTCCTCCTGATTATTTTGCGAATGGCATATTGAATAATGTCAAAAGTTCACGGGCTTCTTCATCGGTCTTTGCGGTTGTTACAAAAATAACATCCATGCCTCTTACTTTGTCAACCTTATCATATTCAATCTCAGGGAAAATAAGCTGCTCTTTGATTCCCAGCGCATAGTTTCCTCTGCCGTCGAATGCATTCGGATTTACGCCGCGGAAATCACGAACACGCGGAAGAGACAGATTAATCAGGCGGTCTGCAAATTCGTACATTTTTTCTCCGCGCAGAGTCACCTTGCAGCCGATTGCCATACCCTCTCTGATCTTGAAATTCGCAACGGATTTCTTCGCCTTTGTCAGGACTGCCTTCTGACCTGTGATGATCTCCAGGTCACGTACAGCGGAATCCAGGACCTTTGCATTGTCCTTCGCCTCGCCGACGCCCATGTTAATCACAATCTTGTCAAGCTTCGGCACTTCCATGATGTTTTTATATCCAAACTTCTTGACCATCGCGTCAACGATTTCATTCTGATATATTTCTTTTAATCTGGCCAACTCGTTTTCCTCCTCTCTGCCCTTAATCAATTACTTTTCCGGTCGCTTTGGCAACACGGACCTTCTTGCCGTCCTTTACCTCAAAGCCGACTCTCGTGGCCTTGCCGTCAACGAACAGCATGACATTGGAAATATCGAGCGGGCTTTCCTGATGGACAATGCCACCAGCCTGATTTGCCTGGCTGGGCTTCGTATGCTTTGTTACCATATTGCAGCCCTCTACCATAACCGTATTTTTCTTTGTATCCACATGAAGGACCTTGCCGGTCTTATCTTTGTCTTTACCTGCGATAACCTTCACCATATCGTCTTTTCTGATTTTATGCATTACCTGGGACCTCCTTATAATACTTCCGGAGCCAGAGATACGATCTTCATGAACTGTTTCTCACGAAGCTCTCTTGCAACCGGCCCAAAAATACGGGTTCCTCTTGGAGTCTTGTCATCCTTTATAATGACAGCTGCGTTTTCGTCGAAACGGATATAGGAACCGTCTTTACGGCGCGCTCCCTTTACGGTACGCACGACAACGGCCTTTACCACATCGCCCTTCTTGACAACGCCGCCTGGTGTTGCATCTTTAACGGAAGCTACGATGATGTCGCCAATATTCGCATATCTTCTTGTAGAGCCGCCCATAACACGGATGCAAAGAAGTTCTCTCGCACCTGTATTGTCGGCAACCTTTAATCTGGTTTCCTGCTGAATCATGCCTTGATACTCCTTCCTCGAATCACTTCAATTATCTGGCCTTCTCAATGATTTCAACGAGTCTCCATCTCTTGTCCCTGGACAGCGGTCTTGTCTCCATCACCTTCACTGTATCACCGATATTGCACTCATTATTCTCGTCATGAGCTTTTAACTTATATGTCCTCTTCACGATCTTACCGATCATCGGATGTTTTACATGGTTCTCGATAGCAACGACGATTGTCTTGTTCATCTTGTTGCTAACTACTTTACCAGTACGTGTTTTTCTAAGATTTCTTTCCACGACGGATTAATCTCCTTTCAATTACCATTCTTACCACGCATCGGCGTGTGTCACAAATGAGGCTTAGTTAGCAACTCCTGCCTTCTGTGCGATAACAGTCTGAATTCTGGCGATGTTCCTGCGAACCTCTTTAATTCTGCTCGTGTTATCTAACTGATTGGTTGCATTCTGGAATCTGAGATTAAACAGTTCCTTCTTTGCCGCAACTAATTCTTCGTTTAGCTCTGCAGCCGTTTTCACTTTTAAATCTTCCACATATTTATTAGTTTTCACTGTTATCACCGCCTTCTAAATCTGCCTTGGAAACGATTTTACATTTGCAGGGAAGCTTATGCATGGCAAGTCTTAAGGCCTCTCTTGCCGTCTCCTCCGGTACGCCGGCAATTTCAAACATGACACGGCCCGGTTTCACAACTGCTACCCAATACTCCAGAGCACCTTTACCGGAACCCATACGGGTCTCTGCCGGCTTCGCAGTCACTGGCTTATCCGGGAAAATCTTAATCCACACCTTACCGCCACGCTTAATATAACGAGTCATGGCAACACGGGCTGCCTCAATCTGATTGGACTTGATCCAGCACGGCTCAGCAGCCACCAGACCATACTCACCATTGGTGATTTTATTTCCTCTTAAAGCTTTACCGGCCATCGTTCCGCGGAACTGTTTGCGGCGCTTTACTCTCTTCGGCATTAACATTATTTATCGCTCCCTTCCTTATTTCCCTTCGTAGGAAGTACTTCGCCCTTGTAGATCCAAACCTTAACACCAAGCTTGCCGTAGGTTGTATCTGCCTCAGCGAAACCATAGTCAATATCTGCCCTTAATGTCTGAAGCGGGATGGTTCCCTCGCTGTAAAACTCTGTACGCGCAATATCTGCACCGCCAAGGCGTCCGCCGACAGCCGTCTTGATACCAAGTACGCCGGCCTTCATGGATCTGGACATAGTGGACTTCATCGCACGACGGAAGGAAACACGGTTCTCAAGCTGCTGGGCAATGGACTCGGCCACAAGCTGTGCGTCGCGGTCAGGACGTTTGATCTCCTTAATGTCGACAAACAGCTTCTTATCTGTCATCTTCTGAACCTGTGCTTTGAGCTTCTCGATCTCAGAGCCGCCCTTACCGATGACAACGCCCGGCTTTGCCGTGTGAACGATAATCTTTACTCTATCAGAAGCGCGCTCGATTTCGATTTTGGAAATGCCGGCGCCGTATAATTTCTTTTTCAGATACGTTCTGATCTTGTGGTCCTCAATGAGGTTGTCAGCAAAATCAGCTTCAGCATACCATCTGGAATCCCAGTCTTTAATAACACCGACTCTCATGCCGTGTGGATTAACTTTCTGTCCCATAACTGCCTCCTATCTCTCATTCAGGACAATCGTAATATGGCTCATTCTCTTCTCAATTCTGTAAGCCCTGCCCTGTGCTCTCGGTTTTACTCTCTTCATGGTCGGTCCCTTGTTGGCGTAGCACTCCTCCACATACAGGTTCTCGGCACTCATACCATTGTTGTTCTCAGCGTTTGCAATCGCTGATTTCAGTAATTTCTCTATCAAGCTGGAAGCGTATCTGGGATTGTAGGTAACAATACCAAGTGCGGTCTGAACATCTTTGCCTCTGATGGCATCCAGTACAAAGCAGGCCTTCTGAACGGATACTCTTGCATAAGACAGCTTTGCAGATGGCCTTGTATCTTTGTTTGCATTTCTTTCTCTCTTAATCTGACTTCTATGTCCCTTAGCCATTGATAAAACCTCCTTTCAAAGCGTCTTTATTTACGTCCGGACTTCTTCTCGTCTTTTCCGTGGCCTCTGTAGGTTCTCGTTGCTACGAATTCGCCGAGCTTATGGCCTACCATATCCTCTGTTACATATACCGGCACATGCTTTCTGCCGTCGTGTACTGCTATTGTATGACCAACCATCTGCGGGAAGATTGTGGAACGGCGGGACCAGGTCTTGATAACCTGCTTCTGTCCTGCCTCGTTCATGGCATCCACCTTTTTCAATAAACTGGCATCTGCAAATGGTCCTTTTTTAAGTGAACGAGCCATCGTTTTACCTCCTATCGATTACGAAATCGCCTTACCGTTTCTTCTTCTAATAATCAACTTGTTAGACTGTTTGTTCTTCTTTCTCGTCTTAAGGCCCAGTGCCGGCTTGCCCCACGGTGTGCACGGACCCGGACGGCCGATACCAGTCTTACCTTCACCACCGCCGTGCGGATGGTCGTTGGGGTTCATAACAGAACCGCGTACGGTCGGGCGGATGCCCATATGGCGTTTTCTTCCTGCTTTACCAACTTTGATCAGATTGTGATCACCGTTGCCCACAACGCCAACCGTTGCGCGGCAGTTAATCGGCACCATTCTCATTTCGCCGGAGGGTAAACGAAGCGTCGCATATTTTCCTTCTTTTGCCATGAGCTGAGCAGCATTGCCTGCGGAACGCACGAGCTGGCCGCCCTTGCCGGGAAGAAGCTCAATGTTGTGTACCTGAGTACCAACCGGAATCAGGGACAGCGGGAGGCAGTTGCCAACCTTGGCCTCAGCGTGCTCGCCGCTCATGACCTTCATGCCGTCTGTCAGCCCCTGGGGAGCCAGGATATATGCCTTCTCACCGTCTGCATAGCAGATCAGTGCAATATTAGCGCTGCGGTTGGGATCGTATTCAATGCCGAGTACGGTTGCCGGGATCCCGTCCTTGGAATTTCTCTTAAAGTCAATGATTCTGTATTTTCTCCTACTGCCGCCGCCATGATGTCTGACGGTAATCTTACCCTGATTATTGCGGCCTGCGTTCTTGTTCAGAGAAACAAGCAGGGCTTTCTCCGGCTCCTTTTTCGTGATCTCGGAGAAATCAGAACCAGTCATGTTTCTTCTGGAAGGTGTATATGGGTTATAGGTTTTGATTCCCATTTTCTGCTCCTTTCAACGCTCTCACGCGTTTCTCATTTTATCACGATAGCTGCCTATCGTATAATTGGCGAAGTCTCGCAGGCAGGGCATTTCCACATTCCGGACGCCCTGCGGCTTCGCTTCGACTAACGGCCCGCTTACAGCTTCTGGAAAATCTCGATCTCTTTGCTGTCTGCGGTCAGCTTAACGATCGCTTTCTTCGTCTTGGCAGTTCTGCCAACGATCATGCCGCGTCTGCGCTTCTTACCCATCTGATTCATGGTATTCACGCTGTCCACCTTGGTCCCGGGGAACATTTTCTCGACCGCTTCTTTAATCATGGTCTTGTTCGCTTCCGGATGTACCAGGAACGTGTATTTCTTCTCGGTCAGAGCATTCATGCTCTTCTCTGTGATAACCGGTTTGAGGATTACGTCGTAATACTGTACATTTGCCATTATGCGTACACCTCCTCGATCGAAGCTACGGCAGCTTTGGTCGCTACCACTGTGTTGTATTTCAGAATATCATATACGTTGATCGTATTCACAAAGGACGTCTTGACCTCCGGAAGATTTCTTGCGGAGAGAACCGTATTCTTATCGTTGGAATCCAGTACAACAAGCGCTCTGGATACCTTCAGATTGTCCATAACAGCCTTGAAATTCTTTGTCTTGATCTCGTCGAACTTAAGCTCATCGACAACAACAAACTTATTCTCATTTACACGGCTTGTCAGAGCAGACTTTAAAGCAGCTCTCTTTTCCTTCTTGTTAAGACGGATCGTGTAGTCTCTTGGTGTGGGAGCAAAAACAATACCGCCGCCCGTCCACTGCGGAGCTCTCGTTGAACCCTGTCTGGCGTGTCCTGTTCCCTTCTGTCTCCACGGCTTTCTGCCGCCGCCGGAAACTTCGGAACGTGTCTTTGCTTTCTGCGTTCCCTGACGTTTATTTGCAAGCTGTGCCACAACGGCCATGTGTACAAGATGCTCATTGACATTTACGCCAAATACGGCATCATTTAACTCCATTGTGCCAACTTCGTTTCCTTCCATATTATATACGGATACATTTGCCATTTTCGTTTCCTCCTTTCCTGTAAAAGCTTATTTCGCAACTTTTACTGTTTCCTTCAGTGTTACCAGGGATTTCTTCGGGCCTGGTACCGCGCCCTTAACCAGAATCAGGTTGTTCTCTGCATCCACTCTGACAATTTCCAGGTTCTGTGTGGTAATTCTCTTATTACCCATCTGACCCGGCATGCCTTTGCCCTTAAATACGCGGCCCGGAGTCGTAGCGGAACCATTGGAACCCTGATGACGGTGGAACTTGGAACCATGTGTCATCGGTCCTCTGTGCTGTCCCAGTCTCTTGATTGCGCCCTGGAAGCCTTTACCTTTGGAGATCGCTGTCGCATCCACCTTATCGCCTGCGGCGAAGATGTCAGCCTTAATTTCATCTTTTACGTTATATTCTTCTGAATTCTCAAAGCGGAACTCTCTCACGTATCTCTTATAAGACACTCCGGCCTTTTCAAAATGGCCCTTAGCCGGCTTGTTTACAAGCTTCTCTCTCTTGTCAACAAAGCCCACCTGTACGGCCTTATAGCCGTCGTTCTCCTCGGTCTTAACCTGTGTGACAACACACGGGCCTGCCTGAAGAACCGTTACCGGAACGAGAGCTCCGTCTTCATTGAAGATCTGAGTCATTCCGACCTTTGTCGCTAAAATCGCTTTCTTCATTTTCCTACCTCCTGTTACCAACGCGGGAAAATCACAAATTTTCCCTGCGCGCTGAAATGTCTGCAGCGGAACGCAAAACCGGATATCCCGGGCGTTCATCCCAGAGCAGTTCAACATAGACGGAACACTATGACATTGCAGTTCCTGCAACGATGTTGATTCCTTTTCAGGATTAAGTGTCTCTTTTCTATCAGAACCATTCCGGATCATCGTCTCTGTCAGCCGTATTTCCCCTGAAAATATACGGCGGGGAAATGCAGGATGTCTGACGGATTATTTGTTCTTCATCTTGATATCAATGTAAACGCCGGCCGGCATTTCCAGTCTGGACAGAGCATCCACGGCCTTCTGGCTCGGGTTCGTGATATCAATCAGTCTCTTATGAGTTCTCTGCTCGAACTGTTCTCTGGAATCTTTATATTTGTGAACAGCTCTTAAAATGGTAACAACCTCTCTCTTGGTCGGCAGCGGCACCGGTCCGCTCACCTTTGCGCCTGTTTTCTTTACTGTCTCGATGATTTTGCCGGCGGACTGGTCGATCAGCTGATGGTCGTACGCCTTTAATGTGATTCTCATAACCTGACTTGCCATAAAAAAAGTCGCCTCCTTTTCGCACTTTTCATGAAGTACGACAAGCGGTGACTGTACACGCTCTCGTGTGTATCCTGATTCCTTACACACGACGCTGTTCTTATCTCAGGAACAGCTATTCATTTGGTACAGTGACTTGTCGCCAGTTTCCTAACTTGACATTCGCTCCACGGAAAACCTGCCTTGTTGGCAGCAACCTCACGCTTCACAGCTATCATGCCACAGCTATATTAACATACCATAAGTCATGCGAAAATGCAAGTCTTTTTTACAGTTTTTTCTTAAAAAATGCAGGATTTGAGGAGCGGAGAATATCTTCACCGGTATTTTCCTGAATGTACTGCTGCGGGGGAGTGGTAAAAATTCTGCCGGCATGTTCCCGCTCAGAACTTTTACTACTCCCCCGCACTCCCCCGCAGCTACATGACCGGAGCCAGCAGGAAATCTGGTCCTGTTTCTACTCTTCTTTCTCCTTGCTTTTTGCCTCTTTCGCAAGTTCTTCCAGTACTGCCTCTTCCCCGCGGATCAGTACCCCGACTGCTGCCTGCAGCTGGTTATCCTCTTCCTTCGGCACTTCGATCATGTTTCTGAGATTTGCCTCCAGTTCCACTTCCACATCCGGCTCTATCCCGACCTCATGGATGCACTCCCCGGAGGGTACATAATAATACGCCGTTGTAAGCTTCAGCGCGCTTCCGTCCTCCATCTCAAAGATTCCCTGTGCAATCCCCTTGCCAAACGTCTTTATCCCTACGATCTTTGCCCAGTCATTATCTCTCAGCGCACCGGTAAATACTTCGGATGCGCTCGCGCTTTCTTCGTTTACCAGTACCACGATCGGTACATCGACCTGGTGTCCGTCTTTTGAGTAATACGAGCTGTCCGGCATCCCTTTTCCCTTAAATGCCACGACCAGCTTCTCGTCCGGCAGGAGGTAATCTGTCATCTCCTCAGCCGCCTGCACAACCCCGCCGCCGTTATTTCTGAGGTCAACGATCAGGCCTTCCATCTCCTGTTCTTCCAGTGCATCGACAGCTTGCTTAAACTGGTTGATTGTCACCGAGTCAAAGGCAGATACACTGATGTAACCGATCTCGTCCTCCAGCATCGCATGTTCTACCGTCGGGTTCTCTACGATACGCCGTTCAACCGACATCTCGACGTATTCATCCAGATCCTGGCGGTAGACTTCAAGAGATACACGGGTTCCTTCTTCTCCTTTAATATGCTCGTTGACTAAAAGGCTCAGCTCTTCCTCAGCGGCAGGGATCCCCTCCACTTTATAAAGGATATCCCCTGGCAGCATTCCCGCTTCCTCTGCCGGAGAGCCCTTAAATACTTTAATGACGGTAATGATACCGGTCTGTATATTCTGGCTCACCTGAACCCCGATACCGCAGTACTGGCCATCCGTCTCTTCGTTTACAATCTTATATTCTTCCGCGTTATAATAGGTCGAATATGGGTCGTCAAGCGAATACACGAACCCGGTGTAGATCCAGTCCTCTGTCTCCCGGCTCTGTTCCTCATCGCCGAAGAGATAATACGTGTCGATTAACGACTGCATATACTCGAGCTTTCTGCCGATTTTAGTCATATTAAGCCCGGTGCCGGATTCACTGTCCGCTTCATTCGCTGTCTGGATCTGGCCAAGGCTTGCTCCTCTCGCCACAATCCAAATCCCTGCGGCCCCTCCCACGACAATCAGGCCGCAGAACGCCGTGACAAGCGCCCCCACAAGCACGCCGTTCCAAAATTTATTTTTCCCGTCTCTTTCTTCCAATTTCAATTTCTCCTGTTCTGTCCCAATACTATCACCCGGAAACACAGCCCCGGGCAAGCTATACGCTGACGCACTGTGTGAAATGCAAAATCTGTCCGCCAAAGCATGCTTTCCAAAAACACCGGATTTGCCAGCAAGGTCCTATCCAGAGCCCCAATGGAAGCAGGAAATGGCAGTTCTGTCTGTCCTTTCCTATAAAATATCTCCAAGGTATACCTTTTTATACGTCCATCGGCTGCGGATGCCGTTCTCCTGCAGCGACAGCGCTGTTAATAATCCAGGTTTTCCATATATTTCATGTACTTTACGACCATCAGCGCAATCTTGAACGTGATTGCATCTTCAAACACCCGCAGATCCAGGCCCGTGCTCTTCTGGAGCTTATCCAGACGGTAGACGAGCGTATTACGGTGGATATAAAGCTGTCTGGACGTCTCCGAAACATTCAGGCTGTTTTCAAAAAATTTATTGATCGTCGTCAATGTCTCCTCGTCAAAGTCATCCGGTGACTTGCCATCAAAGATCTCTTTGATAAACATGCGGCATAATGGGAGCGGAAGCTGGTAGATCAGACGGCCGATGCCCAGATTACTGTAGGCCACCACCCGTTTCCCGCTGTAGAAAATCTTCCCCACGTCCAGCGCCATCTTCGCCTCTTTATAGGAACGGGAGACGTCTTTAATCTCATTGACGATCGTACCGAACGCGATATGGACTCTGGACATCGCCTCTGTATTGAGCATATCAAGAATCATATTCGCTGTCTTTTCCAGCTCCTCATATGTCTCGCCGGACTTCACTTCGCGGACCAGAATAATATTTTTCTCGTCCACCGCAGTGATAAAATCCTTTGTCTTGCCGGCAAACAGACTTCTCACCGTCTCAAGGGCATTGGCATCCTTTTCATTCTTCGTCTCAATCAGAAAAACGACACGCTTTACGTTTGTCTCGATATGGAGCTTCTTGGCACGGTTATAGATATCGACCAAAAGCAGGTTATCGAGCAGCAAATTTTTGATGAAATTGTCTTTATCGAAGCGCTCCTTATAAGCGACCAGAAGATTTTGTATCTGGAAGGCCGCCAGCTTTCCTACCATATATACGTCATCACTGCCGCCTCTGGCAAGCAGAATATATTCCAGTTGATGCTCATCGAATACTTTAAAGAACTGATAACCGGAAATCGCCTGGCTGTCAGCCGGGGAATCGGCAAAGGCAAGGATGGAGTTTTCATACTCTTCTGCATGCTCAAATGTGGAAGCCAGAACTTTTCCTTCTACATCGCAGACACAAAGATCAATTCTCGTAATATCCTTAAGCCCTTCTATGTTAGACTGCAAAATTTGATTCGAAATCATAGCATCCTCCTTTTTGCAAAATTGTGAGCCATTGCCCTCATTATATTTTAATGCAAAAGTGCAAAAAAGGAAAGGAAAATTTTGTGTTTTTTCACAAAAATGAATACCGGAAACCTGTTTTTCAGATTCCCGGCACTGTAATCCTGCTATTTTATGCGATCTGTACGGCTCATACTGTATATGGCAGCATCAGTTTGTAACTGTTTTTTCCGTTGTCTTGTCAAAGACGTGAACCTCTGCGGCGTCGATCTCAAAGATCAGCGTTTTCCCAACCTCACTCTGAAGCACCTTATCCGCTGATGCGGTGCAGTCCGCCTCCCCGATATGGAAATGTAAAAGGCACTCCCCATCCCGGTTCTCCACGCCTTCCAGCCCTGCTGCAACGCCACCCAGAGCTTCCTTTGACATCGCTTCCCCTGCTGCATGGACTCCTTTCGGACGGATTCCCATCAGAACTTCCTTTCCGAAATAGCCGCCTTTTGCGATCTTTCTTCCCTTTTCGTCAGGAAGCATAAGCCGGCCTCCCTCAAAAGACAAGCCGACACAATTATCCTCTCCGAAAACAACTGCCGGAACAATATTCATCGGCGGACATCCAAAGAACTCTGCTACAAACCGGCTGGACGGCTTCTCATAAAGCTCTTTCGGCATTCCGTCCTGACAGACCACCCCGTCGTTCATAATGACGAGCCGGCTGGCCGGGAGTTCCAATGCTTCCCGGCCTCCGACTGCGCAGATCATCGTGATCCCCATCCGCTCATGCAGCCGCCCGAGCTCCCTGCCCACACAGGAAAGCAGCTCCGGCTCTTTGTAGGAAGCCGTGACATCCAGCAGAAAAACAGACGGTCTGCGTATCACCGCTCTCCCTAATAAGGCACGAAAGATCTCCGGTCCGGAAAGCATATCCGGCATTTTCCCCAGGATCGGTTCCAGCTCCAAAAGCTCTGCCGTCTCCTTTACACGCGCGGCAATCTCCGTCTGGCTGAGCTTGGCCATCCTGAGCGCAAAAACGAGATTGTCATGCACACTCATCTCCGGATAGAGAATACTGTTGCCAAACAGCATCGCCACGCCTCTGTCCTTTGTGTCAGCTTCCGTCACATTTTCCCCGTCCATAAAGACCATACCGGTATCAGCCTCTTCCAGTCCGGCGATAATGCGAAGCAGCGTAGACTTGCCGCAGCCGTCCGGGCCTGAGAGAACAAGGAATTCCTTCTCTCCAATCTCCAGGTTCAGTTCCCGGATGGCCCGGTGGCCCCCGTGATATATTTTATTGATACTCTTTAATACTAAAGCGGACATTTTATCCTCCTGACTATAATCTCTTATACCATCGTACACAAATCAAGAGTGTTTTTCCATATTGTAATTCCACAAAATATCAGGAACTTTTCCATGAATTTTGCATATGCCCCCGGAAATTCTACAAAAGGAATCCGTTTTTTTCATAAAAAGTCACAAATAAATATATCTTCTTTGGCTAAAATGACGGATGGCCGGCAACGGCTGCGCAGATCAGCTGCTGTAATTATTTTACCGCGATTGCTTCCATCTCCAGGAGCACGTCCTTGGGCAGTCTGGAGATCTCTACGCAGGAACGTGCCGGGCAGTCCTTCTCAAAATATTTGGAATAAATTCCGTTGATCGTTGCAAAGTCATCCATACTCTTGATGAATACAGTCGTCTTAACTACATGGTCCAGAGAGGTGCCTGCAGCCTCAAGAAGGTTCTTCATATTCGTCATTACCTGCTCTGCCTGTGCCTCAATCCCTGCCGGAATCTCTCCGCTTGCCGGATTTACCGGAATCTGTCCGGATGCAAAAACGAAGCCGTTTGCCTCGATTGCCTGGGAATAAGGGCCGATTGCAGCTGGTGCGTTGGTCGTGCTGATTACTTTTTTCATTTCTTTACCTCCGTTTTTTGAATGTTTGTTTCTGTAATTTTTATTTTACCCTCTTTTAAAAGATGGCCTACAGCGCGTTTAAAAGCATTTTTACTCATTTTAAATTCTTTGGCGATCACTTCCGGAGCCGCCTTGTCGTTAAATGGCAGCACGCCGCCCAGCGCCCCAAGCCGCTCCATGATAAGTTCAGCGTCCGGATAAATCTGGTGGTATGCCTTGTCCCGGGCACTCAGATCAAGCTTCCCGTCTGTGCGCACCCGCGTCACACGGGCCCGGATCTCCTGTCCCACTGAAAAACCTCCGAACAGTTCCCGTTTGGGAAGCATACCGTGATATATGTTGTCCACAGCCACGAACGCTCCCATATCCGGATTGATCTCGAAGATAAAGCCCCGGACCTCATCACCGGTATGATATGGGGAATCGCTCCGCAAAAATGGATATACCTTCATCGTTGCGGCCAGCCGTCCGCTCTTATCCACGTACAATGCCGCCAGGCAGTCCTCGCCCGTCGTAACCGGATGCGTCTGCTCTTTAAACGGAAGGAACAGATCGCGCTCCAGGCCCATATCCAGGAATGCGCCGATGTCTGAGGTATCCTTTACCTTAAGAACAGCCGTATTGCCCGCAGTCAGCCTGGGAGCCGCAGTTGTGGCAATCAGCCTGTCCTCCGAATCCCTGTAGAGGAACACCTCAAGCGTATCCCCCGGCTTCGTCCCCTCCGGCACCTGTTTTGCAGGAAGCAGCACGCCCTTTTCGCCCGGGACAGATGTTCTGCCCGGCTCTGCCAGGTATACGCCGAATTCCTTTCTCGTTGTCACTTCAAGTGTCTGAATTTTCCCGATCTCCATTCGAAACCTCCGTGCGCCTACAGGTAAGTATAACAGTTACTTCTCCGGCAGCGTCTGCAGAGCCACATTTGCAAAAATGCTGCCGTCCTCCTTGCAGATTGAAACGAAATATCCCCCGGCTGTCTCTGCGTATCTCATATGTAAGGTATCGCCGAGAACAGCCGCCTTCCGGTACTCTGCACGGATCTCACAGATCCGGATCCCCTCCGGAAGCAGCTCCCTTGCCATATCAACATACTGCGCATTATTAACATGGCGGTTCGTGTCAATCTGATGCCGCATAACCGGCCGCATCCCGGCATCGGTAAGACCCCCGGGAAGCTCTATTTTCCTCGGCGCATATTCCATAGGAAGCTTTGGCTCCAACTCCCCGTACGGCGCCGCAATGGCCTCTGTCACCCGGACCGGCTTTCCCGTATCCGCATCCACAAGAAACCAGCAGGAATTTGCTTTGGCGGCGTAATCGCCGTCAGCATCATAGATCGCAAAATTACGCAATCCGTAGATCCCCTTAAACGCATACGGCCATGTCCTGACCCGGATCTCCTCCCCCAGCGCAGGCCGTTTCAGCACAAGAATCTGCCATGACGACAGAAGCCATACTCTCCGCTCCCGGCGAAGCCATTCCAGGCCGGCTCCGATATCCTCGGACTGCTGCGTGGAGCAGTCCTGCATATAATTCATAATTCCAACGAGAGACAGCCGCGCGTCTGCATCCGTCTCGCTGTAGCGGACACGACTTCGCATTTCGTACATTCCCCATTCTCCCTTTCCCGGTACAGGTATTCCTGCTGTGTTTTATTATAATGCATAAACGCCATGTAAATCAAGTGGCGTACTCCGTATTTTTCCATATTGACTGCCCTTCCGCCACGATAAAAACCTACTGTCGGCAGGCGTTGCAATTTCAGTGAACCGGACCGTCAGCAAACCATTCGCTGCCGCAGGCGGTTTCATGGAGTTTCTGCTGATTGCGGGGAGTACGACAAAAGGGCCTTCTGTCTGTCAGAAGGCCCTGGAGCTGGGCTACAAGGATTCGAACCTTGAAAATGACGGAGTCAGAGTCCGTTGCCTTACCATTTGGCGATAGCCCAATCTATGTCTGCAGCCATTTCTCAGCTGCGAATCATATTATAACGATATTTCAGCGTTTCGTCAAGCATTTTTTGCATCATTTTACGATAATTTCGCGCGGCTGTTCAGATAATGCGGAATCCGGCACGAATTTTAAGCACCTGGCCTGCCTGTAAGCTAAAATTCGTGCCTGGATTTTGTGTGAAATGTCCGGACTGCTCTCACCCGCCGCTTCTGTCTGAGCGGTCCTCTTATGACTGCGGCTGAGGAATCGGAATCTCCTTGGGAATCGGGCATTTATATGTCTTGCCGTTCATCTGCTTCTTAAACTCTTCCCTGGCCTCTTCGATCAATTTCGGATCCTCCACCAGCTTCATGGCCGTAGCTGCCATCACCTTGGAACCAAAGAGCATGCCCTTCATACCGATATCAGTACCGGCACAGGCCGTGATCTGCCAGCTGTGTCCCGGAGCTGCCAGATTGCAGGTAGCCGTCATCACCTGTACACAGGGAACGATATGCTGGACATCGCCCACATCGGTCGAGCCATAGCCGTTTTCATTGAGTACCGGCTCTACAAAGGTACACAGAGGGCCATGTTCCAGCACGCCTTTGGCCTTCACCGCCTCATACTGCTGGCTCTTGCCGTTCAGGGTCTCTGCAAACGCATTCTCTTCTGCAGTCCACTGGGGCATCGCAATCTGTTCCATCACATCATGGGTCAGTGTCGTGAGCATGACCGGATTGAGCGTATTATAGCAGCCGCCCATGAATTCGATCTCCAGCTTCGTCTCTGTCATATGTGCGGCGCCTTCTGCTACCAGTACCAGACGCCGGTAAGTGTCCTCGACTGCCTCACGGCTCAGGGCCCGCACATAATACCATACACTGGCTTTATCCGGCACGATATTGGGAGCTGTGCCGCCCTCTTTAATCACATAATGAATGCGGACATCGCTCGTCACATGTTCGCGCAGATAGTTGGCTCCAACATTCATAATCTCCACAGCGTCCAGAGCAGAACGGCCATTGTGCGGGTCGCCTCCGGCGTGGGCTGTGATTCCATGAAAATGGAATACTGCGCTGTTCAGTCCTGTCATCGTTCCAAGTGTCACATTATTGGTAGTGGCGCCGTGCCAGGAGAATGCCACATCCAAATCCGTAAACGCACCTTCACGCGCCATGAAGGCTTTTCCGGTCAGCACTTCTTCTGCCGGACAGCCATAAAATACGACCGTACCTTCTTTCCCCGCGGCTTCAAGCTCTGCCTTCATACCCAGTGCCGCGCCAATGCAGGCAACGCCTAACAAATTGTGGCCGCAGCCCTGCCCCGGCGCTCCGGGAACCAGCGGTTCTTTCTCTGTGCTCACTTTCTGGCTCAGACCTGGCAGTGCATCATACTCTCCCAGGAATCCGATTATCGGATGGCCCTTGCCCCAGACAGCACGGATGGCAGTCGGCATGCCAACATAGCCGGTCTCCACCTCAAAACCGGCGTTTCTAAGCGTCTCTGCTGTCCATTTACATGCATTGACCTCATTAAATGCAGTCTCGGGATTCTCCCAGATTTTCTTTGCCAGCGCGGTAAGAATACCGGCATTCTGGTCAACGGCTTTGGTAGCAATGGTATCAATCATAACTCATCTCTCCTTCCTCTTGCCTGTCACACCTTGTTTCTGATTTCATTGTATCCCGACTGCAGCGGATTGTCAACTGAAAGGAATGCTTATATCCCTGCGTCCCCCGGTCTCCATCCCTGCACTTTATCGTCCAATAGCAAAAAGGCCTTCTGATAATCAGAAGGCCTTAAAACTGGGCTACAAGGATTCGAACCTTGAAAATGACGGAGTCAGAGTCCGTTGCCTTACCATTTGGCGATAGCCCATTGCTTTGACATGGTGTATTATATCCCAACACGTGAAATATGTCAATAGGTTTCGGGATTTTTTTCTCATTTTCGCAGAGCTTTTGTAAACGGCTCTGCGTCCATCCTATATAGGCAGACGACTTCCGGGTCATGTCTTTTATCATTGAAAACGGAGTATAAAAGCAGTATAATCGAACCGGACCGATCAAAACTTTGAAAGGGACAAACAAATGATTTCTGCAATTTACGACAGACGAAGTATCAGAAAATTTTCCGATATGCCCGTATCAGAAAAAGACATAACAGAGATTATCCAAAGCGGGATCATGGCCCCTTCCTCCAAGAACCGGCAGCCGTGGAAATTCATTGTCGTGCAGGGGAAGGAAAAGAAACACATGCTGGAGGCCTTCCGCCGGGGAATTTCAAGGGAAGAAAACAAAAATGCATTACTGCCGCGGAGCAGGCAGCATATTTTCACGGCAAAATATACCGTTGAAATCATGGAAAATGCACCCGTTATCGTATTTGTTATGAATACACTGGGGCAAAGTATCCTGGAAGCTCTGACACCGGAAGAACGCGTTTATGAAATTTGCAATATCCAGTCTGTCAGCGCTTCGATACAAAATATGCTTCTCACCGCTACAGAAAAAGGGATTGGCAGTCTGTGGATCTGTGATATTTATTTTGCATATGCAGAATTATCAGAATGGCTGAACACAGATGGACAGCTGGTCGCCGCGGTTGCCTTTGGATATCCAAAGGAATCTCCCCAGGCAAGGCCGCGGAAAAAATTGGAGGATGTCGTTGTCTGGAGGATTTAAACAACACGGGGCTGCCGCACCAGGAAATTTTTATACAGGATATTGCTTTTCGCGGAGAATGAAAACGCTATATCTTATATGTCTTTTTCTTGTTGCGGCAGCCCCGTTTTTCCTGTTCATGCCATCCCTGACGCCGTTCCTTTCCATTATCCCTGTCACAGCGTCCCATCTATAAAGTCCGGCCCCGCGGGCCTCTGTAAAGAATTACATCCCCGGGCCGTCCCCGCGGAATGCCGGCATAACATCTGTAATAATTTCGCTTTCCGGCTCCGGCTCATACCCGGGACCCACCTGCCAGGGTGCTCTCGTTTCAGGAGCCGGGGTCTCAGACGGGGATGGCTCTGCTGCCGGTGTCTCCGGGGGCGCGGGCTCTGTCACAGGCGTCTCCGGCAAAGCCGGTTCTGTAGCCGGGGGGTCTGATGGCGCAGTTTCCCGGGCCGGGGTTTCCGGCGGTGCAGGCTCTGTCACCGGGGTTTCCGGCGGCGCAGTTTCCCGGGCCGGTTCCGCAGCCCGGGTCTCTGGCTGCGCAGGCTCTGAGGCTGGTGCCTCCGACGGCTCTTCTTCCGTGGCCGGTATCTCCCCGGACTCCCCGGTTCCTGCCGGCGGCGCGGGCTCTGATCCGGCCGAATCCGGTTCTGGCTGTTCCATCAGGACGTTTTCAGCATCTGGTGTCTGCTGTCTGGTTTCCCCGGCCGGTGTGCGCCTCTCTCCCTGCACGCCCTCTCCGCCGGATGCTGTCTCTGCGTCTTCGGGCACAGACCCATCCTCATGGGAACCGCCCTCTTCTCCGGTTTCCCCGGCTTCGGGCCCCGGCTGTATTCTGCCTGCCACAGTCTCTTCCTCTGTCGAAAACGCTTCCGGTTTTCTCTCATACACAGCCTTGGCAGTCACAATCACGAATGAGGTCTGGTATGACTGTTCTGTAATCTCTGCGGAAAGCTCGCTTACAGAAAGGTGTATGAGCCGCTCTCTGTCCTGGCTTTTCAGCGCTGCATTCCTGTTAATCAGATTTTCCACAAAACGGGCACGACTCACAGAAATCCCCGGCTCTCCGGATGTTTCGTCCGTCTCGAACAGCTGGCCTGCATATACCACGGCACGGGACTGCCTGCGCCGGAGCGCATCCCCGGCAAGTGTCTCAACGCGTTCCATCAACTTGTCCAGATCAATCCGGCTCCCTCTGGCAGGCCTTATTGTAATCAGTACGGCCCCGTTTTCCTCCAGATGCCCCTCGGCTGCCAGCATATCGAACAGCAGGATCATCCCTTCCTCCAGGGATTCGTTTTCAAACTGATCAAAACGGCTCCTTCCGTTTCTGACTGAGAGGATAGTACCTTTGCGGTTGAGCATAAACTCCATACAAGTCCCCGCCTCGATCTCCATGACTGCCGCGTCCCTTTTATTCTGCCCTGATGCCACAAATCCCAGGATACAGACTGCCGCCAGACAGACGCCAAGGGCAATCCCCGCCCATAAAAACCAGTTTTTCAGAGCTTCCATTGAAGGCTCTCCGTTTTTTCCCATACCGGCTTCCCGGTGTCTCTGCGTTTTCTTTTCCTCTTCCATCTCAAGCTCCGGTAAATGTTCCAGATTCTTCATATATACTGCCTTTCATAGTAAACCTTCATAAGAAACAGTCCCTCCGGCGGAACCATGCCCCCGGCTGCAGTCCGGTCGCGTGCCGCGAGGATTTCTGCCATCTCCTCCGGCCGGCGTTTTCCCTGCCCGATCTCCAACAGCGTCCCTGTCATGATTCTCACCATATGATACAAGAAACCGTTTCCCGTATAAATGAATATGAGCTTCGAGCCATCCTCCTGGATCTCAACCGGTTCCAGGCAGCGGACTGTGCTTTTCTTCATCCTTTTATTCGCACAGAAGCTTTTAAAATCATGCTCTCCCTCCAGGAAACGGGCGGCCTCCCTCATCTTTGCAAGATTCGGCTTCTGTCCGAGGCCATAGAGATACTTTCTCTCAAATACATCCTTTTTATCCGACGTCTCCACATAATACGCATACGTCTTTCGCACTGCTGAGAGTCTGCTGTGAAAGCGTTCCGGCACCTCCCTGGCGCAGCGCACACGGATATCCTCCGGCAGGTATGCATTCAGATAATGCACGGCTTCCTCTGCATGCGGACACAGTTCTGCATCCAGGTGGAAATTCGCGCTCTGCCCTCTGGCGTGAACTCCGGCATCCGTTCTCCCGGATCCGTGTACCTCCACTGGCTCCCCGGCCCATCGGCCAAGGACGGTCTCCAGTTTTCCCTGTATGGTATTTTCCGTATTCCCCTGCTTCTGCCAGCCGTCATACCTTGTCCCATCGTATTCCAGGATTACCTGTATGTTTTTCTTCATCGCTTCCGCACTCCTCGTCTGCCGGTTTCCCCATACGAAACCGGCTCCCGTCATACTGCCTTTCCATTCTATCAATTTTTCTTCCACATGGGAATACCTGTCACGGAATATTTTTCTGAAAATATGATACCGTCGGGATAAAAAGGTATTTTGGTCCCTGTGATACCACGGATCCCAGGTTCAAAATCCTCCTGCGGGGTGGCCTGCATCGGATTTTTTGACCTTTTGCCTCTGGTATCATATTATAAAATTAAGACATTTTCTTTCAAGTGGTATTAACATGAAACAGTTTAGCCTGCGAAAACTGCCTGCCGCATGGCTCTCTCCTTTTTTGCTCGTACTGGCTCTCTGCGCGGATACATTTACTGCCTGCTTTGTATACGGAGCCGACCGCGTGAAGATTCCGTTCGTCTCTGCCGCCATCATTACACTGTTATCCACCGGCTTCCTGGCCGTTTCCCTGCTTGCCGGCCGGCTTCTCATTCCCGTCCTTCCCGGGAGGCTCCCCGCTTACCTCTGTGCCGGGATCCTTTTCTTCCTCGGGCTATGCAAGCTGACTGCTCACCCGACAAAGGATATGGCAAGGAAGGCCAATCAGGAGGAACCGGAACGCCTGTCGCCCCGGGAAGCCTTTTTCCTCGGCATCTCCCTCTCCTTAGACAGTGTTGCAGCAGGGCTGGGAACAGGCCTTGCCCAGGGCCCGGTCCCGTTTCTGCTTCTTCTGTCCCTCGGACTCGGATTTTTTTCCGTCATGGCCGGAAGCTTTCTGGGAAAGCTGGCTTCCTCCCTGATACGCGTTGATTTTTCAAGGATTGGCGGCATTTTGCTGATTCTCCTTGCCCTTACAAAGCTTGCCTAAAAAGAGCAGGAGTTCATGGGCAGCCATTGGGGCAGCTGCCACGCAGATAAGCTCTGCCCATTCGACGGGCGTCAGCCGGACTGTCTGGAACATGGTGATAAGGCCCGGAATCTCTGTTACGGCAAACTGAAGAAAGAATCCGGAAATAACAGCAAACAGCATCAGCTTGTTTTCCATGTGGTTCATCCGGAATACCGACCGGCCCACATCCCGCATCCCGACCGCATGGAACAGCTGTGAGAGCCCGAGTACCGTGAAGGCATATGTCTGAGAGCGCGCCAGCATATCGGCCTCCCGCAAAGCGGCTCCCAGCGCCTGCATGGTAATCTGCTTCCCTGTTGCTGCCAAGCTGATGACCGGCAGTTTTAAAAAGGCAGCCAGGCTGATGACTGCAATCAAAACTCCGTAGAAAACCGTACAGGTAAGTCCTCCACGTGAAAACAGACTTTCCGAGGGCCGTCTCGGTTCCTCCTCCATTAGCCGCTCCCCGTCATTTACATCCGTGCCCAGAGCCAGCGCCGGCAGCGAATCTGTAATCAGGTTAATCCACAAAATATGGCTGGCCTTGAGCGGCGAGGGGAACATGCACAGAATCGCCGTAAACATAGTCATAATCTCCCCAAAGTTGGAAGAAAGGAGGAAAATGACGGACTTCTTGATATTTTCGTAGACTCCGCGCCCTTCCTCGATGGCTTTTTCTATGGTGGCAAAATTATCGTCTGTGAGAACGATGTCTGCTGCCTGCTTTGCCACGTCCGTACCGCTTTTTCCCATTGCAATCCCCACATCGGCCGCTTTTAATGACGGCGCATCATTGACGCCGTCTCCCGTCATGGCTACGATGTTTCCGGCTGCCTTAAAGGCACGGACAATCCGCACCTTATGATCGGACGACACGCGGGCGAACACGCGGACTGTGCGGACGCGTTCCACAAGCTCTTCCTCACCTGCCCTGTCGATCTCCTCCCCGCTCATGCATTCGGCTTCCCGATCTGCAATCTTAAGCTTTCTGGCAATGGCAATCGCCGTTTCCTTATGATCGCCCGTTATCATTACTGTGCGGACATGGGCTTTTTTAAACAGCTCCACTGCATGCGGAACCTCCGGACGCGGCGGATCTGCCATCGCGGCAAGCCCCAGAAATGTCATATTTTTTTCTTCCCGCCCGTCGCCGCGTGTCATGGCTGCTCCCAGAACCCTGAGAGACATGGAGGACAGGCCTGCAATGCGGCGCAGAATCCGTTTCTTTTCCAGATCAGTCAGAGGCTTTGGCTCATTTCCTGAAAGATAATAGCTGCACCGGCTCAAAATGACATCCGGAGCGCCCTTGGTATAACTGACAGTTCCTGCTCCGTGTTTATGTACGGTCGTCATCATTTTCCGCTCTGAGTCAAACGGCCGCTCTGCGATACGCGGGAATTCCCGCTCCAGGACGCCCTTTTCCAGCCTCTGGGCTTTTGACGTGCGTCCAATATGTAACAGTCCGCCGGGGCTTACGGTTTCCTGCAGGCGCATTGGATATTCTAAAAGTGCAAGCTCCGTGGGATCCCCAAGCCTGCCCTGCCTGGTAAGCTCTGCATCATTACATAGAAGGAACGCCCAGAAGAGCTCCTTCGTCCCGCTCTCTGCACCCAGTATCTCCCCGGCGCTCTCGAATACCTCCACGGTCATCTTATTTCTTGTCAAAGTACCCGTTTTATCGGAGCAGACCACACTGACGGCTCCTAATGTCTCCACTGACGGCAGGCGGCGGATGATGGTATTTACTCTCGCCATCCGGGAAACAGAAAGCGCCAGAACGATCGTTACCACCGCAGGCAGTCCCTCGGGAACCGCCGCCACGGCCAGGGAAATAACGGTAATCAACATTTCTCCGATATCTCTTTCCTGACAGACAGCCGCCCCGAATAAAACAGCGCACAGTGCTACTGCCAGGAGGCTTAAGACACCTCCCAGATCACCCAGACGCTTCTGCAGGGGCGTTGCTTCCTCCGGAGCCTCGTGGATGAGTGTGGCGATTCTGCCAATCTCTGTGTCCATGCCCGTAGCTGTCACCAGGCCCGCCCCGCGCCCGGCCGTCACATTTGTTGACATATAGGCAAGATTTTTACAGTCACCGGCAGCAAGCGGCCTGTCTGCGATAAACGAGGCGTCTTTTTCCACCGATACGGATTCTCCTGTCAGTGCCGATTCCTCGATTTTCAGATTTTCTGAGAAAATGAGGCGCAAATCTGCCGGAACCTGTCTCCCTGCATCCAAAAGCACCAGATCCCCTGTCACCAGGCCTGCAGCGTCGATCTCCATATCTGTGCCGTCCCGCCGTACCATTGCCTTGAGCCTCGTCATTTTCTTTAAGGCGTCCAGTGCCTTTCTCGCCCTGCCCTCCTGTATCATACCGACTGCTGCGTTTAAAAGCACCACTGCCGCGATAATAAGGGCGTCTCCATATTCTCCCAGAATCACGGAAACAGCTCCCGCAAAGAACAGCACATAGATCAGCGGATCCATAAATTGAGACAAAAGCCGTCGGAAAAAGGAGGCCGTTTCCTGCTCCTTTAACTCATTGGGCCCGTTAAGCTCAAGGCGCCGCTTGGCTTCCCGGCCCGTAAGCCCGTCATTTCCTGTCACGGAAAGAAGCCGCTTTGTCTCTGTAATACTTCTCTGTCCAAACAAACAATTCCCCTCCCATCCTCTTTCGCCTGTTTTCAGCTTATGAGGAGGGGAGGGGGAATATGATACCTCTCTTATGCGTAAATCGGGTATCTGTTACAAATTTCTGTCACAGCCGCACGGATCTCATCCGCCTTGTTCTCAAAGTCCGTAGCTGCCATCCAGACGCACTCCGCCACCTTGGGCATATCGCTCTCCACAAGGCCGCGTGAAGTAACAGCCGGCGTTCCGATGCGGACTCCGGAAGTGACAAACGGGCTTCTGGGATCATTGGGAACCGTGTTCTTGTTGAGGGTAATGTATACCTCGTCACAACGGTTCTGAAGCTCCTTGCCGGAAATCTCCATCCCGCGCAGGTCAAGTAACATCAGATGATTGTCCGTACCGCCTGTCAGCACCTTAAAGCCCTGCTTCTGCAAAGCCTCTGCCAGTGCCTTTGCGTTCTTTATCACCTGCTCCTGATACGTCTTGAATTCCGGTCTCAGCGCTTCGCCGAAGCAGATCGCCTTGGCTGCGATCACATGCTCAAGCGGCCCGCCCTGAGTGCCCGGGAAAATAGCCTTGTTGAAATTGAATTTTTTCGCTGCCTCTTCATTTGCAAGGATCAGTCCGCCTCTCGGCCCTCTTAAGGTCTTGTGCGTCGTCGTCGTCACCACGTCAGCATAAGGAATCGGGCTTGGATGAAGGCCTGCTGCCACGAGTCCCGCAATATGGGCCATATCCACCATCAGATACGCTCCGCATTTGTCCGCGATCTCACGGAAACGCTTGAAATCAATCGTCCGGCCGTAGGCGCTGGCCCCGGCAACGATTAACTTCGGCTTTGCCTCCATTGCCTTCTTCTCCAGCTCATCGTAGTCAATGAATCCCTCGTCGTTCACGCCATAAGGCACGATATTAAAATACAGGCCCGAGAAATTTACAGGGCTTCCGTGTGTCAGGTGTCCGCCGTGATCCAGATTCATTCCCATCACGGTATCGCCAGCCTTCAGCATTGCCACAAAGGCCGCCATGTTGGCCTGTGCGCCGGAATGCGGCTGTACGTTCGCATAATCACAGCCAAACACCTTTTTCGCACGCTCAATCGCCAGATTTTCCACCACATCCACACACTCGCATCCGCCGTAATAACGCTTTGCCGGATACCCTTCTGCATACTTGTTGGTGAGCACGGTTCCCATTGCCATCATCACAGCCTCGGAAACGATGTTCTCGGAGGCGATCAGTTCCAGATTGCGTCTCTGTCTCGCGCATTCGGATTCGATCGCCGCTCCAACCTCTTTGTCGTACTCTGTGATAAATTTCATGATCTCGTTTACCATGTGTAGCCTCCTCAATGTAATTTATAGTTTTTTATGACAGCCTGCAGAGTCCGTTTTCCGTTATATTCATTGATATTCGGATAATATACAATATCAATCCGTTCCCTGCCTGCCTGTTCTCTTAAAAATGTATCTCCGTCTGAAAAAATCAGCCCGTCCATCAGGCTACCGCTTTCTGTCAGAAGGCTGAGCTTAACTACATTTCGGTTCTTTCCCAGAACGCGCGCGCTGCGGATTATTAAATCTTTTTGTGCAAACTGAGGCTTTTCATTCCCCTGTCCGAAGGGCTCTAACGCTCCCAGTTCTCCGACCAGACTTTCCGTCACATAGTCCAGAGGCATGGGCACGTCTATCCAGATCCGCGGAACCAAATCCTCCGGCTCAAGACCGCAGTCCTCATTCAGCCGCCTTCGGAATTCGCTGATGTCCTCTTCCCGGATGGAAAGACCTGCTGCCATCGGATGTCCGCCGAATTTGGGCAGAAGATCTTCTGTCTTACAAAGCGCCTGATACATGTGGTAGCGCTCAATCGAACGGCCGGAGCCCTTTACAAGCTCCTCCCCCCGCGTCAGCACAAAGACCGGTCTGTGGTAGCGTTCCCGGATCCGCCCGGCAATGATACCGGCCAGAGATTCATGACAGTCTGGAAGAAAGAGTACCAGAATCCGGTCCCCGTGGTACTGTTCCTCCACCTGCCTTACAGCCTCCTCTTCTCCCTGCCTCGTCATATCCTTCCGCAAATCATTTAAACTCTTAAGTTCTTCCGCCAGCGCATCCGCCTCATCTTCACGTTCTGCCAGAAGAAGCTTAAGCGCCAGCTTGGCAGTCTGTAACCGCCCTCCGGCGTTCAGGCACGGGCCGATCACAAAACCGATATGATATGCGCTTAAGGCCTGCGGATCTAAACCGTTTTTTTCCATCAGCATTCTAAGGCCCAGATTTTTCGTGCAGGCCATCTGCCGCAGACCGTATTTGACAATCAGACGGTTCTCATCCTGAAGCCGCATGACATCGCCTACGGTCGCCACGGCAGCAATCTCCAGGAGTGACTGCCATGCTTCCTTTTCCACTCCTGCATGCTCATACAAAAGCTCTAAAAGCTTGTAAGCAACCACGGCCCCGCAGATCTCCCGAAAGGGATACTGTTCTCCCTCCTGCCTGGGATCAACGATTACATCCGCAGGCGGCAGCTCCTGCCTGTCCTCCCTGACAGGAACCTCATGGTGATCTGTGACAATGACCGTCATCCCCAGTTCCTTTGCCAGCCTGATCTCAGAGGAAGCCGCGATTCCGTTGTCGCATGTAATCAGCGTATCAATTCCGTCCGCAGCGGCCGCCTGAATGATGGAAACATTGATCCCGTATCCGTCCTTAATACGGTCCGGAATCTCATAGTCGATCTCTCCTGTATCGCCAAGAAGCACCAGGGAAGCCTGCCGCAGGCCTGTAAACAGAAGGCAGGTGGAACACACGCCGTCTATATCATAATCCCCGATAATTCTGATTTTTTTCCTCTGGTGAAGTTTTTTTATCAGAAGCCCGACCGCATCCTCCATACCTTTCATCAGGCGGGGAGAGTACAGCTCCTCTGTGGTCCCGTAGAGATACCTTCGCATCTCCTCCTCGCTCTCCATTCCCCGGTTGCGCATGATGCGGACAGAAACAGGACTGACTCCAAGCTTCTTGGAAAGCCCGTTAAAATCAGCCCGTTTCGTCTGTACCATCCACACTTCCTTCTTTTCATCCTGCTGCATTTGTCCTGTTCCTTCCCATTTTGCGTATCCGGGCTGATACGATATGTATTAATAAAACGCGCCGTTCTGTTTGAGCCATGCCCTGCGCTCTTTGTAGTCAGGAATCTGCTTCTCCACGATTGCCCAGAACGCCGGGCTGTGGTTCATCTCGATTCTGTGGGCCAGTTCATGAACCACCAGATAATCCACAATCTCCTCCGGCATAGTTGCTAATTTCCAGTTAAAGCTCAGATTGCCTCTGGCACTGCAGCTCCCCCACCTTGTCCGCTGCTCGCGGACTGTAACCGTGCCGTACGTGACACCCATATGCGCCGCGAAATATTGGCATTTCTCACGCAGAAGCTGCGCTGCTCTCTGTTTGCCCTCCTGACGCTCTTTTTCCGTATAGGAAGGCCTTAAGCGCCTGATTCGTTCATATTCCTGACGCCTTGTGCGGATCCAGTCCCCATGCGCCTCCACAAATTCGTCGATTACTTCTGTCTTTACGCCATAAGGCGCCCGGACTGTAAGTCCCCCGTTTTCTTCCACTTTAAGAGACATGGACCTTCTCTTCGCACGGATCAAATCATACGTAAAGGCGGCTGTTTTCCTCTGCTGCATCCTCGATTACCCTTCTGACCTTTTTCAAATAGCGCTGCATCTCTTCACTGTGAACACTCCCGGATGCTCCCCATACTGCTTCGCAGCAGGTGTCGCAGTCCTCCTCTGCAAACACAATTTCTATGTCCTGCGGATACTCGGTCAACAGATCGAACAGCGCGTCCAGATTCTCCCCGTAATGTTCTGCGAAGCCAAACTGCTCCTTCAGATACTGGTGAAGGCTGTCACGGTCCCTGCACGCGCCAAAATCCAGCGTCACCCTCCTCATATTCCCTCCCGGCTTTCATGTTCTCAGACTGACAGCTCCGCTATTCCTGCGGATACAGCAGTTCAAACGTTTTATAATGGTCTCCCGTGTAATAGATTAACCCGTCATCTGAATAGACAAGGCGCTCGGCTCCCCGGCTCCCTTTGTCATAATTGATATCACACTCGTAATAGTGCCGCCCTTTCTTATCAGGAAGCTGTCCCTCATAGTTGCCGAAGCGGCTTCCTCCGATGCTCTTTCCCGGAGCCACTGCGTCAAGCTGTCCGGCCGCGCCCTGCTTCTTCTTCCATCCGAGTTCCTCGGCTTCCTTTTTCGTAATATAATTGGATGGCAGGCGGCCATATGTATGCAGGTACAGCGCCACATCATCCCGGGAGGTGTAGGTCCCGTCCTCCGCGATCGAGGGGGCATCCGAAGTATCGCTTCTTGGCTCTGCATCTTTCGCAGCCTCTGAGACAATGGTTTCAGAAGCCTCCGGCAAAGCCGCGGAAGGCTCTGATATGGCTGTGGATGTCTCTGCCGTTCCTTGTTCTGTAGGAATGCCGGCTGCATTCCCGGCCGTATAACCGCATCCTGCAGCGGATGCCAGCACAAACATCGTAACAAAAAGTGCCGCCATCCAGCCTGATATGCGTTTGATCTGTCGTCTGAATCTCTCTCTTTCCATACGTTGGCAATCCTCCTGCCATGATTCCATGCTGTTTTTATTTCCTGTATGTCACTGCCAGGATGCGGTCAAGGCGCCCGGCGGTTCCTCATTTCATGCTGGTATACACAGGAATTTCTTTTTTTATTCTACCATCATAACATATATAAAGCAACTTATTTTCTTCTTTATTTGCACGCCTTTCACATTTCTGACATAATTTTTGCACAATTCTGTATATTTCATATGCGAACCCGTGGTCTCTGTTTTTTATATCTTCATGCGCAGGAATTCACCCCTGAACGGTATGTTTATTTACAAGGCACGGCCTGCTGCCTGGCATATCCCGCTGCATTTTCACTACAAACTCTGCCGTCCCCGCCTCCGTCCTGCGCTCTTTTGTCATCCGGAACCCATGTGACTGATAGAATCGAATCGCCTGCTCATTCTTTTCCAGTACCCAAAGCCATCTCACCCCCTGTTCCTGTATCGCAAATGTGATGAGCTGCGTCCCGATTCCCATATTCTGGAAAAACGGATCCACATACAGTTCCTGGATTTCATTCTGCCCGGTATGAATCATTCCTTTAACAAATTCATCATCATATACCCAGACAGATTCTAATTTTTCTGTGTCTGCAAGATACTCCTGTGCCAATGGAAGGACCTGCATTTCTCCGAAGGACACCTTATCGTTGCAGAATATACGGCGATAATGGACTCTTTTGGCAAAAATAAGGATCTCGGCCAGCCGTGAAGCATCCTGTACAGATGCTTTTCTGATCGGTTTCATTATAGAACTTCCTCCTGTTTCCCAGATATGCCCGAACGCTGTGCCCGGTTAAATTTTTAACGCCAACCAGATATCGCACTAATCAGAAGCTTTAAAATTATAGATTGGTTTCATTACGTCAATGACATCTACAGATTCCCTGATTACATCTATAATGTCCGCAAGACTCTTATACGCCATCGGCGCTTCGTCCAATGTATTTTCATTTACAGAAGTTGTGTAAACATCCTTCATTGTCTCCTTGTATTCTGACATGCTTAAGCTGTTCTTCGCTTTCGTTCTGGACATAAGCCTTCCGGCTCCATGAGGCGCAGAGTCATTCCATTCCGGATTCCCTTTTCCGATTGCAAGTACACTCCCGTCCCTCATGTTGATTGGAATCAGTACCTTCTCGCCATTATGAGCTGCGATTGCGCCCTTTCTTAAAATCATTTCGTCTGTGTCAATATAATTATGAATCGTATGGAATGCCCCGCCTCCGGCCATACCGGTTCTCTCCAATATAACCTCGGCCATTTTCTCTCTGTTTCGCCTTGCAAATGCCTGACATATCTCAACATCGTGGAGATAATCCTCAAGATATTTTCCTGAAAGGTAACATAGATCTTCCGGTATACTTGTCTCCGATTCATAGACCTGCCAATGGAGCTGCTTTAACGCCTCCTGTATTTCACGCCTGCGCCCCTGTTCTTTATAGGTACGGATGATTTCATCGCGCTTTTCAAGGTAATCACCATACCCCCTGTCAAGGTTGACTGCCAGCCTCTGATAAAACTCTGCTACCTGCTTCCCAAGATTTCTTGAACCTGAATGGATAATAAGGTATTTCGTGCCGTCTGAGGCTTCGTCAATTTCTATGAAATGATTTCCGCCGCCCAGAGTGCCCAGCGACCGCTCCAGCCTCCTCGTATCCCTGAGCTCTCTGTAGCATATGAGCCCTGTCAGATCAAAGCGCTCCTGCCGCCCTTCCCAGACGTTCATCCCTGAGGGAATAAAATGTGCCGCTTCATCGACCTTTTCAAAATCAATGCCTGTTTTTCCCAGGTTTACTGTATACATACCGCATCCGATATCGACTCCCACTACATTCGGCACAACCTTATCTGTAATCGTCATTGTGGTTCCAATCGTGCAGCCCTTACCGGAATGCACATCAGGCATAATGCGAATCCTGGAACCTTCTGTCACAATGTAGTCGCACATACGTCTGATCTGCTCGATTGCCTCCTCCTCGACTATCTTTGCATAACAGACAGCAGTATTCACTCTTCCTGTGATTTTAATCATGTCCATACTTTTTCTCCATTTCTCTGACATACCGGAACCTATGCAACGTACACCCTGAGTGGAACGGCAGTCATCCGGCTGGCGGTTGGTTCACGCCTTTCTTACCAGTTATGTTGATATCTGCAAAAAAATACCGCTTACCTGGTGCATTCACACAAGATAAGCGGTTCAAAATCTATCATTCCGGATTCTGCTGCGTTCCCCTATTCCGGCAGACCGACATCCTTCCATACAGGTTCCCCTTCAAGCTCATTCTTATCTGAACACACAAAACCAAAGCCCCACTCTTTTTTATAATCGAGTGATGCACTTTTTATACTTTCCAGATATAAATAACTTGGGCGAATCGTTGTAAACATCTTTTTTCCTTTCCCGGATCCATTTCCCCTCTGAAGCCGCTTCTCCTTTTTCTGTTATATTTTAACACAAGAATCCCCGGATGTCATTATATTTATGATATAATAATAAATTACGTTAAATGAAAAAGTAAATCCCACTCTGGACTGAATTTAGTCTTACACTCTGTTCCTAATTACAGGTAATTATCTGTTTTTTGCAAATATTAATAAAGAAGCTTTCCGGGCAATAACAAACGTTTTGCTGGAGTGAGAAGCAGTGACCACAGCTACAGTTCTTATGAACCTAATTGTAACATCCGGAACCATGTCAATAAAGTAACTTATTAACTCATAGACAGAGAAAAGGATGGAGCAACATTGATGAAGAGAAAACTTCAGATTGGATGTTTAGAATTATCCTCCTGTCTAATCAAAAAGAATAAGTCTGTAAGCCTTTTTCTTGCTTACAAACTTATTATACGAGGGTGTAAATTAGCAGCTTTGCCGTACAGCTCATAAACGGAACCAACGGAATCGTCATTTTATGATTTCATTCACTGGATAGTATTCTGATTGCCATAACCGCAGGCACCAAGCAGACAAAACCAATCAGCATAGGAACAATGCTTCTCCCTGTAAAACCAATCTTACGGAGCAGCCTGTCTATGACAAAAGCCATTCTTGCGATATGTCTATCCAATGTTCTCCAAAATGGAGAGGAAGAAAAACATAGTCACAATCGTTGGCAGCAAACTGAGTACACTTCCCACACCGCTACAAACACCGTCAATCACAAGGGAGTGAACCATCGGATTCACCTGCGCCTTTACAAGCAAAACCTATCAAGCAGAGCAATCACCCTATCAATTCCCATACCCATCAGATCAGACAATGCCGCACCAATAAAACTAAACGTCATAACAAATACAAGAGCCATAATCCCGACAAAACATGGAATCGCTTTATACTTTCCTGTTAAAATCCGATCTATCGACATACTGCGTTTATGTTCCTGGCTTTCATGGGGACGGACTACTGTTTTTGCACACAGAGCCTCAATAAACAAAAATCTCATATTAGCAAGCGCAGCTTCTCGGTCAAGTCCTGTTTCCACTTCCAATACCGAAACAAGATGTTCAAATATGTCAGACTTTTCAGGAAAAATAGTAAGTTTTTCTTTAATCAAACGGTCATGTTCTATCAGTTTTATAACTGTAAAGCGGACTGGCAACCCTTTCTCTTTTGCCTCTGGCTCCAATATATGTACTGTCGCATGAATACATCGATGTACCGCACCTACGGAATCATGTTCATCACTGCCGGACAAAAATCAACCCTGCCGGGACTTTCCCTATGCCTTGCTACATGGATTGCATAGTCAGTCAATTCCGTGGGTCCCTCGTTTTTTGCAGCAGAAATCGGCACTACCGGAATACTAAGCTCCACAAGTTGCATGGTAAGGTAAAGGTTCCTCTCCATATTGGCAGCGTCAACAATATTGATAATCCCGTCCAGGTGCGTATCCATCAGAAAATCCCTTGTCACAATTTCCTCACTGGAATAAGGGGAAAGGGAATAATCTCCGGTAAATCTGTTACAATTGCCTCTGAATGTTTACGAATCATACCGTCTTTGCGGTCAACCGTTGCTCCGGGAAAGTTCCTCACATGCTGATTTACTCCTGCAAGCTGGTTACACAAAGTTGTTTTCCCGTAATTCTGATTTCCCACCAGTGCGAAAGCAATCTTTGTTCCTTCAGTTGTCTCATTCGCCGCATCGTGGACATGATAGCTTTTTTGCCCTTCCAAGTTCACCGACTCCTGGGTGTTCTACAGCCTGTGTTCTTTGTGAAGCATGAATTTTTTCCGCTTTGATATAAACCTTCTCCACCATAATTTTTTGCGCTTCGTCAACCCGCAATGTTAATTCATAACCCCTCCTTCCTTACAGTTTTTTCACAAACAGACAACGGATTGCGTTCAGCACAGCAAGAATCATAACCCCTACGTCTGCAAAAATCGCCAGATACATATTTGCAATTCCCACAGCCCCTAATGCGAGGCAGGCAAATTTAACAACAAGTGCCATTGAAATATTCTGATAAACAATCCGCAGGCATTTTCTTGAAATTTTAATTGCCTTTGCAATCTTAATCGGATCGTCATCCATCAGAACAATATCCGCTGCTTCGATTGCCGCATCGGAACCCATTGCCCCCATAGCGATACCAATATCCGCTCTGGAAAGCACAGGTGCGTCATTGATACCGTCACCCACAAATGCCAGCTTTGCCTTGCCAGGCTTCACCCGCAGAAGTTCTTCTACTTTTTCAACCTTATCTGCTGGCAAAAGTTCGCTGTAAACTTCATCAATCCCAAGTGATGCAGCAACCTGATTTGCCACTTTCTTTGCATCTCCGGTCAGCATGACGGCTCTTTCTACTCCCGCTTTCTTCAATTCCGCAATCGCCGCCTTAGAATGAGGTTTAATCATATCAGAAATCACGATATGACCTGCATATTTCCCATTAATTGCCATGTGGATAATTGTTCCGGTCTGGTGACAGTCCTGATAAGGAATATTCAAATGCTTCATCAGTTTATCGTTCCCGGCTGCAACCTCCATGCCGTCTACTTTTGCAGTCACACCGTTTCCGCTGATTTCCTGTATATCCGATACACGAGTCCTGTCAATTTCTCTCCCATATGCCCGCTGTAAACTCTTGCTGATCGGGTGGGAAGATGCGCTTTCTGCAAAAGCAGCATACTCTAACAATTTTTCATTCCCTATGGTAGAATGATGAATCCCATTTACTTCAAAGACACCCTTTGTCATGGTTCCGGTTTTGTCAAAAACAACATATTTTGTCTGGGAGAGGATTTCCAGATAATTGGAGCCTTTCACCAAAACACCCTCCTTGCTTGCTCCTCCGATACCTGCAAAGAAACTTAAAGGAATACTGATAACAAGCGCACAAGGGCAACTGATAACAAGGAATGTCAATGCCCGGTAAATCCAGACTCCCCAATCGGCAGACAGCCCCATAAAAAGCATACGGACAACAGGAGGAAGGAATGCCAGCGCCAATGCTGCATAGCAGACAGCCGGAGTATAGATTTTTGCAAACTTCGAGATAAAATCCTCTGATTTCGATTTGCGGGAACTTGCATTTTCCACCAAATCCAAAATCTTAGAAACCGTAGATTCTCCAAACTCTTTTGTTGTCTGTATCTTCAATACTCCTGTCATACTGATACAGCCGCTGATTACTTCATCACCTACTTTTACCTCCCTTGGCAGACTTTCCCCGGTCAATGCACTGGTATTCAGACTGGAAACGCCCTCAACAATAATTCCGTCAATCGGCACTTTTTCTCCTGGCTGTACAACAATTACACTGCCAATCCCTACCTCATCCGGATCTACCTGCTCCAACTTCCCATTTTTCTCTACATTTGCATAATCGGGACGAATATCCATCAGGTTACTGATATTACGGCGGCTTTTTCCAACTGCATACCCTTGAAACCACTCACCAATCTGATAAAACAGCATAACAGCAATGGCTTCCAGATATTCACCATTCTCATAAATAGCCAGTGCCATTGCTCCAATCGTAGCCACCGCCATCAGAAAACTCTCGTCAAATACCTGACGGTTTTTTATACCCTTTATAGCTTTTCTCAAAATGTCATATCCGATAATCAGATAATTAATCAAATAGCACGCAAAACGAAGCCATCTTCCGGCAGACGGAAATAAATACCCGCAGGCTGTATCGAACATCTCTGCGGAAATAAACTGGAGTGCCAGCAAGATTCCGGCACTGAGTAAAATCCGAATCATCATAACCCTTTGCTTTTTTGTCATTCCATCTTTGCGGCTGCCAACAAAAATAAGAAGCGACGCAGCCATTATAATGACAACCATAAGTAATATACTTATTACTAATTCCTCCATAATAAAACTCCTTTCAAAATATGCTTAATTATTTAATCGTTATTGGTAAAAATAACACCCCTAAATTGCAGCGGCGCATTTTAAGGGTGTCACTCTGTCACAGGCAGCTACCGCTTAAAGAAAAATCTCGCAGTCCGGCTCCACTTTTTTACAAGCATCCAGCACGTTCTTCATGACATCTTTCGGCTCCTGCCCCTCATCAAACTCCACAATCATTTTCTGTGTCATGAAATTAACTGTTGCGCTATGCACACCAGCAGTCTTGCGGGCCGCATCCTCCATCAAATTTGCGCAGTTGGCACAGTCTACCTCGATCTTGTAAGTTTTCTTCATTGTAAAGTCCTCCTTGTTATTTTTAAATTCAATGATTAAGTACTTGTTTAATTATTATAGCCGTAGTATAATACGGAAAAAGACACACGTCAATATCCCCAAAGCATTCCCTCCCAAACGGGCGAAAAGTATTTCCGTTTGGGCGAAATACAAGCCAAAGACCCCGCTGCAAGCAACGGGGCATCAAATTTGTAGCGCTGTAGAGCAGCGGGGTATTTGACCCTCGCGGCAGTCGCCAAATGTGCATGCAAGCATGCCCGCTTGGCTCGTTGCCCGCAGGAATAAAAGAAAGGAAAACAATATGGATAATATGAAATTGCCACATCAACATGGAGAAGGACAACAGACTGTACTGATCCAGAAACAGTTAGACCATGTAGATTATTTTCAAACCGTAGCGGAAGTTTTCAAACAGCTTGGAGATACCACCAGAATCCGAATTTTCTGGCTTCTCTGCCACCAGGAGGAATGTGTCCTCAATATTTCAGTTCTGCTTCATATGTCAAGCCCGGCAGTGTCACATCATCTCAGACCATTGAAAAACAGCGGTCTTATTGTTTGCCGGCGTGAAGGAAAAGAGGTTTACTATCGTGCCGCAGATACGCCACAGGGACGTCTGCTGCATCAGATGATTGAGCAGGTTATGGAAATCACCTGCCCCCAATTATGAGGTCTGCCCTATGAATGAGGAATTGAAAAAAACACAAAAAAATGTGGAGAAATTTCATCAAGAGGTATCACAGACTCTCATTCCGCTTTATTCCGGTATTGAGTTATGCTATCTTACATTTTCAACTGATTCTTTTTCTGTGCGGCATAAGGCTATATCACATATTATTCAGATTAACTACTGCAAATCCGGACAGCTTATGTGGGAGATGAAAAACGGAAACCGTATATATCTGAATCCGGGAGATTTTTCTCTCCATACCATGAAAGCCTGTACGGATTCTGTACTTACTTTTCCAAACAATAGGTATCAGGGACTTAGTATTTATATTGATCTGCCAAAAGCCTCTGGAAATCCACCTGACCTGCTGGAAAACAGTACTATTTTGGAAACCGTATTGCCTAAAAAATTTTGCCAAAACGATAGTCCTGTCTTTCTTGCCGGAAATGAACAGACGGAAAGTATCTTTTCTGCATTTTATAACCAGCCTGAAACCCTTACGCTTCCATACCAGAAAATCAAAGTTTTAGAATTGTTGTTATACCTTACCAAAATGGAATTTACTCCCCAAAGCAAATTGGTTGAATATCAATTCGAGCTAACAGAAACTATCCGAAAAATTCATGACCAGCTTTTGCAACACATGGAGCAAAGAATTACCATAGAGGAACTTTCAAAACAATATCTCATCAATCAAACAACTTTGAAAAATGTTTTCAAATCTGTTTATGGAACTTCCATTGCAGCACATATCAAGGAACACCGAATGCGGCAAGCTGCCTATATGTTAATAGAATCAAATATGAATATAGCGGAGATTGCACAGGCTGTTGGCTATGATAGCCAAAGTAAGTTTACAACTGCATTTAAAGCATATTTTAAAGTCCTTCCCAGAGAATATCGAAAAAATAAAACCAAGCAAAATACCTAATATGTGTTCTAAACAGATTGCCTACCATGACTGTAAGCAAAGCTATTACCACATACGGAAATTAAGTGACGAGCTGTGCAGCGAGCATAACCTTTCCGTCATTATCCCTGGTGGGGAGGGTGGTAAAAAATACAATGAGTGGCAGGCGGATAAGAACAGTACCGCATGGAAAACACAGATAAGAAAAGACATCAGCGCTGCCATAAAATCATCCTCTGCTTATGAAGAATTTCTACTTCTGATGCGAGCGAAAGGCTATGAGATAAAAGGCGAAACCTTTGGGGAATACGCCCTCAAATTTATCTCCTTCCGTCCACTCGGCAAAGACCGTTTTGTGCGTGGCAGCATCAAGTCACTCGGAAAGGAATACACGAATGAACGCATCAAAGAACGGATTGAATTAAAGCGGGAACGGAAAGCAGTTATCCCGAAAAGAGATTGCACAGACAGGCGGTTGATTGATACCTCTGATGAGAAATTCCAGAACAGTCCGGGACTGCAAAGGTGGGCAGCGGTGGAGAATTTAAAGATTGCTTCACAGGCATACAATGAGGCAGGTTCCATCGCGGAACTGGAACAAAAGATCGCCGCTGCTTCCGCCACCGGAAAGGAAGCAAAGCAGACCGTCCGCAAGCTGGAGAACCTGAACCAGTATTTAGGGCGCACAGAGCCGCCTAAAAAGGCACAGGAACAGCCAGACCGGGATAACAAAACCCTCCCGGTTGGAGATCTCCCTCAAAGTCATACACAGCATTTGTGACGCGGACAGGATGTCCGACAGGCAGCGGCTTCTCGCAGGTTTCTGTTTGTGGGGGCTACGATTTCGCTATTCCTCCTTCTCGCCCACACCTCGCGGTGTAAATCTTGGGAGTCGCTATGGAGTTCGTCGGTAGCTACGCCTAAGTGGACTTTCAGTACAGAACACGGGAATGCCTGTCATGCTAAAAAGGCTCCAAGGTTCAACACCTTAGAGCCAATCTCTTATCTTTTATTCTATTGTCTGCTATAATTCTGCATAAATCTTGTTTCATTTGGTGCAAAATTGGTACAACACCAAATTTCCATGTCTCTTTTTTCGGAAAAAGAGTATATCCTAATACAGCTTTGCTCCCGCCGGAATCCGGTCATCCACCATCAGAAGATTTAATCCTTCACAGCCATCTTCCTCATGTACAGCGGAAATCAGCATACCCTCAGAATCAATTCCCATCATCTTTCTCGGCGGCAAATTTACAATAGCGATGCAGGTCTTGCCAATCAGTTCTTCTGGCTGGTAATACTCGTGAATCCCGCTTAAAATCACGCGATCCTTACGTTCTCCGTCATCCATAGTAAACTTCAGAAGCTTCTTGGACTTGGGAACCGCCTCACAGGCTAAGATCTTCACCGCCCGGAAATCAGACTTTGCAAAGGTATCAAAATCCACCATTTCTTCAAAAATCGGTTCGATCTTTACCTTAGAAAAGTCTATCTTTTCTGCTGCTTTTTCAGTCTTCTTGGAGCCTTCTGTACCACCGATGCTCTTCATTGTCGGGAACAACAGCACATCCCTGATCGCCGGTGCATTCGTAAACAGCATCACCAGCCTGTCGATTCCATATCCGATTCCTCCGGTTGGCGGCATACCAATCTCCAGTGCATTGAGGAAATCTTCGTCCGTATGGTTCGCCTCCTCATCCCCGGCTGCAAACGCCGCTTCCTGGGCCTTAAAACGCTCTCTCTGGTCGATGGGGTCATTTAACTCCGAATATGCATTGCACATCTCACGTGCATAAATATACAGTTCAAAACGCTCCACCAGCTCCGGCTTATCCGGCTTTCTCTTCGTCAGGGGAGATACCTCCACCGGATGATCCATGATAAAGGTCGGCTGAATCAGATGCTCTTCCACGAACTCCTCAAAGAACAGGTTGATGATGTCTCCGCGGACATGCCTTGCCTCGTAATGCACGTCTTTTTCATCCGCCAGCTTCTTCGCCTCTTCTGTTGTCTTAATCTCCTCGAAGTCAATCCCCGTGTATTTTTTGATCGCGTCGATCATAGTCAGCCGCTCAAAAGGCTTTCCGAGATCAATCATCGCGTCGGCATAGGGAATAGTTGTCGTGCCACAGATCTCTTCGGCAATGCGGCGGAACATGTTCTCCGTCAGGTCCATCATCCCATTATAGTCGGTGTATGCCTGATATAGCTCCATCAGAGTAAACTCCGGATTATGTCTTGTATCCAGACCTTCGTTACGGAACACACGGCCGATTTCATATACACGCTCCATCCCGCCCACAATCAGGCGCTTCAGGTAGAGCTCAAGGGAAATACGCAGCTTTACGTCCTCGTCCAGCGCATTATAATGTGTCTCAAAAGGCCTGGCCGCCGCGCCTCCTGCATTGGAGACCAGCATCGGAGTCTCCACTTCAAGGAATCCCAGTCCGTCGAGATATCTGCGGATACAGCTGATGATACGGGAACGCATGACAAAGGTCTTTCTCACGTCCTCGTTCATAATCAGATCCGTATATCTCTGCCGATAGCGGACATCCGTGTTTGTCAGCCCGTGATACTTCTCAGGGAGAATCTGAAGGCTCTTGGACAGAAGCACCATCGAATGGACATGAATGGAAATCTCTCCCATTTTCGTAGTGAACACGATTCCCTTCAAGCCCACGATATCTCCGATATCCATTTTCTTAAAGGCTTTGTAGGCATCCTCGCCCAGATCGTCTCTGGCGACATAGCACTGAATATTTCCTTTCAAATCCTGAATATTACAAAATGAAGCCTTACCCATCACACGTTTGGACATCATACGTCCGGCAATGGAGACTTCCTTTCCTTCCAATTCCGCATAGTTTTCCTTAATATCCGTACTGTGCACGGTCACGTCGTATTTCGTGATCTTAAAAGGATCCATCCCGCCCGCCTGCAGCTCTGCCAGCTTTTCACGGCGCACCTTTAACAGCTGATTCATATCCGGCTCCTGCCCGACAGTCGTCTGCTTTCCCTGTTCTGCCACTGTTTTCTCTCCTTTACCGTTTCCTGGATGTTCTAATCCACTCTCTTAATGTCAAGAATCTTATACTGGATAATCCCGGCCTGTGTCTCCACATCTGCAATTTCGCCTACTTTTTTTCCAATCAAAGCGCGGCCTACGGGCGACTCATTGGAAATCTTATTCTGCAGGCTGTTCGCCTCAGTAGAGCCTACCAGTTTGAACTCCATTTCCTCCTCGAATTCCATATCATATACCTTAACCTGGCATCCCACGTTAATCCTGTCGAGATTTACCTCGTCCTCCACGACGACCTCGGCATTCTTTAAGAGCTTCTCAAGCTCCTCAATCCTTGCCTCAATATCCCGCTGCTCATCCTTCGCCGCATCGTATTCCGCGTTCTCCGACAAATCGCCCTGTTCTCTTGCCTCTTTAATCTTCTGTGCAATTTCTCTTCTGCGGTTTACCTTCAAATCCTGGAGTTCATCCTCGTATTTTTTCAGTCCTGCATAGGTCAAAATATGTTTCTTATCTGCCATGATGCCTTACCTTTCTTTCATAAACCGGGATAACATCCCATTATCAATGATATGGTACCGGGGTCAAAAGGCCATGTATGAAATGCTGCATACTTCATTGCCGCACCAACTCCCTCTTGACCCCGAATCATTATATTCAAGGTATTATAGCGTAATCCGGATACATTGTCAAGAAGCGGAAAAACCGTTCTTTTTCATCCGGAAAACCAAAATACTGCCGGTCAGACTGTCTGAGCGATTATGCCAAAACAGTAACTGCCACTGCGTATCCTAAGCCTGAAGCATCATATCCAGACCTGTCATCGCCAGTACTTTGACAGCTGCCGTCAGCGCACGTCTCCCGGCTTCCCCTCCCGATGCCTCGGCGAAAGCTTCCGTATGGGTCCCAAGGCCCTCTCCGACTCCGATATAGAACTGGGCTGCCGGAAGAAGATGGGTCACATTACCCACATCCGTCGAACCGATTCCCTGTGTCAGGTCACGCGGGATATGATGTTCCCCGATAAAGTCCATATTCTTTTCCACAGACTCCACCAGACGCCGGTCATTGCGGACATCCTTAATCAGATAGCCGTCCTGCTTTATTTCAACCTCCACACCGGCACAGAGCGCAGCCCCTTTCGCGCAGCGGTCAATGATTTCTGCCACATGCTCCAGATATTCATGATCCAGATGGCGGATATTGAAACGGCAGACGGCCCGTTCCGGTACGATATTGACAACTGTACCGCCCTCTAAGACAATGCCGTGCACCCTCGTATAATCTTTAAAATGCAGCCTCTGGGCATCTACCGCATGGAACATCTGCATCACGCCGTTTAACGCGCTGGCGCCCATCCACGGACAGGCCGCCGTATGGGCCGGTTTTCCTTTAAAAGTGTATGTCTTATTGACTGCGGCAAACGAAATATCATCTGCCATCGACATATCACTCGGATGCATGATAAGCGCCATGTCAACGCCATCGAAAATTCCTTCCTCCACCATTGTGATTTTCCCGCTGCCATTTTCCTCTGCCGGTGTTCCGAATACTTTAAGTGTCCCGCCGATCCCGTATTTTTCCATGATCTCTTTTAAAATAACGCCGGCCCCCGCGCCGCTCGTTCCGATCAGGTTGTGGCCGCAGGCGTGACCCAGCTCGGGCAATGCGTCGTATTCGCACAGGAAAGCAAAGGTCATACCCGGTCTGCCGCTCTGATACTCTGCCACAAACGCCGTCTCCAGAGAACCCGCGCCGCGCTGTACCGAAAAACCGTGCTTTTCCAAAAGCCCGCACAAAGCGTCCTGGGCATAGCGCTCCTTATAGGCCAGCTCCGGATGGACAAAAATCGCGGCCGATACTTCCTCAAATTCTTCTCTGTGAGCTCCGGCCAGAGCTTCCATCTCATGCTTTACTGCATTTACATCCATTCTAAGTTCCTCCTCTTTCTTATTTCTTAAATTGTATCCACTCTCAAATTCTTTCGTTTCTTACCCACCCTGATTTCTGATATTGGGGAGCGCATGAAGGTTTACCATACTCTCCAGACGCCGACAGGCGGCATAAATTCAGGGATTCCAAATGCGCCGGAAACGCTTTCATTCATGGCGGCACGCTCTCTTTGGAGCGCATGAAGGTTTACTATTTTACTATCATTCTATCAGGAATCCAACAAAATTCAAGTGTACAGAGGCCCGCCGCAAAGATTTTATCAGGAAGCCCGCTGCCAAATGCCGGCCGGACCGCTTTTCTGCCGCTCTCCGAAAACGCTTCCTCTTATCCGATCTCCTCTATCCGGCAGCCAAACGGCTCCAGCGTCACTTCACCGGCAGAAGCCGCCCTGGCATTGTGATTGATATACATCCGGACGCGCTGCGTGTGATCCCCGCGGACTGCCACCTCCACCCCGTCGTCAGAGGGGATCGTCTCGATCTGATGTTCCGCCAGAATCGTTCCCATCAGATTTGACGTGACTGTCTCATCAAGGGCACAGCCCAGATAATATACGGTACCGCTTCCCCACCGCTTTCTTGTCACGGCGGCGTACTGAGTATAGAACTCGTCTCCATAGCGGTAGAGCACCTCGGCATCCTCTGTTTCCAGCATATCCCGGAAAATACCGCCTTGGCCGTTTTGGCCCTCAAACTCTCCCTGGCCTGTGACCGGGAAGGCATAAATCTCCTGTAAGCTTTCGGTCTCTGCCACAGACACTCCGGCAAGCTCCTGGTAGCCCACCGGCACGGTCTCTCCAAAAGGCAGGTTATTGTCTGTATCCTTGACTGCATTCCGGTAAGTCAGCACCAGTGTACCTCCAGAGGAGACAAACTCCTTCACACGCTTCTGAAATTCCGGCCTGGCGATTATCATCTGCGGCAGCAGTACGATTTGATACCCGGAGAGACCAGCCGATGCCGGAATCACGTCCACCGGCACATTCCTGTCATAGAATGCCTTATAAAGCTTCTTCATCTCACCCTGGCAGTCTAAGAGAATACTCTGGCGCTGGATGCGGAAGGAAGCCAGCGAATCGTAATCATAGACAATCGCCACATGACTTTTGAGCGGCGCTTCCATTGCCGCCTGATATTTCCTGATATCGTGAAAAAAGCTCTGCACCTCATAAAACTTTCGCCGTTTCACATTATCTGCATCCAGAATGCCGTAACAGAACTGCTCTGCGCCCTTTCTGCCGCCGCGGAAGCGGAAATACATCACAGACTCACAGCCGTGAGCCATCCCCTGGTATGACCACATTTTAGCCTGATTCGGCCTCGGAAGAAATCCCGTCACATCATGCCCCTGCGCCCCCATGATAGCCTCGGTAATCCAGAAATTCTGCCTCCTAAGCCCCCGGATATAATCCAGCCCGAAAGCTGTCTCATGAGGTGCAAGCGGCTCCTTCTGCCCGCCCCAGACCGGGTAATTATTGTAAGCTGCCACGTCCAGATTCCCCGCCACCTCCGAATAATCGACATGCTTATCAAGCCCACCGCCCGGAAAGTCATGCAGAATCACGGCTCCCGGGACAATTTCCCGAATCAGCCGGATCTGGAAATTGGCGAAATCCACAATACTCTTACTGCAGAAACGCTCCCAGTCCAGGCGGAGCGCCGGATTGTGCGTGGTAATCGTCTCTGTGGGCAGAGGAATCTCCTCAAAGCAGTTATACTCCTGAGACCAGAAGGCAGTGCCGTAGGCTTCATTTAGCCGGTCAATGCTGCCCTCAAATTTCTCCTTTAAAAAGCCCTGAAAAGCTCTGTGGCACTGCGGGCAGTAGCAGACATCACTTCCCTCATGGCCGAGCTCGTTGTCGATCTGCCAGGCTGCCACCTGTTCCTCATCCCGGTAGTGTTCTGCCATTGCACGGATGATCCGTCCGGAATATTCGTACATCACCGGACTGTTGAAGCAGTACACATGGCGGCCTCCAAAAGCCCGCTTCTTCCCGCTCTCGAACCAGGCAAGGATATCAGGATGCTTATGGGCCAGCCAGGCCGGAATCGCAGCCGTGGGAGTGCCCAGAATCACCTTGAGCCCTCTTTTTTTGGCTTCTGCTATCACCCGGTCAAAAAAAGAAAAGTCATATTGCCCTTCTGCCCTTTCCATTAAATGCCAGGAAAATTCCGCAATGCGTATCACATTACAGCCCATTTCCAGCATGATATCCATATCGGACTCCATAAGAGCCGAATCCCACTGCTCAGGATAATAATCCACGCCTAATAACATCGCGCCGTTTCTCCTTTTCTCGTTTTTTACTTTTCAAACCTTACATTTTATTGTATGATAAGACGTTGGGGGCAAACGGTATCTTGCCCCCATGATATCATACTAGGAGGGAACCACATGGAACAGCAGGTAACACTGCCCGACATGCTTGATGCGAGAGAACGCCGTGCTTTCCGGCAGCAAGAGCTGCTCGCCGCCTACCAGACACCGCTTGTCTGTTTCACCATGAACATCGCAGGGCCGGTCAAAAACAATGCTCTGATCCGCAGAGGCTTCCATCTGGGAAAACGGTATCTGCGTGAACGGATGGACGCGCTTAAGATCCGGCCCGTATATTTTGAGGAGATGGAAGCACATACGGGAAACGAGGCCTGTTATCTCATTGACCTTCCCCCTCTGGCCTTAAAAAGCCTCACTTCGGATATCGAGGATGAGTCCCTGGCCGGCCGCCTGTTTGATCTGGACGTCCTTCGGCCGGACGGCACAAAAATTGACCGCACAGAGCTGGGACTCCCCCCGCGCCGCTGCCTGATCTGCGGCGGCCCGGCTAAAGAATGCGCCCGCAGCCGCACCCATACAGTGGAAGAATTACAGGATAAAACGACCCGCATCTTGAAACAGGCTCTGGCTGAAGCAGATGCCAGGGATGTTGCCAGACTCGCCTGCCGGGCGCTTCTCTATGAGGTCGGCACCACACCGAAGCCAGGTCTTGTGGACCGTTTCAACAGTGGAAGCCATACGGATATGGACTTTTTCACTTTTATGGACAGCGCCAGCGCCCTGTGGCCTTATTTTGAGACCTGTACTCGGATCGGGCGGGAAACGGCCGCTGCCCCGCCTCCTGATACCTTCCTTGCCCTTCGTCAGGCCGGAAGAAAGGCCGAAGCCGACATGCTCGCCGCCACCAGAGGCGTCAACACACATAAAGGCGCCATTTTCTCTATGGGAATTGTCTGCGCCGCTTTAGGGCGTCTGGAACGGGAATGCTGGACAAATACAAACGATGTTCTCGATCTGTGTGCCGCCATGACGAAAGGGCTCACATCATCTGACTTTGCCGGGCTTACTGAGGAAACGGCATGCACTACCGGAGAGAAGCTGTATTTACAGTACGGCATCCGGGGCGTCCGCGGGCAGATGGAGGACGGCCTGCCTGCTGTGCGCAAGGTCGGCCTGCCGGTCTTAAAGGAAGGAATCGCACGCGGCTTAAGCCTTAACGACGCAGGCTGTGCAGCGCTTCTGGCTATCATCGTACACTCTGCAGACACCAACATGATCGCCAGAAGCGATCCGGACACATATCAGGAAACATCAGCCAGGCTTCAGGCCCTGCTGGCCCGCACACCGTATCCGGACCGGCAGGCATTAGAGAAACTCGACACTGCATTTATACAGGCCAATCTCTCCCCCGGCGGCAGCGCTGATCTGCTGGCAATCTGTTATCTGCTTTATTTTCTGGAACATGAGGTGTGATGATGTCAGACTATACAATTTCCCAAATCTATCCTTCCGATCGTCGCGCTCTGGCGCAGGTCGATTCCCTGCTTTCCGAAGAAGGGCTTAAAAGGGATGCCAATTTAGATTATACATGTGCGATGTATGACAGGGATTACCATGTGATTGCTACCGGAAGCTGCTTCGGCAATACTCTGCGTTGTTTTGCCGTCAGCCGCAGTCATCAGGGCGAGGGGCTTTTAAATGAAATCCTCACCCATCTCGTGGAAATGCAGTATGGCCGCGGCAATCTCTCTCTTTTCCTCTATACGAAAATCAGCTCTGCCAGATTTTTTGGGGATCTCGGCTTTTACGAGATTGCCCGCGTGGACGATACCCTCGTTTTTATGGAAAACCGCATGCATGGCTTTGATGACTATCTTTCACAGCTTTCTCAAAAAAAGCGGGAGGGGATATCCGGAGCACTGGTTATGAATGCCAACCCGTTCACCCTCGGACATCAGTATCTTGTGGAAAAGGCAGCCGCTGAATGCGATACCCTGCATCTTTTTATTGTCAGCGAGGATGCAAGCCTTGTTCCGTTTTCCGTCAGGAAACAGCTTGTACTGGCTGGTGTCGCCCACCTTCCCAATGTAGTCTGCCATGACAGCGGCCCGTACATCATCAGTAATGCCACTTTTCCCAGCTATTTCCTGAAGGATGAGGCCTCAGTCATTGAGAGCCAGGCCAGGCTTGATCTGGCTGTCTTTGCCAGGATTGCTGCTGCCCTGTCGGTCACGCGCCGCTATGCAGGGGAGGAACCGGCCAGCCAGGTAACTGGTATTTATAATCAGGTCATGGCCGCCAGGCTTATGTCTCTGGGAATTGAGTGTACGCTTCTGCCCAGAAAACAGGCAGACGGACAGCCAATCAGTGCCTCCGCCGTGCGGCAGCATTTAAAACACGGCGATCTTAATGCATTAAAAGCCCTGGTTCCGGCCTCCACACTCGAATTTTTCCAAAGCTCCGGGGCGGCCCCCATCCTCGAGCGCATCGCAAAGGCAGAGCAGGTCATCCACTACTGACCGAACAAACCGCATCAGGGGCTCAAAAGCCACAGGGGCGGAACGCATCGCTCCACCCCGGCATCTCCTTGATTCAGGCCTGGCTAAATGATTGGAACACCTGCCAGCGGCCGTTTACATTTTCCCTGCTGGCAGTTCCGGATGTATTATAATGCTGATAATACGCGCGTTCCGGTGCGTATTCACCGCTTACGCTGTACCGTTCCAGCTGCTCTGCCCTCTCTTCCCTGTTCTTATCCTGCATATCATTCAGGAAATCAAGCAGCCGGTAAACACGCTCCATATATGCATCCTTATCCGCCTGCTTCTCAAGCGCCCTGCCCATCCCTGCCACAAGCATGGGAATCGTAAGCTTCTTGATACTTCTGAGTCTTGCCCTGGCTGTGTGGATTCTCTCCTCACAGCCGCTCGTATCCTCACCCTCCTGAGCACTCCTAAGCGCCTTTCTGCTGTCTCTCACCTGCTGGTCCAGCTGTTCAAACTGCTCGTTTAAAGCTCCCGCGGCCTCATTCAGCCTGTCAACCAGAGCGTTCTGCTCTTCCAAGGAATACGTAAGAAAACGGTCGATATAGGCCTCGATGTCTACAGCCTGGAAGCCGCATTTTATACCGTCCTCCGCCTGCATATTCCCATCCATTAGCATCAGGCTCTGCATGACAAGATTCCGATCCTCCGAATTTTTGCGGATCCCCTTTGTCACCACACGGTTCCAAAAATTTTTAACCGGCTTTCCCTTTTCGTCCGCCTGATCCAGATCCGTCACCTCGATGATGGTCTTATAGAGCTCCGGAGAATATTTTACAGAGTGCTTCTGGGCTGCCGTAAGCGGTTTTCCGTTATTTTTCCTGCGGAATACCTCTCTGAGCTCTTCGTCCGTATAATCTGTCATCTGCACCGTATCCAGGTTCCTGGTGCCAAACTGAAGCTTTAGCTCCTCACTCAAATCGTCAAAACGCTTCCCGGCAATCACTGTCCCGTCCGGAAGCACCTCCAGGCGCTCCGACAATTTCAGCTTCCCATCCATAAAATCGCGGATGGTAGTCAGACGCTGAATGCCGTCAATTACATAAAACTTCTTACCGTCTCTGGCTAACGATACCGCATCAATATGAAAATTCCTGAATATGGAATCTATCAGATCGCTCTTTTGTCTCCGGCTCCACTGCCCCGCACTGCGCTGAAGCGGATGCGTAAAATCGTAGACTCCACGCTCACATAATTTGGGAATACTTTCCATTGCCACACTTCTGCTGTTGTAATTCATGAGTTCCTCCTTCTGTCGTATGCACAAGAATCCGGTCAGTCCGGATTGCTCCTGCCCTATTTTATACCAGCGAGCCCAGCCGCCACATCTAACAGTACATTGGCGCCCGCAATCAGATCAGGCTCAGCTGTAAATTCTTTGGGACTGTGGCTGATTCCCTTTACACTCGGCACAAATACCATTGCCGTCGGACAAATCCGTGACATCATCTGCGCGTCCTGTCCTGCTCCGGAAGTCATCCTGCGGCAGCTGAGGCCTCTTCCTCTGGCAGCTTCCTCTACCAGCCCTACAATCCGCTCGTCAAATGCCACCGGCTCGAAACGCACCATCCGCTCCGCTGTGATTCTGACCTTATCCGTCTCTTCGAGTTCCTTCAGGTAATCAGCCAGTGCCTGTTCGTCCTCCTTGAGCTGTTCTTCATAGGGATTTCTCATATCAATCGTAAATACGGCCTTTGAAGGAATCACGTTGACTGCATTCGGCTCAAACCGCATGCATCCGCTCGTGGCGACGGTTCTTCCTCCCGGCCTTGTGCAGCGCTCCCGCATAAAAGTCAGCACTTTGGCTGCAGCCAGGCCGGCATCGACCCGCAGATTCGTCGGCGTCGTCCCAGCATGATTGGCTACACCCTCAATCGTGATTCTCTGCCAGGAAATGCCCTGCAGATTCTCTACCGCACCGATCGGAATCCCCTCGGCATCCAGAATCGGCCCCTGCTCAATATGAAGTTCGACAAAGGCATATGGTTTAAAAAATCCCGGCTCCGCCTCTCCGGCATATCCAATCCGCTTTAGCTCCTCACCAAGGATCGTACCATCTGTCCCCACCGCGGCCAGCGCCTTCTCAAGCGGATAGCCGCCTGCAAATACGATCGACCCCATCAGATCCGGCGCATAGCGGACGCCTTCTTCATTTGTAAAAGCACACACGACCATTGGACGCCTTGTCTCACATCCTGACTCCTTCAGAGTCTGAATGACCTCCAGACCGGACAGTACCCCATAGCAGCCATCATACTGTCCCGCGTCGATTACAGTATCAATGTGGGAGCCTGTCATCATCGGCGCCTCGCCCTTATTCTGTTCTGTCTCCCAGATACCGAACAAGTTTCCGATACGGTCCGTCACCACCTTAAGGCCTGCGTCCCGCATCCAGCCTGCGACGAGATCACGGCCGGCCCTGTCCTCATCAGAGACTGCCTGTCTCGTTCTTCTTCCCTCCGCATCCATACCGACTGATCCCAGCGTATGGAGCCTTTCCAGCAAACGTTTCTCATTGATTGATCGCATAATCGTTCCCCCGTATCCTGTTTTTTCATTCTCAATCATAAATATTCCTTCCAGTCATCTTCCGGTTCTTTCCCTGTATAGAGAAATCTCCCGAACCTCTGATTCTTCAAACCCGGTCTTATCTGTCGGATTTGCGGATTCTGGCTGCCAGCCCAGGAACACACCGATGTCTTAACGCCGCCCGCCAAATCACAGCTTTATTATATACCAAAGCTTCGGAACAGACAATTCTAAAATGCAGAAAAGGTGTACAGAGCCTACACAAAAAATTCGGTGCAGGAAATCATCTCCCGCACCGCGCAGTGTCACTCGCTCTTCGTACCTATGAACCATTCAGACAGGCAGAACGGTTCCCCTATTTTTTCTTTTTAAAATTCTGGAAATAATCGTCGTGCACCTTTTTAATCGTACCATTCATGCTCAGCATAAACAGAGCAAGAATATTCGGAATCACCATCAGGGAGTTAAAACAGTCCTGCATATTCCACACAAGATCAACCTGTGCCAGGGAACCGAGCAGCACGCATACTGCCACCAGTACGGAATAGATCTTCACTGCCTTGGGACCGAACAGATATTTCACATTTGCCTGACCGAAGAAATACCAGCCGATAATCGTGGAGAAAGCAAAGAAGAACATACAGATTGCGATAAAAATATCGCCGCCCTTCCCGAATAACGTTGAGAACGCATACTGGCTCAACTCCGCACCCGTTTTTCCTGATGCGATGGATTTCGTGGAAATAATAACGAAAGCCGTCAGGTTCAGCACCACAAATGTATCAATAAATACGCCGATCATGGCAACAAAGCCCTGTTCTACCGGGTGATCGACTTTCGCTACTGCATGTGCATGCGGTGTGGAACCCATACCAGCCTCGTTGGAGAACAGGCCGCGGGCAACGCCTTTTGTCAGGGCAATCTTCATCGTCGCACCGATGGCGCCGCCGGAGATTGCTGCCGGGTTGAACGCACCCACGATGATTGCATGAATCGTATATGGAATATTTTCAAAATTACAGAGAACCACAATCAGAGCACCGATGATATAGAGTCCTGCCATCACCGGAACGATCAGCTCCGTAATCTTTGCAATACGCTGTGTACCGCCGATAAATACGAACAGCGCGATTGCCGCTACAATAAGTCCCATTGCAATCTGCGGAACTCCAAATGCTGTATTGAAAGCAGCCGCGATCGAGTTGGACTGTACCGCATTTCCCATAAATCCAAGCGCCAGAATAATCAACACGGCAAAAACCGCTGCCAGGGCTTTCCCCAGACTGCCGCTAAAAGCCTCGCGGATGTAGTACACCGGACCGCCTGTCACTTCGCCGTCTGCGCCGACCTGCTTGTACTTCTGCGCCATGATTGCCTCAGCATAGATCGTCGCCATACCTAAAAAGGCGGCAATCCACATCCAGAAGATCGCACCCGGGCCGCCGACTGCGATTGCCGTCGCCGCACCGGCGATATTACCCGTTCCTACCTGAGCTGCGATTGCCGTCGCTAATGCCTGGAACGATGACATCCCGTCTGTGCCAGCCTCGCCTTTCTTCTTAAACATCCCTCCGAAGGTCCGACGCATTCCCTCGCCAAACCCTTTGATCTGAATAAAACCCAGGCTGATGGAAAACCAGATACCGCCGCCCAAAAGTGCGGCAATCAGGATGTAATCGGAAAGGTAGTGCTGCATCGCCATTACTACATTGTTCAATGCATCCAAAATAAAATCCCCCGTTTCATATAGTTTTTTTTAATAGATTTTTAATAATCTATTTATATTATCTATGATACAGGAGAACAATAAAGAAAGCAACCTGTTTCTTCCAGTTTTTTCCTGTTTCTTTCATTTTAAAGCATTTTTATCCATTTTCCGCTTCTGAGGCGGAAAAAGCACCAGATGCACTTAATAATCTGATCTATTTTTAACATTGTGTAGATCCAGAAAGAACTCCAGTGAAATACAAGGCCAGCCAGAGCGCCGAGGGGAATCGACGCCACCCACAGAAACAGGATATCTCCCAGCATCAGGAATCTCGTGTCACCGCCGGCACGCAGGACCCCTTTCGTCAAAATAGAATTCATGGCCTGGAAAATAATAATAAAGCTGATTGCATCCATAAGCTCCCAGGCAATCGTCTTTGCTTCTGGCGTCACTTGATAATATGCGATCACAGGCGCCCGGAGCAACAAAATCACGGCCGCTGCAAAGCAGCCGACCAAAAATCCAAGTCCCAGAAATGTATAACCCTGCTTTTGCGCCTTGTCATACTCGCCGCGTCCCATCGTATGCCCGGTCATGATTCCGCTGGCATTGGAAACGCCCTGAGTCAGCACAGAGCTCAGCTGCTGTACCACCATTGTCACAGAATTCGCCGCCACAAACGTAGTGCCGATCCGTCCCATAATCATCGCCACTGAGTTGTTTCCCAGTGCTAACAGACCATCGCTGATCAGAACCGGAATACTGATCTTAAGATATTCTCCCACCAGATCCCCGCATGCCATCATCAGATGACCTGGACGGTACTTCATCTGTTGATCCCGGAAAAAGAAAAATCCACAGATAAATATGAGCTCAAAGACTCTGGCAATCACAGTTCCCAGTGCAGCTCCGGTAATTTCCATACGCGGCGCGCCCAGATGGCCAAAAATAAAAACCCAGTTAAAAAAGATATTGACGAAAAATGCCAGAATCGAGCAGATCAGGGGAATCTTCACCTGCCCCACACTCCGTAAAACAATCGTACATGTCAGAGACAGGCCCATGCAGAAATATGTAGGCAGAATCCAGCGCAGATACGCCACCCCATAATGAATCGTCTCTGCATCAGACGTATAGATTTTCATAATCCATGCCGGAGACAGAAGCGTTGCCAGCGTAAATACCGACGCGAAGCCAAGGCATACGCGGAGCATGATCGTAACCGCCTTACGCAGGCTGTTTTTGTCCTGCATTCCCCAAAAGCGTGAGGTCAGGACAGATGCCCCCATACCGATTCCCATGCAGCAGATCTGAAACAGATTGATAAACTGATTCGCAAGGGAGGAAGCCGAAAGCTGGATATCTCCCATGCTGCTTAACATGATGGTGTCCATCAGGTTAATTCCTACCGTTATCAGCTGCTGCAGAGAAATCGGGATCGCAATCCGCGCGATCGTCAGGTAAAATTCCCTGTTTCCTGTATATTCCTTCCAGTTTTCTCTGTTCATCCTTTGTTCCTCTTTTCTGAACAATTCAGGGGCCTGCAGGGCCCCGGAACGTGTCCAAACATATCAATACATAGTTCTGACTATCATACCTGTAATTTCTGCACCAAATCCCCGTCTTGATATCCTGGACAACATTTTTCTTTCCTGTTCACTTAAATGGTACAGCTTCTTTCTGACAGACTGCGGGCCTCAGTCTCCCTGTCTGACATCTTAGCCAGTCCTCATTTCCATCGCAAAAGGATGGATCTATTTGGGATAATTATATGCTATCATGCCTTTATAGAAACTGTCAATCACCGACTTATCTACAAAATCAAATAAGATTGAGCTATAAGAATGGTCTCTGTATGGAAGTCTTTGTTCTCACAAACCTCATTTACCACGATATTCTATAATTTCTGATGCTGTTATCCGTATAGAATTTCAAGTAACAAAAGATAACGCACTATCCTTCTTCCTGAAAACAAAAAGCAGAGAATTGCTTTATCTCTGAAACAAATTCACCGCTTTACTACTTATGTTATGAAGTTATTTTGAAAGCCCGCCGCCGACAGGCGCATATATTCAGAGATGACAAATACGCCTTAACTGCTTTCATTCATGGTGGTGCGCTCACTTGTTGGCGCAGGAAGGTTACTTTAGAATATCCAGGAGTATCATGTATTCCTTATCAGATGCTTTCAAAAAAGCATGACAAAACAATGACGATCCGAGTGGCAGGTGTAACTTTTGATGTTGTCCATGTGTGAACCTCTTTTGATTATTTTGTTTGTGTATATAAAAGGGACTCTATCCCTTGTTTTGGATAGAATCCTTTGAAAAAACCACGAAAAAAGGGGAAAACTCTTAAGTGAATTTTCCCCTGAGCGTTAAAGACAGATTTTAATTTGTAATCTACTTCCCTGCATTGTTCAACGCCGCCTGCGTAGCAGTGGTACGCGGGTGCGTCATTCAACAAATTTTTTACAATTTATAGTTTATAAAAAATAAAGCTTAATGTAGCTACTTCTAACTTCCAGTTTTGCACCACTATGGCAAAAATAGAAGAACTTCTCATTATACCCTATAAGTCAGCATAAATCCGTATGGTAACTGGCTCTTGGAAATGTACTCGCTTTACCTTTCTCCTTACTTTATTAGCATACTTAGGCGTTTGCGAAACGCCAGAACCCGCATAAATACAGGATTCTCTTTGTTACAAAATAAAACAACTCCTC